>NZ_JAGLCD010000002.1 GCF_023146395.1 Aeromicrobium sp. | reverse complement strand
GCTCTGCGAGCGGCGTATCGAGACCGGGTCAGGTGCAGGCAGCCGTCGCGACCGGCGGCTCCGACCGCTCACGGTCACGCGGGCAGCATCTCGATACACGTCCTTCGTTCCTCAGGACGCACTCGACGACCGGGCTGACCGGCTCGTTCCTCAGGACGCACTCGACGACCGGGCTGACGGCGTCTGCAGCGTCAGCTCGGCCGGTACTCGTTGACGACGACGCCGCTCGCGTAGGGCGTGCTGACGTCGAGCTCCCACGGCCGGCTGCCGGAGGTGCCGTCGAACAGCGGCGTGCCGCCCCCGAGCACGACGGGGTTGACCTTCAGCACGAGCCGGTCGATCTCGTCGATCAGCTGACCGGCGAGGTCACCGCCTCCGCACAGCCAGATGCCGCTCCCTGGCTCGCCCTTGAGCTCGCGAACGAGGTCGACCGGGTCGGCGTGGGTCACCGTGATGCCGGGCGGCGCCTCGGCCTGAGCGTGCGAACGGGAGAACACGTACTGCCGCGTGTGCGGGTACGGGTCGCGGGTGTGCGCGAAGCCGGCGGCGTAGGTGGCCCAGCCCATCAACGTCGTGTCGAACCGGTCGCCGGCGGCCGTCAGGCCCAGGGCGTCGAGGGCGACCTTCGGCAGGGTGTCGCGGTAGTCGCGCACGATCATCTCGACGTGGTCGCCCTCGTACAGGAAGCCGCTGACGTCGTGCCCCGGCCCGGCGATGAACCCGTCGAGGGAGACCGCGACGTAGTAGGTCAGCTCACGCATGGGTGCTCCATTCACTACAGGTGTCGTACTCGATCAAACTACAACATCTGTCGTGGTTCGGCTAGGCTGGTCCCATGGCCCGCAACGACTCGCGTCGCGACCAGCTCGCTGACGCCGGCATCACGGTGCTCGCGCGTGAGGGGTCACGAGGACTCACCCACCGGGCCGTCGATCGGGCGAGCGGGCTGCCCACCGGGACCACCTCGAACTACTTCCGCTCCCGCGCCGAGCTCGTCGAGGGCCTCCTGCAGCGGATCGTCGAGCGACTCACGCCGGACGCCGCGACGCTCGAACGCCTGGCAGCGCTCCCGCCCGGCCGCGACTCGTTCACCCAGCACCTGCGCGACATCCTGCGCCGCCTGCTGGCCGACCGGGACGTGACCCTGGCGTGGTTCGAGATGCGCCTCGAGGCGGCACGCCGACCCGAGGTGTCGGCTCTGATGCACCAGGCCCTCCTGGCCGGCTTTCGGGGCGACGTCGCCTACCACGAAGCGGCCGGGCTCCCCGGTGGCGCCCGCCAGATCGCCCTGTTCCACTACGCCGTGGACGGCCTGGCGCTCGACCGCCTCACGGTCTCGATCGACCCCGAGACCGACCTTGACCAGATCGTGACGGACCTGGTCGAGGGCCTCCTGCCGGGCTGAGCTCCGGGCTCAGAGGGTGCGCCGCATGACGAGCCGGGGCATCTTGGAGGCGACGGCGTCGGTCTGGCCGACGACCTCGAACCCGACCCGCTCGTACATCGCGCGCGTGCCGACGAAGGCCATCGTGAGATCTTGGCCCATGCGGCCACGATGGCAGGAGGCACCGACAACCGAGGAGACCATGGTGGACACGACGATCTACCTGGCGTGGTCGTCCGAGCCGATCCCTGCGGACCTGCTCGGCCCGTGGACCGAGCTGCGGGTGCTGGCCGACGACCTGGTCGCGGTCGAGGGCACCGAGTCGCTGTCGCGCGTCTACCACGAGATCAAGTGGGCACTGCCGGACGACGCAGCGCTCTTCGTGACGCCCCTGAACGAACGCCCCAAGCTCAAGCACCTGCCGGCGGGCACGACCACGTGGTTCCGCGAACACCTACCGTGAGCCTGCCTGTGCTCCGTGCGCCGGCGTGGCTCGGACCCGCACCGACCCGGGGCCGGGTCGCCGGACGAGCCGGACCTCAGTCGCCGAAGATTGCGAGGAGGTCGCTCACCATCGTCCGGGACTCCTCGGGGTGGCGCAGCGGACCGTCGGGGTGCACCTCGTACCGGTTCCGCCGTCCGACCTTGGTGCGCGACAGGTAGCCCGCCTCTTCCAGGTCCCGCAGGATCGAGCGCGCCGCACGCTCGGAGATGCCGACGCGGTCGCTGAGGCTCGTGAGCAGGATCCCGGGCTCGCGCGCGACGAGAACGAGCACGTGCCCGTGGTTGCTGAGAAAGGTCCACGGGGGGCGGGCCGTCGTCACGCGACCAGCCTAGCGGGCAGGTGGCCTTGCTCACGTTCGCTATACCGGCATTACATTACCGGTAATCTGCTTCCCGTAAGTGGTCCTTCGTCCGCGTCGGGCCCGCGCCCCCGACCCAGGAGCTCCCGTGGATCTCGACACCCTCAGCAACCTCACCGACCCGGTGATCCTCTTCTTCGTCCTCGGACTGCTCGCCGGCGCCGTGCGATCGAACCTCGAGGTGCCACCCGCCGTCACGAAGTTCCTTGCGCTGTACCTGCTCATGTCGATCGGCTTCAAGGGCGGTCAGGCTCTGGCAGAGACCGGACTCACCGGCACCGGCGTCACGGTCATGGGCCTCGCGGTGCTGATCGCCGTGGCGATCCCGCTGCTCGGCTACCGGGTCCTGTGCCGGCGCGTCTCTGCGTTCGACGCCGCCGCCATCGCCGCCACGTACGGATCCGTCAGCGCGGTGACGTTCGTGGCTGCCTCGCAGTACGTGGCGTCACGCGGCCACGAGGCCGGCGGACACATGACCGTCGCCCTCGTCATGATGGAGACGCCTGCCGTGATCATGGCCGTGCTGCTCGCCACCTGGGTCCGGTCGCGTCGCCGCGTGGCGGCACCGGTGCCTAGCCACGCCGGGACCCCGGCCGCGGGAGGAGACGCCCTTCCCGCTGCCGGCACGACGCGCGGCGCTGACACCCCGGCGGGCGAGGCGAGCCACGCGCTCCCCACCGGCGTCAGCGGCGTCCTGCGCAGCGCCTTCACGGAGGGCACGTTCCTGCTCCTCACCGGCTCGTTGGTGATCGGCGCCGCGTCCGGCGCGACGGATGGCGAGACCATGGCGCCTCTCCTGGAGGACCTGTTCAAGGGGCTCCTGGCGTTCTTCCTGCTCGACATGGGCCTGGTCGTCGCGCGGCAGATCCGCGAGGTCCGGGGCATCCCGCTCTTCCTGGTCGGCTTCGCCGTCATGATGCCGCTGCTGGGGGCGACCCTGGCGTTGATCCTCGGCACCATCGCGGGCCTGTCGGTCGGCGACCTCACGCTCCTGACCGTGCTCGCCGCGAGCGGCTCCTACATCGTCGTGCCCGCCGAAGCCCGCCACGCGATCCCCGAGGCGCTGCCGTCGCGCTACCTGACGATGTCGCTCGGCCTCACCTTTCCGTTCAACATCGTCGTCGGCATCCCGCTGTACCACGCGATCGCCGGGATGCTCGCATGAGCGCGGCACTGCTGGCCGGCAAGGTCGTGCTCGTCACGGGAGTCGTGACGACGAGCAGCATCGCGTACGGCGTGGCCAGACGTGCCGGCGACCTGGGGGCCGACGTCGTGCTCACGGCGCTCCACCGCGACCTCGAGCGGGCCGAGGAAGCAGCCGCGGCGCTCGGCATCGACACCGTGCTGCCGTACGACGTGACCCAGGCGGGCTCGGGGACCGAGCTCGTGGCGTCCGTGGGTGAGCAGTTCGGGCGACTCGACGCAGCGCTGCACGCCATCGCGTTCGCCCCCCGCGCCGCATTGTCAGGCTCCATGCTGGGAGTCGACCCCACGGACCTCGAGCGGGCGTTCCGCACCAGCACCGTCTCGTACGCCGATCTCGCCGACGTGCTGCGCCAGCTGGCGCCCGCATCCGGTGCGAGCCTCGTCGGGCTCGACTTCGACGCCGGTGGAGCCTGGCCGGTCTACAACTGGATGGGCGTGTGCAAAGCGGGCCTCGAGGCGCTCAACCGCTACCTCGCCCGCGACCTCGGGGAGCTCGGGATCCGCGCCAACCTCGTCGCCGCCGGTCCGATCCACACCCGGGCCGCAGGCGGCATCCCCGGGTTCGACGCCCTGCTCGACGCCTGGTCCGACCGCGCACCGCTGGCGTGGGACCCCCACGCCACCGAACCCACGGCCGATGCGACGTGCTTCCTGTTCTCCGACCTCGCGCGGGCCGTCACGGGCGAGATCCTGCACGTCGACGGCGGCTATCACGCCATGGCTGCCCCGCTGCAGCGCAGTCCGACACCGGCCTGAGCAGGTCGAACGACGAAGGCCCGCCGCTCCCGGAGTTCCGGGGCGGCGGGCCTTCGTGCTGGTGCGCCCGTAGGGATTCGAACCCCAAACCTTCTGATCCGTAGTCAGATGCTCTATCCGTTGAGCTACGGGCGCCCGTCCCGCGCACGCGGCGCGAGGACTCCGAGAGTCTAGCCCAGGCGCTGCGCATTCCTCGAATCAGGTCGGTCGCCTCGTCCCAGCCGACCTCTGGCACGGTTCACCGCACGAGCCTCATAACGATGGATGCTCCGAGTCGTTGCTCTCACTGTTGACCGGTTCGGACACGAGGAAAGAGGCACCGCGTGCGACTGCTCGTGCACGACTTCAGTGGACATCCCTTCCAGGTGCAGCTGAGCCGGGAGCTCGCCCGACGGGGCCATGACGTCGTGCACTCCAGCTGCGACGCCTACGTCTCCGGCAAGGGCGCCCTCGTGGCCGAGCCCGGCGAGACCATCGTGTTCGAGACGATCGGCGACGGACTCGTGTTCGACAAGCTGCGCTTCGCCAAGCGTCTGGTCGTGGAGATCCGGCTCGGCATCGAGCTCGTGCGGCACGTGCGCTCGCACCGGCCCGACGTGGCCGTCCTGTCGAACGTTCAGATCCCGACGCTCGTGATCTTCGCCGTCGCGATGCTGTTCATCCGGATCCCGTGGGTGCTGTGGCACCAGGACGTCTACGCCGTCGCCGTGAAGTCGTTCGCGGGCGACAAGCTCTCGCGCGGGTTCACCGTCGTGTCCGCAATCTTCGAGATCGCCGAGAAGTGGTGCTCGCGCCGCGCCGTCGCGGTCGTCGCGATCTCCGACGCGTTCGTGCCGGTGCACGAGAAGTGGGGCACCGCCGACAAGGTCACGGTCATCCCCAACTGGGCGCCGCTGGACGAGATCGTGCCCGTCGAGCGCAAGAACGACTGGGCCGTCGAGCAGGGCGTCGACGACACCCTCACGCTGCTGTACTCCGGCACGCTCGGGCTCAAGCACGACCCGTCGCTGCTGGTGGCGCTGACCCAGCAGGTGCGCGAGCTCGGCGTCGACGCCGAGCTCGTCGTCGTCAACGAGGGCCCGGCAGCCGACGTGATCCGTGACGAGGCGCGCCGCCTCGACGTCCCCGTCACCCTCCTGCCGTACCAGCCGTACGACCGCCTGCCCGAGGTCCTGGGGTCCGGCGACGTGCTGCTCGTGCTGCTCGACCAGCGCGCCGGCGCCTTCTCCGTGCCGTCCAAGACGCTCTCCTACCTGTGCGCCGGCCGGCCGGTCCTGGGCCTGATGCCGCTCGAGAACGCCGCCTCGACCTTGGTCGAGCGCGCGGGCGGCGCGGTCTTCACCCCGCAGTCCGCGTCGCTGCCGGCCGCGGGCGCCTGGGTCGCCGAGATCCTCGGCGACCCCGAGCGCCGCGAGCGGGTCGGCGTCGCGAGCCGCGCGCTCGCCGAGGACGAGTTCACCGCCGAACGCTGCATCGACCGCTTCGAGACGCTGCTCACCGACATCCAGGACGCCCGATGAGCTCCCCCGTGCACGTCGTCGTCGGCCCCCGGACCCAGCTGGGAGCCACGCTGCTGGCGCGGCTCGACGGCCAGGACGTCGTGGCCGTCGCCCGGCACGAGCGGGACGCCGAGGCCCTCGCCGGCACGACGGGCGCCCGCGTGGTCCTCGCCGCGGCTGCGGCTGGTGCGGTGGCCGGCACCGCTGACCTGGTCGTGCACGTGTGCGCGCTCGGGCCGATCCATCCCGAGGACCCGCGCCCCGACGACGCCGAGCGCTTCGTGGCCGAGCTCGCCACGATCGACGCGATCGTGGCGGCCACCACCGGATCGGTGCGAGTCGTGCTGGTCTCGTCGGTCATCGCGCTGGCCCCCACGCCCGACCGGCGCCTCTACGGCGGGTGGAAGAACCTGGCCGAGGAGCATCTCGACCGCATCGCGCTGCGTCACGGTTCCCGGGTGAGCGTCTCGGTGGTCTACCCCGGGCGCATCATCGCGCCCGCCGACCGTTCTGGCCTGTCGGACCGGTTGTCGTCGACCTTCGAGAAGGTGGCGCGTCGCCTGCTCGCGGAGGCCGCTCGCAAACCCCGTCGGACCATCGTCGGCACCGACGCAAAAGTTTGGGCGGCACTTCGGGCCATGTCGCTCGTTGTCCATGTCGTGCGCCCCTCAGGGACGCCGACCCTGACACTGTCGTCAGACCTCACCTCGACCCCCGATCGACAAGAGGCAAGACCATGAAGCGCAAGCGTCTACTCGACCTGACTCTCATCGCCCTCACTGCGGTCGTGTGGGTCCCCGTGCTGCTCGTCGCCAGTTTGGCGGTGCTGCTCAGCGAGGGCCGCCCGGTCTACTACCGGTCCAACCGTCGCGTCTCGGTCGACCAGGTCATGAAGGTCGTCAAGTTCCGCACGATGGTGCGCAACGCCGACAAGATGGTCAACCGCGACACCGTCCCGGTCGAGGGCCAGGTCCGCTTCCTCAACATCCCGCCGGACTCCCCGCTCTACACCAAGATCGGCAGCCTGCTGGAGCGCTTCGGCCTCACCGAGATCCCCCAGCTCGTCCACGTCATCAGCGGCCGCATGTCGCTGATCGGCAACCGCCCGCTGCCCGAGAACGTGCAGAACCTGCTCCGCGAGGAGTTCCCGCACGCCGACGACCGCTTCCTGACCCCCTCGGGCCTGACCGGTCCCGCCCAGCTCGTCGGACGCCAGGCGCTCACCGACGACGAGCGCCTCACGATCGAGACGGCCTACTGCCGGGCCGCCCTGCGTGGCTACTCCTTCCGCCTCGACCTGTCGATCCTGTTCTCCACGGTGTTCATCGTGCTCCACCTCAAGAAGCCGATGACCTACCTCGAGGTCGAGGCCATGATCAACCGCCGCAGCCGCGTCCGCTCGAAGACCATCCTCATGAGCGAGCGCGCCGAGGCGCCGGTCAGCGACCTGGCCGCCGAGAAGGCCAGCTGACCCCAGCACCACCAGCGCCCGCCGTTCGTCCTCGACGAACGGCGGGCGCGGTCGTGTGCACCACCGCGCTGGTCGAGTGGGTGAGGGCGGCCGCGCCCGACGAACCACCCCACGGCACCACCGCGCTGGTCGAGTGGGTGAGGGCGGCCGCGCCCGAACCCGTGGGGGTACCTCCCAGGACGAAGTCCTTGGGGGAGCGAGACCCCGTTCCCTTCCTAGCTCCCGACCGGCTCCCACGTGCTGCCGTCAGTCGAGCGGATCAGCTCCTCGCCGACCACAGCGACGTAGCCGCCACCGCTGGCGGCGAGCAGCGTGAGCCCCTCGCTCTCCTCCGGCTGGACGCACCCCGAGAACGCCGCCGAACCCGCCGCGACCCGGTAGGACCCGACGGCACAGTCCTCAGCCGGGGCGAGAGCCACCGCGTCGTCTCCGGCGCGCACCACGCTCCGCAGCGACTCCAGGGCGACGTCGCCCTCCCACGTGGCTCCGTCGTCGTCCGACGTGCGGATCCGGCCGTCGGCGCACCCGACCAGTCCCTCCGCGTCGTCCGAGACGAACGAGACCGGCGCGCAACCGGGATCCACGACACCCACAGGGGTCGTGAGGGTCGTCGGGTCACCGGGAGTGAGGTGCCAGCGACGGATCGGACCAGGCGGGTCGATCCAGGCCGTGGCGCCCTCGGTCAGGAGCAGCTCGAGCGGCTGGCAGTCCGCGTCGGCTCCGATCACGTAGACGTCACCGGCGTCGTTGACGTCTAGCCGCAGCAGCTCGGTGATGCCGGGGTCGAGCTCCTCGCGGACGCCGGCATCGTCCCGGGTGAGCACGACCGGCGACCCGCTGCCGCACGAGCCGCGTGCGCCCCACACGGTGAGGTCCTCGGTGGCCTCCACGAGTCCGGCGACGGTCTCGGCCGCCGGAGCGGGATCGACCACCTCGGCCGACTCACCCGGCGCGGTCGCCACCGAGGTCGACGAGGCATCCTCGGAGTCGCCGGAGACGTGGCGGAACATCACCGCGACGAGCACCAGGTCCACGAGGACGAACAGGGCCAACCACCGCCAGGTGCGCTGCGTCGTCATCGGGTCCTCGTCGGTCTTCCTCTCCCTCCGGCAGGCTAGCCGAGGGTCGCGGGAGTCGCGCTCCCGTCCCCCACTTCCGGCCGGCGCCCGACCGACCTTCGGCCGATGCCACCAAGTCGCCGGGCTTCTAGGCTGGGCCCATGAGCGCCTCGATGCACCTGTTCACCGGCTCCCTGCTCGTCCTCGTCGGTGCCGTGCTGGCGATCGGTTTCCCCGAGGCCGAGTTCGCCTGGTTCACCGGCCGACCCTTCGGCGTGGTGCTGGCCCTCTTCGGCGTCGTCGACCTGGCCCAGGGCTTCCGCGAACGGAACCGCTCTACCGACGAGTGAGGGGCTGGCGCGGCGAGTGGATGCCCCGGGGCGACGCGGCGTCGGATCGTGAGAGGAACGCCGGCGAGCCTTCCCGCGCTCGCACACGACGAGGGCTCCCATCCGACTCATCTCGTTGAAGCGGCGGGCCCAGGATGCCCGTCCCTTAGTCCTCCGCACATCGCCGTGCCCGAGAACAACCACAGCCCCGCAGCGAAGAACGCGGCGGGGCTGTGATCGATGGCGGCCCAACTGACACAAGGTTGGAACCAAACTCTCTGGGACCGAGTGTCCCAAGTCGTCGTCCGTGGCGTGCCGGAAGTCTCCGAAGCACCGGTGTCACGAGCAGGAGAGCGACTGGTTCGACGCCACCTGACACGCCAGCAAGCAAGTGACATCGTCACCTCGTACCTGGCAGGCAGGACGGTCTATGCGCTGTCGGTGAAGTACAAGGTCGATGACAAGACGATCATCAAACGGCTCGTCGACGCCGGCGTTGAACTCCGAGTCGCAAAGCACGGGCTACCAGACAGCGAGCTCGAGACCATCGTGGGGCTACAAGCTGCCGGGTGGACGCTGAACCAGATCGGCCAGCACTACGAGCGCAGCGGCACGGCGATCCGGAAGTACCTGTTGCGGCACGATGCGCTCGAGGCTCACGCTGCGCGCTGATCCGAGTCCTGGTCACCCAGGTCACTCAAGGCAACACGAATCGCTCGAGCCACGGCGTCTTCATCGATCTTCGGCTTTGCAACTGCCCAAACGGTGAATGAGTCTTTCGGCAGGCGGGGCTGGAGAGGCGGGTCTTGCAGAGCTGCGCGACGAGACTCTGCGCTCTTTCGGTTCCCCACTCCAGTAGCGCACATGGCACTCCGTTCGACCGGACCGTCGCCTTGCGGTACGCCAACTGGTTCTTGGTCTCCGCCTACGCCTCGAGCTCAAGCCAAGCTCCTGCACGGCCTCAAGGATCACCGCTCAGTGACGCCCATCGCCGACGGATGGGAACAAGCCAGATCAGTGACGTTCCTCAAGTACCACGATCTCGCCAGATGCACCTCTGTAGAACGTCAAGTCGTACCCTCGGCCGCTCAAGCCAGAGATGACCCCGTTAAAGCGTGAGACCTTCACTTGACCCATGTCCTCGAGCGATAGGTCGGCGTTGTGAATTAGTACTCGCGGATCGCCATCAAGTTGCGCTACTAGCGCGCTGAGATCCCATCCGTAAGTGTCGGTTCGAACGATCCAATAGTCCTCGCCTTTCTCGTCCTTCAGGCGGTCACCCATCAACCGAATTCGCACTTTACTCATCGTCGTTTACTTCTTCCAGCGAATGTGAATGGTGTGCTTGAGTTCTCCGCGGCCGTTGAAGAAGTCCACATGACAGTGATTTCCTGCCTTACACGGTCCTCGATACTCTCCCCTTGTGCGGCTCGCGACTTGCTTCGCCTTTGCGATCGCGGCGGCTTTCGAACGTGCGCCCCATGAACTTCCTGAGTAGTTCGCGAAGGGCAATGCCGGGGCCCACTTCCCCGAGGATGACTGCACGTTGACCGGGGCCGACGATAGCTCGGTAGCACGCTGCCCATTTCCTACGTCATAGGTCGTCGACAGCTCGTCCCGCTCAAGCACCTTGGCATCGGCGAGATCCTCGGCCCAGTCCTGCGAGCGATCGTCAGACTCCAGCGCGCCCAGCAGATCCTTCGGGGTTCGGTCCTCATCCGGGACCGCCTCCTTCACAGGAACCTCGAACTCACCCACCGGCACCTCCGGCGCAGGCTCTGCGACGAGTTCCTCGGACTTCAGAGGCGCGACCTGGGCCAGAGACTCCTCCGGGGCCACGGGATCGGGCAGATCAAGACTTGGATCTGCCTGCACGGCCGACACCAGCAGACTGGCCGCCAACGAACCCGACACCATGGCAGCAACCACACGCACGCGACGAGACACGCTCACCCGAGACTCCCCCAACTCAGCACCGGCGCGAACCTGTGCGTGAACAATGAGCCGAAGACTAAGGTCAGACTCAGCTT
The DNA here is from genome assembly GCF_023146395.1 of Aeromicrobium sp. Classification (GTDB taxonomy): domain Bacteria; phylum Actinomycetota; class Actinomycetes; order Propionibacteriales; family Nocardioidaceae; genus Aeromicrobium. The sequence goes on along the minus strand of NZ_JAGLCD010000002.1, from coordinate 156,042 downwards.
CTGCTCAGTAAAATCTCATCAAACCTGTGGAAACCATCCGAAAGAACTAGGAGGAGCACCATGCGAACTGCCGCCACCGCGACGATGCTGGCTGCCGTGCTCGTAGCAACGACGGCCTGCTCCGGTGGTCGACCAAGCCGAGACGACCTCGCCTCGGCCCTGCGCTCTCCCGACTCCTTCGCCCAAGTCCCCAGCGAAATCGCCGACTGCACCGCTCAAGTCCTCGACGATTCAGACCTCAGCAACGAGACCCTCCGCGCCATCGTCGAAAAAGACACCGACTACGAAGGCAACGCCGAGGAGCAAGCCATCCTCACCGCGTCGCTCTCATACGCCCAACAGGTGTGCGTCGGTTAGCGGCATTCAACTCGGCTGCAAAGTCCCACTCAGCCTGAGACGGAAACTGGGGGCATTACATGAGTCCGGAGCTGACGGCAGAGATGGGCCACTCGCGTGTGCCCCGCTCCTCCGCACACCGACGAGCCCCAGAATCACCACAGCCCCGCAGCGAGGCGCGCTGCGGGGCTGTGGTCGATGGCGGAGATGGCGGGATTTGAACCCGCGAGAGGTTTAAACCTCAACCCGCTTAGCAGGCGGGCGCACTAGGCCACTATGCGACATCTCCTCGTCGCCGCCCGGAGGTGGCAACCCGGCCACGATACCGGCCACGCAGCCGTGGGGACCAATCGGCCTCCCGGCCGGACCGATCAGCCGAAGCGCGTGTAGCCGTGTGCGGTGTTCAGGCGGTCGTAGACCTCCCGAACGAGCACCTGCCGCGCATCGGGATCCAGCAGCCGCAGCTCGACCCGTGCGGTGCCCTCGCCCGTCAGCACGAGGAAGCCCGCGGAGTCGAGCGCCACGTCGTCGACCTGCTTCCAGGCGGCGCGCACCCGCGGCCTCGCCACGGTGAATCCCGTCGCGTCCAGGCGGATCACCGATGGCGGACGCAGCGCGAACCGGGCCGCCAGGAGCACCGACGCCGCCGCCAGGACACCGAGAACGACCGCGCCGATCAGGCGCGGAGTGGCGTCGTCGGCCATCAGGAAGGCCGCGAACACCAGGACGCCGGTCGCGATCGTCAGGACACCGGTGGCGACGAGCGCGGGGCCGCGCCCCAACCGGTAGACCGAGCTCTCGGGCAGACTCATGGGTGACTCACTTCGACGAATCGGAAACCGAACCAGCGCCCTCTGCGACACCGCTTCGCGGACTGGCAGAGGGGGCGGGACTCCGTCGCAAGCTCCTCCCCGAATCGGCGCCCTCTGCGACACCGCTTCGCGGGACTGGCAGAGGGGGCGGGATTCGAACCCGCGGCTGAGCTGTAGACCCAGCGACCGCTTTCAAGGCGGTTCCGATCGGCCACTCCGGCACCCCTCCTCGTCCGGTCACCGAGGCGTCCGGACGAGGTTCAGTCTCTCATTTACCCACTGAGACCGTCAGCGCAGGCCCGACCAGCGCGACGGCTCCACCCGGCGCGTGGACTCGACCCGGCGCGCCGAACGCTGCGTGCTGGGGGCGAGCACGTAGTGCGAGGCGAGCCAGCCGAGCGCGAAGCCGATGACGGCCGAGTACAGGACCGACAGCCCGATGTACGACGGGTAGGCCGAGGGCGAGACCAAGGAGGTCGTGACCGAGCTCGTGGCGAGGACCGCGAAGACGAGGACCCACCAGCCCTCACGACGCTGCGAGCGCAGCCGTAGTCCGACCACCAGGGCCGGGAATCCGGCGAAGGCCTGCACCGGGCGGGGGATGCCGCCGATCGTGGTGCGGGCCTGGAAGATCGCGTCGTCGATCGCGTTGATGACCGAGGTCGATCCATAGCTGCGGACCGCATACGTGTAGACGACCAGCAGCAGGAGACCCGTGGCCACGACCGCGAGGATCGCCAGGTGGCGGCGACCCAGCCCGTGCAGGCCCTCGCCGAGCGACCAGACCAGGCCGATCACGACGCCGAGCGAGATGCCGATGACCGCGACGCTGAACATCACGGCGTTGACCTGCGCGTTCCACGCAGCCACGCCGGCCGCGCCGCTCAGCGCGAGCCCGACGCTGACGACGAACTCCTTCAGCGTCGACGCGACGCCCTCGCTGGGGCGGGTCAGGACGACCGCGAGCACGGCGCCCACGACACCCGTCGCGGCAGCGGCGGCCGCGATCAGACCGGCCGTTTCGGTCGCGGCTGCGGCGACGCACAGGACCGAGACGAGGCTGACCCAGATGCGCATGTGCCCACCGGCTCGGTGCACCAGAGCGATGGTCAGCGCGATCGTGAGCAGGGCGGCCGAGGGGCGGTAGACCGCGACCGGGACGTCGATCGCCAGGACCGACAGCAGGCTGCCGACCAGGCCGACGAGCGCGGCGAGGGCGACGACGGCGCCGATCGTGGCGGCCGAGCGCCGTGACTCCAGACGAGGCGCGCGGACCGGCTGGTCGTACTCCGCCGGGACGGAGTCGTCGAGGCGACGACGGCCGGTGGTGGCCTCGCTCATGCGTCTCCTCGCGGTCGGTCGATGCGCCGGTTCGCGAGCGACGGATTGGTCGAGCGCGTGCGTCCGGGTTCCTCGGGGTCCAGCACCGCCGACAGCGTCTCGTCGCCTTCGGCGGCCTCGACCACGATAGAACCCTGCGGGTCGGCGACCAGGGAGTGCCCGGTGTAGCGGCGACCACCCTGGGCGGCGGCGAGGACGTGCACCGTGTTCTCGATCGCGCGCGCCGCGAGCAGGGTGCGCCAGTGGTGCAGCTTGCCCTCGCCGGCGACCCACGCCGCCGGCACCACCAGGGTGTCGGCGCCCGCGTCGACCAGGAGTCGCGCGAGCTCGGGGAACCGCAGGTCGTAGCACGTCATCAGGCCCAGCCGGCGGCCCGCGACGTCGACGACCACGGGCTCGATCGTCCCCGGGGAGAGCCGGTCGGACTCCCGGTACCCGAAGGAGTCGTAGAGGTGGATCTTGCGGTAGGTCGCGCTGAGCGTGCCGTCCGGCGCCACGACCACGAGCGTGTTGAAGGGCGGGGCCTCCGCGCCGAGCTCGGCCGTGCTCGGCTCGAAGGTGCCCGCGACCACGGTGGCGCCGATCCGGCGCGCGTGGCGGGCCAGGAGCGCGACGAACGGCCCGTCCAACGGCTCGGCGAAGGACGCCAGGTCCAGGTCGGTCGGACCGAAGTCGGTCATGGTGGCCTCGGGCAGCACGACGAGCGAGGCCCCGGGATCGATGGCCCCGAGTCTTGCGTCGACCAGATCGCGGTTCTCCGCCGGGTCGATCCCGGCCGCGAGCTGCACCAGGCGGACGTCCATGAGGCCCACGCTAGCGGGCTCCGAGTTATCGTCGCAGCCATGACGATCCCTGACCTGATGCGCGCCGTGACCGTCCCCGACCCGGGCGAGGCCGACGCCCTCGTGGTGGGCGAGCACCCCGTGCCCGAGCCGGCCGAGGGCGAGGTGCTCGTGCGCGTGGTCGCCGCGGGGGTCAACCGCGCCGACGTGCTGCAGCGGCAGGGCTTCTACAACCCCCCGCCGGGCGCCACCGACGTGCTCGGGCTCGAGGCTGCCGGCACGATCGTCGCCGTCGGCGCGGGCGTCGATGCTGCGCGGGTCGGGCAGGACGTCGTGGCCCTCCTGGCCGGCGGCGGGTACGCCGAGCACGTCGCGGTTCCGGCCGGCCAGGTCGTCGCGCGTCCCTCGGCGCTCGACGACGCCGCCGCCGGCGGGCTCGTGGAGACCGCGGCCACGGTGTGGTCGAACGTGTTCATGCACGCCGGGCTGCGTCCCGGCGAGACGCTCCTGGTCCACGGCGGTGGCAGCGGCATCGGCACCACGGCGATCCAGATGGCCGTGGCTCACGGTGCACGCGTCGTCGTGACGGTCGGTTCACCGGAGAAGGCGCAGTTCTGCCGCGACCTCGGCGCCGCCGCCACGATCAACTACCGCGAGCAGGACTTCGTGGAGGCGTTGACGGCGCAGGACCTCCGCCCCGACGTCATCCTCGACAACATGGGCGCGAAGTACCTGGACCAGAACGTCCGCGCTCTCGCCACGGGTGGGCGGCTCGTGGTCATCGGCATGCAGGGTGGGGTCAAGGCCGAGCTCAACCTCGGGGTCCTGCTCACCAAGCGCGCCTCGGTGGCGGCCACCTCGCTGCGGGCACGCCCGAGCGAGGAGAAGTCCGCGATCATGGCCGACCTCGTCGAGCACGCCTGGCCGTGGGTCGAGAGCGGCGCGCTACGGCCCGTCGTGCACCAGACGTTCGCGCTCGACGAGGTGGCCGACGCGCACCGCGTCATGGAGGCGTCGTCGCACATCGGCAAGCTGGTCCTCCTGCCGTAGGGGGAGGAGCAACCACGCCGGGCCGCACCACCCGGTGGTCGGGGAGGAGCAACCACGCCGGGCCGCACCACCCGGTGGTCGGGGAGGATCAACCACGCCGGGCCGAACCACCCGGTGGTCGAGTGGGTGCGAGCTCTGCGAGCGGCCGTATCGAGACCCCCGCACCTGACCCGGACGTCGACCATGGGCTGACCGGGTCTCGCTCCCCCTAGGACTTCGTCCTGGGAGGTACCCCCACGGGTTCGGGCGCGACCGCCCTCACCCACTCGACCAGCAGGTGGTTCCGCCGCCGTCCTAGGGTGGGAGCATGAGCGAGACACCCATGACGATCGGCCCCGACGGCAGTCCCGTCGCGGTCCCGGAGGACGACGAGTCCTCCACGACACCGTTGACCGACCTGGTCGAGCAGCCCGCCAAGGTCATGCGCATCGGCGGCATGATCCGTCAGCTCCTCGAGGAGGTGAAGGCCGCTCCGCTCGACGACGCGAGCCGCGCCCGACTGCGCGAGATCCACGAGCAGTCGATCACCGAGCTCAAGGAGGGCCTGGCGCCCGAGCTCGTCGACGAGCTGTCCCGGCTGAGCCGCCCGTTCGAGGCGGCGTCGCCGTCGGAGGGTGAGCTCCGGATCGCGCAGGCCCAGCTCGTCGGGTGGCTCGAGGGCCTCTTCCACGGGATCCAGGCCGCGCTGTACGCCCAGCAGGTGCAGGCCCAGTCGCAGCTCCAGACCATGCGACTGGCGCTACCGGCGTCAAACGACCCCTCCGGTGCCCAAGGTCACCAAACCGGCGAAAACGGCGCCAGCGGGGGGATGTACCTGTAGAGTCACCGTCGTTCGATCGGTTCAGGGAAGAGGGAGCCCATGACCATCGTCGATGATTCTGTCGTACCCGCGTGCGCAGACGACCCGATGACCTTTCTCGACGACGCGCTGGAGACGCCACTCGGGAGACACGGCCTGACCGCAGCGATGCGGCGCGAGGTCGCGCGCAAGCGTGCCGAGGCGCACCGTCGCTGCGCGGCCTGCCCGATCTTCACCGACTGCCTGTACCGGGCGGTCGTGGAGGTCAACGTCTCCGGTTTCGTGGCGTGCACCACCGAGTCCGACCGCCAGGACCTGCGTCGCCGGCTCGGCGTCTCGGTCGCCGACACGGAGATCGCGAGCTTCGGCGCGGCCCGGCTCGGCGGGGGACCGGTCGACCACGCCACGGTGCTCGCGACGCGTCAGTCGCACCCCGACGACACGTGCCAGCAGCTGGCCGAGCGTCTGGGCTGCTCCACGTCGACGATCAAGCGCCACCTGCGCCGCGCGCGGCAGCAGGCCGGGTCCGAGGTCACCGACCTGGTCGTCCTGGTGCCGAGCGTCGACCAGGTGCTCGACGCGTTCGACGACCTGGAGTCCGGCCGGCGCCTCATGCAGGTCGGCTGACCAGGCGTTCTCGACCGCCCCGGCACCTCGGGGCGGCGCGGGTCAGAGGTACGGCCGGAGCACGTCGACGACACCGTCGTCGTCGATCGATCCGGTGACGTCGTCGGCGACCGCGATGACCTCGTCGAGCGCCTGACCCATCGCGACACCACGGCCCGCCCACGTCAGCATCTCGATGTCGTTGTTGCCGTCACCGACCGCGAGCACGTCGGACTGGGCGATGCCCAGGTGGTCGCACAGGAAGTCGAGGCCGGACGCCTTCGACGTGCCCATCGGGGCGATGTCGAGCCACGCGGTGTACCCGATGTAGTAGTTCGTGTCGGTCAGACCGAGATCGGTCACGACCTCCCGGAACTCCTCCGTGCTGTGCTCGGGCGAGCGGATGATGACGCGCGTGACCGGCTCCCCGATGAGCTCCTCGACGCTCTGCACCGTGATGGTGCCGCCGAGCTCGTCGGACGGGAAGGCCCGGTTGACGCGGTAGCCGACGCCGACCTCCTCCACCGCCACGAGCACGTCGGGCATGCGGTCGAGGATCGACCGCACGGCCTCGGAGGCGTCGAACGTGACGGCCCGCAGCATCTCGGTGGGCCGGTAGGTGAAGACGAGCGAGCCGTTGCTGCCGATCGCGTACCCCCGCTCGAAGCCGAGCTTGTCGGCGGTGTCCATGACGCCCGGCACCGAGCGTCCGGTGGAGATGACGACCTCGATGTCCTTCTCCCGCAGCGCGCGCACGGTCTCGCGCACGACCGGGCTCATCTCGTTGCGCCCGTTGACGAGCGTGCCGTCGACGTCCAGCGCGACGAGCCGGGGCCGCCAGTCGCTCATGCGACCGGCTTCAGGACCGGGCCGAGGAACGGGTGCAGCGCCTTCGGCAGAGCGACCGAGCCGTCGGCCTGCTGACCGTTCTCGAACAGCGCCACGATCGTGCGGGTCATGGCACAGAGGGTGCCGTTGAGCGTGGCGGCCGGACCGGTGCTCCCCCCTCCGTCGGACGCAGTGCCGCGCACCCGGATGTCCAGACGCCGCGCCTGGTACTCGGTGCAGTTGGAGGTGGAGCTGACCTCGCGGTAGCGCTCCTGCGTCGGGACCCAGGCCTCGCAGTCGAACTTGCGGATGGCCGAGGAGCCGAGATCGCCCGTGGCCACGTCGATGACGCGGTAGGGCAGCTCGAGGGCGTCGAGCCACTCACGTTCCCAGCCGAGCAGGCGCTCGTGCTCGGCGTAGGACTCCTCGAGGGTCGTGTAGGTGAACATCTCGACCTTGTCGAACCAGTGCACGCGGAAGATGCCTCGGGTGTCCTTGCCGTGCGATCCGGCCTCGCGGCGGTAGCAGGGGCTGAAGGCGGCGTACCGGCGCGGCAGCGAGGATGCGTCGAGGATCTCGTCGGAGTGGTACGCCGCGAGCGGCACCTCCGAGGTGCCGACGAGGTAGAGGTCGTCCTTCTCGAGGTGGTAGACGTCGTCGGCAGCCTGGCCGAGGAAGCCGGTGCCCTCCATGGCCCGCGAGCGCACCAGCGCCGGCGGGATCATCGGGGTGAAGCCCCACTTCTGGGCCGTCGACATCGCGAGCTGCACCAGGGCGAGCTCGAGCATCGCGCCCACGCCCGTGAGGTAGTAGAAGCGCGAGCCGGAGACCTTCGCGCCTCGCTCGATGTCGATCGCGCCGAGCAGCTGCCCGATCTCGAGGTGGTCGCGCGGCGTGAACCCCTCGGCCGCGAAGTCGCGGGGGGTGCCGACGACGTCGAGGACCGTGAAGTCGTCCTCGCCGCCCTCGGGTGCCTCGGGCGCGACCAGGTTGGGCAGCGAGCGGAGCAGACCGTCAAACTCCTCGGAGGCCCGCGCCTGCTCGGCATCGGCCTCCTTGACCTGCGCGCTGAGCGCCTTGGTGCGCTCGAGCAGGGCCGTCTTCTCGTCACCCGAGGCCTGGGCGACCTGGCGACCGATCTGCTTCTGCTCGGCGCGCAGCGCCTCGAACTGCGCGATCGCGGAGCGACGGGCGGCGTCGGCGGCCACGAGGGCGTCGACCTTGTCGGGCGACTCGCCCCGTCGGCGCAGCGACGTGCGCACGGCGTCAGGATCGTCACGGAGCAGGCGGGGATCGATCACCCGGTCAGCGTATCGGCCGGGCGAACCCCTGCCCCGGCGGGCCGAACCGGATCCCGGGGCACGGCCGCTCGGGAGCCCCGCCGTTACGATTGCCGAGGCACGCACCGGGCGCGCCAGGGGAGGAAACACGTGTCGGTCGACCTGCGCCGCGCCGAGCCGAGCCGGGGGGGAGTGCTGTCGGTCGTGCTGGCGTGCCTCGCCCTGCTGCTGGTCCTGCTGACGATCGAGGTCGCGGCGGGCTGGGACCCGCTGGGCGATCTCGACCGCGCCGTCTCCCTGGATGCCGTCGCCCTCACCGCAGACACGACCTGGCTCCTGCGCGTCTGTGAGGCGCTCGCCGCGGCCTTCGCCACGGGGCCGGTCGTGCTCGTCCTGATCCTGGTCGCGGGCTGGGCCGCGTGGCGCCGCGAGTGGCGTATCGCCACGTGGATCGTCACGAGCGGTCTCGTGGTTCTGCTCGGCAACCCGGCCCTCAAGTCGCTCGTCGAGCGCCCCCGCCCGCCCTCGCTCGGCGAGCTGCACGACATCGGCGGCTGGTCGTTCCCGTCGGGCCACTCCGCCGGCGCGGGGATGCTGCTCGTCATCGCGACCCTGCTCACGATCATCACGACCGGCCGCGGGGCGAAGCGCCGCCTCCTGATCACGGTGTGGTCGCTCCTCGCTGTCGCCGTCGCCGCCAGCCGCGTGCTCCTCGGCGTCCACTACCCCACCGACGTCGTCGCCGGCCTGGCGTTCGGCGCCGGCGCGACCCTGGCGCTCTGGATCCTGATCGCGACCGACGCCACCCGTCTGCCGTCGGAGCTCGCGATGCTCACCGGCACCGGCGCACGCCAGGCCGCGGTGATCCTCAACCCCTCCAAGGTCGGCGAGGTCGAGGCCTTCAAGGCGCGGGTTCGGACCGCGGCGGCCACGCACGGCTGGAGCGAGCCGCTCTGGTTCGAGACGACGGTCGAGGACCCGGGCTACGGCCAGACGTTGCAGGCCCTCTCGGCCGGGGTCGACCTGATCATCGCCGCCGGGGGCGACGGCACGGTCCGCGCAGTGTGCGAGGAAGCCGCGCGCACGGGCGTGGCGATCGGGGTCATCCCGCACGGCACCGGCAACCTCCTGGCCCGCAACCTCGGCATCCCCCTCAACTGGCGCGACGCCCTGGACGTCGCGTTCGGCGGCCAGGACAAGGCCATCGACCTGGCGCGCTACCGCACCGACTCCGGGGTCGACACGTCCTTCCTGGTCATGGCCGGTCTCGGCATGGACGCCATGATCATGACCGGTGTCGACGACGACCTGAAGAAGCGTGTCGGATACCTCGCGTACTTCGTGTCCGGCATCAAGGCGCTGCGCTTCCCCGGCATGAAGGTCACGATCACGGTCGACGACGCCGAGCCCGTCAAGATGCGGGCCCGCACCGTCGTGATCGGCAACGTCGGCTTCCTGCAGGCCGGCATCCCGCTGCTTCCCGAGGCCGTGATCGACGACGGCGAGCTCGACGTCGTGGTGCTCGCGCCGCGCCGGTTCCTCGGCTGGCTCGGCATCGCGTGGAAGGTCATCACCCGCCGCAAGCGCAACACCGAGCGGTTCGCCCGGTTCACCGGCCGCACGGTGCACATCACGGCCGGGTCGTCGACACCGATGCAGCTCGACGGCGACCCCGTCGGCGACGGCACCGAGATCACCGCCGAGATCCGCCCCGGCGTCGTGCTGGTGCGGGTACCGGTCGTGCCCACCTCGTCGGTCTGACGCGGCTGACCCACGCCGCCCCGCCCACCAGCGAGGGGCGGTGAGTGTTCCACCGCGCCCGTAGGGGCGGTGGGTGATCCACCGCCTCAGCGCTCAGAGCGTGGAGGACTCACCGTCTCGGGTGGAGGACTCACCGCCCCTCGGGTGGTGGGGAGGCTTAGGCGGGGGTGGCGCTCTCGGGGAGGAGGCGCTCGAAGGTCCGCGGCCGGATGCCGAAGCTGATGTCAGCCGTGAACACGACCTCCCCGGCCAGGTGCAGCTCGACCCGGTTGGCGTCGGCCGTCAGGTTGGCGGCCGTGCCCTCCTCGAGCCAGCGGCGCTGACCCAGCAGCGTCACGAGCGCCACGAACGCGCCGTTGTCGCGCTGTCCCCGAAAGACCACCGGCCCGGGAGCGGTGTCGCGCACGACGAGCGCCTCGCGGCTCAGTCCGGGCAGGTCGAGCTCGACGGTGCAGCCCTGGCGGCCGAAGCTGAAGCGGTCACGCCCGCGCACCTCGACGCCGCCGGCTGTGCCGTCGGCCAAGCGCCAGGACACCGTGAACATGCCCCGATTGTGACGGACCCGCCGTCCGATGTCTGGCGTTCTGCCTGAAATCCCGGGGCTCGGTCAGGTGCCGGGCACCGTGGCGGTGATGACCGACCCGTCGCCGCGCTGGCGTCCGGGGACCGGCTTCGGCTGGCCGGCCAGGCGCGGACCCTGATCGCGCAGCGCGACCGTGACGGGCGCGCCCATCTTCACGACGAGCGGCTCACCCCGCACCGAGAGCTCGGCGCTCTCACCGTCCTCGACCACGAGCTCGACCTCGCAGTCGCGCACCGTGACCCGGACCCGCGTGCCCCGCAGCGTGACGCGGTACGTCAGCTCGTGCCAGCTCTCGGGCAGGCGCGGGTCGATCGTGAACTCGCCACCGTGGTCGCGAAAGCCGCCGAAGCCGGAGGCCAGCGCGCTCCACACACCGCCCGTGGACGCGACGTGCACGCCGTCGGAGGTGTTGGCGTGACGGTCGGCGAGGTCGACGTACAGCGCCGACAGGAAGTACCGATACGCGAGGTCGGCGTACCCGACCTCCGCCGCGATGATCGACTGGACGACGGCCGACAGCGTCGAGTCGCCCGTCGTGATCGGGTCGTAGTACTCGAAGTCGGCCCGCTTCTGCTCCGGCGTGAACTGGTCGCCCTGCAGGAACAGCGCCAGCACGACGTCGGCCTGCTTGAGCACCTGGAAGCGGTAGATCACGAGCGGGTGGTAGTTCAGCAACAGGGGGCGCTTGTCGAGCGGGGTGTTGTCGAGGTCCCACACCTCACGGTCGAGAAAGTGGAAGTCCTGCGGGTGGATGCCCAGGTGCTCGTCGAAGGGGATCGCCATGTCGATGGCGGCCTGCTCCCAGGAGGCGACCTCGTCGTCGGTCAGGCCGAGGCGCTGCACGACCTGGTCGTACTCCAGGCCGTCGCGCGCGGCGAGCTCGCGGACCGACGCGGCGGCGCTCGCGAGGTTGAAACGCGCCATGACGTTGGTGAACAGGTTGTCGTTGACGACGGTCGTGTACTCGTCGGGGCCCGTGACGCCGTGGATGTGGAACGAGCCGTCCTCCTCCGAGCGCCAGAAGCCGAGGTCGACGAACATGCGGGCCGTCTCGACCAGGATGTCGATGCCCTCGCGGACCAGGAAGTCGGTGTCGCCCGTGGCCTGCACGTACTTGTCCAGGGCGAAGGAGATGTCGGCGTCGATGTGGTACTGCGCCGTGCCGGCCGCGTAGTAGGCCGAGGCCTCCTCACCGTTGATCGTGCGCCACGCGTAGAGCGCGCCCTGCTGCGCCAGCTCGCGCGCCCGCCGACGGGCGGACTCCAGCAGCGTGTACCGGAAGCGCAGCGCCGAGCGGGCGATCCGCGGGGTCGTGTAGGTCAGGAACGGCAGGGCGTAGATCTCGGTGTCCCAGAAGTAGTGCCCGCTGTAGCCCGAGCCGGTGACGCCCTTGGCGGGGATGCCGTTGCCCTCGGCGCGGGCCGAGGCCTGCAGCACCTGGAACAGGTTCCAGCGCACGGCCTGCTGCACCTCGGGCTGGCCAGGGATCTCGACGTCGGAGCGGGCCCAGAAGTCGTCGAGCCACGCCCGCTGGTCGTCCAGCTGCTGCTCGAGGCCGTCCTCGCGGACACGGTCGAGCGTGCGCCGGCACCGGTCGACCAGCTCGCGCACCGGCACGCCGCGCGAGGTGTGGTACGCCACGACCTTGGTCAGCGTGATGGGCTCGCCGGGCTGGGCGTCGACCCGGAAGGTCATCTTGGCCAGGTCGTCCTCGACCGTGATCTGGGTCGTGCTGCGGTTGGCCGTCTCGAGCCGGTGGTCGGCCGCGACGGCCAGGGTCATGCCGCTGTCGTGGGTGCGGAAGCCGAGCTCGACCCGGCCGTCCTCGAGGCTGCCGCGGCTGTGCTGCGGGTCGAGCACGCGGCGCTCGAGCGCCTCCGCCTTGCGCGGGTCGACGCCCTCGCCCATCGACTTGGCCCGCACGTGGTACTCGTCCTCACCGTCCTGACGGTTGAGGATCTGCGAGCTGATTGCGACCGGCGCGGCGGAGTCGAGCATCGTGACCTCGAAGGTCATGACCGCCAGGTGGCGCTGCTGGAACGAGACCATGCGGCTCGAGCGGATCCGCACCCGCTTGCCCGACGGGCTGCGCCACACGACCTCACGGCGCAGGACGCCCTCGCGGAAGTCGATCGACCGCTCGTACTCGAGGATGTCGGCGATCGGCAGGAGCAGCGGCTCGTCGTCGACGTAGAGCCGGATGACCTTGGCGTCGGGGGCGTTGACGATGGTCTGCCCGACGCGGGCGAAGCCGTAGGCCTCCTCGGCGTGCCGGATGGGCCAGGTCTCGTGGAAGCCGTTGAGGAACGTGCCGTGCGCGTGGGAGTCGCGGCCCTCCTCGACATTGCCGCGCAGGCCGAGGTAGCCGTTGCCGACCGCGAACAGCGTCTCGGTGACGCCGAGGTCGCTGGCGTCGTAGCGCCGCTCGACGAGGCGCCACTCGTCGACGGGGAAACGGGTGCGGTCGAGGTACTCGTGCACCGGGGGTGCCTCGTGCGAGGGGCTCATGGCAGCAGTTCTTCCAGGTCGTCGACGACGATGTCGGCTCCATGGTCGCGCAGTGCGTCGGCCCCGGCGCCACGGTTCACGCCCACGACGAGACCGAAGTCACCGGCGGCGCCCGCCTCGACCCCGGACAGGGCGTCCTCGAGCACGACGGCCTTCTGGTGCGCGACGCCGAGCTGGTCGGCGGCGTACTCGTACGTGTCGGGCGCGGGCTTGCCCGCCAGGCCCACCTCGGCGGCGACCCCGCCGTGCACGATCAGCTCGAACTGGTCGGTGATGCCGGCAGCCTCGAGCACGGCCGGCGCGTTGCGCGAGCTCGACACGATCGCACGCCGGACACCGGCCGCGGTGAGCGCCTCGACCAGGCGCAGGGAGCCGGGGTACGCCTGGACGCCCTCGTCGTGCAGCACCTGCAGGAAGACGTCGTTCTTGCGGTTGCCCAGACCCCCGATGGTCTCGGCGTCGGACGGGTCGTCGGGGGTGCCCTCGGGCAGCGTGATGCCCCGCGACTCCAGGAACGAGCGCACCCCGTCGTAGCGCGGTTTGCCGTCGACGTAGCGGTGGTAGTCGACGTCGGTGTACTCCGCGTCGACGCCCCGGGCGGTGAGGAACTCGTTGAACATCCTCGACCAGGCACGCATGTGCACCTCGGCAGTCGGCGTGATCACGCCGTCGAGGTCGAAGAGGGCCGCGTCGTACTCGTTCCAGTCCACCCCAGAAGCCTAGGTGGAGCGTGTGTCACGGACGTGAACCGGTGTTGGCACTTTGCCCGTTTCCACCCTGCGCCGACCCCGCGACCTCTACATTCGCGGCGACGCCCTGTCTCGGAAGGACGCCCCATGCGCCGACGTTCGCTGCTCGCGACGACCACCCTGGTCCTGCTCACCGCTCTGGTCGGCACCCTCTCCGCCTCGGCGGAGAGGGCGGAACCCGATCGGATCGGCGGGCCGCAGCAGGCGTGGTACGACACCGGTTTCGAGGACGTCGATGCGTCGCACGTGTTCGCGGACGACATCGCATGGCTCGCCTTTACCGGAATCAGTACCGGCTATGAGCGCGAGGACGACTACCTCGACTTCCGCCCGTCCCAGCCGGTGCTCCGCGAGCAGATGGCCGCATTCCTGTACCGCTACGCGAGTGAGGACTCGACCGACTCGGACGGCGCCTCGTTCACCGATGTCGCTCCGAGTCATACCTTCTTCGACCACGTGGAGTGGCTCGCCGGCACCGGCATCTCCACCGGGTACGCCACACCGAGCGGACCGCAGTTCAGCGGCGCGCAGCCGGTGCTCCGCGAGCAGATGGCCGCATTCCTGTGGCGGTACGCCGGTTCCCCGGCCGTCCCGGATCTCCCGGCGACCTCACCGTTTCGCGACGTCGCGACCAACCATGCCTTCTACGAGGCGATTGTCTGGTTGGCCGACCAAGGTATCTCGACCGGCTACCCCGACGGGACCTTCCGCCCGTCCCAGCCGGTGCTCCGCGAGCAGATGGCGGCCTTCCTCTCCCGCATGGACCTTGCTCCGTTCGGGCCGTACCAGCGGCTGCTCGACTCGTGGGACTCGCCCGTGCTGTCGGCCGATGGCACCTGGGTGGCCTTCGCGGGGACGGATGACCTCCTCGACACGGGTTCCACGGGACGGCGAATCTACGCCGGCAACCTCGTCACCGGCGAGCTGCGACAGCTCGACGCCTCGACCTCCCCACTGCCGCAGACGGGTTTCCAGTCAGTGCACGCCAGCATCACCGACGACGGGCGGTACGTCGCCTTTGCCTCGAACTTCAGTGACATCGTCCCCGGTGTGACCGGTTCGGAGATGTACCTCCACGACCTGACGACCGGCGCGACGACACGAATTCCGCGTCCGGCCACCTCGGGGCCGAGCGGCGTCACACGCGGCGCGATCTCCGGTGACGGTTCGACGGCCGCCATGGCCGTGGTCACCGCGAACTCCACCATCACGGTCGTGCGGGTCGATCTTGCCACCGGGGCGACGACGTCGATCCCGACGACCGAGTACTTCGCCAACTTCGTCGATCTCTCCTACAACGGCGACCGGATCGTGTTCTCGCTGGGGGGTGAGTACCTGTGGGAGCGCGAGTCCAACGCCCTGGAGGAGCTCAAACTGAGCTACGGGGGCTCCCAAATCAGCCCGGACGGAGCGTGGGTCACGAATGGGCGAGAGATCTTCGCGCTCGACTCCGACGTCGTCCACCCGTTCAGGGACTACGTACCCACCTTGAGCATCGGCAATGCCTCGTCGGCATTCTCCGGGGACAGCAGGCACCTGATCCTCGGTGGACCCGCGGGCGAGTCCGGGGGAGCGTTGGTGCGTATCGATCTCTCGACGCAGGAGGTCGAGTCCCTCGCAGAGACGATGGATGGCCAGCCGCTCGAGGGTGACGTCACCGTCGGCGCAGCTTCGTACGACGCGTCACTCGTCGTGTTCGGAGCCGCGACGCGCAACCTGATGCCGGTCCACCTACCGTCGGGTCGCGCGGTGTACTCCTGGCAGGAGGCCCTGACAAGCCGATGATCGGCTGACCCTGACCGATACGCTCCGAACATGCTCCGCGCGCACGGGCGACGACGTCGCCGCACCTATCTGATCGGTGTGGCCGGGCACCCCAACTTCGGCGACGAGGCGATCACCCGTGGCTGGCTGCGCTGGCTCGCGAAGCACCGTCCGCGCGACGAGGTCTGGCTCGACGTCCTCAACCCCGGCGGCGCCGCCGCTCTGCTCCACGACGAACACCCGCGCCTCGTGGTGGTCGACACCGCGCACCGGCTGGGGCTCGAGGCCGACCAGGGCACGCCCGAGTCCGTCGCGGCCCACGTCGACCAGGTCCTCGCCGAGCCGTGGCGCGCTCCGCGGTGGCTCGCCGGGCTCGACGCACTCCGCAGCGCCGATGTCGTGCACGTCCTCGGCGGTGGCTTCGTCAACGCCCACGGCAACCACACCGCGTCGATCCTCGCGACGATGCACTGGCTGGGCGTCAACACCGACGCGCGGCTGGCGGTCAGCGGTGCCGGGCTGACCCCTGCGTTCACCGGCCTGAGCCAGCGGTACGCCGAGCTCGGACCCCGACTCGAGGTCGCGACCGTGCGGGACCCGGAATCGGTCGCGGTGCTGCCGGGGTCGGTGCTCGGGGCCGACGACGTCTGGCTCGGGGGCGTCGACCAGCACGTCGACCAGCGCACCAGCGGACCCGACGTCATGGTCCTCGCCCAGGGCGACGGGCACGAGCGCGCCGACGAGCTCGCGGCGACGGTCGGCGACCTGATGGAGTCGTGGGGCGTGACCGACGGCGCGTACGGTGTCGTCGAGGCCAACCCGCCCGTCGACGGCTACGTCCGTGCCGCCCTCGAGGAGCGGTTCGGCGACCACCAGTTCCACTCCTTCGGCGACGTCATGGCGCACGGCCTGCCGGCGCGACCCGGTCAGCGGTGGATCTCGACGCGCTACCACCCGCACCTCCTCGCCGCGGCGGTCGGCGCGAGCGGGGTCGCGATCTCGGTGTCCGACGGGTACTACGACGTCAAGCACCGTGCGGTCACGGCCGCAGGCTCCCACTGGCCCGTGATCGGCATCGGCGACGCCCCGGTCGAGGCCGGTGGCGCCGGAGACCTCCCCGCCCGCGCCGCTGGACACGCCGCCGAGCTCGAAGCCACCGCGCGCCGCATCCACGCCTGAGACCCCGCGAGATCCGTCCCCGAACCGCCCGCCTCCACCACGCCGACGCCACTAGGATGCCGACGACATGACCTCTCCTGGCACGCTGCTGCAGCGAATCCACCTCGCGGCCACCGTTCCGGCTCCCGACGAGCTGTACGTCCGCGCGGACTCCGGGACGATCGAGAGCAGCCGGACGTCGGTGACGGTGCACCCGTCGAGCGCGGCGTCCACGCGCACGTACTTCGGCCGGGTCGAGGCGTCGCACTGGCAGCGCTGGACGCGGGTCGGCGAGGTCCATCTGAACATGACGGTCTCCGGCCACGGCGAGGTCAAGCTGGTGTCCGACGACTTCTCGACGACGACGCGGATCCTCGAACGGGCCGACATCGACGCGGGCAGCACCCCGACCGCGCTGACGCTCCGGGCGCCGCTCGACTGCTACCTGGACGAGGGCCATCTCTGGCTGGAGATCTCGACGACGACCGGCACCCTGACGGTCAGCGACATCACCGCGACGACGCCGACCCCCGCCGCCGAGCGGCTGACCGGCATCGTGATCTGCACGTTCAACCGGCCGGTCGACTGCCTCGCGACCCTCACCGCCCTCGCCGCCGATCCAGCGATGCTCACGGTCGTCGACTCCGTGGTGGTCGTCGACCAGGGCGACCAGCTCGTCGAGGAGCAGGACGGCTTCGACGCCGTGGTGACGGGGCTGGGCGACCGGCTGCGCATCGTTCGCCAGCCCAACCTCGGCGGGGCCGGCGGCTTCACCCGCGGCATGCTCGAGACCCGCGACCGCTTCGGCGACCGCGACGGAGACGTCCTGCTGATGGACGACGACATCCGCCTCGATCCGGAGACGGTCCTGCGAATGACCTCGTTCGCGTCCCTCACCCTGCGCCCGACCCTCGTGGGCGGCCAGATGCTCAACCTCCACCACCCGTCGCAGCTCGTCGCCCAGGGCGAGAACACCGCCCTCGACCGGTTCCTCGCCGGCGTGCCCAGCGACCGCTTCTCGAACGCCGACCTGCTGACCGAGCTGCCGGGCAAGCGCGTCGACTCCGACTACCCCGCCTGGTGGGCGTGCCTCGTGCCGGCCGAGGTCATCGAGGAGGTCGGTCTCCCGATCCCCCTGTTCTTCCAGTGGGACGACATCGAGTTCGGCATCCGCGCGCGCAGCCGCGGGTTCGCCACCGTGGCGCTGCCAGGCACCGGCGTCTGGCACGCGGACTTCGCGATGAAGGACTGGGACGACTGGCCGCTGTTCTTCCGCTGGCGCAACGCTCTCATCGTGTCGTCGCTGTACCTAGGCGAATTCCCGGGCCAGGGCGCTGACGAGCTCGCACGCCAGCTGCGGCACTTTCTCGTCGAGTACCGGTACGGGCTCATCGCGACGGTCGTGTCCGCGGTCGACGCGTTCCTGGCCGGGCCCGACGAGCTGCAGGACGGCGGTCGCACCGCCCTGGCCGCAGTCCACCGACTGCGCGCCGACCACCCCGAGACCAAGCGCGTCACCCCGACCGAGCTGGCCGAGTCCGGCCTCGGCGACGTCCGCCTCGCGCTCGAGCTGCCCGGGCCGAAGGACCCCGACAAGTTCCTTCGCCGGCTCCTGCGCCGCCAGTTCCTCCTGCAGGTGTCCGGCACCGCCGCGATCGACTCGGTCACCAGCTGGTGGCACGCCGGGTCGTTCAGCACCGTCGTCGCGACCGACCGCACGCAGGCGACGGTCCGCGTGCGACGCATCTCGCGGCGCAAGTCCCTGCGGTCGTACCGCGAGATCCGACGGGCGATTCGTCAGCTCAAGCGCCGCGGTCCGGCCGCGCAGAAACAGTGGCAGGCTGCGATGCCGGCACTGACGAGCCACGAGAACTGGGACCGGCTCTTCCGCTCCTGACCCGCGGTCCGGCCTACAGGCCGGCGTCGTCGTAGCGGAACAGGAAGGCCGCCATCTGCTCGCGCAGCACGGGCTGGCCCGGGCGGAACGTCCTCGTCCCGTTCGGTTCCTCGTAGCCCGTGGAGATGCCCTCGCTCGCGAGCCAGCAGATCTGCTTGGCGAACGTGAGACTCGGCGGCACGTCGACGAAGCCGCAGCTGGTCGACGTGGACGTGGCCCCGGCGAGTCGGTAGAGGAACGCCGCCATCTGCTCGCGCAGCACAGGGGCGCTGGGACGGAACGAGAACGTGCCGTTGCCGTTGTCGTACCCGGTCGAGATGCGCTCGTTCGCGAGCCACTTGATGTGGCTGGCGAAGACGTGACTGGCCGGGACGTCGGTGAACGGCGCCGTGCTGACGACCGGGAGGTCCGCGTCGGCGTAGCGAGCGATGAACGCGGCCATCTGCTCCCGAAGGACGGCCGCTGAGGGCTCGAAGCGCTTGGTGCCGTCGCCGTTGGCGTAGCCCTTCGAGATTCCCTGGCCCGCGAGCCACTCGATCTGCGTGAAGAAGAAGGCCGAGGAGGGGACGTCGGTGAAGCTCGCGGTGCCCGGCGGCGGCGCCGAGACGCCGTCGCAGGTGGCGGACAGCGTGTACGGACCGAGGTTGCCGTAGCCGCCGTCCGGACCGGAGGTGCTGCCGCGCACCAGCGCGTAGTACGGGGTGTCACCGGCCGTCCGGGTGATGCTGCTGGCGACGCCGGTCGCCCGTAGCTGCGAGCCGGACCCGCTCTGCCCCGATGGCGGGTCGGAGGTCACGAGGACGACTGGAGCACTGTTCGTGCCGGTCACCAGGCTCAGCGAGACGTCGAGGTTGGTGGAGTAGGTCGAGGGGGTCGCCGTGACGGTGACCGTGCCGTCGCACCGCCCGAGATTCCACATGTCCTGGTCCCCCGGCGCGGAGACGAGGCCCCTGCGGCTCGTCGTCCACCCGGACGCGGCGGCAGTGCCGATCGTGGCTCCGGCGTCGTCGGCGCGGGCCCGGATGCCGTTGCTGGCGAGGATCGTCAGATCCGGGCCGTCCCCGTTGTTCGCGCCGGAGTACGCGTGCGTGGTCCACTGGCTCAGGGCACGAGCATAGGGCGTGCCCATGATCGGACCCCAGTTGCCGGTACCGCTGTAGTACGCCTGCCCGCCGAAACCCGCGTGGTTCAGTCCGCCGTTGTGCCCGACCTCGTGGCTGATGATCGTCGTCAGCGCCAGCGGGTTCGAGGTGGACGCCGCGTTGATGAACGCACCCTCGTAGTAGCGGTGTCCAGGACCTTGGAACAGGTCGAAGACGTCGACGTACGCCAGGCCGGCGCAGCTCGACGTGATGGGACAGTCTGCGGGGAAGTCGGCCTGCACGACCGGGGTCGTGATGATCGCACGGGCACCGTAGACCTGGTCGGACGAGGACGACCGGGTGATGGCAGCCTGGCCGGGGTCCTGCGTCGTCACGTTGACGTCGAACGGGGCATAGTCCTCCGACACCGCGACCCAGACGTTCTGGATGAACTCCAGCTCGGTGTTCGAGAACGCGGCGGATCCGTCGAGGCTGAACGGCGGCACGGTTCGGCCGTTCGGGATGCCCTGCATCTGGTTCCAGACGGTGTTCGTCAGCGTGTGCCCGGTGAAGTCCAGGTAGATCGTGCGGGTCGAGCCAGGCAGGCTGTTGAGCCGGAACGTCTGGTCCAGGGGCACGACCGCGGCGAGCGCGACCGGATCGGTGCCAGCGGCCGGAGCCTCGGCGGAGTCGTGCGCGTGCCCGGGGTCGCGTGCCTGATCCGCATCGAGGAACTCGGCGACGAAGAGCCGGCCGTCGGGACCGACTCCGTAGGTCGGGTCCTGCAACACGGTGGTGAGCTCGTCGACGCTCAGGTCGTTGAGGGCCGCGACCGCGTCGAGGTCGTCACCCATCGCCTCGACGGCTGCGGGACCGAGCACGGTCTCGTCCGGGCCGACCGGATCGGCGTCCTCCGGGGTCGTCTCCGAATACAGAGCTGACGGAGCGGGGTCGGGGTCCGGTGCCGCCGCAGCGGACGCTGCCCTCGTGGTCGCGCCGCCGGATCCCGGCGTGAAGCCCGAGGCGGACAGACCGGCCACGACAACGGCAGCGACGGCGAGCCGGCCGACCGCACGGGCATGGCGAAGCGTCGTCATACCTCCATCGTCGGTCATGGCTGGCTCACCCAGGCCCGGAACGCAGAGATGACCTCCCCGTCAGGCGCGCACGATCCCTTAGCCTCGGACCATGACGACGCAGCCCGCGCTCGGTGTCGACAGCGAGGTCGGACGACTGCGCACCGTCATGCTCCACCGGCCCGGGGCGGAGATCGCCCGCCTCACCCCCCGCAACAACGACGCCCTGCTGTTCGACGGCGTTCCGTGGCTCGGTCGGGCCCAGGAGGAGCACGACGCCTTCGCCCAGGCGCTGCGCGACCACGACGTCGAGGTCCTGTACCTCGTCGAGCTCCTGCAGCAGACCCTCGAGTCGGCCGAGGCTCGCGATGCCGTCATCGCCGCGACGACCGCGGCCCTCCATCTGGGCGACGGTCTGCGCGCGCACCTGAGCGGGTGGCTGGCGGGCCTGCACCCGACGGAGCTCGCCACCGTCCTCACCGCCGGTCTGCGCAACGACGAGGTGCCCGTGCGCACCCTGGTCACGAGCCTGCTCGCGCACGACGACTTCGTGATCGACCCGCTCCCGAACCTGCTCTTCACGCGCGACTCCTCGGTGTGGCTGCCGGACCGCGTCGCGGTCACGAGCCTCGCGATGCCGGCCCGGGTGCGCGAGACCCAGCTGACCGGGCTCGTCTACGGCCACCACCCCCGCTTCGCGGGCGTCGCCCAGGTGCACGGTCCGCACCTGGAGCACGTCGAGGGCGGCGACGTGCTCCTCCTGGCGCCCGGGGTCATGGCGATCGGGGTCGGTGAGCGCACGACACCGGCCGGGGCGGAGCGTTTCGCGCGGCAGGTCCTCGCCGGGGGTCTGGCCCACACCGTGCTGGTGGTGCCGATCGCCCAGGACCGCGCGACGATGCACCTCGACACGATCGTCACGATGGTCGACGTCGACACCGTCGTGATCTTCCCGACCATGGCCGACGACCTCACGGCCACGACGCTCACGCTCGGCGAGCAGGGCCTCGTGATCGGCGCCCGGGAGCCGTTCTTCGCCGCGGCCGCTCGGGCGATGGGTCTGGAGGAGCTGCGCCGCATCGACACCGGGCTCGACCCCGTCACGGCCGAGCGGGAGCAGTGGGACGACGGCAACAACACCCTGGCGATCGCCCCACGGCTCGCGGTGGCCTACGAGCGCAACGAGCACACCAACGCTCGCCTGGCCGAGCAGGGCATCGAGGTCGTCGCGATCAGCGGCAGCGAGCTCGGCTCGGGTCGCGGCGGCCCGCGGTGCATGTCGTGCCCCATCGTGCGCGACCCCGGCGCCGCTCCCGGCGGTTGAGGTGGCCCCGCCCCCGCCGGTTGAGGTGCGAGTGCGCTCTGGCGCGCGAGCCTCGAAACCTCGGTCACGTGACGGCCCTAAGGTCACACCGGACAAGCGGCCACAGACGACCCGGTGTGGCGGACGGACGATGATGCATCCGGAGTGCCCTGGCTACCGCGAAGCATCTTCCCTGGTGGTCGTGGACGGAATCTGAGGGGTTGCGGGCGTTCTGACACCCTCAACCCCTCAGCCAGCGTCCACCCGGCAACGCGAGGTCACCACAGCCATCCGTCCGTCGCGGTCTGGGGCCGCCTGTCCCCCACCACCGACGACGGCTGACCAGCCGCGCGCTGCGTCAGTCGAGGAACGTGACGGCGTCGCTCACCGGTGCGCGGTGCGCACGGAACGCGTTGCTCGGGTGCTCCGGGTCCGGCCAGCCGAACGAGATGCCGCACACGACCTGACGGTCCTCGCCCCAGCCGAGACGCTCGTGGAGCAGTTCCGACTTCATGGCCACGGCGGCCTGCGCGATCGTGGCCACGCCGTGCGCGTGCGCCGCGAGCAGGAACGACTGCACGTAGAGCCCGCAGTCGACGTACCCGTACGGCCCGAGGCTCGCCGGCGCCGAGACGATCGCCACGTGCGGGGCGTCGAAGAAGTCGAAGTTGCGCAGCATCTGCAGGGCCGAGGCCTGGCGGTCGCCGCGCTCCACCCCGACCGCGTCGTACAGCTGCAGGCCGACCTCGCGACGACGCTCCTGGTAGACGCCGGTGTACCCGGGCGGGAAGTCGATGTCGGGGGTCATGCGCTGGTCGGTCGCGAACGAGGCCCGCAGGTCGTCGATCGCGTCGCCGGAGAAGATCGCGACCTGCCACGGCTGGGTGTTGCACCACGACGGCGTGCGCTGCGCCGACTCGACGATCTGCTCGATCGTGGCGCGCGGCACGGGTTCTGGGCGGTATCCCCGGCAGCTCCACCGCTCCGCCAGGGCCTGGACCACGGTCACGTTGGGGTCGTCCGCGGCCGTGGATGATTGATCGTGCGCCGCCATGGTCATCGTGCCACCACCACTGTCATGATGACCAGACTGCCACACGCGATCCACCTGGAGGACCCATGTCTTTGGCCGGAGTCACAATCATCATGTCCGGCGGCAGCCGCGGCATCGGCGAGGCGATCGCGGTGCGCGCGGCCCGCGACGGTGCGAACGTCGCCCTGCTCGCCAAGACCGCCGAGCCGCACCCGAATCTGCCGGGCACCATCTACACCGCCGCCGAGGCCGTGGAAGCCGCAGGCGGCAAGGCTCTGCCGCTCGTGGGCGACGTGCGTGACGACGCCTTCGTGGCCGACGCTGTGGCGCAGACCGCCGAGACGTTCGGCGGCATCGATGTCGTGGTCAACAACGCGAGCGCGATCGACCTCTCGCGCACCGAGGACATCGCGATGAAGAAGTACGACCTCATGAACGACATCAACTGCCGGGGGTCGTTCCTGCTCGCCAAGACCTCCATCCCGTGGCTGAAGCAGTCGGCGAACCCGCACATCCTGACGCTGAGCCCGCCGATCAGCCTCGACCCGAAGTGGCACACGACCTTCACGGCCTACACGATCGCCAAGTTCGGCATGAGCCTCGTGACGATGGGACTGGCGGGCGAGCTGGCAGGCGACGGCGTCGCCGCCAACTCGCTGTGGCCGCGCACCGCGATCGACACCGCCGCCGTGCGCAACGTCGTCGGCCCCGGGCTCGGCGCCAGCTCGCGCACGCCGGCGATCATGGCCGACGCCGCCTACGAGATCCTCACGCGCCCGAGCCGGGAGTGCACCGGCAACTTCTACATCGACGACGACGTGCTCGAGGAGGCGGGAGTCACCGACTTCAGCGTCTACCTCAACGGGGGCAAGGAGGAGGACCTCGCGCTCGACTTCTGGGTCGAGCCCAAGGGCCCCCACAACCCGGACCTCAGCCTCCACTGAGGGCCGACAGCAGGATGTGGACACTTCCGCACGAACTTTCCGTCAGATCGGGTGCGTCAGTGTCCACATCGTGCAATCGGGGGTCAGCGGTGGTGGGTGCTAGCCGCGCTGGCGGCCGAGGGGCACGACCAGCGGGGTGCCCGTGACGGGGTCGGGCACGACCCGGCACGGGAGGCCGAAGACGTCGTCGACGACCTCGGCCGTGATGACGTCCTTCGGCGCACCCTGAGCGACGACCCGGCCCTCCTTCATCGCGACGATGTGGTGCGCATACCGGCACGCGAGGTTGAGGTCGTGCAGCACCATGACGACGGTCTTGCCGTGCACGTGGTTGAGGTCGTCGAGCAGGTCCAGCAGATCGACCTGATGGCTGATGTCGAGGAACGTCGTCGGTTCGTCGAGCAGGACCAGGTCGGTGTCCTGGGCGAGCACCATCGCGACCCACACGCGCTGGCGCTGACCACCGGACAGCTCCGCGAGCGTGCGTCCGGCGAGCTCGGTCGTGTGGGTGGCCGCCAGGGCCACCTCGACCGCGGCATCGTCCTCGGCGCTCCAGCGACGGAACCAGCCCTGGTGCGGGTACCGGCCGCGGCTGACCAGGTCGGCGACCGTGATGCCGTCGGGCGCCACCGGGTTCTGCGGGAGCAGGCCCATGACCCGGGCGATGTCGGCGCTGGCCCACTCCTTCAGCGGACGCCCGTCGAGCTCGACCCCACCCGCGCGCGGCTTGAGCAGACGGGCCAGGCCCCGCAGGAGCGTCGACTTGCCGCAGCCGTTCGCACCGACGACGACCGTGACGAGTCCGTCGGGCACGACCAGGTCGAGCTCGTGCACGATGTCGACCCCGGCGTAGCCGAGCGTGAGGCCGCGGGCCCGCAGGTCGTGGTGCCGCGACTGCGGGTCCGCCGGTGCCTCTGAGGGGGCCTGCGTGTCGAGATCGGTCATCCTCCACGTCCTTCCCGGTTGACCGAGACGAGCAACCAGATGAGATAGGGAGCGCCGATCGCCCCGGTCACGACACCGGTCGGCAGCTGGGCCGGCAGCGCGTGCTGGGCCACGAGGTCGGCGGCGAGCACGATGCTGGCCCCCACGAACGCGGCGGCGAGCAGCGCCGAGCTGCCGGCCCCCACGAGTCGCGTGGCGATCGGGCCGGCGATCAGCGCGACGAACGCCATCGGCCCGGCCACGGCCGTGGCCAGGGCGATCAGCAGGACGGCGGTCAGCATCAGCGCGAGCCGCATGACCTCGACCCGCACGCCGAGCGCCTTGGCCGTGTCGTCACCGAGCTCGAGGGCCGCGAGCTGGCGCGTCATCAGGAACACCACGGGAAGCACGACGGCGAGGCTGAGCCAGAGCACGCGCAGCTCGGTGTCGCCGGCCTGCCCCACCGCGCCGACGAGCCAGGTCATCGCCTCGCGCGCGTTGTACTGGTTGGCGCGCGACAGGACGTAGCCGGAGCCGGCGAGGAAGAACTGGCTCACGCCGATGCCGATCAGGATGAACCGGTACCCGGTGATCCCGTCGCGCCAGGCCAGCAGGTAGACCAGCAGTGCCGCGACCAGCGCGCCCACGAGGGCTGCTGCGGAGACCAGCTCGCCCTGCAGGTTGAGCACGACGATCGAGCTGACGGCAAAGAAGCTCGCCCCGGCCGAGACCCCGACGAAGTCGGGCGAGGCCAGGGGGTTCGCCAGCAGGCGCTGGAAGATGATGCCGGCCAGCCCCATGGCGAGGCCTGTGCCCAGCGCGGACGCGGCGGTCGAGAGCCGCACCTCGCGGACGACGTACGCGACGCCCGGCTCGGTCTCCAGGCCGAAGGTCGCCCGCACGACCTGCCACGGCGACACCGCGAAGCTGCCGATCATCATCGTGCCGACGAACAGCGCGAACGCGAACGCGGCGAGCGCGAGCGTCACCGCGATCGTGCGTCCCCGCCGCAGCAGGCGCACCCGGGTGACGACCGACCTTAGGGGCGACGGGTCCGGGGGACGGGTGACCACCTCGCGCTCGATGACCGCCATCACAGCTCCGACAGGTTGCGGCGGCGGACCAGGAACGCGAACACGGGGGCGCCGAGCAGGCCGAGGACCACCCCGACCTGCACCTCCCCGGACACCTTGGCGACCCGTCCCAGCACGTCGGCGGTCAGGAGCACGATCGGGCTGAGCAACAGGCAGTAGGCCGTGATCCAGCGGTAGTCGGGACCGCAGATCGCCCGCGCCATGTGCGGCACGACCAGACCGATGAAGACGATGGGCCCGCACGCCGCCGTGGCTCCGCCGGCCAGGAGGGTCACGATCACGAAGAGCCCGGCCCGGGTCACGCCGACGCGCTGCCCGAGCGCCGTGGCGACGTCGTCACCGAGTGCGAGCCCGTTGAGCCAGCGTCCCGTGAACAGGGCCAGGACGATGCCAGCGATCAGGAACGGGGCGGTCTGCTCGACGATCGGCCAGTAACGGCCGGCCAGCGAGCCGACCTGCCAGAACCGCAGCTGGTCCAGCGCGCCGGAGTCGAGCATCGTGACGCCGGTCGTGACGGAGTAGCAACCGGCGCTCACCGCGGCCCCGGCGAGCGCCAGCTTGATCGGGGTGGCGCCCTCGCGCCCGAAGGACGCGACGCCGTAGACCAGGGTCGTGGCCGCCGCCGCACCGGCGAACGCCCACCAGATGTAGGTCGTGACGTCGCTCTGACCGGTCAGCATGATCGACAGCACGACGGCCGCGGCGGCACCGGAGTTGATGCCCATGATCCCGGGGTCGGCGAGCGCGTTGCGGGTGACGCCCTGCAGGATCGCCCCGGCGAGGCCCAGGGCCGCTCCGGCCAGCAGTCCCAGGATCGTGCGCGGCAGACGCAGCTCGCGGATCACGGTCTGGTCGGTGCTGGTCGGGTCGTGGTCGGAGACCGCGGCCCAGACCGTCGACAGTCCCACCCCGCGCGAGCCCAGCACGACGCTCACGAAGGCGACGACCGCGAGCACGCCCACCAGCACCAGGAGCCCGAGGCTCAAGCTCGCGCTCGAGCGGTGCTCGGGCCGGGGGGCCTCGACCTCCGGGGAGGCCGGCGCGGTCAGGGTGGCGGTCACAGTAGACGAGCCTAACTGAGGCGAGCCTCACCTGACAGGCCACGTGACCAGATCGACGGCGAACGCCCCCGTCCCCCTCAGCTGGTCGCGTGGGTGAGGGCGGTCGCGCCCGATCCCGTGGGTACCTCCCAGGACGAAGTCCTCGGGGAAGCGAGACCCGGCCAGGTCGAGGATCTCGGTGGGACTGGTCGCGGCTGAGGCTGCGGTCAGCCGACCGGGTCTCGATACGCCGGCTCGCCAGGGCTCGCCGAGCATTCGACCACCGGAGGGTGCGGGCCCGGACATGACGAACGCCCCCGTCCCGCGCGGGGACAGGGGCGTTCGTGGCAGAGCGGGTCAGGCGTAGTTCTCGCCGTTCTTCGCCTTCTCGACGAGCGAGGCCGGCGGCAGGAAGCGGTCGCCGTACTTCTCGGCCAGCTCGTTCGCGCGCTCGACGAAGGCCTGGATGCCCAGGCGACCGTCAGCGGCCTCGTAGCCGTTGATGTACTGCAGCACGCCACCCTGGTTGGGCGGGAAGCCGATGCCGAAGATCGAGCCGATGTTGGCGTCGGGCACCGAGCGCAGCACGCCCTCGTCGAGGCACTTGACCGACTCCAGACTCATGATGAACGTCAGCCGCTCACGCAGGTCCTGTAGCGGAGGCTGCTCGGCGGCCGTCGGGAACTTCTCGGCCAGACCCGACCAGAGCCCGGTGCGCTTGCCGTCGACGTACTCGTAGAAGCCCGCGCCCTTCAAGCGGCTCGGTCGGCCGGCGTCGATCATCTGGTCGATGACGTCCTCGGCGGCCGCCGGGGTCCAGGTGCCGCCCTCGGCCTCGGCCGCTGCCTTGGACTCGTTGCGGATCTTGACCATGAGCTCCATGTTGAGCTCGTCGGTCAGCTGGAGCACCGGAGCCGGGAAGCCGGCCTGCGTCGTGGCCTTCTCGATCGTGGCCGGGGCCACGCCCTCGGCCAGCATGCCGATGCCCTCGTTGACGAACGTGCCGATGACTCGGCTCGTGAAGAAGCCACGACTGTCGCCCACGACGATCGGGGTCTTCTTGATCGCGAGGGTGTAGTCGAAGACGCGGGCGATGGCCTCGTCCGAGGTCTCCTCGCCGGCGATGATCTCGACGAGCGGCATCTTGTCGACGGGCGAGAAGAAGTGGATGCCGATGAAGTCCTTCGGACGCGAGACGCCCTCGGCCAGACCCGTGATGGGCAGCGTCGAGGTGTTGGAACCGAGCAGCGCGTCGGGCTTGACGACCTTCTCGAGCTCGGCGAACACCTCGTGCTTGAGCTTGACGTTCTCGAACACGGCCTCGACGACGAAGTCGGTGCCCTCGAGGTCGGCGTAGTCGGCGGTGGCCGTGATGCGACCCAGCACCTCGGCCTTCTTCTCCTCGGTGATCTTGCCGCGCGAGACGGCCTTGTCGAGCAGCTTCTCGCTGTACGACTTGCCCTTCTCGGCGGCCTCGAGCGAGATGTCCTTGAGCACGACCTGCATGCCGGCCTGCGCCGTGACGTAGGCGATGCCCGCGCCCATCATGCCGGCGCCGATCACGGCGACCTTCTCGGGCACCTGCTTCTCGACGCCCTCGGGACGCGACTTGCCGGCGTTGATCGCGGCCAGGTCGAAGAAGAACGCCTGCGTCATGTTCTTGAACTGCTGACCGACGATGAGCTCGACGAGGTAGCGGCTCTCGATGCGCGACGCGGTGTCGAAGTCGACCTGGGCGCCCTCGACCGCGGCGCTCATGATGTTCTTCTGCGCCCGGTAGTCGGCGCCCTTGACCTGCTTGCGCAGGTTGGACGGGAACGCCGGCAGGTTCGCGGCGAACGACGGGGTCGACGGCGTGCCGCCGGGGATGCGGTAGCCCTTGCGGTCCCACGGCTGCGTCGCGGCCTCGGCGTCGTCGGCGTGGGCCTCGACCCAGGCCACGGCGGTCGAGAGCAGGTCGTCGGGGGCGACGACCTCGTCGACCAGGCCGAGCTCGAGGGCCTTGGCCGGCTTGAAGCGCGGGCCCTGGAGCAGCACCTTCATGAGCGCGTCGGCGATGCCGAACATGCGGACCGTGCGCGTCACGCCACCGCCACCGGGGAGCAGGCCGAGGCTCGCCTCCGGCAGACCGATGTCGTAGCGGCCCTCGGCCGCGACGCGGTGGTGGGTCGCGAGCGCGATCTCGAGTCCACCGCCGAGGGCGGCGCCGTTGATAGCTGCCGCGACGGGCTTGCCCGCGGTCTCCAGGCGGCGCAGCGCCGCCTTGACGCTCTCGACCTCCTCGAAGAACTGCGGGGCGTCGTCCTTGGTGGCCTTGAGCATGAGCTTCAGGTCGCCGCCGGCGAAGAAGGTCTTCTTCGCCGAGGAGATCACGGCGCCCTTGACGGTGCCGGCCTGGACGTCGGCGACGTAGGCGTCGACCGCGGCGGCCATGCCGTCGCGGTAGGCCTCGTTCATCGTGTTGGCGCTCTGGTTCGGGTCGTCGAGGACGAGGTGACCGATCTGGTCCTTGACCTCGTAGCGCACGGCTGCAGTCATGAAATGTGTCTCTCTTCTCTCAGGTCTCGTGCGGGTCAGAGGGCTTCGACGACCGTGGCGATGCCCATGCCGCCGCCGACGCAGAGCGTGGCGAGGCCGTAGCGCTTCTCACGGCGGTGGAGCTCGTCGATCAGGGTGCCCAGGATCATGGCGCCGGTCGCACCGAGCGGGTGGCCCATCGCGATCGCGCCACCGTTGACGTTGGTGCGCTCGTGCGGGAAGTCGCCGAGGTCCTTCATGAGACGCATCGCGACGGCCGCGAAGGCCTCGTTGATCTCGATCAGGTCGATGTCGTCGATCGACAGGCCGGCCTTGGCGAGGGCCTTCTTGCTGGCCGGGCCGGGGCCCGTCAGCATGATCGTCGGGTCGGCGCCGGAGACCGCGGTGGAGAGGATGCGCGCGGTGGGCGTGAGGCCCGCCTTCTTGCCGGCCTCCTCGTTGCCGATCAGCACGAGGGCCGCGCCGTCGACGATGCCGGAGCTGTTGCCGGCGTGGTGGACGTGGTTGATCTTCTCGAGCTGCGTGTACTTCTCCAGCGCAACGGCGTCGAAGCCACCGAGCTCACCGATGTCGGCGAACGAGGGCTTGAGGCTGCCGAGCGACTCGACCGTGGTGCCCTCGCGCACGAACTCGTCGTGATCGAGGATCGTGAGGCCGTTCTTGTCGACGACCGGGATGACCGACTTGCTGAAGTAGCCGTTGGCGATCGCCTTGGCGGCGCGCGCCTGCGACTCGGCGGCGAACGTGTCGACGTCCTCGCGGCTGTAGCCCTCGATCGTGGCGATCAGGTCGGCACCGATGCCCTGCGGGACGAAGGAGGTGTCGAGGTTGGTGCGCGGGTCCATGGCCCAGGCGCCGCCGTCGCTGCCCATCGGCACGCGGCTCATCGACTCGACGCCGCCGGCGAGGATGAAGTCCTCCCAGCCGGAGCGGACGCGACCGGAGGCCTGGTTGACGGCCTCGAGACCCGAGGCGCAGAAGCGGTTGAGCTGCACGCCGGCGACGGTGTCGGGCAGACCGGCGGCGATGGCCGCGGTCTTGGCGATGTCGCCGCCCTGGTCACCGACGGGCGAGACGACGCCCAGGACGAGGTCGTCGATCGTGCTCGGGTCGAGCGACGGGTTGCGCTTCTGGATCTCGTCGATCAGACCCGTCACCAGGTCGATCGGCTTGACCTCGTGGAGCGAACCGGTCTTCTTGCCGCGCCCACGGGGCGTGCGGATGGCGTCGTAGACGAAAGCTTCGGTCATGGGGGGGTCCTCGCAGACGGGTGGGCAGGTCGGCCGACGTGGTGTCAGCACTGTGCCGACCGGGGGCCAGCACGGAGGCGACTCGGTGTCTCCACCGGGCCGAGCCATTGTGACACTACAACTGTCAGGATACTCCGGTCATGCGCACGGCGGTAGGGCCGCACGATGAACAGTCAGCGCAGACTGTACGCCCTGGCGGACGAGGACCGGACCGTGACACCGGAACTGCCACTATCCTCGGCGTGTGAGTGCCACCGAGGGATCGACCGCCTCCGCGTCGCTGAGCGTCGAGCAGCTGGCGGCCCGCGTCGGCATGACCGTCCGCACCGTCCGCTTCTACGCCGGCCGCGGCCTGATCCCCCCGCCGCGGCGCGAGGGCCGCAACGGCTTCTACGGTCCGGACCACCTCGCCCGGCTCGAGCTCGTGCGCGAGCTCCAGGCACACGGTCTGACGCTGTCGGCGATCGAGGGCTACCTGGAGCGGATCCCGGCCGACGCGACGCCTGAGCAGGTCGCGCTGCACCGCACCCTGCTGGCGCCGTGGAGCCCCGACCTGCCCGAGCAGATGGACCGCGAGGCGCTCCAGACGCGGTCCGGACGCCCGCTGAGCGACGACGACCTCGACGTGCTCGTGGCGATCGGGGTCGTGGAGCCGACTCCCACCGAGGACGTCTTCCGCGTGGCCCCGGCGCATCTCGCGGTCGGCATCGGCTTCCTCGACGCCGGGCTGCCCGTCGAGGCCGCCCGCGCCTCGCGCCGCATCGTGCTCGAGCACGGCACCCAGCTCGCCGACCAGCTGACCGAGCTCTTCCGCCAGGAGGTCTGGCCCCACCTGAAGGCGTCCGGCCAGCCTCCCGAGGCGATCACCGCGATGGTCGAACGCTTCAAGCCCCTCACGGTGCAGGCCCTGGTGTCCGCCTACGAGGACGCCGTCGACGAGCTCAAGCGGCGCACCGTGATCCGCCAGACCGGCCAGCACGACTGACGAGCGGTCCCGCGCTGCGCCCGGTAGGATCGATGCTGAAGGGAAGTATCCCGACGATCCGGCTGCGTCAGCACGGTCCGCGCTTGAGGACCCGCACCGGATGGGCCCGGTCACCGGGTCGGAAAAACCTTCGCGACCCACCACCGCGAAGGAAGGACCCTTCTTCATGCCCCTGGGCTCACCCACCGACTGGGCGCTGCTCGTCGCTGCCCTCGTCGTCCTGCTCGTCATCGACCTGATCCTCGTGCGGGGTCGAGGGGAGATGACACCACGCGTCGCCGCGGTCTGGAGCGTCGTCTGGATCGCCATCGCCATCGCGTTCGGTGGTGTCCTGTATCTCTGGGGCACGACCGAGCAGTCGACGACCTACCTTGCCGGCTACCTCGTGGAGAAGTCGCTGTCGCTCGACAACGTCTTCGTCTTTCTCGTGGTCCTGGGCGCCTTCGCGGTGCCCACGCCCCGGCGCGTGCGGCTCCTGACCTACGGCATCGTCCTGGCTCTCGTCCTGCGGCTGATCTTCATCCTGGTCGGGGCTGCAGCGCTCGACGCCGCCTCGTGGCTCACGTACCCGTTCGCCGCCCTGCTGGGCTGGACCGGCCTGCGCCTGTGGCGTCACCGCCACGACCACGACGGCGACGAGAAGCTCATCGCGGGCGTGCGCAAGCGGATGACGATCGCCGAGGGCGACCACGGCGACAAGCTCACGACCAAGATCGACGGCAAGCGCATGCTGACCACGGGCGGTGCGGCACTCGTGGCGATCGCGATCGTCGACATCATCTTCGCCGTCGACTCGGTCCCGGCGATCCTGGGCATCACGACCGACACGTTCGTCGTGTTCGCCGCCAACGCGTTCGCCCTGCTCGGCCTGCGCCCGCTGTTCTTCCTCGTGGCTGAGCTCGTCGCGCGCCTGCGCCACCTCAAGGCCGCGCTCGCGGCCCTGCTGGTCTTCATCGCGGCGAAGATGGTCTACGGCGAGATCTTCGGCAAGGTCGGACCGGAGTGGTCCCTGGGCGGCGTCCTGCTGATCCTCGGCGCCGGCGTCCTCGCATCGCTGCCGGGACTCAAGGAGGACGGCACGGCGACCGACGACGAGGTGGAGGACGACGAGGCGCGCACCGACGCCTAGGGCCAGGACGATGCCTCGCCCGCGCGGCGCGGACCGACGTATGACGCGTCCAGGTCTGCGGCGCGCGGGCAGCCGAGGAGGGCCAGCGTCGAGTCGAGCTCGGCGAGCAGCTGCTGCAGCACCTCCTCGGCGCCCGCGGCACCACCGCGAGCCAGGCCCCACAGGACGTGGCGTCCCACCAGCACGGCGTCGGCCCCGAGCGCCAACGCCTTGGCGACGTCCCACCCGCGGGTGACGCCGCCGTCGACGAGCAGGTCGGCCCGGCCGGCGACGGCGTCGACGATCGGGGGCAGCGCGTCGATGCCGGCCAGCGTCGTGTCGAGCTGGCGGCCGCCGTGGTTGGACACGATGATCCCCGCCGCACCGGCCTCGACGGCCCGTTCGGCGTCGTCGGCCCGCAGGACGCCCTTGAGCACGACGGGCATCCCGGCCGCCTCGGCGAACTCGGCGAGGTCGTCCCAGGTCAGGCTCGCATCGTGCATCGCGAACAGCTGCTCGATCGTGAGCGGCGGTCCCGACGGGTTGAGCGCGATGGGGTGCTCGACCCGGAACCCCGTGCGCTTGTCCCGCTCGCGCCAGCCCGCGACCGGGAAGTCGACCGTGATGACGAGGGCCTCGTACCCGCTCTCGCGCGCCTCGGCCACGAGGTCGTGCGAGACCGAGCGGTCGGTGAAGACGTAGAGCTGGAACCACCGGTCGGAGGGCCCGAGCGCCTCGGCCACCGCCGAGGGGCTCGTGGTGGTCTGTGACGAGAGCACGTACAGCGACTCGGTCGCCGCGGCCGCTGCGGCGGTGCCCAGCTCACCCGAGGCGTGGGCATGCTTCTGGTACGCCATCGGGGCCACCACGATCGGGTGCGGCCGGCGGCGGCCGAGCAGCGTCGTGCCGAGATCGCGCTCGGACACGTCGACCAGCACCCGCGGGGTCAGGGCGATGCGCCGCCAGGCATCGAGGTTGTCGCGCAGCGTGAGCTCGTCCCCGGCGCCCCCGGCGAAGTAGCCGTGGGCGCCGGGGCCGAGAAGAGCCTCGAGGTCCGCGTCGTCGAGTCCGGGGCGATCGCTCACGCTCGCGACGCTAGCGGACTCAGGGGCCCGCCTCGGGGATCGGACTCAGATGCCGAGGCCGCGGCCCACGATCTCCTTCATGATCTCGGTCGTGCCGCCGTAGATCGTCTGGATGCGGGTGTCGAGGTAGGCCTTCGAGATCGGGTACTCGGTCATGTACCCGTAACCGCCGTGCAGCTGGAGGCACTCGTCGGCCGCGCGCTTCTGCAGCTCGGTCGTCCACCACTTGCCCATCGCGGCGTCCTCGACCGTGAGCTCCTTGGCGTTGTGGCGCACGATCGACTCGTCCACGAACACCTGGGCGATCGAGGCCTCGGTGTGCAGCTCGGCGAGCGTGAAGCGCGTGTTCTGGAAGTTGCCGATCGGCCGGCCGAAGGCCTTGCGCTCCTTGACGTACTCGAGCGTCATGTCGACGATGCGGCGCGTGGCCGCGGCGGCGACGACGGAGATCGACAGGCGCTCCTGCGGCAGCTTCTCCATCAGGTAGATGAAGCCCTTGCCCTCCTCGCCGATCAGGTTGGTCACCGGCACGCGCACGTCGTCGAAGAACAGCTCGGCGGTGTCCTGGGCCTTGAGGCCGATCTTGTCGAGGTTGCGACCCCGCTCGAATCCTTCCGCGCCGCGCTCGACGGCGATCAGCGAGAAGCCCATCGCGCCGGCGGACGGGTCGGTCTGGCAGACCACGAGCACGAGGTCGGCGTTGATGCCGTTCGTGATGAACGTCTTGGAGCCGTTGATGACGTACTCGTCGCCGTCGCGCACTGCCGTGGTCTTGATGCCTTGCAGGTCCGACCCGGTGCCGGGCTCGGTCATGGCGATCGCCGTGATGATCTCGCCCGAGCAGAAGCCGGGGAACCACCGATCCTTCTGCTCCTCGGTCGCGTGCGACAGGAGGTAGCCCGAGACGAGATCGGTCTGGATCACGAAGCCCACGCCGGAGGCGCCGATGCGGGTGATCTCCTCGGTCAGGATCGCGTTGTAGCGGAAGTCGTCGACACCGCCGCCACCGTGCGACTCCGGCATCATGAAGCCGAGCAGGCCCATCTCGCCGGCCTTCAGCCAGAGGTCGCGGGGGACGATGCTGGCCTTCTCCCACTCGTCGTGGTGGGGGGCGATCTCCTTCTCGCAGAAGGCGCGGACGGTGTCGCGGAACGCGTCGTGGTCGGCGTCGAAGATGGTGCGCTTCATGGGGGTGCTCCTCGGGTTGGATCAGGCTGCGGGTGGTGGTCAGTCGTTCTGGACGGCGACGCCGCGCTCGACGAGGGAGTCGATGTCGTCGATCCCCCACGCGGCCAGCGCCGTTCGGGTGTCGGCACCGGTGCGCGAGGGCGGGGTTCCGAGAGTCGCCGGGGTGGCCGAGAAGCGCGGTGCTGGAGCGGGCTGCACGAGCCCGTCGCGCTCGACGTACGTGCCACGGGCGACGTTGTGCGGGTGCTCGTAGGCCTCCGTCAGCGGCACGACCGGGGCGATGCACGCGTCAGTGCCCTCGAAGACCTCGGCCCACTCGGCCTGCGTCCGCGAGGCGAAGGCCTCGGTCAGGCGGGCCCGGAGGTCACGCCAGTTCCGGGGGTCGTTGCGGTCGGGGAGGTCGGCGAACCCGGCCTCGGCGAGCAGCTTCTCGGTCGCCGCCCAGAACTGTGGCTCGAGGCCACCGACCGACATCCACCGACCGTCCGAGGTCTCGTAGACGTCGTAGAACGGGGAGCCGCCGCCGAGCAGGCTCGTGCCCCGCTGGCCGTCCCACACCTGGTTCTGCTGCATCGTCACAGCCATCGACATCAGGTGCGCGACGCCGTCGGTGATGGCGGCGTCGACGACCTGGCCCTCACCCGTGGCGCGGGCGTGCGTGAGTGCCGCGAGCACGCCCGCGACGAGGTACAGCGAGCCGCCACCGAAGTCGCCGAGCAGGTTCTGCGGGAATGCCGGCGCGCCACCGCGGCGCCCCAGCGGATCGAGGCCGCCCGCTACGGAGATGTAGTTGATGTCGTGGCCTGCGCTCTGCGCGAGCGGGCCGTCCTGACCCCATCCGGTCATGCGCCCGTACACGAGGCGGGGATTGCGCGCGTGGCACTCGGCGGGGCCGAGGCCCAGGCGCTCGGTGACACCGGGGCGGTAGCCCTCGAGCAGGATGTCGGCCTTCTCGACAAGGTCGAGCACGAGGTCGATGCCGCCGTCAGCCTTCAGGTCGATGGCCACGCTGGGCCGACCGCGACCCAGGATGTCGCGCTCGGCGGGCCCGAGGGTCAGACCGCCGCCGCCGGGCCGGTCGACCCGGATCACGTCGGCGCCGAGATCGGCGAGCATCATCGCGGCGAAGGGGCCAGGACCGATGCCGGCCAGCTCGACGACACGGACACCGGCCAGGGGGCCTCGGACAGGATTGTCTACGCTCACAGCATCATTGTGACAGTAGTGGTGTCACGGTTGTCAACATACTCGCGGTACGCTGCCGGCCGGAACGTGCCATCATCAATGGCGCATCCCCGTACGGCCCGGAACACCGCACGGCCCGGAACAGAGAGAAGAGTCCCCGATGCTGCTCCCCGACCTCACCTACGTCCGCAAGGGCTCCGGACCCGCGCTGGTCCTCCTGCACGGCATCGGCCACAACAAGGGCGCGTGGGACCCCATCATCGACGAGCTCGCGACGCGGTACGACGTCATCGCGCCGGACCTGTCGGGATTCGGCGAGTCCCCGGCCTTCGCCGGTGGCGTGCCCTACACGATGCCGAACGCGGTCGACCATCTCGCGACGCAGTTCGAGCGCTGGGGCGTCACCAAGCCGCACGTCGTCGGCAACTCCCTCGGCGGCGCGATCGCGCTCGAGCTCGGCGCGCGCGGCCTCGTCTCCTCGGTCACGGCCCTGAGCCCGGCGGGCTTCTTCGGTCCGCTCAGCAAGTTCCAGGCCCTCGCCGCGCTGTTCGTGCTGCGCATCTTCGCGGTGATCTCGCCCGAGTTCCTGGTCAAGCGGCTCACCCGCACGCAGCTCGGCCTGCGCCTGTCCGGGCAGCTGCTCTACGCCCACCCGGAGCGCATCCCCCAGGACGCGGCGCTGCGGGACGCGCGCGGCCTCAAGTACTGCACGGCCTTCGAGCGCACCGCGATCCAGGCACTCGGGTACTTCTTCGCCCACCAGGTGCCGGTCACCACGACCGTCGCGTGGGGCACGAAGGACCTGATCCTGCCCTACTCGCAGTCACGCACCGCCCGGTCGCGACTTCCCCAGGCCGAGCACGTCGACCTGCCCGGCTGCGGACACGTCCCGATGATCGACGACCCGCAGCTCGTCACGCGCGTCATCGACACCACCGTGGCCCGCGCCGACCAGGCCCGGACCGCCACAGCGGCGTAAGGGGCAGCCGTTGGTTCCGCGCAGACCCACCAGATGTGGACACTTCCGCACGCTTTCGAGACCGATTTCCGTGCGGAAGTGTCCACATAGTGCAGGCGCTCCGCATGACTACCTCGGGAGGGTGCGCCAGCTGATGGCGGCGGCCAGGAGCGCGACCAGGATCGCGGCGCCGGACGCGTGCTGGACCCCGAGGTCGAAGGCCGCGACGGCGGAGTCCGACAGCGCGGTGCCGAGCCCGGTCGGCAGCGTCACCGCGTGGTCCAGGGTCGCGCCGAGGGTCTCGTGCGAGCCGCCGCCCACGGCGTCGGCCGGCACCACGAGGTGCGAGCGGTAGGTCGCCGTCAGGACGCTGCCGAGGACCGCCGTGCCGAGGACCGCTCCGACCTCGTACGCCGTCTCCGAGATCGCGGACGCGGCGCCCGCGCGGTGCGGCGGCGCATGGCTGAGCACCATGTCGTTCGTGAGCGTCTCGGCCATGCCGATGCCCAGGCCCATGACGGTGAACGCGATCATGACGCTTGCCACGGTCGGATGACCTGTGAAGGCCGCGATCGCGTATCCGCCGGCCGACGCCACGAAGCTGCCCGCCACGAGGACCCGCGCCGGCACGACGCGCACCAGCGCGACGGCGACGAATCCGGCGGCCACCGTCACGAGCAGGCCCGGGAGCAGCACGAGCGCGGCGATCATCGGCTCGAGGCCGAGCACGAGCTGCAGCAGCTGGGCCGCGAAGAACAGGAACCCGGTGAGCGCCATCAGGCTCAGCAGGTTCGCCAGGACCGCCCCGGAGAACACGCGGTTGCGGAACAGGTCGACGTCGAGCATCGGCGTCACGCTGCGCCGCTGACGTCGCACGAAGGCGATGCCCGAGGCGATGGCCAGGGCGAGGCAGGCGACCGTGACGTCGTCGACCCCGGCGTGGGCCGCGTGCTTGATCGCGTAGACCGCCGGCAGCATCGCCGCCAGCGACAGGGCGATCGAGGCAGGATCGACCGGGCCGGGGCGGGGGTCGCGCGACTCGGGCACGAGCCACAGCGCCAGAGGGACGAGGATCGCCACGACCGGGGCGTTGATCAGGAACACCGAGCCCCACCAGTAGTGCTGCAGCAGCCAGCCGCCGAGGATCGGGCCGAGGGCCGCGCCGCCGGAGAACATCGCCGCCCAGGTGGCGATCGCGATCCGGCGGTCCCGCGCGTCGGTGAAGATGTTGCGGATCAGCGACAGGGTCGAGGGCATCAGCATCGCGCCGAAGAAGCCCTGCGCCGCGCGCATCGCGATGAGCGCCTCGGGGCTCGGGCTGAACGCCGCGGCCAGCGACACGATCCCGAAGCCGATCGAGCCCGTCACGAGGAGTCGGCGCCGGCCGAGACGGTCGCCCAGGCTGCCCATCGCGATGAGCAGGCCGGCGAGCATCAGCGCGTAGATGTCGACGATCCACAGCAGCTGGCTGCCGGTCGGCGCCAGGGCCGAGCTGAGGCTCGGCAGGGCAAAGCTCAGCACGGTGTTGTCCACCGAGACGAGCAGGACGGGAAGCATGAGGGCGGCAAGAGCGGCCCACTCGCGGCGCGTGGCGCGCGCGGAGAGGACGTCGTAGGTCATGCCCGCAACTGTACCGTCTGGACGGTACAGTCCCAAACGTGGCGAGGGTGACTCGTCCTACACTCCCGCCATGGCCTCGAGCGACGACCGCAGCACGCGCGACCGACTCCTCGACGCGTTCGAGCACCAGCTCGTCGAGGGCGGTGGCCGCGCCGCGACGCTCGACGCGGTCGCCGCCGCAGCCGGGGTCTCGAAGGGCGGGCTGCTCTACCACTTCCACAGCAAGGACGAGCTCGTCGAGGGCATGCTCGAGCGCCTCTACGACCAGGCCGACGCCGATGTCGCCCGGATGCGCACGGCCCCGGCCGGGCCCGTCGACTTCTACCTCGAGACCTCGGTCGACTCCGGGAGCGACTTCGACCGTGCGCTCATCGCGGCGACCCGCATCGCCCAGGAGAGCGACCCGCGCGCGGCCGAGGCCATGGCCCGCGTCCGCGAGGCCTGGTTCCAGGTGCTGGCCGAGCACCTGGGCGACGAGGCACTGGCCCGCACCATTCAGCTGATCGGTGACGGGCTCTACTTCGACGACTCCACCGGACTTCGCGACCCGCACGCGCTCGCGCACGTGCGCGCGGTGCTGAAGCGCCTCGACGTGCTCTGAGATTCGTCCACCCGGCGCGTGGATGTCACCTGCCGGACACGTTCAGGGCGTGCAGTCGAGACATGGACCCACGTCCGGTCACCGTCTTCGCCCACCGCGGAGCGTCCGGGTACCGCCCGGAGCACACGATCGAGGCCTACCGACTCGCGATCGAGATGGGCGCCGACGTCATCGAGCCCGATCTCGTCAGCACCCGCGACGGGGTGCTCGTCGCCCGCCACGAGAACGAGATCAGCGGCACGACCGACGTCGCCGACCACCCCGAGCTGGCCGACCGGCGCACGACCAAGGTCGTCGACGGGGTCACCGTGACGGGGTGGTTCACCGAGGACCTGACCCTGGCCGAGCTGCGCACCCTGCACGCGCGCGAGCGGCTGCCCGCCGTGCGCCCGGGCAACACCCTCTACGACGGGCTCTACCCCGTGCCCACGTTCGACGAGATCCTCGACCTGGCCCGGATCGAGGCGGTGCGACGCGGCCGCGTCATCGCCGTGGCCCCCGAGACCAAGCACCCCAGCTACTTCGCCGCACTCGGGCTCGACCTCACGCCCCCGTTGCTCGTCAGCCTGGCTCGGGTCGGGTGGACCGGGCCGGACGCACCGGTGGCCGTCCAGTCCTTCGAGCCCGGGAACCTGCGGGAGCTGCGCCGCCTGGTCGACGTGCCGCTCGTGCAGCTCACCGGGGCGTCAGCGGACCACGCACCGCTGTTGACCCCCGCCGGCCTGCGCGAGGTCTCGACCTACGCGACGTGGCTCGGCCCGGAGAAGAACCAGGTGCTCCCGCGGGACGCCGCGAATGCGATCGGCGCGCCCAGCAGCCTCGTGGCCGACGCGCACGCGGCGGGGCTCAAGGTCGTGGTCTACACCGTGCGGGCCGAGCCCCAGTTCCTCCCGAGCAACGTCGACGTCGACCGCGAGCTCGACGCCCTGGTCGCGGCCGGGGTCGACGGCATCTTCGCCGACCAGCCTGACCTGGCGCTCGCCTCAGTCGAACGTGCGCGGACCGAAGACCGGTGTCTCGCCCTTCGTGCCCGCCGATCGCGCGATCTTCGTGTTGGGTGAACGGAACATCGCGAGCTGGAGTCGGCGCTCGAGCCGCAGCTGAGCACGCAGGCCCCGACGCGCGGCCTCGTTGAGGAGCGTCTTGCTGGCACTGACCGAGTCGGGTGAGCGCTCGATCAGCTGATCGGCGAGCTCGCGGGCCAGCTTGTCGGGATCGACGTCGCTGCCGGTCGCGAGGCCCCACGCGGCGGCCTGCTCGCCGGAGAAGACCTCGCCGGTCATCGTGAGGCGCTTGGCCAGGTCGAGCGGGATCTGCTCGACGAGCGGGACGGTGCCGCTCATGTCGGGCACGAGCCCCCACTTGGCCTCGAGGATCGACCACTTCGCCTCGGGCGTCGTGAAGCGGAAGTCGGCCGCCAGCGCGAGCTGGACGCCGGCCCCGAACACGTGCCCCCGCGTGACCGCGATGACCGGCACGGGCAGACGGCGCCAGGCCCAGAGCGCCTGCTGGAACCGGTTGGTGCCGCGCAGCGGATTCGCGATGAAGTGGGCGACGACCTTGCGCGGGGTCCGGTTGACCGACGGGAAGTCGAGACCGGAGCAGAAGGACTTGCCCTCGCCCGAGAGCAGCACGACCCGGACGTCGCGGCGTCCCGCGATCTCGGACGCGCTGGCGAGCAGCCCGTCGAGCAGCGGAAGGTCGACCGCGTTGAGCTTCTCGGGCCGGTTCAGACGCACGTGGGCCACGGGCCCGTCGATCTCGGTGATCACCCGGGGTTCGGTCATGGGCCGATGCTACTGGTCGGTACGGAGGGGCTTCTCGGACAGATCGGCCAGGCGCGCCAGCACGACGTCGACGGTGTCGGTCAGGCTCGTGGGTCGCGCGACCCGACTCGGCTCCTCGTGGTGCATCCGCGCCGGCCACCCAGGGCCGGCGAGCACGACGAGCGCATCGGCGCGTGCGGCCGAGGACACCTGCCACACGTGGTCGTCGGGCGACATCTCGGCGCTCGACCACAGGAAGACCACGGCGGGGTGCACCGTCGCGATCACGTTGGCGAGCGCGCCGGCCGGGAGCCGGGCACCGAAGGAGTGGCTGGCGACCCCGCGGCCCGCGAGCGCGGCCTGCAACGCCACGACCGGCAGCGAGTGCGGATCGTCCTCGACGGTCGCCAGGAGCACCCCGGCGTGCCGGCGGTCCAGATCGGGCCAGGCGCGCACGTAGGCCCGCAGCTCCGTGGCGAGCGTGTCGCTCACGAGGTGCCCGGCGTCGACGCCAATGATCCCGTCGGCCACCGAGTCGCCCACGTGGCGCAGGGCCGGCTGCAGGTAGGTGTCCCAGGCGTCGATGACCCCGTGCTCGACCACCACGACGGCCAGGAGCCGGCTCAGCCGGCCACCGTCGAACCGTGCGGCCGCGGTCAGCACGTCGGCCGCGAACAGCTCGGGAGCCTCCAGGGCATCGGCCACGTCGGCCGTCTCCCCCGTGTGGGCCACGGGGGTCACGCCCTGGGTCGCCGCCAGCCGCGCCGCCGTACGTGGCGCGACCCCGCGACCGATCAGGCCGTGCAACAGCTCCACCCGGGAGATGTCGAGCTCGGAGTACCGGCGGTGTCCACCCTTGGTGCGCTCGGTGGGCCCGAGACCGTAGCG
Organism: Aeromicrobium sp.; assembly: GCF_023146395.1. Classification (GTDB taxonomy): domain Bacteria; phylum Actinomycetota; class Actinomycetes; order Propionibacteriales; family Nocardioidaceae; genus Aeromicrobium. Next base: position 114,120 of record NZ_JAGLCD010000002.1, on the reverse strand, counting down.
ACGCTCCCACGTGCGCAACGTCGACGGGGAGACGTGCAGACGCCGGGCCACCGCGCCGACGCTCCACGCCAGTGCGCTGACCTCGGGCTCTGCCGACCCGGTGGGCTCCAGGCTCGGGCTCTCGTGGTCGACCATGATCTCAGCACGAGCGTAGGGGGTGGCGGGCGATCCGCACGCCGAGATCGGGCCCCGACCACCCCCAGGAGCTAGCCTCGGCTGCATGGACCCCGTCGGGCTGCTCATCTGGGGCGGCGGACTCCTGGGCCTCGGGGCACTGCTCGGACTCGCTCGGCGCTGGCTCGCCGCGCCGGTCCTGGTCGCACTGCCTGCCGGCATCGCCTGCGTCGTGATCGGCCTGGTCGGCGACGACGAGATCTCGATCCGCTGGGCGGCCCTCCCGGTCGCGGCCGCCTCGCTCGTGCTGGCCCTGGCGTTGATCGACTGGGTGCGGGGGGCGTGAGGGGGCGCGGGGTGGGGGGCTCGCGTCACGCCCGGCGGGGCGCGGCTTTCGCCGCGGTTGCACCGCGGCGGGTGGTGCGGGGTGCGGCCCGGCGCACCTGCGGGCGTGCGCGAGGGGGACCCCGTCGCTCGTTCCTTGCTTCTCCTCAAATCCCCAAGTCCATGAAATGAATCAGCCGGGCCCCCAAAAGAACGGGGGCCCGGCTGATTCATAGCGTGCGCGAGGGGGGATTTGAACCCCCACGCCCTTGCGGACACTGGCACCTGAAGCCAGCGCGTCTACCATTCCGCCACTCGCGCGACAATCATCCGGCCTGAGCCGAACGACGACCGAGTCTAGCACCGGAGGGACGCGCTCCAGACCCGGTGTCGATACGATCGACGAAGGTGCACGACCGATGCGAGCGAAGGGGGCGTCATGGCTGGAGTTCTCCAGCGCTTCGAGCAACGGCTCGAAGGGGTGGTCACGAGCGCTTTCGCCCGAGCCTTCCGCAGCGCCGTGCAGCCCGTCGAGATCGCCGCGGCCCTGCAGCGCGAGATCGACAACTCCGCCCAGGTCCTGTCCCGCGACCGCCGGCTCGTCCCGAACGACTTCACCGTCGAGCTCTCGCCCGAGGACCACGCGCGGCTCGTCCCCTTCGGCGAGACCCTCACCGGCGAGCTCAGCACGCTCGTGCGCGAGCACGTCCACGAGCAGCGCTACACGCTCGCCGGCGGGCTCGCGATCGAGTTCGTCGAGGCCCCCGAGCTCGGCACCGGCCGCTTCCGGGTGCGCAGCCGCACCAACGCCGCCGTGCGCCCGGCCGCTGGCGCACGCATGACCGACTCCGCCGCCCGCCGTGCCGAGGCGTACCTCGAGATCGGTGGCCAACGCCACCCCCTGACCCCGCCCGGCCTCGTGATCGGTCGCGGCTCGGAGTCCGACCTGCGCATCGACGACCCGGGTATCTCGCGGCGCCACTGCGAGCTCACGATCCACGACACCGGCGAGACCGTCCAGATCACGGTCACCGACCTCGGATCCACCAACGGCGTCGTGCTCAACGGCCACCGCGTCTCGTCGGCCGCCGTGCCCGACGGGTCCGAGATGCGCCTGGGCAACACGACCGTCGTCGTCCGACTCACGGCACGGGAGGCCTGATGTCCGAGCTCACCTTGACGCTCATCAAGCTCGGCTTCCTGGCCGTGCTGTGGATCTTCGTCCTCTCGGCGGTCTCGGTCATCCGCACCGACATCTTCGGCACCAAGGTCACCGAGACCCCGGCCGGGCCCGGCGTCGCCGCGCGCACGCCCAAGCCGGCCCCCAAGGCCAAGGTCACCAAGCCGCGCCGCCCCCAGCGCGGCACGCCCAAGCTCCTGTACGTCACCGACGGGCCCAACGCCGGCCAGAGCGTCCCGCTCGGCGACCAGCCCATCCTGCTCGGGCGTGGCACCGACGCGGCGATCCGGCTCGACGACGACTACGTCTCCACCCGGCACGCCCGCTTCGCGAGCAACGGCGCCGAGTGGTTCGTCGAGGACGTCGGCTCCACCAACGGCACCTTCATCGGCAGCCAGCGGGTCACGACGCCCGTGCCGATCGCGCTCGGGGTGCAGGTCCGCCTCGGCAAGACCATCGTCGAGCTGCGGAAGTGACGACGCCCGTGTCCGAGACCCCGCTCGCGCTGCGCTACACCGCGCTCACCGACGTCGGCCTGCGCCGGTCGAACAACCAGGACTCCGGGTACGCCAGTCCCCACCTGCTGCTGCTGGCCGACGGCATGGGCGGCGCCGCGGCGGGTGACCTCGCCTCTTCCGAGGCCGTCACGATCATCCGGTCGGTCGACGACACCACCACCGACGACCCGGGAGAGGGCGACGCCCTCGAGCACCTGACCGACGTCGTGAACGCCGCCAACCAGCGACTCGGCGACCTGATCGAGGCCGATCCCGCGGTCGAGGGCATGGGCACCACCGTCGAGGCGATGCTGTGGGACGGCGAGAAGTTCGCCGTGGCCCACCTGGGCGACTCGCGCGCCTACCGCCTGCGCGGCCAGCGCCTCACGCAGCTCAGCGCCGACCACACGTTCGTGCAGAGCCTGGTCGACGAGGGCCGCATCACGCCGGAGGAGGCACGGCACCACCCGCACCGGTCGCTCCTGCTGCGCGCCATGCTCGGCCGCGACGACTTCGAGGCCGACTACTCGTGGCTGCAGCCACAGCTCGGCGACCGCTACCTGCTGTGCAGCGACGGCCTCTCCGACATGGTCGAGGACGACGCGATCGCCCGGGCACTCGGTGCGGAGTCGATCGACGTCGCTGCCACCGAGCTCGTCCGACTCGCGCTCGAGGGCGGCGGCGCCGACAACGTCACGGTCGTGATCGGTGAGATGGTCGAGGCCTCGTCGATCGACGAGGAGTCCGATCTCGCGTGCGCCGACGGTCGGCCCCAGCTCGTCGGTGCGGCCGCCGAGTCCCCGCAGCCGCGCCGCGGTGCCGCGGTCGACGTCCACGACTCGACGGCGCGGTTCGCGGTCGACCCCGAGGAGCTGCGCTACGCGCCCCGCGAGCCCTCTCGGTGGCGGTGGGCCCGGTGGATCGCCGCGGTCGTCGTGCTGCTCGCGGTCATCGGGGCGGCCGCCTGGTATGCGTACCAGTGGACGCAGGACCAGTACTTCGTCAGCGACTCCGACGGCACCGTCGCGATCTACCGCGGCGTCGACGCCGACCTGCCCTTCGTGACCCTCAAGCACCTCGAGACCGAGACCGACATCCAGGTCGACGACCTCTCCTCGTTCCAGCAGAGCCAGGTCCGTGACGGCATCGAGGCCACCGACCTGGCCGATGCCGAGCAGATCGTGCGCGACCTGCGCGACGACGCGATGCCGGCGCCCACCCCGACCACGCCGACCACCCCGGTCGCTCCGACGATGCCCGCTCCGACGGAGACGGTGGTTCCGTGAGCGGCACCGGAGAGACCACCTGGGTGCCCCGCAAGCGCCGCGGCGCCGAGCTGGTCCTGACCGTCATGGCCGTCGGGCTGGCGATCTTCGCCTACTGCGCCGTGGGCCTGGGTGCCGAGGGACGCGTGCCCGCCGGCGCGGTGGGCCTGGCCGTCACGTTGGTCGTGGTCGCGGTCGCCGCGAATCTGCTGATCCGCCGCTTCGCGCCGTACGCCGATCCCGTGCTCCTGCCGCTCGTGCTGTGCCTCAACGGCCTCGGGCTCGCGATGATCTACCGGATCGACCTGGGCATGGAGGCCCGGCGCGACAGCTGGACGTCGCTGGCCCCCAACCAGCTCATGTGGACCGGCATCGGGGTCGCCGCCTTCGCGACCGTGCTGCTCGTGGTGCGCGACCACCGGCGCCTGCAGACGCTCACCTACTCGTTCGGCCTCGCCGCCGTGGTGCTGCTGATCCTGCCGCTGCTGCCGGGCATCGGCCAGAACATCCGCGGCGCCCGCATCTGGATCAACCTCGGCCCCTTCAGCTTCCAGCCGGGCGAGGCCGCGAAGATCTGTCTCGCGATCTTCTTCGCCGGCTACCTCGCCGAGAAGCGCGAGGCGCTGGCGCTGGCCGGACGCCGCGTGCTCGGCGTCGACCTGCCGCGCGCCCGTGACCTCGGCCCGATCATGATCGGCTGGCTCGTCAGCATCGGCATCCTCGTGCTGCAGCGCGACCTCGGGTCCTCGCTGCTGTTCTTCGGCCTGTTCGTCGTGCTGCTGTTCATCGCGACCGAGCGCGCCGGCTGGATCGTCGTGGGCGGCGGGCTGTTCGCCCTGGGCACGTGGTTCGGGTACCTGCAGTTCAGCCACGTCCGGCGACGCTTCGAGGCCTGGCAGGACCCCTTCGGCGATCCTGACCAGAACGGCCAGATCATCAACGCGCTCTACGGACTCGCCCACGGTGGTCTGCTGGGTCGCGGCTGGGGACAGGGCAGCCCCGAGCTGACCCCGATCGGCTACTCCGACTTCATCGCCACCTCGTTGGGCGAGGAGCTGGGCCTCACCGGCCTCATGGCGATCCTCCTGATCTACGGGCTCATCGTCGAGCGCGGTCTGCGCATCGCCCTGACCTGTCGTGACGCGTTCGGCAAGCTGCTGGCCGCCGGTCTGGCGATCTCGATGGCCATCCAGGTCTTCGTCGTGGTCGGCGGCGTCACGCACCTGATCCCGCTGACGGGTCTCACGACACCCTTCCTGTCCCAAGGCGGGTCGTCGATCGTCATGAACTGGGCGATCATCGCGATCCTGCTGCGCATCAGCGACCAGACGCGGCGCCCGGCCCCGCCGGTGCAGCCCGTCAGCGAGGACGAGGCGACCCAGGTGGTCAAGCTGTGAACACCCCCATCCGACGACTCGCGGTCGCCTGCCTGGTGCTGTTCCTGGCGCTGATGGGCAATGCCACGTACGTGCAGTTCATCGACGCCGACAACCTCAACGCCGAGCCCAACAACAAGCGGGTCATCGACGACGAGTACTCCCGGGAGCGCGGCGCGATCCTGGTCGACGGCGAGCCGGTCGCTCACAGCGTCCGGTCCGACGACCAGTTCGAGTTCCTGCGCACCTATCCGGAGGGCGCACTCTTCGCGCACCTGACCGGCTACTTCTCGTACACCTACGGTCGTTCGGCGGTCGAGAACAGCGAGAACCCGATCCTCTCCGGCAGCGACAACCGGCTGTTCGTCAACCGGGTCGTCGACCTCGTGGCCAACAAGCAGCCCAAGGGCGGCAGCGTGGAGCTCACGATCGACCGGTCCGCGCAGACCACGGCGGCCGCGGCCCTCGCCGCTCTGCCGAGCGGCACGAAGGGGTCCGTCGTGGCCCTCGACCCGCAGACCGGCGAGATCCTCGCGATGGTGTCGCAGCCCTCGTACGACCCGAACGCGCTGGCGTCGCACGACTTCGGCGCCGTCACGCAGGCGTGGACCGCGCTCAACGACGACCCCGCCAAGCCCCTGCTGAACCGCTCGACGCAGGAGATCCTGCCGCCCGGCTCGACCTTCAAGCTCGTCACGGCCTCGGCCGCGCTCGAGCAGCTCAACCTCACGCCCGCCTCGGTCGTCCAGGGCGGATCGGAGCTCAGCTTCCCCGGCATCGAGTACACGCTGCCCAACGCTGGCGGCGGCAACTGCGGGGGCGACCAGATCTCGCTCGAGCAGGCGCTCAACGTCTCGTGCAACGTCTCCTTCGGGTCGCTCGCCACGCAGGTCGGCCAGGGTGCGCTCGAGGAGCAGGCCGCGAAGTTCGGTTTCGGCGACAAGCTCATCGAGGGCATCGCGTCCAACGCGAGCCGGTTCACGACCGAGGGCACCGAGCTCGAGGCGCCCCAGCTGGCCCAGTCCGGCATCGGCCAGTTCGAGGTCGCCGCCACCCCGCTGCAGATGGCTATGGTCGCCGCAGGCATCGCCAACGACGGGGTCGTCATGAAGCCGCACCTCGTCCAGACCGTCCGTGACCCGAGCCTGCGGATCCTGGATGACGCCGGCGACGGCGAGGAGTACGGCCGGGCGCTCTCGCCCGAGCACGCCGCGATGATGCAGCAGATGATGATCAGCACCGTCGAGGGCGGCACGGCCAGCTCGGCCCGCATCCCCGGCCAGACCGTCGGCGGCAAGACCGGCACGGCGCAGCGGGGCGGCGACCTGCCGAACCTCGCCTGGTTCGCCTCGTTCGCCGGCTCCGGCGAGAACCAGGTCGCGGTCGCGGTCGTCGTCGAGTCGGCCACGGCCACCGACGACATCTCCGGGGGGCGGCTCGCAGGTCCGATCGCCAAGGCGGTCATGGAGGCGCTGCTCTCCTCATGACCACGTCACGACTTCATTTCCCCGGTTCGCCCGGGATCGACCTCGACTTTGGGAGAGTGTCCTCATGACGGAACCCCACAGCTCCGCCCTCCTCGGTGGCCGCTACGAGCTCGGCGAGATCCTGGGCCGTGGCGGCATGGCGGACGTCCGCCTGGCCAGCGACCGCCGTCTGGGGCGCACGGTCGCGATCAAGCAGCTCCGTCCCGACCTGGCGTCCGACCCCACGTTCCAGGAGCGCTTCCGCCGTGAGGCCCAGTCCTCGGCCGCGCTGAACCACCCGTCGATCGTCGCGGTCTACGACACCGGCGAGGCCCCCAACGAGCAGGGAACCTCGATCCCCTACATCGTGATGGAGCTCGTCGAGGGTCAGACCCTGCGCGAAGTCCTGCGCGACGGCCGCAAGATCCTTCCCGAGCGCGCCCTGACGATCACCGCCGACATCCTCAGCGCGCTCGACTACAGCCACCGCTCCGGCATCATCCACCGCGACATCAAGCCCGCCAACGTCATGCTGACGCCTTCCGGGCAGGTCAAGGTCATGGACTTCGGCATCGCCCGGGCGATCGCGGACGCCTCGTCGGCCATGACGCAGACCGCGGCCGTCATCGGCACGGCCCAGTACCTCTCGCCGGAGCAGGCCCGCGGCGAGACCGTTGACGCCCGCAGCGACATCTACTCCACGGGCTGCCTGCTGTACGAGCTGCTCACGGGACGTCCCCCGTTCGTCGGCGACAGCCCGGTCTCGGTCGCGTACCAGCACGTGCGCGAGGAGGCCCGGCCGCCGTCCCAGCTCAACCCCGACGTCTCGATGTCGATCGACCACATCGTGGCCAAGGCGCTCGCGAAGCGCGTCGACGACCGGTACCAGTCCGCGGGCGACATGCGCCGCGACATCGAGCGGGCCGTCGCCGGACACCGGGTCGACGCTCCCACCAGCACAGTCCCCGCCACGGCCGCGACCCAGGTCGCGCCGGCGGTCGCCATGCCGCCGCGCGAGCCGGGTGCGCGTCGCGCCGTCGACGAGGACGAGTCCTCCGGCACGGGCAAGTGGTGGGCCATCGGCGCCCTCGTCGTCCTGCTGCTGATCGCGGCCGGTTTCGGCATCTGGAAGCTCACCGAGCCCGATCCGCCGCCCACGCCCACCGTCGAGGTCCCGGACGTGGCGGGGCAGACCGTCGACGCCGCCACCGGACGGCTCACCGAGGCCGGGCTCACGGTCGCCGCCCAGCAGGAGACCCGCGCCGACGCCGAGGTGCCCGACGGCAGTGTCATCGGCACCGATCCCGACGTCGGCACGACGGTCGACGAAGGCACCGAGATCACCCTGATCGTCAGCAGCGGGCCGGAGCCGGTCGAGGTGCCGGACGTCCGTGACCTCACGTACGAGCAGGCAGCTCAGACCCTGCAGCAGCTCGGCCTGCAGGTGACCCGCGAGGATCGCGACTCCGACCAGCAGGCCGACACCGTGATCCAGTCCAACCCGCCCGCCGGCACGATGCTCGATCCCGGCCAGAGCGTCACGCTGATCGTCTCCAAGGGACAGATCCAGGTGCCGGACGTCACGGGCATGGACGTCAACGCGGCGATCGCGGCCCTCACGCAGGCCGGGTTCGATCCGGCGAAGATCGCCCAGCAGAGCCGTACCGAGCCGGACGAGACCGCCGGCACCGTGCTCGAGCAGTCGCTCGATGCCGGCAGCCGCGTCTCGCCGGACTCCACGATCGCCCTGACCGTGGCGGCGGCACCCACCGATGGTGGGGGCGGCGGTGGCGGTGGCGGTGGCGGTGGCGGCAACGGCGGCTGACCCCGGCTCGCGGGTCAGCCGTCGGTCGGCACCTCGGCGTGCCGCAGGTCGACCCGGCCGGTGTAGGCCGGCGCGGTGATGGTGCTGTCGATCTCGGTCTGCAGTCCCAGGCTGTACCGGCGCACGTACTCGCGGTAGACCTCGACCTGGGACGATCGGTCAAGGGCGTTCAGCAGACGCGAGGTCGTGCCGATCGCCTCGATCACGTACGGCGGCGAGTAGGGCACGCCGTCGATCACGACGGTGCTGCCCACGCACTTGATGCCGGACGTCGAGATGAGGCGCTGACCCTGGAGCGTCACCGCACGGGCGCCGCCGGCCCACATCGCGTTGACGAATCCCTGGATGTCCTGCTGGTGCACGACGAGCTGGTTCGGGTCCGTGGCTGCCTCGTCGGCCGAGCGTGGCGCATCCGTGAGGGTGATCCGCAGGCCGGAACCGGACAGCTCGACGATCCCAGCGTCACGAGCGGCGATGTCGCCGGCACTGATCAGCTGGTCGAGCCCTGGCGCACCGACCGCTGCCGACAGCCCGGCGATCTGATCCTCGAGCGAGGTCGCGGACGCGCGCTTGAGCTCGACCTCCCGGGCACGGTCCTGCAGCAGCGGGGCGATGTCGCCTCCCGCGGGGCGCAGATCGGATCCGCGCGAGGTCACGGCACTCGACACGAAGGCGTACCCGGCCACGACGCTGACGCACAGGGCGCCGATGCGCCACGCGCGTGAACGCGTCGATGCGGCCATCGTCTCGCCTCCTCCCGTGCCCCTCCCGCGGGGTGTGCACCTTCATGACTACGCTAGCGGAGGCACCGCAGCCCGGTCGCCACTCGTCGATCGTCCCCCAACACCGAGGTGACCCGTGAGCAAGTCCACCCCCAAGTCCCGAATCCGCGGCGGCTGGTGGCATCCGGCCGCGATCGTCCTCGGCATCCTCGGCCTCGGCTGGTTCGTGACGTGGCTGTTCTACTCGATCGACACCAACCTCCCCGGTCCCGAGACGCCGTCCTTCGTGACCGATCTCGGCAACTGGAACTGGGCCATCGCCGGCGTCCTCGTGGTCGCCGCCTCGCTGATCGCCTCGAGCACGGCCCCCGAGCCCGAGCCCGGTGCGTCGCTGGGCTGGCGCTACGCACCGCAGCTCATGGTCGGAAGCGCACTGATCGGCCTGCTCTGGATCGTGACGTTCTACACGATCTCCAACACCGAGGTCGAGATCCCGGTCATCACCGACCTCGGCAACTGGAACCTCGTCATCGGCATGGGCTTCATCGTCGCGGCCTTCGGGTTCGCGACCAAGTGGGAGTAGGGCGCGCGGCTTCGCCGCTCCAACGGCTCGTTCCTCGCCGTTGACGGGCTTCCCCGTGGGCCTGCCTCGGCTTCGCCTCGGCCTGTGGTCACCACGTAGGCCGGACTTCGTCCGGAACTCTAGCCTCGGCTTCGCCTCGGCCCGTGGTTGATGCGGGCGCTGCTGCCAGTGCCTGGTGACGCTGTCGCCGCTCCGCTCGGCGGACTTACATGGGTGTAATTCTGCACAGGGTGGGGACAAGGCTGTGGATAACTAGCCGTTCAGGGCGAGGGAGCGCAGGGCCGTGATGACCACCGTGAGCACGATCAGCACCGCGACCCCGATCGTCTGGGCCAGCGCACCGCGACCCCGCGGTGCCACCACGATCGCGAGACCGAACAGCACACCGGCGACGAACCCGCCGAGATGGCCCTGCCAGCTGATGCCGTCGCGCAGGCTCAGCAGTGCGTTGATGCCCAGCAGCACCACGAGGGTGCGGACGTCCTGGCCCGACTTCAGCAGCAGCACGAGCGCCAGGCCGAACAGGGCGAAGACCGCACCGGACGCCCCGACCGTGGGGACGTTGGGCCCGGTCAGCCAGAAGACCACGGCCCCCGAGAACACCGCGGACGCCAGGTAGAAGGCCACGAAACGCGCCGTGCCGAGCCGCTCCTCCAGGAACTGGCCGAAGATGTACAGCCCGAACATGTTGAACAGCAGGTGCATGGCCCCTACGTGCAGGAACGCCGACGTCAGGAGTCGCCAGTACTCGCCACCGGCCACGCCCTCCACGAGCTGGCCGTCGTAGACGACCGCGTGGCCCACGATGGCTCCCCACACGTCGAGCCCGGTGCGACCCAGCTCCTGCAGCAGCACCGACACGACGTAGACGGCCACGTTGAGACCGATCAGGACCCAGGTGGCCGCCCCCGCGTTGCGCGGGATGGCACCGCCCGCGGCGGTGCGGGGCTGCCGGACCGCCTTGGCCCCGCGCGCGATGCACGCGGGGCACTGGAAGCCGACAGAGGCGTCGCGCATGCACTCGGGGCAGATCGGCCGCTCGCACCGCTGGCACGAGATGTAGGCCTCCCGGTCCGGATGCCGGTAGCAGACGGACTCAGCGCTCACGACGCGTCTCGATCACGCGCGGGTGATGCTGACCTTGTCGATCGTGACGGCCTCGAGCGGGCGGTCGAACCCGTCGGTGCTGACCGCCGCGATCGCGTCGACGATCGCCCGGCCCTCGGGATCGGTGACCTCGCCGAAGATCGTGTGCTTGCGGTTGAGCCACGGAGCCGGTCCGACCGTGATGAAGAACTGCGACCCATTGGTGCCCGGTCCGGCGTTGGCCATGGCCAGCAGGTACGGGCGGTCGAACTGCTTCTCCGGGTGGAACTCGTCGCCGAAGGTGTACCCCGGACCACCCGTGCCGGTGCCGAGCGGGCAGCCGCCCTGGATCATGAAGCCGGCGATGATGCGGTGGAACGCGAGGCCGTCGTAGAACGGCTCGGTGCTGACCGAGCCGGAGTTGGGATCGACCCACTCCTTGGTGCCTTCGGCAAGACCCACGAAGTTCTCGACCGTCGCCGGAGCGTGGTTCGCGAAGAGCTCGACGGGGACGTCGCCGAGGTTGGTGTGCAGGGTCGCGATCAGCTGGGCGGCCACGTGTGTCCTTTCGGGGGGGAAGTACGCCGCTATTCTCCCACGTCACTCCAATCACTGACGCGCCGCCGGGCCGATGGCCGATAGGTTGGCTGCATGAGGTCTCTTCGTCCACGTCGCACCCTGGTGCTCCTGCTCGGCATCGCGCTCGCCGCGGTGGTCCTCCGCCTGGCCACGGCTGACACCGGCGGGGTCTACGACCCGGCGGTGGCGTCATGAGCGAGCGCCAGCGAGCGAACCACCAGATGGTCATGACGGTGCCGCCTATCGTTGCTTCTCCTGTGGCGGTGGCGTCATGACGGTCGAGGTGACGCGGCACGGTGACGTGGCCGTCCTGACGTTCACCGACGGCGGCGTCAACCTGTACTCCCTCGATCTGCACGCGGAGTTCGACACCGCGCTCGACGCGCTCGAGGCCGACCTGCCCCGGGCGCTCGTGGTGCGCGCCGAGGGCAAGCTCGTCTCCGGCGGTGTCGACGTCGCCCAGTTCCACGCCCGCACGACCAAGGCCGACACCCAGGCGCTGTACGACCGCATGCTCGAGCTGCCCGACCGGTTCGCCGCGCTCGACGTGCCCACGATCTTCGCCGCGCACGCCTTGACGCTCACGTGGGCGCTCGAGGTCGCGCTCGCCTGCGACGTCCTGCTCGCGACGCCGAAGGCGAAGTTCGGGCTCGTCGAACGGGTCATCGGCCTCACGCCCACGATGGGCGGCACGCAGCGTTTCGCCTCCCGCGCCGGGGTGGCCCGCGCCAAGGAGTTTGTCTTCACGGGCGACCTCTACGACGCGGCGACGCTCGAGCGGTGGAACGTCGTGAACCGCGTGATCGAGGACGACGACTTCGATGCCGCGGTGCTGCGGTTCGCCGAACACCTGGCCGTGGGGCCCACGAAGGCCTTCGGCGCCGCCAAGCAGATCCTGCGGCACTTCGAGAGCGGCGGTGTCGCCGAGGCCAACACCCACACGACCGCGATCGCCGCGGAGCTGTTCGACACCCAGGACCTGCAGGACGGCATGGTCTCGTTCCTGACCGACGGACCGGGCCAGGCCACCTTCCACGGACGCTGACGTCTCCCGCCCGGGTGGACGCAATCTGAGGGTTTGTGGTTGCTGCGCCGGCAGATCTGAGGGGGTGAGGGGGCCGGAGCACCCTCAACCCCTCAGATTCGGTCGCTCAGGACGACCACCAGACGAGGCCCGCCGGCCGGGTCAGGCGGCGGGGTGCCCGGCGTGCACGGCACGGGTCGTGCGGCGCTCGGCCCAGAAGCTGACGACCGGGATCGTCGCGAGCAGCATCGTCGTGATCGTCATGCTCGGGCGCCAGCGGAAGCGGCTGGCGATGATCGCGATGATGACCAGCAGCACCATGAACAGGACACCGTGCACCTGGTCGATCGTGAAGATGAGGTCCTCGTTGAGGTTCCACCACGACGTGGGATCGGTGACGCGCTGGGCCACGGCCGCCGTGATGACGAAGATCAGGTTGAGCCCGACGACCGTCGCGACGACCTGGTAGGCCCGCAGGATGCCCGGGGTGGGGGACGCCGCGGACGGCGCCGGTGGGGTGGGGGAGGAGTCACTCACGGCGTCAGGCTATCGACTCGCTCCGAGCGGTCGGGGTCGGGAGCCGCGCGGCGAGCCCGCTCGGACGAGACGAGCTCCAGACCCATGCGCCACCACATGAACAGGGCGAACAGACCGAAGACCCACCACTGCAACGAGTACGCGAGATTGCGCAGCCCGACCGTCCAGGAGACCTCGGGCTCCGGCACCTCGGCGAGGGCGAGCCCACCGGCGACGTCGGTGGACGTGCTGATGCCGAACCCGGGGAACAAGGCGTACGGCAGCTCGTTGACCAGGGCGGGGACGCGGATCGAGGCCATGACCTCGGCCTCAGCGCTCGCGGAGACGTCCGCCGGGTCGACCGGCTCACCCGGTTCCAGGACGACGCGGAAGGTCTGCTCGCTCGCCGGCGGCGTCGGGAGCTCGCCGAGCTCGGGGCTGAAGCCGCGCACCACCAGGATCGCGGTGCCCGGGTCGTCGGCGAGCTCGAGCGGGGTGAGCAGCCAGTACCCGTCGAGACCGCCCTGGGTGCGCCCGGAGACCCAGTGCTGCTCCTGCGCCGGACCGAACGTGCCCGTGACCGTGACCGGCCGGTGGTTCATCGTGTCGAGGAACGGCTGGTCGGGTGACCAGACCTCGTCGATCGGGACCGTGGGCACCTCCTGGCGGTCGGCGCGCTCGTTCTCCTGACGCTGGTCGTAGGTGCCAAGCTGCCAGGCGCCACCGACGAAGCAGATCGTCACGGCCACCACGGCCAGGGCGTGCAGACCCCACATGGGGAGCCGCAACCACAGGCGCAGCGTGCCGTCGCGACCCACGAGTCAGGCGTACGGCGCGACGTCGGGGTACAGCGGGAAGCGCTCGGCGAGGGCGGCGGTGCGCTTGCGCAGCGAGTCGAGGTCGGCGCCCGGCTTGAGGGCCTCGGCGATCACGTCGGCGACCTCGGCGAACTCCTCGGCCGCGAAGCCGCGGGTCGCGAGGGCCGGGGTGCCGATGCGCAGGCCGGAGGTGACCTTCGGCGGACGCGGGTCGTTGGGCACCGCGTTGCGGTTGACCGTGATGCCGACCTCGTGGAGGAGGTCCTCGGCCTGCTGGCCGTCGAGCTCGGAGTGGCGCAGGTCGACCAGCACGAGGTGGACGTCGGTGCCGCCGGACAGGACCGACACGCCAGCCGCGCTGACGTCGGACTGCAGGAGACGGTCGGCGATCAGCCGAGCACCCTCGATCGTGCGCTGCTGACGCTCGGCGAAGCCCGGCTCGAGCGCCATCTTGAACGCGACCGCCTTCGCGGCGATGACGTGCTCGAGCGGGCCGCCCTGCTGGCCCGGGAACACCGCCGACTGCAGCTTCTTGGCCACGTCGAGGTCGTTCGAGAGGATCGCGCCACCGCGCGGGCCGCCGAGCGTCTTGTGGGTCGTGGTCGACACGACGTGCGCGTGCGGCAGCGGACTCGGGTGCAGTCCGGCGGCCACCAGACCGGCGAAGTGCGCCATGTCGACCCACAGGTAGGCCCCGACCTCGTCGGCGATCTCGCGGAACTTGGCGAAGTCGAGCTGGCGCGGGTAGGCCGACCAGCCGGCGATGACGACCTTCGGGCGACGCTCCAGCGCGAGCTGACGCACCTCCTCCATGTCGACCAGGCCGTTCTCGTCGACGTGGTAGGCCGCGACGTCGTAGAGGCGACCGGAGAAGTTGATCTTCATGCCGTGGGTCAGGTGACCGCCGTTGGCCAGGTCCAGGCCGAGGATCGTGTCACCGTGGCGGGCGATCGCGTGAAGCACCGCGGCGTTGGCGGTCGCGCCGGAGTGCGGCTGCACGTTGGCGTACTCGGCACCGAAGATCTGCTTGAGCCGGTCGATCGCGATCTGCTCGACCTCGTCGACGACCTCGCAGCCGCCGTAGTACCGGGCGCCGGGGTAGCCCTCGGCGTACTTGTTGGTCAGGACGCTGCCCTGGGCCTCGATCGCGGCGACGGGGGCGAAGTTCTCCGAGGCGATCATCTCGAGCGTCGTCTGCTGACGGCGCAGCTCCGCGTCGAGCAGTGCGGCGATCTGGGGGTCGGCCTCGGCCAGACGGGCGTTGTGGTCCATGCCGAGAAGGATATCGGCCCGTGAACAGGTGGTGGACCGGGCCAGCAGGACGGTGGGCTCAGGGGCGTGGGCTCAGGGGCGCTTGTGCGTGGCCGCGAGGACCGCGGCCTGCGTGCGCCGCTCCAGACCGAGCTTGGCCAGGAGCTGGGACACGTAGTTCTTGACGGTCTTCTCCGCGAGGCTCATGGCCTCGGCGATCTGGCGGTTGGTCATGCCCTCGCCGATGAGGTCGAGGATGCGACGCTCCTGCGAGGTCAGGCGGGAGATCGGGTCGTCACCGTGGCCGTTGCGGATGCGCTCGAGCACCTGCATCGTGATGGCCGGGTCGAGCAGCGACTGCCCGTCCGAGACCCGGCGGACGGCCTCCACCAGCTCGTTGCCGCGCACCTGCTTCAGGACGTAGCCCGCCGCACCAGCCATGATCGCGGCGAACAGCGCGTCGTCGTCGTCGTACGACGTCAGGATCAGGACCTTCACCGACGGGTCGGCCGACCGGACCTCGCGGCAGACGTCGATGCCGGAGCCGTCGGGGAGCCGGGCGTCGAGCACCGCCACGTCCGGCTTCAGGCGCAGAATCTCGGGCACGGCCTCGGTCGTGGTGCCGACGTCGCCGACGACGTCGAGCCCGGCACCCTCGAGCAGTCCGCGCAGCCCGTGACGCACGACCTCGTGGTCGTCGAGCAGGAAGACCCGCACCGATGGTGTGTCCATAGGCCACATGGTGACGGGTCCCGGGGTCAATCGCAGGTCAATCTGATGAAGGACGGCCCAGGACCTTGGTCACAGAAACTCCACGACTTCCGGCCGCGGTGCCAGCTGGGTGGCCGGTGGCACGATGGAGGGACGACACCCCACGGTGTCGACGCAGCACACGTCCCGCCCCGCGCGTCCTCCCACGCCCGGCCGGGACGGGGCGTCCGGCGCTCCTCCCACGCCGACTCCCACGGGCCCCCGCCTCGGCGGGGGCCTCTGCTGTTCTCACCGACGACGAGTGTTCAGGCGCCCGGCCGCGCCGTGGCAGGATGAGGTTCCGTGAAAGGCATCATTCTCGCTGGCGGCTCAGGGACGCGACTGCACCCGATCACCCTGGGTGTGTCCAAGCAGCTCGTGCCGGTCTACGACAAGCCGATGGTCTACTACCCGCTGTCGACCCTGATGCTGGCCGGGATCGACGAGATCCTGGTCATCACGACCCCACACGACGCTCCCGGGTTCCACCGGCTCCTGGGCGACGGTTCGCAGTTCGGCATCTCGCTGACGTACGCCGAGCAGCCGTCGCCCGACGGGCTCGCCCAGGCCTTCACGATCGGTGCCGACTTCATCGGCGACGACAAGGTCGCCCTCGCGCTCGGCGACAACCTGCTCTACGGCCCGGGCCTCGGCAGCCAGCTGCAGCGGTACGCCGACCTCGACGGCGGCGCGGTGTTCGCGTACTGGGTCAGCGAGCCCAGCGCGTACGGCGTCGTCGAGTTCGACGACGCGGGCAAGGCCGTCTCCCTGGAGGAGAAGCCGGCCGACCCGAAGAGCAACTACGCCGTGCCCGGCCTGTACTTCTACGACAACGACGTCGTCGAGATCGCGCGCAACCTGCAGCCCTCGGCCCGTGGCGAGTACGAGATCACGGACATCAACCGCGCCTACCTCGAGCGGGGTCGGCTCTCGGTCGAGGTGCTTCCGCGGGGCACGGCGTGGCTCGACACCGGCACGTTCGACCAGATGACCGATGCGGCCGACTACGTGCGCACGATCGAGCGCCGCACCGGTCTGCGCATCGGAGTTCCGGAGGAGGTCGCCTGGCGGCGCGGGTTCCTGTCCGACGCCGAGCTGCGGGTCAGGGCCGAGAAGCTCGTGAAGTCCGGGTACGGCGCGTACCTCCTGACGATCCTCGAACGGGGAAAGTGACCCATGGCCCATCTGCTCGTCACGGGGGGCGCCGGTTTCATCGGCTCCAACTTCGTGCACCACGTCCTCGACCAGACCGATCACCGCGTGACGGTGCTCGATGCGCTGACCTATGCCGGCAACCGGTCGTCGCTCGACGGGCTGCCCGAGGACCGCTTCACGTTCGTGCACGGCGACATCACCGATGCCGAGCTCGTCGACCAGCTCACGGGTCAGGTCGACGCGGTCGTGCACTACGCCGCCGAGTCGCACAACGACAACTCCCTCGACAACCCGCGGCCGTTCCTCGACACCAACATCATCGGCACGTACACGCTGCTCGAGGCGGCGCGGAAGCACGGCACCCGGTTCCACCACATCTCGACCGACGAGGTCTACGGCGACCTCGAGCTTGACGACCCAGAGCGGTTCAGCGAGTCGACGCCGTACAACCCGTCGTCGCCGTACTCGTCGACCAAGGCCGGCAGCGACCTGCTGGTGCGCGCCTGGGTGCGCTCGTTCGGCGTGCGGGCCACGATCAGCAACTGCTCGAACAACTACGGGCCGTACCAGCACGTGGAGAAGTTCATCCCGCGTCAGATCACCAACGTCATCCGTGGCATCCGTCCCAAGCTCTACGGCGCCGGCGAGAACGTGCGCGACTGGATCCATGCCGACGACCACTCGTCCGCGGTGCTCACGATCCTCGACCGCGGTGAGATCGGTGAGACCTATCTGATCGGCGCCGACGGCGAGAAGAACAACAAGGAGGTCGTCGAGCAGATCCTGACCGTGATGGGTCAGCCCGCCGACGCCTACGACCACGTCACCGACCGAGCGGGCCACGACCTGCGCTACGCGATCGACTCGACGCGGTTGCGCACCGAGCTCGGCTGGACGCCGCAGTTCCAGGACTTCGAGGCCGGCCTCTCGGCCACGATCGACTGGTACCGCGAGAACGAGGCCTGGTGGGCGCCGGCCAAGGACGCCACCGAGGCCTTCTACGCCTCGAAGGGCCAGTAGTGACGACGTACGGCCGCGAGCTCGCGGTGCACGAGACGCCGATCCCTGGTCTGCTCGTGATCGACCTTCCGGTGCACGGCGACGACCGCGGGTGGTTCAAGGAGAACTGGCAGCGCGAGAAGCTCACCGCCCTGGGCGTGCCGGACCTCGGTCCGGTGCAGAACAACATCTCGTTCAACGACGCCGTGGGCACGACTCGCGGCATCCACGCCGAACCGTGGGACAAGTTCATCTCCGTCGCGACCGGCCGCGTGTTCGGCGCCTGGGTCGACCTGCGCGAGGGTGACTCGTTCGGCATGGTCTTCACGACCGAGATCACCGGGGACGTCGCGATCTACGTGCCCCGCGGCATCGGCAACTCGTACCAGTCGCTCGAGCCCGACACGTCGTACACCTACCTCGTCAACGACCACTGGTCGCCGGAGGCGACGTACACGTTCCTGAACCTGGCGGACGAGACCGTCGCGATCGACTGGCCCATCCCGCTCGACCGATGCGAGCTGTCCGACAAGGACCGCACTCATCCGCGGTTGGCCGACGTCGTGCCGTTCGGCCCGCGACGCACGCTGGTCTCCGGCGCCGATGGGCAGCTGGGTCAGGCCCTGCGCACCGCGTTCGCCGGACAGGACCACGTCGATTTCACCGACGTGGACACCCTCGACCTCACCCTCGACCTCAGCACCGCTCGGCACTGGCGCGAGTACGACACGATCATCAACGCCGCCGCCTACACCGCAGTCGACCTGGCCGAGTCACCCCAGGGCCGCGCAGCGGCCTGGAAGGTCAACGTCCAGGCCGTCGCCAATCTCGCCCGGGTCGCGACCGAGAACGACCTCACGCTCGTGCACGTCTCGACCGACTACGTCTTCGACGGCACCCAGGAGCTGCACACCGAGGACGAACCCCTGACCCCACTCGGCGTCTACGGCCAGACCAAGGCCGCCGGCGACGTCGTCGCGGCCACCGTTCCCCGGCACTACGTGCTGCGCACGAGCTGGGTCATCGGCGACGGCAACAACTTCGTGCGCACCATGGCCTCGCTCGCCGAGCGCGGTATCGACCCCACCGTCGTCGATGACCAGCACGGGCGACTCACCTTCACCGAGGACCTCGCCGCCGGCATCACCCATCTGCTGCGGGAGCGGCCCGCCTACGGCACGTACAACCTCTCCAACGACGGCGCCATCGTCTCCTGGGCCGACATCGCCAAGCGCGTCTATGAGCTGACCGGCCACGACCCCGCCCGGGTCACGCCGGTCTCGACCGCGACCTACTACGCCGCGGCCGAGGGCCCGATCTCACCTCGACCCACCCACAGCGGCCTGGACCTGGCCAAGATCCGCGCCACGGGCTTCGTGCCCCGCGACGCCGACGCCGCACTGCGGCAATACCTGTCCTGATCCTCCCTCGACGGGGACACGACCACGCGTGGCACCTGCGCTCTCTCGACCCCGCACAGACCCGCCTCCGGGGGCGCTGACGGGCCACGGTGGAGGCGGTGCTTCGCGATCCCGTGGTGCTTCTGATCGCGTGCGGGACGACCCGAGTTACATCGATGTAGTTCTCCACAGGTGTGTGCACAGCTGGGGAGAACTTGTGGTGGGAGGCGGTCTCGGACGGGGGCCCGAACTCCCGCACGCGCCGAAGCACCGCAGCCCGGCGTGGTCGTGCTCTCGAGCAGACACTGTGCAATTCTGGTCGCGACCCGAGGGGGTACGACGTGACCGCACCGAGCGACCGACCGCTGTGGCAGCTCCACCAGCAGCTGCAGTCCCGCACGTTCACCGATCTGACCCACGCCTTCTTCCCGGGGATGCCGCACTTCCCGGCCTTCCCCGACGAGGTCCGCACCCAGACCTTCCAGGTCGACCCGGACGGCTTCGCGGTGCACCGCTACGAGCTGGTGGGCCAGTGGGGCACCCACTGCGACCCGCCGTCACACTTTGTCGACGGGGCCCGCACGATCGACGACATCCCGGTGCAGCAGATGATCCTGCCGCTGGTCGTCCTCGACATCTCCGACCGCGTCCGTGCCGACCCCGATGCCGTCCCGACGCTGGACGACGTGGCCGCATGGGAACGCCGCAACGGCCCAATGCCCGCGGGCTGCTTCGTCGCGCTGCGCACCGACTGGCACCAGCGGTGGCCCGACACCGGCGCGATGGCCAACCACGACGACGCCGGCGTCAGCCATGTTCCGGGCTGGTCACGCGAAGTGGTCGTCGATCTCGTGGAGCGGGTCGGCGTCACCGCCATCGGTCACGAGACCACCGACACGGACGCCGGATCGTCGACCTCGGCCGGAGACTACGGGCTCGAGCTGCTGCTCCTGCAGCACGACAAGTGGCAGATCGAGCTGATGGCGAACCTGGACCAGGTGCCGGAGGCCGGCGCGCTCCTCGTCGCGTCATGGGGCAAGCCCCGGGGCGGCTCGGGCTTCCCGGCCCGCGTCTTCGCCATCCACTGACAGGACCCGGGTTCTCGAGCCGCAGTCATGCGGGATGGAACTGGTGGTGGAGCCTAGGGGACTCGAACCCCTAACCCCCTGCTTGCAAACCGAGCCTGATCACACAGGGCAGAACGCTCGGCCCTGGAACGGCAAGGACCTAGCGAGTCAGGAGTGACCAAAAGTGGACACTCCTTCCCCCACTGGTCCCCCAGGGACCACTCCCACTGCTAAAGCAGTAAGGGGTTAGGAGTTGGAAGATGGCTCGACGTCGAGGATTCGGAGAGGTCGAACGACGCAAGAGTGCGCGGGGCGAGGTCACCTACCGTGCGCGGTACGCGATGCCGGACGGGACCAGGTACTCGCGCACCCTCAGCACGGCGATGGACGCAGAAGCGTGGCTGGTCGCCGAACGCACTCTCGTCGACCGGGATGAATGGACCCCACCTCGCGCGCGCATTGCGGCTGAGGAGAAGCGGAAGGCCGAGGCATCGTCGAACACCTTCGGCGGCTTCGCTGAGCGGTACCTGACCGAGCGCGGGCTCAGGCCGAACACCGGACGGCACTACCGCCACCTACTCGACACGCGGATCCTTCCGTACTTCGCAGTGATGCCGCTTAGCGCGGTGACGCTCGGCGACATCAAAACCTGGCGTGCGGCACTCGGTCCGGAGACGGAGTCAACGAATGCCGCCGCCTACCGTCTACTCCGCTCGATCCTGACCTCGGCCGAGGAGGAGGAGCTGATCGACCGCGCACCCCCGAAGATCCGCGGGGCCGGAACGGCTCGGGTCAAGAAGGTCACCACACCCGCCACCTTCGATGAGCTCGCGGTCATCGTCGAAGGTATGCCGGTCCGACTGCGACTGTTTGTCATCCTCGCGGCGTTCGTCGGCCTCCGCGAAGGGGAACTGCTCGAGCTCCGCCGATCCGACATCGACGGCCTGATCGGCCGCGTTGACATTCGGCGGAAGATCGACAAGGACGTCATCGCCGGGGCACCGGGCGCGTGCCCGAATTGCGGTCGTTCGATCTCCACACCGAAAACGGCCAAGGGCATCCGGACGGTCCACGTCCCGCCGCCATTCCTGCCAATGCTGCAGCGCCACCTTCTCGAACACGCCGCACCAGGAATCGATGGACTCCTCTTCCCGGGCGAGCGGACCGATCATATGAGCGTCCGATACCTCACCGACCAGTACCGGTCGGCACGCGAGGCCGCTGGCCGGCCGGACCTCACGATCCACGACCTCCGCCACACAGCGCTGACCCTTGCCGGCCAACACGGTGCAACTGCAGCTGAGCTGCAAGCCCGGGCTGGTCACGCTTCGCAGACGGCTATGGCGATCTACCAGCACGCGACAGCCGACCGTGACTTGAAGCTCGCTGAAGCGATCGGTGAGACCTACGAGCGGTGGAGCAGGTCCCAGAACGAGAAGTAGTTCAGAGCTACTGGCGAATCACCCGGCGACTCCGGCGCGGACCACTGGTCGACCCGGCGCCCTCCCTATCGACGCCGCACTCAGTCTCGGAGACCCTCAGCATCGGGGACCTCCGTCACCATCTCGCGGAGGGAATCCGACGAAAGGCACTATCGAGATCAGCGATGCGAACTCGGATGACTCGACGACCGCAGCGATAAGCGGGAAGTGTCCCGTCCGCGATTCGTCGACGTACAGTCTTCACCGAGACGGACATCAGTTCCGCTGCTTGGAGCAGGGTGACGTAGTCCACGGGGCGCGGGTCAGTCACGGTGCGCCACCTCCCGCGAAGGTGGCTCGACACTCGGGCCGGAAGTCGGCTCCGCCGCGGGAAGTGGGATCTTGCACGTGTCCTCGGGAATCTTGCCGATCAGCATCTGATTGTCCTTCCACCGGGCCGCAGCTAGCCGCGTATGTCCGACCAGCGGTTGTACTACAAGGCATCGCCGCCCTCCCTAGGTGATCACCCCGACGAGGAGACGGGCATCAGGTCACAAGCCCGACGAATGTTTGAGATCACCGGGGCGATCTGGGTGATGTCGAAGTCCCGCTCGGAAGGACCGCAGACCACCTCGAACGAGCTGGGCCCAACATCCAGGAGCATGACTTGCAGGTCGAGGCGAGACCCACCCGAGACCGCCCGGGCTCTGCTCCGCGGCTTTCTCAGCGAAGCCACGTAGTCCACGCCGCCCATCAACGACCCCGTGCGTCACGGTGACGGCCCAAATCACCTGCCCCAAGACCACGAGCGCCCACCGCCAAGCACAACTTCCGGAAGCGGCGCGAGCTCGGCGTCAGTCGACGAGGACCGCTGTCCACGGTCCACGGCGGATCAACACGGTGTCAGCCCTCGCCTTCGCCCGGCGTCGCTGGGCGCCAGCCACCTCGATGGCGAGTACCTGGATTGCCGTGCCCCCAGCCCCCGTGGGTCGCCGTCGCTCGCGGCGAGCGCACGGCCGACGTACTGACTGGATTCGGGGACATGGCATCGCTTGATCTCGCCACTCTGTCCGCCCTGGAGCGCCGCGGGTGGGAGTCGCTATGCCGAGGCGATGGTGCCGCCTTCTACGGCGACATCATGGCCGAGGCCGGGGTCATGGTGCTGTGCTCGATCGGGATGCCGTGGTCGATTCGCTCGACCAGGCCCCGGCCTGGGACTCGTTCGACCTGAGTGATCTGCGCCGCGTGCCGGCCAGCGTGGACGTTGCCGCGCTGGCCTATCGCGCTGTGGCGACCCGCCAGGGCGAGAAGCCGTTTGAGGCCCTGATGTCATCGGTCTACCGACAACGGGTCGACGACGTCGAGCTTGTGTTCTACCAGCAGACGCTCGCGCCTGCCTAGTCCCTGACCAGCTCGCGCTCAGGTCCCCGCGGCTGATCCAGCTGCAGCGATCGGCGATCGCCTCGCTCACCGCTGATCACGGCGGGCCGTCAGACGTGCGCGAGTATCTCACCATGCAGGATCGCGAACCATGCGTCCGACGCGGCGCCCCAGGCACGCCAGGCGTCGGCGATCGTCGCGACGGCGTCCGACCCAGCACCGAGGGCCGCCGCCTGGTTTGTGAAGCTCGCGCCGAGGCATCGGTCGGCCTGTCCGTCACCCCACCAGCGACATGTCTCCTCATCGGCGTAGTTCCAGACGCTGGCCGTGTACCGCACGCCCTGCAGCCCGGCGGCCTGCGCCCAGGACCTCAGTCGTCGCGCCGCGTCCGGCTCCGCACCGTTCGCGCGGGCGGCCGCGCGGTAGACGCGTCGCCACTCGTCGAGCCCCGGCAGCTCGGGATACCAGGTCATCGCCGCGTAGTCGGCGTCCCGCGCCGCCACCCACTCGCCCGGACGGCACACCCGGATCATCTCCCGCAGGGCGGCGACCGGGTCCACCAGGTGCTGCAACACCTGGTGAGCGTGGACCACGTCGAACGTGTCGTCGTCGAACGGGAGCGCCGTCGCGTCGCCGATCTCGAAGCGCGTGCGCGTGTCATCGCGACGAGCCGCCTCCTCACGCGCCGCCACCAAGGGGGCCTCGACGTTCTCGACGCCAACCGCGACCCCTGGCGCCACGATCTCGGCGAGGTCGAGCGTGATCGTGCCCGGGCCGCAGCCGAGGTCGAGCACGTCCATGCCGCGACGCAGCTCCGGGAGGAGGTAGGCCGCGGAGCTCGCCGCCGTCCGGGCGCCGTGAGACGCGAGGGCCGCTCGTTCATGTCCGTGCGTGTACCGCGGCCGTTCGCTATTCGAGACATTTTCGCTCATGATATGAGACATTTCTATGGCAGGCCCGACGTCGTCCAGCCATTATCCGGATGCCGGTCGCCGCTCGGGTGTCGGTCAGACCCGGTGGCGCTCCCGGTGCTCGAGAAGCTCAGCCAGGTGGGCGTCGCTCCAGGCGCGCATCGTGTCGATCACGGGCAGCAGGCTGCGCCCGAGGTCGGTCAGCTCGTACTGGACGCGCGGCGGATTCCCGCCGAGGTCGTGACGTCCGACGAGTCCGTCTCGCAGCAGGTCGCGGAGCGTCTCGGTCAGCACCTTGGGCGTGACAGGCGCCAGGGCATCCTGCAGCTGCGAGAACCGTCGGGGCCCGTCGACCAGGGAGACGACGACCAGGCCGGTCCACTTGCCGCCGACCTGGAACGGGAAGGCGGCCATGGGGCAGGCGTCGTCGATCGGCCCACGTCTCGCGGGCGGCCCGATCGGGAGTGCAGGAGTCATCGCTCGTCTCCGCTTTCGTTGAAGTAAGCCGATCCTCGTCGATACCGTCGCGGCCATGACGACGGGATCAACAGGCGAGATCGTGGTGTTCGGCGCCGGCGGACGGGCGGGCCGGGCGCTGGTGCACGAGGCCCGCGCTCGAGGACACCGCGTCATCGGCGTGGTGCGCGACCCGCACCGGCACCCCGACCTGAGCGCCAACTCCGACGGCGCGTTTCGCGTCATCGCCGCCGACCTCACCGACCGGACAGCCACCGCAGCGGCGCTGTCGGAGTCCGAAGGTCGCGCCGCCGTGCTGGTCAACGCCGTCACCCCGTTCACCGCTCCGCCTGAGTCGTTCGAGGACTTCGACGACGACCACTTCGTGTCGCTGGTCGACACGCTCGCGGACCTGAGCAGGCCGACGGGCGCCCGTGTCGTGGAGATCGGACTGTTCGCGACCCTCCGCACCGACACGGGGCGGGTCGTCGACGATCCCGAGGCGTTCCCACCCTTCTTCCGACCGTTCGGGCAGGCACGGGTGCGTGGGTTAGATCGCTGGGACCACCACCGCGACGTCGACTGGCTCGTCGCCACCCCTCCGCCGGGCCTGTCGCCCGACGCACCCCGCACGGGCCGCTACGTCCTGACGGACGGGACCCTCGCGTCCGACCTCGCTCACCTGCAGCTCTCCTACGCCGACCTGGCCGTCGCCGTGCTCGACGAGATCGAGACGCCCGCTTACCGCAGAACTCAGGTTGGCGTCCACGCAGCGCCGTGACACGCGGCCCGACGGATCAACCAGGCGGCTGCTCTGCGCCAACGGTTCTACGGTGAGATGTGAACCCACGGTGGGTTTGACCCCACATTGCGTCGCCCCACCGACCGAGCGCGGACCCGTCGTCGCAGGCTGGAGGTGTCAGTGCGATCGGCGCTTCGCGCTGGTGCCGACGGAGGCCGCGCGGCGCGCGTGCGGTCGGAGGTCGTGCGTGGCCTCGAAGGCCTCCGCGGCCTCGGGGTGGGCGCGGCGGAGCTCGCGGACCGCAGTGCCGACAGCGGTCTGGACGAACTGTTCGGGGTCGTCGACGAGGGTGGACAGGATGGCGACCGGGTCGCCGGGTTCGCCGTGGCGGATGGTCCAGTAGCTGGCGACCGCGGCGGTGCGTCGCTCCCAGAGGTTGGCCGACCGGGCGAGCCGGTGGAGCGGTTCGCGGGGCCGGTCGAGCAGGTACGCGCCGACGACCCGGGGTGCGGCGCGGTCGACGAGGTCCCAGGTGTCGATCCCGGCGTGGCCGTCGAGGTAGGTCTCGTATAGAGCGGTGCGCTCCGGCGTCGTGGGGTCGTGGCGGCGGGCCCGGGCGTCGAGGATGCTGACGGCGACCATGCGGAGCTCGTACCAGGGCGCGTCGAGCAGCGACCGCACGACGGCCAGGTCGAGGTGCTGGTGCTCACGGGCGAGGTCGAAGGTGTGCTTCATGCGCACGCCGATGACCTGCTCGCGGGGGACGCGCTTGGCGATCGCGTCGACCTGGTCCGGGCTGGCCATCGCGCGCAGACGCGCCTCGATGGCGTCGACGGAGGTCATCGATCGACGGCGGCCGCAGTGACGGGCTGCACCAGGAGGGTGCTCCACTGTGCGGGAGGGGCCCACGTCGCGGGGTTCGGCTCGACGTGGAGCGGGATCCACTCGTACACCTCCCACGGCGGCCCAGCCGGCTCGTGCGCGCCGGTCGCCTCGGCGAGCCGCGCGTAGGCCGCGCCGAGGGCGTCGTGCGCGCCGTCGTGGCGGACCACGACGTGCGTCCCGCCAGGCAGCGACCCCGCCAGGTCGGACGGGTGGGCCGTCGGTGCGGCGAGCGGGATCCCGACCTCGACGTCGACCTCGTCCGCACCCATGTCCCAGTACCGCACGTACGGATGGCCGCTCTGCTCGCCGGCGACCTTCTCGAGCTCGGCCCAGACCGCGGCGAGCGCCTCGCCCTGGAAGGCCATCAGCTCGCCGATCGGCACTCGGCGGCGCAGAGAGAGCGTGGGGGTGTCGGTCGGTTCGT
The DNA here is from genome assembly GCF_023146395.1 of Aeromicrobium sp. Lineage (GTDB taxonomy): Bacteria > Actinomycetota > Actinomycetes > Propionibacteriales > Nocardioidaceae > Aeromicrobium. Next base: position 87,904 of record NZ_JAGLCD010000002.1, on the reverse strand, counting down.
GCCTCAGCTCGCTCATCGAAGCTCCTCAGTGGTAACATTTGCGTACTACTCAGGACGCTATCGTGAGCGGTACGGATCCGCAACTACTTTTTCCGGGAGGCGCCCATGCCGACAGGACGATCGGACTGCCCCATCAACCGGGGCGTCGAGCTGCTCGGCGACCGGTGGAGCCTGGTGGTCATGCGGGACATCCTGTTCTCGGGTCGCACCGGGTTCCGTGACCTGCTCACCCACTCCCGCGAGAACATCAGCGCCCCGACTCTCTCGCGCCACTTGCGGGCCCTGGTCGAGATGGGATTCCTGACCCATGAGCCCGCACCGCGGGGCAAGTCGGGACGCTACGTGCTGACCGAGGCCGGCATCAGCCTGGTGCCGCTGCTCTTCGAGCTGGCGGCCATCGGCCACCAGCTCGACCCCACCACCTTCAGCACCGAGCCCCGGTTCGACGGCTGGTACGGCGACACCGCCAAGATCGCCGCCTACCAGGACGAGCTCCGCGCCTTGCACCTGCAGACCTGACCAACGCCCGCAGGTTCGCAGCGGTCTGAGAATCGCGACCCGACGGAACCCTCCACGGACTCTTTCCGCACCGGGTCCTGGCACCGGGCGAACATGATGCCGCCACCATCAGCACGCCGCCAATGCCAGGGCAACCATTCCCATCCTCGGCGGCGGGCACGTGGTCCCTTCTTCCGACACTGGGTACGGTGCTGTTCAGTGAGTTCGGGCAGCGACCCGCTTGTATTGGCGGACACTTCGACCATCTGCACGTCACCGTCAAGGCAGAACCAGCGTTGAGTGCGTTTCCGAGCGACCAGCCCCGCGATGACCCGAGTTCGTAAACTTGGGCGCATGCCAGTGTGTGAGGACTGCGGTGCGAGCGGTCGGTTTGGGAGCTGCGAAGACCTCTTTCACATGCTGCTGGCATTGGACCATCAGCGGCTCGCTCCCTGGGGACCTCATCATGGCCTGAATGTCGCCTGCTACTACCTCCAGCATCCATCGACGGCGCCACCCAACACCGCCAGCGGGCAGTGGTCTCTTGTCGAGGCGTACCGAGCTGGCGGGCTGGAATCGGCGAATCAGATCGAGAGACACCGTGTTGCCCGGAACAGGCTCAACCTGTTCGACGCGGATGACGCAACGCCAGCGCCCGCCCGAACACGCCCATCTCACTTAACGATCGAGCACCTCAGCGTCGACGGATCATTCCCGGCCGAGGGGTACGAGCAACGCATGAACCAGTGGGTCTCCGCGGTCCTGTTCGAACGCACGACCGAGTAGGCCCCACGCGGGTTGTGAATCGCCCCGGGTTCAGTGGCGGGCGTGTTCTGACCTGCTGATGGCGGTGGTTGTGGGTGGCTTCGAACTCGGCTGGTGGGACGTTGCCGATGGCCTCGAAGAGGCGCCTGTTGTTGAACCAGTCGACCCACTCCAGGGTCGCGATCTCGACGTCTTGAACAGGCCGATGACCGATTCGGCCATAGCGTTGTCGTAGGAGTTCGTCGACCGACCCCATCGAGGGGCTGACACCGGCTTCGGCGAGGAACTCGGGGTAGCGGATCGAGGTCTGCGCTTGCTTGACCTACCCACGCAACTTGTCGACATTGATCCCGACAACGTATCGGGAACTCAGTTTGACGACGAGCTGCTCCCTGAACCCTGGCGGAGGCGCGACGGGGTCCGGACCCAGAATGGGTTGCTGAGATCTGGCCGCAGAGACGGATCGACGCTCACTTCCGACCAACGGCAGCTCCGCGCACCATCGACCTCCGACACCGCAACGCGCACTCCACCACAGAGCTGGCCTGGGGAGGCGCATCTAAGGACTGACAGATCGCCTATTGAGCAGGCGCAGGAGGAGGTCTGCTAACAGAACTGCCTCAGCGGCCACCATCGGGTCGTCATAAGTGACGGTTCGATGACTCGACGGATTCTTGAACGTGCCCAGTGCTCCGGCGAAGAGCCCGCTTAGCGCTTCCTTCTCTCCGGCTTCGGCATTCTGATCTGCCAGCGGACCCCCATCAGGCTTGAACGCTTTCCGCATCAGGCTCACGCCAAGGTCTCCTGCAGCCATCCCAGATCGTTCTCGAACCACTTCCTCGACCTTCCTGAACGCCGCGAAGACCGCCTCCTCATAGTCGCCCTGCAAGAACTGCCGTTTCGCTTTCCCGAGATCTGGAAGAAGTTCGCCCTCGAGTCGCTCGGCCGCGTGCAGGCGACCTAATCCCATCGCTAGAGCCCGTTCGCCTTCAGAGCTGACGCGCCGCGAGTCTGGAGAGTTCTGACCGGGAAGCCGAGACACGAACGTACGGCTGTCCAGCCAGGACCATGCTTCGGCCAGGCGCTCCATGACCCCGGAGGTCGCGGTTTGGTCACGGTGCATCTGGTCCGCACTGTTCAACCAGTTCCACTGGTTCCAACCGCCACCTTCTTTGAAGTCAGCGAGCACCAAAAGGGATAGATCTGGCAGAGGCAGTTCGAGAAGTTCCTGTGCGGTGTGTTCCCAGATCTTCATCTGCCGATCGTTCCAGTTTCCGTCGAGTTGCGACAGATGCGTGGGAAGCCTCCGCTCGGCTGGCGGGTCGTTCGAACCACCATGGGACCCACCAACATCGTTCGACGCGAGGTCGGGCCCATGAGCTTCGAGATTTGGAGCCAAGAGCCGGGGAACCGTCTCTCCGTAATCTCCGCCCGGGTGGCAGTTAGCGACACCTCTATCCGACGGCGCTAGGCAAGATTCTCGGAGGTCTCGTGCGACGACTTCAGCGCATGGGACTGGAGTGGAGCGCAGGCCCACGGGCGGACGCCAGGTGGATCCGCGGCCAACCATCGTCCGCAGACCCCACGAACATTCGCACCAAAGTCCTCTGCACCGTCACGAAGTCTGGCTAAAAGTCATCTTGTCCTACTCCGCGGAATGCATCGCGCTCTCCCGAATCCGGCTAGGCGTCGCAACGACTGCGGCCCGAAGTTCGACCATCCGCTGGTGAGAGCAGGCACAAGAAGGCCGGTTGCAATTTGCTCGGATCGATCAAGGGCAGGCTCCGCAGGCACACGACCGTGCCCACCCCGCGCCCACTGGAACGACGAAGCCCCCGCTCCGCGCTGGAATTCCGGCGGAAACGGGGGCTTCGCAACTGCGGTGGCGGTGGGATTTGAACCCACGGTGGGTTTGAAGGGTCCGAGGGAATCCTCGAGACGCCACGGTCAAGTTGGGCCACTGGCCTTTGGTCTCCGGATCATGCGCAGGCGAGACACGAACTCAACAGCAGCCCTAGCGTTGAGGATGTGACCGTGACCTAGAACGCTGACGCGCCACGAGCGGACCGGGGCAGACCTAACACCCGCCCTCCTCGGCACGGACGCGCTTCTCCCCGGAGGCCTCTCTAGACAAGGTCTCAGAGGTGGTTGAGGGTCCCTAGACTGGTCGTGTTCAACTTCTAGCTGAATCCGGCGCGCCGAAGCGATCGGGTCCTCAACGAGCAGGTCGGCAACCTGACCTTCACTGGATGACGAGAGCCCTTGCTTGCATGGCGAGAGCAGCGCCTCCAGCCAACAGAAACCCCCGATCGCGCTGAACATCCAGCGAAGATCGGGGGTCTCCTATTCGCCGCGTCGCGTCAGTCGTCCTTGGTCAGGTCGCGGAGACCCTGGGGGAGCCCGGCGAGGTCCGGCAGCACCAGGTCGGCACAGATCTCGTCGGTGCCTCCGATATGGATCCACTCGTTGTTCTCAGGGTTGTCCGAGCGGTGGACGAACACGGTTCTGAAGCCTCGCTGGTGAGCCGGCTCGCAGTCATGCCAGACGCTGTTTCCTACGTGAATCCAGTCCTGGGGCGACGGACGGTGCCGGGCGACGAACTCGTCGAACATGCCGTCCCCCGGCTTGTAGCTCTCAACCTCTTCGGCCGTGATCACCTCATCGAATTCGACCGGCAAAGGGCCGGCCAGCGTGCCCCTCATGAGATCAGCATCGGTGTTCGTCAGAATCCCCAGCCGATAGCCGTCTCGCTGCAACTCCTGCAACGCCTCGACGCTGTCGCCGAACGAGGGCCACGAGGGCAGCGTGGTGGATAGGACCCGCAACTCCTGACCCGCGAGAGGGATCTTGAGCTCACCGGCCGCCCGACGAAGTCCCTCCTCGAGAACGTCTCGATAGTTGCGGAAAGGCGACTCTGCCTCCACTGCCGGCTCGTGCCGGTAGTAGGTCTCCATGAGTTCGACTGCCCGGCCAGGGGCCACCGATTCCAGCGCCTCGGTCATACCGGTACGCCAATCGATGATCGTGCCGTAGCAATCGAACGTGACCCAACGATCTGCCATCAATTACACCTATCTCGTGTTCGGCTGGCGCACCATCTCCAGTGTCGCATCGTGGGTAACCAGCACATGGTGGGATTTCGTCTCTCCAGAGGGATCGCGGCCGGCACCGTGGCGGTGCCGGCGTATGCGAGCCGACGCCGAAGGCGCCTAGTCGTACGTGGAGTCGGCACGAAAGCGGTCGATGAGAGCTGCCGACTCCGGGTGAAACTGCGTCGCGTGAATCTCCTCCCGCTCGGCGCGGAGAGCCTCGGCGAAGGGTTGGTCGAGACCGCGACGCATTGCGGCCTTGACCGCGGCAATGGCATAGGGGGGACGCGAAGCAAACTTGGTGGCCAGGCTAAACGCAGCAGAAGGGAGCTCGGCGCCGTCGACCACTTCACTCACCATGCCGAAGGAATGAGCCTCGACCGCGCCGATCGGCTCGCCGAGCAGCACGAAGTAGGAAGCGCGCAGACGACCCACCGCGCGCGCCAGAAGGAATGACGTCCCGCCCCCCATCGCCGTGCCGACGCGAACCTCAGGAAGTCCGAAGACCGCGTCCGAGGCCGACAAGACGACGTCGCACGCCAACGCGATCTCGCAGCCGCCACCGATCGCCAAACCATTTACGGCGGCAATCACCGGCACCGGCATCGTGGCGAGGGTCTCGCCCAGGCGTTGTTGCGCGTCGATCTGTCGGACGCCGTCGTCATCGCGTTCCTCTCGAAGGTCGAAGCCCGCAGAGAATGCTCGGCCCGTCCCTGTCAGGATCACGGCCCGACGCCTTTCAGCGACCGCCCCGGCCAAGGCTTCCTCGAGCGCTCCGACGAGCGACTCGCTGAGAGCGTTGAGCCGCTGCGGACGGTTGAGGCGCATCGTGACGATGCCGTGGTCGTCGTCCGCCGTAATGACGAGCTCCTCGTCGGACGCCGCTCTCGCGATCTCAGGCATCGGCTCGCTCCGCAGCATTCGTGGCCGTTGCTGGACTACTGGTGGCAACGGCTTCTTCGGCGATGGCCCGGAGCGCACGCTTGTCGACCTTGCCGATGGGCAGTCGCGGGAGCTCAGCTCTGATGAAGAGACCCTTGGGAATCTTGTAGTTCGCCAGCTTGGTGCGGAGAAAGGCGCGCAACTGCTCCTCCGTGGGGGGATCACCCTGAGCCACGACGAACCCTGCCCCCACTTCCCAGTAGAGCTCATCCGGGATGCTCACGACGGATGCAGCGGCAACCTGGGGGTGTTCCTCAAGCGCCAACTCGATCTCGCGGGGGTAGACGTTGTAGCCCCCCGACTTGAACATGTCGGTGAGACGTCCACCGAGCCGCACGCGGCCCTCGTCATCCCATGAACCCACGTCGCCCGTGTGGAGCCACCCATCATCGTCGATGGCTTCACGAGTGGCGTCCGGACGATTGAGGTATCCGAGCATGATGTAGTCGCCCCTGAGTTGGATCTCCCCCGCCTCCCCGACGCCACAGACAGCTCCGTCTGGTGAAGCGATCCGGAGCTCGTACCGCGGATCGGGGCGACCGACGGTCTCCAGAAGCGACTCGAGGTCGTCATCATCGTCGGTGTACGTCACGGATCCGACCGTCTCGGTCATGCCGTAGCTGGTGCAGACGATCGGGATCCGTCGCTGGAGCTCCAGCACCAGATCTCGCGGTGGTGCCGCTCCACCCCAGATCGCCCGCTTCATGCTCGAGAGGTCCGCACCGGCCCACTCTGGGGTGCGGGACGCCAGGAGGAACATCGTCGGGATGGCGAGCCAGTACTCGATTCGCTCGGACGCGATGACCTCGAGAACCCCCACGCGGTCGAATCGCTCCATGTAATGAACCGTCCCGCCAGCGATCACGACTGAGGAGCTGATGTCGCCGAGGCTTCCGACATGGTTGATCGGCAGGTCGCACAGCATGCGAGGTCGCGCCTCGTACCAACGCTCTGCCTGAATCGCCGAGCATCGGACCAGTCCTCGGTGCGGAAGCAACGCTCCCTTGGGACGTCCCGAGGTTCCGGATGTGTAGACGAGCACGGCAGGGTCGCTGGGGAGCACCGAGCGCTCCGCTCGCTGGAGCTCGACGTCGGTGACGCTCTCCCCTGTGCGGACGAATTCGTCCCACTCTGCACCGGCCACCACGATCGGCCCGGACAGCCCGACCCGGGACGCAAGTGCCGCAAGCTTCGGTCGGTCCTCTGCCGACAGGCCCAGCAAGACGCTCGGCCGCGAGTCGGAGGTCACGTGGTCGAGCTCACCGTCGGTGTACTTCGGATTCAGCCCTTGCCAGGTCGCGCCAATCCTGACGGCGGCGATGAACGAGACGTAGAACTCCGGACGCGGATCCCCGAGCACAGCAACACGGTCACCGTGACGGACGCCTGCAGCCATCAACGCCCGAGCGAGCGCCGCCGACTGCTCTTCAACCTGCCGCGCCGTCAGCCTCGTCTCGACGTGCGTCAGCATCTCCTCATCAGGCTGGTGCTGAGCCCAGTACTTGACGTAGTCGGAGATCAGCGGGAGATCGGAGAACGATAATGTTGACACAATATCAATGTTGCATGGGCAAGGCATTGTGTCAACATTCACTCCAATGCCACTCGCTTCGCGCGAAGATTGATACAATCCCAAGGCACCCCGGGCGAGCTGGTCCGGGGAGAATTCGAAGGATTCGCTTTGTGACTGAAGAGCTGGGCCGAGTGACGACAGTCGATGCACTGGTCACGTCACTGCGGCAGAGGATCCTGTCCGGCGCCTTTCCGGCCGGCTCCAAACTGCAGGAAGTTCCGCTGTCCGAGAGTTATGGCGTCGGCCGCTACTCTCTTCGCGGCGCCCTCCGCATCCTGACCGACGAGGGACTCCTGCGATATGAGCAGAACCGCGGCGTATTCGTGCCTTCACTGGCCCGAGAAGATGTCGAGGACCTCTTCCGTTTTCGTGCGGCCCTCGAGGTGGAGGCCGCCCGCCTCGCCGTGCAGAGCAACGCCTCGCTCGCCGCAGCCGAGGCGATGGTGGGACGCCTGGAGTCGATGGAACTCGACGTTCCGTGGGCGGAGGCAACGACTGCGGACCTTGGATTCCACCGGGAGGTGGTTCGGGCGGCAGGAAGCATGCGACTCCTCCGGGCCTTCACAGCAATGTCGTCCGAGCTGCAGTTCGCGCTCGCGCGAAGCCAAGAGCTCTACATTGATCCGCAGCGGATCGGGCGCGAACACCGGGAGATTCTCGAGGCTCTCAAGAGCGGAGATTCTCAAGCCGCCGAGGCTGCCCTCCGCTATCACCTCGAAGTGGCATCCCAGGAGCTGTTCGACCTCTTCGACCCCGCCACCTGACAATGGTGCCCTCGGCAGAGGCCGAGGGCACCATCCGGCACCTCTGGCCTGAACCAGACCGACTGCCAGGCCCACTGAGCAGCGATCTCGCCGACATGCGTGGGCAGGCCGGTCCCGGTCGCTCTCACCTCATGCTTGAAGCGCGCCCTCGATCACGGCTCGTTTCAGCACAGCTCGTCGATGCTGGACGCGGGCGACGACGACGCTGCCATCGGTCACCTCGACCTCGAACCGCGCCTTCGTGCCGTTTCGCTCGACAAGTACGGCCGTGGCCGTCAGATGTGCACCTACCGGGCTCGGGCGATCGTGACTGAGCTCGACGCCGGCCCCGACGGTAAGTTCATCGTCGGCCAAGTCAGGCGCGAGCACGCCGTGGCATGCCAGTTCGGCCAGGCTCAGAATGAAAGGTGTCGATGCTGCCGGTGGGAACTCAGGCCCCCACGCCGCTGCCGTGTCACGGGGCTCAACCGTCCGACTGACGGAGTTCTCGGGATTCATGGTGGGATTCCTTCGTTTGAAGTCTGGGATCAACGATGTGAGGTCCGCAGGTCGCCGCTGGATGCCATAGCGAGACGCCGGGGCGGGCATCATCCTCCGCCCCGGCGCCGCACGAACTAGCCGATCAGGTTGAGCGGGCCCGGATCCGCGGCCGAGGGGTCGAGACCGTTCTCCTCCATGATCTCCGCCAGCCGCCCGCTCTCGCGGAGCGAGATGATGTTCTCGTTGATGGCTGTCAGCAACGACTCATTCCCGTTCGCCATGGGGAAACAGACTTGACCCGGGTCGTTGCTCGAACCCACCCGAGGGTCCGCTTCGGCCAGCTCGATCTTCCACGACCCTCCGTTCTGTTCGTTCGCGTAGGAAGCCGACCCGAAGGAGTCAATGGCGGCATCCAGACGACCCGACTGCAGGTCGGCGTACTCGGCCGCAGGAGTCGGATACACCTTCAGGTTGGAGCCGTAGATCACCTGAAGCTCGTCGTTCCAGAGGTAGCCCTCAACGGTGCCCACCGTCCTGCCCTGCAGCGCCTCGAACGTCGACGCGCCGTCGTCGGAGATGATGGCGATCTGGTCACCGTAGACAGGGCCCGCCAAGGTCAGGACCTCGGAACGATCCTTGGTGCAGTACCAATCCCCAGCGGCCAGATCGGTTCGCCGGTTCTGCGCGGCCGGAATGACCGATCCCGTGTCGAGTGGCTGCACCGTGAGGTTCAGGCACTCCATCTCCGCGATCTCGTTGAGGATGTCGCCCTCGACACCCGACATCTCGGTGCCATCGAGCATCACGAAAGGCGGGAAGTTGTAGGTCGAGACCGTCAGGGCTCCGTTCGTCACGGTCTTCAGATCTGGGTGAGCAGGCTCGCAGTCCGAGTCCGGGCCATCCGAGCCGGATCCGCATGCCGTGAGGGCAGACAAAGCGAGGACGCATCCCGCTGTCGTGGTGACGATCTTGCGCATAGTGCCTCTTTCTTCGGGGTTGAACTCTTAGACGTGCCGTTGAAGCTTCTTCTCGACCTGCTCGGTCACGAGGCTTGCGGAGACGGTGACGATGGCGTAGAGCACGCCAGCGATCACGAAGAGGTTGAGGTAGTGGAAGGTGTTGTTCGCGATGGAGCGAGCCTGCGAGGTCAGCTCGGGGACAGCGATGATGAAGGCCAGCGACGTCGCCTGGAACATGAGGATGCAGAAGCCCATGAGCGGAGGGATCGCGATGCGGAGGCCCTGAGGGATCACGATGTCGCGGAGGACGTCGAATGAGCTCATGCCCAGGGCTCGGCCGGCTTCGATCTCCCCACCCGGGACCGACTGGAGACCACCCCGGATGATCTCGCTGGTGTAGGCAGCCGTCGTCAGAGCAAGGGCGATGTAGGCACATACGAATCCCGTGAGAGTCACCGGAATTCCGTTGTAGACGACCTGGAGCATGACCAGAGCGGGCGTGCCGCGCCCGATCTCGATCACGACCACGATGAATCCACGGAGCACGCGGCGCCTCGACGACGCCCCGACCGCGAGAACAAGACCCGCCGGCAGACCCAAGAGGAGGGCCATGAAAGCAAGGCGCAGGCTGACCCAGAGTCCACCGAGCAGCTGATCGTGATGGGTGAGCCAGTCGTTCCAGATCTCCGTCATCACGCAGTCCTCTTCATCAGGTAGCCCTCGAGGCTGCGCGCCGCCCAAGCGGAGGGAAAGGTCAGGGCGACGTAGTAGATGCCCGCCACGAAGAAGGGCGTCACCGAGGCGGTGTTGCTTGAGGCGACGCTCGCGTAGTACGTGATCTCGAAGACGCCGATCGTCGACGCCAGCGATGAGTCCTTCAGCAGGCCGATGGCGTACGAGGCGGACGATGGAATGGCGACCCGGACCATCTGGGGCCCGATCACTCGAGTTGCCGTGTCCAGCCGCGACATGCCGAGCGCTCGGCTGGCCTCGAACTGTCCCTGCTTCACGGCGCGCAGGGCACCGCGATAGATCTCAGCCATGTAGGCCGCCGAGACCAGCGCGATCGCGAGGACCGCCGAACGCCACGAGGTGAAGACCGAGCCGAGTGCCGGGTCGATCTGCGTGGGCCCGTTGTAGATCAGGAATAACCAGATGATCAGCGGGACACCTCGAGTGACCTCGATGTAGGTCCGGGCCAGGGCACGCAATGGCCAGGCTGCCGAGATGCGCAGTACCAGGAGCGGCAGCCCGAGTAGCGCGCCCAAGGCGAATCCGACGGCCGTCAATTGGAGTGTCCCGAGTATGCCCTGAGCGACGATCTGCCACGTGTCGACGGTCACTGTCGGTCCAGGACGGCTCGCAGGAACGCGCGAGTGCGCGGCTGACTCGGCGAAGCGAAGATCTCGTGGGGCTTGCCCTCCTCCAGGATCGCGCCATCGCTCATGACCACGACATGGTCACTCACGTCGCGCGCGAACTGCATCTCGTGCGTGACGACCACCATCGTCATTCCCTCGTCGGCCAGCTCTCGCATGACGGCCAGAACCTCGAGTCCCAGCTCAGGGTCGAGCGCTGACGTCGGCTCGTCGAAGAGCATGACCTTGGGATCCAGCGCCAGAGCTCGCGCGATCGCAATCCGCTGCTGCTGCCCGCCTGAACACCTTCCCGGATACTGCTTCGCCTTATCGGCCAGCCCGACCCGCTCGAGGAGGGTCATCGCCCGCTCCTCAGCTTCTGCCTGGCTCCGCCCGAGCACCCGCTGCTGCGGAAGCGAGATGTTGCGCAGGACGGTCAGATGCGGGAACAGGTTGAACGACTGAAAGACCATACCCACGCGTGACCTGAGTGCAGCCAGCTCCTTGGCCTTGATCGAATGGTCGACCTGGATCGTGACTCCTTCGACGGTAATTGACCCCGACGTCGGGCGCTCAAGCAGATTGATGCACCGCAAGAGGGTGCTCTTGCCGGCACCGCTCGGCCCGATGAGCGCGACAACCTCTCCGGAGCTGACTGACATCGAGACGTTGTTGAGGACAACGTGGTCCCCAAACTGCTTCTCGACGTTCTGCAGCACGATGGCGTCGTGCGGGAGGGCTGGTGAAGTGGTCATGACACTCGCATTCAGGTGACGTCGTTGACGATGGGATGGGCGGGCGCGGATGACACGCCCGACGCGGCGGACGGTGGCCGCAGGGGCCGAGCCGGGTCGGTTAGCGCGCGACTATCCCCCGCGTCCGGTTCGGTGTAGGTACCGTGCGCGCGAAAGTTGCGGACGGTTGCCGCTCCGGCCGGTGCGTACTTCGTCGCGAGCATGTCGTCGAGCTCGCGAGCCAGTGCGTCATCGAGCTGGCCGAAGCTGCCTGCATCGATCGATGCCCGCACTCGCGCGACCGCTTCCGGCGCGAGATCGGCCAGGCGCCTGCTGATCGTCGTGGCTTCGTCCTCGAGGTCCATCTCCGCACAGGACGCAGCGACCATGCCGATCGCATGTGCCTGCGCCCCACTCACTTCGCCTCCTGTCAGGAGGAGCATTCGTGCGCGTGCAACGCCGATGAGCCGAGGAAGTACCGAGGTGACACCGCCACCGGCCGCGAAGCCGGCGCGAACGTCTGGGAAGGACAGCCGAGCGTCAGTCGCAACGACGACGATGTCGCATGCGAGCGCCAGCTCCGCTCCTGCACCCACGGCGACGCCCTGGACCGCACACACGCTGGGAACATCCATCTGCCGCAGCCGAGCCGTGAGTGCTTGCAAGCGAGCCAGCTGGCCCTCCTCGGCACTTCGGGAGAGTTCCTGCTTCAGGTCGAAGCCTGAGCAGAAGGCCCGACCTCGACCACGAAGGAGGACCGCACGTGCTCCGCTTCGTTCCGCATCCTCGAGGCGCGCGTGCAGGTTCTCCACAGTGTCGACGTCGAGCGCATTGAGGCGGTGGGGCCGATCGAGATCAAGAACCTCGACACCGCCTTGTCGGGAGGCGACGACGCTCACGTGAGCGACTCCAACGCGGCTTGCAAGGACGCCAAGTCTGGGACGACTGCGGTGGCGCAGCCTCCGTCACGCGACTCGTTCCTCCGGTGGACGTACACGGACCGGAATCCGCGCTCATGAGCCGGCTCACAGTCGTGCCACACACTGTTTCCGACGTGGATCCAGTCCGCACGACCAGGCGCATGTCGACTGATGAAGGCATCGAACTGCCCGGGGCCGGGCTTGTAGCTGCGCACCTCCTCGGCCGTGATCACGGTGTCGAACTCGACGGGGAGGGGCCCGGCCAGCGTCCCTTGAATCATGTCGACGTCGGCATTGGTCAGAATGCCCAGTCGGAAGCCGGCCGAACGCAGCCCGTCCAACGCAGCGATGCTGTCAGGAAAGGCTGGCCACGTCGGAAGCGATTCGCCCAGCACACCGCCGGCATCCGCATCAAGAGTGATGTCGAGTCGATGCGCCGCGCGGGTCAAGGCCTCTCGCTGGATCTCTCGGTACACGCGATACGGCGTCTCCGCCTCGACCTGCGGCTCGAACTCGTGGTACGCGGCGATGAGGTCGTCGGCCCGTCCGGGCGCCACCGCATCCAGTGCCGCCTCCATGCCGACCCGCCAGTCGATCATCGTTCCGTAGCAGTCGAACGTCACCCAACGCTCTGACATCGCCATCACCTGCCCTCTCCTCGACGCGGACGCCACGAGAACGTGATCAGCGCCACTCAAAGTATTGATACAATGTCCATGTTCAAACGACTCGTGTCAAGCGACTTCCGAAGATCGGCGTGGCGTTCAACCCCTCGCCCTGATGAGCGGGCCTGCGCGACCCCGGGTTGGTGGAACGCCAAGGACGACGCGTGCGAAAACATCAACCGGGGAGGGTCCCGTGCCTATCGATCACCTGGACACCCAGATCATCGCTTTGCTGAGTGCGAATGCACGGCGAGGTCCGGTCGACCTCTCCGCGGCCTTGGGAGTCACCCGCAACACGGTGCAAGCACGGATACGACGCCTCGAGGAATCGGGGATCATCGACGGATTCACCCCCCGCATCGCCCTGCACCAGGCGGGTATCGGAGTCGAAGCTTTCGCCGCCCTAGCGCTCCATCAAGGAAGGCTTGATCAGGTGGTCAGTGCGCTGAGCACGATCCCCCACGTCCTTGAGGTACATGCGACGACAGGGCGCGAGGACCTCCTGATCCGCGTGGCAGCACAGGACAATGCGTCCCTCCAGATCCTGATTCAGCAGATCGTCGCGATCCCGGGAGTGGCGCACTCCAACACGACCTTGTGCCTCAGCACGCCCCTGCCATACCGCGTGCAGCCACTGCTCGACGCGGAGACGCGAGCCAGTGGCTGGGGACGCTCGACCCCCCGACCCGACATCGGGGTCGGGGCGATCTGACTCCATCGCCCCGACTCCTGACTCGAGCATCATGCGTCCGAAATGGCGCACGACACCTGGCTCGGTCAAGAACTCACGCCTCGCTCAGCAAGCGTAGAAGTGTGACGCGCTCCTCCTCATATGCCGCGACCGAACGAAGCTTGATGTCCTCGTAACCTCGCACCATGTCCGGGAGACCCGCGAGGCGGACAGCGTGATCGATCGTGGCCACGTTCATGACACCAAGGCAGGCCGAGATCGTCTCCTCGTACTCCGTGACCAAGCCTCGTTCCACACGACGAACCTCGGCTCGCCCGAAGGGATCGAAGGGCGTCCCCCTGAGGCCACGCAAGCGGTAGAGGGCAGACAGTGCCGGGCGGAACCACGCCCCGAGCGACAACTTCCTTTTCATACCGAGTGCGCGGAGGGTCGGCGGGTGCAGCCGCCACGCGATGCGAGCATCCGCTCCGAACGTCTGGGCGACCTCGTCGCGGACGCTGGTGTCGAGTGCCAAGCGAGCAACCTCGTACTCGTCCTTGTAGGCCATCAACTTGAAGGCGTAGGTAGCGACAGCTTCTGCAAACGGACCGGGAGCCCCCATGACGCGGTCCTCGACAGCGCGGGCGCGTTCGACGAGTTCCGCGTATCGCATCGCGTACTTCTCGTTCTGGTAGGCGGCCAGTTCATGGGCGCGAACTCGGACGAGCCGTTCGAGCTCGGATCCGGGTGACGCTTTCACCATCTGGCTCGACCTGGTCGGGGCGGCCTCGTCGGCCACGTCCGGCGTCGGGAGGGCCGCATCGAGGCTCCGTCGGTCACTGATCCATTGCCGCCCACGGCGGAAGGACTGCACGTTCTTCTCGACGGCGACCCCGTTCAGAGTGATCGACTCCTCGACGGCAGCGGCCGACAGTGGCAGCGCCCCTGCCTGGAGGGCAACACCGAGGAGAAACATGTTCGCGAACTGCTCGGCGCCGAACAGGCCCTCCGCGTACCGACGAGCGTCGAAGGCCAGGACGCGTTCGGGATCGGATCGCTCACGGATCGGCACAAGGGCCTCGTCCACGTCCGGGAACAGCACCGACTTGTCGCTGACCATCGCACCTGTGGGCACGACGGACGTCGACACGATCGCCGTTCCTTCCCGGGCGAGTACTGCGTAGTTGCGGGGGTCGACGGCCACCAACAGGTCGTAGCCAAGGTAGAGGTCGCAACCGCCGTCACCGACCTTGTTGCCGGCCTCGATCGGACGTCCCGAGATCTTCACGTCGGAGACGACGGCGCCACCCTTCTGCGCGAGACCCGTCTGATCGAGGGTGCGAACGTGATGGCCGGACAGGACTGCGGCGATGGCGAGGACTTGTGACGTCGTCACGACTCCGGTGCCGCCGACGCCCATGAGCCGAACAGTGTGCACGCCTGACAACTGTCGGTCGGGCGGAGCGGGTAGATCATCGGCCGAGAGGAGGGCGACCGACTCGCGCTTGCTCGGGCCCGACCCCTTGGTGATCGTCATGAAGGCAGGGCAGTCACCGGACAGACACGTCAGGTCGGAGTTGCACGAGCTCTGGTGAACCGTGGTCTTACGCCCAAACTCTGTCGCGACCGGGTGGACCGACAGGCAGTTTGACTTCTCACCACAGTCCCCGCACCCCTCGCACAAACGTTCGTTGATCATCACGGCCTCGCTCGGCTGCGCTGCCTTCCCTCGCTTGCGCTTGCGACGAAGTTCTGTCGCGCACTCCTGCTCGTGGATCAGGACGGTCGTGCCCTGTGTCGCGGCAAGGGCCTCTTGCGCATCACCGATCCGCTCGCGGGGCCAGACACTGACACTCCGCGGCAGCCCTGCCTTTCGCAGAGCCTTCACATCGGTCGTGGTCACGATGATGCGTTCGACCCCTTCGGACAGGAGGTTGCGCACCATCGCCGGGACGTCCATCTGTCCCACCGCGTCCTGGCCGCCCGTCATGGCGACCGTCGAGTTGTAGAGGATGCGGTAGGTGATGTTGCGGCCGGATGCCACCGCGGCACGAATGGCCAAGCTTCCCGAGTGGTGAAAGGTGCCGTCGCCAAGGTTCTGGATGAAGTGTGGCGCCTTGACGAACGGCGCCATCCCGAGCCACTGCGTACCTTCACCGCCCATCTGGGTCAGACCGACGACGTCCCCGACCTGCTTGGGGTCCATGAGCAGGACCATCGCATGGCATCCAATTCCGGCGCCGACGATCGAGTCCGAGCTCGGGCGCGTCGAGGTGTTGTGGGGGCAGCCAGAGCAGTAGTACGGCGCTCGCTGGATCAGCGGGAGATGAAGTCGCTCGCGGGCGAAAGTTCGGTTCCGCTCCTCAAGCCATGCCCCGACACCCGGCATGCCGTCCCGTCCATCGAGCCGCTTTGCGAGTCCCAGTGTCACCGAGTCCGCGTCCAGCTCGCCGTACGATGCGAAGAGCTCGCCGCCCTGAGGGTCTGCCTTTCCCGTGATGGTCGGGGTGGAGTCCGAGCCGTACAGCGCCTCTCGTACCAGAGTCTCGATGAAGGCTCGTTTCTCCTCGACGACGATGATCTCGTCGAGGCCCGAGGCGAAGCGCCTGACCTGCTCGGGGTCGAGCGGCCAGACCACGTCGAGCTTCAGGAGCCTCACGCGGTCGCCATGGTCGCTCCCCCCGCCGTTCAGACCGAGGCGAGACATAGCCTCCCGCACGTCAAGATAGGTCTTGCCCGAGGCGACGATCCCCACACGTGCATCAGGTGCTCCCGTGATCCGGTTCAATTCGTTCAGACGCAGATAGTCCATGACGATGCGCATGCGCGTCGTCATGAAGTCACGCTCAATGGGACCGAGGGTCGGTTGCAGCAGCTTGGAGCTGGGCACGTGGCGTCCAGACCCCTCAGGTAGGACAGGCGCTACGGGATCGGCGAGAAGGTCCATCGAAGCCGACCCGTCCGCTACGGCAGTCACCACCTTGATCGAGGTCCACAGGCCTGATGCGCGCGACAAGGCAACCGCATGACGCCCCGCGAAAAGGACCTCGGCAGGGTCTGCCGGATAGAACACCGGCATCCCGAGATCAGCAAGGGCTCGCTCTGACGTGCACGGCACGCTCGAGGACTTGGCCGCCGGGTCATCCCCCACCAGCGCGACTGCGCCGCCGCGTGGGTGCGTTCCCATGAGGTTTGCGTGACGAAAGGCGTCTGTCGCCCGATCCAGACCTGGGGCCTTCCCGTACCAGAACCCCACGACGCCTTCGACACGAGGATCGAGGCCGTCGATGAGTTGGGCGCCCTGTACCGCCATGGTCGCGGCTTCCTCGTTCAGTCCCGGCTCGAAGGTGATGTCGTGCTCGTCCAAGAGAGCGGTCTGACGCAGCAGCTCCAGGTCGTATCCAGCGAGGGGTGAACCCTCGTAGCCGCTGATGTAGGTGCCCACCAGGCGACCTTCGGCACGATCCGCTCGCGCTTGGTCGATCGGCACCCGCGCAAGAGCCTGGATGCCGGTCAGGTGCACTCGTCCCTCGTGGCGCTCGTAGCGATCGCGCAACTCGAAGTCAGATCCTGCGAGCTCAGGGGCTCGCTCAAAAGCCTGAGTCACGCTGCTGCACTCCGGCGCGTGAAACTGATACGGGCGAACCCTCGGGAGCCAACTGACATGACCGTTCTCCTCGCTGACACGGCGGCGAGGACGGACGTGCCGTCCCCGAATGTGAACCGTGCCAGCGTCGACGGAGCCGCGACTCGGGTCAACGAATCTGAGACGTACTACACGATCGGGTCAGCACGACGTCCATCCGACGACCTCCTGTGAACCGTTCGATCAGCCATCCACATGACGATGGAAGGTTGAGGTTCGGCCGGTGCCGGTGATGTCACTGACCTCTCACCGATTTCACCCGTGTCAGGCCGAGCGCCGCGAGTGCGTGCACCTGGCCGCTCCGATACGTTCGGCCGCCCGCCACGGCAGCGCCATGGCCGATCACGCGGCGCTGCCGGATACGTGAGCTGAGAAGGCTGACGCGTGGTCGGAACCTCACGCTCACGTATCAAGGGCGCGATCGACCCACCGCCCGCCCGGTTGAAGTCCGCGACGCGTCGAAGGCCGTGGGACTCTGCGCCTGCGATGACCGCCTCATTCACACCATTTCGGTATTGCGTCGAACGCACGAGTCCGGTCCTCGGCACCCCGGCCGGCTCCCGCGATCTGCTCAAGCGCGGCATAGTCGGCGTCCACGCGAGGTCGTGCTCCTCGTCGATGAACTGACGCACCGCCGACAAGAGCGCCTCGAGGTCACGTGCTGCGCGAGGCGCTGCGCGCCATCCGCTTGCAGCTCAATCGCGAGCTCACCTAGCCAATCGCTCCGTGCCCAACAGCGTCGCCACGCAGACTGCACACGCTTCCGGGGCACGATGATCAAACGGCTCGGTCATCAGCATCGGCCACTCGGCTGCCGACGAACCACACGCAGCCGCGAGCGTGCCAATCCGACGCGCATGCACCAATCCGTCCAGACGCCACCTGGGCGGACCGTCCGTAGGGAACTCGAGGACCCTTACTGGAGCGGTAGGGTGCCAGGCGCCGTCGACCCATGCCATGCGTCTCAGGCTCCTCGACTCGAGGCAGTCTCGGACACCTGCCCTGCCGCCTCGACACCCACCTGGAACAACTCCGCGCCGAGCGCCACTTGGCGGCCGATCACAGCGTGAACCCCCAGAACCTGACCGGCTCGCGGCGCCCGCAGCGAAAGTTCCATCTTCATGGCCTCGATGGTGCAGAGGAGGTCCCCCTCGGCTACGGCGTCGCCCTCCGCCACGCGGACGTCCAGCACAGTTCCGGGCATCGGAGAGACGACCCGGCCGTCGTCGAGACCCACAACGGCGCTGGCGCTCGGGTCGAGCGGACGCAGCACGTGGCGCTGGCCAGCGAGCACGACCTCGACCCCTTCAGGGTGCAGCAGTCGGACGTGGCCGACCAAGCGCCGGCCACCGAGCCACGCCTCAGCGCGTACGAAACGGCCGCGATCCTCCACGATGAGCCGCCGGAGCAGCCGACCGCCGACGGTCGACGCCTGCCTGTCGACCACGACGGCCTCATCGAGGCGGACCTGCATCGGCGCTGGAGATCCAGCGACGCGGAATCCGTCCGCGGTGAACGGGCTGGCCTCGCTGGCCCGTCCGGCCGATGCCTGCACCCAGGCCGCCAGGGCCCGCGCGTCCTCGATCGCCGGCGGCGCCACCTCGTGGACATCGAGCCACGCGGTGTCGATTCTGCGGTCGCGAAACTCCTCGCTAGCCGCGAGGGCGCGGAGGAAGCCGGTGTTGGTCGTCAGGCCCAGGACGACGGTCTCGTCGAGCGCGGTGACCAGGGCTGCGCGAGCCTCCTCGCGGTCCGATCCGAAGGCAATGATCTTGCCGAGCATCGGGTCGTAGCTCGTCGAGACCCGTTGCCCCGAGAACAACGCGTGATCCACCCGCACACCCTCCGGCCAGGCCACGTGGCTAGCTGTACCGGCCTGCGGCAGAAATCCGCCGAACGCGTCCTCGGCATAGACCCGCGCCTCGATCGCCCAACCGTCGCGTCCCACATCGTCCTGGGTGATCGGCAAAGGCTCGCCTGCAGCGACACGCAACTGGAGCTCGACCAGGTCGAGGCCCGTGATGGCCTCGGTGACGGGGTGCTCGACCTGGAGGCGGGTGTTCATCTCGAGGAAGTAGAACTCTCCGGTCGCGTTGTCGAGCAGAAACTCGACCGTGCCTGCGCCGACGTAGCCGACCTCGCGGGCGAGGTCGACGGCGGAGGCGACGAGTCGCTGGCGCGTGTCCTCGTCGATCGTCGGCGCGGGGGCCTCCTCCAGCACCTTCTGGTGGCGACGCTGCGTCGAGCAGTCACGCTCCCACAGGTGCAGCACGGTGCCGTGGGTGTCGGCCATGACCTGCACCTCGAGGTGGCGGCCCGACTCGACATACTTCTCGACCAGCAGCGTCCCGTCGCCGAACGAGCTCTCGGCCTCTCGGCGGGCTGCGGCGGCGCCCTCGGCGAAGTCCTCGGCCGAGCGCACGACCCGCATCCCCTTGCCGCCGCCGCCCGCGGCGGCCTTGACCAGGACGGGGTACGCGAACGTCGCCGGGTCGTCGTCGAGCGCGTACGCGGGCACGACCGGCACGCCGGCCGCGACCGCGACCTCACGGGCGAGGTCCTTGCGACCCATCTGCTCCATGACCTCCGGACTCGGCCCCGCCAGGGTCACGCCCGCGTCGCGCAGTGCCGCGGCGAACGCGGACCGCTCGGAGAGGAAGCCGTACCCCGGGTGCACGACGTCGGCCCCGACCTCGCGCGCCGCTGCCACGACGGCTTCGACATCGAGATAGTCGGGAACCGCGACAGCCACGTCGGCGGCGAGAACGTGCGGCGCGGCGGCGTCGACCTGCGTGTGGATTGCCACCGTACGCAGGCCCATCGCCTCGGCAGTACGGAAGACACGCAGTGCGATCTCGCCGCGGTTGGCGACCAAAACGGTCCTGGACTGCTGCGACATCGTCATCACATCCTGAAGACGCCGTAGGACGGCGCGGGGATCGGGGCGTTGGCGGAGGTAGCCAGCGCCATGCCGAGGACGCGGCGGGTGTCGCCGGGGTCGATGATCCCGTCGTCCCACAGCCGCGCGGTGGAGTAGTAGGCCGATCCCTGCGTCTCGTACTGGTCGCGGATCGGTGCCTTGAACGCCTCGACCTGCTCCTCGGTCTCGAGGTCGGAGCGCACGGTCGCGAGGACCGAGGCGGCCTGCTCGCCACCCATGACGGAGATCCGGGCGTTGGGCCACATCCACAGGAATCGCGGGTCGTAGGCGCGTCCGCACATGCCGTAGTTGCCGGCACCGAAGGAGCCGCCGATCACGACCGTGAACTTCGGGACGACCGAGCAGGCCACGGCCGTGACGAGCTTGGCGCCGTCCTTGGCGATGCCGCGGTTCTCGTACTCCTTGCCCACCATGAAGCCGGTGATGTTCTGCAGGAACACGAGCGGGACGCCGCGCTGGTTGCACAGCTCGATGAAGTGCGCGCCCTTGAGCGAGGACTCGCTGAACAGGATGCCGTTGTTGGCGACGATGCCGACGGGGTAGCCGTGGATGCGCGCGAAGCCGCACACGAGCGTCTCCCCGTAGAGGGGCTTGAACTCCTGGAGGCGCGACCCGTCGACGACCCGGCGGATCACCTCGCGCACGTCGTACGGCGTGCGGGTGTCGCTGGGCACGACGTCGAACAGGCCGTCAGGGTCCTCGAGCGGCTCCTCGACCGGAGCGGCGACGATCGAGCCGGCCGTGGGTCGCTCGAACGTCCCGACGATCCCGCGCAGCAGGTCGAGGGCGTGGGCGTCGTCGTGCGCGAGGTGGTCGACGACGCCCGAGGTGCGGGCGTGGACCTCGCCGCCGCCGAGCTCCTCGGCCGTCACGACCTCGCCCGTCGCGGCCTTCACGAGCGGCGGACCGCCCAGGAAGATCGTGCCCTGGTCCTTCACGATGACGGTCTCGTCCGACATCGCGGGCACGTAGGCGCCGCCCGCGGTGCACGAGCCCATGACGGCAGCGATCTGGGGCACTCCCTGTGCAGAGAGCTGGGCCTGGTTGAAGAAGATGCGACCGAAGTGCTCACGGTCGGGGAACACATCGTCCTGCATCGGCAGGAACGCGCCCCCGCTGTCGACCAGGGCGATGCACGGGAGCCGGTTCTGGGCCGCGACGGCCTGGGCGCGCAGGTGCTTCTTGACCGTCATGGGGTAGTACGTGCCCCCCTTGACCGTCGCGTCGTTCGCGATCACCATGACCTCGCGGCTCGCGACACGGCCGATGCCCGTCACGATGCCAGCGCTCGGAACGGCCGAGTCGTCGCCCCCCGTGCCGTACATCCCGTGGGCCGCGAGCGGGCTGAGCTCCAGGAACGGGCTGCCGGGATCGAGCAGCCGGTCGACCCGGTCGCGCACGAGCATCTTGCCGCGACCCGTGTGCTTGGCGCGGGCCGCCTCGCTGCCTCCGGCGCCGGCGTCGCGCACCGCCGCGAGGCGGGCGTGCAGCTGATCGGTCAGGTCTCTAAGGCTGTCCATCATCGTCCTCCGGAGGTCGCGGCGGCGAGTCGGAGGACTCGCTCGGCCTGGGCGTAGATGGGGCCGTCGACCATCCGGCCCCGGAAGGTCGTGACGCTGCGGTCGTCGCCGACGTGGGCCAGCAGCTGCTCGGCCCACACGACGCGCTCGGCGTCGGGCGCGTAGGACCGGCGGATCACCGCGACCTGCGTCGGGTGGATCGCCACGGTCGCGTCGAACCCCGAGGCCACGGCGTCCTCGCACTCGGCAGCAAGTCCGGCCGTGTCGGGGATGTCCATGTGCACCGCGTCCAGGGCCAGCCGACCGGCCGCCTTCGCCGCGAGCAGCGCGCGGGCCCGGGCGTGCCGGGCCAGGTCGCGGTACCGGCCGTCGGGGAAGCGGCTGGAGGTGCCGCCGAGGCCGGCCACCAGGTCATCGGCCCCCCACATCACGGCCACCACGTTGTCGACGGAGGCGAGCTCGTCGGCGTCCCGGATGCCCGCGGGCGTCTCGAGCAGCAGCACGACGTCGTGCGGCACGGCGCGCACGTCGTCCGCGCGCTCCGACTTCGACAGCATGACGGTGCGGACGCCGATATCCTGCGTCAGCGCGAGGTCGGCAGCGTGGTCGACCGTGTCGGCACCGTTGACGCGCACGACCGTGCGCGCCCAGTCGACGATCCCGTCGGCCGCGAGGCCGCGCAGGGCCTCGCGTGCCGACGCCTTGGCAGCCGGTGCCACGGCGTCCTCCAGGTCGAGGATCACGACGTCGGCCGCGGCAAGCGCCTTGCCGTACCGGTCGGGGCGGTCGGCGGGGCAGAACAACCAGGCCGGGCCGGGGCTCGCGTCACGCATCGGGCGCCATCCTCACGAGGGTCTTGCGGACCGCGACCGCCACGACGACGTCGTCCTGGTTCCGGGCCGTGTGCCGCATCGAGACGACGCCCTCGCCCGGCCGGCTGCCCGAGGGTCGCTTGTCCTCGACGAGGGTCTCGGCGTAGAGCGTGTCGCCGTGGCGGACTGGCGCCGGGAACGAGATCTCGGAGAAGCCGAGGTTCGCGACGATCGTGCCCTGGGTGAGCTGCGTGACCGACAGGCCGACCAGCGTCGACAGGGTGAACATCGAGTTGACCAGGCGGTCGTGGAACGGGGCGAGCAGCTCGCTCGCGGCCTGGTCGAGGTGCAGCGGCTGGGTGTTCATCGTCAGGGTCGTGAACAGCACGTTGTCGGTCTCGGTGACCGTGCGGCCCGGCCGGTGCGCGTAGATCGTGCCGACCTCGAACTCCTCGAACCAGAGGCCGCGCTGCTGGATGCGCTTCACGGTGTCGCCCGTCGCGGGTGCCGTCGCCATGCCGGTCACTCGACCGGGAGCCCGAGGCCGCGGGCGATCAGCATGCGCTGGACCTCGCTCGTGCCCTCGCCGATCTCGAGGATCTTGGCGTCGCGGTAGAACCGGGCGACGGGGTACTCCTCCATGAAGCCGTAGCCGCCGAAGACCTGCGTCGCGATGCGCGTCGCCGTCACGGCGGACTCGGTGGCGTAGAGCTTCGCGACGGAGGCGGCCTGCTTGAACTCGGCGCGGGAGGGAGCGCCCGAGGCGCCCCGGTCCATCGCGTCCTTCATCGCCGCCGCCTTGTAGGTCAGCAGACGCGAGGCCTGCAGCATGACCTCGAGGTCGGCGATCTGGAACGCGACGCCCTGCTTGCGCCCGATGGGGCCGCCGAAGGTCTGGCGCTCCCCCGCGTAGGTGACGGTCAGGTCGAGGCAGGCCTGCAGCAGGCCCACCGCGAGGGCGGCGATCGCCACGCGGCCGTCGTCGAGCGTGCCGAGGAACTGGGCGTAGCCACGGCCGCGCTCGCCGAGCACGTTGCCGGCCGGGACGCGGCAGTCGGTGAAGGCCAGCGGGTGCGTGTCGGAGATGTGCCACCCGAGCTTGTCGTAGGACGGCTCGACCTCGAAGCCCGGCGTGCCGGACGGGACGATGATCGCCGAGATCTCGGCGGACCCGTTCTCGCGCTGTCCCGTGCGGGCCGTGACGGTCACGAGCGAGGTGATCTCCGAGCCCGAGTTGGTGATGAACTGCTTGGCACCATTGACGACCCACTCGTCGCCGTCGATCTCGGCCCGGGTCCGGGTGGCGCCGGCGTCCGAGCCTGCCCCCGGCTCGGTCAGGCCGAAGCCGGCGAGCGCGCGTCCCGCGACGAGGTCGGGCAGCCACTGCTCCTTCTGCTCGTCGGTGCCGTAGGTGAGGATCGGGTTGATGCCGAGGCCCACCGCCGCCTCGAGGGTGATCCCCATCGACTGGTCGACGCGGCCGATCTCCTCGATCGCGACGCAGAGCGACGTGAAGTCGCCGTCCTCGCCGGCGCCGCCGAGGGACTCCGGCGCCGTCAGACCCATCAGGCCCAGGTCGCCCATGTGGCGGACGACGTCCACCGGGAAGTGGTGGTCACGGTCCCACGCGGCGACGTGCGGGGCGATCTCGCGCTCGGCGAAGTCGCGCACGGATCCGCGGAAGGCCTCGTGCTCCCGGCTGAGCTCGAACATGCGGCGGTCCCCTACCTTCTCGGCGTCGGTTAACGATCATTAACCAGCGCCAGGTTAGCAATCATTAACCTCGACGTCCAGACCCGTCTACGATGCTGGGGTGGACGTCGACGCTGCAGCACCCCCACCCGCTGGCCGTCGCCAGCAGATCGTCGAGGTCGCGGCCGGCCTGTTCGCCGTCCAGGGCTTCCACGGCGTGTCGATGCACGAGATCGGCCGAGCCGTCGGCACCTCCGGGCCTGCGCTGTACAAGCACTTCACGAGCAAGGAGGCGTTGCTCGGCACGATGCTGGTCGACATCTCCGAGCTCCTGCTCGCCGAGGGCCTGCGCCGGGCCGAGGCCGCGGCGGCCGATGGCCCTCGCGCCGAGCTGCTCGCCCTGGTGCGCTGGCACGTCGAGTTCGCGCTGACCCGACCGGCCCTGATCAGCGTGCAGTTCCGTGACCTGGAGAGCCTGGGCCAGGACGATCGACGCACGGTCCGTCGCCTGCAGCGCCAGTACGTCGAGCTGTGGGTCCGCGTCGTCCGCGCCACGACCGGCGCCGACGACGCCCACTCGCGGTCCGCCGCGCACGCCGTCTTCGGACTGATCAACTCCACCCCGCACAGCGCCCGACTTGAGGGCCACGAGATGGCGGCCCTGCTCGAGCAGCTGGCGATCTCGGCGCTGGCGGGCCTGTCTCCGTGACGTCGGTGTTACCGGGTCAGCGCTGACGACCCGACCGCGCGACCTGGGTCGACAGACCGTGAGCGGCTCGCAGCAGCTGCTCGCCCAGCTCGGCCTGCCGCGGCGCGATCCGCGCCTCGATCCCGGTCAGGCTCACCGCCCACCGCGGCGTGTCGTGACCGTCGAGGACCGCCGCACCGAGTCCCCAGCTCCCCTCGACGATGAGCCCGGGGTTGACGGCGTACCCGCGGTCGCGGGTGGCCGCGACGCGTGCGGACAGCGGCCCGACGCCGTGCTCGACCCCGAACTCGCGCTCCAGGTCGGTCGACGCCAGGTAGGTCTCGCGTTCTCGGTCGGGCAGCAGGGCCAGCACCGCCAGGCTCGCCGATGCGACACCGAGCGGGAAGCGGATGCCCTCGTGGAGCACGTGCGAGCGGATCGGGAAGCTGCCGTCCTCGCGCAGGACGCAGACCGTCTCGTCACCGCGGCGCACCGAGAAGAACGCGCTCTCGCCCGTCTCCGCCGCCAGCCTGCGCACGGTGGCGCGAGCCAGCGGCGTGACGTCGTGACGGTTCGTCGCGGCCGCGCCGAGGAGGAAGCACTCCGACCCCAGGTGCCACGCGCCGCTGTCGACGTCGCGCTCGACGAGGTCCTCCGCGCTGAGCGCGATCAGGAGACGGTGCGCGGTAGGGCGGGGCACCTCTGCGGCGTCGGCGAGCGCGGTCGTGCTGGCGCCCGAGGGCTCGTGCGCCGCCAGGGCACGCAGCAGGGCTCCCGCTCGCCGCACGACACTCGGGGACTCGGTCACGCGCTCATCGTAGGGCGTCCGCTGAATGGACGCCGTTGATCCCCTGATTCCACTGAACGAGCAATTGGCAGGTTTTGCAGGAGCAGGCTTGACCACGGATCGGACGCGCTCTTTGATCGCCGCATGGACAAGGTCATCAGCTCGGCCGCCGACGCGATCTCCGACGTGCCCGACGGCGCGAGGCTCACGGTGGGCGGATTCGGCCTCTGCGGCATCCCCTCCACGTTGATCCAGGCCCTCCTGGACGCCGGCACGCGCGACCTCGAGGTCGTGTCAAACAATGCGGGGGTCGACGACTGGGGGCTCGGTCTGCTGCTCTCGGCCGGGCGGCTCCGACGCGTCGTGGCTTCGTACGTCGGCGAGAACAAGGAGTTCGCCCGGCAGTTCCTCTCCGGTGAGCTCGAGGTCGAGCTCACGCCGCAGGGAACGTTGGCCGAGCGGATGCGCGCGGGCGGGTCCGGCATCGCAGCGTTCTACACCCGCACCGGCGTGGGGACCCAGGTCGCCGAGGGCGGGCTGCCCTGGCGCTACGACGCCTCCGGCGCCGTCGTCCGGCAGTCGCCGGAGAAGCCCGTCATGACCTTCGACACCGCGGACGGTGAGCGCGACTACGTCCTGGAGGAGGCGATCGTCTCCGACTTCGGGCTCGTTCGCGCCTGGAAGGGCGACCGCCACGGCAACCTCGTCTTCAAGGACGCCGCCCGCAACTTCAACCCGCTCGCCGCGATGGCGGGCCGCGTCACGGTCGCGGAGGTCGAGCACCTCGTCGAGCCGGGAGAGATCGACCCGAACCACGTGCACCTGCCCGGCGTCTACGTGCACCGCGTCGTGCCGCTGACGCCCGAGCAGGCGCAGGACAAGCGCATCGAGAAGCGCACGGTCCGCCCCACCCCCACCGAGAACGAGGTGCGTTGAGATGGCGTGGAACCGGGAGCAGATGGCGGCCCGCGCCGCCGCCGAGCTCAGCGACGGCGACTACGTCAACCTCGGCATCGGGCTGCCGACCCTCGTGCCGAACTACGTGCCCGACGACGTCGAGCTCGTGCTGCAGAGCGAGAACGGGATCCTCGGCACCGGCGCGTACCCGACCGACGACGCGGTCGACCCGGACCTCATCAACGCCGGCAAGGAGACCGTCACGGTCCGTGCGGGCGCGAGCTTCTTCGACTCCGCCACGAGCTTCGGCATGATCCGTGCCGGCAAGGTCGACGCCGCGATCCTCGGCGCGATGCAGGTTTCAGCCGGCGGCGACATCGCCAACTGGATGATCCCCGGAAAGATGGTCAAGGGCATGGGCGGGGCGATGGACCTCGTCCACGGGGCCAGCCGCGTCATCGTGCTCATGGAGCACGTCGCCCGTGACGGCGCCTACAAGATCGTCGAGGAGTGCTCGCTCCCCTACACGGGCCGCGGCGT
This sequence comes from Aeromicrobium sp., assembly GCF_023146395.1. Taxonomy (GTDB): domain Bacteria; phylum Actinomycetota; class Actinomycetes; order Propionibacteriales; family Nocardioidaceae; genus Aeromicrobium. The sequence continues at coordinate 60,964 of NZ_JAGLCD010000002.1, read as the reverse complement.
GATCCAGCGCATCATCACCGACCTGTGCGTCCTCGACATCACACCCGACGGACTTCAACTCATCGAGCTTGCGCCAGACGTTGCTCTCGCAGACGTTCGCTCCCGAACGGAGCCGCACGTCTTCGAGAACAGGCACTGACCCACGCCGCCAAGACATGGCAGCCGCAGGGGCTTCAACGGGCGGCTCCCTCCCTGGACCCACCGGGATCACGATCTCGCGTGGGCGGCACGAAGCCGACGCCAACTCGAGCATCCCGAGTTTGATACGACGCTGACCGACTTGGCGTTCGTGACCCGCAACTGACCTTGGACCCGATCAGGGCCCTATCGATCATGTCGCGGCAGAGGCTTGAGCCATCGCGCTGCGAAAGCACCTGTCGCGCCGCCGCCAGTCGTCGATGCTTTCACTTCGTGCGGTGCGTTGCGACCCTCGCACTGACAATCGTCTCGAAGCATCAGACGCGGGGGCTCATCGAGTACTGGAAACCTTCGACGTCCAGGTGCAGGCATCCAGAGGTGCAGCCGCCGCCCACGGGATCGATTTCAACGATTACGCGGACCTGGTACTCCTGCGGCACCGGGCACGGACCGGCAGTCCGCTGAGCATGGGAAGGCAGACCGTGGCCCAACCTTCCCATGCTCAGCATCACATCGGACCGGTCAGTCCTGCTGCTCCGGCGCCCGGTACGTCTCAGCGTCCTCCGAGACGAAGAGCTCGCCCTGCTGATCGAGACCGCCGGGGGTGTCGATGTTCGGGACCGCCACGTAGACCGCCCGAGTAGCCGGGCTTCCGGGACTCGAGAAGTCCAGCTCGGCCACGAGGTCCTCCGTGTCCAGTGAGTCGGCTTCGTCCTTGGCCTTCTTCACGCCCTCGCGCGTCAGATCATCGCAAGTGCCCTCGAGAAGCTGGCCCCAGATCTCGCCGATCGCGTAGCCGTAGGGGACCCCGGCGTGGGGTACACCGTCGCCGCGCGCTTCGAAGAGATCCGCAACTTCCTGCGCCTTCGGCACATCGGACGTGTAGGGCGTGGCCGAGGCAACGACGTACACGTTCCGCAGGGCGTCGGCCGTCTCTGGCGTCAGGATGTTAGGGCCGAACGCCGGGTTGTTCCCGACAATCGGGACATCCAAACCAAGCTGCTGGTTGACAACCGCCACGTTGAGCGTCTGCGCCGGCGTGGTGGTCATCGCGATGGCCGCCACATTGCTGCCCTTGAGTCCCGTGACCGCGTTGCGCAAGTCAGAGTCGGTCGGAAGCACCTTGACCTTCTCGATGGTGAGGTCGTGCTGCGCGGCGAAGTACTCAGCACCGAGTAGACCGTTCTCCCCGTACTCGCCTTCAAGGTAGATGTGTCCGATCGTGTCTCCCGGCTTGATCTGTCCTTGCTCCATCAGGTAGGAGAGCCCGTTGATCATCTCAACGTCGAACGTCGTCCCCGGGACGATGATGTAAGGGTTCTTCAGGATGAAGGACGACCAAGACAGCGCGACCGTCGTGGTCTCGTTGTCGAGATAATTCTGATCGAGTGCGGCATTGATCGGCGATCCAAGGACATGCATGAACCCCAAGACCTGCGACTCAAGTTCCTGGTAGGCGACGACGCCAGCATCCGCGTCGTACCCATGGTCGCGGACGACAAGTTCGACGTCGCGACCGCAGACCCCTCCCGAGGCGTTGACCTGCTCGACCCAGATCTCATTGCCCGCGAGGATGGCCTCCGACAGCTCGAGGAACGGGCCGGACAGGTCCGTCAGCACACCAAGCTTGATCGTGTCGTCGGTCACCCCGGTGTTTTCTGACTCCGACTTGGTTCCCCCACATGATGCGAGGGTGAGGGTGCCGACCGTCACGGCGGCGACCAGCGAGCGAGTGATTTTCATGATGAGTCTCCTTGGATGAGGACGATCAGCGCTGGGCCTGACGGAGGACGTCAGGGAGTCAGCGGCCGAACCTTGCGGTGATTCGCCGGCCGATGGCGGCCAGCCCGCCGGGTTCGAAGATCACGACCAGCACGATCAACGACCCGTAGGCGAATGCAGTGATCACCGAAGGCGTGAATCCCCCTGATCCTTCGGTGATGCTGGCAAGCAGCGGAACGCTCGGCACGAGCAGCCTGAGCGCAAGAGGAAGGCCAAACACGAAGGCCGCTCCGAGTACGGCACCCCACACCGACCCCAACCCGCCGATGATGACGATGGCTAGCAGGCTGATCGCAGCCGCGATCGACCACGAGCCTTGAAACTCGTTCTCGTCAGCCTTCAGCAGTCCAAACCAGAGCACCATCATGACCCCGGCGAGACCGGCGTAGCCTGCCGAAACGGCGAAGGCCGTGGCTCGAGCACGAGCAACGTTGACACCCATCGCCGCAGCCGAGGCGGGGTTGTCCCTGACGGCCCGCCACGACCGCCCCGGTCGGGATCGGACCGCCCCCAAGGCCAAGAAGATCCCGCCGATGACCAGGATGAGGAAGAGGTACCACATGCGTTCCTGAGCACCGAACGGAACGCCAAGCACGGTCAATTCGGGTTCACGAGTCGTCAACGAGAAGCCGAAGATCGTGAAGGGCGGAGCCGGGCGCCCTGTGGCAGCACCGCCAGTGAACTCCGTGAACCGCTGCCCAAGATAGAGCCCAAGAAAGACCAAGGAGAGGGTCGCCACCGCTAGATAGATGCCGCTGACTCGACCAGCCACGGGAGCGAACGCGAGACCAGCCAGGGACGATACGACGACAGCACCTACGATCGCGATCACGGGGGGAAGACCAATGCCGACGAGATCCGACCCGGCTTCCGCGTCGGCCGCGAGTGCGGCGTAGGCGGTCCCACCGACCAGCATGAAGAATGGCGTTCCGAGCGAAAGCTGCCCACAGTGTCCGCTCAGCAGGGTGAGGCCGATGGCGGCCACGGCTCCGACCATGGCGTACTCGAAGACGCGGAGCCACACCTCGCTGACGTAGAGCGGGAGAGCGAGCGCCACGACCAAGGCGACAACCCCGCTAGCGATCCTGACGAGCCGTCCCCTGCTCGATCTGCTCCATGGCCTGGTGGGAGTCGGTTCGTTGCGGTCAAGGACTTGAGACCGGTCGGAGGTGGCGCCGGCAACATGCAGCCTGTTCGGTGAGTTAGACACGTTGGACCTCCTTGGTCCCAAAAAGTCCCGACGGCCGTACGACGAGGACCGCCAACATGACGAGGTAGACCGCGACTCTGGCGAACTCGAAGGAGACGTACTGCTGGCTGTATGCCCCGGTCAGCCCCACAATGAAGCCGCCGATCACGGCCCCATTCGTTGAATCGAGCCCGCCGATGATCGCAGCGGGAAACGCCACCAGCACCAGACTGTGCGTCGCACGCGACACACCGCCGCCAGCGAAATCCGGCGTTGCCAGGAAAAGCACTGCGATGCCGGCGAGAACCCCGGCGATGAGCCAGGCGGCTGCCGTGACCTGGGTATTGCGGACTCCCATGAGTGCTGCTGCCTCGCGGTGCTCTGCTTGCGCTCGCATGGCGAGTCCCCATCCGGTGAATCGGAAGAGTGCGAACAAGACGGCGATGATCACGAGCCCGAAACAGAGCGCGACGATCTGCCCTTTTAGGACAGTGATCTGACCCACGTGAATGACTTCGTTGGCCCAAGGAACGCGGACGAAGGGAGCGGACGACCCGAGGCGCCGCGCCACCTCTTCGACGATGACGACGTCGACGCCGATGGTAAGGAGAACCAGCGCAATGGGGTCGCCACCGCGGGTGCGTGCGACAAGCACGCGTTCGATGATCACCGCCAGCACGCCGGCCCCTAGGACCCCGAGTATTGCCGCGACGGTGATTCCCATGGACTCTTGAGCGCGAACCGTGATGTACCCGGCAACGAGCACCAGTGATCCGTGGGCGAAGTTCACCGCCCCGCTGGCCCTGTAAATGATGACGAATCCGAGGGCCAGGAGAGCAAAGACCGCGCCGCTCCCTGCACCGTTGATCGTCAGTTGCATGAACGTGCTCATCAGCTGAGTTCCTCCTGCAGGACAGCGGGACCTTCCCCGCCGCCGAGGTATGCCCTGATCACTTCAGGGGACGTGCGAATCTGGCTCGGGGTTCCATCGGCAATTCCGCGACCGAAGTCGAGGACGGTCACGTGGTCGGCAATGCTCATGACCAGGGACATGTCGTGTTCGACGAGGAGCACCGAGATCCCCAGGCTGGACCGAATGTCGCTGATCAGTTGCGCCATGACTGACGTCTCAGCGTCGTTCATCCCCGCGGCCGGCTCATCGAGCATCAGGAGCTTCGGTTCCGTGGCTAGCGCTCGAGCGACATCGACACGCTTCTGGTCGCCGTACGACAGCTGACCGACCGGCCGCTGCAGATGGTCTCCCAACCCGAGGAACTCGCATATCTCGACGACTCGATCGAGGTGGAGTTGCTGTTCCTTGCGCATCCTCGGTGACCGAAGGCCAGCCAAGAGGAACCCGCCACGCGTCAGGGCATGGCGGCCGAGCATGACGTTGTCCAACACCGTGACATGGCCTGACAGCGCAGTGTTCTGAAACGCTCGTCCGATGCCGAGCGAGACTCGCTGATGCGGGGCAGTGCTCATCAGGTCCGAGGGTCCGAATCGGACGTCTCCCTCATCGACCGGATAGAGACCAGACACCACGTTGAAGCAGGTGGACTTGCCCGCACCGTTAGGCCCAATCAGGGCGTGAATGGTGCCGGGCTTGACCGTGAAGGAGACATCCGTGAGTGCCGCGAGGCCTCCGAATCGCACGGTGACATTGCGCACGTGCAGCTCTGGCACGTAGGTCGACTCTGCTGCGGTGGTCCCGTCCGAGGTTGGTTTCATGCCGTCCACCTCGCCAGGCGACGACGGGGCAGATCGGTCGCCTCGCCCTCCACTTCTCCGTCAACGTCCTGGGCGGCAGGATGCGAGTGTCCACCGAGATAGAGGTCGTGAATCCCGTCGGAGTCCTTCAGCTGCTCGGCCTCGCCGCTCATGGCCACACGACCGACCTCGAGCACCACCGCGGTGGCAGCAACCCGCAACGCCATCGCAGCGTTCTGCTCCACCAGCACTACCGGCGTTCCTTGCGCGCTGATCTCGGTCACGATGTCGCCGATCTGCTCAATCAGCTTGGGCGCGAGTCCGAGGGAAGGTTCGTCGAGGAGCAGCACTCTGGGGCTCGCCATGACAGCGCGCCCCATCGCCAACATCTGCTGCTCACCACCCGACAACAAGCCGGCGCGCTGCTCCAGGCGTTCAGCGAGCCGCGGGAAGAGCTCCATGACGCGTTCTCTGGCTGATGCCCTCCGACCGGGCGGGGTGCAGACCGCACCCACTCGCAGGTTCTCCTCGACCGTCATCTTCGCGAAGATCTTGCGGCCCTCAGGGACCTGCACCACACCGGCGCGGGCAATCGATGCTGCGGAAAGGCGCTGAATCGGCCGGTCGTCGAGCTTGACCTGGCCATCGTGGAGTGCGCCACCGTGGAAGCTCAGCGTGCCCGAGAGTGTCCGCAGCAGGGTGGACTTGCCTGCGCCGTTGCTCCCGAGGACCGCTACCACCCCGGAGTCCGGCACTGAGAGGTCAACTCGGTCCAGGACACTTCGGTTTGCGCCGTACCCGACCACGAGCCCCGATGCGCTCAGCATGGGAACCACGCGCCGTTGCACCGGCGCGTTCCTGTCACATCCACTGCGATTCGCACTGGCGACCAATCGGAGCGCATACGTCCACCTCGTTGAGGCGAACGGACTCGACCGGTCTGGTCGGCGAGAGTGATTCGGGTCATGCCACCGAATTGTGATGACTCGATCAGTCGCTCACTACCCCCGGATTGCAGCATATTTCGGGGGTAGTCCCTCACTATCAGGGAGGGCATCCTGCAAGCCGGGAAACCGAGAGAGGCGGTACACGATGGAGACCCATGGTGCCTACTGGAACGAACAAAGGGAGACGCAGTCCCGGCCGGACCGAGAGGCCGGAGTGCTCAGCCTGTTGCAGCGTCAGTTGCATCGGGTCTACGAGGAGCTGCCCTTCTACCGGCGTCACTACGACTCTCACGACTTCCACCCTCGGCAAGTGACTTGCTTGGAAGACTTCACCCGACTGGTGCCTGTGATCACCAAGGCCATGCTTCGGGAAGACCAGGCAGAGACACCTCCATTCGGGAGCTACCTCGGGGTGCCGGAATCCGAGATCGCACGGGTGCACGGCTCGTCCGGCACGACCGGAGTTCCGACGCTCTACGGAATCTCTCACCGTGACTGGGACCACATCGCTGACGTGATGGCACAGGGGTTCTACACAGCGGGGGTTCGCCCGACCGATCGGGTCCAGCTCGCCACGGTGTTCGGCATGTTCATCGGAGGCTGGGGCTCGCTTCTCGGTTGTGAGCGAATTGGGGCGACAGCCTTCCCGATCGGTGCCGGCGAGACGGAACGTCAGCTGGAACTCATGTACCGCATGGGATCGACTGTGCTGATCTGCACACCGACGTATGCGCTGCACATGCTCGAGCGTGCCCGTTCACTTGGCTACGACACCGCCGCTTCACCACTGCGGCTGGGCATCTTCATCGGCGAACCCGGGGCCGCCATTCCCGGAACCCGTGAGGTCTTGGAGCGAGGGTGGGGCATGACAGTCCGTGATCTCGCCACGACCTCGGAGATGACGCCGTTCGCCTCCAACGCCGAGTGCGAGCAGGGGCGTGGCGTGCATGTCCTTCAAGATCAAGTGTGGACTGAAATCGTCGACAAGCAGGACCCCAACCGTTCCGCGCCCGAAGGCACAAGCGGCGGTGTGGTTTACACGCACCTCCACCGCGAATCACAGCCGATGATTCGGTTTGCGTCGCGAGATGAATCCCACATGTCCTACGAACCATGCGCCTGCGGGCGGACCTACCCCAGGCTGCCTAACGGGGTGTACGGGCGACTCGACGACATGATGATCATTCGCGGGGCGAACGTCTACCCGAGCCAGGTCCAGCGCTCCCTGCTCTCAGTCCCTGGTACCGGAGTCGAGTTCGTGGTCGTCCTTGAGCGACCCGATGCGATGGATGAAGCCACGGTCCGCGTAGAGCATGACCCAACCATCAGTCCCGCCGACCCGCGCACGTTCAAGGACGAGCTCGCTCAGGCGATCAAGGCTCGACTGAAGAACGACACGAACGTCAATTTTTCCGTCGAGGTACTCGACCCCGAGACACTCGAACGCGCCGTGTCCAAGGCCAAGCGAGTCATCGACCGTCGCCCGTCCGCCTTCGAAGAGGCGTCGAGCTGAACGTGCCGGCGACCTGCTGGCGATCTGTCCGGACCTTGTGGATCTTCGCGACCAAGCTGGGCGACTAGCCCACCTACTGGGCGAATGCCTCCTCACCGTTCCGCGACGTGCGAAGCATGACGAAGCAGTCCGCGTCGTACCCCGCCAAGCGGTGGGGTGCGACGCGGATCCACGTGCCGAAGGCGAGCACCTCGCCGCTGAGCCAAGTTCGTCAAAGGCTCGACTCATACTCGAAACCGGCCGGCCCCGTCGCCTGATGCGAACGGTCGACGTGGGGCACAGCCGCAGGTGGAACGCGTCGGCGCGACCTTGACCCTTGACCGTGATGTCAACAGCTCGGGCCGGGACCACGGTTCCGGTTTCACTCGCCAAGAACCGTGGCCCTGGCCCGAGATTGCAGCCGCGCATTCCGGCCATTGATCCGCTATTGCGAGACCAAACTCCACCAAATCCCAGCGACGAGTCATGGATCTCATCCGCGGGCATGACCCGGCTTCAGAAGGTCAGCCTCAGCGCCGAGCGATTCACTCGAGAACGTCGCCTTCAGACGCGGTGCCTGATGGTCTTGGCCGACGTTGAATCAATCGCCCGCGAACCCTGAGGGCAGAGGCAGCGCACGTCAAAATCCGGCGAGCTCCTTCGCCGCTTCTCCCACACCTCGGCTCCCGGCCAGCACCGCAGCGCAGGCAGCATCGAGCTGCTCCGGGCGCAGACGCCGAGCAAACTCCGCCTCAGCTTCGCGTGTGATCTCGCGGCGGAGCCGGCGATGCCGACCCTTCGTCTTGGAAACTCCGTCAAGGGCGTCCAGTAACGCCGGGACTCCCGTCCCATCGGCAACCGACGTCCGAACGACGGGCGGGCGGACTGCGTCTGTTGCCCGAAGTCGGAGCATGCGTTCAAGCTCACGGGCTGTCTGCTCAGCGCCTGGAAGATCCGCCTTGTTCACCACCAACACGTCGGCGATCTCCAGCACGCCCGCCTTGATGGCCTGGATATCGTCCCCAAGCCCAGGCACGGAGACGAGAACTGCGACGTCGGCGTACTCGACGATGTCAATGTCCGACTGCCCACTGCCCACTGTTTCAAGGATCACCACTTCCCACCCAGCTGCGTCGATCGCATCGATCAAGGCGGGCACAGCGCGGGCGAGTCCACCGGGGTGCCCACGGGAAGCGATCGATCGAATGAACACGCCGGGATCGGTCGTGTGGGCACCCATCCGGGTTCGATCCCCGAGCACGGCGCCTCCCGAAACCGGACTGGACGGATCCACCGCCAGGACGGCCACGTTCGTACCGCGCGCCCGAAGCGAACCGACCATCGCACCGACCAGGGAGGATTTTCCTGCTCCAGGCGGCCCAGTCACTCCGATCACCGAGGCCGTCCCTGTGTGCCGCGCCAAAGTCGACCGGAGTGCCTCCGCATCAGACCCACCCCGCTCCAGTATCGACATGGCGCGGGCCAGGCTGGCTTGATCACCAGCAATGACGCCCGCAGCCAAGCTGGTCATGCCACGATCAACGGATCGCCGAACCCCAACTCATCTCGCAGGGTCGCGACGATTTCACCGTGGGTGACGCCCGCGCCAGCGGCTTCGACGACACTGGCGAAGACGTTCAAGCTCTCGTCCTCCGCTGCTCGACGCAGACCGTCAATACCGCGGCTCACGTCACGCTCGCTTCGGTTCCGCTTGTACTCGCGGAACTCTTGAACGTGCGCATCCATGGCCGCCCGGTCGGGCCGATAGGGAGGCGGCTGCTCGACATCTGACCCGTCACTCTGGAAGCAGTTGACTCCGATGACCTTCTCATCGCCGCTGTCGATGCGTTCCTGAGCTGCAAGCGCGGACCGTCCGATCATGCCCTGCACGAGACCGGAACCGACGGCTGCGTACATTCCTCCAGCATCGTCGATGACCTGCATCACCCGAAGAATCTCTTCCTCCATCTGGTCGGTCAAACGCTCGATGTAGTACGAGCCACCGAGCGGATCGATCACGTCGCAGAGATGGGCTTCCTCCCGCAGGATGTTCTGCGTGGCCACGGCAATGCGTGCCGACTCCTCAGTCGGACACGTGATCGCTTCGTCGTAAGCATCGGTATGCATCGACTGAAGACCCGAGAAGATGCCGGTGATCGCCTGCGTCGCCACCCGCGCAACGTTGTTGAGCGGCTGCTGTGCCGTGAGGTCTACGCCCGAGGTCTGCCCGTGAAACTTGAACCTCCACGAACGTGGATCCTTGGCGCCAAGGCGCTCTCGCGCGATGCGGGCCCAAATTCGCCGGCCAGCCCTGAACTTCGCGATCTCCTCGAAGAACGAGATGGAGATATCGAAGAAGAACGTGAAGCGCGGCAGGATCGCATCTGGGTGCAGACCCTTCGCCATGCAGTCCTCCGCATACTGGATGGCCGTCGAGAGCGTGAAGCCCATGGTCTCGGCCGGCGTGGCTCCTGCCTGCTGCATGTGCTGGCCAACGACGGAGACCGGGTTCCACCCGGGCACCCGCTCCCGGCAGTAGGCAACGTGGTCCACCAGCACCCGCCGGGAACCTGGCTGCGACAGCCGGTAGAACATGTGGTTGGCGACGAAGTGGGAGATGTAGTCGGACTGGTTCGACGTCCCCGTGATGCGATCGAAAGGCACGCCACGGCGTTGCGCGGTCGCGAGCACGAAGGCGAGCAGCGTGAACGGCGTCGGATCGTTCATTGCGGTCGAGATCGAGCCGAGGGGTACGCCGTCGAGGGCGGTGTCCATGTGGTCGACATTGTTGATCACGGTGCCGCAAGTTCCGAGCAGCGGCGCTGGAACCTCATCGCAGTCAAGACCTCTAAATCCAGAGTTGCAGGGCAGCAAGCTGATCGCGGTGGACCCCAGGTCCAACAGCTGGCGAACCCGTGCGTTGTAGTCAGCCGGGGTGCCCAGACCAATCAGCTGACGCTGGGTCCAAGTCCGCCCTCGGTACATCGAGGGATAGATGCCACGGGTGTAGGGCTCCTGACCCGGAAATCCGAGGTCGGCAGCGTACCGATCGCCTGACCAGTCCTGCGGGGTGTACAGCGGCGCAATCTCGATCCCGGATCGATTGCGCACGACACCCGACGGATCGACCTGCGACGCATACTCGTGCGCCCAGCGCTCGCTCGGACTGAGGTGGTTTTCGACTGCGGTCATGCCGACACCTCCGTCTGCCGACGCCGCTGCTGGACCTGCGCACCGAGGTCCGACACTGCGTTGACGATGTCGTCACGAGAAGAGCCAGGCCCGAAGATGCGCGCGACCCCAGCGTCCGTCAAAGCCGCATGTTCGCTGTCGGGCACGATCCCGCCAACCACGACCGCCACGTCGTCCAAACCTGCCGAGACGAGTTCCTGAATGAGGTCCGGCACGATCAGGTGGTCGGTGGCGAGTGAGGAGATCCCGATGACCTCGATGTCCTCCTGCACGGCCAATCGAACTACCGCTTCAAGCGTCTGCCACGGAGGTGTGTAGACGACTTCGTGACCAGCGTCGCGCAAATATGCCGCAATGATTCGACTGCCTCGATCGTGGCCGTCAAGACCGATCTTCGTCACCAGGACTCTGACGGGCGTATCCATTCGGGGCACCTTCCGTTGTCGGAGCGAGTCTCGACGAGCTAACGTGCGGCCTTCGAGAATGTGTGCGAGCACTCGCTCGCAGTATCGCTTCGCCAGTATGCGCTTCGCGTAAATGAAGGTCAAGCGACCACCAACGCCATCCGGGCCGCCTGGGGCAACACCTACAGGCGGGCTCACGTCCCCGGGCCGCACACACCCCAGCGACAGCGGCCGTTGTTTGCGCGTCAGGATCGCGTCACAGTGTGACTATGCTTCTAGCCGTGACTTCACTGCAGATCGACGGCGCCCACCCCGCGGGTGATGACCGCGATCGCGGCCGGCTCTCATGAGGCAAACTCGGGCTCAGCGTCTCGACCACGTTCAGAAGGTCGCTACGAGGCACATCATGGAGCGGGGATTTGACCGGGTGTCGGTCAACGAGCTCGCCGAGGATCTCGGGATGAGCGTCGGGGGCCTGTACCGCTACATCCAGACGAAGTCAGACCTCTTGGTCATGGCTTGTGAGTCCATCTACGGCGGCCTGCGAGAGAGGCTCGCCGAGGTCGCAACCGGGGCGGATCTCGAGCTGGACGACAAGCTGCGACTGATGATTGGCACTTACCTTGCCGAGTGTGTCCGAAACCGTGACCAGATCCTTCTGATGTACCGCGAGTATCGGCACCTACCCGACCAGGCCCACCGGCAGTACCAAGAGCGCGAGGTCGGCATTAGCAGCACGTTCGCCGATGTAATTTCTACTGGAGTACGACGTGGAGAGTTCCGGCCCGTTGAAGCATTGGTTCTGGCACAGGACATTATTCTTCTCGGTCATCTGCCCGCACTTAAGGGGTGGGCCCTCCGCGGAACCGAACCGAAAATTGTTGCTGACGAGCAAATCGAACTCGTGATGTCTCGGCTGCTGCCGTAGTCGAGATGCAGGCGCCGCGATCCATTCGTGGCGTCACGGCAACACGCCCGCACGACGCGCCATGGCAACTGCCTCATGTCGATTGATCGCTCCCAACTTGAACCGAGCCGAACTCAGGTAGCTCTTCACGGTCTCCGGTGAGAGCGCCAGGGCGTTCGCGATCTCAGCATTCCTCAGTCCGGTGGCGGCATACGCGAGCACATCGACTTCCCGGTCCGACAGACCGATGCCACCGTCGCGGACCGGAAGGAGGCTTTGGGCGCGGGCGCGAAACTCCTGCCTGACGCGACCGTCCTCACCGCGCGTAGCGAGCCCGCGCAGAGCGGCGAACGCCCGACGCAGCGCCTCGAGTTCACGAACCGACAATGCCCCCTTGTGCTCCACTGCTTTCCTCCAGAGAGACGCAACCACGACGTGACCTATGTTACATTGCCTGAGCGAGCGCTCGCATGCAAGAGCGCAGTTATCGAAAGGTACGTTCTGAATGCCGAGCACTGAGCTGACCACGGCGGGGGCCTTGGATCGAGCCGTCGAAGACGGCCATTCCGAATCCGGCCTGCCCGTCGTCTTCGCAGGTCATGTCCGGTCAGGCGCTCTGCGCATCAGCCGGCTGGCCGGCAATCGTTCCGACTCCCTGCACGGCCTGTCCCTGCCGCCCAACGCCGGGCTGGGTGGCAAGGCGATGATCGTCGGTCGTCCGGTGTTCGTTCGTGACTACACGAGCGCCAGATCCATTTCGCACGAGTACGACACCGCTGTCGCGAGCGAAGGCCTCCGAGCAATGGTCGCGATCCCGGTTCGCGCAAACGGCACTGTCCGGGCGGTCCTCTACGGGGGCACTCGCGCCGCCTGCTCATTCGGCGATGATGTCGTCAATCGCCTCGTATCTGTTGGCGATCGACTCGGCCGCGAGCTTCAGACCCTCCCGATGTCGTCACCCTCAGCGAGCGTTGGGCTCGAACGCGCACCGACTCTGCTGCGAGAGAACTGCCTCGCCTCCGCAGAAAAGATCCTGACCTCGCTGTCGGAAGAAACAGACGACGCGCTTCGCGGCGAGGGGACTCGGATCTGCGAATCGCTTCTATCAGTGCTGCGGGGGCTCGACTCGCCGGAACAGGCGCCACAACTCTCGAGTCGTGAGCTGGCGGTCCTTGAGCTTGCCGCGTCCGGACACAGCGATCTCAGCATCGCGGGGACTCTTCACATCGACATCGCCTCGGTTCGTGCGGCTATGTGCGGCCTCCGCCGAACCTTCGGCGTGCACAGCCGCCACGCAGCCGTTTCGGCCGCGCGGTCCTCTGGGGTGCTGGCATGACGCAGCGTATGGCCAACGCCTCGTCAGAGGAGATATTCACGAACGACGCCGCCGCGCAGCGCGACGGAATTCGCATCACGCGCTTTGCTGACGGTGCTGCGGACGGCGAAATGACCGTAACGGCTGAAATGGTCAACGGTTACGAGACCTGTCACGGCGGACAGATCTTCCTTTTTGCCGACACCGTGTTCGCCTGCGCGGTCAACAGTCGGCAAGTCTCGGTCGCGGCCAAGGCCGACATCGTGTTCGTCCAACCGGCATTCTTGGGCGACGTTCTTCGTGCGGAGGCACGAGAGCAGGTCCGGTTCGGCCGCAATAGTGTCTACGACGTTACCGTCACTCGCGGCGACGGGGCGATCATCGCGCTGTTCCGTGCGCACGGCCGCGCACTGCCATCCCGAACCGCACCCTGATTCCGCGTCTTCGGATCAACGGTCGCCCCTCCCGAACCTCGAATCGCCCGCGACGTCGAGCTCGACCTGGGGCAGGTCTCCGTTGCGCGTGACTGGGCAGGTCTCGCTGTGACCACGGACGGCGGGTCAGGTGCCCGTAGAACGACCGAAGGCTCGTCACACGCATACCGGTGATGCTCACGTGTGAACGTAGAAGCCGTGGCCGGACTTCTTGCCCAGCAGGCTGGCGTCGACCATGCGGTCCAGCAGCGGCGGCGGCGAGTACAGCGGCTCCTTGAACTCCTGGTACATCGACTGACAGATCGCGCGAATCGTGTCCAGACCGATCAGGTCCGACAGGGCCAGCGGACCCATCGGGTGACCACAGCCCAGGACCATGCCCTGGTCGATGTCGGCCGCCGACGCGTAGCCCGCCTCGTACATGCGGATCGCGCTGAGCAGGTACGGCACCAGCAGGCTGTTGACCACGAAGCCTGCCCGGTCGGTGGCCTCGATCGGGTCCTTGCCCAGACCGTCGGTCACGTAGCCGCGCATCCGCTCGAGCGTCTCCGGCGAGGAGGTCAGCGACGGGATCAGCTCGACGAGCTTCATGACCGGAGCCGGGTTGAAGAAGTGCACGCCCATCACCCGGTCTGCACGGCCCGAGACGGCGCCCAGCTTCACGATCGGGATCGAGGACGTGTTCGAGGCCAGGATCGCCTGGTCGTCCGTCACGATCTGGCCCAGGCGGCGGAACAGGTCGAGCTTGATGTCCTCACGCTCCGACGCCGCCTCGATCACCAGATGACGATCGGCCAGCTGCTCCAGGTCGTCGGTGAACCGGATCCGCTCCAGCGTGGCGTCGAAGTCCTCCTGGCTGATCTTCTGGCGACCCAGCGCGCGATCCAGCGAGGACGTGACCCGCGCCTCGGCGGCCTTGACCGCCTCCGGCGAGACCTCCACCAGCACGACGTCGATCCCCGCGCGAGCGTTGACCTCCACGATCCCCGAGCCCGGGCGCTACTTCACCTGACCGGTCCACCCGGACCCGTCATCAACAGACAGGAAGACACATGAGTGAGCTGCGATTCGACGGTCGAGTGGCCGTCGTGACCGGCGCCGGTCGCGGCCTCGGTCGCGCCTACGCGCGACTGCTGGCGGCGCGCGGCGCAAGCGTCGTCGTGAACGACCTCGGCGGCACCGCCGAGGGCGAGGGGTCCGACGTCGGGCCGGCCCAGGCGGTCGTCGCCGAGATCACGGACGCTGGCGGCGCCGCCGTCGCCGACACCAACGACGTCTCGACCACGGCGGGTGCGGAGGCCATTATTGCGACCGCGATCGCCACCTACGGACGCATCGACATCCTCGTCAACAACGCCGGCATCATGCGCTGGGCCGGACTTCCCGACATCGACGTCGACAACCTGCGAGCCCACCTCGACGTCCATCTCGTCGGATCCTTCAACACGACACTCGCCGCATGGCCACACTTCGTGGAGCAGGGCTACGGCCGCGTGGTGCTGACGACCTCGACCGGCACGCTCGGCTTGCCGAACAACCTGTCGTACGCGGCAGCGAAGGGCGGCACCATCGGTCTCGCCCGGAGTGCCAAGCTCGCTGGCGCCGAGCACAACATCCTCGTCAACCTCATCGCTCCAGCGGCGATGACTCGCCTCGGCGGCGGGTCCGACGACGAGGCTCCCGCCGCTGAAGGCATGCCCACCATGCCCTCCAGCGCTGCGGCTCCCATGGTCGCCTACCTCGCGCACGAGGACTGTCCCGTCAGTGGCGAGATCTATACCGCTGGAGCAGGTCGGTTCGCCCGCGTGTTCATCGCCTCGACCGACGGGTACGTCGCCGACGGCGAGCCCACGGTCGAAGACGTGGCATCGCACTGGGCCGCGATCAACGACGAGACCGACTACTACGTGCCAGCAGACCTCATGGACTGGTCCGCGCACTACCTGGCGCACCAGTTCAGGGTGCCGGACCACATCGGTCCGGAGTGAGTCCGCCCGCGTAGCGTCGTCGGGCCGCTCGAGCCGTGGATGAATGTGCTCGAGCGCCCGGCGATCGGTCTACGCCGAGCGCAGGGCCGCTAGCACCGACCGACCCTTCGTGAGTTCATCACGCAGCTCCGGATCGTCTGGCTGCTCCACGGCTCCGATGCCTCGGAGCAGGATGGCACAGTAGAAGGAGGCCAGCTTCTCGACCTCGAGTCCCGGATGGCCTGCCTGCCACTGGTAGGTGTAGTTGTGCAGGTTGAAGAACGCCAGAGTTGTCAGATCCGGGTCGCTGGTGACGACCTCACCCGACTGACGCCCCTCCTCGAGCGCGGTGCCGACGTAGGTCTCGAACGCGCGACGCTTCTCCCGGAACTGCGCGCGGTGCTCGCCCTCGAGGTGCCGGTACTCGTGGAGAAACACCCAGACGTTGTCGGGGCGGTGAAGGATCTGCCAGAGCAGCGACTCCGAGAGCAGTCGCAACCGAGCGCGAGAACCGATATCCATCGCCGCGATGAGCTTCGCCTCGGCGAGCAAGGGATCCATCACACGGTCGTGGATCTCGGCGAGGAGGGCCTCCTTCGAACCGATGTAGTAGTACAACGCGCCACGCGCGAGACCTGCCGCCTCGCCCAGCTCGCTGACCCCGGTGCCGGTGTACCCGTTCTCCGAGAACAACCGCACGGCGAGGTCCAGACCTGCTCGCGCTTGTCGTAGTACCGCTTGGTCTTGGGGCGCTTCGCGGCGTCCTGGCTCATTCCTACTCCTCCGCCCCGCCTCGCGTCAGGGCGACGGCCGTCGGCTCGCGCCACGGTACACGACGACCAGGTGATCGGTCGGTCCATGGCGCTGAGCCCGGTAGCGGAGCCCCTCGTCCGCAGTCGTCGCACCACCATCCGAAGTCCGGGCTCGCCGCTCGGCGGTCCCACCACGGGAGGGCCAGGATCGTCGAGGCGGCGCGTCGCCACTGGACGATCACGTCCAACGCCTCCTGGGGCACGCCCGCTGGAGGTCTGACGGACGACGAACGGGTCTTCTGCGCGGGCATCGCGACAAGGGAGGCGCGGCCACCCCGGGCCAGCCGTTGGACCTCGGCATCTGCGGTGGCATCGACTCGAAGATCCGAAACACCTTGCTTGCGCATCAGTCAGTCGCATACTGTGCCGGCAGAGTGCTGCCGGTTCCGCAGCGCCACCAGTGCCACGGGACGGCCACCCACGAGCAGTTCGCTGCGCGCCCTTTCACCCACCGCGGGAGACCGCCCCCTCGATCGGAACTGCCATGGCCCATCCGGGAAACGCCTACGACTTCATCGTGATCGGCGGCGGATCCGCCGGATGCGTGCTTGCCCATCGCCTCTCGGCGAGCGGCTCACATGCCGTCCTCCTGATCGAAGCAGGCGGCCGTGACGTACACCCGACGATCCACGTCCCCGGCCTGGCAGGCCAGACCTTGCGACGCCCCGGGCTCATGTGGGACTTCGTCGCGGAGCCGGATGCATCCCGGGACGACCTCGTCACCCCTTGGCGCGCTGGGCGAGTACTGGGCGGGGGCAGCTCGGTCAACGGACTTGTCTGGGTCCGTGGGCACGACGAGGACTTCAACACGTGGGCGGACCGGGGGTGTGAAGGCTGGGACGCCGACAGCGTGCGACCGTTCTTCGAGCGAGCCGAGAGCTTCTCGGGGCCGGTCGGCAGTGGCCGTCGAGGGCGCAACGGGCCGATGCACATCGAGCCCGTCTCTGCTCGACACGCCATGACGGACGCGTTCGTCGCAAGCGCGGTGGAGGCCGGGCATGACTTCACGGCCGACTACAACGGCTCATCCATGATCGGCGTCGGCCACGGACAGGCGAACATTCGGCGAGGATTCCGCCACAGCACCGCTCGCGCGTACCTCGGCGCCGCCGCTCGACGTGGCAATCTTCGGATCGCCACCCGGACCTTCGCTCGTCGCCTCCTCTTCGAGGACGGTCGCGTCACCGGGGTCGAGGTCGAACGCCGAGGGCGCATCTCGGTGGTCAGGGCGCGCCGGGAGGTCGTCCTCGCCGCAGGCGGCATGTCGTCCCCGAAGATCTTGATGCTGTCCGGCGTCGGCCCTGCGGAGAAGCTCGCCGAGCACGGAATCCCGGTCGTGCGAGACAGCCCGGGGGTCGGCCAGAACCTGCAGGAGCACCCCGTGACGCAGATGCTCTGGAACGTGCGCGTACCGACCTTTAACCTCGACTTTCACCCACTGGGAATGGCCCGCCACGGCGTGCCGTTCGTGCTCAAGGGCGAGGGTCCGGCAGCCTCCAGCTTCTTCCACGCGCTGTTGTTCCTGAAGCTCGACGCAGCATCGCGTCACCCGGAGATCGAGTGCGGCTTCAGTCCGTTCGCCATCACCACGATCAGCAAGACCAAACCCCACCAGATGCAGATGTCGGACCAACCCATGGTCTCGGCATACGTCAGCCTCCTGCACGCACGGTCACGCGGCGAGATCGCCCTGCGGTCCGCCGACCCTCGCGACCGCCCGGCGATCCGGCACCAGATGTTTCAGGACCCACGAGACCTCCAGGACCTGATCGAGGGGTGCCGTCGTGTTCGCGACGTCTTCAACGAGTCCCCGCTTGCCGAGCTCGTGGTCGATGAGGCGGCCCCGACGCTGGACGTCAGTAGCGATGATGAGTGGGCGGAGCACCTGCGCCGTGACGTCCGCGGCGCCTCCCACGCGACCGGCGCCTGCCGCATGGGCGGAGACGACCTGTCCGTGGTCGACGCGCGCCTTCGCGTGAGAGGAGTCGAGGGCCTCCGAGTCGCCGATGGTTCGATCATGCCGGAGGTCACCAGCGGCAACACGAACGCTCCCATCGTCATGATCGGCGAGAAGGCCTCCGACATGATCCTGGCGGATGCGTGAGAACGGACCAACCCCGCCCAACCCGCCGACCTGCGCGAGGATCTGTCCGGTCGGTCACTGTCACGAAGATCACAATTTCATCTTGACAACCCCCTTGACGTCCGAGGATCCTTGCTGACGAGCAAGACAGTGGTGGTGACGATCCGCGACACCGCCCCCACTCTGGGCCGGAGCGCCCGATCAGAGGAGAACGGATGAGGACACGACTTGCTGCGGTTGCTGTCGCAATGGCACTCGTGCTGGCCGCGTGTGCTGGCGGGGGCAGCAACGGTGACGGACCGGCTGGCGACATCGACCCGAACGGCGAGCTGAAGGCGGCGTTCTCGCTGCCGCCGATGCCCCTGGATCCCCACCGGGCGACCAGCGACGTCGCGCAGTTCACCTACGCGTCGCTGGTGTACGACCGGCTCACCCAGATCGAACCCGGACCCGAGGTCAAGCCGCTGCTCGCCGAGTCGTGGGAGTTCGCCGAGGACGGGCTGTCGGTCGACTTCCTCGTGCGCGAGGGAGCAACCTTCAGCGACGGCGCGGCCGTTGACGCCGAGGCCGTCAAGCTCAGCCTGGACCGCGCAGTGTTCGACCCCGAGTCGACCGTCGCATTCCGCTTCCCCATGATCGAGTCGATCGAGGTGGTCGACCCGATGACGGTGCGCATCACGACCAACCGTCCGGCGTCGGACCTGCCCTACCTCCTGGCGGCGACGTCGGCATCCATCGTGTCTCCCAACGCGTTGAACAACCCTGATCTCGACGTCAAGCCGGTCGGATCCGGACCGTACGTGCTGACGGAGCTGACGCTGGGCGAGTCGGCGACCTTCGAACGCCGCGACGACTACTGGAACCCCGATGGAGCTCTGGCCAAGACGATCAACATCGTCGGCATCGCCGACAACAACGCGAGGCTGAACGCCCTCCGCTCCGGACAGGTCGACTTCATCCTGACCAACGCCGCGCAGGCAGACGAGGTCAAGAACCTCGGCCCTGACTACCAGGTGTTCAGCTACCCGCCCGGCGCGGCCTACTCCCTCTTCCTGAACTACGAGGTCCCGCCGCTGGACAACGTGGAGGTCCGACGCGCCCTCAACCACGCCATCAACCGTGAGGCGATCACGTCGAACCTCCTCAACGGCTACTGCGAACCTCTCAACCAGCCGCTACCATCCGGCGTCGCCGGCCACGTCGAGGATCCGCCGTACGACTACGAGTACGACCCGGACCTCGCACGCACGATGCTCGCCGACGCCGGCTACCCGGACGGATTCTCCTTGAAGCTGCTCGCCAGCGCCGGCCTGTCTCCCCAGGACGCGATCGCCGTCGCACTGCAGGACCAGTTCAAGGAGATCGGGGTCACGCTCGAGATCGATCAGAAGGATCCTGCACAAGCGCCGGCGCTCTACGGCGAAGGAGACTACGGCGCCTTCGTCCAGACGAGGGTGGCCGGCGCGACCCCGCTGCTGACTCTGCTGTCGAACTTCTCCACGTCGCGAGTGTTCCTCGGCCAGACCCCTCAAGAGTTCAAGGACGCACTCTCGGGAGCCACCGATCCGAACCTCCCGCCCGAGGAATACGAGTCGCTCCTCCAGGATGCTTCGGCGATCGCCAACGAGCAGGCTTTCGACGGTTTCATCTGCGCGAACCAAAGTCTGCTGGCCACGACGAAACGCATCATCGGCTACGACGAGATGGGCGTTGGCTACTACACGAACGTCTACGACTTCCGCAAGGTCGGCGTCCTGTCCGACTCGTGAGCTGACGAGCTCGGCGAGACGTCGAGCCTCGACAGTAGGCCGTCACCGGCACCACTCGGCACCGGTGACGGCCTCTCCTCTGCCACGACCCGCACTTTCGAGAATCGAAGAGCAACACCGGAGGCCAGTACATGAGTTGCTCGCACACCATCATCACCCTCGACGAGGCCGAGCTGATGCTCGCGGCGTCCCTCCATGCGGCGAGTTCGCGCCGCCTCGCAGTCAGCATCGCCGTGGTCGACGCGGCCGGGTCCGTCGTGGCCGTGCGACGACTCGATGGCGCCAGGCCCGTGACCGTGCCGGTTGCTCTCGCAAAAGCCTATTCGAGCGCTGTCATGGGTTGCGACTCCGGTGATCTCGAAGTTCTCGCGACCGATCAGCCCACGGTCTTCGCCGCCATGAGCTCGTCCGGACCAACACCGCTCGTCTCCGGGCTCGGTGGCCGAGTCATCCTGGATGTGGACGGGTTGGTGCGGGGCGCCATCGGCGTCTCAGGATCGCGGCCTGACGAGGACGACGAGCTGGCCGGACTGGCCGTTGCCGCTCTGCCCGACGTCACACCACACGCATGCTCCGCACCCTGACCGCCCACGACCTCGTCACCTGCGCGCGTGTCTCCAGCTCAGCAGCGCCAGAATCACCAGCGACACGAGGAGGAACGCACTGAGTGCCGCGAAGGCCGTGCCGACTCCTCGTAGGTCGCCGATCACTCCGAGGGTCACCGACGCCATGGGCCGAGAACCGATGAAGGCAACGGACCACCAAGCCATGACGCGACCTCGGTACGCCCGATCGGTCTCGGTCTGCAGGACAATGCTGGCTCCCGTCAGTGCCCAGGCGAACCCCGCACCAGCGATGGCGAAGGCCCCGCACGCGACGACAGGATCGCCGACCCGCGCCAACGCTGCGTTCCCGAGCACCAGGATGCACAGCCCGGTCCACGCCACCCACCACGACGAGAGCCAGCGATCACCGGCAGACAGCACCAGGAACGCGGCGAGAGCTCCGAGTCCGAAGCTCGCCGCGAGAGGACCCAGGACATCCTGACCACCAAGGTCGGCCGCGAGCGCCGGGGCCAGTGTGAGAGTCGGTTCCGCACCCGCGCCCACACACGCTGTGACCCACAGCATGCACAGCACACGCGGATGCTCCCGGACGTAGGCCACACCGGCACGTAGCGAGCGGTCCCCCGAAGGTCCCGGCGGTCGTGTGGGCACCTGAGCGGCCACGATCAGGATCAGAAACCCTAGCTGGAGAGCGGCGGCCGTGGCGAAGGTGCTGGCGGGTCCCCACACACCGACGGAGAAGCCTCCCAGTGCAGGGCCCGCGACTCGGCCGATCGTCATCGGGAGCGTGTTAAGCGCAATGGCGCGGGGCAGCTCCTCGCCGGTCACCAGATCAGGCACGATGATGTGCATGGCTGGCCCGCCGACCACGAAGCCCACGCCCACGATCAACGAGCACACGAAGACGATCACCGGCACGGCTTCGTCCGGTGGCTCTGCCACGACGAACGTGAGCCATAGTGCCGTGGCCCCGGAAGCACAGAGCGCCCGTCCGAGGAGAAGTTGCCGGACGACGCGACCGCGGTCCGCCCAAGCACCTGCGACCGGTCCCAGCAGTAGCTGGGGGGCAAACTGGGCGATCGTCACGAGACTGACCAGAGCCACCGAACCCGATGCCTGGAAGACGACGGCGGCTGCGGCAAGGCTCTGCGCGAAGACAGCCACCGTACCGAGCAGCTTGCCCCAGAAGATGCAGCCGAAACGCCAGTCCAGGAGGAGACCCACGTAGCCGCGACCCGTCCGAGCCCGCTCGCTGGCAACATCATCATCCTCACCCACTAGGACGTGCTCACGCTGAGATCCGACAGGACCGGAGAATGTGATCTAGACAGGTGCTGGTGGAGGGTGGTGCGCTGGACGGCAGGTCGGCCGGCGAGGTGGGCCATCGCGACGAGCTCGTCGACGTCCTTGCGGGACCCGTTGGTGGAGCCGGCCATGCGGCTGATGGTCTCCTCCATCAGGGTGCCGCCGAGGTCGTCGACGCCACCGTTCAGCACCTGGGTGCACACGTCGGGCCCGAGCTTGACCCACGAGCACTGGACGTGGTCGACCAGGCCGTGCAGCAGGATCCGCGAGAGCGCGTGGACGGCGCGGTTGTCGCGGACGGTGGGTCCGGGACGGGCGACGCCGGCGAGGTAGATCGGCGAGCTCTGGTGCACGAACGGCAGCGGCACGAACTCGGTGAACCCGCCCGTCTGCCGCTGCAGGTCGGCGATCAGCCGGATGTGGTCGACCCAGTGGCCGGGGTGGTCGACGTGCCCGTACATCATCGTCGCGGTCGTCGGCAGGCCGACGGAGTGGGCGGTCGTGACGACGTCGATCCACTGGGCGGTGGGGAGCTTGCCCTTGGTCAGGATCCAGCGGACCTCGTCGTCGAGGATCTCCGCAGCCGTGCCGGGCAGGGAGTCGACGCCCGCTTCCTTGAGGGAGAGCAGGAACTCGGTCACCGACAGCCCCGTGCGGGCGACGCCGTTCATGACCTCCATGGGGCTGAAGGCGTGCACGTGCATGTCGGGGTCCGTGGCCTTGACCGTCCGCGCGATGCGGGCGTAGGTGTCGCCGGGCAGCTCGGGATCGATACCGCCCTGGATGCAGACCTCCGTCGCCCCCGCCTCCCGGGCCTCGACGACCCGGGCGGCGATCTCCTCGAACGACAGGCTGTAGGCGTCGGCGTCGGTCTTGCGCTGGGCGAAGGCGCAGAAGCGGCAGCCGGTGTAGCAGACGTTGGTGAAGTTGATGTTCCGGTTCACCACGTAGCCGACCCGGTCGCCGACCGCGCTGCGGCGCAGGTCGTCGGCCAACGCACACACCGCCTCCAGGGCGGGACCCTCCGCGACCGTCATGAGCGTGAGGGCCTGGTCGCGGGAGATGGCGGCCGGGTCGGCCTCGGCCGCGATCAGTGCGGCCGTCACGTCGCCACCGAGAGCGGCGCCCAGGAGGGCCGGTGCGTTCCTGACCTTGTCCCCCTGCACTTTTTCACGGAGCACGGACCAGTCGCCGTAGACGTCGTCGAAGTCACCGCGGCGGTCACCCGTGCGGCCGGTCGTGTCGATCGTGGCGTGCAGGTCGGAGCGTCCCGTCGTCACGAGGCCGCCGTCGGGCTCCTGCCACGGCAGACCGACCGGCTTCACACCCTCGGCCAGGAGGCCGTCGGGACCACGGAGGGCGTCGACGTGACCGCGGAGGCGGGGGTCGACCCACGGCGCGTCCAGCAGCTCCGGGTGGGTCGTGAGGCGGGGCTTCAGGCTGAAGCCTGCCTCGGTGCAGACCTCCCGCAGGAGGTCGAGGTCGGGCCAGGGGCGCTCGGGGTTCACGTGATCCGGGGTGACCGGGCTGATGCCACCGAAGTCGTCCACCCCTGCGGCGAGCAGGGCACGGCACTCGGCCAGGTCGACCAGGTTCGGCGGCGCCTGCACCCGCACGCTCGGCCCGAGGACGACGCGGGCGGTCGCGACGGCGGCGAGGTACTCGTCCAGGCCCAGGTCGTCCACGCTGCGCATCGCGGTGGCGTCCTTGGCGCGGAAGTTCTGCACGATCATTTCCTGGATGCTGCCGTGCTCCCGGTGCACCTGACGGATCGCGAACAGGCTCTCGGCGCGCTCGGTCAGCGTCTCGCCGATGCCCACCAGGATCCCGGTCGTGAACGGGACGCCCAGACGGCCGGCGTCCTCCAGGACCCGCAGGCGGACGGCGGGGTCCTTGTCCGGGGAGCCGTAGTGCGGCTGGCCCTTCTCCTCGAACAAGCGACGGCTCGTGGTCTCGAGCATCATGCCCATGCTCGGGGCGACCGGCTTGAGTCGGTTCATCTCGGCCCAGCTCATGACACCCGGGTTCAGGTGCGGCAGCAGACCCGTCTCCTCCAGCACTCGGATCGCCAACGCCCGGACGTACTCGAGCGTCGAGTCGTAGCCGGCCTCCTCGAGCCACTGCTTCGCCTCGGGCCAGCGGTCCTCCGGACGATCACCCAACGTGAACAGCGCCTCCGTGCAGCCCTGCTCCGCACCGGCCCGGCAGATCTCCAGGACCTCGTCGAAGCTGAGGAACAGGCTCTGCCCGTCCCGCTCCAGCTGAGCCGGGGTCGCCACGAACGTGCAGTAGTGGCACCGGTCGCGGCACAGCCGCGTGATCGGCACGAACACCTTCGGCGAGTAGGTCACCGTGCCCGGCCGACCCACCGCCTCCAGGCCTGCATCCCGCACCCGCGCCGCCACCGCCATCAACCGGTCCAGGTACCCACCCGACGCCGCCAGCAACGCGGTGACCTCACCGACGTCCAGGCTCCTGCCTGCCTCGGCCCGCACCACCGCACGCCGCACCTCCCCCTCCGCCGGCAGCGCCTTCGTGGACATCGACAATGACGGGAAGGGCAGGTCGAAAGCCATCGTCAGCCGGCCTCCACACCGGTGACCGCGACGCCCGAACGGGTCTTGTAGCGCTTGTTCATGCTGATCAGCACTGCCGTGAGCGGCTCGAGCTGACGCGCGAGCCGCAGCGATCCCGCGTCGATCCCGCGCTTGCCCGTGACCGACGCCGCGAGGTCCTGCACGAGCTCCTTCGCGCCAGCATCGTTGCCGCACACCAGCACGTCCTCGTGCGACAACGGATCGGGTGTCTTCCACAGCGACAGCGCGGCCACGTGGTGGAACGCCCCGACGACCCGCGCCGTGGGCACCAGACGTGCGACCTCCTCGGCCGCCGACTCCTCCAGCGTCAGCCCGTACGGACCCTCGGCGTCGAAGCCCAGCGGGTTCACGCAGCTGATCACGATCTTGCCTGCCAGCCCATCGGTCAGCGAGGCGACGAGCTCGGCGTGCCCGTCCCAGGGCACCGCCAGCAGCACGACGTCCACGGCGGCGACCGCGTCGGCATTCGTGGCGCCCGTCAACCGGGCCCCCTCGGCCTTCGCGGCGATCTCCTCGGCCTTCTCCGTCGCCCGAGCAGCATCGCGTGAGCCGATCACGACGGGGTGACCGGCCAGTGCGAAGCGATAGGCGAGCCCTCGGCCCTGCGGACCCGTGCCGCCGACGACGCCGATCTTCATCTCCACCTTGCCTCCTTGGTCCGACGCGCCGCGATCGAGGTGCATCAGGTGACGCCCGCCGGAAGGCGAGACGACCGGTCGCGAGTTTCCAAAGAGATCCGATGCTCGGCAACCGTCGCACGCACCCTCGCTCCCGTGCCCAGCTCCATGGCAACGACGAGATCATCGATCCGATCGACGTCGAGACGGCACCGGATGTCGGCCTCCGCGACATGCACGTATCCCATGGACTCGTACCGAGCGGCCGAGTCGACCCCATGGGCCGGGACTAGATCACCCACCCGCCGAGCACTGGCCAACGTCGTCCCGGACCCGCAGACGTCCGTCACGAACGCCCGCTCCCAACGCCCCATTGTGGCGAGGACCTCGTCGAGGCAGCCTGGAGTGAGGGCGGCGATGTCCGAGGGCACGACCACGGCAGGCGTGTCCGACCCGTGCGCCGCCGATATCCAGCACCTAGCCTGGACGACTGCCGGATTCAGCATGTCGCCTGCCAGCAACGGGCGATCGCGCAAGACCGTGACCGGGCGTGACAGCGTCTCGACATCGACGTCCAGTTCTGCCGTCACGATGACGATCCGACCCACCGATCGAGACGCTGCGAGGGCCGCCAGCAGGTCATGCCCCAGCGCACGCGCCAAGGCCACGCGGGCGCCCGTCCGCAAACCCAATCGCGTCTTGGCAAACTGCCACGGCTTGATCGGCACGATCGCTGTCCAACGACCCTCCTCGGCCCGCGTCGCCATCATGCTGCGCCAGGGCGCCGTCGCACGAGGGCGACCATCTCGACCTCCTGGACCACGTCGTCGCGTTGGTTCAGGACGTCGATCCGTCGCCAGAGCACGCCCTCTGTCAGTCGCTTCGTGGGCTTGAGCTGTGTGACCTCGACCTCCGCGCGCAGCACATCTCCGGCAAGCACGGGTATGAGAAAGCGCGACCGAACCTCCAACAGCGCGAGAGCCGTTCCCGTCACGAGCCTGGTCTGTGCGAACAGACCGACAGCGAGTGACGTACCGAGCAGGCCGTGGGCCACCACTTCCCCGAAGCGGGTGGACCGAGCGAAGTCGGGGTCGGTGTGCAGGGGATTGTCATCCAGGGTGAGCGCGGCGAACTGCGCGACCTCGTCCCGCGTGACCGCGTGGACGTCGGTGGAGAATCGCATACCGACCTCGAAGTCGTCCCAGTACATCGGCAGATGCGCGTTCATGCCGCGGGCCCTCCTCCGGAGCCGATGGCAGAGACCTCGACCACCTCGTCGGCGACCTTCTTGCGGAAGGCTCCGTGGTCGGCGGAGTCGACCGGCGTGGCTGCGCCCACCCCATCCATGACAGCCGCCCACTGCGCGGACACAGTCTCCAGATCCAACTGACCATCGGGTCCCACTGACAATCCACGCGTCTCCGCGACGTAGATCCTGGCCACGTTCGTCCCCGTGACGCTGAACGTCTCCCCGGTGACGGGCACGGCGTCATGAACGAGGTACGCCGGGAGCGCGGCCACCATTTCGGGTGCTGCCTTCGCGGCGCGCGGCGGGGCCGACGACCGTCCCGCGGCGTCCCCCACCCCCTTCAGACCGATCATGCGTGTCTGGGCACTCGGCAGAAACAGGTTGACCTTGATGTCGTGATCCTGGCCGGACCTTGCCACCGATCGCCCGAAGCTGAAGATGCCGCCCTTGGCCGTCGCATAGGACAGAGCGCCCGGCGAACCCAGGAATCCGGCGGAGATCGCCAGAGCGATGCGTCCGTACCCCTGACGCTGCATGTGCGGCCAGACGGCACGAGTCATCGCCACAGAACCGCCCACGTGGACTCGGTGGATGTCGTCGAATTGCTGCACCTGCAGGTCCTCGATCGAGTCCGGGCGGATGATGCCCGCGCAGTTGACGAGTCCGTCCACCCGTCCGAACGATGCCAGCGCCGAGTCGACTACGCTCTGCGCCCCGACCTCGGATCCAATGTCGGCTGCACTGGCCACGGCTCGACCTCCAGCGCTGACGATGGCGCTCACGACCTCGTCGGCCGGCTCCTGACTTCCGCCGACACCGTCGACGGAGCCGCCGCGGTCGTTGACGACGACCTGAGCTCCCCGGTCCGCGAGCAGCTCGGCGACCGCTCTGCCGATGCCGCGGCCGGCGCCCGTCACGATCACGACCCGACCGTCGAATCTGATTTCCGTCATGTGGACCTCATCTCGTGTGGTGATCTTGCGCGGTGGCGCTCGTCCGGATGGCTGGGAGATGGGCGGCGGTCGAGCACCTCCCCGACAACGTCGGTCTCGCCTGCCGCCAGCACAAACTTCCGGATCTTTCCCGTGGGCGTGCGGTCGAAATCCGAGCGGATGGCGAGGTAGCGCGGCACCATGAAGGAGGGAAGCCGCCGTGTGAGGTGATCAGCGAGATCGTTCAGCGAGACGGGGTGACTCACGAGGACGTCGAGTCGCACGTCCTCCTCGCCGAGGTCGGCAGGAACGGCGAACGCGGCCGCCTCGAGCACCCCGGGCAGCGACAGCGCCGCATGCTCGACCTGCCATGCAGAGACGTTCTCGCCCCGGTAGCGAATCGTGTCCTTGGCCCGGCCAGCGAAGTACAGGGCACCACCCTCGTCCCAGGCGAAGAGGTCACCCGTGTGAAACCACCCGTCCTTGACCGCTTCGGCCGTCGCCTCGGGGTCGCGACAGTACCCACTGAACATGTCGTCCGGATGGGCCGGCCGGACTCGAAGCTCTCCGACGGAGACACCGTCGCGCGGCACCTCCCGGCCCGTTGCGACGTCGTGGACGACGACGCGCATCGCCGGATGCGGTCGCCCCGCGAAGCTGGCGGGCTGGGTCCAGTCCTGCTCACGCAGCCGCTGAGGAGCCACGTACGCCTCGGTCAGGCCGTAACCCTGGCCTGTCAGCGTGATGCCGAACCGCGCAGCGAAGCCCGCCGGATCGCTCGGCCCAGGCAGGCAGTGCACCACCTCGATGGTGTGGTCGCGATCGTCGTCCGACGGATCCAGCGCAGCGAGCCGGTTGGCCAAGGATGAGCTGATCAGGACGTGCGTCGCGCCAGCGTCCGTGGCGTCACGCCAGAAGCTCTCGGCACGGTAGCGACGGCCCAGCACGACCCCTGCCCCGACGTGAGCCGCGGCGATCACTGTGGCGTTTGCTGTGCGCGCGTGCGCCAAGGGGGAGCACGACCACATCGTGTGGTGCGGGCGGAGCTCCACACCTTCGGCAGCCCATCGCCCGTAGGTGGTCTCGAACCTGTGAGACTTCACGACGCCCTTCGCGGGCCCGGTGGTCCCCGACGTGAACATGATCGTGCACGCGTCTCCTGGCATGACGTCCGCAGGAACACGAGGATCAGCGACAAGTCGGTTCCACGGCACGATGTCGATCGTGTCGGGCACCGTGACGTCCGCTGCGTCGCCCAGGAGGATGACGGTCTGCACACGCGGGCATCCGTCGAGGACCTCGACCAGCCGGGCCAGCATGGCCGCGTCGACCAGGACGACCCGGGCTTGGACGAGCTGGAGCGCGTGGGAGAGCGGCTCGCCCCGGTAGGCCGCGTGGACCAGTGCGGAGACCCCGCCCCGCCAGGCCTGCGCCCACCAAGCGATCACCGCGTGACCCGAGTTCTCGCAGGCGATTGCCAGAGGGGCGTCCGCGCGCGGATCCACGTCGTCCAACCCACCTGCAACGCGGGAGACGACGTTGGCGAGATCGGCATATCGCACGCTGACGTCCGGTGCCTGGAGGAACATCCGGTCGCCGCCCCGAGCTGACGCCGAGGCAACCAGGTCCACGAGGGTCTCGACCGTCGGACTCACCGGAGCACGCTCCACGCGGGGTCATGGGCGTGGTCAATCGTCACCCCGTCGAGTCGCGGCTCACTCCGCCACTTCCTCAGCAGGTCGAAGAACTCGAGGGGCCCTCCCCCGAAGTTGACGTTCAGGCGGGAACGTTCGTCAGGCGCTCCCTCGTTGTTGAAGCGGCCGGGCGTGCACTGGCTCTGGAACTCGTGGTTGACGGTGGCGCGGGAGAGCACTGTCTGGACCCACGCGTCCTCACCGTCGGCGGTGGCCTCGATGACGACAGCACCCTGGCTCCTCAGCTGCGCCACCATCGCACCGATGTGCTCCGTGACCTCGGTCAGCAGGTGCATGAAGTTCGTCGTGACCACGGCCTGCGAGTTCGGTCCCGGGAGGGTGAAGAAGTTGGGGAAGCCGTGCGTCAGGATGCCGTGCAGGGTCCGCGGCCCGTCCCGCCATTTCTCAGCGAGGCTGACACCCTCGCGACCGAGGACGTCGAACCCGATTCGACTGCTGTAGCTCGTGTTCCACTCGAACCCGGTGGCCCAGACGAGGCAGTCGAGCGGCACCAGCTCGCCGGCGACGACGGGGCCCTCGGGACGGATCTCGTCGATCCCCTGCCCCGCGGTGTCGACCAGGGTGACAGCGGGTTCGTTGAAAGCCGCCAAGTACTCGTCGTGGAAGCCCGGCCGCTTGCACAGGTATCGGTACTGCGGCATCAGGCTGGCCGCGACGGACGGGTCCGCGACCTCCTGTCGGATGCGATCGCGGATTGTGATGTCTCACGAGATCGTGGACGGTTGTGTCTCGGGACATCGTTGACGGTCGGGTGTCTCATGAGTTCGTGGACGGTCGGTTCTGGGTGGGGCCGTGCCAGCCGTGGCGGGTCGCGGGCTTCTCGTAGGTCGCGATTGTGTGTCCTTGTGCGTCGGTGAGGGTGACGGTGCCGGCATCCCAGCTGATCGCGACGTGTACTGGTAGCACCGATTGTTGCTGAGTCGCGTATTCATCAGATGTCGACTGCTGTTTCGCCTTGTGGCGGAGGCTGATGCATCTGGCGATTGATCAGCCTGTGCTGTATAGTTCAGTGCATGCTGACTATTGCTTCTCGACTCGACGTCATGAACCGGCTCGGCCGGGCCATGGCGGATCCGATGCGTTCCCGGATCCTGATGACCCTGCTCGAGGGACCGAGCTACCCGGCGGTGCTCTCGCGTGAGCTGGAGCTGACTCGCTCGAACGTGTCGAACCACCTCACCTGCCTGCGCGACTGCGGCATCGTGGTCGCTGAGCCGGAGGGTCGCCAGACTAGGTATGAGATCGCTGATCCGCACCTCGCGGCCGCTCTCATCGCGCTGGTGGATGTGACTCTGGCTGTCGACGAGCACGCTCCGTGCGTGGACTCGTCGTGCACCGTTCCGGGTTGCTGCGGAGCGGGAGCAGACGCGTGAGCGCGGCATGCGGCTGCGAGCACGAGCCGACGACCACGGCAGTCGATGAGAGCGAGGAGAAGGAGCGGCCCTGGTGGAGGGACCGCGGGATCATGGTGCCGGTCTTCTCCGGTGTCGCGTTCCTCGCTGGTCTGATCCTTGAGTGGTCCGGCATGGAGATCCCGGCACTGGTGCTGTTCTGGGTCGGCTTGCTGCTGGGCGCGTCGACGTTCACGCCGGGCGCGATCCGGAAGCTGTTCAAGGGCAAGCTGGGCATCGGGCTGCTGATGACGATCAGCGCGGTCGGCGCAGTCGTCCTCGGCTACGTCGAAGAGGCTGCGGCGCTGGTGTTCCTCTACTCGATCGCAGAGGCGCTGGAGGACAAGGCGATGGACCGCGCCCGCGGCGGGCTGCGAGCGCTGCTGAAGCTGGTCCCCGACACCGCGACCGTGCGCCGCGACGGCGCTTTGGTGGAGATTGCGGCGAAGGACCTCGCGGTCGGGCAGGTCATGGTGGTTCGTCCCGGCGAGCGGATCGCGACCGACGGAGTCGTCCGTGCGGGGCGCTCCAGCCTGGACACCTCGGCGATCACGGGCGAGTCGATCCCGGTCGAGGTCGAGCCCGGCGACGCCGTGTCGGCCGGCGCGATCAACAGCGCCGGTGCGCTGGAGGTCGAGACGACGGCGGCGGGCACCGACAACTCGCTCACGACCATCGTGGAGCTGGTGGAGCAGGCGCAGGCGGAGAAGGGCGAGCGAGCGCGCCTCGCGGACCGGATCGCGCGCCCGCTGGTCCCGGGCGTGCTGGTCCTCGCGGCCCTGGTCGCCCTGGTCGGCTCGCTGTTCGGGGACCCGGAGCTGTGGATCACCCGAGCCCTCGTCGTCCTCGTCGCCGCCTCCCCGTGCGCGCTGGCGATCTCGGTGCCGCTGACGGTGGTCTCGGCGATCGGCGCGGCGAGCAAGTTCGGCGTGATCATCAAGTCCGGCGCGGTGTTCGAGCGCTTCGGCACGGTCCGCCACGTCGCCGTCGACAAGACCGGCACCCTCACCGGCAACGAGCCCGCCGTCACCGCGGTCCTCGCCGCGGACGGCGTGACCGACGCCCAGGCGCTGGCCTGGGCGGCCGCGCTGGAGCAGCACAGCACGCACCCGCTGGCCGCGGCGATCACCGCCGCAGCCCCCGGAGCCCAGGCTGCGGAGGGCGTGACCGAGCAGGCCGGGCACGGCATCGAGGGCAAGATCGACGGGACTCGGATCACCGTCGGCAGCCCCCGCTGGCTCGACGCCGGGGTGCTCGGCGACCAGGTCGCGGGCCTGGAGGAGCAGGGCATGACCGTTGTGATCGTGCACCGCGACGGGGCCCCTGTCGCCGCGATCGGCGTCCGCGACGAGCTGCGTCCCGAGGTCCCCGAAGTGGTGCGGACTCTCGCGGCGCAGGGCGTCGGGGTGACGATGCTCACCGGCGACAACGCCCGCACGGCACGGGCGCTGGCAGCGCAGGCCGGTATCAGCGACGTGCGCGCGGAACTGCGTCCCGAAGACAAAGCGACCGCGATCGGGGAGCTGTCAAAGGCGGGGTCGGTTGCAATGATCGGCGACGGCATCAACGACGCCCCCGCTCTGGCCGCCGCGGACATCGGCATCGCGATGGGCGCGACCGGCTCGGACGCGGCGATCGAGTCCGCCGACGTCGCGTTCACCGGCCACGACCTCCGCCTCATCCCGCGCGCGTTCGACCACGCCCGCCGCGGACGCCGCATCATCAACCAGAACATCGTCCTGTCGCTGCTGATCATCACCGCGCTGCTGCCGCTCGCGCTGTTCGGCGTCCTCGGACTCGCCGCTGTGGTGCTGGTCCACGAGATCGCCGAGGTCGTCGTGATCCTCAACGCACTCCGCGCCGCCCGCACGCGTACCCCACGGCTGGAGAGCTGATGCTTGCGACCATCGGCTCAGCGATCGGCTTGTTTGCTGCGACCAACATCGATGACATCGTCGTGCTGACCGTGCTGTTCCTGGCCTCCAGCCGAGGGAAGCCGCGACCGTGGCAGATCGTCGCAGGCCAGTACCTCGGGTTCATCACCCTCGTCGTGATCAGCGTGATCGCCGCGCTCGGCCTGACCATCGTCCCCGACGAATGGGTGGGCTTCCTCGGCCTGATCCCGCTCGGCATCGGCATCTGGACCCTCGTGCGGGGCCTGCGACGCAACGGTGACGACGATGACGACGACGAGAAGATCACCGCGGTCGGGCTGTGGGGCGTCGCCGGGATCACGATCGCCAACGGGGCCGACAACATCTCCCTCTACACGCCGATCTTCCGCACCAGTTCGCCCGGCGACGTCGTCGTCATGATCGCGGTGTTCCTCGTCCTCGTCGCCGTCTGGTGCGCTGCTGGACGCCTGATCGGAACCCACAAGGCCGTCACCGAAACGCTTGAACGCGTCGAGCACTGGCTCGTACCCGTCGTGTTCATCGGCCTGGGCCTGTTCATCCTGATCGATTCCGGCGTCATCGTCCGCCTCGTCGAGGTCCTCGCATGACCCCGGACGCGGCTGCCGATGCTGAGCTGACGTCGGGAGAGCGGCAGCAGAGGGGGCGTTGGCGGCTCACGGCGGGGGCACTCGCGCTCGGCGGGCTCGTCCTCCTGATCGATCAGGGGACGAAGGCATGGGCGGAGGCCATGCTCACAGTAAGTGAGCGCCTCCCGCTGATCGGCGACCTGCTGGGCCTGCAACTCGCTTACAACCCCGGCGCGGCGTTCTCCTTCGGTGAGGGTTCCACCTGGGTGTTCGCGCTGGTGGCCGTCGCGGCCACCGTCACCGCGATCGTGTTCGCGTTCCGTGTCCGACACCCCGGGTGGGCGATCGTGATCGGCGCGCTTGGCGGGGCCGCCGCCTCCCACGCCGGCGACAGGCTTTTCCGTGCTCCAGGGTTCGCCCAGGGGCACGTCGTGGACTTCCTCGCCTACGGGAACTGGTTCATCGGGAACGTCGCCGACGTCGTGATCGTCACCGCCGCGATCGCCGGAGCGCTTCTGATGATCCGCGGCAACGAGAACTGAGAGGACCATCATGGAGATCATCCTGCACCCGTTGGGTCTGACCTTGACGATGGCCTCTCCTGTTGCCGGGTGGAGGGTGAGCCGCGTTCTGGTAGCGATCGTGGTCGTCTCGGTGGTGGTCGGGTGGTCGTGGCGCGCGCCGAGGGCGGGATTTGCAGGAGGCGGGGTTCAGGCGTCGGTTCGGGTGCGGCCGGGGTGGCGGCCCACGCCTCGGCCGGGGTCTTGCCGTCGAGTGCTTGATGGGCTCGTTCGTTGTTGTAGTAGAGGTCGAACTCGTCGACCAGTGCCTGCAAGGCCTCGATTGTCTTCGCTGGTGGCCTGGCGTTGAGCCACTTCTGCAGCGTCTGGTGGAACCGTTCGTTCTTGCCCTGGGTTGTCGGCCGGTCCGGTTTGCCAGTGATGGGCTTGACCCCGAGGTCGAGCAGGTAGTCGACCAGCTTGCCGGTGAACCCGCGGCGGGTGGGGTTGAACGCCAACCCGTTGTCGGAGAGCAGCCGCTGCGGGACGCCCCAGCGGCGGATCGCGGTAGACACGACCAACACTGCGGCTCTGGCTGTCTCGCCGTCGGCGACGAGGCTTGCGGTGGCCATCCGGGAGTGGTCGTCGATGACCTGGTGAATCGACACGCTGGTGCCATCGGCCAGCGACCAGGCGAACGCGTCTATCTGCCAGCAGCAGTTCGGGGCCGGGTAGACGAACCGGCGGTTCGCCGCCCGCGGCCGCTTACGCGGTTCCGGCTTGGACACGCCAGCGGCAGCGAACGCACGAGCCAGCGTGGCCCTTGAGGGCGGGTTCAGCCCCTGGCGGCGCATCCGGGCGAGCACGGACAAGGGGCCGGCGTCCAGCCCCTGCTCGGTAAGCCAAGCTCGGACGGCGAGCGCGTGCTCGATCAACTGCTCGTCGGTCCGGTTCGGGCTGTGATGGGGGCGCCGTGAGCCCGGCTCTGTCGCGCCGACCGGACCGACCTCACCGGCCTGGCGACGGATCTTGTAGAACACCGCCCGACTGATCTGGTGCCGCTCGCAGAAGCGCGTGACCGCACCCCGCTCGGCATCATCGGGCCAGTTCGCGATCGCCCACCGCACGTCGGCGGGCACGTGGTTGAAGTCCATGCCCAAACCCCACACCCGCACCCAGTGCCCACGATGTCGTGAGACTCACTGCGCACGATGTCCCGAGACAGAACCGTCCACGATCTCGTGAGACTTCACAGATGCGATCGCGGATCTTGTCCATCATGTGCAGGTCGGCGACCTCGCCGCGCCGGTCTGGGTCGACACCTTCGACCACGTCCGGAGACGGGTGGATCAGCTCTCGGTACAGGTGGGTCCAGCCGTCGTCGACGAGGTCGACCTCCGTTTCGACACCCATGATGATCTCTGTGAAGTTGCGCATCCGCTCGCGCTGCCAGCCGGGCTCGCGATGGCCGTCCCATTCGGGGCCCGTGGGGCGGTTGGCTCGGATCCC
This sequence comes from Aeromicrobium sp., assembly GCF_023146395.1. Taxonomy (GTDB): domain Bacteria; phylum Actinomycetota; class Actinomycetes; order Propionibacteriales; family Nocardioidaceae; genus Aeromicrobium. The sequence goes on along the minus strand of NZ_JAGLCD010000002.1, from coordinate 25,960 downwards.
CACGGTCGAGGGGGTGCGCTGGAAGACGAAGAGCTCCTTGGCGGCCTGGGCCAGGTGTGGAATGACTTGGAGAGCTGTCGCGCCGGTACCGATGATCCCGACCCGCTTGTCGGCGAGCGCCCCGAGGCCTCTCGCCCCCGGACCGCCCGTGTACTCGTAGTCCCATCGACTGGTGTGGAACGAGTGACCGGCAAAGGTCTCGACGCCTGGGATGGCCGGGACCTTGAGCTTGTCCAACGAACCGATCGCCACGACGAAGAACGTGGCACTCACACGGTCGCCGCGGTCGGTCTCGACGATCCACTGCTGATCAACCTCCGACCAGGCGGATCGCGTCACGCTCGTGTGGAACAGCGCGTGCTCGTACAGGTCGAAATGCCGCCCGATGGCCTGGGCATGGGCGTGGATCTCCGGCGCGTGTGCGTACCGCTCGGTCGGAACGTAGTCGAGTTCTTCAAGGAGCGGAAGGTAGATGTGCGACTCGATGTCGCACTGCGCCCCCGGGTAACGGTTCCAGTACCAGACACCGCCGAAGTCGCCCGCCTGGTCGATGACACGCACCGCCTCGAGGCCCGCCTTGCGGAGTTGCGCTGCCACGAGAAGGCCGCCGAAACCGCCACCGACCACCACGGCGTCGACTCGATCGTCGACCGGCTCCCGCTTGAGGACCTCCGTGTGCGGGTCACGGCGGTACCTGGCCAGATCGTCGGTGAGGTCCAGCGTGTGGTCCCTTCGAGGGTCGACCCGCTTCGCCCGCTCGGTCGCATAGCGGAGCCGTACCTCCTCCAGATTCACCTCGTCAGCCACGGTTCAGCATCCTCGCGGAGAGTGCGACCCACGCCGGCGTTCGAAGGCCCTTCACTCGGCCGTACCCCGCGTCGCCGAGTCGTCGTCGATGGTGGCCCAGACCCAGTCCTGGGTAGAGTCAGCCGGGTCGCGCTCTCCGGACTCGTACGCCTGCACCTGAGCCTCCCACTCCTCCGGACGCATCGCCGGGACCCCGAAGCTCGACATCATGATCTGGATCGCCACGAGGATGGCGACCTGGTAGGCGAGCGCGATCGTTCCCTCCAGCGACCCGAGGCGGCTGATCATCCGTTGCCAGAGGTCGTCGTTCATCTGTCCGTCGCGCGCTGCCCGCACGAAGTCCACGACGAGTCGGTCGTCCTCGGAGAGCCGGTCCTCCTGGCCGTCGCGGACTGCCCTCATCGCGTCGATCGTGATGCCCGCACTGATGGCGTTCGGCGTGTGACCCGCGTGCAGAGCCAGGTAGCCAGCGTCGAAGCCGAGCACGAGATCGACCCACTCGTGATCGGACGGCCGGTACCACCCCGGCTTCCCGGCTCTCCTGCTGGTCGTCCACGCCGCGTCCAGGAACGCGGAGTAGATCCCCGGAGCGTTCGTCCATGCCACCCGATACGGAAGCGCGTAGGGCTCTCCCCCCACCAGCGGCCTCGACCGGGCCACGGAGTTCTCGTGACTGTACTTCTGCACGAGCGCGAGGGCCCGGTCGTACGCCGCGAGCTCGTCCTGCGGAACGGTGCTCCGGTCACGCAGACCGGGCGTCCTCGCCTGCTTCTCGTAGATCTCCTGCATCCGTGATCTCCTTCGTGGATGTCGTGGGCCCGTGACCGGCGACGACCGCTCGGTAGGGCCCGCTCCGTGGCCTCCGGCCCGGAGCAGTTCGGTTCACCAGGTGACGGGCAGCGCGTAAACGCCGTAGATGTTCATGTCCTCGCGAAACTTCAGGTCGCTTGCCCGTCCGTGCAGGCGCAGCGTCGGCAACCTCGCGAAGAGGCTGGTGTAGGCGATCTGCAACTCGACCCGCGCGAGGGGCTGACCGAGGCACTGGTGCGTGCCGAAGCCGAACGCCATGTGCCTTCCGGCGCCCTCCCTCGCCAGGTCCAGGGTGTCTGGGCGTTCGTAGACGTCCGGGTCCCAGTTGCCGGCGGCGTCCGGGAAGATGACCCCTTCCCCCTTGCGGATCACGACGTCGTGATCGACCTGAATGTCCTCCAGGGCCACGCGTCGCCGCCCCACGTGCGCGATGCTCAGGAACCGCATCATCTCGTCGACCGCGCGCGCGATGTCGGACCGGTCCGTCAAGGTCTGGAGGTAGTCGCGCTGCTCAGGATTCTCGAGCAACGCCAGGGTTCCCAGCGCGATCTGGTTGGCCGTGGTCTCGTGCCCCGCGACCAACAGCAGTAGCGACATGTCGACGACCTGGTCCTCCGTCAGTTCGCCCTGCTCGAGGTGGTCGCGGACGAGGTGGCTGATGATGTCGTCGTCGTCACGACCGCGCTTCACCGCGATCAGATCCCTCGCCAGCTCACGCAGGACGACCGTCGCCTCGTCGACCTGATCACGGTCGGCCGACTGGCTGAGCAGCGTGGCACTGGCCTCTTGGAACAGTTCGTGGCTCTCGTACGGGACCCCCAGCATCTGGCAGATGACGAGCGAAGGCAGTGGCAGCGCGAAGTGCTCGACAAGGTCGACCGGACCCTCGAGCTCTTGCAGCTCGTCAAGGAGCCGGTCGGTGATCTCCTGGATCGACTCCCGCATCGCTTCCATCCGCTTAGCAGTGAACTGGCCGGTGAGCATCCGGCGGTAGTGGTTGTGCTCCGGGTTGTCCATCTGGATGAAGGTCGTCGTACGTGCGCGGCGAGCTTCGATGCCGACACTCTGGAACGGGAACTGCGGATGAGTTGGATCGGAGCTGAGTCGCTCGTCCGTGAGCAAGGATCGCTGCCGGTCGTGCCCCGTGATGAGCCAGGGCTTCGTCCCGTTCCAGATCTGCACCCGGACTGGGCGGCCGGCCGACTGGATGTCTCGCAGCTCCTGCGGCGGATGGAACGGACATCCTTGGACCCTCGGCATGGGGAAGTGCACGGGATCAAGTTCGACCTGGGACACGGCTTCTGCTCCACTCTACGCTGGATACGTGATCTACACCATACTGGATTGCTGACTCGTCAGCAAGGAGAATGTTTGTTGAGTCCGAGGCATTCGTCAGCGTTCGCGCACCCCGTAATGCCAATTGAATTAATCGTTGATGTGTTCTCCAACCATGAAGTTGGAACGAAGATCGAGCTATCCACTGACTGATGAGCAAGACGACCGAGGTCGCGTCGACATGCTCCTCCGCTCACGATTCCCCGCTACGCTCGCCGGCCCGACGCGACCGGAGGTCGTCACGTAACAGGTTCTTCTGGATCTTTCCGGTGGGAGTCTTTGGCAGATCGCGGTACTCGTAGAGGCGCGGCACCTTGTATCCCGCCAGATGTTCACGCGCAAAGGCGATGAGCTCGGCGTCCTCGACGCTGCAGCCTTCGCGGAGTCTGACCACCGCGACCGGGGCCTCGCCCCACCGATCGTCCGGCACCCCGATGACCGCGCTTTCCACCACCGCCGGGTGGGTGTCGAGCACCCGTTCGACCTCGACGGAGGAAATGTTCTCGCCGCCGGAGATGATCACGTCCTTGCGCCGGTCACGGATCTCCAGATAGCCGTCAGGATGCATGACAGCCACGTCGCCGGTGAGCAGGTGACCTGCACGCATCGACGCGGCCGTGGTCACCTCGTCCCGAAAGTACCCCGCCATCACGGTATTGCCACGCACCGCGATCTCGCCTGGAGTTCGCCCATCAGCCGGAACGGCGTCCCCCGCTGCATCGAGGATGCTCAGTGGCATGGAGACGATGTTGGCGACTCCCTGGCGAGCACGCAGAGCCGCACGCCGATCCGTGGGCAGGGAGTCCCACTCTGAACGCCAGACGTTCACAGCCACCGGTCCGTATGTCTCAGTCAGCCCATACAGGTGGGTGACGTCGAGGCCGAGCGCGTCGAGCCGTTCCAACAGGATCGGCGTGGGCGGCGCCCCGCCCGTGTCGACGTGGACGCGGCGGTCGCTCGGACTGCTCCGACCGTGCTCGGCAAGCATGGTCAGTACGGTGGGCGCCGCGCTGAGGTGGGTGACGCCGTGGGCCTCCTCCAGGCGCCACACCTCTGCCGGCTCCACCGACCTCGTACACACGTGCATACCGCCGGCAGCGGCGACCGCCCACGTGAACGACCAGCCGTGGCAGTGGAACATCGGCAAGGTCCACAGGTAGCGCGACTCCGCCGTCAATCCGGCGTGATGCACCATCGCCAAGGCTTGGAGATACGCACCGCGATGGTGGTACATGACACCCTTCGGCGTACCGGTGGTGCCGCTCGTGTAATTGATGGAGAGCAGCTGTTCCTCGGATGCCACCCACCGATGCTCGACCGGCTCATGAGCCGCGACCCACTCGTCATAGTCCCGAGATGACGACTCGGCCACCCATCCGATCGATCGACGGCCAGCAGCCTCCGCCGCTTGCACGGCGTGCTCACGAGTCGCCACGATCAGGGACGCACCCGAGTGATCCAGGAGCTGGTCGACCTCCGCAGCCGCCAGTCGCGTGTTGAGCGGCACCAGGACCGCGCCACACGCAGGCACCGCCTGGTGCAGCTCGAGCATCACGTGGCTGTTCGTGCACCAGGCCGCGACGCGGTCGCCGGGTCGGACCCCCGCCGACACGAGCGCGGCCTGGAGCCGGCGACATCGCGACGCGAACTCGGCGTAGGTGAACTGTCGTTGCCCGTCGACGACGGCCACCTTGTCGGCAAGAAAGCCCGCCGCCCGCTCGAGGAAGGTGGTCGGCGAGAGCTCCTCGCGCCAGACCTGGGTCGAGCCGTTCACGACCTCAGGCCCCCGGCGCCGCGGCAGCCGAGCTGGCTGCTCGGCCCTTCACCATCTCGAGCCGCAGCTCCCGCAACACTCGGGGCCTTCCCACCACCACTGCCCCGGCGAGCCTGCCCGATCCATCACGATAGATCGCGGCCATGTCGCCCGACGACAAGTCTCCATCCAGCTCCTCGAGCTGATCGTCGTGGCCCACCCGGCCAAGAACGTGCAGCGTCAGCCCGTACTGATCGGTCCAGAAGTACGGAACGGCTTCCATCCGTCGCATCGGTGAGCCATTCCGTGTCGCCTCGATGTTGCGGGCGACGATCAGAGCCTGCTCGCTGGCATTGGTCCGATTCTCTCGGCGCTCGGTCTGACCGGACACGTCGTCGCGCCAGCGACAGACGTCGCCGGCGGCCCAGATGCCCGACGACACGCGCAGGTGCTCGTCGGTCACGACTCCATCGGCCAGCGTCACGCCAGTCCCCTGCAACCACTCGGTGTTCGGGACGCTACCGGTCGCCTCGACCACGACGTCCGCGTCGAGAACCGTGCCATCGTCGAAGCGAATCCGGAGCACGTCAGAGCCCGGCGTTGTGTCGACGCCGAGAGCCGACCGCCCGAGCCACCGCTGCACGCCGTGCCCCTCGTGCACGCCGGTCAGCATGGCAGCCACGGTCGACCCCAACAGCCGCCCCCCAAGATCCAGCTCCGGCGCCGCCACGACGACTCGGCAACCCCGCTGCACGGCACTCGCGGCTACCTCCGTGCCGAGAACGCTGGCGCCGAGCACGACGACGCTCGCGCCCGCGGTGAGCTTGTCGCGCAACGCGAGTGCGTCGTCGTAGGTGCGGAGGGCGTGCGCACGGTCGGCCGCATCACCGTTCAGGACGCGCCGTGGGCGCACCCCGGTCGCGATCACGAGGTCTTCATACGGAATCAACCGACCGGACGATAGGGCCACCCGATGAGTGTGGATGTCGAGCCCCACGGCCGGGTCGCCGAGCACGTACTGCGCACCTCGGTGGTCCGGCGCAAGCAGCCACGTCGGCTGAACCCCGCTATCAGTGAGCACCGACTTCGACAGAGGCGGTCGGTCGTAGGGGCGCTGAAACTCGTCGCTCACGACGGTGACCTGACCGTCAAGGCCTGCCCTCTCAAGCGTCGAGACGACGCCAGCGGCCGCGGCGCCACCGCCCACGACGACGACGCGATGGTCACTCATCGACGATCCAGATCGCTCGGGTGGGGCAGATCCCCACGGCGTCCTCGACCTCGCCGCGCCCCTCCTCGGGCACGTCGGTCCGCAGGAGGACGACAATGCCGTCCTCGTCCCGCTGGTCGAACACGTCGGGTGCGGCCACGACGCAGTGTCCAGCGGCGCAGCACAGGTCTTGGTCGATCTCGACTCTCATGTCGGGCTCCTGTGGTGAGTAGATGGTGCTCGCAGCATCAGACTGGCGGCAACGTCGCGATGTGCGAACGCCATGCCTCGATGTCTGCGAGTGAAGCTTGATCCAGTGCGAGCTGAAGGTCGTCAGCGGGAAGATTCGTGCAGAACGCCGGTGTCCCGGGTTGCTGTCGCCAGGACTGGTCCAGGGGCCCGCTCGCGACCGCGTCGAATCCCGCGGCGTCCACGAGCGAGAGCGCGACGTCCACCGAGTTCGAGGAGTCGCCCGCCACCGGCAGTGCGATCCGGTTGCGGCTGCCCGGGGCTCGCCCGAGGTCTCGCAGGCTCGGCACGTTGATCGTGTTGAACGCCTTGACGACGTCGCGACCGAGCAGCCGCTGCACTCGCATGCTCTCCACCTCTCCCTCGTCGAGCTCGGCGATGCGAGGGTCTCGACGCACCGGGGCGTAGTTCATGGTGTCGATCACGACGCTGACTCCAGCGACGTGAGACGGATCGAGCTCGGGCAGCGCACGGAGGGGGATCGAGACGATGACGGCATCGGCAGCGATCGCGACCTCCGAGACGCCTACCGCGCGTGCGCCGGTGTCCTGCGCGACCTGCGCCAGAGTCGACGGGCCACGAGAGTTGGCGAGCGCAACGTCGTGCCCAGATGCGACCAGACGAGCCGCGAGGGTCCCGCCGATCTTTCCCGCTCCGATGATGCCGATCTTCACTTCAGATCCTTTCTGATCCGGTCGGCGCGCGCGTCGTCCCGGGAGGTCATCCGAGCCTCCGCAGACGTCCGCCATCGACCGCGATGAACTGTCCGGTGACGAAGCTGGATCGGCCCGAGCACAGAAAGGCGACGACGGAGCCGACTTCCTCCGGGGTGCCGAGGCGGCCTGCGGGGGCACCCGCCGACCTGCGCGCTTCGACGTCGGCCACGGCCACTCCGCTGGCTTCCGCCTGCACCCTCATCTGGTCCTCGACCCTGGTCGTGCGGATTCCAGCCACCCCGACGCTGTTGGCCGTGACGCCATCGGCCGCCACTGCCGCTGCCAAGGCGGTGACGTAACTGCTGCCGGCAATCCGAGTGACGTCAGAGGCAAAGAGGTCGACGTCGCGATGCGCCTCACGAGCGCCGACGGAGTTCAGGGCCACCACCCGCCCCCAGCCTCGCTCACGCATTCCGGGGAGGACGTGCTCGAGCAGACGGTGGAGCGACAGCACCATGGTCTCGAAGCTGCGCGCGAGGTCTGCCTCGGACGTCTCGCCATGGCTGGTCAATGCAGGACTTCCGGTGTTCGACACCACGATGTCGATCGAGCCGAAGTGGGTCCGCGCAGTGTCGACAGCCGCGCTGATGCCCTTCGCGGTCGTCATGTCGGTGCAGGCACCGACAACGGCACCACCGCCGACTCGGAGGGAATCGACCGCGGATCCCAGCGCGTCGGAGTCACGACCGGCGATCACGATGTTCGCTCCCTCGGCAGCAAGCTCCTGCGCCACGGCGAGTCCGATACCTCGGCTGCCGCCAGCGACGATCGCGGTTCGGCCCTGCATCTCGAGATCCACTCCCTTGTTCTATCCGTGACTCACGACACCTGTCAACAACCTGCTTGCTGGCACGCAATCACATGCACGGCATGATCGATCTCGCTGTCATCGATTTCGCCTGTAGAAACAGTCTCTGTCGAGCGGACATCGCGCAGTGCTTAACTTTCCAATGGTCTGGATCTGCCTTGCTCACGAGTCAGACCGACGATCGAGCTGCCGATTCCACCCGCTCACGACGTCGCTTCGACCTGGTGCGCCCACGCCCCTCCAGCGAATCTCTCAGACCGTCACCGAAGGTCGACAGGGCCAGGATCGTCAGACTGATCATCACGGTCGGCGCCAGGACCATCCATGGCGCTTGGTAAATGCTGTCGAAGGCGGCGCGCAGCATGACGCCCCAGCTGGACTGCGGTGGCTGGACCCCGAGTCCGAGAAAGCTGAGACTGGCCTCGGCGATGACGATGACTCCAGCGGCGAAGGTCGTCTGGATCAGCAGGGGCGAACTGATGTTGGGCAGGACGTGACGCCAGAGGATGCGCCCAGGCGAGCATCCGATCGCGCGACACGCCTCGATGTAGGTCTCCGACGCCACCGACTGAGCAGCACCACGAGCAAGCCGGAACTGAGGAGGCGCCAGGACCACACCGATCGCGATCATCGCATTGGTGAGGCCTGCTCCCAGGATGCCCGCAATTGCCAAGGCCAGGATCATCGGCGGCAGCGCCATGATCGCGTCCGAGACACGACTCAGGAGCGCGTCGGCGACGCCGCCCGCGTAGCCGGCGATGAGCCCCAGGGTGATGCCGAGACTGCTCGCGACTGCGAGGCCTTGGAGCATGGCCAGCAGCGTCACCCGCGACGAGTACACCAGGCGGCTGAAGAGGTCGCGCCCGTACAGGTCCGCTCCCAACCAGTGCTCTGCTGATGGACTCTGGAACTTGTTGAGCAAGTTCTGCTCGTCCGGATCATGAGTCGCCACGAGGGGCGCCAGGAAGGCCAGCAGCACCAGCGCGAGCAGGAAGCAGACGGACACCACGGCCGCACGGTTTGCCACGAACTGCCGCACGCCCCTGCGCTCCCGCAGCCGGCGTCGTTCCCGAGTCGCCCCGGATGCTTCATCGATGGTCATCTCTCGTCTCCGTCTCATCGCCGCATCCTGGGATTGAGAAGCCCGTAGGACAGATCGGTCAGGATGTTCACCACGACCACGATCACGGCGGAGACCGCCACGATCCCGAGCACCATCGGCAGATCCTGTTGCACCACCGATCTCACCGCGAGTGCGCCGAAGCCGGGCAGGGCGAAGACGAACTCCACCGTGACGCTCCCTCCGAGAATCCGGTTCACCTGCAGGCCTAGCACCGTGACGATGGGTACCGCCGCGTTCTTCGCTCCGTGCTTCAGGACGACCGATCCCTCCGGCATGCCCTTCGCCCGGGTGGCTCGCACGTGGTCGGCGCCGAGGACGTCGAGGAACGAGCCGCGAGTCTGGCGCGCGAGCTCCGCGATCGGGACGGCAGCGACGGCGATCGCGGGGAGAACGAGGCTGCTCAGCCAGCCACTGATCCCGCCGTCAGCCACGGAGGTGTACCCGGTCGGAGGGAACCACGGCAGAAGGATCCCGAAGGCGACGGCCAGCAGAAGACCGAGCACGAACGGAGGCACCGACATGCACAAGGAGGCGAATGAGCTCAGGCCACGGTCCAGCCACGAGTTGGGGTGACGCGCCGCCATGACGCCGAGCGGCAGCCCGATCAGCACCACGAGCACCATCGAGACGAGCGCCAACGACGCGGTCACGGGCAGACGCTCCAGGATGGTCGACGTCACGGACTGTGAGCTGAACAGGGACGTTCCCAGATCCCCGTGGAGGAGCCCTCCGGCCCAGTCGAAGTAGCGCGACCACAACGGCTCGTTGAGCCCGAGGTTCTCGCGGACCTGCTCGATCTGCTCGGGTGTTGCGTTCTCACCCGCGCTGATCACGGCCGCGTCCGCCGGCATCAGCTCGAAGAGCAGGAACACGAACAGGCTCAGGAAGAAGAGCAGCGGAACGGCGCTGAGGAGCCTCCGAGCTGCGTACGCAATCATCGAGACCTCCTCTCCGTCGCAGGTCGCGACGGCCCAGGCGCGGGGAACCCGGCCGGCCACCTGGACACGCGCGTGGGCCGCGGTGTGGGGATCGCCGAGACCAGCGCCCGGGTGTAGGGGTGCTTCGGGTCGGTGAAGACCTCCTCAGGCGTTCCCTGCTCGACGATCACTCCCTGCGACATCACCGCCACGCGGTGGGCGAGGAAGCGCACCAGGGACAGGTCGTGCGAGATGAAGAGGTAGCTCAGACCTCGCTCCTGTTGCAGGTCGAGGAGGAGGTTCAGCACCTGCGCCTGGATCGAGAGATCCAGCGCGGCCACGGGCTCGTCACACACGATGAAGTCCGGATCCGCAGCCAGAGCTCGTGCGATGGCGATCCGCTGCAGCTGACCTCCGGAGAACTCACGGGGATACCGGTCCAGGTGGTCCTGCCGCATCCCGACCCGCTCGAGGAGCTCGCGGACCCGCGCCTCCTTCTCGGCGCCACCAAGACTCGTGTGCAGGGTCAGCGGCTCCCGGACTGCGGCGCGGAGCGTCATCCGCGGGTCCAGCGAGTTGAAGGGGTCCTGGAAGATCATGGTCATCCGTTGACGCATACGGCGCAAGGAAGCAGGACTCAGAGTCGACAGATCCGTGCCATCGAAACTGACGTGTCCACTGTCGGCCTCCACGAGCCGTAGAACCATGCGCCCCACGGTCGACTTGCCCGCTCCTGTCTCTCCGACGATCCCCAAGGTCTCGCCTCGATCGACGTGGAAGGACACGTCGCGCACGACGCTTTGGGCCGGCCGAGCCCGCCCCCACAGGCTGCGGCCCTGCGGGTACGACTTGTGCAGGCCGTTCGCGACGAGGAGCGGACTCATGCGAGGACACCCTTCAGCTCGATCTCGGCATGACGGGCACAACGGGTCAGCTGTGCGCCGCCGGCCGGCTCGAGGGGAATCGCCCCGGACGTGCAGACGCCCTCGCGGGCGTAATCACATCGGGGGGAGAACCGGCATCCCGTCGGCCAGCTCGTAGGAGCAGGGACCACCCCGGGGATGGCCTGGAGTCGCCGGCGCTGCGGGTCCGGGATCGCGGCCAGGAGCCCCTCGGTGTACGGGTGCCGCGGTTCGTGGAAGAGCCGATCGACCGCGGTCGACTCCACGACCTGGCCCGCGTACATCACGTTGACCCAGTCACAGGTCTCGGCCACGACACTCAAGTCGTGGGTGATGAACAAGATGGCCACCCCGAGCTCGTCCTGGAGGTCGTTCATCAGCGCGAGCATCTCCTTCTGCACCGTCACGTCCAGCGCTGTCGTCGCCTCGTCGGCGATCAGCAGACGCGGTCGGCACGCGAGAGCGATCGCCAACATCACCCGTTGGCACATGCCGCCGCTGAACTCGTGCGGATAGGCGCCGAATCTCCGTTCGGCGTCCGCGATGCCGACCCTGTCCAACATCTCGACGGCGCGAGATCGCGCGGCGCGACGGTCAAGCCCCTCGTGCCTCCGAAGGACCTCGGCGATCTGGTAGCCCACCGTGAACACAGGATCGAGACTGCGCCGTGGTTCCTGGAACACCATCGCGACGTCGCGACCACGTCGCCTGGACAGACGAGCCGACGACGCACCCACCAGCTCCTCGCCGGCCAGGCGGATCGACCCCGTCACCCGGGTCGTGTCCGGCGGCAGGAGTCCGATCGCAGCGAGCGACGTGACGGTCTTGCCCGACCCCGACTCGCCGACCAGCCTTACGGTCGTGCCCGCGGGCACGACGAGGCTCACGTCATCGACGACCCGGACCCAACCGTCGATTGTATGGAAGTCGACATTGAGGCACTCGATTTTGAGCACAGGCGCCAGGGGGTCGCTGGCGACCTCGGGCTCCACCAACACGTCGGTCATGGTCGTCTCTGCTCCTCTTCCGGTCTTGTCACGCATGCTGAGGCGTGGTCGGACGGACCAGGTCGTAGGTCCTGGCGGCTGTCCCGTGGTAGAGGTCCGCCTTTTCCGACGCCGAGGCGAGACTCGTGATCCGCTTGTACGCGTTCCAGATCGTCACGTAGCGTCCGCTCTGGCCGTCGGGAGGAAGGTTGCTCTCGAACATGCACCGATTGCTGCCGAAGGCCTCGATGCAGGTGTCGACCGTCGCGCTCCATGCCGCGGCGAGCTGCTCGGACGTGGGCGGCACTTCGCGTTCCTCCATCCCGAACCCGAACAGCGGCATGCCGAGACCACCGATCTTCATGACGACGTTGGGCTCGGCGGCCAGGCGCACGAGAGCGTCGCGCCAGACACTGCGCGACTCGGAAATCCCTGTGGCGTACCTCCCGACCCCGAGCGGGCCGCCTGCGTGGTTGACCACGATCGTCGTCTCCGGAAAGGACCGCGCCAGCTCCACGGCTTCCCCGAGCTGTGGATGGAACATGAAGAGGTCGAACGCGAGCCCGCGTGCCGCGAGCTCGGCGAACCCCTCGCGAAACGCCGGCGACTCGGACAGCCGCTCGGTGGCGAATCGGGAGGACGTCCCGCTCGACCCTGCCTTGCGCACCGCACTGATGCCGGGGCTCGGATCCCACGCGAGTCCGTGTCGGATGCTCTTCAGTCGGCCCGAACTGATGTGCAGCGCACGATCCAGCAGCACTCCGGCAGCCCGCCCGACCGTCAGGTCGACCCGTCCTACCACGCCTTCGGCCACCCGACACTCTCCATATCGCCCCGAGGCTGACATCGCCGCGACACCCGTTGCGAACTCGATCTCGCCCAGGGGTGCCTCCTCGGCCGGGCCAGAGGCGCGATACATCGAACCTGCTTCGACGTACACCGACGACACGATCCGGTGCCCGCTGTTCGCGTCCTCGAGGAACTCCTCGAGGAGGTAGCGCTCACGCGCACGGTCCCACAAATGGTGGTGAGCGTCGATGATCGGCAGTTCCGGCTCGAGCGCCGGCTCCGGATCTCGCCGGTCCCACCACGCGCGCAGTTCGTCAGGAGTGCGGCGATACATGGCCGGCACGGGCGGATCGGCGTGTGAGGTGCTCATGGTGCTCCGAGGTTCCGTGGTGGAAGGGCGGGTCGGTCAGACGTGCGGGGCGATCTCAGCGAAGAAGAGCTCGAGCTGCTCCATCGCCTCCTGGTGCGTGGACCCGGGCCAGTGGACGCGCAGGTCGAGCTCGGTCATCCCGGTCGACTGGGCGATCTCCTGGATCTGCTCGACGCATCGAGACGGCGGCCCGAGAATGAAACGCTTCTCGATCTCCTCGAGGTCCAGCTGGGAGGTCTCCTCCTGGGCCGCGGCACGGGCCGCGTCGTCCAGACCCCACTTCTGATAGGTCTGGTATCGAGCCCGACTGCGCTCGTACGCGAGCTGGCGGGCCGCCTCGACGGTGGGGGCGATCATGATGTCACGCCGCACCGGGAACTCGCCGTCCAACGACAACCCGTGCTTCGCTCGCTCCTCCAGGAACACGTCCCGCAGAACCTTCAGGTCGTCGTGACGGACGAACGGAGCGACGTACCAGGCATCGCCGATGCGGGCGGCCCGCCGCACCGCTGGTTCCGACTGCCCGCCCAACCAGATCGGAGGTCCGCCGGGCTGGAGCGGCAGAACGGACGGATGTGCGTCGTCGAGCTGGAAGAAGCGACCCGCATGCTGCACCGGGTCGCCGCTCCACAGTTGCCGAATCACGCTGATGGACTCCGCAAACCTCGCAGCACGCGTCTTCCGATCGACCCCGAAGGCCGCGAACTCCTTCTCGGAGTATCCGAGGCCCACGCCGTAGACAGCGCGGCCTCGCGTCACGACGTCCAGGGTCGCCACCTGCTCCGCCGCCTCGACCGGATTGACGAGCGACAGGAGTGCGATGCCCGTCGCGACGCGGACGTCGGGCGCGAAGGTGGCCAGGTGCGCCAGGTACGGGATCGGCTGGTAGAACCGGAGCTCGGACCCCAGAAAGTGCTGCCCTACGAAGACCGTGTCGACACCGAGCTCTCCGGCACGGCGCATCGCGTCTTCATGCTCAGCGACGTGCTGGACGGGATCGACACTGCGGTCGTGTATGGCCGTCAGCAATAATCCGAACTTCACCTCTGCCTCCCAGGATCCAGATCCATCGTGATGGACACTGCGCTCGTCCGCTCCGACTTCGCCGTCACTCGTCCATCCCGCTCAACGCGATGAGTCGCTGCGTGGAGTCTGCGAACTCCTCGACGAGCTCGAGCATGACGTCGCGCACCGTCGTTCGCCGGTTCAGCATGCCGACGATCTGCCCCACCGGGGTACCCATCACCGGGTCGACGCCGTGCTCCCATGCGCTGACGATCGGATCGCGCACGAGCAAGCCTTGCAGCGGCATCGGAAGCGGGGAGACCGGCGCGCCCGGGTCCTCCCATGCCGAGACCCACGGGGTCACGAGCTGCCGCACCGGCTTGCCGCTGGCGCACCGGCTCCGCACAGTGTCCTGCGACGTCGCCGCGAACAGCTTCTCCTGCACCGAGGGATCCAAGTCGCTCTCGGCAGTGGTCAACCAGATGGAACCCGTCCACACTCCTTCGGCACCGAGCGCGAGGGCGGAGGCGATCTGACGCCCGTCACCCACACCGCCAGCTGCGATGACCGGAATGTCGCCCGCCGCATCGACGACCTGCGGCACCAAGACCGTGGTCGTGATGTCTCCGGTGTGGCCCGCCGCCTCGGTGCCGACGGCGATGATGATGTCGGTGCCGGCGTCCACGTGCTTCTGGACGTGCTTGACCTGACCGACCATGCCCGCGGTGCGAACGCCAGCCCGCTCGAAGCGCTCCGCGAGATCCGCCGGGAACGGCCCGAGGGCGCTCACCGCCACAGCCATCGGGTGCTCAAGGGCCACCTCGATCAGCTCCCGCGCGTGGGCGTGGGTGCTGACCAGCCCATCACCGCCACCCAGCTCCGAGGGCTCACCAGGATTGTTGCGGGGCGGGATGCCGAACTGCGACTCGAGATTCTCGATGAACGCCCGGTGTTCCGCCGGAATCTCGCGCTCGAGCGCTTCAACGTCATCGCCCTCGTAGTCGCTGGGCAGCAGGAAGTCGACACCGTACGGGCGACCGTCCACGTGCTGATCGATCCAGTCCAGCTCGATCTTGAGCTGTTGGGGGGTGAGACGCACCGCCCCCATGACCCCGATCCCGCCGGCTCGACTCACGGCGGCGACGACGTCGCGGCAGTGACTGAAGGCGAAGATCGGAAACTCCGCACCCAGCATCTCGGCAACTCTGGTCTGCATGACCCACCCTCTTCCTAGTTCCTTGCTAGCAAGCAAAGACTAGACCGAACGTGACCTGCAACACAAGAGGATCCAGAGATCAGAAGATCGATAATCGAATTGCGCGCAAGCAATTACCTACGAAACTACTCAACAGCCTGCAGCGTCGCCGCGCTCGCTCTCAGCGCCCGCTTGTCGAACTTGCCCACGCTCGTGAGCGGGACCTCGTCGACCCGCACGAACCTGTCCGGCACCCAGAACTTGGAGAGCCGCGAGTCCAGGTGCCGACGCAGGTCGTCATCAGTCGTGAAGGAGTCCTCGACCACCACGAAGGCCCACGGCCTCTCCTGCCACCGCTCGTCGGGTACCCCGGCGACAGCCGCGGACCTCACGCGCGGGTGCTCCATCAAAGCGTTCTCGACGTCGACAGACGAGATCCACTCGCCGCCACTCTTGATGAGATCCGCCTGTCGGTCGACCAGCTGCACGAGCCCGTCCCGGTCGATCGTGACAACATCGCCCGACAGGTACCACCCGTCGGCGGTGAAGGCCGAAGCGGATCGCGCGTCCCCCGGGTACTCCTCGGCGATCCATGGTCCTCGAAGCCAGAGCTCGCCGATGCTCGCGCCGTCCCACGGGACGTCGCCACCCGCGTCGTCCACGACGCGAAACTCGACTCCGGGCACCACGCGCCCCTGGCGAAGCCGGCGGGTAGTCGAAGCATCGTCGGAAAGGTTCGACTCTGCGCGACGTTCGCCGACCAGGACCAGCGGCGATGCTTCCGTCATGCCGTAGGAGTGCACGAGGGGAACAGCCAGCCGGTCAGCCTGATCGATCAGGGCCCTGGACAGGGGAGCGCCGCCGCACACAGCAAGTCTCAGGCTCGACACGTCAACGGACGGATCCCGGCGAACGACGTCGAAGACGTCCGACCACACTGTGGGGACTGCAGCCACCAAGGTGACGGCGAAGGCCTCGACAAGATCGACCAAGAGCTCCGGGCGAGGACGAGCACCGGGAAGCACCAAGGTCGCTCCGGCCGCGATGGCCGCGAAGGGCAGACCCCACGCGTTGACGTGGAACATGGGTACCACCGGGAGTACGACATCTCGCCGACCGAGGCCCCAGGTGTCGACGTGGCTGAGCATCGCGGCGTGCAACACCTGCGACCGGTGGGAGTAGACGACCCCCTTGGGCGTACCGGTCGTCGCCGACGAGTAGCAGGTGGCAGCGGGGTGGCTTTCTCCCAGCTCTGGATACGTGTAGGGATCGCTGCTCTGCGATGCCAGAAGACCCTCGTAGTCGAGTACGTCCTGACCGTCAGGCGGTACCGTCCCCGCGGAGCCGAAGCACACCAACGGCACGACCGCCGGCGTACGGGCCTGGACAGCAGCGATCGCCAGGTCGGCGACATCCTCGTCGTAGAAGATCACGACGTCCCGGGCATCCGATGCGATCGCGGCCACCTGAGCGGCCGTGATGCGAACGTTGATCGTGTGAAGGACCGCGCCCGTCCACGTGGCGGCTAGGTAGACCTCGAGGTGCCGATGATGGTTCCATCCCAGGGTGGCGACTCGGTCACCGGGTTGCACCCCCAACTCCCGCAGGGCGTGAGCGAGACGATCGACCCTCGCGAAGAGGTCACGGTAGGTGAGGGTCTGCTGCTCACCGTCGACCACCGAGTGGACGGTCTGGTCAGGGAAGAAGGACCGCGCTCTGGCGTAGGTCCGACCGAGATGAAGTTGATCGCGATCCATGCGTCATCCTTTCGTCGGGTGACGCGATCGCGCCCCCTGCGCCTCTGCTAGTAGGCGATCCACCCGCCGTCGACGGGAATCACGGCACCGTTGAGGCGTTGGGCCGCATCGGTTGCCAGGAAGTACGCCACAGACGCGACCTGCTCTGCCGGCGCCGTGTCCGGCTTCCCGCGATCGCGGCTCAGCAGCTCGAGGCCCCGATCGGTGAAGTGGTTGACCCGCTTGTTCGGATCAGGCTTGCTTCCCATGCCCCCTGGCGCGACCGCGTTACAACGGATGCCCCTGCTGCCGTACGTGGCGGCGATGTGAAGCGTGAGCCCCACCACGCCGAACTTGGACGCGGTATAGGCGGCTCCCCCGCGCGCTCCACGCAAGCCCGACACCGACGCTGTGTTCACGATGATGCCCCCACCGCGTTCGACCATGGAGGGAAGGACGCGCTTCGAGAAGAGAAAGGGAGCTCGCAGGTTGACGTTCATGACACGGTCCCAGTCGGCGTCGTCGACCTCGTCGACGACGCCGATCTTCTCACTGATCCCGGCGTGGTTGAACAGGACATCGACGGGGCCGGGACCAGCCGCCACGGCGCGATCGACCTCGGCGGGCTGAGAGATGTCAGCGTGCACCGCGATGACATCGGGCCGGTCCGCAGCGAGCGACTCAAGATTCTTCTCACTGGCATCAACGGCGATCACGTGGGCGCCGGCGTCCAGACACATCGTGACGATGAGCCTGCCCATGTCGGGCCCGGCACCGCCGGTGACGAGAACTGTCTTGGATTCCAGTGAGCTCATGCCTTCTCCTTGGTCGTGAGATGAGCTGGTTAGAGCGAGCCGAGGGTCAGAGGACCGCGACGGGATTCACCGGAGATCCGGTGCAACCCTCGATGCTCAGGGGATTGAGGGTCAGCAGGAAGTCCGACCTCCCGCGTGAGGCACAGGCTTCAGCCAGCCTGTCGAGCTGCGCGTTGTCGACCAGAGGCATTCCCAGGTAGATCAGACAGCCGACGTGAAGCGGCGACACTGCCGGACCGAACGGCGAGGGGAGGGCATCGTGGCCGGCGTCGGAAATCATGACCGACACGCCTTGCTCCCTCAGCCACGGGAGGCAGTCGATGTCCAAGCCTGCAAGCCGCAGGTGCCGACTCCCCGGGAGGTACTCGGCCTCAGCGCCGAGCGTGTCGCGCCTCGCCCGTCGTCCGACACGGACCACGAGCGCATCACCGACGCGGATCTCGAGTCCCGCCGCCTCAGTGGCCCGGCTGAGCTCGTCGGACCGCACCGGCTCGTCCGGCTCGAGGAAGTCCACCCCTCGGAACCGAGGCAGGTCGAGCAGGACCCCACGGGTCGTGATGCCGTCGCGGAATGCCGTGATCGCGTGCGACTGCGCACCCGAGGAGGTCACGTCGGCAGCCGGCCGGCCGTTGTACATCAAGCCCTTGTAGAAGACGTGACACAGCGCGTCGATGTGAGTGATGCCGGGACCGTGCGGCGGGAAGGCGAGGAAGTCACGACAGATGCCGTAGTCGGCCGTCTGGGTGTCTGGGGCCAGCACCATGAAGTGTTGGGCTGGCGCAGGGTTGGAGATCGAGGACGCCAGCTCCAGCACTCCACACCCGATCCGCTCACCGGTGAGCACTGCATCGAACCCGGCCCTCACCGAGGTCGCGTCGATCAGGTTCACGGTGCCGAGCTCGTCGTCAGGCCCCCAGCGCCCCCAGTTGCTGACCTCGGCGAAGACGGCGTCTGCCTCGGCCTGGGGCCGAGGGTCGGTCAGGGTGCGCTGGCCGTGCACGTGACTAGCGAGGGGTCTCGTTGCTGACGACCGAGCCGTCGCACAGCAGGCTGGTGACCATGTCGGTCAGAGCACGAGAAGACATGCGGGAGCTCGACCCCCGCCACTTCGCCGTCGCGTGACATGCAGCGAGCATGAAACTGACCGAGGCACTGACCTCGTCGGTGGGGCGAAGCTCTCCGCTGGCGACCCCGTCGGAATAGGCGTTTACGAACTGACGGTGGTAGTCCTTGCGTCGCTGCAACACCTGCTTCAGCAGATCCTCGGGCAGCTCGCGGTCCTCGGTCTGGCTGATCATGATCAGGGCACTGTTCTCGATACAGATTCGGGCGTGCTCGCGGAGCATCGCCACGAACGTCCCCCCAGGAGTCTCCTCCTTCGCTGAGAGCACGCGCACCTCGAAGAGCGACATCGTGCGGTCGAAGAGGTAGAACAGGATCGCGTCCTTGTGCGGGAAGTGGTGGTAGAGCGCCTGGCGGGTCACGCCGAGCGTCTCGGCCACGATCGACAGGTTGGTCGCGCGGTAGCCGCGTTCGGAGAAGACCGTCGCGGCGGCATCGAGAATCATGTTGCGGTCGATCGGGTCGGTCCCGCCCGTGCGGTTCGACCTTCGAGCAACTTGCGCCGTCTTGACCATGGTGTCGTCCTACCTGTTCTCGGCGAACTCGTCGCCGTCCGTAATGAGCGTCCATCTGATCGTGGGAGCGGCAGTTCCGGTCGATACTGCGGAACCGTGCACCGGGACACCGATCGAGGGCACCGTCCCGCCCTCAAGAAGACCCAGCATGCGCAGATCCGGAGACTCGTCCATCTCCACGATGCAGACAATGTATGGCACCGATCCGGCGAAATCCTCTAGCGAAGATCGATGAACCTCGGTCCAGGTGTAGATGTGACCTCGCCCACCGATCTCTACCCAGTCAAAGCCACCACCCAGGCAGCTCTGGCATGCTGACCGCGGCGGCCACTGCAGGTGAAGGCATGCATCGCACCGTCGGACGACCAATCGGCCACGCGACGACGCCTCCTCGAATCCCGCGAGCTCATCGCCCCAAGCTCGTACCTGCGGCTTGGCGGGTTGGACGCCGTGGGCCGTTGCCGCGTCAGCCATGGCGCACCAGAAGTGCCATCGCGCCGTCGCCCAGATCGCCCCAACCAGTCACGGCGGCGACCTGCGCCGAGTCGACCTGCCTGCCGCCAGCCTCGTCCCGTAGCTGCCGGACGGCCTCGACGACATGGTTCATCCCACCCAGGTGCCCTTCGGCCATCAGACCCCCGTGAGGATTCACCGGAAGTGCGCCGCCCAGGGCGATCGCCCCCGACTCGACGAATGGCCCACCGTCGCCGAGCCCGCAGAAACCCGCTTCCTCCAACTGATGGATGACCTCGAACGTGAAGCAGTCGTAGATCATCGCCACGTCCACGTCCGCGGGACGAAGACCAGCCGTGTCGAACGCCGCGCTGGCAGCGTGACGGAGCCCGGTCTCCAGGAAGGGGTTGCGGGACACCAGGTCGTCCGGCGACGGAGGATGACCTTCTGCGACCGCCGCGAGAACCACCGGCTCACGATCGAGACGAGCGGCCACCTCGTCGCTGACGACGATCACCGCGCACGATCCGTCCGTCTCGAGACAGCAGTCTGCCCGGAGGTACGGCAGCGACACCGCCGGCGAGGCCAGATAGTCGTCCATCGCCAGCGGTCGTCCGTACAGCTGAGCGCCCGGGTTGAGCTGGGCGTGCGAGCGCATCGTCACCGCGACCTGTCCCAACTGCTCGCGCGTCGTTCCGTGCTCGTACATGTGCCGCTGGCACAAGAGCGCATACAGCTGAGCCGGGGTGGAGAGGCCGTGCGGCCGCTCGATGCCTTCACGAAGATGCGGTGCAGGAAGTAGCGTGGAGATGCGGTCGTGGATCCGCGACCGAGACGAGCCGTTGCGAGCGAAGTAGCACAACACGACCGTGGCCGCGCCGGACATGATCGCTGCCATGGCGACCTGGAGTCCTGCGACGGAGCTCGCGCCACCCAGCCGGGACGTCGCGGTGAAGCCCACGGCTCTGAGATCAAGCGTCCCGATCAGCTCCTCGGCCCTCGGGCCGGTCGGGTACGAGACGATCCCGTCGATCGAGTCACGGCTCAGACCACAGTCCTCCAACGCTCGACCGGCAGCTTCCACGGCAAGGCGAGCCTCGGATCTGCCGCTCGACCGAGTGAAATCTGTGACGCCGACACCCGCGATCAGGACCGATGTCACGTGCCTGACCCCGCAGGTGGGATCTGGTCGGCTTGAGCCTTGCGCGCATCGATCTGCTCACGGAAGTGTTGAATCGCTCCCGCGAGCCCTCGATCAGTGATGGTCTGACGCGTCGCCGTGGTCTGGGGACTGAAGTGCAGCACGGCGTTCGTCGTCGCCACCGTCTTCAGGGCCGACCGGAAGCCGCCGGCTTCGACCATCGTGTTGATCGCACGCTTCTTCGACGCGATGACCCCCGGCGGAGTGGCGGCGATCTCCACGGCGAGCTCGTAGCAAGCGACGTCGAGGTCTGCGGCCGGGACGACTCGATTCACCCATCCCCAATCCAACGCTGTTTGCGGATCGATCGTGCTACCCGCCCGGAAAGACATCTCCTTGGCCCGCTTCGGACCAACGAGGTGCACCCAGAACGGTGAGATGAACCCGCCGCCAAGCGGGAGCTGGGGCAATCCGATCACGGCGTCGTCAGAAACGACCGTCATGTCGCAGACCGACGCGAGCTGCGTGCCCCCGGCATAGCACGGCCCATGAACCTGCGCGATCGTCGCTTGCGGGAGGTCCCAGACGCGGAACCAACGATTGACCCGCTCGGCGACCTTGGCGTCGTCGTCGAGGATGTCGGCCTGCTTTCCCGGGGTGTACTGCCCGGGGGTGAGGTCGTAACCCGCAGAGAACGCACGGCCCGCCCCGCGGAAGATGACGACCGAGACCCCTCGGTCTGCGGCGATGAGATCCATCGCGTCGTCGAAGGCCGAGAGGAGGTCCTCGCTCAGCGCGTTCAACTTGTGCGGCCGGTTGAGCGTCACGTAGCAGATGTCACCCATCCGGTCGACCAGAATAGGTCGCTCTGCGTCTCCGCCAGACTGCGCGCTCACGGATCCCCTTCCAGCGGCACCTTGCCGACTCGTCAGCAAGGTATCGCGCCGCCAAGCGGTCGTCAACCGACTCACGAACTGCTAGCAGGAACACCATGTCGAGCGACGGGAGAGCAAGGCACGAGGCGAATGCTCATCCCCGGAGCGAGCTGAGTAGATTCGCCAAGCGGACCGCCAGCTCAAGCGAGCCGGCGGCATGCACGTTGCACCCGACCCGACACAGGCCCGTCGCGCACGTGCGCGGTGGTGCTCGCCCCGACAAGTCTGCGTCCGCGCCGTACGCGTGGGCTTCGGCAACCCGGTCGGGCGTCTTGCGGGTGATTTCGATCTCGACGGCGACGGTAGGCGGCGCGGGGTTGAACGACGTATTCGTTGTCGAGGTCGAATTGGTGGATCAGCCACGATGCCGGCGTGACCTTCCACCCTTGGGCCCGCCACTCGAGCATGGTCTCGGCGACGGCGACTTCGTGTCTGGCGACAGCGACCGCGTGCTTTGCGTGGTGCGCAGGTCGAGGTGGGAGGCGCCGAGGTTGGTCAGTGCCCACAGCGGGAGCAGCCCGATCGCAACGTAGCGGTGCGCCAGCCCATGGCGGCGAAGCACCGTCAACACCTGCCGGACGTCACTGGGGCGCACTTGCACCCATCGGGACAGCAGGCCGACCGTGGCGCAGCGGCCAACCTGATGGCGTCTCCGTGCGACGAACCCGCTGCGGCGGGCTCAGCGCGGCACGAAAGCTCCGCGGGAACTCCTCGGCAGTTCGATCCCAACAGCCAGGCTTGAAGACGACATCGACGTCGGCTCCGGGCGGCTCAGTAAGGGATCGAACGCGGCGGCTCGTTTGAGAGACTCGCTGTTTGCCTCGCATGCTTGATCGATGCTGTCGCGCAAGACGAGCCGGACTTTCGGGGGAAGCTCGATCGATCGCCCGAGGTAGACGTCCATTGGTTCAACCAAGGGCTTCACGCGGGTCTTCGACTCCTCGGCTCGCAGGAGGTTGTTGACGCCGCGGGCGGGTGCGCGCAGATCTTGTTCTTCTAACAGGTCACGGGCGGCCGCCGAGATCGACAGTGACGTCGAGAGATGCCCGTTGAACTGGGTAAGCAGTTCACGGCTGGTTTCTGGATCGGAGATGTCCCAGGTCTTCGCGAGCTCGCCTCGGAGAGTCTCCGAGGTGGAGATGATGGTGTCTGCCGGTGCTGAACTTCCGAAGCTGAGGTCTGCCACAATCTCGTTGACCTCGGCCCAAGCGCGCGACGCGCTGGTGAGAGTTGGCATGAGGCGGTCGGCGGTGACCTCGTCGATGACTCCAGTTGTCACTGCACGCTCGATGGCCCCTCGGAAAGTCTCGGCGATCGTCACTTCTTGGTGGGCAACGGTATGGAGCACGGCGGTCGACCTCTCAGTCAGGAGTGCGCGATGAGCGGTGAGGTCCCAGTTGGCCAGAGCCGTCGCGAGGCTGGCGGTCATCGGGTAGCTGCTGCTCGGCATGATGCGCAGGGCTGCTTCCATGGCGAGTTGTTCCATCGCCTTCATCCGACGGTGCACGTCACTGGCGGCAGCCTGGATCTCCTCGGTGTCGGGGACACGGTCGATGCGCAGGTCGATGCGGTGTTCGTCCGCCCGATCGCCGACGAGGTTCGCGACTACCCACAGCGTTGAGTGAAGCGCCTGCGCCGCATCGGCCCGCTGTTCGAGGTTGGCGGGACCTGAAGCACTCCCGGCCGTTCGGATGGCGGCAGCGGCCTGCGCGAGGAGCGGGTCTGCGCTGCCGGGTCCTGGCCACTCGCGTTTCCTGCCGGCGCTCTCGAGTGCGCTGGTGGCCGCGGCGATGCGCTCAACAATCCGTGACGGGTCCTCGAGCTGCAACGCGTCGTGGGTGGTCAGCGCTGCCTGCGTCAGGCGGGACCAGCCGCGCACCAGCTCGCCCGGATCGGCACCAGGGGCGTGCCGGGCTCGCAGAGAGATGCGCTCTGCCGTGCGGAGGTGTTCAGTTGAGGTAGCCACAGCGACGGGCTCCTTCCGTGGCGCGCCCCATCGCGATCAGGCACTGCACGATCTCCGCGTCGCGCTGCGGCAGCAGACCTTCCTGAATCCTCGACGCGCACGCGGGGAGGTCACGGACGTCGCAGACGTCAGCAAGGTCCGCTAGCTCCTCCAGGCCGATGAGTTGCTGCAACCGCCGGCTGGCGACATGAGCGTCGAGTCCGAACTGCGAAAGCCGTTGCCGCTCCTCGATGCGGTCATCGGGCAGGTCTCGGAGTCCGGTCATCGCGTCGCGGCTCAGCGATTCGAACAGGCTGATCGCGTGGTTGGCATCCGTGATGAGCTGCTCGGACAGGTCAGGCATGACGGCTCCTCGAAGTCGGTGTGACACGAACAACTCCAGCCCCTCGACGGGGCTGCCCGAAGCACCGCCTGCGCCTGCTGTGGACAACACGCGAACCACGAGAGTTGTGGACGGTACCCACACCGATGCAGCGCTCGACCGCGTACTGGCGCGTGGTCATCGGTCGAATCCAGTGGGGTGAGCGGAGCGGGAGATCGCCAGCATGGGATCGCCCAATCGCGTTCGAGCCTGGCCAGTTCGTGCAGGTGTCAGCAGCTCAACCTCATCGGAGAACACCAGCGCGAGCGCAACTGGTCGCTCGTGCTGAGAGACGATCGATCGAGCCAGCACTTGAAGGTCACTGAAGACTCGGAGGGCCGATCGACGCGCGCGATCGAGCCCGGTGTTCGCCGCCACGATGCCCCTCGACACTTCCCTCGTGAGTGCGCCGTTCGGTGACGACTGCGCGAGTGGCATGAGCAAGTCAACAACGTCCTCGAGGTCGAGCTGTAGGTGCCGAACCTCTTTGGCGGCCTGCAACGCTATCGCTGTCATCGACCGGGCGGTCCCTGAGTCGATCTCACCGGCAGTCGCCTTCTCAAGGAGCAACGTCTCGGCCTGGTGCAGGGCGTCGCGCATGCCCTGCGCTTGCTCGCGCCGCTGGCCCCTGAGAGAGCGGCGCAGGTCCTCGGCACGGTCGACGAGCAGGAGACAGCTGCCGCGTTGACGGGCGAGCGACTCGATCTCGATCAGTTCGGCATGATCGGCATCCAGGTGGTGAGGGAGACGTTCCCTGTCGACCACGGCCTGTCTGGCGGGCTCAACCCGGGCGACCGGACCATGGTCGGGAGGGATCTCTGCCCCGGCCTCAACGCGGTCACCGACGAGGCGGGCAACATCCACCGACAACGAACGCGAGATCATCACAAGGTCTTCATGCGCTCGGTAAGCACCGCGCTGAGCCTGCTCCAACGGCGTCGATGCGTGCTGAAGCGAACGAGGCAGCTTCCGCCGCGTCTCGAGATCCCCTGACGGGTCCGCGGCGACGTCGCGCATGGCGTCTGCCGTGTCCTTGATCGCTAGCTGCAGGTGACGAACCTCCCGCGCAGACTGCAGCGCAACCCCGATCATGGTCCGCGCACGGGCCACATCGATCTCACCCGAAACGGCCCCGCCGAAGTATGCGCTCTCCGTCGCATCGAGAGCGGACCGGATCGACAACGTGATGCTCGAGAGCGGATCGCCGAGGTCACGCCTTGTGTCAGCAGCCCGGTCAAGGACGTGCTGCCTCGCATCTCCCGGTCCGCGCAGGCGTTCAAGTTCCAGAATCTCGCTGCGCACGACCGACAGACGCATCATCAGATCTGCCGCTGCGGACTCAGCTGCTTCCGCGCGGATCAGTGCGTCGGACAAGATCGTCATGACGTCTCCCGGGTTTCGAGACTTGTGCACCTCCGGGGACTTCACGTCTCCGCCTCGGCCGAAGATGACGACGTCCGGTTGTGATCTTCGGCGATCGCACGCAGTCGCTTGACCTCACGGGCGGAGAGGTCCGGGACCCATTCCTCCAACGCCGTGAGCGTGACCCCTTCGTCGCACATCAACCGCACCAACGCCTGGCCTGCTGCCACCTCGAGACGGCGAGTGAGCTCGTCGCGCTCCTGGAGGGCTACCGCAACTTCGATACCCAAGTCCGACCTGCGCTTGTCCGCGGCAGCACGTTCACGACGCCGCGACGCCTGAGCCTGAAGCGCCGTTAAACGCGCCTGCTGTCTGATCGAGCGACCCATCAGTCTTCACTCCTTCATCGACTACCTATTCCTCCCTCAGGGCCACGCGCTCGTCGATGAGTGATCAGCCCCGCGAGCCGCCCAGACGACGTCCTCCGGAGCCGAACTTCCGCCGGCGGCCGACCCCCCTCTCGAACGTCCACACACCTCTTGCATTTCTGGTAGCAAGGCCGCGAATCAACGCCAAGTT
>NZ_JAGLCD010000019.1 GCF_023146395.1 Aeromicrobium sp. | reverse complement strand
ACAAAGGCCCAGCCGCATCCGCGACTGGGCACATTGCTCCCCCATCTGGACTCGAACCAGAAACCCTTCGATTAACAGTCGAATGCTCTGCCAATTGAGCTATGGGGGATCGGCTCCCTCAGCGGGAGCACGGTGCACCACCTTAGCAAGCCGCGCGCGCATCTGTCGCATCGCCCGGGCTTCCTGCTCGCGCACCTGCGACTCGGTCAGTCCGAGCAGCCGGGCGACCTCGTGGCGGGGGCGGGGTGGGCCCGGTTCCTGGCCGAGTCGGAACCGCAGACGGAGCACCTCGGGCACGGAGTCCAAGCGCTCGTCGACGGGCTCGTGGGGCTCTGCTTCAGGCGCCGGGAGATCGGCCGGGAGCTCGACCTCCCCCGTCGGGACGGCGGCGCGCATCGCCTCACCGATCCACCACCACGCGTAGGTGCGCAGACGCACTCCCCGGTCCGGGTCGAAGCGGTCGACGGCCCGGATGAGTCCGAGACATCCCGACTGCACGGCGTCGTCGAAGGCGTCCCCGCGGTAGCCGAGCATCCGGGCCCGCTGGACGACGTGCCTCAGGCCCGACCGGATCAGCGCGCCCCGCGCCTCCCCGTCGCCAGACCGCGCGCGACGGGCCAGATCGCCCTCGCGCTCACGTTCGAGCTCAGGCTCGTCCCACACCTGCCGGACCCATGACATCGCCATGCACCCCACCGTGCTGCGAGATCACCGCCGAGGGGACCCGCCGGAGGATCGCTGTGGACGAGGCTCAGCTGGGGACGACGCCGCCGACGGCCTTCTCGCGCAGCTCGCGGTGCTGCTGCTCGAGCGCGATCAGCTCGCCGAACATGCGGTTGTACTGCTCGGGCTCCTCGAGCGGATTGGTGCGCTGCAGACGCGACTTCAGATCGGCGACGTGCCGCCCGACCGTGAGCACCTGCAGCCGGAAGATGCTCGACGACACGACCTGCACCGTGGTGTGCTCCTGCGCGAGCAGGGGCTCGACGGCCGCTCGGGACAGGATCGGACGCAGCTCCTCGGGCAGCGTCTCCGAGACGCGCGGCACCCAGCTGGGATCCTCCTTCGCCGGCCAGCCCTGGGCCGCCATGACCGACCAGATGTGCCGGGCGATCGGATGGGTGAAGTCGTCCTCGTCGAGGTCAGCGGCGAACTGGGCCGCGGTGTGCGGGTGCTGCGCGAGGGCCTTCAGGGCCTCGCGCTCGTCGGCGAACTGCGGCGCGCCGAACGACGGCCCCGCGGAGAACGCCGACGGCTCCTGCGGTGGGGCCTCAGCCGAGTCCGCCGGGGCGCTCGGACCGGTCGGCTTCGCCCGGGCCGGACGCGCCTTCGCCTTCTGGTGCTCGGAGCGCACCTGCTCGACCTCGACCCCGATGCGCCCGGCCACCTCGCGCAGGAACGCGTCGACCTTGGAGGCGTCGCGGATCGCGCTGGCCAGCTGCACCGCGTCGCGGACCGCGTCGACGCGCTGGTCGGCGCGGTCGAGGTCGTACTGCTTCAGCGTGTTGTCGAGCACGAAGCGGTACAGCGGGATGCGCGAGGCGATGAGCTCGCGCACCGCCGCATCGCCGTCGGCCATGCGCAGGTCGCACGGGTCCATGCCACGCGGCTCGACGGCGACGTAGGTCTGACCCACGAACTCCTCGTCGCCCTCGAAGGACTTCACGGCGGCCCGCTGCCCGGCCTCGTCGCCGTCGAAGGTGAACACGACCTCGCCGCGGAACGCGTCGTGGTCGATCATGAGCCGGCGCAGGATGCGGGCGTGGCCCTCGCCGAACGCGGTGCCGCACGTGGCGACCGCCGTGGTGACGCCGGCCTGGTGGCACGCCATGACGTCGGTGTAGCCCTCGACTACAACGGCCTGGCTCGCGCCGGAGATCTGCCGGCGGGCCAGGTCGATGCCGTAGAGCACCTGGGTCTTCTTGTAGATCGGCGTCTCGGAGGTGTTGACGTACTTGCCGGCCATGAAGTCGTCGTCGTACAGCTTGCGGGCGCCGAAGCCGATGATCTCGCCGGTCATCTCCTTGATGGGCCACAGCAGACGCCCCTGGAACACGTCGAACGTGCCGCTGTTGGTACGCCGCGCCAGGCCACCGACCACGAGCTCCTCGTCGGTGAACCCCTGGTTCTTGAGGAAGCCGGTGAGACTCTGGCGGTCCTTCGGCGCGTACCCGAGCGTGAAGTGCTCGGCCGCGGCCTGGTCGAAGCCGCGGTCCTTGATGAACTGGCGCGCGACCTGGGCCTCGGCCGAGGAACCGAGCTGCTGGGCGTAGAACTCGCCGGCGTACCGGTGCGCCTCGAGCAGTCGCTGGCGCTGGCGCGGGTCACGGCGCGGGCCGGTGGGGCGGGCGTCCTCGTCGTAGCGCAGCTGGATGCCGTACTTCGAGGCGAGGCGCTCGACGGCCTCGGCGAACGGCAGGCCCTCGATCTCCATCAGGAACTTGATCGAGTCACCGCCGACCCCGCAGCCGAAGCAGTGGTAGTACCCCTGCGCCGGGCGGACGTTGAACGACGGCGACTTCTCGTCGTGGAACGGGCACAGGCCCTTGCGGGCGCCGCCGCCGGCGTTGCGCAGCGTGACGTAGGACTCGACGACCTCGTCGATACGGGCGCGTTCGCGGACGAGCTGGATGTCCTCGTCCTTGATCCGCGGCATGCGCGCATTCTATGTCGGCGCCCCACTCCCCTGGGCCCACCCGTCCACGGGCGGCCGACGGCCCTACGGAGCGATCTCGAGGTGGGCGATGAGACCGTGCTCGAGCGCGAACCGCTGCTGCAAGGTGGCCGTGCCACCGGGAAAGTCGCCGTCGATCCGCACCTGCACCACGACCCGGCCATCGTCGTCCACGGTGTGCCCCAGCCGGGTGGTCGTGTAGGTGAACTGTGTCGAGGAGCGCTCGACCCACCGACCGATCTCGGCGGTGCCGTCGTACGTTCCTCCGTCGTCGACGACCCGGGCGTCAGGCGCGAAGGCGGCAAGGGCCGCGGCGTGGTCCCTAGCATCGCGGGCGTCGAGGTACGCGGCCACCACTGGAGGCAGGTCAGTCATGGGTCGACCGTAGGACGAGCCTCTGACAGATCAAAGACCGAGCCGCTGGGCCCACATCGGGGCGGAGACGTCGGTCATGCACGCCACCTGGTCGACGACGACGCGAAGCCGTGCGGCGTCGTCCGGTGCGACGGCGAAGTCGGCGGCCAGGTCGCGGTCGAGATCGCGGCCCTCGCGGTCCAGCAGACCGGCCACGAGTGCCGTGAGGAGGTCCCGCTGGTCCTGCTGGTTGGCCGTGCGGTCGTCGGCCAGCATCACGTGGTGCGCGGCGAGCGACTTGAGCACCGTGATCTCGTCGAGGGTCTGGCGCGGGACCTCGAGATCGGCGTCGAATCGCACGAGCGGGCCCGGACCCCACCGTTGGGTCGTCGCGGTCTGCGCGGCGACGGCGAACCGGCCGATCAGCGCACTCGTGAGGCTCTTGATCCTGCCGAGTGCCGCGCGGCTGCCGTCGAAGCGGGTCGAGGGCCACTCCGGCAGCTGCTGCAGGCGCTCCATCGCGGCGCCGAGCCGGTCGTCGTCGGCGTCCGGGAGGTACCAGTCGCGGGCGACGGCGCACACGCGATCGAGCTCGAGGTCGTCGGTCAGGTCGAACCAGCCGCCGACCACCCCGTCCTCGACGTCGTGCACCGAGTAGGCGATGTCGTCGGAGAGATCCATGACCTGCGCCTCGACGGGGCGCACGTGGGGCGCCGCCTCGGCCCGCACCCAGGCGAACACGGGGAGGTCGTCCTCGTACACGCCGAACTTGGGGCCGCCACCGGGCGCCGCGCCCCGGCGCCACGGGTACTTGATGCAGGCGGCCAGCGTGCCTCGCGTGAGGTTGAGGCCGACGCTCGCCCCGTCGGGCCCGAAGGTCTTGGCCTCGAGCCGGGTCAACAGACGCAGGGTCTGCGCATTGCCCTCGAAGCCGCCACACGCCGTCGCGACCGCGTCGAGCGCGGCCTCGCCGTTGTGGCCGAAGGGTGGGTGACCGAGGTCGTGGGCCAACGCGGCGGAGTCGACGATGTCAGGGTCGCAGCCGAGCGACGCACCCAGCTCGCGCGCGACCTGCGCGACCTCGAGGGAGTGGGTCAGGCGGTTGCGGACGAAGTCATCGGAACCGGCGCCCATGACCTGGGTCTTCGCCGACAGCCGGCGCAGGGCCGCGGAGTGCACGATGCGCCCCCGGTCGCGCTCGAACGGCGTGCGGCCGGCCCGCTTGGGCGGCTCGGCCACGAAGCGCGCTCGCGCCTCCGCTCCGTAGCTCGTCACGCCAGCACGGTAGCGGACCCCTCCCGGGCGGTGACCTACTCGGCTAACGCGCGAGGGAGCGGTGACCTACTCGTCGATCGAGCGTCCGGATCGGCGAGCAGCTCACCGCCCGCGGCGAAGGATGGGCGAGCAACTCACCGCCCGGGCTAGAAGCGGCCGTTGCGGGGGCGGGGCTGGCAACGGGGACACCAGAAGGACGAGCGGTTCATGAAGGCGCTGCGACGCATCGGGGTGCCGCAGCGGTCGCACGGCTCGCCCTCGCGGCCGTAGGCGTGCAGCGAGCGGTCGAAGTAGCCGCTGGCGCCGTTGACGTTGACGTAGAGCGCGTCGAACGACGTGCCGCCCTGCTCCAACGCCTCGGCCATGACCTCGGTGACGTGGTGCAGCAGGGTGTCGACCTCGGTGCGCCGCAGGGTGCGGGTGTTGCGGGCGTAGTGCAGCGGCACCCGCCACAACGCCTCGTCGGCGTAGATGTTGCCGACCCCCGAGATGAGCGTCTGGTCGAGCAGCGCACGCTTGATGCCGGTCTCGCGCCGCTTGAGCCGGGCCGCGAACTGCGCGGGGTCGAAGAGCGGGTCGAGCGGATCGCGGGCGACGTGCGCGACCTCGACCGGCAGGTCCGCTCCCCCGTCGCGCACCATCTCGTCGCTGAGCGCGAGACCGCCGAAGATCCGCTGGTCGACGAAGCGCAGCTGCGTGCCGTCCTCGAGATCGAGAGTGACCTTGAGGTGCTTCTGCGGCGTGGCGTCCGGCGTGCTCACGAGCATCTGCCCGCTCATGCCGAGGTGGGCCAGCAGCGCGTCACCCGCGCCACCGTCCTCACTGTGGAGCGGCAGCCAGAGGTACTTGCCGCGCCGGCAGGCACCGGCCACGACGCGGCCCGTGAGCCGCAGGGCGAAGTCCTCCGGCCCCGGCGCGTGGCGCCGCAGGGACCGCACGTCGAGCACGCGGACCGCCGTGATCCGCCGGCCGACGACGTGATCGGCCAGGCCGCGACGGACGACCTCGACCTCGGGCAGCTCAGGCACGTGCGGTGGCCGGCGTCGCGCCGGTGAGGGCCTCCCACGCGATCTGGGCGACCTGCTGCTCGGCCTCCTTCTTGGAGGTGCCCGCCCCGCCCTCGAAGACGTGGTCGCCCACGTGCACCGCGGCGGTGAACTGTCGCGCGTGGTCGGGGCCCTCGCTCTGGACGACGTAGCGGGGCACGCCGAGCCCCTGGTCAGCAGCGACCTCCTGCAGCGAGGTCTTCCAGTCCAGCGCCGCACCCAGACGGGCGGCGTCGGCGATGACGGGGTCGAAGATGCGGTGCAGCACCTCGGCGGCACGCTCGATGCCGAACTGCACGTAGATGGCGCCGATCAGGGCCTCGACGGTGTCGGACAGGATCGACGCCTTGTCGCGTCCGCCCGTGGCCTCCTCGCCGCGGCCCAGACGGACGTGCTCGCCGATGCCGAGCGTGCGCGCCACGACCGCGAGCGCCTTGGCGCTGACGACGGCCGAGCGCAGCTTCGCGAGCTGGCCCTCCGGCAGGTCGGGATGGGTCGTGAACAGCGCGTCGGTCACGACGAGCCCCAGCACCGAGTCACCGAGGAACTCGAGGCGCTCGTTGTTGGGCACCTGGCCGTTCTCGTACGCGAACGACCGGTGCGTCAGGGCATGGGTCAGCAGCTCCGGGTCGAGATCCGGAACTCCCAGGACGGCGCTGAGCTCGTGCGTGCCGGGCTCAGCGGCGCCGTGCTCGTCCACGACGGGGTCGGTCAGGAGCTCAGAGAACCTGACGACGCTCGCCGCGGGCGCCGTACTGGCCGCACTCGCGGCACGCGCGGTGCGGGATGACCTTGCTGTCGCACGCGGGGTTGGCGCAGTCGACGACCTGGACCTTCGCGGCCTTCCAGGCCGAGCGACGGTGACGGGTGTTGCTGCGCGACATCTTCCGCTTCGGGACGGCCACGATTACTCCTTGGGGGGTTCGATCATCTGGGACAGAGCCGACCACCGGGGGTCGATCTGCGCTCCGTGCGTGTGGTCGGGATCATCCGCGAGCCGAGCCCCGCACTCAGGGCACAGTCCCGGACACTCCGGATCACACAACGGGTGCTGCGGCAGTGCGAACACGACCGCGTCTCGCAACGCGGGTTCGAAGTCGAGCAGGTCGCCCTCGAGCCACTGGGACTCCTCGGCCTCCTCCGGGTCGGAGGGCCGGTCGAACAGGAACAGCTCCTGGACCTCGAGGTCGATCTCGTCCTCGACATCGGTCAGGCACCGCACACATTCGCCGGTCGCCGTCACCGTGGTGGTTCCTGTGGCCAGGATCCCGTCCATGATCGTCTCGAGCCGCAGCTCCAGGTCGATCAGTGAACCCTCGGGGACGCCGAAGACGTCATAGCCCCACTGCGCCGGCACCTCGGCGGACAGGTGATACGAGCGTTCGTTGCCTGGTCGTCGCCCCAGCTCGTGGGTGTCGATGACCAGAGGTCCCGTCTGCACGCTCATCCGTTCGTCGCATGTGCACAACACATGACCTGCGAGCAGGCCAGCGACGATCATAGCCTGCGGGCGGACTGCGTGGAAATCGAGGCGTTCGGTCCGGTCCTGTCGGCGCGGGGGCCCATGATCGTCCCATGACCGACGGCCCGCTCACCGAGGGGACCGTGCTGCACGCCGACCTCGACGCGTTCTTCGCCTCGGTCGAGCAGCGCGACGACCCCGCGCTGCGGGGCCGCCCCGTCATCGTGGGTGGCGGTGTCGTCGTGGCGGCGTCCTACGAGGCCAAGAAGCGCGGGGTCCGCACCCCCTCCAACATCCGCCGGGCCCGGCAGATCTGTCCCGAGGCCGTCGTCGTGCCCCCGCGGTTCGAGGCGTACACCGAGGCGAGCCGGCGAGTCTTCGAGGTCTTCCACGACACCACTCCCGTCGTGGAGGCCCTGTCGATCGACGAGGCGTTCCTCGAGGTCGGTGGCCTGAGGCGCATCCGGGGTGCGCCGTCGCAGATCGCCCGCCAGCTCCGGGCCGACGTCGCCGAGCGGGTGGGCCTGCCGATCTCGGTCGGCGTGGCCCGCACCAAGTACCTCGCCAAGATCGCCAGCGCGTCGGCCAAGCCCGACGGCCTGCTGGTGGTGCACCTGGAGGGCGAGCAGCAGTTCCTCCACGCCCTGCCGGTCGAACGCCTGTGGGGGGTCGGCGAGGTCACCGCGGCCAAGCTCCACCACCACCACGTCCGCACGGTCGGCCAGATCGCCGCGATGGAGCTGCGGGAGGCCACGGCGCTGCTGGGCGCGGCCTCGGGCCGCCACCTCTGGGCCCTCGCGCAGGGGCATGATCCGCGCCGCGTCGAGACGGGCCAGCGTCGCGGCTCCATGGGCGCCCAGCACGCCCTGGGCAGCAGGCGCCGGTCGGTCGAGGAGATCGAGACGATCCTGCTCGGCCTCGTCGATCGCGTCACGAGCCGCATGCGCCGGGTCGACCGCACCGGCAGCGTCGTCACGATCTCGCTGCGGTTCGGCGACTTCGGTCGCTCCACCGCCTCGCACACGCTCGCGCGCCCCACGTCCCACACCACGACGGTCCTCGACGCCGCTCGTACGCTGCTCCGCCAGCGATGGCCGGAGGTCGAGCGCCGCGGCCTCAGCCTGATCGGCGTCTCGGTGGGTCAGGTCGACGACGCACCTCTTCAGCTCGCGCTCCCCCTCGACGCCACCTCGGGCACCGAGCTCGACACAGCGATCGACGAGGTCCGCGGCAAGTTCGGTACGGCCTCGGTGCGGCGGGCCGCCCAGCTCGGCGAGGGCCGTCCGCGCGCTTCGCAGCCGATCCTGCCGGACTAGCTGACTTCGATCGGCCTTCCCGGCTCCGCGACGCCTGCGTAGCAGCCGCCGAGATGGCCGGGGCGGTGAACCAGCAACCTCACGAGCGCCACACGATGTTGCCTGCGCACCGCGACTCGCGGCAGGGGCAGAGCCGACGGGCTAGTGACCGAACTTGGCGTCGAGCGCGGCCAGCACCGGGGTGGACACCAGGTCGGCGACGTCGCCACCGTGGCGGGCGACCTCCTTGACCAGGCTGGAGGCGATGAACATGTAGTCGGGCGACGTCGGGATGAAGACTGTGTCGACCCCCGTGAGGTTGCCGTTCATCTGCGCCATCTGGAGCTCGTAGTCGAAGTCCGAGACCGCGCGAAGGCCCTTCACGATGGCCGAGACGTCGTTCTGCGCGCAGTAGTCGACGAGCAGGCCCGCGTAGGAGTCGACCGAGACGTTGGGGCGCTGGTGCACCGACCGACGGATCAGGTCGATGCGCTCCTCGATGTCGAACAGGCCCTTCTTCGACTCGTTGACCAGCACCACCACGATGACCTCGTCGAACAGGAACGAGGCCCGCGTGATGATGTCGAGGTGACCGTTGGTCACGGGGTCGAAGGAGCCCGGGCACACGACCCGCGTTGGCGTCCGATCGCTCATGTCAGCGACCGTACCAAAGCGTGGTCTCGCCGTACGCGCGCTCGTCGTACGGCTCGATCCCAGGGGGCCAGGTGAAGGGGTCGCGACTCGAGCGCTCCACGACGATGAGCCCGTCCGGCAGGCACCACACCGGGTCGGCGAGCTCGCCCACGAGCGCCGCCACCTCGGCCGTGGCGACCGCGTACGGCGGGTCGAGCACGATCAGGTCGTAGGGCTGCGGCGGCGGCCTGCGCAGGAACGCCGCCGCCTTGACCGGGTGCACGCGCGCGGTGCTGATCGCGAGCTCGTCGAGGTTGCTCCGCATCACGCGCACGGCGTGCCGGTCGGGGTCGACCAGGTCGGCGTGCGCGGCACCGCGCGACAGCGCCTCGATGCCGATCGCGCCCGACCCCGCGAACAGGTCGAGCACCCGCAGGTCGTCCAGACCGCCGAACGCCGAGGTGAGCGTGGCGAACAGCGACTCCCGGACCCGGTCGGACGTGGGCCGGGTCGCGTCACCGGGCGGCGTGCGCAGCCGGCGCCCCTTGAACGTGCCGGCCACGACCCGCGTCACGTGCGCTCCAGGTACTCGGCACTGTCCGACGCCTCGATCGCCGCCACGGCGGCAGCGAGGGCCGGCTGACCCGACAGCGCGGGGTCCCCTGCGACGACGGCCGTGGCGGCCTCCCGGGCGGCGACGATGACGTCCTCGTCGCGGACGACCGACAGCAGGCGCAGGCTCGAGCGGAAGCCGGACTGCCGGGTGCCGAGCACGTCGCCCTCGCTGCGCATCGAGACGTCGAGCCTCGACAGCTCGAAGCCGTCGGTCGTCGACGCGACGGCCTTCAGTCGTTCGGCCGAGGGCGACTCGGCGTCCGCCGCGGTCACGAGCAGGCACAGGCCTGGCTCGCTCCCGCGGCCGACCCGGCCGCGAAGCTGGTGGAGCTGGGAGATGCCGAAGCGCTCGGCGTCCATCACGACCATGACGGTGGCGTTGGGCACGTCGACCCCGACCTCGACGACCGTCGTGGCCACGAGGACGTCGATCTCACCGGCGGCGAACCGCGACATCACGGCGTCCTTCTCCTCGGCGGCCATGCGCCCGTGCAGGGCGCCGAGCCGCAGACCGTGGAGGGGGCCGCCGGCCAGCTCCTCGTGCAGCTCGACGAGCGAGCGCGTCGGCGACTCCTCGACGCCCGTGTCGCCCCCTCCTTCATCGGCACTGCCGATGCGCGAGACGACGACGTAGGCCTGCCGGCCACGTCCGACCTCCTCGCGAACCCGCTCCCACGCCCGGTCGAGCCAGGCCGGCCGGTCGGCGATGGGCACCACGGTGGTCTGGATCGGCTGACGTCCCGCGGGCAGCTGGGCCAGGACCGACACGTCGAGGTCACCGAACACCGTCATCGCCACGGTGCGCGGGATCGGGGTGGCGGTCATGACGAGCGTGTGCGGCCGCGTCTCGGCACGGTCGACCAGGGCAGCGCGCTGCTCGACGCCGAAGCGGTGCTGCTCGTCGACCACGACGAGACCCAGGTCGGCGAACTCGACACCGTCCTGGATCAACGCGTGCGTGCCGACGACGATGCCCGCCTCGCCGGTCACGAGGTCGAGCAGCGACTCCTGACGGGCCCGGGTCCCCATCGAGCCGGTCAGGAGCCGCACCCGGGTGGCGTCCTCGGCGCCGCCGAGCATCCCGGAGCGCGCAAGGTCGCCCAGCATGCGCGTGATGGTGCGGTGGTGCTGGGCCGCGAGCACCTCGGTCGGCGCGAGCATCGCGGCCTGACCACCCGCGTCGACGACCTGCAGCATCGCCAGCAGCGCTACGACGGTCTTGCCCGAACCGACCTCCCCCTGCAGCAGACGGTGCATCGGGTGTGTCGTGGCCAGCTCGGCGCCGATGACCTCGGCGATCTCCCGCTGCCCGTCGGTCAGGGCGAACGGCAGCTGCTCCACGAACCGGTCCCGGAGCCCGCCCGCGCGTGGCGGTCGCGCCGTGGCGGTCGCCGCTGCCGCCGCGTGCCGACGCTGGGCGAGCACGGCCTGGATCACGAAGGCCTCCTCGAACCGGAACCGCGCCCGCGCCGCCATGGCCTCGGCGATCGAGTACGGGCGGTGGACGCTCTCGAACGACGCGGCCACGTCGCCGTAGCCCCGCGCGTCGCGGACGGCGTCGGGCAGCAGCTCCGGGAGGTCCTCGACCGCGTCGAGGACCATCCCCACACACCGTTCGATGACGACCGAGCTCGCGGACGCGCTCGCCGGGTAGATCGGGACGACTCCCCGGGCCAGACGGTCACCGATCGGGTCGTGCTGCGGGTGGGTCAGCTGCAGCTTCCCGCGGAAGCTGCCGACCACGCCCGAGAACAAGCCCACGTCGCCGGGCTTGAGTGCGTAGATCTTGGCGAAGAACGTCAGCGTGATCTCGCCGGACTGGTCGGTCACGAGGACCTCGGTGCGGGTGCGGCGGCCGTTCGGACCGAACGGGAACTTCTTGACCGACCGCACCTCGGCCATGATCGTCACGTGCTGGTCGAGCTCCAGGTCGCTGAGCGGTGTCAGCTGGCCGATCTCGAGGTAGCGACGCGGGTAGTGACGCAGCAGGTCACCCACCGTCTCGATCCCGAAGGACTTCGCGAGCGGCTTGGCCGACTTGTCGCCGATGACCGGCGCAAGCTTGCTCTCGAACGTGACCGGCACCGTCACTCCACCGCGATGAACAACGGGTAGTTCTCCTGGCCCCCGGCGTGCACCTCGACGTCGACGTCGGGTCGTCCGCCCTGGATGTGGGTCCGCAGCTCGGCGGCCAGGCTCTCCTCGGCTCCGTGGCCGGACACGATCGTCACGAGCTCCGACGACGGCGTCAGGAGCCGCTCCACGACCTGGGCCGCGACCTCCAGCGGCGACTCCCCCACGAAGGCG
Source organism: Aeromicrobium sp. (assembly GCF_023146395.1). GTDB lineage: Bacteria > Actinomycetota > Actinomycetes > Propionibacteriales > Nocardioidaceae > Aeromicrobium. The sequence goes on along the minus strand of NZ_JAGLCD010000019.1, from coordinate 85,378 downwards.
AAGTCGCCCGAGACGACTCCGAGCACGTCACCTGCCTCGCACGGTCCGGCCATCGTGATGCCCGGCTCGGACGCGATCGTGATGGCCCCGTGGGCCGTGCCGCCGGCTGCGCTCGACATCGCCACGACGTCGTCGTCGAAGTCGATCCCGGGGTCGTGCACCGCGAGCGCCGCGAGCCCCTGCACCTGGGCCGACGTCGGGATCACGGCGACCCGCCGACCTCCGCTGCGCGCCGACTTCGCGGCCGCCTCGAACAGCCCGACGTAGCGGGAGTTGTTGGGCAGCACCACGATCTCGTCGGCGTCGGTCGCGTCGAGTGCGGCGGCCACGACGTCGTGGGAGAGCGGCGAGGTGCGCGAGAACGGCATCGTGACGGCGCCGTGCTCGGAGCAGAGCTCGGTGATGCCGTCGCCCGTCGTGGCCATGATCACGACCCGCTGTCGGCGCCGCTGCTTCGGCTGGGCCGCCACCTGGTCGGCGAAGTGCGTGACCGCGATGCGTCGGGGCGTGCCGGCCTGCAGGCCGGCCTCGATCGCGGCGCCGACGTCGTCGACGTGCACGTGGACGTTCCAGAGCCGTTCCCCACCCACCACGACGAGGGAGTCGCCGAGGGCCGCCAGGGCCTTGCGGAGCGCCGGGATCTCGTCGTCGGCGGCGTCGAGCAGGTACATGACCTCATAGGCCGGGCCACCCTCGACAAGGTCGACCCCCGCCTCGACGGGCACCGGCACGACGGCTCGGCTCGTGGGAGCCGAGCGCCCCGTGAGCGCCTGCTCGGTGGCGTCCAGGACGACCACGAGGACGCGGCCGCCGGCGTCGACGACGCCGGCGCGAGCGAGCAGGTCCATCTGCGAGGGGGTGCGGGCCAGACCCTCGCGCGCCGCGGCGGCGGCCGCGCTGAAGGCCTCCCGGGCCGACCGCCCGGCGTCGGCAGCCTCGCGCGCACCTCGGCTCGCCGCGGCCGCGACCGACAGGATCGTGCCCTCCTGGGGTTCACCGACCGCCTCGTAGGCGGCGGCGGTCGCGCGCTCGAAGGCCACCGCGACGTTCTCGGCCGTGACCTCCTCGGTGACCGGCAGACCGGACAGGCTGCCCCGGACGAGCTGCGACATGATGACGCCCGAGTTGCCGCGTGCGCCGGTCAGCAGGCCGTCGCGGTACGCCTTCACGAGCGTCACCAGATCGGCCTCGGCGCCCAGCTCGGCCACCGCCTCCGCCCCCGCCGCGAAGGTGACGAAGGCGTTGGTCCCGGTGTCGGCGTCGGGCACCGGGAAGACGTTGAGCGCGTCGATCTCGGCCCGCGCGCTCGCCAGGGCGTCGGTGCACAACCGGGTCCACCGCAGGAACGGCTCCGGCCCGAGACGCAGACTCATGGCGCCGAGGCTATCGGCACCTCTGCCCTGCTCGCGCGAGGCCGATTCGCACTGGGCCGTGTCGTTCGGCTATTCTTGAGCGGTTGCCTGCTCGGCGGTCGTCGGCGGCAGCCCCATCTCATCATCATCTCGAGCTTCTCCAGGAGTGATCACCGTGGCAGCCGTCTGTGACGTGTGCAGCAAGGGACCCGGCTTCGGTCACAACGTCTCCCACTCGCACCGACGCACCAAGCGTCGCTTCGACCCGAACATCCAGCGCGTGCGTGCCGTCGTCGACGGCACGCCCAAGCGGGTCAACGTGTGCACCTCCTGCCTGAAGGCCGGCAAGGTCTCTCGCTGATTCGGGCCCGGCTCGGTCGTTTGCTGCTGCTGCAACTGCGTGTGACGCTACTGTCACCGTGTGACCAGCACCACGAACCGAGTCCACGCCTTCTCTGACGACGCTCTCGGCGACCTCGACGCAGTCGGGGTCGCCGAAGCCATTTCCACCGGGCAGATCAGCTCCGCCGAGGCGGTCGACGCGGCGATCGCGCGGGCCGGCGCGGTCGAGCCTCGGCTGAACGGCATCGTCACGCCCGACTTCGACCGGGCGCGGGAGACGACGAGCCGCCCGTCCTCCGGCGTCTTCGCCGGCGTCCCCACGTTCGTCAAGGACAACACCGCGGTGGCCGGTCTGCCCACCGGCCACGGTTCGGCCGCGCTGCTCGACCCCCCACGCGCCCTCGCCGACGACCCCTTCACGACCCAGCTGCTCTCGACCGGGGCGATCAATCTCGGCAAGACCTCGCTGCCGGAGTTCGGCTTCAACGCCACGACGGAGTTCCAGGAGGCCGAGCCCACCCGCAATCCCTGGCACACCGACTACTCCTGCGGCGCGTCCTCGGGCGGCTCGGCCGCACTCGTGGCCGCCGGCGTCGTGCCCTTCGCGCACGCCAACGACGGCGGCGGCTCGATCCGGATCCCCGCGGCCGCCTGCGGCCTCGTGGGACTCAAGTTCACCCGGGGGCGCGAGGTTCCCGACGCGCAGGCGAAGTCCATGCCGGTCAACATCGTGTCGAACGGCATCGTCAGCCGCAGCGTGCGCGACTCGGCCGCGTTCCTGGCGGCGGTCGACCGTCACACGCCCAACCGGGCGCTCAACCGCGTGGGGCTCGTCGAGGGCCCCTCGGACCGGCGCCTACGGGTCGGCCTGATCCTGGACTCCCTGCGCGCCACGACCGACGACGCCACGCGCGCCGCCGTCCTGGACGTCGCCGCGCGCCTGGAGAAGGACGGTCACGAGGTCGTCGAGGTTCCGCTGCCGGTCGACGAGGCGTTCGTGGACCACTTCCTGCACTACTGGGCGCTGCTGGGCTTCTCGATGCACCGCTTCGGGGGGCGCCTGCTGCACACGCAGTACGACCGCTCCCGCAACGATGCGTTGACCAAGGGCCTCGCGCGAGACTTCCTGCGCAAGCCGTGGCGCACCCCGGGCGCCATCCGGGCCCTCAAGCGGTCCGAGACGGTCTACCAGCAGGCCTTCCGTGACGCGGGGGTGGACGTCGTGCTCTCGCCCGTCGTGGGCTACACGACGCCGCTGCTGGGGCACCTGTCCCCCGCGGCCGGGTACGAGGTCATGCTGCCGCGTCTCCTGGACTACGCGTCGTTCACCCCGGCCAACAACGCCTCGGGTGGACCGGCGATCAGCCTGCCCCTGGCTCAGACCGCCGACGGCCGCCCGATCGGGATCCACTTCTCCGCGATCCACGGTGACGAGCGCACGCTCCTGGAGCTGGCCTTCGAGCTCGAGCAGTCCGTGGGCTTCGCCCGCATCACCACCTGAGGTTCCCCTCGCGAGCGGTCCTTGGCGACTGGTTCCTCAGCGGAAGTGCTCGTGGCCGGGGGCGCCGTCCCAGGGCTCCCCGTCGACCGTGACGCGCGGCTGGTCGCCCTCGGGGACGGCCACGACCGTGCCGATCCGGTCCCAGCCCTCGGGCAGGGTCGCGTCGGGCGGGAACGTGGCGGCGAGCGCGTAGTCGTCGCCACCGGTCAGGACGAAGGAGACCGGGTGACGGCCGAGGGCCTCGGCCACCGTGATGACCGCCGGCTCGATCGGCACGAGATCGGAGCTGAGGTCGATCTGGACCCCGCTGGCGCGCGCGATGTGACCGAGGTCGCCGAGCAGACCGTCGCTGACGTCGATCATGGCGGTCGCACCGGCATCGGCCGCCTCCTCGCCGGCCCCGTACGGAGGGTTGGGCACCCGATGGGCCTCGACGGCCGCCCGCGGCGACCGGAACCCCCGGCTGAGGGCAGCGAAGCCCGCGCCGGCCAGCCCGAGCACCCCGGCCACGGCGACCTGGTCACCGGCCTCGGCGTCGCTGCGGCGCACCGTGCGCGGCGCCTCCCCGAGCGCCGTGACCGCGATCGTGAGCACGTCGGACGCCGTGACGTCACCGCCCACCACGGCCACGCCGACCGCGTCACACTCCTCGACGATGCCCCGGACCAGCTCGTCGACCCACGCGACCGGCAGGTCGCCCGGCACCGCGAGCCCGATCGTGAGCGCCGTGGCCCACCCGCCCATGGCGTTCAGGTCCGACAGGTTCGAGGCCGCCGCCTTGCGGCCCACCTCGTGCGCCGTCGACCAGTCACGCCGAAAGTGTCGCTGGTCCACCAGCAGGTCGGTCGAGACGATCAGGTTGCCGTCGACGGTGATCTCCGCCGCGTCATCCCCCGGACCCACGACGACGACCTCGGTGGAGCTCAGCGCCCGGGCGATCCGATCGACCAGGGCGAACTCCCCCAGCTCGGACACCGTCTCGACGGTGAGGTCTCCCGTTCCTCCTCCGGTGCTGTTCATAGGTCCATTGTCGCGCAGGCGGGGCGCAGACCCGGGCACCGCATCCGGTAGGTTGTGCCGGTCCGCGCAACAAAGGAGTCACGATGACGGTTCAGGCCTACGTCCTGGTCCAGACCGAGGTGGGCACCGCCTCCCAGGTCGCCACGGCGATCGCCCAGATCGACGGTGTACTGACCTCGCAGGACGTCACGGGACCCTACGACGTGATCGCCCAGGTCGAGGGCCCCTCGATCGACGAGCTCGGCACCCTGGTCGTGAGCAAGATCCAGCAGACCCCCGGCATCACGCGCACCCTGACCTGCCCCGTCGTGCGGGTCTGAGTCCGGACGGCCCGCCTCAGCGAAGTCCGGTGGGCCGGCTGAGCGCCTGCTGGAGCAGCTGGTCGACGAGCTCGGCGTACGGCACCCCCGACGCTTCCCACAGCAGGGGGAACATCGACGAGGTCGTGAAGCCCGGCATCGTGTTGATCTCGTTGATCACGAGCTCCTCGCCGTCGAGGAAGAAGTCGACCCGGGCCAGGCCCTCGCCACCGATCGCCTGGAACGCCTGGAGGGCGTAGGCGCGGATGCGGTCCGAGACGGTGCGCGACAGATCGGCCGGCACGACGTTGGCGCTCGTGCCGTCGACGTACTTGGCCTCGAAGTCGTAGAAGGCGTGCGAGCCGTGCTGCACGCGGACCTCGCCCACGACACTGGCCCGTGGCGCGCCGTCGATGCCCTGGACGACGCCGCACTCGACCTCCCGAGCCCCGATCTTGCCCGCCTCGACGACGACCTTCGGGTCGAACTCACGCGCGTGGTCGATCGCCGCCGCCAAGTCGTCCCACGCGTCGACCCGGACCACGCCGGAGCTGGAACCGGCCCGCGAGGGCTTGACGAACACCGGCAGGCCCAGGGCACGGACGCGGGCCTCGATCCGAGGGCGGTCCGAGGGCCAGGCGCCGGACTCGATCGGGACGTACGGCACCTGGGGCAGCCCGGCCGCGGCGAAGACGACCTTCGCGAAGGCCTTGTCCATCCCGACGGCACTCGCGAGCACGCCAGCGCCCACGTAGCGGACGTCGGCCAGATCGAGCAGGCCCTGCAGCGTGCCGTCCTCGCCCCACGGGCCGTGCAGCAGCGGGAACACGACGTCGGCGTCGGTCACGGACTCCCACGGCACCCTCGGAGCGCTCTCGTCGACCTCGGGCAGCTGCCCGGCGGCCAGGTCGGACCAGCGCGGCTCGGCGCTGACCCAGCGTCCCGTGCGGGTGATGCCGACCGCGTGCACGTCGTACCGGGAGGTGTCGATGACCGACAGGACCTCACGCGCGGTGAGGCACGAGACTTCGTGCTCGCTGGAACGCCCGCCGTACACGAGGCAGACACGAGGGCGGGAGCCACCGGTTGAGGAACTCATCCTCAGGACCCTATCCCCGCCTACGGGCGACCTTGCACAATGGACCACATGTCAGTCCGACCGACCTCGCTCGAGACGCTCACCGTGGCTGCCGGCCGCCCGCCCCGCACTCCGGGCGGACCCTTGAACTCGCCCATCACCCTCGCCTCGGCGCTGGTGCCCGGCGGCGACTCGGAGTACGCACGGCACGGCAATCCCGGCTGGGAGGCGTTCGAGGAGGCCGTCGGCGCGCTCGAGAAGGGCCACGCGGTGTCGTTCGGCTCCGGCATGGCCGCCACCGTGGCGCTCCTGGAGCTGTTGCCGGTGGGCGCCAAGGTCGTGGCGGCCGACGGCAGCTACTACGGCACCACGGTGGAGCTCGAACGACGGGCCCGTCGCGGACTGCTCGAGCTGGAGCTCGTGGACGTCACCGACACCGAGGCGGTCATCGCCGCCGCTGCCGACGCCGCGATGGTCTGGCTGGAGTCGCCCACGAACCCCGAGCTCGACGTCGCCGACATCCGGGCCATCAGCGCCGCCGTCACGGCTCTCGGCACGGCCGTCGTGGTCGACAACACCCTGGCGACGCCCCTGCGGCAGCGTCCGCTCGACCTCGGTGCCGACTTCGTCGTGCACTCGGCCTCCAAGCTGCTCGCGGGTCACAGCGACGTCCTGATGGGCGTCGTCGTCACCCACGACGCACGGGCCGCCCGTGCGCTCCAGACCCGACGGACGTCCCTAGGGTCGGTGCCCGGGTCGCTGGAGTCCTATCTCGCGCTGCGCGGGCTGCGCACGCTCCACGTGCGCCTGGACCGGGCCGAGGAGAACGCCACCGAGATCGCGGCCCGGCTGCACGACCGCACCGACGTCGCCGGCGTGCGGTACCCGGGCTTCGGCACGATGATCGCCTTCGAGGTCGTCGCCGGGGCCGAGGCGGCCCAGCAGGCCACCGAGTCCAGCGAGGTCGTCGTGCACGCCACGAGCCTCGGGGGCGTCGAGACCTCCTGGGAGCGCCGTCGCCGGCACGCCGCCGAGCCCGAGAACGTCCCGGACTCCCTGATCCGACTGTCGGTCGGCATCGAGAACATCGAGGACGTCTGGGACGACATCGCCCGGTGCCTCGACACCGTGGTCGGCGGCGCTCCGCCCGCAGGGGCGGCGCAGCCCGAGCCTCAGCGCACCTCGGGCTGGGTCTGACGCGCGATCATCGCCTTGACCAGCTCGGTCGGGGTGATCGTGCCCTGAACCAGCGCGTCGACCGCGTCGACGATGGGCATCTCGACGCCGTGGATCGCCGCGAGCTCCTTGACCGAGGTGCAGGACTTCACGCCCTCGGCGACTTGACGCATCTGCGCTGCGGCCTCCTCCACCGTGAGGCCCTGCCCGAGCTTCTCGCCGAACGTGCGATTGCGCGACAACGGTGACGAGCACGTCGCGACGAGGTCGCCGAGGCCGGCGAGGCCGGCGAACGTCATGGGGTCGGCACCCAGCGCGGCGCCGAGCCGCCCGGTCTCGGCGAGTCCGCGAGTGATGATCGAGGCCTTGGCGTTGTCGCCGAACCCGAGCCCGACCGCGACCCCGACCGCCAGGCCGATGACGTTCTTGGTGGTGCCCCCCAGCTCGCAGCCGACCACGTCGTTGTTGGTGTAGGGGCGAAACGCCGGCGAGTGGCAGATCGTCTGCAGTCGCACCGCCGTGGCCTCGTCGGCGCAGGCCACGACACTGGCGGCGGGCTCTCGTGCGGCGATCTCGCGGGCCAGGTTCGGTCCACTGACGACCGCGATGCGTTCGGGGCCGGCACCGGTGATCTCGGCGATGACCTCGCTCATGCGCAAGTGGGTGCCGAGCTCGACACCCTTCATCAGGCTCACGAAGACGGCGTCGCCCGGCACGTGCTTGCCCCAGGCGTCCAGGTTCGCGCGCAGCTGCTGGGACGGCACCGCGAGCACGACGACCTCGGCCCCGTCGAGCACCTGCGCGGCGTCGGCGGAGGCCGAGATGGACTCCGGCAGCGCGACGCCCGGCAGGTAGTCGGGGTTCTCGTGCGTCGTGGTGATCGCCTCGCACAGCTCGCTGCGCCGGCCCCAGATGCGGACCTGGTTGCCGGCGTCGGCCAGCACCAGGGCGAATGCCGTGCCCCAGGAACCCGCTCCCATGACTGCGATCCTGGCCATCAGTGCTCCTCGGTCTCGGGCGTGCGGGGGGCGGACTCCCCCGGGTGGTCGGTCGGGGTCTCGGTGTAGCTCGACCGGGGGCGCTCGAGCGAGCGCACGTCGAACCGAGGCCCGCTCGGCAGCTCTCCCTGGATCTCGCCGAGCATCGTCGTCAGGGTGTCGACGAGCCGGTCGGTGGCCTGGTGGAGGAGGTCCTCGGTGAGCTCGCGGCCCGCGAAGTCGCTCAGGTCGATGGGATCGCCGACGTGCACGTGCACGGTCGTGCGCGGCAGGAGGCGCAGCCGCTTGGAGTAGGGCCACAGCATGTTCTGGGCGCCCCACTGCGCGACGGGCACCAGGGGCTTGCCGCTGGCCAGCGCGACCCGCACCGCGCCGGTGCGCGACGACATCGGCCAGAGGTCGGGATCGCGGGTGATCGTGCCCTCCGGGTAGATCGTGACGACCTGGCCCGCCTGCACCGCCTCGACCGCCGTGCGAAGTGACTCCGCGGCTCCCGCGGTGCTCCGGTGGACCGGGATCTGCTCGGCGCCCCGCACGATCGCCCCGATCAGGCGCACGTCGAACAACGTGTCCTTCGCGAGGTACCGCGGCGTGACGTCGTGGTCGACCATGAAGTGCGCGAGCAGGATCGGGTCGACGTGGGAGAGGTGGTTCGGAGCGAGAACGTAGCCGCCGCTCGGCAGCTTCTCTGCGCCCTGCCAGTCGCGCCGGGTCACGAGCATCAGGATCGGCCGCAGGATCCGGACCACCCGCCGCGTCGTGCGCGGCAAATTTGTCCTCCTGGCCATGCCCGAACCCTAGTACCTTGGCGATCGCACATGACGCAGGTCACTCACCTGGAGGACACCATGGCTCTGCTTCCCGGAAATCCGGCCGCTCTGCTGAACCGCGCCGACAAGGTTCTCGGCAACGTCGACGGGGTGCTGGGCCGCGTCGACGGCACCCTGTCGTCGGTCGACGAGACCCTCTCGACGGTCGGCGGCACCTTGACCGAGACGCACGAGGTGCTCACCACGACCCAGGCCACCCTGGCCGAGACGCAGGAGGCACTGACCCAGGTGCAGGCCCTGCTCACCGAGCTCGAGGACGAGATGGCCCTGCTCAAGCAGGTCCCGCAGATCGCCGAGCAGGTCGCCGCGATCCACGCCGCCGTCACGAAGGGCTGACGCACACAGCCGCGGGGCTGGCTGATCGCCACCCCGTGCGCAGCGGCGGCAACAGGGCGGCCGCCAGCATCGCGACGGCCGCCGTGACGAACGCCGGCGCGAAGCCCGCCGTCGAGGCCAGGCTGCCGACCAGCGGGGCCCCCAGGGCCTGCCCGAGCACGAGGACCACGAACAGCAGCGACGTGCCCGCCGGGGCCTGCTCGGGGTCGATGCGCGACGTCGCGGCGATCAGGGCTCCGGTCGCGGCCGTGAAGCCCCAGCCGAACGCGACGCAGGCCAGAAGGGCCCAGCCACTGCGCGACGGCGCCAGGGCGAGGACCGCGGTGGCGCCGCCGGCCACCGAGGTCCCGACGCCCCAGGCCGCGACCGGTCCGACTCCGTCCAGGAGGCGGGCCGTGCCGATGACCGCCGTGCCGCCCAGCCCGAGGGCGACCCAGGCCAGCACCGAGGTCCGCTCCGAGGCGCCGGCCCCGACCAGCACGGTGCGTCCGAAGTTCCAGACGGCCGCCGAGCCTGCCCCCATCCCGAGCGCTGCAGCGACCAGGTCGCCATGCGCCACCCACCAGGAGCGGGTGGGGACTCCCAGCCCGGCTCCGCGGGCGGCTCGCTCTCCGTCGAGCCACAGCACGGCTGCCGTCACGCCCACGGCCAACGCGGCGACGAGACCCCACGCGAGACGCCAGTTCGGCAGCAGGGCCAGAGCCAGCAGCCCCGCTGCGACCAGACCGGGCCCGGTCCCGGCGTTGACCCGCGCCTGGTCGCGCTCTCGCACGGGCGGCGCCGAGCTGCCCCTGACCAGCTGCACCATCGCCGGTGAGGCCAGACCCGCGCCGGCCGATCCGAGGATCGCCGCGATCGAGAAGACGGCCGGGTGCTGGGCCGACGCCATCGCCGCCGAGCCCACTCCGGCACTCAGTCCGGCGCCGAGCACCAGGAGCCGTGGACGTCGTCCTGCGGTGACGAAGCCGAGGACCGCGGCTGCGCAGTAGCTCGTCGAGGCGCCGGCCGACACGTATCCCGCAGCGGAGGTGCCCAAGCCCAGGTCGGCCTGGACCTCGGGCAGGAAGAGGCCGTACGCCAGCCGCACGAGTCCGTAGGTCAGGGCGATCAGGGCGGTGCCCGCGGCGACGAGAGCCGTCGGCCGCGAAGGGCCAAACGATAACGATCGTTTCATATTTGGGAGTCTAGGGTCGTGCCATGGGAATCCGCACGTCCAGCGAGACGAAGCTCCTCGACGCGGCCGAGCAGCTGTTCTTCGCGCGCGGCATCAGCGCCACGCCGATCGACGCCGTCATCGAGGCCGCAGGCGTCTCTCCCGCCACGCTCTACCGCGGCTACACGGGCAAGGACGACCTGGTCGCGGCCGTGCTGACCCGGCGGCACCAGCACTGGATGCAGGCCTGGCAGGAGGCGATCGACGGCCGCGCGAGCGTCCCGGACCGCCTCCTGGCCGTCTTCGACGCCCTCGAGGAGTTCCGGGCGCAGCCACACCCCTCGCGGTGGTGCGCGTTCCTCGGCACCGCCGCCGAGTACGTCGAACCGCCGGCTGGCGTCGACGAGGCCGTCGCGCGCGACACCGCCTCGCTGCGGGCACGCCTGTCGGAGCTCGCCGCCCCGTTCGGTGAACCGCGCGCGGCGACGCTCGTGGAGCAGGTGCTGCTGCTGGTCAGCGGCTACCTGGCGATGCGCCTGCGCGACCCCGCGCACTCGACCGAGACAGCGCGCACGATCGCCGCCGGCCTCGTGGCCGACGTCTGAGCCGTCCCCGCGATGCCACCGCAGCACTGCGGGACCGCGGCACGCGCCGCGGGCGAGGTCAGAGCGTGGCGGGCTTGAACGGCAGGCGCTTCGCCTCGTACGCCGCGATGTCGTCGTCGTGCGAGAGCGTGATCGCGATGTCGTCGAGGCCCTCGAGCAGGCGCCAGCGGGTGTAGTCGTCGATCGTGAACGAGTCCTCGATCCGGTCGACGCCCTCACCGGCGCTCACGGTGCGCGACTCCAGGTCGACCGTGACGGACGCGCCCGGGTTGGCGTCGACGTAGTCCCACAGCGCCTGCACGACCTTCTCGTCGACCTCGGCCGCGAGCAGCCCGGCCTTGCCCGAGTTGCCGCGGAAGATGTCGCCGAACCGCGAGCTGATGACGGCCTTGAACCCGTAGTTCTGCAGGGCCCACACGGCGTGCTCGCGCGAGGAGCCCGTGCCGAAGTCGGGTCCGGCCACCAGGACCGTGGCCTGCTGGTACGCGGGCTGGTTGAGCACGAAGTCGGGGTCGCCGCGCCAGGCGGCGAAGAGGCCGTCCTCGAATCCCGAACGGGTCACGCGCTTGAGGTAGACCGCGGGGATGATCTGGTCGGTGTCGACGTTGCTGCGACGCAGCGGGGCGGCGACGCCGGTGTGCGAGGTGAACTTCTCCATGATTCAGACTCCAGCCGGGACGGTGTCGGGCAGATCGGCGGGCGAGGCCAGGTGGCCGAGCACCGCGGTGGCGGCGGCGACCTCGGGCGAGACCAGGTGGGTGCGACCACCCTTGCCCTGGCGACCCTCGAAGTTGCGGTTCGAGGTCGAGGCGCTGCGCTCGCCCGGGGTCAGCGTGTCGGGGTTCATGCCCAGGCACATCGAGCAGCCGGCGCCGCGCCACTCCGCACCGGCCTCGGTGAAGATCCGGTCGAGCCCCTCCTCCTCGGCCTGCAGTCGCACCCGGACCGAGCCGGGCACGACGAGGACGCGCGTGGAGTCGGCGACCTTGCGGCCCTTGATGATGTCGGCCACGACCCGCAGGTCCTCCATGCGACCGTTGGTGCACGAGCCGATGAACACGGTGTCGATCGCGATGTCGCGCATGGGCGTGCCGGCGGTCAGGCCCATGTACTCCAGGGCCCGCTCGGCAGCGATCTTCTCGTTGGCGTCCTCGATGTCCGCCGGCACCGGCACGGACGCCGAGAGCGGCACGCCCTGACCGGGGTTGGTGCCCCACGTGACGAAGGGCGTGACCTGGGAGGCGTCGATCGTGATGGTCTTGTCGAAGTGCGCGTCGTCGTCGCTGACGAGGGAGTCCCAGTAGGCGACGGCGTCGTCCCAGGCCTGGCCCTGCGGCGCGTGGGCCCGACCCTTCAGGTACTCGTAGGTCGTGGCGTCGGGCGCGATCAGGCCGGCCTTGGCGCCCCACTCGATGCTCATGTTGCAGATCGTCATACGGGCTTCCATCGACAGCTTGCGGATGGCCTCGCCGCGGTACTCGACGATGTAGCCCTGCCCGCCGCCCGTGGTCTCCTGGGCGATCAGGGCGAGAATGAGGTCCTTCGCGGTGGTGCCGGGCTGCAGCTCCCCGGTGACCTCGACCGCCATCATCTTGGGCTTGGCCTGCGACAGCGACTGGGTGGCCAGGACGTGCTCGACCTCGCTCGTGCCGATGCCGAAGGCGATCGACCCGAAGGCGCCGTGCGTCGAGGTGTGGGAGTCGCCGCAGACGATCGTCATGCCGGGCTGGGTGAGGCCGAGCTGGGGACCCACGACATGGACGATGCCCTGGTCGATGTTGCCCATCGGGTAGAGCCGCACACCGAACTCCTCGGCGTTACGGCGCAGCGTCTCGACCTGGGTGCGGGACACGACGTCGGCGATCGGCTTGTCGAGATCGGTCGTCGGGATGTTGTGGTCCTCGGTCGCCAGCGTGAGGTCGGGGCGCCGCACGGAGCGGCCCGAGAGCCGCAGACCGTCGAACGCCTGCGGGCTCGTGACCTCGTGGATCAGGTGGAGGTCGATGAAGAGGAGGTCCGGCTCCCCCGCGGCGCTGCGGACGACGTGGTCGTCCCAGATCTTCTCGGCCAGGGTCCTGCCCATTGCTGCCACTCCCTTAGATGAAGCTGGTCTCATGTCTCGGTTGTTCTCGCATCCTTGACCTACCGCCCGCCGGAGACCCCACGCAGGGTTGGCTAACTCCTGCTTGCGTCTCACGATTCGATACGGCAGTATCAAGACATGGACAACTCTAGCGGAGTCGGGGTTCTGGACAAAGCCGCTCTGGTGCTGGCCGCCCTGGAGCCTGGCCCCGCCACGCTGGCCGGTCTGGTTGCCGCCACCGGCCTGGCCCGACCGACGGCACACCGCCTCGCCGTGGCCCTGGAGCACCACCGCCTCGTGGCGCGCGACATGCAAGGCCGCTTCATCCTCGGCCCCCGCCTCGGCGAGCTGGCCTCGGCGGCCGGTGAGGACCGGCTGCTCGCGGCCGCCGGCCCGGTGCTGGCCCGCCTGCGCGACATCACGGGCGAATCGGCCCAGCTGTTCCGGCGCCAGGGCGAGCACCGCGTCTGCGTCTCGGCCGCCGACCGACCGACCGGCCTGCGCGACTCCATCCCCGTCGGCAGCCAGCTCACGATGACCGGCGGCTCGGCCGCGCAGGTCCTGCTGGCCTGGGAGGACCCCGAACGCATGAACAAGGGCCTGCTCAAGGCCACGTTCTCGGCCGCCGAGCTGGCCGCGGTGCGGCGACGCGGGTGGGCGCAGAGCATCGGCGAGCGCGAGAGCGGCGTGGGCTCGGTGTCAGCACCCGTCCGCTCCCCCTCCGGCAAGGTCGTGGCGGCGGTCTCGGTCTCGGGCCCGCTGGAACGCCTGACCCGCCAGCCCGGTCGCATGCACGCCCCCGCCGTGGTCGCGGCCGGGGAACGCCTCTCGCAGAGCCTTCGCCGCGGTCTCTGAGTCCGCGACGCAGGCCCTGCAGGGTCAGCCGAGCTCGGTGAGGAGCTGCGCCTTCGACTTGCGCGAGTAGCCGGTGATGCCGCGCGTGCGAGCCTCGGCGCGCAGCTGCGTGACGGACCAGCTGGCGTCCGGCGTCGACGACGCCGCGGCCGGTGCCGCCGCCTTCTTCGCGGGAGCCTTCTTCGCCGGGGCCTTCGCGGCGGGTGTCTTCCTCGCGGGGGCCTTTGCCGCCGTGCCACCCGTCGCGCGCGTCACGGCAGCACGCGCGTCGCGCGCGGCTGAGGCCACTCGCGCGCCTGCCTTCTCGGCGGCGTCCTCCACGGCGTCCTCGACCTCGTCAGCGGCGTCCTCGACCTTGGTCGCGAAACGCTTGGCCTCGTCGGCGGCCTTGCGCGCCGCCTTCTTGGCCTTGGCCTTGTACTTGCCGGCCTCGGACTTGTACGAGTCGGCGAGGGCCTTGTACTTCTTGACGTCGACCTTGCGCTCCTCGAGCCGCGCCTCGAGCTTGTCGATCGTCTTCTCGTACTTCTTGACCTGGGCCTTCAGCTCCGCGATGACACTGTCGGCAGCGGACTTCTTCTTCTTCGCCATGACTCTCCTCGGGTGGATCAGGTTCACCCCATCGTGCCGCATCCAGGTGAACGCGCGGCGCCGCTGCGCGGCGCGCCCGGCTGCGCCTCAGAACAGACCGGGGCGTTCCAGCTCCAGAAGGATCTTCTTGCGCTCGACGCCGCCCGCGTAGCCCGTGAGCGTGCCGTTCGCCCCGATGACCCGGTGGCAGGGCACGACGACCGGGATCGGGTTGGCGCCGTTGGCCGCACCCACCGCGCGCGAGACGACCGGCTCGTAGCCGAGACGGGCCGCGATCTCGCCGTAGGTCGCGGTCTCGCCGAACGGGATGCGCCGCAGCTCACCCCAGACCTTCTGCTGGAACTCCGTGCCGTCGTTGGCCAGCGGGAGGTCGAACTCCTGGCGCTCGCCGGCGAAGTACTCGCCCAGCTGGCTCTCGGCGGCGTCGAGCACGGGGTCGGCGACGCGCTCGCCCCGCACCTGCGCGTCGAACTCGATGGCCGTGAGCAGGCCGGCCGAGCTGTGGAGGCGCAGGCCACCGATGGGTGAGTCCATCCAGCGTGTCGTCATGAGGTGATCCTTGTCGGTGAAGTGGCCTGGCGCCAGAGGTGCAGGCCGGCGTACGAGCGCCAGGGCGCCCAGCGGTCGGTGTCGTCGGGGGTGAGCCCACGGGCGTCGAGCTCGCGCCGCAGGACGAGATCGGTCGTGAGCAGGACGTCCGGGTCGCCCAGCCCGCGCATCAGGACGTAGTCGGCGGTCCAGGGTCCGATGCCCCGCAGCGACAGCAGGGCAGCCCGGGTGGCCCGCCGGTCGGCGCCGGGCGAGAGATCGACGTCCCCGGCCACGACGGCGCTCGCGATCGTGGCGACCGCCCGCCCCCGTGACCGCGGCATCGGGAGCGACTCCGGGTCGAGGTCGGCGAGCACCTCCACGCTCGGAAAGCTGCGCAGCAGGCCGTGCTCGACGGCGAGCCCGAGGGTGACCGGTTCACCCAGCTGCTCGGCCACGCGACCCAGCACGGTGCGGGCACCACGGACCGAGACCTGTTGACCCACGACGGTGCGGACGGCCGTCTCGACCGGATCGACGCTTCCCGGAAGACGCAGCCCCGGCACGTCGGCGACCAGGTCGGCGAGCCGCGGATCGGCCCCGAGCACCGCGTCGATCGCAACCGGGTCGGCGTCGAGGTCGAGCAGCTGCCGGCAGCGCTGGACCGCGAGCGAGGTGTCGCGGAGGTCGCTCAGCTCGAGCCGGGCCACGACGTGGTCGTCGGCCGGCGTCAGCTCCACGACCCCCGGGCCGTGTGGGAGCTGCACGACGCGGGCGTAGGTGCCCTCACGCACGGCCTCGACACCCGGGACGGCGTGGTCGTCCAGGAACTGCACGAGGCCCGTGCCGTCGAACGGGCGCCGGACCGCCAGCCGAAGCGTGAGGTATCCCGCGGCTGGCGAAGGCCGCCGACGGGCACGCAGCTCGCTCGGCGTGGCCCCGTAGACCTCGCGCATCGTGTCGTTGAACTGCCGCACCGAGGCGAAGCCGGCCGCGTGGGCGACGTCGGCCATCGTGAGCGACGTGGTCTCGACGAGCAGCCGTGCCGTGTGCGCGCGGGCGCCGCGGGCCAGGGCGAGCGGGCCCGCACCGACCTCGGCGACGAGGAGTCGGTGCACCTGGCGCGAGCTGTAGCCGAGGTGCTGCGCCAGGCCCTCGACGCCCTCGCGCTCGACCGGGCCGTCGCGGATGAGGCGCATGGCCCGGCCTGCGGCATCGGCACGGTGATCCCACTCCGGAGAACCGGGCACGGTGTCGGGCCGGCAACGCCGGCAGGCCCGGAAGCCGGCCCCGTGGGCCGCCGCGGCCGATCGGTAGAACACGACGTTGCCGGGCCTGGGCGTGACCGCCGGGCACGACGGCCGGCAGTAGATGCCCGTCGTGCGCACCGCGGTGAAGAACACGCCGTCGAACCGTGCGTCGCGGGACTGCACGGCCCGGTACTGGCGCTCGTGCTGCGGGTCGCGGACGTCGATCATGACTCCATCATGCGCCGGGAGACCGACACCGTCTGGCGGGTTTCGGACGCGAGCGTCAGCGCTGGTTCGGTGACTCCTTGCGCCGCAGCTGGACATTGGCCGTGGACTTGTCGATCTCGAACAGATCGATCTCCTCCAACAGGCTGATGAGCTTGGCGTAGCCGTAGTTGCGCGGCTCGAAGGACGACTGGTTGCGCACCTGCTTGCCGACCGCCGACAGCGTGGCCCACCCGTGGTCGTCGGCATCGGCGTCGACTGCCGCGCGCAGCATCTGCACGAGACGTGAGTTGCCGCGCATCTCGCTGCCGCTCATACGGGTGCCGCCCGCGCGCTTCTCGGTGCGCTCCTGGTCGGCCTCCTCGCCGCCGATCCGCTCCAGGTAGACGAAGCGCGTGCAGGCGTTGACGAAGGCGTGGGGCGTCTTCTCCTGCCCGAAGCCGAGCACGATCGCGCCGGACTGACGCAGCCGCATGACGAGCGGGGTGAAGTCCGCGTCGCTCGAGACGATCGCGAAGCCCTGCGCCGAACCGGTGGCCAGGATGTCCATCGCGTCGATGACCATCGCGATGTCGGAGGCGTTCTTGCCCTTGGTGTAGGCGAACTGCTGGATCGGCGCGATCGCGTAGTCCTGCAGGACCTTCGACCACGGGCCGATCGTCGGGTTGGTCCAGTCGCCGTAGGCCCTCCGGACGTGAGCGACGCCGACCGTGGCGACCTCGCTCAGGATCGCGTCGATCTTCTTCGCGGGCGCGTTGTCGGCGTCGATCAGGACGGCGATCCGAGACTCTTCCATGGTCACGACGCTACAGGTGGGCTGCCGTCGCGGCGTCCACCCCGGCCCCGCACCCGGAGAAGTGCCGAGTGATGCTCAAAGCCAGCGTCGGCCGGAGCGGTGCCTCATCTGCTTCGGTGGGACGAGATTGGCCCAGTCATCGAAAGCAAGGCGGAGCGGTTGAGAAAGGTCAGCGCGATCACGGCCGGGCACCTGTTCGAGCTCGAGCAGCACCTCCAGCTGAGCGCGCTCGCCGCGAGCCTGCGGGTTCTGGATCCACGCAGTCTTGTAGGCGCGCTTCGCCGGGTCACCCCGGAACAGCTCATGGAGGAAGTGGACGACGATCTCGATCACGACATCGCCACCGTGGGACTCCGAAGAGTCATGGCGGCAGACTACGCGCCGAACCGATCTCAGCGGTGGAACCAGCGCACGCCCAGAGGCGTGATGCCCCTAGGTGGAGCCGGCGGGGTCGCGTAGTTCCGACGGGACTCCGTCGCGGGCTCCTCCCCGAATCGTTCAGCCGCGAGAAGTGCCGCTGGCCCGCCCCACAGAACGGGGCGGGCCAGCGGCACTTGTAGCCCCGACGGGATTCGAACCCGCGCTACCGCCTTGAGAGGGCGACGTGCTAGGCCGCTACACAACGGGGCCACGGCCCGAAGGCCGCGCAACGCACCGAGGTGCGCTCGTACCCCGTACCGGATTCGAACCGGCGATCTCCGCCTTGAGAGGGCGGCGTCATAACCGCTAGACCAACGGGGCGCGGGGTCGGGCAAGCCCGACCTCAGCTGGGGTACTAGGACTCGAACCTAGAACAACTGAACCAGAATCAGCCGTGTTGCCAATTACACCATACCCCAAGGGGGTATCGAATTCCTCGAATTCTCGAGGCGCCCGAACCGAGGAGTCACTCTACCCGACGTCACTCCCGGCTCCCAAACCGGTCAGGCGTCCGCGCCGTAGACGGCCGTCAGGACGGCGCGCGTCGCGTCAGGCACCGCCGCCTTGGCCATCGAGGTCGCATCGACGCACACGTGCCGTATCGAACCCTCGACGAGCAGCTCCCCCTCACGCCTGATCTCGATCTTTGACGTGATGGAGGTCGTGCCGATCGAGACCAGGCTCAGGCCGACGTCGATCAGGTCGTCCGGCCGCGCCGACGAACGGAAGTCGATCGTGACCGACCCGACGACGAGATCGACGCCGTGCTCGGCCACGCCCTGCTCGTAGCTCCCGAACGCCTCACGCCACAGCTCGGTCAGTGCGACGTCGACATACGTCACGTAGTTCGCGTTGAAGACGATGCCCTGCGGGTCGCACTCGGAGTACCGGACCCGCAGTCGATGGACGAAGGCGCTCACGGCGCGAGCCTCACAGCACCGCTGAGAGACGCGCCAGGGTGCGCGAGCGACCCAGCAGCTCGAGCGACTCGAAGAGCGGCGGCGAGATGCGGCTGCCGGTCACGGCGACCCGGACCGGACCGAAGGCCAGGCGCGGCTTCAGGCCCAGGCCGTCGACCAGCGAGGCCCGCAGCGCCGCCTCGATCGAGGCGGTGTCCCAGGTCTTGAGCTCGGCCAGCGCGTCGCGGGCGGCACGCGCGGTGCCCTGACCCTTCTCGTCGAGGTTCTTCGCAGCGTCGGCCTCGTCGATCGTGAAGTCGTCATCGTCGACGAACAGGAAGCGCAGCATGTCGACGGCCTCGGTGAGCTTGGCGATGCGCTCGTGCACGAGCGGCGCCGCCGCCGCGAGCAGCGCGACCTGCGCGTCGTCGGCGGGCGTGCCGATCAGCTCGGCCGTCTGGAAGTACGGCAGGAGGCGCTCTGCGACCTCCTCGACCGGCAGCAGCCGGATGTGGTCGCCGTTGATGGCCTCGCACTTGGCCAGGTCGAAGCGGGCCGGGTTGGGGTTGACCCGCGAGACCTCGAACGCCTCCACGAGCTCGGCGAGCCCGAACACGTCGCGCTCGACGCCGTCGACCGCCGGGAGCGACCAGCCCAGCAGGGCGAGGTAGTTGAGCAGACCCTCGGGCAGGAAGCCCTGCTCGCGGTAGCCCAGCAGGTTCGACTCGGGGTCGCGCTTGGAGAGCTTGCGGTTGCCCTGACCCATGACGTACGGCAGGTGGCCGAAGCGCGGGGTCGAGCCGTCACCGACGCCGATCTGCGCGAACGCCTCGTAGAGGGCGATCTGTCGCGGCGTCGAGGACAGGATGTCCTCGCCGCGCAGCACGTGCGTGATGCCCATCAGCGCGTCGTCGGTGGGGTTGGTCAGGGTGTAGAGCGGCTGGCCGTTGGCCCGCACGATCACGAAGTCCTGCACGTTGTCGGCCCCGAAGGTGATCGGGCCGCGCACGAGGTCGTCGAAGGTCCAGTCCTTCGCCGGCATCTTGAAGCGGATGACGGGCTTGCGGCCCTCGGCCTCGTACGCCGCCTGCTGCTCCGGAGTGAGGTCCCGGTGCAGGCCGTCGTAGCCGCTCGGCCGGCCCTCGGCGCGCGCGGCCTCGCGGCGCTCCTCGAGCTCGTCGGCGGTGTCGTAGGCCTTGTACGCCAGCCCCGCGTCGAGCAGCCGCTGCGCGACGTCGGCGTAGACGTCCATGCGCTCGCTCTGGCGGTACGGGCCGTGGTCGCCGCCGACCTCGACGCCCTCGTCCCAGTCGAGGCCGAGCCACCGCATGACGTCGACCAGGAGGTCGTAGGACTCCTGGTTGTCGCGGCTCGCGTCGGTGTCCTCGATCCGGAAGACGAACTTCCCGCCGTGGTGGCGCGCGAAGGCCCAGCTGAACAGCGCCGTGCGCGCCATCCCGACGTGCGGGTTGCCGGTCGGCGAGGGGCAGAACCGCGCGACGACGGGCTTGCTCGCGTCGACGGCGGGGACAGTGTCAGTCATGCGAGACCACCTGGTTGACGAGGGTGCCGATTCCGGCGACGGTGATGCTGACCGAGTCGCCGACCTGCATCGGCCCGACGCCCTCCGGCGTGCCGGTCAGGATGACGTCGCCGGGCAGCAGGGTCATGAAGCTCGAGACGTGGGCGACGATCGCGGGGACGTCGAAGATCATGTCGGCGGTCGTGCCGTCCTGCGTCGTCTCGCCGTTCAGCGTCGTGCGCACGCGCAGGTCGCGGGTGTCGAGATTGGTCTCGATCCACGGCCCGAGCGGGCAGAACGTGTCGTAACCCTTGGCCCGGGCCCACTGGCCGTCGGACTTCTGCAGGTCGCGCGCCGTGACGTCGTTGGCCACGGTGTAGCCGAAGATGACCTTGGCGGCCTCCGCTGCCGGCACGTCGCGGCAGATCCGACCGATCACGACCGCGAGCTCGCCCTCGAAGTGCAGGTCCTGCGTGGTCCGGGGATACACGATCGGGTCGCCCGGGCCGATGACACTCGTGTTGGGCTTGAGGAACACCAGCGGCTCGGTCGGCACGTCGTGGCCGAGCTCCGCGGCGTGCGCGGCGTAGTTGCGCCCGATGCCGAGGACCTTGCTGCGCGGGATGACCGGCGCGAGCAGGCGCACGTCGTCGAGCGGCACCTTCTCGCCCGTCAGCTCGATGCCGGCGTACAGCGGGTCTCCCTTGAGCACCGCGAGCGTGGGGGTGCCGTCCTCCTCTCCCACGACGCCGAACCGGGGATCATCGTCTGCGGCAAATCTGGCGATACGCACGGGTTCGAGCGTAGCGGCGGGTGCGGCAACGACGACCGGCGGTCGAACCAGCCTGGCCGCCGCGGTGTGACCGAGTCGCCGCGGCCTCACGACCAGGAGGAGTTCCGTCGTGCGCCGGGCCGGTGTTACGCTCTGGCGCTCAGGTGAGGCTAACCTGAGCAGAACCTGTGAGCAACTTCTCGGACGGAGCATCGTGGTCGGCACGTTCATCATCGGGCTGCGCGAGGGCCTGGAGGCCGCGCTGGTCGTCGGCATCCTGCTCGCCTACGTGCGGAAGGTCGGTCGCTCCGACGTCCGCCCCCGGATCTGGCTCGGGGTCGGCGCCGCGGTCCTGCTCTCCCTCGCCGTCGGGGCGATCCTGACCTTCGGCACCTACGGGCTGACGTTCCGGGCCCAGGAGCTCATCGGCGGCACGATGTCGATCATCGCGGTCGGCTTCGTGACCTGGATGATCTTCTGGATGGCCCGGACCGCCCGCCACCTGAAGGGCCACCTCGAGGGCGAGATCGACCGCGCGCTCACCGGCGCCGCCTGGAGCCTCGTCCTGGTCGGGTTCCTCGCCGTCGCTCGCGAGGGAATCGAGACCGCCCTGTTCCTCTGGAGCGCGGTGCGTTCGTCGGGCGAGGGCGAGTCGCCGTGGCTCGGCGCCCTGCTCGGGCTGGCCACCGCGGTGGCCCTCGGCGCGCTGATCCACCGCGGCATCGTGCGCATCGACCTGGCGCGCTTCTTCCAGTGGACGGGCGGCCTGCTCGTCGTCGTGGCGGCGGGCGTGCTCGCCTACGCCGTGCACGATCTCCAGGAGGCGCGCTTCCTGCCGGGCCCCTTCGAACCGGCGCCCGCGGGCGCGGGATCGTTCGCCTCCAGCCTGTACGGCGACTCCGCCTGGCTCTTCCGGATCCCCGACGTGATCGACCCGTCCGGCCTGCCCGCGGCGCTCCTCAAGGGCACGATCGGCTTCAGCCCCGAGATGACGGTCCTGGAGGTCCTCGTCTGGGCCGTCTATCTCGTCGTCGTCATGACGCTCTTCGTCCGCACGACCCGCCGCCGCACCCCCGCGGCCTCCCCCTTCCCCGAAGGAGTCTCCGCCTGATGAAGCACCTGTCTCTCCGCTCGGCCGCACCGCTGGCCCTCGTGGGCGCCCTGGTCCTGAGCGGGTGCGTCGAGAACAACGCGTCCGCCTCGACCTCGATCGCCGTCACGAGCACGGCCGACGACTGCGAGGTGGAGTCCGCCACCGCCACGAGCGGCCCCGTGCGGTTCGAGGTCGAGAACTCCGGCGACGACGTCACCGAGTTCTACGTGCTCGCCGACGACGGCCTGCGCATCGTGGGCGAGGTCGAGAACATCGCCGCCGGCGCGAGCCGTGACCTCACGGTGCAGCTCCAGCCGGGCAGCTACTTCACGGTCTGCAAGCCCGGCATGGTCGGCGAGGGCGTCGGGCAGGCGGAGTTCAGCGTGACCGGCGACGAGGTCCAGGTGTCCGCCGGTGACCAGGAGGCGATCGACGAGGCCGTCGCGAGCTACACCGCCTACACCAAGTCGCAGGTCGCCGAGCTCGTCACCGGCACCCGGGCGTTCACCGAGGCCTACCGTGCCGGCAACGACGACGAGGCCCGCCGCCTGTTCCCGCTGGCGCGGGTGAACTACGAGCGCGTCGAGCCGACGGCCGGCAACTTCGGCGACCTCGATCCCAAGATCGACTATCGCAAGCCCGGCGCCGAGGCCGAGGGCCTGCCCTTCACCGGCTTCCACCGCATCGAGATGGACCTCTGGATCGACGAGGCCCGGGGCAACTACCCCGACGAGGACCTCCAGCCGCTCGACGCCGCGGGCCGCGCGGCGCTGGCCGACCAGCTCGATGCCGACATCCAGTCCCTGTACGACGAGGTCCACGCCGACGACTTCGAGCTGACGATCGACGACATCACCAACGGCGCGATCGGTCTGCTCGACGAGGTCGCCGCACCGGACGGCAAGCTGCCCGGTGAGGAGAACGAGTTCGCCCACACCGATCTGTACGACTTCCTCGCCAACGTCGAGGGGGCGCAGGTCGCCTACGAGAGCGTGCGCGACATCGCCGCCGCGAACGGTGCGGACGGCGAGGAGCTCGTCGCCGAGCTCGACGAGCAGTTCGCCGCGATGGAGGCGCTGCTCGCGACCTACGGCAGCTATGACGTCGGCTTCGTGTCCTACGAGACGGTCGACCAGAGTGCGCGCAACGCGCTCGGCGCCCAGCTCAACGCCCTGAGCGAACCGCTGTCGAAGCTGACCTTCACGGTCCTGGGCGTCGACCCCGGCGAGTGAGCCCGTGACCGATCCCACTCCCCCGGACGGCCAGCCGTCGCGCGGCGTGTCCCGCCGCGGCGTCCTCGGTCTCGCCGCCGTGGCCGCGGCGGGCACCGCCGTCGGCTTCGGCACGGGCCGCGCGACGTCGTCCGGCGCCGACGATCCCCGTCGCGGCTCGCACGCGTTCCACGGCGATCACCAGGCCGGCATCACGACACCGGTGCAGCAGCACCTGTACTTCGCGAGCCTCGACATGACGGCCGGTGCCAGCCGTGAGGACCTGGTGTCGCTGCTGCAGGACTGGACCGCGGCGGCCGCGCAGCTCACCGCCGGCCAGGAGGTCGGCGAGTCCGGCGCCACCGACGGCTCACCCCTGGCTCCCCCGGACGACACCGGAGAGGCCCTCGGTCTCGGTCCGCACAACCTGACCCTGACGTTCGGTCTCGGTGCGTCCCTCTTCGACCGTGAGGGCGATCCGTTCGGCATCGCGGCCCGGCGGCCCGAGGCCCTGACGCCGCTCCCCTCGTTCGCCTTCGACCTGCTCGAGGACGCGATCAGCGACGGCGACCTGTGCATCCAAGCGTGCGCCGACGACCCGCAGGTCGTGGTGCACGCGATCCGCAACCTCAGCCGGATCGCCTTCGGCCGCGCGCAGGTGCGGTGGACCCGGCTCGGCTACGGCCGGACCTCGCGCACGGACGCGGGCCAGCAGACGCCGCGCAACCTGTTCGGCTTCAAGGACGGCACCGCCAACATCCTGTCCGACGATGCCGAGGCGCTCGACCGCTGGGTCTGGGCGTCGGACGGGTGGATGGCGGGCGGCAGCTATCTCGTGGCCCGCACGATCCAGATGACGATCGAGAGCTGGGACCGCACGCGGCTGCAGGAGCAGGAGCTCGTCATCGGGCGCACCAAGGGTGAGGGGGCACCGCTCTCCGGGGGCACCGAGATGACCGAGCCCGACTTCGCGATGCGGTCCTCGACGGGCGACTTCGCGGTGCCGTCGACCTCGCACGTGCGTCTGGCGCACCCCGACCTCAACGACGGCGTGCGCCTGCTGCGCCGCGGGTACAACTATGTCGACGGCAACAACGACCTCGGGCAGATCACGGCCGGTCTGTTCTTCCTGTCGTTCCAGCGCGATCCGGCCCAGTTCGTGCAGATCCAGACCGCGTTGAAGA
Source organism: Aeromicrobium sp. (assembly GCF_023146395.1). Taxonomy (GTDB): domain Bacteria; phylum Actinomycetota; class Actinomycetes; order Propionibacteriales; family Nocardioidaceae; genus Aeromicrobium. Next base: position 61,259 of record NZ_JAGLCD010000019.1, on the reverse strand, counting down.
CCGATGCGCTCAACGAGTACATCCGCCACGTGGGCTCGGCCCTGTACGCCGTGCCGCCCGGGGCGCGCCGGGGCGAGCACATCGCCCAGGCCCTGTTCGAGAGCTGAGGTACGTCAGGCCGAGCCGTAGCGCCGGTTGCGGCGGGCGTACTCCTCGACGGCGGCGAACAGCGCACGACGGTCGACGTCGGGCCAGGCGATGTCGCTGAACACCATCTCGGCGTAGGCGGACTGCCACAGCAGGAAGTTGCTCGTGCGCTGCTCACCCGAGGTGCGCCAGAACAGGTCGACGTCCGGCATCCACGGCTCGTCGAGGTAGCGCGCGAACGTGCGCTCGTCGATGCGATCGGGATTGACCTTGCCGGCCGCGACGTCGCGCGCGAGCGCTGCGGCGGCGTCGACGATCTCGGCCCGTCCGCCGTAGTTGACGCACATCGTCAGCGTGCAGACGGTGTTGCGCCGGGTGAGCTCCTCGGCTGCCTCGAGCTCCTTGATGACCGAGCGCCACAGGCGCGGGCGGCGCCCGGCCCATCGCACGCGCACACCCATCTCGTGCATCTCGTCGCGGCGTCGCCGGATCACGTCGCGGTTGAACCCCATCAGGAAGCGCACCTCGTCGGGCGAGCGCTTCCAGTTCTCGGTCGAGAACGCGTACGCGGAGACGGCCTCGATGCCGAGCTCGACAGCGCCCTCGACGACGTCGAACAGCGCCGCCTCGCCGCGCTCGTGGCCCGCCGTGCGCGGCAGACCACGCTGCTTCGCCCAACGGCCGTTGCCGTCCATGACGATGCCGACGTGACGCGGCACCTGCTCCCGGGACAGGTCGGGAGCGCGCACCCCTGACGGGTGGGGGCGCGGCGGGCGCACGGATCGCGTGGACATCGCGTCGAACCTACCGATCGACGTGGGCGAGGGAGCGCAGGGAGCGCTCCAGGTGCCAGGCCACGTAGGCGTTGACGATGCCGGTGGCCTCGCGTCGCGCCCGGTCGTCGGACGCCGCGACGGACTCCCAGCGGCCGGCGAGCAGGGCACCGAGCAGCGCGACGGTGGCTGCGCCCGGGGCGGCCGAGCCGGGGACGCGACACCGGTCGCACAGGATGCCACCCGAGGCGGCGTGGAAGTTGCGGTGCGGCCCCTCGGCCGCACACCGGGCGCAGCGGTCGAAGCTGGGGGCGTAGCCCGCGATCGACAGGGCCCGCAGCTGGTAGGAGTCCAGCAGCTGCCCGGCGGGCTGACGGCGTTCGCTGAGCGCCCGGAGGGCCCCGACCAGGAGCTGGTACTGCGGCAGCGACGCCTCGGAGTCCTCCGGCACCACGCGCTCGGCGGTCTCGAGCATCACGGTGCCCGCGGTGTACGCGCCGTAGTCGCCGCCGAGCGACAACGAGAACGGGTCGAGCGTCTGCACCTGGGTCACGATGTCGAGCGTGCGGCCGACCGCGAACTGCAGGTCGACGTGCATGAACGGCTCCAGCCGACCACCCAGGCGGCTCGTGGTCTTGCGCACGCCCTTGGCGACCGCGCGTACCTGCCCGTGCTCACGACTCAGCATCGTGATGATGCGGTCGGCCTCGCCCAGCTTGTGGGTCCGGAGCACGACGGCCGCGTCGCGGTACAGCGTCATGCCCCACCTCCGTACCCATCCCGCCGCCCAGGGCCCGGCACCCGTGCCGCTCTCGCCCCATTCTGCCGCGCTCGCGGGCATCCGACCCGGTCGACACCCCGCTGGCGCCGGTTCATGCGCTGCGTAGGCTGCCGGCATGACACGTGCGATCGTGATCCGCGCCCACGGTGGACCCGACGAGATGCGTCTGGAGGAGATCGCGGTGCCGGATCCCGGCCCCGGTGAGCTGCTCGTCGAGGTGGCCGCCGCTGGCGTCAACTACATCGACACGTACCACCGTTCCGGCACCTACTCGACGCCCCTGCCGTTCACCCTCGGCCAGGAGGCCGCCGGCCGCGTCATCGGCGTCGGCGAAGGCGTGACGGAGCTCGCCGAGGGCGACACCGTCGCCTGGGGGCACAGCGATGGCTCCTACGCCGAGCACGCGATCGTGTCGGCGCAGCAGGCGGTGCCGGTCCCCGCGGGCATCGATCCGACGATCGCAGCCGCGCTCATGCTCCAGGGCATGACCTCGCACTACTTGGTGCACTCGATCCTCCCGCTCGGCGAGGGCGACACCGTGCTGGTCCACGCCGGCGCCGGGGGCGTGGGACTGCTGCTCACGCAGCTGCTCGTGCGGGAGGGCGTCCGCGTGCTGACCACCGCCGGGACGCCCGAGAAGGCCGCGCTGTCCCGCGGTGCCGGCGCCGCGGAGGTCCTCGACTACGACGGTTTCGGCCGCGCGGTGCGCGACCTGACCGACGGACGCGGCGTCCGGGCCGTGTTCGACGGCGTGGGGGCCACGACGTTCTCCGAGGGCCTCGACGCCCTGCAGCCGCGCGGCACGTTCGTGCTGTTCGGCGCCGCGAGCGGTCCGGTGCCTCCTGTCGATCCCCGCGACCTGAACACCAAGGGCTCGCTGGTGCTGACCCGTCCGTCGCTCGCCCACTTCATCGCCGACCGTGCGGAGCTCGAGTGGCGTGCCGCCGACGTGTTCGCCGCCGTCGCCGACGGCGACCTCGACGTACGCATCGGCGGCACCTACCCGCTGGCCGAGGCTGCGACGGCGCACGTCGACCTCGAGGGTCGGGCCACGACCGGCAAGCTCCTGCTGCTGCCCTGACGGCTCCCCCGACTGCTCCCCTGACCGCCGGTCATTCGAGGCACTGCGAGGATGACGCCATGACCGAACCCCGGTGGATCGACGAGATCCTCGAGTCCGTGCTGACCACTCCGCTCCACCGATCCATCGGGATGCGGCCGCGGGTGCCGGGCGACCCCACGGCCGGGCTGGAGCTCGACGTCAGCACCGACACCGCGACACCCGCCGAGGTCCTGCACGGCGGACTGCACGGCCTCCTGATCGACGTGACCTCCGCACTGCTCCTGGCCACCGAGCTCCCGCGTGGCTCCTACGCCGCGACCATCAGCTCCTCGATCTCGATCGTCTCGGCCGCACGCCTCGGCGGCACCGTCACGACCAACGCCCAGATCGACCGCCTCGGCGGCGGCCACGCCTTCCTCTCCGGCCGGGTCGAGTGCGCCGGTGAGGTCGTCGCCACGGGGCAGATCGTCAAGATCGTCAAGCGCCCCGGTCGCTGAGGTCCCGGCCGCACGAGCTACAAGGGACACTCACCGACGAGGGACGCTCACGCCAGGAGGCGGCGTTCACCGTCGAGCACCAACAAGCGCGCCGTGAGCCAGGCGACCAGCAGATCGTCCGGGTCGCCCGTCAGACCGCTGATCTCCGTCGCGCGCCGCAGCCGATATCGCAGGGTGTTCGGGTGCACCGACAGTGCCGCTGCGGAGCTCGCCGTGTCCATCGCGTGGTCAAACCATGTGACCCAGGTCTTCACGAAGTCGGAGCCGTGACGCGCATCGTGCTCGAGAAGCCGCCGCACGTGCGGAGATGCGATCCCGGGACGATCCCTCACGGTTTGCCGAAGCCACCACAGGGCCAGCACGCCGTGATCACGCTCGGCGTGCAGCACCCGCCCCCCTCGCCGCCCGTCGTCGATCTGGGTGAGAGCCTCGGCCTCCATGCGCGACTCCCGCACCCGCTCGGGCGCCTCGACCACCGACCCGATTCCCGCGCGTACCCGCAGCCCCCAGGCCAGCGCCCGCTCGATCAGCACCTCGGCGTTGGCCACGACGCGAGAGCTGTCCCGGGACTCGTCGCCGTGCAGGAGCAGATCGATCGCACCAGCTTCTGCGTGGAGACCGACAGCCGGGATCCAGCCCGCTGTGTAGCCGCGCACCATCGTCAGGAAGCGTTGCCACCGCAGGCGCACAACCTCCGGACCCGGCCCCTCGCCATCCTCGTCCGGATGAGCCTCGCCGACGAAGGTCATCGCGACGAAGGGACCCGTCAAGTCCAGACCGAGGCGCTCTGCGGCGAACCGCGCCTCGGCGCCACCGACCAGGATCGTGCGGACCAGGGCCGATCGCCGTTCGGACTCGAAGGCGGCCGCGGTCCGCGCCTGCAGCATCAGCACGGCCGCGAGCTCGGCTGCTCGCTGCAGCATCGCGGGTCCGTCGTCGGGGACGCTCTGTCCCGTGTCGACGACCCAGAGCGTGCCCAGCGTCTCTGCGCCCAGACGGATGGCGACGGCCCACCGGTCCAGGGCTGCCCCCACTCCGCTGATGTGCACGGGGCCTCCCGCACCGAGCACAGCGGCATACTGAGCGTCGTTCTCCGGAAGGTCGGGAACCTGCCGCCCGAGGATCGAGTCGCGCCGGTCGTCGTCGATGGGTTGGCCGTCGAGCGTCGAGTACGCGAGCACACGCTGGCTGAGGTCCTCGATGCTGACCGCTCCGCCCACGACGGAAGCCACCGAGTTCGCGAAGTCAAACAGGTCGCTGCCGGGCCCTCCGTCAGTCGATCTCGCCGAGCCTGTCAGGACCGACGACACGACCCGCTCGACCTGCAACCACGCCATGGCTGGCTCCGCCCCCAGCACCGCCAGTCCGACCTCGTCGGCCGTGTCGATCACCTCCGCCGTCACACCGGTCCGATGCAGGACGACGGCATCAAACCCGCACGACCGCGCGTCGCGCACGAGCTGCGCTGCGTTGACGTCGGCGACGCCGACCCCGAGCAACACGCCCGCGGCATTCTTCGGCAACGCCGCCAACGGTTCGTTCACCGTGCATGACGCCGACCGCACCACGGCTCCGGCCGGGCCGGCCAGCAGCTCCAGGCCAGCAGCTTCGAGACGATGCGCCAGCTCGCCCGCAGTGACGTCCTCTCGCACGAACATGCCATCATCTTAGGGACAGTAGTGCACACGCATCATCGGACCTTGCAAACATTGTCGCACTGCACCAAGACCTGCAGGGCTCACTCGATCGACGATGGCCAGGTGCAGATCATCACCGTCGACTCGCTCGACGACCTCCGCAGAGCAGAGAAGGTGCTCCACACGGTCTGGGACGCTCCGGGCGGGCACCCACCGGTGACCCTCGACCTGCTGCGGGCTTTCACGCACCTGGGCGGCCTGGTCTGCGCCGCCGTGGTCGACGACAGCTTCGTGGCAGCGTCGGTCGCCGTCCCCTCGGCCGAACCGCGAGTGCTGTACTCACTGGCCACCGGCGTGATCGCTCCGTTCACGGGTCGGAAGATTGGCCTGCGCCTCAAGCAGCACCAGCGTGACGTGGCGCGCGAGCACCACTACGAGCGTATTCGCTGGACCTTTGACCCGTGGATCCGAACCAACGCACATTTCAACCTGCTCGCCCTTGGAGCCCGCGTCGTCGACTATCGCGCTGACTTCTTCGGCCAGGTGCACGACGCCTTCAGTGCTGGCGCGCCGACCGACCGAGTAGTCGTCGACTGGCCCGTGGACCCCGCGACCCCGGCCGCACAGGATGACGCCCGGGGCGCCGTGGTCGTCGAGACCGGGCCCGACGGCGCGCCGGCCGTGGTGACCGACAGCGCTCGGACGTGGATCCGGGTCCCCGCCGACATCGTTGCCCTGCGCACCACGGACGTGGACCAGGCCGTGGAGTGGACCCAGATTGGCCGCCGGTACCTTTCTCCCGCGGCCTCGCGTGGGGACGTGTGCGGTTTCACGCCGGACGGCTGGTTCGTGCTGCGAGGGACGCCATGAAGATCCGTTCCGCCCGCCTGCACCACGCGCGCCTGGCGCTGGTACGCCCCTTTCGGACCTCGTTCGGGACCGCGACGCACCGCGAGCTGCTGGTACTACGTCTCGAGACCGACCTGGGCATCGGGTGGGCCGAGTGTGCCGCCGACCCGGATCCGCTGTACAGCTCGGAGTTTCTCGCTGCGGCGGTGCTCGTCCTCCGTGACCATCTCGTGCCACGCCTGACCGCGGCGGGAGACGTGACCGCGGACTCCGTCGCCGGCCTGCTGGAAGGCGTCGCCGGCCATCCCATGGCGAAGCATGTGCTTGAGACGGCCGTGCTCGACGCCGAGCTGCGAGCGCAGGCCCGCTCGTTCGCGTCTCGGCTCGGCGCCACGGTCACTCACGTCCCCGCGGGCGTGTCGGTCGGAATCACCCCCGACGTGGGGTCGCTGCTGGCCGAGGTCGAGTCGTACCTCGACGCGGGCTACCGACGCATCAAGCTCAAGATCGAGCCCGGCTGGGATCTCACTCCGGTCGAGGCCGTGCGGGACACCTTCGGAGCGATCCCCCTCCAGGTCGACGCCAACGCGGCCTACGACCGCGGCGACCTGGACCACCTGCGACGCCTCGACGACTTCGACCTGCTGCTCGTGGAGCAACCGTTCGCCGAACACGACCTGCTCACCCACGCCGCAGCCGCAGCGCTCTGGACCACGCCGGTGTGTCTCGACGAGTCCATCGCCTCGGTCCACGACCTCCAGACGGCCCTGGCGCTGAGCGCCTGCGATGTCGTCAACATCAAGCCCGCTCGCGTCGGCGGGTACCTGGAAGCTGTCCGCATCCACGACGTCGCCCGCCGACATGCCTTGCCCGTCTGGTGCGGCGGCATGCTCGAGACCGGGATCGGACGCGCGGCGAACCTGGCCCTGGCTGCACTACCCGGCTTTACCCTCGTCGGCGACGTCTCTGCGAGCGGACGCTACTACCAACAGGACCTCACGCCCGAGTTCGTGCTGGTCGACGGTCACCTCGCAGTTCCGGACGGCCCGGGCAGCGGGGTCGAGGTCGACGAGGCAGCACTCGCGGACGCCACGGAGCGCGTCATCGAGCTCGTCGGGGCGGATCTGTGACACAACGCACCGTCATCGTGGGTGCCACGATCGTCGACGGCACAGGCGGTCCCCGTCGAGACGCCGACGTGCTGATCACTGACGAGAAGATCCGTGCGGTCGAGCCGCCGGGACACCTCGACCGAGCCGACGCTCGACGTGTCGACGGCACCGGCTTGGTCGTGTCCCCGGGGTTCATCGACATCCACTCCCACGCCGATGGCTCGTTCCTCCTCGAGGACGACACCTCCAAGATCCTCCAAGGCGTCACGACCGAGATCGTCGGGAACTGCGGCGCCTCGTTGGCGCCCATCAGCCCTGCTTTCCATCCCACGGCGCAACGCCTCCTCGGTGGTGCTGCGCGCCCGCAGTGGCAGTCGGTCGACGAGTGGTTCGACGCGGTCCGCGACCGCAACGTCACGCACGTGGGCATGCTCGTGGGCCACGGCAACCTGCGCGAGCTCGTCGTCGGCGCTGCCGACGTTCCGGTGGAGGGCCACCACCTCGCCCGCATGCGTGCGGCTCTCGCGCGCGGCCTCGAAGCCGGCGCCCTCGGGTTCTCGTCGGGCCTGGTCTACGCACCGGGGGCCTATGCGGGTCGCGACGAGCTGCAGGGGCTGCTCGCCGCGCTCGACCACGAGCACGTGTACGCCACGCACCTGCGCAACGAGGCCGACGCCCTCCTGGCGTCCGTCGACGAAGCCCTTGACACGGCGGCGACCTCGCGAGCGCGCCTACAGATTTCGCACCTCAAGGCAACCGGTCGGCGCAATCATGGTCGAGTGCAGGAGGCCTTGCGCCGGCTAGACCGTGCTCGAGCCGACGGGCAGCGAGTGCGCCAGGACGTGTACCCCTACACCGCGGCCTCGACCGCACTGACGGCATGTCTTCCGCCCTGGGCCCTGGCCGGAGGACCGATCGCGCTCCTGGCTCGGCTTGACGACATGACCCAGGTCGAACGGTTGAGGCGGGAGGTCGAGTCGCCGCCCCCGCACGCCTGGGAGAACCCGGCTGCGAACGCAGGGTGGGACGGCCTCGTCCTCGCCGGCACCGCGTCAGGTCAGGACGTCGGACTCAGCCTGTCGGACATCGCCGCTCGTGAGCAGTGCTCGCCGTTCGACGGCCTGGTGATGGTGCTCCGACGGGAACAAGCTCGAGCCAGCATGGTGGAGCACTCGATGCTCGAGGCCGACGTCGAGACCGTGCTGCAGCATCCCGAGACCATCGTTGCGTCCGACGGTTTGCCGATCACGGCGGGCGATCATCCGCATCCGCGCCTGCACGGGACGTTCGCCCGCTTGCTGTCACGGTACGTCCGCGAACGCGGCGTGCTTGATCTCGAGACTGCGGTTCACCGAGTCACCGGGCTGCCTGCCGAGACGTTCGGACTGCACGACCGGGGCACCATCAGCCCGGGCAGTGTCGCCGACCTGGTGGCGTTCGATCCCACCACGGTCGCCGACCGAGCAACCTATGACCACCCGACAAGACCGCCGAGCGGGATTGCCTGGGTCATGCAGTGCGGCAGGACCAGCGTCGACTCCGGGCGCTGGCTGGGCCGCCGTCGTGGGCAACTTCTGCGCCCACAACCGTGAAGGTCACCCCTCCCCCGAAAGGAACCCCATGTCCACCACCCTCCGCCGGCTCTCCGTCGGCCTCGGCAGCGCACTCGCAGTCTGCGTGCTGTCCGCCTGCGGCAGCGACACCGCAGACGCCCCGAACATCGACTCGAGCAGGATCGACCCCGAACTGCAGGCCATGCTGCCCGACGACGTGCGCGAATCGGGCATTCTGGAGGTCGCCTCCGACGTCCCGTACCCGCCATTCGAGTTCTACGACACTGACGGCAAGACCGTGGTCGGCCTCGACCCGGATCTCGGCAAGGCCATCGGCGACCTGTTGGGCCTCGAGCTTCGATTCAACGCCGTCACGTACGACACGATGATCCCGTCGCTCGCCTCTGGCAAGTACGATCTGGCGTTCACCGGCATGTCCGACACCCCCGACCGCCAGAAGCAGCTGACATTCGTCGACTACCTGACCACGGGTGGATCATTCCTGATCACCGGCGACTCCGAGGAGCAGCCGGCCGCTCTGGAGGACCTCTGCGGACTCAGCGTCGGCGCCCAGTCCGGCACCTACATCGTGGAGTTCCTCCAGACCCAGGTTGCCCCCGGTTGCCCTGCTGCCGCCCAACTGGACCTCTCGCAGTTCACCGGCCAGGACGACCTGGTCAACGCGCTGCGCAGCGGACGGGTCGACGTCGCCGTGATCCCGTCGCCCTCGGCCGGATACCTGGTGGAAACGACTGGCGATGAGTTCGACGTGTCGATGAGTCTTGACGTCGGCCTGGTCGGCATCGCCTTCCCGCGCGAGGACGCCCAGCTCGCCGCTGCCTTTCAAGCGGCGCTGCAGCACCTCATGGACGACGGCACCTACGCGGAGATCCTTGATTCCTACGGGCTCGGCGACAACGTGTTGACCGAAGCCACGATCGACGCCGGAAGCGTCTGACACGTGGACCTCGTCACCGCATCACCGACCACCCCGGTGCCCGTTCGTCCCCTGCGACGGCCGTGGCGCTGGGGGGCCGGCGCAGTCATCATCGTCGTCGCAGCGTTGCTGGCGCGCTCCATTGCGACCAACCCGCGCTTTGAGTGGAGCGTGGCCTGGGACTACGTCTTCTCGCGCCAACTGGCCGAAGGGGCCCTCATGACCTTGCAGCTCACCGTGATCTGCATGGTGATCGGGGTCGCGCTGGGCATCACGCTGGCGATCATGCGCCAGTCCGACCTGTGGCTTGTGCGACGCGCCGCAGACCTCTACGTCTGGTTCTTCCGCGGGACTCCAGTGCTGGTCCAGATCATCTTCTGGTTCAACCTCGCCGCACTGTACCCCGTGATCGCGGTCGGCGTTCCCGGCCTCGAGCCCTGGGTCACGCTCGACGCCAACACGATCATCACCCCGATGGCGGCGGCCCTTCTGGCTCTCGGACTCAACGAGGCGGCCTACATGTCGGAGATCGTGCGAGCGGGCCTGTTGTCGGTCGACGACGGTCAGCGCGAGGCTGCCCAGTCACTCGGGATGTCACGCGCACGCATCATGCGTCGCATCGTGCTGCCTCAGGCGATGCGAGTGATCATTCCCCCGACCGGCAACGAGACGATCGGGATGCTCAAGACCACGGCTCTGGTGTCAGTGGTCGCGGTCGCCGACCTGCTGTACGTCACTCAGACGATCTACTCCCAGACCTTCCAGACCATCCCGCTACTGATCGCGGCCAGCATCTGGTACATCACACTGACCACGATCCTCTCCATCGGACAGGCCAGGCTCGAGAAGCGGTACTCACGGGGGGCCCATGAGGTCGACACGACGCCGTGGACCCACCGTGTCCGAATTTCGCTGGCGCGATTTCACGCTCCCGTCCCCAGGAGGCTGTCATGAACGTTCACACCCCGCTGATCCTCGCCGAAGGGGTCTACAAGCGATTCGGCCGTACCGAGGTGCTGCGCGGCATCGACCTCGCGGTCGCGCCAGGGGAAGTGTGCTGCATCATCGGACCCTCCGGATCCGGCAAGTCCACCCTGCTGCGCTGCGTCAACCACTTGGAGAAGATTCAAGCGGGGCGGATCTGGGTCGATGGGCAGATGGTCGGCTATGCCGACCATGGGGACCACCTGCAAGAGCTGCCAGACCGCGAGGTGCAGCGTCGCCGCGCGCAGATCGGCATGGTCTTCCAGCGGTTCAACCTGTTCCCTCACATGACGGCTCTCGAGAATGTCGTGGAGGGGCCGATCGGCGTCAGTCGTCGCCCTCGAGCCGAGGCTGAGGAGCACGCCCGGTGGCTCCTCGAGCGCGTTGGACTCGCCGAGAAGGCCAACGCCTATCCGCGGCACCTGTCCGGCGGACAACAGCAACGCGTCGCCATCGCCCGTGCCCTGGCGATGCGGCCGCGGGCCATGCTGTTCGACGAACCGACGAGTGCCCTGGACCCCGAGCTCGTCGGCGAGGTCCTGACTGTCATGAAAGCCCTCGCGGCGGAGGGCATGACGATGATGGTCGTCACGCACGAGGTCTCCTTCGCCCGAGAAGTCGCGGACACGGTGGTCTTCATGGACGAGGGCCAGATCGTCGAGCACGGCCCGGCCCGCGACGTCATCATCGATCCGCAGAGTCCCCGAACGCGCGAGTTCCTGACGAGGGTCTCGTGAGAAGCCGGGGCGTCGCCACCGTGTCGCGAGAGGCGGATCGTCTGTCGCGCGAGCGCCCATTCGGCGCGGTTCCAGGATTCCTTCCGGGAGCCGCGCGCTGGGTGCCTCTGGTCCGTGAACGCCTCATGTCGAGCAGCCGGACGGAGGCCGAGGGACTCGCCGCACGCTGGCTGGAACCGCCCGCTCACGACGCGGTCGCCGGGGTCCCCGTGGTCGAGCTGAACCCCGCCGGGGGGCCGCAGCGGCAGGGACTGCTGCTCCACCTCCATGGGGGCGCCTTCGCCTTCGGCTCGGCCCAGGACACCACCTCAGCGATGTTGTGCCACCTCACTGGCTTGCGGACGTTCAGCGTGGACTACCCGTTGGCCCCCGAGCACCCCTTCCCCGAACCGCTGAAGGCCGTCGACGACGTGCTCGACGAGATGCTCGACGGCGACGTGCCGATCGTGGTCTCGGGGGTCTCGGCAGGGGGCAACCTCCTGCTCGGGGCCATGCTTCGCCGTGCCGCCGAGGGCCGGACCCAGCCCGCGGCCGCCGTGCTGTACTCCCCCCTGGTCGACGCACGCCTGGTTGGCGACTCTCATCGGGGCAATCGTCGACGGGACCCCGTGCTCGCCTCGCGCAGCCAGCTGCGCATGACGCGACGGCTCTATGCCAAGGGGCACGACCTGACCGATCCGCGACTCTCACCAGTGCTGGGTCCTGCGGCCGGTCCCGTGGCGCCAACCTTGCTGGTCAGCGGCACCCGCGACCTCCTCCTGAGCGACTGCGTGCGGCTGTACTGGCACCTCCGCGCGGCCGAGAGCGATGTGCACCTGCGCCTCTGGGAGGGCATGTGGCACACCTTCACGAGCGAACCGCGCCTTCCAGAGGCCCAGCAGGCGCAGCAGTGCGTGGTGGAGTTCCTGACGAGACACCTGGACGGCACGCCATGACCACGTCGTCGTCACGGACCGCCGACCGACTGGCCGCTCTGGTTCGCCACCGCACTGTCTCGGACGAGCTGGAGCGCGACGAGCAGGAGTTTGCCGCGTTTCGTCGCACGTTGCGTCGCCTGTATCCGCACATCCACTCGAGCACACGACTCGTGCCCTTGCCCGAGAACGACTCGCTTCTGTTCCACTGGCCGGGCCGCAGCGATCGCCATCCGGTCGTGCTGATGGCTCACCACGACGTCGTCCCCGCTCCACCCAGCACCTGGCACCACGAGCCGTTCGCCGGCGTGCTCGGCGAGGGCATGGTGCACGGGCGCGGGACGTTGGACGACAAGGGCGCCCTGGCGTGCCTCTTCGACAGCGTCGAGGACCTGATCGAGGCGGGCCACGTGCCGGCCCAGGACATCTACCTGTTCAGCGGAGCCGACGAGGAGACCCACGGCACCGGTGCCCGTCTCGCCGCGGGGTGGTTGCAGTCTCACGGAGTTCGACCCTGGCTCGTGAGTGACGAGGGTGGCGCGATCGTCGAGGACATGATTCCTGGTGCACGCGGCGCTCAGGCCATGGTGGCCGTTGCTGAGAAGGGCACAGTCGACCTCACCCTGCTAGCGACCGGCCGCGGCGGGCACTCCTCGGTGCCCGTGACCGGATCGGCAATCGAGCGCCTAGCCGACGCCGTGTCCCGGGTCTGCCGCCACGACCCGGCTGTGCGTCTCGATCGCACGGTCCGCTCGATGGTGCAGTCGTTGGACAACCTCCCCGACCTCTCCCATCTCTCGGACGCGGACGTGGCCGATCGGCTGCGGTCGATGGGACCGGAAATGGCTGCACTCACCGCGACGACGATGGCAGTCACCAGGTTGAGCGCCGGCCACGCCGACAACGTCATTGCCGACCGCGCCACGGCCTCGGTCAATGTCCGCCTCGCACCCGGCGACGATGTCGACACGCTCGTGGCTCGATTGAACGACCTTCTGGACGATCTCGGCGTCGACGTCCACGAAGTGCGCGGCGACCCACCATCGCCTTCGTCGCCGAGTCACGGACCGCAATGGGATCTTCTGCAGCGCGCCGTCGCAGCGATCGATCCCCACCTCCAGGTCGTGCCGTACCTGCAGTCCGGCAGCACAGACAGCCGGTACTTCGCCGATTTCGCCGACGCCGTGCACCGTTTCGCACCGCTCCGGATGTCCCGGCGTCAGCGCGATTCGATCCACGGGATCGACGAGCACGTCGCGATCGCGTCGCTGGCCGACGGAGTCTCGTTCTACCGCGCCTTGATACTCGGTCTACCGCAGCGGTGATTACGCAGAGTCTCTCCGGATCACCGGACCCACGACTGCACGGCATCGAGACGATCGAGGAGCTCGCCGATCACGACGGAGTCGTACCGTCCCTCGGAGCGGAGGTCGAGCAGCGCCTCGCGCTGGTCCTCTATCACCAGCGCCTGCAGCGTCCGGAAGTCCTGCAGGAGGCGGTCGCGCTCGGCTCCCTCGACCCCCGCCCACGCCCACTCGGCCGCCGGGGTCGAGCGGCGCCGGACGTGCTGCACGACCGCGGGGTCGATCGGCCGGCCGTCCAGGCCCTCGACCTCCGCCTCGTCGCACCGGGACTGCGACACGTCGGCGAGCGCGGCGACGAGGGAGCCGAGCTGGTCCCGACGGGCCGCCTCCCGGTCGTCCAGCACCCCCAGGCGGCGCACCACGAACGCGAGCGTGCCGCCCTGGACGAGCAGCGAAGCACCGGCCACGCCGAAGGCCACGAGCACCAGCAGGTCACGTTGCGCGAGGTCGTGCGGCAGCGTCTGGGCCGCGACCACCGTGATGCAGCCGCGCATGCCGGCCCAGGTCAGCACCAGTCCGTCGCGCGCGCTCATCGACTGCTCGCCGTAGAAGGTGATGTCGTGCTCGCGCCGCTGGATCGCCTTCAGGGCCCGTTGCCGACGGGCCGCCGAGTGGCGCTGGGCCTCCGGCGAGGTCAGGTAGTCGCGCAGAGCGGCCATCCGCGGGCGAGAGGCCTCGTGCTGGCGCCGGTCGCCGCGCAGGCTCAGGAGCAGGACCCCCGTGAACAGCACCCGCGCCACGAGCACGACCGCCAGCACGAGCGCCGCGACTCCGGCCATCAGACCCACCGACTGCCCGGTGCCGGAGAAGTCGTCCCACAGCGGGCGCAGCTGCAGACCCATGACCAGGAAGACCGCGCCCTCGAGCAGGAAGGCGATCGTGCGCCAGTTGATCCGCTCGGCCACGCGGTCCTCGGGACGCAGCTCGACGTAGCCGCGGGAGCCGATCGCTAGCCCGGCCACCACGACGGCCACGAGGCCCGACGCGCCCAGGTGCTCGGCCGGCGCGTAGGCCACGAAGGGCACCACGAACGAGATCGCCGTGGCGACGGTCGCGTCCTTGACCAAGGACCGGGCCAGCAGGCTGGCCGCCGCGACGACGACGCCCACGAGGCATGCGACGGCCACGGCGAGCAGCAGATCGACCCCGACGTCGAGCACCGAGATGCTGATCCCCGTGGCCGCCACGGCGCTCCGCAGCAGCACCAGGGCCGTCGCGTCGTTGAGCATGCTCTCGCCGTCGAGGACCGTCAGCAGGCGCGGCGGGGCCCCGGTCCGGCGGGCGATCGACGTCGCGACGGCATCGGTCGGGCTCACGATGGCGCCCAGGGCGAAGGCCTCGGCGAACCCGATGCCCGGCACGACGAGCGGCAGCAGCAGGCCGAGCACGGTCGAGGTGACGATCACGAGAATCACCGACAGGCCGCCGATCGCCTTGAGGTCGCGGCGGAAGTCGGTGATCGGCATCGTCACCGACGAGGCGTACAGCAGCGGTGGCAGGACGCCGGCGAGCACGATCTCGGGATCGATCTGGGCGTCGGGCACGCCCGGGACGAACGACAGGCCGACGCCCACCGCGACCAGGGACAGCGGCGCGGCCACGCCGAGCCGCGGCGAGACCACGCAGACCGCCACGACCACGAGGACTCCGAGCACGGCGAGCTCCATCGGTTGCATGCCTCGATGGTGGCACCACCGGCGAAGACCGACGAGGCCGTGGCGTGAGGGACGGGCGCGACTATCGGTTGAGGCGCGCGTTGTACACCTCGGCGATGCGCGCATCGCGCTCCGCCTGCTGGACGCGCCGCTCGCGCGCCTGGTTCAGCAGGACCTGGCGGTCCGCCTCCGACAGCTCGTCCCAGGCGCGCTTGACGCGGGCCTGGCGACCGAGACGGGTCATGTCCGACACCTCCTTCCGGGTGGCTCGGCCGGCTGTGGGGCCGGAACGGGTGGTCGGATGGGGGTGTGCGGGCATGGTCTCGTCGGTGCGTGGGGTGGGGGTGATGGTCATGGCGCGCCTCCTTTCTCGGTGAGTGAATACGAAAAACCGCCCCGGATCATGGATCCGGAGCGGTGATGGACGTGCCGTGCTGAGGCTACGGCAGGTGCATGACTCCGGAGGGTGAACCGGCGAGGAATCGGACGGCGTCGAACGCGGGGCTCGACGACGCGCGGTACGCGTTGGTCGTCGTGATGGGATTCGTCACAGGGTTCACCTCCTTCGTCGTGCTGGTGAAGGCAGGCTAGCGCGCCGACAAGCTCCGTGTCGAGACGGACACGCCCGCGGGATCGAGCGTCAGTCGAACGCGAGCAGCTCGCCGAGCTCGTCGCGGGTCACGCCACTGGCCGAGAGCAGGTCGGCGGCGAGCGACCGCACCTGAGCGCCGATCGCGGCGGTGTTGATCGTGATCTCCCCCTGCAGACAGGTGATCGCCAGCCGGGCCGCGTCGATCAGCTCGTCGCGCGCCTCGGCGAAGGTGTCGTGGGTCGCGAGGTCGTCGGCGTAAATCCGCACCGCCGAACCCATGCGTTCGATGGCCCGCTGCATGTCGTCCGGCGCGGTCTCACCGTGGCGGAGCATCGCCGCCACGCGACGCGCCAGGACTCGCACGTCGCGCAGCGCGTTGTCGAGGTCGCGCACCGAGCCCACGAAGCGTTGCAGCTCGTCGCGCTGGCG
The DNA here is from genome assembly GCF_023146395.1 of Aeromicrobium sp. Classification (GTDB taxonomy): domain Bacteria; phylum Actinomycetota; class Actinomycetes; order Propionibacteriales; family Nocardioidaceae; genus Aeromicrobium. Next base: position 45,295 of record NZ_JAGLCD010000019.1, on the reverse strand, counting down.
CCACCGGACCGGCGACATCCGCGCGATCTCGGCCACGTTGACGCCCGTCGACGACACCGAGTCCATCAGCGTCTGGGCCGATCGCGCCTGGCCGAGCGCGATGTCGGCGAGTGCAGCGTCACCCGTGCGCATCGACTGCGCCACCCGGTCGAGCACCTCGGCGATGTCCTCCAGGAGTCGTTGCACCTGGAGGTTCATGTCGCGCACCGGGTTGCGCGGCAGCAGCAGCACCATCGCCAGGCCGCACGCCCCGCCCACGAGCGCGTCGAGGAATCTCGTCACGGCAGGGTCGGCTGCGCCCGACGCGGGCAGGACGGCCGCCAGCAGCACGGCGGAGTTCGCGGCCTGGGTCAGGGCGAGGCCCTTGATGCCGACCAGGGTCGCGACCGCGACGGTGAGGGCGACGACCAGCGCGATCTGCCAGGCACCGCGCCCGATCGACATGATCAGCAGCTCGCCGACGAACACGCCGATCGCGACCCCGACGACGAGCTCGACCGTGGTGCGGCCCCGTTGTCCGGCGCCGGCGATGATGACGATGACGGCGGCGATCGGCGCGAAGAACGCCTGCTGGTGACCCAGCAGATGGGTGGCGATCGCGAACGCCGCGGCGGTCGAGACGCTGAGCCGCAGGATGAGCCGCCACCGTCGGCGCAGCGTGGCCCAGCGGTCGGCGAGGGACTCCCGGGGCGACGGCATCCGGCGCAGCGCGAGGAGCGGGTGCGGCCTCATGGCCCCATCATGACGGGGTCGTCACCGGCTCAGGCGGCGCACCACGATCGCTGCCGCCACGATGCCGGCAGCACCGGCCACGATCGGCGCGATCGTCTCGAAGCGGGGTGATCCGTTCTCGTCGACGAACTTGGCCTTGACCGACGCCACGGTGCGGCGGGCGATCGACTTCGGACTCGTCCGGTCGATCAACGTGTCGATCGTGGTGGCCAGGTGATCGCGCACCTCGTCGATCTCGGCCACCAGCTGGTCGGTCTCACGCGCCACGTCTTGCTCCTGTCCACCTCGGTCGGGGCGGGCTGCCCGTCTGAGTCAGGATAGGGGGCATGACGACCCGACTGCAGCCCGGTGACCCGGCCCCCGACTTCACCCTGACCTCCGACACCGGCGAGACCGTGACGCTCTCGGACCTCCGGGGGTCCTCGGTCATCGTGTACTTCTACCCCGCCGCGATGACGCCCGGCTGCACGAAGCAGGCCTGCGACTTCAGCGACTCGATCGACCGGCTCCGCGCGGAGGGGTACGAAGTCCTCGGGATCTCCCCCGACGCCCCGGCCAAGCTCGCGAAGTTCCGCGAGAAGGACGGGCTGACGATCACGTTGCTCTCGGACCCCGAGAAGGAGGCCCTGACGGCCTGGGGCGCCTTCGGGGAGAAGAAGCTCTACGGCAAGGTCGTGCACGGGGTCATCCGCTCGACGTTCGTGGTCGACCCGGAGGGCAAGATCTCCCACGCTGCCTACAACGTCAAGGCGACCGGACACGTCGCGAAGCTCCGCCGCGACCTGGGCCTCGACTGAACGTCGGCCCGAACTGAGTCCGACCAGATGTGGACACCTCCGCACACGGATCGTCTCGATTCGCGTGCGGAGGTGTCCACATCTGGGGACCTGGTGCCGGTGACAGGACTCGAACCTGCACGCCCCGAAGAGCACCAGGACCTAAACCTGGCGTGACTACCCAGTTCCACCACACCGGCAGGTGCGGTCCCAGGCTAGATCACGGGACGAGCGTGCCGAGTCCCTTGCCGATCGCGAGCGTCAAGATCTTGGCCACGACCGGGGCGAGGCCGGGCACCACGGCGTCGAAGCCGATCGAGTAGTCCAGCCGAGTGCCGCCGTCAGCGGTCGGCGTGAGCGCCTGGCGGCCCCAGTGGCCCTTGAGCGGCGACCCCTTCGTGATCTTGTACTCGATCAGCGTGGGTCGGTCGGCCACCGTGGTGGTCTCCTGGAACGCCGGGAGCGGCCCGATCTTGAGCGAGCGTGTCGACCCGACCCCGTTGCGCGTGGTGTCGCCGTCCTTGACGCGGGTGATCTTCGCGCCGAAGACGGGCCCGAGGTTCTCGTGCTCGGCGAGCGCGTCGAACACGACGTCGGGGCTGGAGGTGAAGACATGGGTGAGGTGCACACGCGTGGGGGCGGCCATGAGCGTTGAGTGTAGGGGGCGACGAGTAGTCTGCGAGCCGTGTTCCAGATCTGCTTCGTCGAGCCGCGGATCGCCGGCAACACCGGAAGCGCGATCCGCCTCGCGGCAGCGACCGGCGCGCACCTCCACCTGGTCGATCCGCTGTTCGACCTCGAGGACAGCAAGCTGCGCCGTGCGGGGCTCGACTATCACGACCTCGCGGTCGTCACGGTGCACGAGACGCTCGACGCCGCGTACGCGGCCTTCGACGGGGGCCGCGTGCTCGCGTACACGACGTCGGCGTCCCGACGGCACACCGACGTCGCGTACGAGCCGGGCGACGTGCTGATGTTCGGGTCCGAGCCGACGGGCCTGCCCGAGGAGGTCCAGCACGACCCGCGGGTCCACGACCGTCTCCGCATCCCGATGCTGGAGTCACGTCGCTCGATGAACCTCGCCAACTGCGCCTCGATCGCGGTCTACGAGGCGTGGCGCCAGCACGGGTTCCCCGGCGCCGTCTGAACTCCGATCGTGGCTGGCGGCCGCGTCGGTCTCAGGAGCCGGCGTCAGGCCCGGGCCCGCCGTCTGGCGGACCGTCGGGGAGCTGCCCCGCGCCCGCGCCCGCGCCCGCGCCCGGACGCGGGCCCGGCCGACCCGGCCGGTGGCCCGAGCCGTCCTGCGCAGGGCCGTCGGCTCCGATGCCGGGTCGGTCCCCGGGCCGGTCGCCGGGAGCCCCGCCGGAGTCGAGCGCGAAGCCGATCCCGGTCCCGGCGCCGAGCCCGACCAGCAGGGTGACGGCGGCGACGATCGCCGCGACCAGCACCGAGGTGCTGCGCCGTGGCCTCCGCTCCGGAGGAGGGTCGACGGACGGGGTCGGTGGAGGGGGTGGGACGTCGGACTCAAGGGTGGTGTCATTCATGGCTCCAGGCTCGGAGACCCCCCTGTCGCCGACCTGTGCACGACGCAGGCATCTTCTGCGAGACCACCGACCGGCAGCGTAGATTCACAGGTCAGGCACAGGTGGTTGCCACCCCGTGCGCAGCTTCTCGCGCCACACTGGAGGGATGACCCCTGCCCTGTCCCGTGCCGACGGTTCACCGGTCCGCGTGCTCGTGGTCGACGACGAGGCCAACATCGCCGAGCTGCTCCAGATGGCGCTGCGGTTCGAGGGCTGGGACGTCGCCACGGCTGCCACCGGTCGCTCGGCCGTGCAGGCCGCGCGCGACACGCTTCCCGACGCGATCGTGCTGGACATGATGCTGCCCGACTTCGACGGCCTCGAGGTGCTGCGCCGCATTCGCGCGTTCGCCCCGCACGTGCCGGTCGTCTTCCTCACCGCGCGCGACGCCGTCGAGGACCGGATCCAGGGCCTCACCGCCGGCGGCGACGACTACGTGACCAAGCCGTTCAGCATCGAGGAGGTCGTGGCGCGTCTGCGCGGACTGCTGCGGCGCTCCGGAGCACTCGAGCAGCGCGAGAGCCACGTGCTGACCGTCGGCGACCTCACGCTCGACGAGGACAGCCACGACGTGTTCCGCGGGGACGACGAGATCTCCCTGACCGCCACGGAGTTCGAGCTCCTGCGCTATCTCATGCGCAATCCCCAGCGAGTGCTGAGCAAGGCTCAGATCCTCGACCGGGTGTGGAACTACGACTTCGGGGGCCAGGCCAACGTGGTCGAGCTCTACATCTCCTATCTGCGCAAGAAGATCGATGCCGGTCGCCAACCGATGATCCACACCAAGCGCGGCGCGGGCTACGTGCTCAAGCCCACGTCCTGACCTCGCCGTGCCGCGCCTGCTGCCGGCGACCCTCACCGGACGCCTCATCGTCACCGCCGTGGCGCTCGTCGCGGTCGTGGGCGTGGGGGTCTCGGCCTTCGCGACGCTGACGATGCGGTCGTACCTGACCGACCGCCTCGACTCCCAGCTGCACGACAGCCTCGACCGGTTCGACCGGGAGCTCGACCGGCTCCCGGGCGGCTCGCGCCCTCCGGCGTCCGAGCCTCTGCCTGCCGCGGTGGGTCAGGGCGAGGGCACCGTCACAGCGGTGTTCCACGACGCCGTACGTCGTGGCGATCTCGTGGGCGACGGCCGGCAGGAGCGGCTGCCCGCCGCCGTGCTCGACGTGCTGGCCGACCTCCCGGCCGACGGCCGGACCCGCACCGTCGACCTGTCCCGGCTCGGGACCTATCGCGTGCTGGCCGTGCGCAACGACGACGGCGCGGTCGTCGTGGGTGGCCTTCCCACGGCCGACCTCGACGAGACGCTGACGAGCCTGATCGTGTGGGAGGGCCTGCTGACCGTGGGGGGCACCCTCGCCGCCGCGGCGGCCGCCCGGGTGCTCGTGCGCCGTCAGCTGCGTCCGCTCCGCGACGTCGCCGCGACCGCTCACGAGGTCTCGCTCATGCCACTCTCGAGCGGATCGGTCCTGAGCACGCCCCGGGTGCCGGCCGACCTCACCGATCCCGCGACCGAGGTCGGCCGGGTCGGCGATGCGCTCAACGTCCTGCTCGACCATGTCGAGAGCTCGCTCGAGGCCCGTCACCAGAGCGAGCAGCAGGTCCGCCAGTTCGTCGCCGACGCCTCGCACGAGCTCCGCACCCCGCTCGCGACGATCGCGGGCTACACCGAGCTCGTGCACCGGACCGGCGAGGACCCCGACATCGTCCGCCAGGCCCTGGCGAAGGTCGAGACCGAGTCGACCCGCATGTCCTCCCTCGTCAACGACCTGCTCCTGCTCGCGCAGCTCGACGCCGGGCGTCCCCTGGACCGTACTGACGTGGACCTGACCCACATCGCGCTGGAGGCCGTGGCCGACCGGCAGGTCGTCGACCCGCAGTGGCGCTGGGGTCTGGAGCTCCCCGACGACGCCGTCCAGGTCACCGGCGACGCACGGCGTCTTCACCAAGCCGTGACGAATCTCCTGACCAACGCCTCACGCCACACCCCGCCCGGAACGACCATCACGACCTCGCTGCGCCGCAGCCACGCCGGAGTCGCTCTCACAGTCCGTGACGACGGGCCCGGCATCGACCCCGTCCTGCTGCCGCACGTGTTCGACCGGTTCGCACGCGGCGACTCCTCCCGCACGCGAGCCTCGGGCGGGGTCGGGCTGGGCGCCTCGATCGTCAAGGCGGTCGTCGAGGCGCACGACGGCCGCGTCACGGTGCACAGCGTGCCGGGCGAGACCGCGTTCACGCTCTATCTGCCCATGTGAACCATGCGGACGTCCCCCATCGGAACCAGGTGCGCCGGCGATTGGGGCATGCCGTCGACCCTGCAGCCAGCAACGTGATGATTTGGCTCACACGCCGGCCGTCGCCGTGTTGATATACGAGCACTCCCTCCGGCCGATCACGGCTGGATCCTCCTCCCTCACGAGGTCACATCATGAAGAGAACAACACTCCGTCTGGGGGTCGCCGCAGCAGTCGCGACGATCGCCCTGGTCCCGACGTCCGCCCTGGCGGCCGACATCGACGGGACTCCCGGGCCGGACGTCCTGAGCGGCGACGGCAACATCGAGCTCGGCACCGGCAACGACGACACGATCAACGGCCGCGCCGGGGACGACACCCTCTCCGGCGACGGCGCCATCGTCACCAACAACGGCGGCGACGACACGATCAACGGCGGCGGCGGGGCCGACACGATTCGCGGCGACGGCGCCGCCACCAACAACGGTGGTGACGACACGATCAACGGCGGCGGCGGACCGGACACGATCTACGGTGACGGCGAGGCCACCGTCGCGGGCGGCGACGACACGATCGACGGCGGCGGCGGCGCCGACACGGTGTACGGCGACGGCTTCGTCGTCGACATCGGCGGCAACGACGTCATCTCCGGTGGCAACGGAGCCGACACGATCTACGGCGACGGCGCCGTCGTCAACATCGGCGGCAACGACGTCATCTTCGGCGGCAACGGAGCCGACACGATCTACGGCGACGGTCCCGTCGTCAACATCGGCGGCGACGACGTCATCTTCGGCGGTGACGGCGACGACATCCTGTACGGCAACGGCGGCAACGACCAGCTCTGCGGCGAGGGCGGCACCAACCAGCTGTTCGGTGGCGACGGCCTGGACATCGCCTGCACCGTGACCGATCTGGCCTCGGGCGTCTCCGGCGTCCCGATCACGCTGAACGTCGCCGCGAACGACGAGCAGCTCGACGACGAGGAGGACGCCGAGGGTCTGGGAACCCCCGGCTCGCTGCGCCAGTACTTCGTCGACACCGCGCTGACCGACCCGGCGAACTTCACCAACGTGTCGTTCAACAGCGCAACCGGTGAGCTCACCTTCACGGCGGCGGCATCGGGCAGCCTCTGGTACTACCTCGCCTTGTGCTCGATCCCCGGCGATGCCACGAGCTGTGTCATCTCGGGCGACTCCACCGAGGTCGTCGTGACGGTCGCGGCGGCCCCGGTCCCTCCGGTCGGCCCGGTCGCCCCGGCGGCTCCGGCGGCTCCGGTCGTCCCCGCCGTGGCGCCTCGAGCCGCAGCTCCCACCCAGGCGGCGGTGCTCCCGTCGACCGGCCTCGAGGCCTCGGCCACGATGTTGATCGGAGGCGTGCTCGTGACGCTGCTGGGCGGTGTCGTCCTCCTGGGCGCCCGCACCGCGCGTCGCCAGATGGCCTGACCCAGCGGTTCGCCGCGGGCCCGTGCTCGACCTCACCGGTTGAGTGCGGGCCCGCGGTGCGCTTGGATCGAGGCACCACTCCCCACGCTCGGACGAAGAGGACCCACCATGGCCCAGAAGCAGTCCATCCTCGGTCGGATCAGCCAGCTCACGCGCGCGAACATCAACTCGCTGCTCGACAAGGCCGAGGACCCGCAGAAGATGCTCGACCAGCTCGTGCGCGACTACACGAGCTCGATCGCCGAGGCCGAGGACGCCGTCGCCCAGACGATCGGCAACCTGCGCCTCGCCGAGGCCGATCACGCCGAGGACGTCGCCGCCGCCAAGGAGTGGGGCGGCAAGGCGCTGGCTGCCTCCCAGCGGGCCGACACCCTGCGCAGCTCCGGGCAGGCCGGTGAGGCCGACCGTTTCGACCAGCTCGCCAAGCTCGCCCTGACCAAGCAGATCTCCTTCGAGAACGAGGCCAAGCAGGCCGCGCCGATGATCGCCTCGCAGGGCGAGACGGTCGAGAAGCTCAAGGTCGGTCTGGTCCAGATGCGCGTCAAGCTCGACGAGCTCAAGGTCAAGCGCGACCAGCTCGTGGCCCGCGCCAAGACCGCCGAGGCGCAGGCCAAGGTGGCCGACGCCGTGAAGTCGATCGACGTCCTCGACCCGACCAGCGAGCTGTCCCGCTTCGAGGAGAAGGTGCGCCGCGACGAGGCCCTCGTGGCCGGCAAGGCCGAGCTGGCGTCGTCGAGCCTCGACTCCCAGTTCGCCGAGCTCGAGATCGACTCCGACCAGCTCGAGGTCGAGGCCCGGCTGGCCGAGCTCAAGGCCCTGCAGACGGGAACCCAGCAGGCCGTCGAGGGCGAGGGCAGCGCGCGCTGACGCGCGTCGTCCGCGACCCGCTGACAAGCCCGGGAACCCCTGACAGGATGTGCGCATGAAGCTCTCCGAGACATTCACCTACAGCGCCACGGTCGACGAGGTGTACGGCCTCATCACGTCCGAGGAGTTCCGCACCGAGACGTGCGAGGACCAGGGAGCGATCGAGTACGACGTCTCCGTCGATGACGGCACCGTCACGATCGTGCGTTCGATGCCCGCCGAGCTCCCCGACTTCGTCAAGAAGCTCACCGGCCCCACGGTCAAGGTCAAGCAGACCGAGAAGTGGAGCCAGAAGAGCGACGGCTCGCGTGTGGCCGACGTCAAGGTCTCGATCGTGGGCCAGCCGGCCGAGATGCTCGGCACCGCCGCGCTCGAGGACGACGGCAGCGGAGGCACCGTCTTCACGGTCAAGGGCGACGTCAAGGTCTCGATCCCGCTGCTCGGCCGCAAGATCGAGCCGGAGATCCACAAGCAGATCGTGCGATCGCTCAACGCCGAGGTCGACCTCGGCAAGACCAAGATCTGATCCTGGTCCGGGCCGACCCGGACCGGACCACGAGGGCCCCGCACCCGGTTCTGGGTGCGGGGCCCTCGTGCGCGCCGGAGGCCCGGGGGGCCGGCGCCGGCTCAGGTCAGGAGGTCGAGCACCGCGTCGAGCTCATCGGGGCCGAACCACTGCAGGTGACCGCTGTCGTCGAGCACGAGGTGAAACGCCTGCACGTGCGCGAGCGCGACGGGGGCGTCCTCGACGTCGACCTCGGCCGCCACCGCGACGGGACCGGACTCCACGGCCTCCTCGAGGGCGGCCAGCTCGTCCTCCTCGTCCTCCGAGGCGGCCAGCAGCTGCTCCTGGTCGAGCGTCTCGCCGGCGGCCAGTCGGCGCAGGTCGTCGGCGTCGGCCGCCAGGTAGACCCTCATGAGGTGCCCCGCTGCGGGCGCTGGCGACCGCGCGGGGCGCGCCGGGTCGCCGAGGTCGCCGTCTCGACGAGCTCGTCGACCGACTCGCGGATGCACTGGGCGAGCACGTCGAGATCGGGCACCGCCTCACGGTCGCCGACCAGACCGAAGAACACCTGGCCGTTGTACGACGTGACCGCGATCGAGACCGCACGGTGGCCACGCAGCGGGATCGCCGAGTAGACCTCCTGGACCTTCTGCCCCGCCAGGTACACCGGATCGAACGAGCCCGGCACGTTCGTGATGGTGATGTGGTGATCGCGTCGCGCCTCGGCCATCGCGACCCGCGCACCCACCGCGTGGAACGTGGAGGTCGCGAAGCCCGGGAGGTTGGCGAGCTCGTTGGCCGCGACCGCCAGGCCGGTCTCGCGGTGGTCCTTCAGCGCGTAGGAGACCTGGTGCAGGCGGACCACGGGATTGGACTCGCCGACCGGGAGGGACAGCAGGTGCCCCGTGACCCGCGAGCCCAACGAGGTCGGCAGGCCCTCGGACACGACCGACATCGGCACGAGCGCCCGGAAGCTCGTCTTCGGGGTGACCGGCTCCGCCCGGGTCAGCATCCAGCCACGCAGGCCGCCGGCGATCGAGGCGAGGATCGCGTCGTTGACCGTGCCGCCGTGGAACTCTCGGACCCGCCGCAGCTCACCGAACGAGACCGCGATGGTCGCGAAGCGCCGGTGCCGCGAGAGCGTCGTCTGCAGGACTCCGTGCGACGGGGTCGTGGGGGTGCCGACCACCGGGAGGTGACGGACGAACCGGCCCGCGACGCGCTCGACGGTGCGGAGGGCCTCGCCCGGGTGCGTCACGGTGCGGTTGACCGTGGAGGCGGCCAGGGCCAGCGCGCCGGGATCGGGACGCGGGGTCCACTCCTCGTGCGGGATGTCGCGGGCGTGGGCGACCTCCTCGAGCAGGACCTGCGCGAGGTCGACCGTCTCGGACCCGTCGACGAGCGCCTGGTGCGCCTTGAACAGCAACGCGGTGGCGCCGTCCTCGAGGCCCTCGACGAGGTAGAGCTCCCAGAGCGGTCGGTCGAGGTCGAGGCGGCGGGCGACGAGCCGGCCCACGAGCTCGTGCAGGGCGTCACGCGATCCGGGCGAGGGCAGCGCCGAGCGCCGGACGTGCAGCGTGATGTCGAAGTTCTCGTCGTCGACCCACACCGGGGGGCCGATCCGGCCCGGCACGTGGCGAGGGACCTGGCGGTACCGCGGGACCAGGTCGATGCGCTCGTCGATGATGCGCAGGAGGCGGTCGTGGTCGAGCGAGGTCTCACCCGCCTCGAGGATCGCCAACGTCGCGATCTGACGGGGAACCGTGGGGCTGTCGCTCTGCAGGAAGAGCGCGTCCAACGGGCTCAGACGCTGCATGGCACTCCTCACTCCGGTCGGGGTGAGGTTATCACCGGTCGTCCAGCCGAAGTGTGGCCACGAGCTCGCGGACCCGACCCACGAAGGGCGAGGCGGGAGCCGCCGCACCGGGCGACCGGCCGTGCATCATCGCCGCGTGGAGCGTCGCGGGATCGGCGGGCAGGAACAGGTCGGGAGCGCGGCCGGCGAGCCGGCGCACCGTCTCGGCGACCTCGCGCTCGCTCCAGCCCGGACCCGTCCCCGCGAGGTTGACCACGACCGCGCTCGGCGGGCCCGGCACGACCTCGCGCAGCTCGGCGAGTCCCCGCACCAGCCGGGACAGCCCCACGGGGTCCGCGCGACCGACCACGACCAGGTCGTCAGCCTCCTCGACGAGGTTCCGGGTCAGCGCGTGCCGTGACCGCCCGACCGTGCCGTCGAGGTCGAGACCGGACCCGACGTCGACGACGACGTGCGCATGGTCGCTGCGGAGCCGGTCCAGCACCGTGCCGAGCGCGCCGACCCGCAGGTGCGGCCAGAGGTCGGCGCGCGGAATGCCCGTGAGCAGGTCGAGCCCCGGCTCCACCTCCACGAGATGGCCGTCGACCTCGTGGCCGCGCCCGTTGCCAGCGGCTCGACAAGAGGCCAAGATCCCGCTGAGGTCGTCGAGCACGCCGAGCTGCTGGGCCAGCGTCCCGCCAGCCACGTCGGCGTCGACGAGCGCCGTGCGCTGCCCGAGGCCGGCCAGCGCCGAGGCCAGCGCGAGCGCGAGCGTCGAACGCCCCGGAGCACCGGCCGGACCCCACACGACGAGCACTCGCCCGGCGCTCCGGTCGTCCGCGCCGGTCGACGGTGGTGGTGGTGGACCCGGGACCGGCACCGGCTCGGCCCAGTCGACCTGCCCGAGCTGGGTGGGATCAGGACGCCAGGCGATGCCGAGGGCGGCCGCCGCCGCGGTGTCCCCGCACGCGGCCACGGCGGCCCCGGCCGACGTGAGCTCGCGCACGACGTCGATGTCGAGGCCCGGGAGCGCCGGGTCGACCAGGGCGACGGAGGCCGCCCCGGTCCGCACCACCGCGAGCAGCTCGCTGACGTCGACGCAGCGGCGCGCGAGCCGCAGGTGCGGGGCCTGGTCGACCGCCGCCAGGGCCTGAGGCTCCCACGCCGCACCGGCAGCGGCGATCGCGACGTCGGTCACGGCACCCGGACCAGCGTCACGTGACCGGAGGCGATCGCCGCGATCTGCTCGCCCCCGAGCGTCTGCGACCCGAGGTCCAGCACGACGGTCCGCGTCACGCTGGCTCCGAGCGTCTCCGAGGTGCCGGCGTCCAGGACCCGGAGCCCGGACGCCTGCCGCACGGCCGGGAGATCGGTCGCCTCCCCCGGGCCCGGACCCACCCAGACGTCGACGAGGTCGCCCGCGCCGAGATCGGGGGGAAGGAACCCCGTCTGGACGCTGACCGGGAGATGACCCCGGGACGCGTCGCCGGCCGCCCAGGAGTCGCGCCCGACGAGCGCACCCGGCGCGAGGTCGACGGTCCAGCGCAGTGCGTCGAGCCGCTCGGGGAGCTCCTCCTCGACCCGCACGTAGGCCTCGCCGCTCGCGCCGTCGAGCCTGGCCCTGGTCGCCATGAGGTCGTCCGGGCCCACGGTGTCGCCCGCTCGGACCTCGTCCGAGACGGCCCAGTACTCGACGGTGTCGTCGGCGCCGACGACGATGCGGGCCCCGAGCGCCGTGGCACCCACGACCAGCACGACGCCCGCGAGCAGCCGCGGGTCGCGCCATCGACGCACGACGACCCGCCGTGCCGGTCGCGTGGTCGTGTCGCGTCGTCCCATGGTCCCCCCGACCCTGATCGGGCACGCAGTTGCGCACCTGACCCGGATGTCTAGTGCACGGACCCGTGACTCGTCCACCACCCGTCCACCGTCGTCCACACCGGCTCCGGAGATGACCTGAGCGCTGACACTCACCCGTGTCACACTGGGCACATGGGTTCGGAGACGCCGCGATTCCTCACTCTCGCTGATGTCGCCGAGGTCCTCAACGTCACCGTCCGGCAGGTCTATGCGCTCGTGCGCTCAGGGGATCTGCGGGGCATCCAGATCGGCGGCCGTGGGCAGTGGCGGGTCGAGCACGTCGAGCTGGAGGACTACATCCAGCGGCAGTACGCGCGCGTCGAGTCCCACCTGCTCGACCCGGACTTCGCGTCCGAGCTGGACGGCCAGGATCTCAGCTCGAGCCGCAGCTCCGACTGAGGCGGTCGGTCTCACAGCACGTGGAGCGTCGCGACTGCCGTCAGGACGACCCACACCGGCGAGCCCGGGTTCTCCTCGCCTGAGCCCTCGAGACGAACGGCCTCGCGGGTCACCGCGCCCACGACTCCCGTCACCGCGACACCGTCGGTCCGCACGACGCACACGGGCTCACCCTCGTCCCTGAGCGCCCGCAGGAGCTGAGCCCAGCCGAGCCTCGCCTCGACTCCGCGAGGCTCGGGGGCGCGACCGCTGCCGCCGCGCCAGCCCAGCAACGCGGCGCGAGCGACGACGATCTCCCGCGCCGCCTCCGCCAGCACCATGAACTCCTCGGTCGAGCGGAGCACGCGCCCCTCGACCCAGCCGACGCCGCGCACGTCCAGCGCCACGTCGCCCCAGACCAGGTCACGAATTCGGGCGCCCGACCACTCCTCGTCGGTCAGCTCGACCGCGAGGGCGTCGCGCTCGAGCGCCGCCTCGTCGAGCGCGGAGGCCTCGATCTCGGCCAGCAACCGGTCCCACCGCATCGCCCCACGGTAGGCGCCTCCTGTGCACCGGGTCGTTGACAGGTGCGATCAAACGATCTTTGGTGTTCACATACGTCATCAAACGTCATCAAACGGGGGATTTCATGCAGAACACCAGTCGTCGCCCAGTCCTCGCCACGGCGGCGGGATCCGTCCTCGGCCTCTCCCTGACCCTCCCCCACCTCCCGTCCAGCGCCTCGGAGGTCGTCGGCCCCGAGCTCGCACCGGCACTCGCGGGCGTCGCCGACATCGTCCTGGCGGCCCTGTCGCTCTGGCTCCTGGTCGCCAGCGCCCTCGTCGCCCTCGCGCGGCGCACCGCCACGGCGGCCGGGCTGGCCCGGCGTCTGGCGCCGCCGTGGTTGGCCGCGACTCTCTCGACCAGCGCCCTGCTGCTCGCGTCCAACGCCCACGCGAACCCTGCCGATCTCGACGGCCTGCCGCTCCCCGACCGGGCACCGGCCGCCGCCACGGCACCGGAGAGCCCCGTTCCGTCACCCGGCCCCTCGACGTCGGTCGCCACCGTGGTCGTGCAGGCCGGCGACTGCCTCTGGACCCTGGCCCGCGAGCACACGCAGGACACCGCGACAGATCGCGACATCGCGCGGTTGACGAGCACGTGGCACGCCACGAACCGTGAGGTCATCGGTCCCGATCCCGACGTGCTGCACCCGGGTCAGGTCCTGCGGGTCCCGAACAACGGACCGGTGGCGTCGTGAGGTCGGCCACGGCCCTGGCCGTCGTCGTGCCGTTCGGCATCGATCCCGACGCCGAGCCGCAGATCCCGCTGCCGATCCCCGGCGTCAAGCCCGTGCTGCCGGTCCCGGTCGAGCGCGGCCCCCGCCCCGAGGCGCCGCTGCGCGAGCGGACCTCCCGGTTCCTGCAGGCTCTGGTCGAGGTCCTGGTGGGTGACCGCCCGGCCCGCCAGCTCGCGGGCTGGCTCGCTCCCGACGTCTACCGGGCCCTGGAGCGCCGCGTGACGCTCGGTGCGCGCCGCGCCGCCGGTCGCCGCGGCAACGCCCGGGTCGTCTCGGTCCACGTCGCGATGATCTCCCCGACCGTCGCCGAGGTCGCGGGCCGGTTCGTCCACCACCGTCGGTCCCGGGCCGTGGCCCTGCGGCTCGAGCTGCTCCCCGACCACCGCGACCAGCCCGCGTGGCGCTGCACCGCTCTGGAGTGGGGCTGAGCGGCTCTAGCGGTTGTTCTTGCGGCTCTTGCGCTGCTGCTTGGCCTTCTGGCGGGCCTTGTCCTTGGCGTTCTGGGCCCGCTTGGCCGAGGCCTCCTCCGGCGAGCTCTCCTCGGTGCGCACCTCGGGGTCACCGTCCTCGCTCGGCGCCGAGTAGGCCAGCTTCTGCTCCCGCGACGCCTCGACGCCCTTGGCCGACACGTGCGGCGCCTCGCCCTCGCCGTCACCACCGCCCTCGGGGGCCTGCACGTTGACCTCGACGTTGAACAGGTAGCCGACGGCCTCCTCCTGCGTGGCCTCCATCATCGCCGAGAACAGGTCGAAGCCCTCGCGCTGGTACTCCACCAGCGGATCGCGCTGGCTGTAGGCCCGCAGGCCGATGCCCTCGCGGAGATAGTCCATCTCGTACAGGTGCTCGCGCCACTTGCGGTCGAGCACGCTGAGCACGACGAGGCGCTCGGCCTCACGGGCGACGGGCTCGGTGAGCTCCTGCTCACGACGCTCGTACGCCGCCAGGGCGTCCTGGACCAGCAGATCGGTGAGCGTCTCCCGGCTCAGCTTGTCGCGGCCACCCGCGTCCGCCGCGACGTCGTCGGCCGAGAGCGTGACGGGGTACAGCTGGCTGACCGCGGTCCACAGCGCCTCGAGGTCCCACTCCTCGGGGAAGCCCTCCGTGGCACCCACGACGTAGGCCGTGACGACCTGCTCGATCATGTCGCGCACCCAGTCGCGCAGGTCCTCCCCCTCGAGCACCTTGCGCCGCTCGGAGTAGACGACCTCGCGCTGACGGCTCATGACGTCGTCGTACTTGAGGATGTTCTTGCGAGTCTCGAAGTTCTGCGTCTCGACCTGCGCCTGCGCGGAGGCGATCGCCCCCGTGACCCGCTTGTTCTCGATCGGCACGTCGTCGGGGATGTTCATGCGCTGCAGGACCCAGTTGACCCAGTCGGCCTTGAACAGCCGCATCAGGTCGTCCTCGAGCGAGAGGTAGAACTGGGAGATGCCAGGGTCGCCCTGACGGCCGGATCGGCCACGGAGCTGGTTGTCGATGCGGCGCGACTCGTGGCGCTCGGTACCGATCACGGCGAGTCCGCCGAGCTCGACGACCTCGTCGTGCTCGGCCTTGACCTGCGCCTCGGCCGTGGCGACGGCATCGGCCCACGCCTCCTCGTACCCGCTCTCGGGGTCGGCAGGGTCCAGGCCGCGCTTGCGCAGCGCCTGGTCGGCCAGGAACTCAACGTTGCCGCCGAGCATGATGTCCGTGCCGCGGCCCGCCATGTTGGTGGCGACCGTGACGGCGCCACGGTGACCCGCAAGGGCCACGATGGCCGCCTCGCGCTCGTGCTGCTTGGCGTTCAGGACCTCGTGCACGACCCCGCGCTTGCGCAGCATCTTCGAGAGCCGCTCGCTCTTCTCGACGCTCGTGGTGCCGACCAGGATCGGCTGGCCCTTGGCGTGCCGCTCGACGATGTCCTCCGCGACGGCCGAGAACTTGGCCTCCTCGGTGCGGTAGACCAGATCGGGCAGGTCGTCACGCGCCACGGGACGGTTGGTGCGGATCGGCACGACGCCGAGGCCGTAGATCTTGTCGAACTCGCTGGCCTCGGTCAGGGCCGTGCCGGTCATGCCGGAGAGCTTCTCGTACAGGCGGAAGTAGTTCTGCAGCGTGATCGTGGCGAGGGTCTGGTACTCCTCGCGGATGCGCACCCCCTCCTTGGCCTCGATCGCCTGGTGCAGTCCCTCGTTGTACCGGCGCCCGTCGAGGATGCGGCCCGTGTGCTCGTCGACGATCATGACGTTGCCGTCGACGACGACGTACTCCTTGTCGCGCTTGAACAGCTCGCGAGCCTTGACCGCGTTGTTGAGGAAGCTGATGAGCGGGGTGTTGACCGAGTCGTACAGGTTGTCGATGCCGAGCGCGTTCTCGACGGCGTCGATGCCCTCCTCGGTGACGCTGATCGTGCGCTTCTTCTCGTCGACCTCGTAGTGCACGTCCGGCGACATCGTCGCGATGATCTTGGCGAACTCGGCGTACCACTGCACCTGCTCGGTCGTGGGACCGGAGATGATCAACGGCGTGCGCGCCTCGTCGATGAGGATCGAGTCGACCTCGTCGACGATCGCGAAGAAGTGACCACGCTGCACGCAGGAGGCCAGGTCGGTGGCCATGTTGTCGCGCAGGTAGTCGAAGCCCATCTCGTTGTTGGTGCCGTACGTGATGTCGCACGCATAGGCCTCCCGGCGCTCCGCGGCGGTCATCCCCGGCAGGATCGCCCCGACCGTGAGTCCGAGGAAGCGGTGCACGCGCCCCATCCACTCAGCGTGGTAGCGCGCGAGGTAGTCGTTGACCGTGACGACGTGGACGCCCTTACCGGCCAACGCGTTCAGGTACGCCGGGAGGGTCGAGACCAGGGTCTTGCCCTCACCGGTCTTCATCTCGGCGATGTTGCCCAGATGCAGGGCCGCCCCGCCCAGGATCTGCACGTCGAAGTGCCGCTGCCCCAGGACCCGGTCGGCCGCCTCCCGCACGACGGCGAACGCCTCCGGCAGCAGACCGTCGAGGGTCTCGCCGTCCGCGAGGCGCTCCCGGAACTCCTCGGTCATGCCGCGCAGCTCGTCGTCGCTCAGGTCGGTGTAGTCGTCGGCGAGGTCGTTGACCTGGTCGGCGATGGCCTCGAGCTGACGAAGGATCTTGCCCTCGCCGGCGCGGAGGATCTTGTCGATGATCTTGGGCACGCGGATGCACTTCCTCGCAGATGGGCCGGAGCAGATGGCCTGAACAGGTCGAGTCTAGGCGGTGTCGCCTGACTCCCGGGCCCGGGCACGGGCGTCGACGGCATCCGACAGCGCAGCGGCGAGATCCCCGCGATCGCCGACCGTGACACCGCTCGCCCCCAGCCACCCCGCGAGCAGCTCGAGCTCGGCCGCCAGCTCGACCGCGGTGTGCGGGGGCGCATGGGCCTCCGCGTGGGCCGCGAGCACCAGGACACGTCCGGTCGCCCGGTCGTGCTTGAGGTCCACCCGGCCCACGAGCCGGTCCCCCAGCAGGAAGGGGAGCACGTAGTAGCCGTGCACACGCTTCTCGGCCGGGACGTAGATCTCAATGCGGTAATCGAAGCCGAACAGCTGCGCGAGGCGGGTTCGTTCGAACACCAACGGATCGAACGGACTCACCAGGGCGCGGGCGCGGACCCGGCGGGGCACGACCGCGTCACGGTGGCGCCAGGCCGGGCGCGCCCACCCGTCGATCGTGGCGGGCACGAGCACCCCGTCGGCGGTCAGCTCCTCGATCGCCACGCTCGCGGGCCCCGGAGCCAGCCGGAAGTAGTCGCGCAGACACTGCGCCGTGCCGATCCCGAGCGCCCGTGCCGCGTGCTCGACGAGCAGCCGGTGCGAGGCCTCCGGAGACAGGTCGGGCTGACCGGCGACGTCGGACGGCAGGACGCGTCCGGGCAGGTCGTACAGCCGCTCGAACTGGGCCGTGCGTCCGGCGGCCATGACCTCGCCCACGTAGAACAGGTACTCGAGCGCCTGCTTGCCCTCCGACCAGTTCCAGCCCCAGTGCGAGCGGTCCCGCGGCAGGTCCTCCTGGATCTGCCGCGCGGTCAACGGACCCCGGCGCCGGACCTCCTCGAGCACCCAGGCGACGAACTCGGGCTTGTCGCGAGCCACGGCCCTCGGGCCGCCCCACATGCGGCTGTCGTCCTGGCGGCGAAACCCGAAGGCCGGCCAGAGGCGGACGTCGAGCAACGCGGCCTCGTGCGCCCAGTACTCCACGAGCCGACGCGGCGGACGCGAGGACGCCCGGTGCAGCATCTCGACGTCGTACGGACCGAGGCGCGAGTAAAGTGGCAGGTAGTGCGCGCGCTGCAGCACGTTGACCGAGTCGATCTGGAACAGCCCCAGGCGGTCGATCGTGGCGCGCAGGTGGCGGGCGGAGATCGTGCCCTCGGGTCGTCCCCGGGCGAAACCCAGGGCCCCGAGGGCGAGGCGTCGCGCCTGCAGGACCGTGTAACGCTCCGACACCGTGGTCATGTGGCGGCGCTCAGAGGTCGTCGACGAGCTTGCTGCGCACGGCGTACATCGCCGCTTCCATGCGCGACTTCATCTGCAGCTTCTCGAGGATGTTGCGGATGTGGTTCTTGACCGTGTTCTCGCTGATGAACAGCTCGCCGGCGATCTCCCGGTTCGACAGGCCGCGGGCCACGAGTCGCAGGACCTGAAGCTCGCGGGCGGTGAGACTCGCCGACGGTGCCGGGCCCTTGGAGATCTGGACGAACTCCTCGAGCAGCTTGGTCGCCATGGTGGGACTGATGAGCGACTGCCCGGAGGCGACGAGGCGTACGGCCTCGGCCACCTGGTCGTACGTGGAGCCGTCCTTGAGCAGATAGCCGGACGCCCCGCTCTTGATGGACTCGTAGAGATCAGACTCTTCATCACTGGCCGTGAGCATGATGATGCCCGTCGTGGGGGACGTGGCCTTGATCGCGCCACAGATCTCGACCCCGCTGCGACCCGGCATCCGCACGTCGAGCAGGACGACGTCGGGTGGGTTCTCGGCGACCTGCGTCAAGGCCTCGTCACCGCCGTCGACCTCGATCAGGTCCAGGTCAGGATCGGCGCTGAGCACCATGCTGACGCCGCGGCGGAACAGCTCTTGGTCATCGACGAGGAGGACGCGGATGCGTTGTCTGTCGTCGGCCACGGAGTGAATCATGCCACGCAAGCGGAGTTCTGCACGCGAAGCGGGGCGGAGCACCCTCCCGCGACGCCATGGCACCCGGACGCGGCCGCACAGACGGGCGGGGCGCGGGTGGTCGCCCACCCGCGCCCCGTCCGTGTCTCGGGCCCGCTCAGTCCTGCGTGGGGTCCAGGTGGATCACGCCGTAGTCGTACCCGCGACGTCGGTAGACGACGCTGGGCTGCATGGAGTCCTTCTCGACGAACAGGTAGAAGTCGTGGCCGACGAGCTCCATCTCGTACAGCGCCTGGTCGAGCGTGATCGCCGGGGCGCGGTGGGTCTTCTCGCGGACGACCATCGGCCCGTCGCCGTCGATCGCGACCGGCGGCGCCGGTTCGTCGACCGCGGGAGCCGCATCGTCGGCGAGCAGGCCGTCGGGCACCGCGGACGTGGCCTCGGCCAGCGAGACCGGCGCATGCTGCCCGTGGTGGATCCGTTGGCGGTCGGCCGCACGTCGCAGTCGCGAGTGCAGCTTGTCGACCGCGGCGTCGAGCGCGGAGGCCTGGTCGGTCGCGCAGGCCTCGGCCCGCACGACGGGACCGCGCGACCGGAGCGTGAGCTCGACCCGGGCCGCGCGATCGTGCTGGCGGGGGTTCTTCTCGTGCGTCACCTCGACGTCGACCCGGCTGATGCGCTGACGGCTGTCGAACTTCTCGATGCGCTGCAGCTTCTCGTGGACCCGTTCACGGAACCTCTCCGAGATCTCGCTGTTGCGGCCGGTGACGACGATTTCCATGAGTGCCTCCCAGGTCGGTGGACGAACGGTCATGCCATGTCCTTGACCGTAGACCGAGCGGCCCCGGGGCGAAAGGGGGACGGTGTGAAGTTCTCGCACTTCTCAGCCAGGCCCCGGGCCCGGTCGCGGCGTGTGGGCGACCACGACGACGGCCGAGGTCCGCACTCCCGCCGCCGCGAGTGCCCGTACGGCCTCCCGGACCGACGCGCCGGTCGTGAGCACGTCGTCGACCACGATCACCTCCTCGATGCCGGCGCGGACGCAGCGCGCGACCACTGCGGGGTCTGCGGCGAAGGCGCCCGCGACGTTGGTCCGCCGTTCCAGGGCACCGAGGCCCGCCTGGTCGCGCGTCGAGCGTACGCGGCGCAGCGCCGGCAGTGCGGTGGCGTCGAGACCGACGGCCACGAGGTCGCGGGCCGCCCGCTCGGCGAGGAGTCGGACCGGGTCGGCCCCGCGCCGGCGCACCTGGGCGCGGGCGGTCGGCACCGGGACGAGCCCGGTGCGACCCTCGAACGGCGCGGTCGCGCAGCCGACCGCGAGCAGGTGCCCCAGGGGGCGCGTGAGGCGCAGGCGCCCCCGGTCCTTCCAGGCCACGACGACCCGCGCCGCCGGTCCGACGTTGTCCACGACCGCCAGCACCGGGACGTCGGCGGCACCGGGCACCAGCCGCGGAGCGGGCCGGCATGCGGCGGCGCAGGCGTGGCACCAGTCGAGACCCGGGCTGCCGCACCCGGCGCAGTCCGCCCCGACGACGAGATCGGCGGCGGCCGACTGCCACGCCTCGCCGATGCCCACGCGGCGATCTTCTCCTCGACCGCGAGGCACGGCACCGCTTCGTCCCGGGCCCGTGGACCGGTCCTGCCTGTGGACGGTCAGCGCCCGCTCGTGAGCCCCCGGGCCGTGACCCCGAGCAACCGCCACGAACCGCCGGCGGGCAGGTACCAGAGCCGCGCGCGATCGTCGGTGACGTAGAGGTCCGGGTCGTCACCGGACCCCGCAGCCAGCGCCGTGATCGCGACGTTGGGCAGCCGCGGAGCCGTGCCGGCCGTCGCGTCGGAGGGTGAGCCGTCGATCGACGCCCGGTACACCTGGCGTCCGGTCTCGCCGTCGCCGACCACCGCGATCACCGTCGCGGCGAGCCAGACGACGGCAGCCGGGTTGACGACGTCCCGCGCGATCTGGGCCGGCACCGCGAGCTGTGGCACCGATCCTGGATCCGCGCTGGTCACGGCGCCCGCGAGAACGTCGCCGCTCTGGCGCGTCACGGCGTACCGTGTGCCGCCGGGTTCGAGGGCGAAGGACGTCACACCGTCCAGCGCGCTCGCGACCGGCACCGGTGTGACCCCGTCCTCGGTCATCAGGCGCACCCGCAGGAGTCCCTGGGGACGATCGGCGACCCAGAGGCGTCCCTGCACGTCCCACGAGATCGACACGACGTCGACGGTCTGGTCGACGCGTTCTCCCTCGGCTCGCACGACACGCAGGACACCCTGGTCGCTCACCGTGGCCCATGCACCAGGTCGTGCGGCCACGAGGCTCGCCGTGGCGGCCAGGTCGTCGGGGACGCCCGCGACCGGACTCGCGACCTGCCCGTCCAGCGTCGAGACGACGTCGTCGACGACCGCCCCCGCCCGGCCGGTCGCGGGCGGCGGGTCGAACCGGGCCCACGCCGACACGGGTTGATCGGCCGTGCCCCCCGCGACGAGCGGGCCGTCACTTCCGACGATGCGCACGACCGAGACGCCCGGCACCTGGGAGAGCGTGCGCACGACCTGGGCCGAGAGGCGGCGGCGCACCTCGAGGTCCAGCGTCGTGAGAGACGTGCTGAACTCGACCGTCGCGCGCCCCTGAGCCACCGTCACGGCCGGGTTCCAGTCACTCGGGTCCGGGACGTAGGTGCGCGTCTCTCCCGCGACCCGCGGTGGACCACCGGCCACCAACGCCGCGGTCAGCGACGTCGCGAGCCGCTCCCCGACCTGCAGGTGCACCGGGTCGGCGACGAGCTGCTCGCCCCGGACGTCGAACAGGAAGACGTCGAGTGCCTCGTAGTACGTCTCGAAGTAGCCCTGCGTGACGGCCAGTCCGGCCGGCGGGTTCGCGATCCGCCAATCACCGTCATCGAGGACCAGCTCGAGCGCGAAGCTGGCCGACCCCTGCGCCGCGATGAAGTGCCCGTTCCGGTCGAGCCGACCGGACTCCTGGAGGTCGAGGTCGACGAGGGTCGTCGTCTCGCCGGTCTCCCGGACCTGGATCACGGGAGACCGATAGATCCGGACCCCGTCGCCCGCCGCCCACTCCGCTGCGGCGTCGCTCGAGAGGTAGGCGCTCGCCGTGCCGCTCGAGACCGGATAGGCCAGCATCGCGTCGAGGAACCCCGCCACGATCTCCTGCGGCTCCGCCCCGGGCGCCGGGGGCGCGGGCTGGTACGTGATCAGGTCGCTCCCCACCTCGACGTCGCTGGCCCGCTCGACGTCGGTGGCGGTGGGCAGGCTCGCGCACCCCGGCAGCACCAGCGCCGCGACGAGCACCATCGCGACCCGCCTCATGCGTCGCCCGCCTCGCGCAGCGGCTCCAACGCCGGACGGCTCACGTCGCCACCCGGCTTGGGCAGCGTCAGCACGAAGTCCGTGCCGCGCCCGGGCCTGCTGCCCACCTGGAGCTCACCGCCGTGCAGACGCGCATCGCTGCGCGCGATCGCGAGACCGAGGCCCGTGCCGGCGGCCGCCCGTGCCGGGTCGGCGCGCCAGAAACGATCGAACACGCGCCGCGACTCCTCCGCCGTCAGGCCCACGCCGTGGTCGCGCACCGACAGCGAGACACACGTCTCGTTCTCGGCCACCGTCACGACGACGTCGTCGGACCGGCTGTACGCCGCGGCGTTCGCGACGAGGTTGCGCAGCACGCGATCGACGCGCCGTCGGTCCGCCTCGGTGACGACCGGGGCGTCAGCACCCACGACCCGGACCTCGATGCCCTTGCGCGTCAGGACCGGTTCGTCCGCCAGCTCGCGGGCCACGTCCGACAGGTCGATCGTCTCCAGCTCGAGCCGAGCCGCCTCCGCGTCGAAGCGCGACAGGTCCATCAGGTCGGCCAGAAGCTCCTCGAACCGGGTGAGCTCACGGCGCAGCAGCTCGGCGGCCCGCGCGGTCGGCGGATCCCAGCCCGAGCGGGCCTCGTGCAGCACGTCGCCGGCCATCGCGAGCGTCGTCAGCGGCGTGCGCAGCTCGTGCGACACGTCCGAGACGAAGCGCTGCTGCAGCTTCGAGAGATTCTCCAGCCGGGCGATCTGCGACTGCAGGCTCGCCGCCATCTGGTTGAAGGACTCCGACAGCCGCGCGATGTCGTCCTCGCCCCGCACGTGCATGCGTTGCTCGAGATGTCCCGCAGCGAACCGCTCCGCCGTGCGGCGCGCGCGACGGACGGGCTCGAGCACCTGGCGCGACATCACGTAGGCCACCCCGCCCACCATGACGATCATCGCCAAACCGGCCAGCGCCGTGGCGTTGCGCACCAGATCGAGCGTGGCCTGCTGGTCGGCCATGCTGAAGACGTAGTAGAGCCCGTAGTCGTCGCCGGTCGCCGGCACGTCGAGCCGGCTGCCCACGACCACGACCGGCCGGGCCCCGCCCTCGGGCACCGGGACCTCGGCGAAGCGGAAGTAGAGCCCGTCGGAGGACGACACGGTGCGGACCAGGTCAGCCGGGATCAGGTCGGCCGAGACCTCACCGGACGATCGCACCGGCACGGTCTCGCCCCCACGCCCCAGCGGACCCTCCACGACGACGTCGTAGCGGCCCTGCCCCTGGCCGCTCTGGGTCAAGGAGTCGACGATCTGCGCCACGGCCTCGCTCGCCGCGGTCGCGTCGGTCACCGAGGTCGTCTCGAGCTGGGCGCGCACGCGCTCGAGGCCGGCGCGCGCCTCGTCGACCGCCGTGGTGCTGCGCGCCTCGGCCAGGCCGTCGGCGACCTGGGCCAGCAGGGCCCAGCCCGTGAGCCCGATCGCCAGACTCGTCAGGGCCACCGTGCTGCCCACGACGCGCAGCCGGATCGAACGCCGCCACTGCTGCAGCGCCCGGCGCAGACCCGCGCGAAGTGCACGACCGAGCCGCGTCATTCGGGCGCGATCGCCTGGTACCCCACGCCCCTGACGGTGCGGATGATGCTCGGGTTCTCGGCGTCGTCCTCGATCTTGGACCGGAGTCGGGTCATGTGGACGTTGACGAGCTTGGTGTCGCCCGGGTGGTGGTAGCCCCACACCTTCTGGAGCAGCACCTCCCGCGTGAAGACCTGCTCGGGCGTGCCGAGCAGGCAGGCGAGGAGGTCGAACTCCAAGGGCGTGAGATCCAGTGGCTGACCGGCCCGCTCGACGGTGTGTCCAGCCGGGTCGAGCACGATGTCGCCGAACACGAGCGGTTCGAGGATCTGGTCGGTGCGACGCAGCCGGGCCCGGATGCGGGCGACGAGCTCGGAGTTCTTGAACGGCTTGACGATGTAGTCGTCGGCACCGGCCGCCAGCCCCGCCACGACGTCGTCGGTGTCGGACCGCGCCGTGAGCATGACGATCGGCACGTTCGAGCTCTCGCGGATCCGGCGGCACACCTCCATGCCGTCGACGCCCGGCAGCATCAGGTCGAGCAGCACGACGTCGGGACGGAACGCGGCCAGGGCGGCCGGGACCTTGTCGCCCGAACGACACACCGCCGTCGTCAGTCCCTCCCCCTCGAGCACGATCGACAGCATCTCGGCCAACGACGCGTCGTCGTCGACGACGAGGACGCGATCGTGGTGCGTGCGGCGCTGGCTCATGAGGGGTGGGGGACCGCCGACGGCGGTGGGTCAGGACTCCGGCTCAGTAGCGGTAGTGATCGGACTTGTACGGGCCCTCGATCGGCACGCCGAGGTAGGCGGCCTGCTCCTTGGTGAGCTCGGTCAGCTCGACGCCCAGGGCGTCGAGGTGGAGTCGCGCGACCTCCTCGTCGAGGTGCTTGGGCAGCACGTGGACGCCCAGCTCGTACTCGTCGGACTTGGTGAAGAGCTCGATCTGCGCCAGCACCTGGTTGGTGAAGGAGTTCGACATGACGAACGACGGGTGCCCCGTGGCGTTGCCGAGGTTCAGCAGACGACCCTCGGACAGCACGATGATCTTCTTGCCGTCCTCGAAGATCCACTGGTGGACCTGCGGCTTGATCTCGTCCTTGACGATGTTCGGGATCTTGGCCAGACCGGCCATGTTGATCTCGTTGTCGAAGTGGCCGATGTTGCCGACGATGGCCTGGTGCTTCATCTTCTGGAAGTGCTCGACCGTGATGATGTCGAAGTTTCCGGTGGTCGTGATGAAGATGTCGGCGGTCTCGACGACCGACTCCAGGCGCTTGACCTCGTAGCCGTCCATCGCGGCCTGCAGCGCGCAGATTGGATCGATCTCGGTGACGATGACGCGGGCGCCCTGGCCGCGCAGCGACTCCGCCGAGCCCTTGCCGACGTCGCCGTAGCCGCACACGACCGCGACCTTGCCGCCGATCATGACGTCGGTCGCACGGTTCAGGCCGTCGACCAACGAGTGGCGGCAGCCGTACTTGTTGTCGAACTTGCTCTTGGTGACCGAGTCGTTGACGTTGATCGCCGGGAAGAGGAGGGTGCCCTCACGGAAACGGTCGTACAGGCGCAGGACGCCGGTGGTGGTCTCCTCGGAGACGCCCTTGATGTCCTTGGCGATGTTCGTCCAGTGCTGCGGCTTGTTCGCGACCGAGCGGGCCAGGACGCGCAGCACCTCCTTGAACTCCTCGTTGTCGGTGCTGTCCTGCGACGGCACGACGCCGGTCTTCTCGAACTCGACGCCCAGGTGCAGGAGCATCGTGATGTCGCCGCCGTCGTCCAGCAGGACGTTGGGACCACCCTCGGGGAAGTCGAAGACCTTCTCGGCCTCGTCCCAGTACTCGCCCAGGGTCTCGCCCTTCCACGCGAAGACCGGCGTGCCCTGGGGGTTCTCGGGGGTGCCGTCGCGACCGACGACGACCGCGGCAGCCGCGTGGTCCTGGGTCGAGAAGATGTTGCAGGTGGCCCAGCGGACGTCGGCGCCGAGCTCCACGAGGGTCTCGATCAGCACGGCGGTCTGGATGGTCATGTGCAGCGAGCCGGCGATACGGGCGCCGGCCAGGGGCTTGTCCTTGCCGTACTGCTCGCGCATGGCCATGAGGCCCGGCATCTCGTGCTCGGCAAGGTCGATCTCCTTGCGGCCGTACTCGGCCAGCGACAGGTCAGCAACGTTGAAATCCATGGGACACATCGTAACCGCGAGTCACGACCGCCGGTCACGGAGTTGGCCGAATCCTGACGTGACCTGGACCGCTCAGACGGCGCGGGCCTCGTGCACGAGCATCGTGGGAATCCCGTCGGTGACCGGGTACGCCAGCTGGCAGGCCTGGCACACGAGCTCGGAGGCCTCCTCGTCGACGAAGAGCCGGTCCCGGCACTGGGGGCACACGAGGATCTCCAACAGGCCCGGGTCGAGGAACATGCCCCCAGCGTATCCCTCCGGACCGGCGCACCAGGTGACCACCGTCGCGGGTCGAGGACACGCGGCCGTGGACCAAGCAGCCTGGTGCGCGGGCGCCTCGCTGCCGGGCCCGCGAGTGACGGAGTGACCCAGGCGGACCGTGACTTACGTCAACGCGCAGAACGTCTCGACCTTCGGGGTCGGTCCCGAGACGATGAGCTCGTCGCCCTGGGTCACGTAGGTCTCGGGCCGTGCGTACGTGAAGTCCTCGCCCCGCGTCTTGACCCCGACGATCGTGACGCCGTAGCGCTGACGCAGATTGGCCTCGGAGAGCGTCTTGGCCTCGGAACACTGCGGGGCCCGGGTCCGCGCGATCGCGAAGCCGTCGTCGAACTCGATGAAGTCGGTCATGGTCCCGGTCACGAGGTGCGCGACGCGCTTGCCCATCTGCGACTCGGGCCGGATCACGTGCGTCGCCCCGACCCGCTCGAGGATCGCGGCGTGCTTGCCGCTGATGGCCTTGGCCCACACCTCGCTGACGCCGAGGTCGAGCAGCCCCAGCACGGTCAGGACGCTGGCCTCGATGTCGGTGCCGATGCCCACGACGGCGATCTCGAACTGCTCGGCACCGATCTGGCGCAGGGCCTCGGTGTCGGTCGTGTCGGCGGCGACGACGTGCGTGAAGTCGCTCGCGTGCTTCTGGACGATCTCGGCGCGCTCGTCGACCGCGAGCACGTCGTGCCCCAGGTGGATGAGCGAACGCGCGACGGCGAGTCCGAACCGGCCGAGTCCCAGCACGATGACCGGCGCGGTCGGCGAGGTTTCCTTGCTCCTGGCCATGCTGGCTCCTATCCGATGATGGGTTGTTCCTCGGGCACGGTGTACCGCGGTGCCCGACGACGCAGCACGAAGGCCGAGGCAGCCGTAATGGTGCCGACTCGGCCGATGAACATCAAGACGATGATCAGGACCTGCGAGGCGTTGTTGAGGTCGGGCGTGAGTCCCGTGCTGAGTCCGGCCGTCGCGAAGGCCGAGGTCACCTCGAACAGGGCGTTCTCGAAGGTCGCGTCGGACAAGAGCATCAGGAGCCACGTCGACCCGGTCACGAGCATGACCGAGATCAACGCGATCGTGAGGGCCGTGCGCACGACCGCCGAGCTGATGGCCCGGGCGCCGATCGTGACCTGCGGGTCGCCCCGCAGCTCGGCGAGGACGACGTAGGCCAGCAGCAGGAAGGTCGTGACCTTGATGCCGCCGGCGGTGCTCGCGCTGCCACCGCCGATGAACATCAGGACGGTGCCGAAGCTCAGGGTCTCCGGGCGCACCGAGCCCCAGTCGAAGCTGTTGAGCCCGCCGGACCGGGGCATGACGCCACCTTCCAGGCCGGACACGAGGCGGTGGTCCCACGGCAGCGTGCCGAGGGTCGCGGGATTGGACCACTCCAGGGCCAGGAACACCACGGCCCCGACGACCAGCAGGAAGACCGAGCCCCACACCGTCAAGCGGGTGTGGATCGTCCACTTGCTGGGGTTGCGCCAGCCGCTGAACAGCTCGGCGAGCACCGGGAAGCCCACGGCGCCGAAGAACACCCCGAGGCAGATCGGCACGATGATCAGCCAGTCGCCGGCGTAGCGGGTGATGCTGTCGGAGTTGAGCGAGAACCCGGCGTTGTTGAACGCCATGACCGCGTCGAAGACCCCGTGCCACAGCGAGGTGCCCCACGAGTCGAAGTAGGACCCGCGGTACCGCACGGACAGCACGACCGCGATGACGAGCTGGAAGCTCAGCATCACGACCGCGACGCGACGGAACAGCGGCCTGACCTCCCCCAGGCTGACGACGTGCATGTCGGTCTGGGCCACGAGGCGCGTGCGCAGCCCCAGGCGACCTCCGATGAACAGCCCCAGCACCGTGGCGAGGGCGACGATGCCGAGGCCGCCGATCTCGACGAGGATCAGGATGATCACCTGACCCGCCGGCGACCAGTAGCTCGCGGTGTCGACCGTGGCCAGACCCGTGACCGTGACGGCCGACGTCGACGTGAAGAAGGCCGGCATGAACTCCGGCGAGTACTCCCCCGTGCGGGCGAACGGGAGCATCAGCATGAGGGTGCCGGCCAGGATCAGCGTGAGGAACGTCAGCGGCAGGAGTCGCACCGGATGAGCGATGGCGGCCGGGATCCTCGGTCGGGGCACACCGCGACGCTACACCGCGCTCGGGGTCGCGGCGGAACTTCGGCCACGGCGCTGCGGCATCCTCCCGCAGCCACGAGTCGTTAGGGTGGCGGGCGTGCCCGACCAGTCCCCCCGTGTCGCGATCGCCGTCGTCACGTACAACCGCCCGGAGTTTCTCGCCGAGCTGCTCCGGAGCGCGACCCGGCTGACGAGCCCCCCGTGGCGCGTCGTGGTGATCGACAACGCCAGCGACGAGGCGACGAGCGAGGTCCTGTCGGAGGCCGCCGCCTGGTTCGAGCCCGGCGTGCTGGTGACCCGGCGCCTCCCCACCAACACCGGTGGCGCGGGCGGCTTCTGCGAGGGCACGCGGCTCGCCCTCGAGCTCGGCGCCGACTGGGTCTGGCTGATGGACGACGACGTCGAGATCCTGCCCGAGGCGCTCGACCGCTTCGCCCCGTGGATGGAGCGGTTTCGCGTCATCCACGGCCGCCGGTACGACTTCGACGGGTCACCGTTCTACTGGCAGGCGAAATTCAACGAGTTCCTCGGCGTGCCGCTGCCCTACGGGGTCTCGCGCACCTTCAACGACGAGGGCTACGCGATCACCAACTCGGGCACGTTCGAGGGGATGCTGGTCCACGCCGACGTCGTGCGCACGATCGGCCTGCCGGACCCGCGCTTCTTCATCACGTGGGACGACGCCGCGTACGCCTGGCTGGCCGCCCAGCACACGCAGGTGGTCTACGTCGACGCGTACGTCCTGCGACGCAAGCGCGAGCAGCGCCAGGTCAACCTGGGCCTGCGCCACCTCAACGACGGGAGCCCGCTGTTCCGGTTCCACGTCATGCGCAACCGTGCCTACGTCGGCAAGTACTTCGCCCTGCACGGCAAGCTCCATCGCTTCGGCTTCGGTCTCGGCACGGCACTGACCTTCGCCAAGGAGATCTTCCGGCTCATCGTCGTGCAGCGCACGCTGCGCGGGCTGGGCGACCTGGTCCGCGGATTCCGCGAGAACCGGCGCCTGTGGGGCGACGACACGTGGCGCCCCATGGATCCGGCCGAGGTGCCTCCGGCCCTGCCCCGCTGAGGACGGATGCCTCTAGCCCTCGTGGAGCCAGCGTCGCGCGAGGTCGAGATCGGCCGGCCGCGTGATCTTGAGGTTGCGCTCGTCGCCGGGGACCACGGTGACCCGCGCACCGGGGACGTGCGCCAGGACGACCCCACAGTCGTCGGTGGGCTCCCCGGGTTCGAGTGCGGCTGCGGCGTGCGCGCGCCGCAGCACCCCCGCCCGGAATCCCTGGGGGGTCTGCACGCGGCGAACCACCGAGCGGTCGACGTTCCGCACGACCAGACCGGCACTGTCGACCTCGACGAGCGTGTCGACCGACTCGACCGCCGGGGTCACGGCGTCGTGGTCGGCCAGCGCGGCCAGGCACGCGTCGACGATCTCGCCCGTCACCAACGGGCGGGCCGCGTCGTGCACGAGCACGAGATCGTCGTCGGCGAGCTCCGGGATCGCGGCCAGTCCGAGCCGCGTGCTGTCGGCGCGGGTGGCACCTCCGGACACGACCGTGACGACCTTCGGCTCGGCCACCGCCACCCGGTGCGCCTCCCGCGCCGACTCGGCGTGGGTCACCAGGACGATCCAGTCGACGTCGGGGTGCCCCGCGAGACGACTGACGGCGTGTGCGAGGACGCTCCTGCCGTCGAGGTCGAGCAGCTGCTTCGGGGTCGCCGCGCCGAACCGGGTGCCGGTGCCCCCCGCCAGCACCAGAGCGTGGACCGTCATGACGGCGCGGACTCGGGCCGGATCATCGGCTCCTCGCCGCGGGCGCGCTCGGAGGCCTTCCAGGCTCGGAAGCCCTCCTCGGACTCACCACGACGCCAGTAGGCCGAGATCGACACGTCGCGCCGCTCGACGCCGCGGTCCTTCACGAGGTACGGGCGCACGGTCTTGAGGAGCCCGGACTCACCGTGCACGAAGACCTGGACCCGGCCCGCGGGCCAGGACCAGGCTCGAACGGCGTCGTCCAGGAGACTGGTGGTGCCGGCATCGGCCGGAGACCGGTGCAACCAGAACACCTCGGCGTCGCCGGCGGTGACGACGGGCTGCTCGTCGGCCGGTCCGTCGACCTCGAGGAAGGCGGTGGCGCGCTGGCCCGGCTCGAGGGCCTCCAGGCTCGCCAGGACGGCCGGCAGCGCCGACTCGTCGCCCACGAGCAGCTGGTGGTCAGCGGCCGGGTCGGGCCGGTAGGCACCGCCGGGACCGCGCAGGTGCACGGTCTCGCCCGCCTGGGCGCGGGCCGCCCACGGGCCGGCCAGGCCGGCGTCGCCGTGCACGACGACGTCGATCCACATCTCGCCGGCGGCGGGGTCGAGCCGGCGGATCGTGTAAGTGCGCAGCACGGGCCAGTGCTCCGGCGGCATCGACGCGCGGACCTGCTCGAGATCGAGCCGCTCGGGGTAGTCGACCCCAGGGGCGAGGAAGGCGATCTTGACGTAGGCATCGGTGTGCCCCGACCACCGGGCGACCACGTCGGCCAGCTCGGGTCCGCCCAGCACGACGCGTCGCATCGCGGGGCCGACGTCCTCGACCCGCAGGACCGTCAGACGGGTCAGGTAGGTGCTCGCCACGCCTGTAGCCTAACGAGGTGACTCAGGGCATCGACATCACGCAGCTGGACCACGAGATCCGCGTCCAGGACGACCTCTTCCGCCACGTCAACGGACGCTGGCTGCGCGAAGCGCCCATCGCGCCCGACCGCGCGACCGCCGGCTCGTTCGTGACCCTCGTCGACGAGGCCGAGGCCAAGGTCCGTCAGATCATCGAGACCGCGGCGGCCGCCGACGCCCCGGCCGGCTCCGACGAGCGCAAGATCGGCGACCTGTTCGCGTCGTTCATGGACACCGACCGGATCGAGGCCCTCGGCGTCACGCCGTTGCAGCCCGATCTCGCCCGCATCGACGAGGTCGACGACTACACCGGTTTCGCCCGCCTCCTGGGCGACCTGGAGCGCACGGGCACGCACGGCCTGATCGGCATCTACATCGGTCCTGACCGCGGCCAGCCCGACCGCTACGTGACCCACGGGTTCCAGGGCGGTACCGGGCTGCCCGACGAGTCCTACTACCGCGAGGACGACTTCGCCGAGATCCGCACCGCCTACGTCGCCCACGTCGCCCGCATGCTGACGCTCGCCGGCCTGGACGGGGCCGGGCCGGACGCCGCCACCGCACGCGCCGAGCGGGTGCTCGACCTCGAGACGCGCCTCGCTGCCCACCACTGGGACCGCGTCGCGTGCCGGGATGCGCAGAAGACCTACAACCTGCTGCCCTTCGACCAGCTCCAGGCCCTCGTGCCGTCATTCGACCTGGCGACCTGGTCGGCGGCCGGTCAGATCCCGGAGCAGGTCCTGGCCGAGGTCGTCATGGCTCAGCCCTCGTTCCTCGAGGGCCTCGAGACGCTCTTGACCCCCGACCTCCTGCCCGCGTGGCGCGACTGGCTGCGCTGGAACGTCGTCCACGCGGCGGCGGCCTACCTGTCGAGCGAGCTGGTCGAGGAGAATTTCGCGTTCTACGGCCGCACCCTGTCGGGCACCGACGAGCTGCGCCCCCGCTGGAAGCGCGGCGTCTCCTTCGTCGAGGGCGCCATGGGCGAGGCGGTCGGCCGCCTCTACGTGCGCACCGAGTACCCCGACACGGCGCGGGCCCGGATGGACGAGCTGATCGCGCACCTGATCGAGGCGTACCGGTTGTCGATCACCGAGCTGCCGTGGATGAGCGACGCGACCAAGGCCCGGGCGCACGAGAAGCTCGCGGCCTTCACGCCCAAGATCGGTCACCCCGAACAGTTCAAGGACTACTCGGCCCTCGAGACCGAACCCACCGACCTGCTCGGCAACGCGCGCCGCTCGATGGCCGTCGAGACCGCGCGCGAGCTGGCGAAGATCGGCGCGCCGATCGACCGCGACGAGTGGTACATGACGCCGCAGACGGTCAATGCGTACTACAACCCCACGATGAACGAGATCGTCTTCCCCGCGGCGATCCTGCAGCCACCGTTCTTCCACGCAGACGCCGACGACGCCGTCAACTACGGGGCCATCGGTGCGGTGATCGGCCACGAGATCGGCCACGGGTTCGACGACCAGGGCTCGCAGTACGACGGCACCGGCGCCCTGCGCAACTGGTGGACCGACGACGACCGGGCCGCGTTCGAGAAGCTCACGGCCGCTCTCGTCGCCCAGTACGACGAGCTCTCGCCCGAGGGCGCGGACGGACAGAAGGTCAACGGAGCGCTCACGATCGGCGAGAACATCGGCGACCTCGGTGGGCTCAGCATCGCGTACCGCGCGTTCCGGCTGACCGATCCGGGCGACGAGCCGATCGACGGCCTCACGCCCGACCAGCGCTTCTTCATCTCGTGGGCCCAGGCCTGGCAGTCGAAGGTGCGGCCCGCCGAGACGGTGCGGCGCCTCACGGTCGATCCCCACTCACCGCCGGAGTTCCGCTGCAACCAGGTCGTGCGCAACATCGAGGCGTTCTACGCGGCGTTCGACGTGGCCGTCGGCGACGCGCTCTGGCTCGACCCCATCGACCGGGTGACGGTCTGGTCCTCGTGACCTATCCGCAGGGACGCCTCGTCGGGTCCCTCGCGGCGATCCAGGTGGTGGGTGGTGTCGGCAACGGCGCCGGGCTGGCCATCGGCGCGCTCCTGGTCAAGGACGTCAGCGGGTCCTCGGGCTGGGCCGGCACCGCCACCGCGATGCTCACGATCGGTGCCGCACTGGCCACGGTCCCGCTCGCTCGCTGGGCCATGCGCTCGGGGCGGCGCCCCGCCCTCACGACCGGGTGGTTGATCGGGGCGGCGGGCGCACTCGTGTCGATCGTGGGCGCGGACCGCGGATCGCTGCCGATCGTGCTCCTCGGGCTGGTGCTGTTCGGTGCGAGCACCGCGTCCAACCTCCAGTCCCGCTTCGCCGCGACCGACCAGGCCGAGCCCCGCAGGGTCGCCCGCTCGCTCTCGGTCGTCGTGTGGGCCACCACGATCGGTGCGGTGGCCGGGCCGAACCTCACCAGACCCGGAGCCCGGCTCGCCGAGGTGCTCGGCGTGCCCGAGCTCGCCGGGCCGCTCGTGTTCTCGGTCGTCGCCTTCACAGTGGCCGGCCTCCTGACCTTTCTCCTCGTCCGGCCGGACCCGCTCGCGCGGGCGGTCGATGCGCCGCGGCGAGCTCGGGTCTCGCCGTGGCCGCACCTGCGAGGTCGCGCCCTGACGGCCGTCGTCACGATCGCCGCGTCGCACGCCGTCATGGTCTCGGTCATGTCCCTGACGCCCGTGCACCTGGAGGACCACGGAGCCGACCTGGAGGTCATCGGACTGACGATCAGCCTCCATATCGCCGGCATGTTCGCCCTGTCGCCCGTGTTCGGCTGGCTGAGCGACCGCATCGGCCCCGCTGTGGTGGTCCTCGCGGGTCAGGCGGTGCTCGTGCTCTCGACACTCGTGTCCGGCACGGCCGGCCACTCCGAGGCGCAGATCATGATCGGTCTGGTGCTTCTCGGCCTCGGCTGGTCGATGTCGGTCATCGCGGCGGCCGCGATGCTCACCACGGCCGTCAGCGGCGAGGTCCGGCCGGCGGTCCAGGGCATCGCGGACCTCGCGATGAACGTGGCCGGGGCCACCGGTGGCCTCCTGGCGGGCCTGGTCATGGCCTGGCGTGACTTCGGCACGCTGAACGCCGCAGCGGCGGTGCTGACGATTCCGGTGATCGGCCTGGTCGTCTCCGGGAGCCGCGCCGCGGCCGACGTGGTCCGCGACTGACTCAGTCGGTCTCGGCCGTGTCGCGCGAGGGCGGTTCGGTGGCCCGGTCCGAGCGGCCGGCGCCGTGCCGGGCCGCGGTGCGCGCGACCTTCTGCTCCAGGCGGTCCTGCCGACGCAGGCGCACGGCATCGGCTGCCTCCACGAACGGGTCCGAGACGCGGAACCAGAGGTCCTCGACCTGCTGTCGGGGTCGCTCGGTGACCTCGGCGAGCCAGTCGACCCGCTCCTCCAGCAGGTCGTCGGGAAACACCACCAACGTGACCGCGATGATCGCCAGCGCCGCCGGGACGGCCCCGAACACCACGGCGAAGAACACGTTCGCCACGATGGCCACCGTGACCGCGGCGATGCGCGACGGCCGCGTCAGCATCAACGGGGCGAAGAAGAGCTGCGTCAGCAGCACGAGGTAGGTCAGGAGGGCCAGGACGACCGGGCTGGCCGACACCAGGTCCGACAGGACCCCGAACGGCCGGAACTCCGGCAGCTGGGTCGTGTAGTAGAGCGCCTCCCCCGAGCGCCACGCCTCACGCGCGATCTTGTCGAGCCCGGCGGTCACGTACAGCAGCACGGTCTGCACCGCCAGACCGAGCAGGCCGATGTTGTGCAGGCTGATGCCGAGCCACGGCGGGAGGACCTCGTCGGAGTCGAATCCGCGCTGCTCGGCCTCGGCGTCCGCGTCGCGGCGCGCGCGCTGGCGGGCGTCGACCGAGCAGCGGTCACCGGAGCTCGTGAGCACGAGCCACAGCAGCGCCAGCCGGACCGCGTTGTCGCTCGCGCTGCCGACCATCGGGTTCTGACCCACGACGGCGATGAACCCGATCAACGTCACGACGTTGGCCGCCCGGGTGTACCAGCCAGCCGTGAAGGCCAGGGCGGCCAGCGTCGTCACGACGTACACGAGCGTGACCACGGTGTCGGTGGCATTGCGCACGAGCCACAGCTCCGGGAAGTCGACCGCGTCCCGGGCCGGCTCGGCCCACACCGAGGCATTGCCGACCCACAGCGTGCGGTCGGAGAAGTTGACCACGAGGGTCAGCACGACGCTGAGGCCGAGCAGGATGCGGCACAGACCCAGCGCCACCAACGCGTGCCGCCCGCCAAAGAGCCAGCGCTCGGCGGACTCGCGGGCTCCGATCACGGTGTCGACGACGACCCACCACGTGTCACGCACCGTCATCACCCCCTACGTAGTCGTCGAAGGCCCGCTGGGCCTCTTCGTTGCCGGCGATCGCGTCGCGCCACCCCAGTGTCACGAACGAGAACGGCTCGTCGCGCACCGTGCCGTCGTTGCGGTCGTCGTACGCGGGAACGCGGCGCAGGCCGACCCGGATCTGGACCTGCTCGACCGTGCCATCGGCCCGGGCTGTGCTGTACAGGGTGCCGAACTGGGTGGCCATCGCCCAGTTCGCGAAGAAGACCTGGGCCTGGAACGGCGTGGCGCCCTCGGCCTCGATCTCGACCTGGCGCACGGCGCGGTCCTCCTCGAGGAGATCCTCCTCGACCAGCGGGCGGGCGTCCTCGGGGAACGAGGTGATCGCGACGTTGAGGTTCGTCGCGAGCGACCGGGCCGCGCGGTCGATGCGAGGCCGCAGCAGGCTCCCGTCCTCCAGGTCGGCCGTGACGTCGGTCCACGGGGTCTCCACGGTCTCACCGTCCGCGGTCAGGACCCTGGACCTGACCAGCAGCGCCTCGTCGGCCCGCTGGACCCCGGGGTCGACCGTGGTGGGCGACTGGCGGAAGTACGGGTTGACGTAGGAGGCCAGCGTGTTGTCACCGACCGTCTCGCGGATGGGGCTGGACGGACTGAGCCACAGCCCGACGACCGCCGAGTGCACGATGACGACCGCCGCGACCGTGAGCATGATCCCGCTCTGCCACCGGGTCGCGCGAACCTCGGAAGCAGGGGCGGACATGAGCTCCATCCTAGGTCGAGATGAGTCGGGAGCCGGACATGACCGATGCCGGTGACCCGAAGGTCACCGGCATCGGTTCGTCACTGCGTGACGTCAGTGCTCTCGATCAGGCGAGCAGAGCCGACTCGCGGCGCTTCTCGTTGATCATCGCGGCCGCACCCAGGGCCACCAGGAGCAGACCCAGCAGCCAGAAGGGCCACAGGTTCGACGCACCGGTGCTCGGCAGGGTGTCGACCGACTTGTCGGCCAGGCCCCCGTTGCCGTTCAGGTTGGCGTTCGCATTGGCCGGAGCGTTCGCGTTCGCCGGAGCGTTCGCGTTGGCCGGGGCGTTGGCGTTGACGTTCGCGTTGTCGTCGAACGTGTTGACCGAGTTAGGACCGACGAGCGAGTTGGCCAGGTTGAGGCTCA
This sequence comes from Aeromicrobium sp., assembly GCF_023146395.1. GTDB lineage: Bacteria > Actinomycetota > Actinomycetes > Propionibacteriales > Nocardioidaceae > Aeromicrobium. The sequence continues at coordinate 9,097 of NZ_JAGLCD010000019.1, read as the reverse complement.
ACAGACCACCGTTGCCGGCAGCGCCCAGGACCTCGACGCGCAGGGCCGTGATGGCAAAGACGCCCTCGGTGCCCGTGCGGTCGCTCGAGACGAGCGCGACGTAGTTGTCCGGGTCAGCGTCGGCGTTGGTGCCGACATGCTGCAGGTTGACGCGGACGTTGACGACACCCGTGAGCTGCTCGAGCACGTCGGCGAGGGCCGAGCCGAGCTGAGCGAGAACCGGGTCGAGCACCTGCGCGATGACGGCCTGAACCGCATCGTTGACCGGGGCGAGCAGATTCGCGGCCAGATCACCCAGCGGGATCACGATCGGAGGCACGATGCCACCCAGGGCCGTGACCTCGACCGAGAGATCCGCAACGGCGTCGGTGAGGTTCTGGACCAGGGCGGCCACGAAGTCATCGACCTGCTCGGTCAGCTCGGTGACGACCAGCGGCAGGAGCTCGGTGTCGCGCGGCAGGTTGTTGATGTCGATGCCGGCCGAGGCCAGGAGGGTGGGAACGTCGACCGAGATGAGACCGGCGTCGGGACCGGTCAGGTTGATCGAGACACCGTTCTGCGTGGTGTTGGCGATGGCGTTCGTGACGGAGTCGATGCCGATGACCTCGACCGTGGCGACGCCGGGGACACCGATCGAGAGGCCGTCCAGCGTGCCGACGATGCCCAGCGGATCAAGCGTCTGGAGCGCGACGAGCTCGATGTCGAGCCCGCCACCGGTGATGCCGTAGTCCAGGACGGCCTGGTCGGCGGCGTCCGGCTTGGTCAGGCCCGCGCCGGTCAGCGTGGCCGACGAGGCGGCGGCGCCGAGGTCGAGCACGATGTTGGCGACCGGGTTGAGTGCCTCGAGCGGCTGCCCGGGACCGGTGAGGTCGAGCGTGGCGTTCGACGGGCCGCCCGGAGCGGCGGAGTCGACGTTGATGGCGCCCTCGTTGGTGATCAGGCCCGAGGCCGCGAGCGAGACGTTCTTGTCGGCCTTGGCGTAGCTGCCGATGACACCCACGCCCAGCGAGCCGAGCAGGTCACCCAGCGGTCCGGTCAGGGCCTCGAGCGCGTTGAGCGCGCCCTCGGCGTAGTAGGGGCCCGGAGCGGTCTCGGCCGTGCCGGCTGCGGTGTCGACGCGCGAGATGACTCCCGTGGCGCCGTCGCCGGCCTGCTGCTCGTTCTCGGCGAGCACGTCGACCAGCGGATCGACCAGCGGGCTCCCCAGAGCACCGGTACCGACGACGTACTGCGCCTCGGCGTAGGACTTGTAGTCAGTGACGGTGGCGGCGCCTGCGTTCAGGCTGGCCACGGAGGTGACGAGCAGCGTCGCGACGCCGGCTCCGATCACCTTCTTGCCGATGTGCTTCATGCGGGAGTGCTCCTCGTAGTCCAAGCGTTCGGGTGGGGCGCAGGTGTGTTCCCCGCCCGGGCGGAAGGCAGGACGAGCCCCGTGGAGCTCGTCAGTCCGAGCGACAGTTTAACCACATTCTCAGCAAGTCTGACCATTCGCCCGAAACCCGGCGGCGTGGCGTGGCTCACATGCTCACGGCCCGGTTCTCCCGGCACCTGTGTCCTCGGGGGTCGACCGGAGGCGCCTTCCCCACCTGCGGACGGCATCAGCAGCTCGTCGCCAGCTGGCGTCACTGATCAGCACGGCGTCCGCCGCGATCATCGCCAGCGAGAAGTACATGAGCCCCATCAGGAGCCCGATCCCGAGGTGGGTGCCGGTCACCAGGACGAATCCGAGGATGCGGGTGCGCCGGTCGAGCAGCAGGAGGGGGAAGGCGAGCTGGATGGCCATGGCACTCCAGGTGGCCGCGTGGACGAAGGGCGACCACGTGTAGAGCCAGCCGAGCTCGTCGAGCCACGGGGAGTACTGGTTGACCTGCAGCGGGGAGTAGACCGCGGTGCCGTCGAGCCAGGTGGGACCGTCGAACTTCCACAGCGCCGAGCCGACGTAGATCATGACGATCTGATGCGCGATCAGCACGACGGCCAGGTTGTTCAGCAGGATCGTGAGCCACTCGGTGGACCCCGCCGGCCGCGATCGGGCCCGACGGCGGCGCGCGTCGAGCGATGCCGCGGCGCCACTGTCGCTGAAACACAGGTAGAACAGCACCAGCCGGACGACGTCCTCCGCCCCCGAACGCAGGATCGGCGAGGCGTCGATCATGACGGCCCACAGGACGAAGGTCGCGATGCAGGCGGTGCGCGTGTGCCAGCCCACGAGCAGCGCCAGGCCCGCGAGCACCGATGCGAGCACGGCCAGGTCGGTCACCCACGCCGGCGCGGCCGGCAGCCACGGCAGCCACGTCACGACGGCCTGGCGCTCGTGGAACGGCTCGGCCCATCGGTGCCCGACACCCCAGATGTACTGACGGTCGGCGAATCCCACGACGAGCTGCAGCAGAATCGTGACGGCCAGGGTCATACGCGTGGCCGCGAGGCCGTAGGTCGACCACCGGTGGGACGTCACGGTCTCGACGAAACGGTCCAGGACGGATCCCGATCGCGTGGCCACGCCGCTCACGAGTGGCGCTCCAGGTAGCCACCGACGCTGCGCCGCCGCTCGGGGTCGTCGGCGGCCGGCACCCGCCACGGCCCCGCCACGGTCCGCCCGACGGACTTCTCGGCCTCGTGGCGACGCTCCCAGGGAGGCGCCGTCGAGAGCCGGGTGCCGTAGCGCACCGCGACGAGCTCACGGCCGGGCTCCATCGAGCGGAACACGTCCGTCAGGTAGGTCGTCGCTCCTGCGTCACGCTCCACGATGAGGTCACGGGCCAGCCCGGTGACGTCCTCGGAGCCAAGCGCCTCGGCCACCTCGGCCTCGTCGAGCGGGTCGCCCGGCGACGACGCCTCGGCGACAGCGGTGCGGACCTCAGGGTCGGCGTTCGACCACACCGCCTCGAGCCCGCCCGCCAGGCGCGACGTCAGGTACGCCGACCGCGGCGCCCCCACCGAGTGCGCCACGACCGAGTCGTCGACCGCCGTGAGGTTGATCCACTCCCCCGTCGTGACCGTGCCGCCGTCCCGCCAGGCCGCCTGCACCATCAGGTCGCGATCGGCGTTGACGGGGCTCGGCGCGAAGAGCTTCCACTCCTCCTCGAAGTACGCCGGGAGCACGACCTCGGCTGCCGTACGGGTGCCCGGCGGTGCCGACTGCGGCGGGATCGAGATGATCGTGACCCCGAACAGCTGGACGGCCACGACCGCGGCCACCACGAGCACGACGACGCGACGGGTCCTCGACACCTCGCTCGTCCCGGGCTCGCTCGTCACCGGGCCACTGTAGGGCGCGCGGGCCGGCAAGAAGTTGCCGACGTCACCCATTTGCAACCTCGCAGGCCTCCCCAGGCGCCGGTCCGGCTGACTACGTTGCGAGGACTCGGGTCCGACGGGCGGGCTCGCTCTCAGGAGGAGTTCGTATGTCGTTGCGCCGCGGCGCCGCCATCGCGCTGACCACGGCCGTCTCGGCCGCCACCCTCGTCGCCTGCGGTTCGGGCGACGAGTCCACGGGGCTCATCGTCGGCACCACCGACAAGGTCGTCTCGATCGATCCGGCCGGCTCCTACGACAACGGATCCATGACGGTCCAGACGCAGGTGTACCAGTACCTGCTCAACTTCCCGGCCGGGTCCACCGAGCTGGCTCCCGACGCCGCCGAGTCGTGCGACTTCACCGAACCGACGGTCTACACCTGCACGCTCAAGCCAGGCCTCACGTTCGCGAACGGCAACGACCTCACCGCCTCCGACGTCGCGTTCTCCTTCCAGCGCATCGTGGACATCAACGACCCGAACGGGCCCGCCTCGCTGCTCGGCACCATGGCCTCGGTCGAGGCCGTCGACGACACCACGGTCACGTTCACGCTCAACTCGCCGAACGACCAGACCTTCCCGCAGATCCTCGTGACCTCGGCCGGCCCGATCGTCGACGAGGAGACGTACCCGGCCGACGAGGTGCTGTCCGACGACGACGCGGTCGAGGCGGGCGGGTTCTCCGGCCCGTACACGATCACGTCCTACGACAAGAACGAGCTCGCGGAGTTCACGGCCAACCCCGACTACGACGGCACGTACGACGCGCCGTCCGAGGACGTCGTGACGCTCAAGTACTACGCGAAGTCCGAGAACCTCAAGCTCGACATCCAGAACCAGGCCATCGACGTGGCCTACCGCTCCCTGACGCCGACCGACATCGCGGACCTCGAGAAGGCCGACGGCATCACGGTGCACCAGGGCGCCGGCGGCGAGCTGCGCTACGTGGTCTTCAACCTCGACACGATGCCGGGCGGCACGCCGGCGCAGAAGCTCGCGGTGCGCCAGGCCGTGGCCTCCTCGGTCGACCGCGCCGAGCTGTCGACCGAGGTCTACCAGGACACCTACACGCCCGCGTGGTCGATGGTGCCCGAGGGACAGACCGGGGCGACCGAGGCGTTCAAGGAGCTGTACGGCGCCGAGCCCAACCTGGAGGCTGCGGGCAAGTACCTGTCCGACGCCGGCGTCGCGACGCCGGTCGAGATCCAGCTGCAGTACAACCCCGACCACTACGGTTCCAGCTCCGACCAGGAGTACAGCGCGATCAAGCGTCAGCTGGAGGACACCGGGCTGTTCACGGTCAACCTGCAGTCGACGGAGTGGAACACGTACTCCGAGGAGTTCCCGGCCGACGGCTACCCCGTGTTCCAGCTCGGCTGGTTCCCCGACTTCCCGGACGCCGACAACTACTTGTCGCCGTTCCTCGCGCCGTACTCGACGGACAAGGCGGGCAACTTCACCAACTCGCACTACAACGAGGAGGGCACGCCGCACGCCGACCCCGACATGACGGCGCTGCTGGAGTCCGAGCGCACCGACGGCGATCCCACGACCCGCGCCGCGACCCTGGCGCAGATCCAGACGCGGCTCGCCGAGCAGGTTCCCTACCTGCCCCTGCTCACGGGCACCTCGGTCGCGGTCGCGGTCGACGGCGTGACCGGCGTCGACGACACGCTCGACCCGTCGTTCAAGTTCCGGTTCACCTCGCTGGCGCAGTAGCCAGCCCTGGGCGGGGGCGGGTCCGGCGGACCCGCCCCCGCGCACCCTGACCGCGTCCGACTCCCGTCCGAAGGGACGCCCCACCCATGTCCTCCGCCGAAGTGCTCGGCCCGGCCGAGCTGCCGTCGTCCGGCCCACCGACCGCCGAGTCCCGCAGCCACACCCGGCTGAACCCCCTCGCGCGGTACCTGCTCGTCCGGCTCGCCCTCATCGTGCCGATGATGTGGTTCCTCGTGACGCTGGTGTTCGTCCTGATGCGCGTCATCGGCGACCCCATCCAGGCGGCGCAGGGCGGCCGGCTGAGTCCGGACCAGATCGCCGAGCGCAAGGCCGAGGCCGGCCTCGACCGGCCGATGCTCACGCAGTACCTGGAGTACCTCGGCGGCATCGTGCGGGGCGACTTCGGCACGACGCTGACCGACAACCGTGAGGTCTCGCAGATCCTGGTGCAGAACGGCGCCGCGACGCTCGAGCTCTCGGTCTACGCACTGATCGTGGCGTTCGCGGTGGGCGTGCCGCTCGGGCGCCTCGCGGCCCGGCACCGCGACCGCTTCCCGGACGTCGTGCTGCGACTCGGCGCGATCCTGGTCTACGCCGCGCCGGTGTTCTTCGTCGGCCTCCTGCTCAAGCTCGCGTTCACCCCCTTCGGATGGCCCTCGTCGGGCCGCGCGAGCACCTCGACCGAGCTCGCGCTGTCCCGGACCGGCCACGAGACCCACATCCTGCTGCTCGACGCGATCCTGTGGGGCAGCCCGGACATGGTGCTCGACGTCCTCCAGCACGCGGTGCTGCCGGCCGTGGCGCTCGGCCTGTTGACCGGAGGGGTGTTCCTACGCCTGGTCCGGCTCAATCTGCTGCAGACGCTCCGGGCGGACTTCGTCACGGCGGCCCGGGCCCGGGGCGTCTCCGAGCGCAGGGTCGTGCGCAAGCACGCGTTCCGCACGGCCCTGGTGCCCGTCGTGACGGTCATGGGCATGCAGATCGCGATGCTGCTCGCCGGCGCGATCCTCACCGAGACCACGTTCGAGTGGAAGGGCATCGGCTACGAGCTGTCGGAGTACCTCATCGCCCGCGACTTCCTCGCCGTCCAGGGCATCGTGACCCTGATCGCCCTGATCGTGGGCGTCACGAGCTTCCTGATCGACGTCATCGTCGCCGTCGTCGACCCGCGGGTGAGGTTCTGATGGCCCGCCGCACCCGATGGCCCGTCCCCACCGTCGTGCGCCAGTCGCACGGCCTGCAGCGGGTCATGCTGCTGCTGGGCTTCGGCCTCATGGCCCTGTTCGTCGTGGTCGCGGTGTTCGCACCGTGGATCGCGCCGTACGGCTTCGACGCCGTGCGCGACGCCGATGGCGTCAGGTTCGGCACGCAGCAGACGCCGTCCGCGGCCCACTGGTTCGGCACGACGGTGGGCGGTCAGGACGTCCTGTCCCGGGTCGTGTTCGGCGCCCGCACCGCGGTCGAGGTCATCGTGCTGGCCGTGGTCCTGTCGAGCCTCGTCGGCGTTCCGCTCGGCCTGGTGTCCGGCTACCTCGGCGGGTGGCTCGACCGGGGCCTCGTGCTCGTGATGGACGCCCTCTACTCCTTCCCCTCCCTGCTGCTGGCGATCGTCGTCTCGATCGTCCTGACCGGCGGGCAGAGCAGCGCCTTCGGTGGCATCTTCGCCGCGGCCGTCTCGATCACCGTCGTGTTCGTGCCGCAGTACTTCCGCGTCATTCGCAACGCGACACTGGCGGTGAAGTCCGAGCCCTACGTCGACGCCGCGCGGGTGGCCGGCGTGCGCACGCCACGGATCCTGCGCCGCCACGTCCTCGCGAACGTCTCGCAGTCGCTGCCGGTCATCGCGACCCTCAACGCCTCCGAGGCGATCCTCACCTTGGCCGGACTGGGGTTCCTCGGCTTCGGCATCGAGCCCTCGGCCGCCGCCGAGTGGGGCTACGACCTCAACAAGGCCCTGCCCGACGCGGCATCCGGCATCTGGTGGACCGGCACGTTCCCGGGTCTGGCGATCGTGCTGATCGTCCTCGGCGTCACGCTCGTCGGCGAGAGCCTCAACGACATCTGGAACCCCCTCCTGCGGACCCGTGGCGGCGCCGGCGGCCACGACGCCGACGAGATCGCCGACCTCGGGACGGTCGATCCCACCACCCCGGCCGCCCTCGACGACGCGCCCGCCGCGCAGTCCGGCCGGCCGGAACCGAGCGAGAAGAAGCTGGCCGTGCTCTCGCTGCGCGACCTCTCGGTCTCGTTCCGCACCGACGGCGCTCCCCTGCAGGCCGTGCGGGAGATCGGTTTCGACGTGCACGCGGGCGAGGTCGTCGCGGTGGTCGGCGAGTCCGGATCAGGCAAGTCGGTCAGCTCGCGCGCAGTCCTCGGACTCCTGCCCGACTCGGCCACGGTCGACGGGTCCGCCGTGCTCCGCACCCCCGGCGACGAGCCCCGCGAGCTGATCGGGCGCAAGGCCGACGCGATGAGGTCGATCCGCGGCGACGAGGTCTCGATGGTCTTCCAGGAGCCCTCCGCCGCACTCACGCCGGTGCGCACGATCGGCTGGCAGCTCGTGGAGTGCCTGCGGGCCCACCGCGACATGTCCGTGGCCGAGGCGAAGGAGCGCGCCGTCGAGCTGCTGGACCTCGTGGGGCTGCCGGACCCGTCCGAGCGCGTCGGCCACTACCCGCACCAGCTGTCGGGCGGGCAGAAGCAGCGGGTCGTGATCGCGATGGCGATCGCCTGCGAGCCCGACGTGATCATCGCCGACGAGCCCACGACGGCCCTCGACGTCACCGTGCAGGCGGCGATCCTGGAGCTGTTGCTCTCGCTGCGCGACCGGCTCGGCACCGCGATCGTCCTGATCACCCACAACATGGGGGTCGTCGCGGACGTGGCCGACCGGGTCGTCGTGATGTACCGCGGCTCGATCGTCGAGCAGGCCCCGGTCGACCAGCTGTTCGCGGCGCCGGCGCACCCGTACACCCGGGCCCTGCTCGACGCGGTGCCCCACCTCGGCCACGAGACCGGCCCCGGCGACGCGGCACCCAGTGACGTCGTGCTCGACGTCGAGCACCTCGTGGTCGACTTCGCGGGCGGCTTCGGCCGTCCGACGTTCCGGGCGGTCGACGACGTCTCGCTGCAGGTGCGCCGGGGCGAGGTGCTCGCGCTCGTCGGAGAGTCCGGATCGGGCAAGTCGACGATCGGGCGGGCCGCCGTGGGGCTCCAGCAGCCCACCAGCGGCAGCATCACGGTGGCGGGTCAGCAGGTGTCGGGTCTCAGCGACGCCCGCCTGCGGCCCCTGCGGCGAAAGTTCGGCGTGGTCTTCCAGGACCCCGCGGCGTCGCTCAACCCGAGGCTGTCGGTGGGCGACTGCGTCGCCGAGCCCCTGCGCACCCAGACCGACCTCTCGTCTGTCGAGGTCCGGGGTCGGGTCCGCCGGCTCCTCGAGGACGTCCAGCTGTCCGGCGAGCACGCCGAGCGGTTCCCGCACGAGCTGTCCGGCGGCCAGCGGCAGCGCGTCTCACTCGCGCGAGCGCTGGCGCTCGACCCTGAGCTGGTGATCGCCGACGAACCGACGTCCGCGCTCGACGTCTCGGTGCAGGCCCGGGTGCTCGAGGTGTTCCGCGAGCTGCAGGACCGGCTGCAGTTCGCCTGCCTGTTCATCAGCCACGACCTCGCCGTCGTCGACTCGCTCGCCAACCGGGTCGCGGTCCTCCAGCACGGCCGGCTCGTCGAGGTCGGTCCGCGCGAGCGCGTGCTGCGCTCTCCCGGGAAGGACTACACGCGCCGGCTCATCGCCGCCGTGCCCGTCCCCGACCCGGTCGAGCAGCGCCGCCGGCGGGCAGAGCGTGGTGTCTTGCTGACCGACGAGAGCTGAGCCAGCGACACCGAGCACGGCAGCCGGTGACATCGCACGGGACATGTGCCGTGCCATGTCACCGTCTGCCGGGTCAACTCCGTAACTCGGCCGGTTGGGTCACGGCGAACGCCCGCCCCGCTCGTCGTCCCTGGCCGCTTGTCCTGCACGTCGGCGGAGCCGAACCCTCGAGCCGGCGGCCGCTTCCTAGCTGTGATGCCCAGGGACGTTG
>NZ_JAGLCD010000018.1 GCF_023146395.1 Aeromicrobium sp. | reverse complement strand
TCGAGGTCGAGGACGCCCTGATGTCACATCAGGCGGTGCGCGAGGTCGCCGTGATCGGCATCCCCGACGAGAAGTGGGGCGAGCTCGTCACCGCCCTGGTGGTGCTCGACCCCGAGGCCGACGCGCCGTCCGCCGGCGACCTGATCACGCACTGCCGCCAGCACCTGGCCGGCTACAAGTGCCCCAAACGGGTCGAGTTCCGCGACGAGCTCGTCCGCACCGCCACCGGCAAGCTCCAGAAGTTCAAGCTCCGTCAGGAGTTCTGGGCCGACCAGGAGCGTCAGGTCAACTGATCTCGCACGGCTCGACGCCGTTGTCGTACACGCACCACCCCGCCACGAGGCATCGGCCACAGGCTGTCTTGCCCTGTGGGCACATCGGCGTGCCCACGGACACGACGACGCCCCCGCTCGGTGCTGGAACTCCAGCGTGAACGGGGGCCTTCGTCACGCCGTGGCGGCGGGATCTGAACTCGTTCTTGGTAGTTCGCTGACCTGCGACGATGCTAGATTCGGACTGCGATGCCAGCGAATCCGACTCACACCGAGTAGGTCCACTTCACGCTGAATCACGCAAAGATTTGGGCAAAATGTGGGCACGGATCGGGCCCGCTCCGCTACCGAAGTTCGGCCGCCCCGGCCCACCGCGCGAGTCGGGCGAGACCGACGCGCGAGTCCGGATGCTCCTCCCGCAGGTCAGCCCGCGACGATACTCGCTCAAGGGCCCGGGACACATAGCGTCGCTGGCTCTTGGTCGAGTTCGTGTCCGCGAAGTCGGAGACCTTCAGCATCGCCGACAACGCCACGAAGTCCTCGAGATGACGGCCCGCCGCGGCACTCGAGCTACTGACAGTCGTGTCAGCGGCTGCCTTCGCGATCAACGACCCGAGCAGGGTCGGCCGGCGCACGAACCCGATTCGACTTCCAACGCGCACGTCGACGAGCTCCGCGTGGTCGACGACGGTTTGACCCGCCGGGGTCTCCACGGTGGGTGAACCCGAGACGCCCACGACCTTGGCCAGGAGCCGCTCACCCAACCCCTGCGGGACAAGGACGTCGATCTGCGCCTCGCCCCGGTTCCAGCGGTGCTCGATGCCCGACGGCGACACTCCGGCGGAGGTGAACCCCATCGCCACGAGGGCTGCGGTCACATCGTGCAGGATCGTCGGCCGCAGCTTCACATCCAGCACCGCATCCGCGTCGTCGGTCGGACGCACGAACCGGTAACCACGCTCGGCCGCGTGGACGTGCACCATCTGCCCGCCGACCAGCACCCACGCCTCGGGCACCGCGTCGTGCAGGTCGAGGAGTGCGTGCCACGACGCCTCCTGACCTGCTGAGGTGACAGGGACGTCGATCACCAGAGTCGCTCCTCGAGGACCTCGCCGATGAGTCGCTCGGCAGCGGCGACCTCGCGCGAGCGGCGGTGGTCCGCGAGGTCGGCAGCAACCATCAGGCGAGGCACGCGCTCCGGAACGAAGCTGCTCACTCTCCCCACCACTTCCCCGGAGCCAGGCTCGGCTGGCACCAACCAGTACTCGGCCACGAGCGACTCCAGCTCGCCGGGCAGGAGGTAACCCTCGACCAACCCGCCCGAGGACAACCCTGCGCTCGGGATGGCCACTCCGGAGAGGCGAACCCGGTCGGCTAAGCCCGGCAGCGAATCCGTGTCCGCGTGCCACCACGAGACGTCGCCCCGCGACCGCATCCACGCCTGCACCTGACCCATCGGATCACTCGACTCGACAAGCGACCCCAGCCGCTTCCTCAGCCGCGACCGCTCACTCGACTCCAGCCAATCGACCGACTGTCCGTCGGCCATTGCCGCCGCAGTCCACGCAACGCGCTCCGACATCGGCCGCGATGGCAGCGCCCTCCAGCGGTTCACCTCACTGTCAGCGATCACCCACTGCGACCCCACCTTTACAGCACGCACCCTGCCGCTAGCCGCAAGTTGCCGGGCGCGTGCGACCGACACCCCGACTGCCCCAGCGAACTCGGCCACACTCAACATGGCACAAGCATAGCGATAGCGTGGTATTAGTGTTACACATCTGAATCTCACGTGGCTGCCGGGCGAGACCCTGCTCCGCTCGACGTGATCGAGCCGTTCATGTCGCGAATCAACCACTTCCTGACACTGCGCGCGTGCACAATATGGCTTCACGTCATTCCGGACAGCAGAGGCACAGCGCGTGGACATCGCGGACTTCGCACGAATGATCAACCCCCGACAAACCGTCGTCTTGCTTGGTGCCGGCGCATCCATTCCCTCAGGCGCACCGTCGGGCTCGGAACTTGGTCGGAAACTCGCTCGAAAGCTGAATGGAGCTGTCTCCGCTGACTCGTACCGACTGTCCGAAATCTGCAGCGTCTTCGAAAGACAGCACGGACGACAGCATCTCGCGGAGACGGTCAGAGACCTTCTCCAGTCCCTGTCACCTACGGGTGCACTTCAGTTGCTTCCGGGTTTCGACTGGTATCGGATCTACACCACAAACTTCGACACTCTCGTCGAGCAGGTCTACCAATCCGCGGACGTGCCACTGACCGTACGCCGGAGCAACTTCGACTTCAGCCGCGGTTCTTCGAGCGATCGCGTTGAACTTTTCAAGATTCATGGCTGCATCACTGAAGACATCGGTCTCGGACACCAGACTCGCATGCTGCTGACCGAGACGGACTACGAGGACTACGACGACTTCCGGCAGGCGGCGTTCCGGGCGCTGGAGTCAGACGTGCTGACGAAGGATGTCCTCGTGATCGGCCAATCTCTCGAGGACGAGCACCTTCGCGACATCGCTCGCGAAGCGCTGAAGCTTGCCGGGAAGTCCGGTGCCCAAGGACGCGTTCTCCTGCTGTCCTATCAGGAGGATGGGGTCCGGGCCGATCTTCAGCGGTCTCGTGGCGCCGCAGTCGCATTCGGTGGCCTAGACGACCTCTTCGCACATCTGGTCGCAAACCTGCCACCCGACGAGACCACCGATCAGACCTCCGGTGACTTCGTACCGTCGCTTCTGCCGAATGAGCTGGTCAGCACAACCGTTGACATCCGCCACGCCGGCACACTGTCCCCCGACGCGCGCTCCCTTTTCAACGGATCGCCCGCAAAATATGCAGACATCATCGACGGGCTGGCCTTCGAGCGGTCAGAACAGACTCGCATCACCCGGTCTTTAGCTGAGAAGCCGATCGCCGTGATTTTGGGATCCGGCGGCGTCGGCAAGACGACCCTCGCTCGTCAGATCGCATCAGAACTGGCTCACGCGGCGGACGCGGCTTGGGAACACAACTCAGCCTTTCCCTTGTCCGCGGGCCATTGGATCGAATACGAAGGTCGACTCCGTCAAGCAGGCCAGCATGCCGTGCTCGTAGTCGATGATTGCGTGGATCACCTAGCAGGAGTCAGTCAACTCGCCGACCATATCGGCGAGCAAACTGCACCTGCGCTACGGCTCATCCTGACCGCTACGACTGGCCGCTGGCGTCAGCGAACGAAGTCTCGGCGTGTGTTCACCCACGGAGAAGCCTTCACCCTGTCACGCCTAACGCGCGACGACATCGATGCGCTTCTGAATCTCACGGCTGACAAGACTGCGATCCGTGCGCTCGTCGATGAGGGCTTCATGCGCCTACCCCGCACGCAACAGGTCCGAATCCTGCGTGAGCGCTGTTCTGCGGACATGTACGTCTGCATGAAGAACATCTTCGCTTCTGAGGAGCTTGACTTCATCTTGCTACGTGAGTTCGGTGAACTTGATCCAGCCGCGCAGGACATCTACCGGCTTGTTGGCGCGCTCGAGGCCCTTGGTGCACGCGTACACCGACAACTGATCGTGCGGCTACTTCAGATCGAGGTCGGATCTCTGATGGCAGTCCTCGACTCGCTTACTGGCGTTGTTTCGGAGGTGGCCATTAGCGAGTCGAGCGGTTTGTACGGGTGGACCACCCGTCACCGTGAGATCGCGGCGACAATCGCGCGCTACAAGTATGCGGATCAGTCGGAGCTGTACAGGTTGTTCGACAACTTGGTGGACAGCTTCAACCCCTCATTGCGGTTGGAAGTTGAAACCGCGCGTGCCCTGTGCACCGAAGAGCTCGGGATTAATCGACTGGCTGACCCCGACCAGCAGGTCGAACTGCTGCAGCGTGTGATTCGAGTCCTGCCGGGTGAGGGCATCCCCAGGCACAGACTCATTCGCAAACTCATCGATCAAGACCGCCTAGATGAAGCCTCCGCAGAACTGCGCGCGGCACACGAGGCGATCCGGATGAATCCAGTTCTCGCCAGGTACGAAGTCTTGATCCTGTCTCGCCGATCCGAGCTGACGCACGGCTTGATGGACGAGGATCGTGCAGCGCTTCTCTGGAACGCAGAGGCAAAAGCTCGGCAACTCCTACAGAAGTACCCCGATGACATGCATAGCTACCGGGTCTTCGCTGATGTGGCCATCAAACTTTCTCAGCGGACTGGGAACGTCTCGCCGCTCGCCGACGCTATGTCGGCCGCTCGCAAGGCGGAAGGCCGACTGCTCGACCCGGCATTAGGCGAGGTCGTCGCCCGGATCGAAGAGGAGCAGCGACGCTCGAAAGTCGTCCGCGCACAATCCTCGTGAACCCGCTCAGCCGGTGGGGCGATCCTCCAAAACAACGCGGCATGTGACCAGCGATAGTGCGTCGGCTCGAGCGCTGACGCACGTGCACTCACGGGTCCTCGACCCGATTCACCCGAACCCAGGTTCCGGCGACGCCGAAAGGCGGTGAACGTCGTCGACCGGTTAGACAGCCATCGCTGGGGTGCCATCCGCACCTCAGCCTTCGGATGCGCGGCAGCGGTCCAGCATCGCAAGTTCTAGGGCACGTGCTGTGCAGGCCCGGAGGATCACGGGTCCAATATGCGAGCAGGCCAGGCAATGTCCAGCACAACTGTCAACCCGCTTGGCAGCCGTGCGGCGAGGGGTGCCAGGGAGACCAGAACAGGCCAAAACACTGAGATGCCGGGCCGCCAGCCTCACGCAGTTCAGTCCACATTTGCCCCGATCGCGTCGCAACTGAGACCGGAACTGAGACCAAGCCCCGGGACGTGCTGAAGGTCGGTTCACGGCACAGAGCACATCCCTCCGTCCTTTCAGCCGGGCAGTACGATCCGCTCCGCCGCCAGCCACGCGAGCGCCATGACGGGCGCCGCGGTGTTGCCCGAGACGTGGTGGGGGAACGCGGAGGCGTCGACGACCCGGAGTCCCTCGACGCCCCGCACCCGGAGGTCGGTGTCGAGCACCGCACCCTCGTCCCGACCCGCCGCACAGGAACCGACCGCGTGGTAGATCCCGCCCCCGTGGGCACGGACGTGCTCCACGACGTCGGCAGGCTCGACCAGGTGGGGCCCGGGGAACACCTCGGACGCGACGTGCGACGCGAGGCCCGATGCGTCGACGACCTGCCGCGCGTGGGCCAGGATCCCGGCGGTCGTGCGCTGCTCGGCGGCGTCCTCGAGGTGGCGCGGGGTGATCACCGGGAGCGCGGACGGGTCGGCCGATGCCACGTGGGTCGAGCCTCCGCTCGTCGGCCTGGTCGCGTACCCGGTGAACAGCAGTCCGGAGTACGGCGCGAGTCCGAGCTCGGTGGCCGTCTCGTCGATCGCCATCGGCACCCAGACGCCGTGGGCGTCCGGTGCCGTGCTCGTGGGGTCGGACGTGAAGCGGCTGGCGACGTCGTAGCCGCTCGTCGCGACCGGACCCTGCCGGGTCGCGAGGTAGCGCAGGCCCTCGCGGACCTGGCGCGGCCGGGTGTTGAGGCGTTCGGTGACGCCGCGGCGGTCACGGAACCGCACCTGCAGGCTCAGGCCACGGTGCTCCACGACCCCCTCGCCGACCCGAGGACTGTCGACGACCCGCGGGATCCCGGCCGCCCGGAGCGCCTCCGCGCCGCCGATGCCCGAGCGCTCGAGGATCGCGGGCGACTCGATCGTGCCGGCGCACAGAAGGACCTCACGACAGGCCTCCACCGTGCGCACCCCGGCCCGGTCACGCAGCACGACCCCGGTCGCGCGCCCGTCCGTCATCTCGATGCGCTCTACGACGGAGCCGGTCACCACGGTGACGTTGGGCCGGCGCCGGGCCGGGCGCAGGAACGCGGTCGCCGCGCTGACCCGGCGGCCCCGGGAGGTCGTGGCGGGCGTGTAGCCGATGCGGTCGCCCGCCGAACGGTTGACGTCGGCGACGCGGCGCAGGCCGACCGCGACAGCTCCCGCGATCACCGCCTCGCTGACGTCGTCGCCCTCCTTCGGCACGGTGACGCCGAGCAGACCGGACTCCATGTCCGCGAACGCGCGCGCGAAGTCCGACGGCCCCCACCCGTCGCCGACCACGGACTCCAGGTCGTCGTAGTCGCGCTCGTCGCCATGCACGTACATCAGCCCGTTGACGAGGGTCGAGCCGCCCAGGCCCTGGCCGCGCAGCCAGGCCTCCGGCGGGACACCCTCCCCGGACCGGGTCGGGTAGCGGAGCGTGTGCCGCGGCGAGCGCATCGTGAACACGAAGGCCCGCGGCACCGCCAGACGTGGGTCGCGACCACGGCCGCCGCGCTCGACGAGCAGGACCGAGACCCCGGGGTCGACCGACAGCCGGTTCGCGAGCACGCACCCGGCCGCCCCTGCGCCGACCACGACGTAGTCGAAGCTCATGAGCGTCGCCGCGGACGACGCACGACGTGAGGCAGCAGGGCTCCCAGCATCCGATGGCGCGCGGCACCCCACCAGACCCCGGACCCGTAGGCCACGTCCGAGGCACGCCGCGCCGCGACGAAGGTCAGCGGGTCGGTCTGCCGGTCGCCGTCGGACCAGGCCGCGAGCCCCTCGGCGACCGCGACCACCATGACCGTCCGGCGCACCCGTCGCGACACGAGCGCCAGCGCGATCGTGAGCGGTGCGGCGTGCCTCAGCACCAGCCCGGCACCCTGACGGGACGTGCCACCCAGCGCCGCAACCGCCAGCCGCGCCCGTTCCGGAGCCGGCTCCCCCGACGCATGACGCCAGACCTGGCCCGCCACGACGGCCGCAAGAGCCACGGTCGACCATCGGCCACGACCTCGCGACAACGGCACGCTCACGAGCAGGGCCGCCTGGAGCGGTGTCAGCACGGCCGGGGCGACCTGGGTGTCGTGACGCTGCGCCAGGGGCGCAGCGCTCGTGCCGTAGAAGAGCTGACGGCCAAGCCAACCGCGCACCGTCGGCCGCTGCTCGTGGGCCACGACGACGCCCGGCTCGTGACGCACCCGGTGCCCGCCGGACAGCAGTCGCCAGACGAGGTCGACGTCCTCGCCGCTGCGGAGCCCCCCGTCGAAGCCGCCGCCCAGGCGGTCGACCCGGGCCACGAGACAGGCACTGGGGACGTAGGCCACGGCCGACCACGGGCGCACCGCGGCGGGGACCGGGCCGAGGTCGAGCCCGCCGGCCGAGCGCTCGTACCGCTGGAACCATCGCGCTCCTGCCTCGGCCCACACCCGCGGCGCGACCGCCGCCAGCGCGGGGTCGACGAAGTGCGGGAGCAGCGCCTCGAGGTCCGCGGGATCGGCCGCGACGTCGGAGTCGACGAAGGCGACGAGCGGAGTCGTGACGCGACGCAGTCCGACGTTGCGGGCGGCGGCCGGTCCGACGTTGACGGGCAGCCGCACGAGGTCGGCACCGTGCCGCGCGACCACGGCGGCAAGCGCAGCCGAGTCGCGCGAGGCGTCGTCCACCACGACACAGGCCAAGCGGCCCCCGAGTCGTGCCAGGAGCCGGTCGACACCGGCCGCGCGGTCACGCACGGGCACCACGACCGTCACGTCGGCCAGCGAGAACGGGCCGTCCTGGGTGAGGATGGGCACCGCGAGGTCGAGGTCGAGCAGCCGGGCGACCAACGCCTCGCCGAGCGGGCTGCTCGCGTCGACCTCGCGCTGCCGCAGGAGGTCACGCGCCCGCGGGTCGAGCCTCAGCATCCGTGCACCGCGTGTCAGGCCCTGCCCGACACGGACGTCGTCGTGGAGCCGCACCCGAAGGCCGGCCACGACACGCTCCTGCGTCGTGGTCACGACACCGCGGCCGGGTGGCGGAGTCGACCTCGCGCGTCGACGACACCGGCGATCACGACCTCGATCGTCTGTCGCACCATGTCGTCCAGCACGCGTCGACCCAGCTGCTCGTCGGCGTCGGATGGGTCGCCGAGCACGCCGTTGGGCGACACCGCGCCCACGCCGCCGGTGACCAGCAGGCCGAGGATGTCCTCGAGCGGACGCGTGTCGCCCGCCTCCGCCCGGTCGAGCCGCACCGACTCGGGACGCAGGTGCAGCATCAGCGAGGTCTCGGTCAGGCCGGCGTGGAGGTCGACGTCCTCGGTCGCGCACGGGGTCCATGCGACGTCGTGTCCCTCGTCGATGAGCTGACGCACGGCCGAGGAGAGAGCCTCGAGGTTGCCGCCGTGCCCGTTGACGAGCACGATCCGACCGGCCCACGTGGCCATCGAGCGGACGAGCTCCAGGACCGTCGCCCGCAGGACAGGACCGCCGATCGAGCTCGTGCCGGCGAACGACTGGTGCTCGCCGCTGGACCCGTAGGCCAGCGCCGGGGCCACCACCGCACGCGGCAGGCGGGCGGCCGTCTGCCGCGCGACGGCGTCGGCGATCACGGTGTCGGTGTCGAACGGCAGGTGCGGTCCGTGCTGCTCGGTCGACCCGACCGGCACCAGGACCAGGGGCCGGTCGGTCAGCTCGGGCCACACGGAGTCGGCCAGCAGCACGGTCATGGTGGCGTCCTCCTCAGCCGGCCGTGATCTCAGCCGGAGCCGGGACGGCGCCCAGGGCACGGTGGAAGTCGGCCGGCACGTGGAAGTGCTCGGGCGTGAGCTCGTCGAGCGAGGCGACCCCCATGCCGAGCATCGCCGAGTCGATCCCACTGCGCAGGACGTCGAGCACGTTGCCGACACCGGCCTCGCCGTTGGCCGCGAGACCCCACAGGTAGGCGCGGCCGATCATCACGGCTCGGGCGCCGAGGGCCACGGCCTTGACGACGTCGGAGCCGCGGCGGATGCCGCCGTCGAGCAGCACCTCGAGGTCGTCGCCGACCGCGGTCGCGATGGGGTGCAGCATCCGGATCGCGGCCGGCGTGCCGTCGAGGTTGTTGCCGCCGTGGTTCGACACCGAGATCGCGGCGACGCCCGCGTCACGGGCACGCAGCGCGTCGTCGACGCGGGAGACACCCTTGAGCATGAACGGGCGGCCGCTGATCTGCGCCCACTGCTCGCGCATCCAGGTGACGTCGTCCCAGCTGGGCGGGGGCGTGGTCATCCACTCGTAGTACGCGCCGAAGAACGTGGGGCCCTTCGTGGCGCCGGGCGCCGCCAGGTTGGGGGCGGTGAGGTCGGGGATGCGACCAGACTTCGCGAAGGTCCAGAGCCAGCGCGGCTTGCGCAGCACGTGCGGCGCGAAGCGGACGGCCGCGGCCAGGTTGACCTTCTCGGGGATCTCGGGGCTTCCCCAGTCGCGGCCCATCGAGAACGACCAGTCGAGCGTCGCGATCAGGCCCACCGCTCCGGCGTCGTGCGCGCGCTGCATGCGCTGGACCATGACGTCGCGGTCGCCGGTCCAGTACATCTGGAAGAACGTGGACGGCGCGGCCTGCACGACCTCCTCGACCGACTTGCTCGCGAAGTTCGACAGGCCCATCACGGTCCCGCGTGAAGCCGCCGCGCGGGCCACCGCGACCTCGCCGTCGGGGTGCACGGCCTGCACCCCGGTCGGGCTGATGATGACCGGCAGGCTCGCGTCCTGGCCCATGACGGTCGTGGCCATCGAGCGGTCGGCCCGCTGTCCCGCGACGAGCGGGGCGAAGCCGAGCTCGGTGAACGCCTGCTCGTTGTCGGCGATCGACTGGCCGCGCTCCGACCCGGCCACGAGGGCGCCGTAGACGGGGGCGGGCAGACGCTTCTTCGCGCGCTGCTGGGCCACGGCGACCGACTCGAACCAGGGGTTCTGCTTCCAGGGGTTCAGCTTCATCGGGTGGTGCCTTTTCGTGATGGGGTCCGTGCCACCGACGGAGGTGGCGGTGGCACGGAGCTCAGGGGGTGAAACCAGCAAGCGGGCTCTCGGCGCAGGCCGAGGTGGGCGGCGCGGCGGGCCCGTCCTCGAGTCCCGGGCGGCGCGAGAGCGTCAGCATGACCGGCTGATTGCGGGTGGGGTTGGCCTTGGAGTGGTCCTGGCCCTGCGGCGGGAGCACGCGGTCGGGCGAGGCCAGGGCGGACTCGCCGTAGCCCTGGACGCACTCCGGGTCGGGACCGTCGAGGGGCAGGCCCGTGAAGAACTTGGCGGCCATGCAGCCACCGCGGCAGGAGTCGAAGAACGCGCACGACGAGCACGCACCGCCGGTCTGCGGCGAGCGCAGCTCGGCGAACAGCTCCGAGCGCTGCCAGACGGTCTGGAAGCCGCCGTCGGCCAGGAGGTTGCCGGCCAGGAAGTTGTCGTGGATCGCGAAGGGGCACGCGTAGACGTCGCCGATCGGGTCGATCAGGCACACCACGCGGCCGGCGCCGCACAGGTTCAGGCCGGGCAGCGCTCCCCCACCGTCGGTGCCGCCGAACGCGGACAGGTGGAAGAAGGAGTCGCCCGTGAGGACGTCCCCGCCGTTGGCGACGAGCCAGTCGTAGAGCTCGCGCTGCTGCTCGGGCAGCGGGTGCAGCTCGTCCCACACGTCGGCCCCGCGGCCCGAGGGGCGCAGGCGGGTCAGGCGCAGCGTCGCCCCGAAGCGGTCGGCCAGGGCCTTGAACTCGTCGAGCTGACCGATGTTCTGCCGCGTGCAGACCACCGAGATCTTCGCGTCCTCGAACCCCGCGTCCTGCAGGTTCTGCAGGGCCGTGATCGCGGTGTCGAAGGAGCCGGGACCCCGCACGTAGTCGTTGACCTCGGCGGTCGCGCCGTCGAGCGAGATCTGCACGTCGACGTAGTCGGTCGAGGCCAGGAACCGCGCCCGCTCGGGGTTCAGCCGCACGCCGTTGGTCGAGAACTTGACCCCCACCTGGTGGTCGACCGCGTACTGCAGCAGGTGCCAGAAGTCGGGGCGGATCGTCGGCTCACCGCCACCGATGTTGACGTAGAAGACCTGCATCCGCTGCAGCTCGTCGATCACGGCCTCGCACTGCTCGGTCGTGAGCTCGCGCGGGTCGCGGCGACCCGACGACGACAGGCAGTGCGCGCACTCGAGGTTGCAGGCGTAAGTGAGCTCCCACGTCAGGCAGATCGGGGCGTCGAGGCCCAGCTCGAACTGCTGGATCAGGGTGCCGCCCTGCGGCCGGACGGTCTCGGGACGGGACTCGAGGATCGTCATGCGACGGCTCCTTCCATGGTGCGGGGACGGATCATGTCAGCGGCCGCGAGGCCGGCAAGTGCGTCGACGTACCCCGGCCACTGCGCCTCGGGCACCCCGGCAGCCACGAGCGCGGCACGGACGTCGGCGTGGTCGGCCAGACCACGCACGACCTGCACGAGCTCCATCCGCTTGAGGAACGTGAGCTTGCGGTTGCCGAAGTGATAGGCCATGGCCCCGAACGGCTCGGGGCGCAGCGCCACGGCGGGCGACAGGGTCCAGGGTTCGCCCAGCATTGCGGCGTCCTCAGTACACGCCGCACATGCCGTCGATCGAGACCTCTTCGATCAGGCTCTCGGACGTGACCGGCGCGTCGGCGGTGGGCTCGGCGCCCAGGGCGGGGCTGGTGGGCTCGTGCATGGCGGGACCTCCTGTGGTGGTGTGGCTCACACAATAACCGCATTCGATGCAGAAAAGGAAGGGGTGCTCCAGGATTGGTACATTCCCGTGCCATGAGCCGTTCTGTCCGCGCGTCGCCGGGGCGCCCGCCACGGACCGACCGCGCCGAGATCGAGCAGGCAGCGTTCGGACTCTTCGCGGTCCACGGCTTCGACGGCACGACCCTCGACATGATCGCCGGCGAGGTCGGGGTCGGCCGGCGCACGCTCTTCGGCTACTTCGCCTCGAAGAACGACATCCCCTGGGGAGACTTCGCTGCAAGCCTCGCCTCGTTCCGCACGATCCTGGCCGACCAACCGACCGACGAGCCGCTGTGGAGCTCGGTGCACCGCGGCGTCGTCGCGTTCAACGACTTCGACGAGGCCGTCATGCCGCTGCACCGCCAGCGCATGCAGCTGATCCTGTCGACCCCGACGCTCCAGGCGCACAGCGTGCTGCAGTACGGCGCCTGGCGGCGGGTCATCGTCGACCACGTCGCCGACCGCACCGGCACCAGCGCGGGTGATCCGCTGCCGCAGGCGGTCGGTCACGTCAGTCTCGCCCTGTCGATCTCGGCCTACGATCAGTGGCTCGCCGACGGGAGCGTCCGGCTCACGACGTACCTCGAGGAAGCGATGACGCACCTACGCAATTACCTGCGCATCTAGCTCCACTCGACCATCACCTCATGATCATCGGCGGACACTCCCAAGCGCGGACCCGTTTGCAAACGCCCTTCCACTGCAGACGGATATTCACGAGCACGACGAGCTCCGAACACGCCCCGGAGGAAGTCGCCGAGGTCCATGACCCGCGGACCACGAGTCCGAGCTGGTGCCGTCGCAGGCCTTGGCGTCGTTTACCCGACGACGTCCCGCCGACCCGAGATCTTCGCCGACTGCAACGGGCCCCGCACCCCTTCCGGGGAGCGGGGCCCGCCACACGCGGTCCCGTCGGCCAGAATTCGTCAGCCCGGCAACTTGGCGAGAAACCCCGCGTCGACCGGGAGCTCGACCCCGGTGATGTACCGCGCCTCGTCCGAGGCCAGGAACGCCACCGCGTTCGCCGTGTCCTCGGCTTCCATCCACGGAATCGGCAGCAGGTTCATGCGCTCGAAGAGGTGCCCGAAGTCGTCGGCCGTCGGGTTCTCCACTCCCGGGGCGAAGGCGCCCCAGATCGCCGGGTTCTGGATCATCGTCGTGTTGGTCGAACTGGGGTTGACGGTGTTGACCCGGATGAAGTGCTGCGCGAGTTCCTGCGCCAAGGAGCGCATCAGGCCTACGACGGCCGTCTTGCCCATGTTGTAGTGCACCTGGTTCAGGAAGCCCTTGTTGGCCGCGGTCGACGCGAGGATCACGATGGAGCCACCACTGCCCTGCTCGATGAGGTGCGGGACGGTGGCCTTGCAGACGTTGTACGGACCCATCATCTGGACGTCGATCATGTCCTTGAACATGTCGTCCTGCATCTCCACGAACGTCGCGCTCGACCAGATGCCCGCGTTCGGGACCACGATGTCGAGACGCCCGAGCTCGGCGATGCCGTCCTTCACGGCCCTCTCGATCGACGCGCGGTCCCGCACGTCGGCCTTGCGGATCACGACACGGCGCCCCTCCTTCTCGACGAGGCGGGCCGTCTCCTCCAGGTCCTCCCACGTCGCGAGGTCGTAGGGCACGGTGTCGATCTGCTCACAGATGTCGATCGCGATGATGTCGGCGCCGTCGCGCGCCATCTTGACGCAGTGGGCGCGACCCTGGCCGCGCGCTGCGCCCGTGACGAAGGCGACCTTGTTGTCCAGCTTTCCCATGACGTTCTCCTCGTTCGATGTGTGTGCGGGCGTTACTTCGAGTCGGGCAGGATCGAGCCGCTCATGCCCATGACGGCCACGGCCTGGTGCAGGAAACCGTCGGACTGGTTCTCGGCGGCGAGCTTGGTCCACTCGCGCTTGAGCAGGATGCGGGTGAAACGGATCGCCAGATCGGTCTTCCCCGCCACCTCGGCCGCGAGCTCGAGCGCCCGGGGAAGCACCTGGTCCGGCTCGACGACCTCGTTGACGACACCCCAGTCCAGCGCCTTCTGGGCGTCGAGGACCTGGCCCGTCAGCAGGAAGTAGCGACCACGGTTCGGGCCCAGGATGGCCGGCCAGATGTACTGGACGCCGTCCCCGGGGACGATCCCGGACGGGAAGTGGGGGCCGTCCTGGAACGAGGCGGTCGTGGAGGCGACCGTGATGTCCGACAGGATCGGCAGCTCGGGGTGGATCGACGCCGGGCCGTTGATGGCCGCGATGACCGGCACCTCGATGTCGAGCAGGTTGTTCACGAGCCGCGTGCCCTCGAACATGATGTGGTACCAGCCGTGCGGCGTGCTCAGGTCGAAGCTGTCGAAGTCGATCTGGTCGCAGTAGGCGTCGCCGGCGCCCGTGAGGACGACGACCCGGTTGCCCCGGTCGTTGGCGACGTCGGCGAAGGCGTAGGCCAGCTCGTCGTGGGCCTTGGCGGTCCACACCAGCGACCCGCCGTCGGTGTGGAAGGTCATCGTCAGGACGCCGTTGTCGTCCCGGTCGAACTTCACGTTCTCGTACTTGTCCTTGTACTGGTCCAGGGTCGGAGCCAGGATCTCCATCGGCATGGGGGTGCCCTTCTCGTGGGGTGGGGTGGTGGATCACGTCGAGGTCGGCCGTGAAAACAATCACTTGTTTGTAAGCGTAGTGACCGTCGTCACGTCCGTCAACGGTCGTGTTTCAGCTGCGGGCCCGTCGTGCGGACCGGGCCGCCAGGGCGACCGCCGCGATCAGCGCGACGCCGTTGAACAGGTCGTTGATCTCCGGCGGCGCACCAGCGAGCTGGAGTCCCTTCACACCGGTGGCGAGCAGGTACACCGCCACCAGCGTGCCGAGCACGTTGACGCGCCCCGGCTTGATCTGGGTCGCCCCCAGGAAGGCCGCCGAGAACGCCGGCAATAGGTACGGCGGACCCGCCAGGTGGGATCCGGATCCCAGCTTCGCGGCGAGCACGACGCCCGCGATCGAGGCCAGGAGTCCGGACAGGATGAACGCGTACGCGGTGATCCGGTCGACGCGCAGGCCGGTCAGCCGCGCGGCCTGCGGGTTGCCGCCCGTGGCGTAGAAGTGCCGCCCGAGGGGCGTGTACTCCATGACGTACCAGAGCACCGCAGCCACGACCGCGAGGTACACGACCGTCAGGGGGACGCCCAGCAGGGTCCCGCGACCCGCCTGCGTGAACCCCTCGGAGATCCCGTTCACGATCGGCTGCCCGTCGGTCACGGTGTACACGCCGGCGGCCAGGATGCTGCTCATGCCCAACGTCGCGATGAAGGAGTCGACCGAGAGCTTCACGACGACGATCGCGTTCAGCACGCCGACCAGGAGCCCGGAGGCGAGTGCCACGAGGACCGAGATCACCGGATGGATCCCCTGCGACTGCAGGTACACCGCGATGACGAGGCTGAACCCGAGCTGGGCCGCCACCGACAGGTCGAAGATGCCCGCCGCGATCGGCACCACGAGCGCCAGGGCCACCAGGCACGTGACGGCCTGGTCGTCGGCGACGCTCCGCAGCGTCTGGGTCGTCGGGAACGTGTCCGGCAGCCACACGGCGAACAGGGCGATCAGCAGCGCCCAGATGTACAGGCCGCTGTAGCGAGCGAGCCCGAAGGAGCGACGGGGGCGCTTCCCCCGCCCGCTCTCGATGTCCGTGGTCATGCTGTCCCTTCCGCAACGGACTGCAGCGTCGCCGCAGTGATCTCGTCAACCTCCATGGGCGCGACCATGTCGCGTACCCGCCGCCCGCCGACCATCACGACGACGCGGTCACACATCTCGGCCAGCTCCTCGCTCGAGGAGCTGCACACCAGGACCCCGAGCCCCTCGGCGACCGCCGCACGGATGTGCGACCGGATCTGCGCCTGGGCGCCGACGTCGACGCCCTGCGTCGGTTCGTCCAGCACGAGCACCGTCGGTGAGAGGCGCAGGGCGCGGGCCAGCACGACCTTCTGCTGGTTGCCGCCCGACAGCGACTCGATCGGGAGTCCGCCGTCGCGCGGACGGACGTCCAGCCGTTCGATCCACGCGTCGGCGTCGCGGCGCTGCAGTCGGGCCCGCAGAGCACCCCGGCGCCGCAGGGGTCGCAGGTCGGCGATCACGACGTTCTCGGCGACCGAGTGTCCCGTGACGATGCCGTTGGTCTTGCGCTCGGCCGGGACGTACGACATGCCCGCGGCCTTGCACAGGTCGGGACGCCCGGCGGCGATCCTCCGACCCGCCACGACGACCTCGCCGGACTCCGGCGAGAGGTCCCCGGCGACGAGCCGCGCGACCTCCTCTCGCCCCGAGCCGGTGATGCCGGCGACCCCCACGACCTCGCCGCCTGCGACCGTGAGATCGAGGTCGCGGACGACGGCGCCGTTCAGCCCCGAGGTCGCGAGCACGACGTCGCGGAGCTCGGACTGCGGCTGGGCCACGTGGTCCACGTCGAGCGTCCGGCCGGTCATGAGCTCGACGAGCGAGCCGTGGTCGAGCTCGGCCACGGGACGGGTCGTGACGACCTTGCCGTCCCGCAGGACCGTCACGCGGTCGGCGAGGTCGAAGACCTCCTCGAAGTGGTGCGAGATGAACAGCACGCCGATGCCCGCCGCGCTCAGCCGTCGGATCGACGCGGCCAGTCGCCGCACCTCCGACTCGGGCAGGTTCGCCGTCGGCTCGTCGAGCACCACCACGGCCGGCGTCTCCCGTCGCGGCGAGAGGGCCCGGGCGATCGCGATCGCGGTGCGCTCGCTGATCGACAGGGTCGACACCGGCTGCGTGACGTCGATGTCGTAGCCGAGCCGGTCGAGGGCCTCCCGGGCGGCGGCCCCCTCGGACCGCCAGCGGATGCGCCACGGCCAGCCGGTGTCGTAGCCCTGGCCGAGCGCGAGGTTGTCGCGAGCGTCCAGGGCCGCGACAAGGCCCAGGTCCTGGTGGACGAAGCGCAGGCCGGCGGCGTCGGAGGCGCTCGGGTCGCTGAGGTCCAGCGCCGTCCCGGCCACCGTGACCGCGCCGCCGTCGTCGGGGTCGTAGACGCCCGCGAGGATCTTGACGGTCGTCGACTTGCCCGAGCCGTTCTCCCCGACGAGCGCGTGCACCTCGCCGGGAAGGACGTCGAAGCGGATGTCGGTCAGGACCTGCGTGCCGTCGAACGTCTTCGAGAGCCCGACGACGTCGAGCGCCGGGACGACGCTCGACGCGACGCCCGCGGAGGCGGCGGTCGGGACCGCCGCCTCCGCACCGGGGTGCTGGCTATCCGACATTCCAGAGCTTCTTGAACGCGCCCTCGTACCCGTCGACGCCGACCCAGTAGCCGCTCGGGTCGTACACCGCGCTGCCGACGTTCTCGGGGGTCAGCAGCTGGGTCGGGGTCGGGGAGCCGTCGGCCGCGACCTCCGGGTCGTCGCCCACGAAGTGGCGCGCGAAGGCGTCGATCACGCGCCAGCCGATGAGCGGCGAGAGCTCGGGCACCCACATCGCGTTCTCGCCGGTCTCGAGGCTCTTGAGGTTGTCGAGGCCCGGCAGCTGCCCGGTGACCTTGACCTTGCCCTGCAGCCCCGCGGCCGCGAGGGCCGGGTTGAGCCCGATCGTCAGGTCGCCGAAGCTGAACACCAGGTAGTTGGTCTGCGGGGACCGCTGGAGCTCGCTGACGATCTGCGCCGGCAGCTTCGTCCCGATGTCGGTGACGTTCGCGTCGGTGATCGTGACCGAGCAGCCGGAGCACCAGCCCTCGATCGAGGTCTTCACCTGCTCGCTGTACTCGTGGAGGATCGGGAAGGCCGGGGTGTCGACGATTAGCACGTCGGCGGCTCCGCCGCTGTCGGCGACGATCCAGGCCGCGTTGAGCTCGGCCAGCCGCTTGACCGCGGGGGTGTTCCGGATCTGCGCGAACGCCTGCTCGGGCGTGTCGGCACCGAGCGCCTCGGAGAACACCGCGATGCCCTCGGACGCGGCCCGCTCGAGCTGCTGGCTGATCGACTGCGTGGTGTAGCCGGAGTAGTAGATGCCGTCCGGCTTCTTGTCGATGGCCTGGTCGAACGCCTTGGCGGGCGCCTCCGGCCCGTCGCCGACGACGACCGTCTCGTAGCTCCAGCCGAGCGACTCGGCGGCCTTGCGCATCGCCTCGCCCTCGACCTTGGCGACGTCGACCGGGACCTGGAGGGCGACGATCTTGATGTCGCTCGGCACAGGCTTGGACAACGGCGTGTCGTACCCGAGCGAGGTGGGGTTGGCCAGGTTGTCCTCCACGAGCTGGGTCACCTCGGCGGGGACCTCACCGGATCCGGAGCCGGAGCCCGAACCCCCGTCGTCGCTGCCACAGGCAGCGAGCGTGGACAGGGACAGCAGCACGGCGGCTGCCGTCATGGCGTGGCGGCTGACGAGCCTGGGACGTGACATGACTTCTCCTTGGATGACGGCCCGGGATGCGGACCCTGGCGAGCGAATATGGCACACATCACACTCGCAGTCAACGTCAACGTAGATGTAGATAACAAACGTTCATCAAGAACCCGCCACGGGCAGCGCCCAGCGTCTACATAAACGTTGACGAGCCGCGTCGGCGGTGCCATATTGACCGCACTGCCAGCCACCGAGGAGGAACCATGGGCCGACTGACCGGCAAGGTCGCGATCGTGAGCGGCGCGAGCCGCGGCATGGGCGCGTCGCACGCCCGCGCCATCGTCGCGGAGGGGGGCCAGGTCGTCCTCGGGGTGCGCGACGAGACCGATCCCCGGGTCGTGACCCTCGTCGCCGAGCTCGGCGACGACGCCCGCACCAGCGTGCTCGACGTGCGCAGCGAGGCCAACTGGCAGGGCGCGGTCGAGACCGCGCTGGCCTCGTTCGGCGCCCTGAACGTGCTCGTCAACAACGCCGGCATCGTGACGATGGGCAGCGTCGACGACTACGACCTGGAGACCTGGAACGACATGCTGGCGGTCAACCTGACCGGCGCGTTCCTGGGCATCAAGGCCTGTGTCCCCGCGATGCGCGAGCACGGGCCGGCCTCGATCATCAACATCTCGTCGGCCCAGGGCTTCGCCGGCATCTCCGAGCTGCACGGGTACACCGCGGCCAAGTACGGGCTCCGCGGCCTCACGCGCTCGGTCGCGCTGGAGCTCGCGGGATCCCGGATCCGGTGCAACTGCATCTGCCCCGGCACCGTCGCGACCGACATGAACGAGGGTCTCGACGTGACCGGGTTCAACGCGATGAACCGCAAGGGCGACACGAGCGAGGTGTCGAGCCTCGTCGTGCACCTGGCCAGCGACGAGTCGACCTTCATGACGGGCGCGGACCTCGTGGTCGACGGCGGCGAGCTGGCCGGCCACGCCCCGGCCCTGCAGTCGGTCTAGCCAGGAGGTCGGCGCGGCTCGAACGCCGTGGCCCCGTCGGCGACGCGCTGCGGGTCCACGGCGAAGGGGCGCGCGTAGGAGGGGTCGGAACGGTCCCGCGCCGACAGTGAGGCCGTCGCCATCAGCGCGGCCATGGCCGGGGGCAGCCCGTCCTTGACGGCCGTGAAGGCCGCCGGGTCGCTCAGGTCCGGCGTCTCGTCCATCGGCATCCAGTCGCGCAGGCAGACGCGATGGGCGATGGCCCAGACCCCGTCGCGGCGCTCGAACCGGTCGACGTACCGCCCGCCGCTCATCGCCAGCGGCGGGCCCGTCCGGTTCATGCCGACGAACAGGTAGTACGTCTCCGTGTGGGCGACGTCGCCGTCGATCTCGCACGTGTGGTTGAGCAGGCAGTGCTGCTGGCTCAGGTGCAGCGTCGAGTGCATCCCGATGACCCAGTCGGCGAACGCCTCCGGCCCGCCGACGAACATGCCGTGGTCGTCGATCGCGTCGTCGTGGTAGACCGACAGGAGCACCTCCCGGTCGAGGCGGTCCACGCCGCGGCTGTACCGCATCAGGCAGTCGCGGATCGCCTGCCGGTCGGCGAGCTCGCGCACCGTGACCTCCAGGTCGACGTCCCCTCCCCCGCGACCGGTCATCGTCCGTGCTCCATCGGGGCACCCGCCACCGGCGAGGACAGGACGTGGATCCGGTCGGCACCGAGTCCGCCGAGGTAGATCGTCGTCAGGTCGGGACCGCCGAAGGCGATGCTCGACAGGTTCGCCAGGCGCGAGCCCCGACTGGCCGAGATCTCCGGCCAGGTCAGGCGCCCCTCGGCGTGGGACGCGACGAGGGCGGCGGCGTCGGGATCGGCGTCCTCGAGCAGCATGGTCCAGGTCAGGTCCGGCGCGAGACGCAGGAGCCGGTTCGTGATGACGCACGCGATCCAGAGCGCCCCCTCGCTGTCGAACGCCATCCCGTCGGGAAAGGTGTCGGCCGGGTACACGACACGCTCGGGACCCGACAACGAGCCGTCCTCGGCGACGTCGTACCGCGTCGTGCGGCAGGCGAACGTCTCGTTGACGAAGAGATGACGACCGTCCGGCGAGAGCCGCACCTCGTTGGTCCAGTTCAGGCCCTCCGCCGCGACCGTGGTCCGGCCCTCGCGCACGAGCAGGACCTGCCCGGAGTCCTCCTCGGCGGTGAAGTGCTCGTGCCTCTGCCCCTGGGAGCTGACCGTGACCCACGCCCGGTCCCCGTCCGCCAGGACGAAGTTGGTCCGCGGGACGGGAGCTCCGCCGACGTCGGACGTCAAGGGCCGGGCCGGGCCGTGGCGGCCCACGCGCCAGGCGCCACCGGCTCGACCCATGTTCGCGAACAGGAAGTCGCCGTCGGCGGTCATCGCGATCCCGTTGGGCCGGAAGCCCTCGGCGACCAGGTCGACCTCGACGGCGCGCCCGAGGGTGCCGTCCGGTGCGACCTGGGCGATGCCCAGCGTCCAGTCCCCGGTGTACAGCGCCCCGTCGGGCGCGGCCAGCACGCACTCGGGTCGGTCGAGCCCCACGCCGACCTCGGTGAGGTCGTGGAGCGCGAACGGTTCGATCGTCGTCAGCATCGTGCCCTCTCGTCCGTGGATGACGTGCCGTCAGAGCGCGAGGTAGCCGCCGTCGACCGGGATCGTCGTCCCGGTCACGTAGGACGCCTCGTCGGAGGCGAGGAACACCGCGGGCCCCGCGATCTCGTGGGTCTCCCCGACCCGGCCCAGCGGCACGCGCTGCAGGAACTTCGCGTTCCCGTCGCCGGTGACGGTCATCAGACCGCTCTTCATCCGCCCCGGCGCCAGGCCGTTCGCCCGGCCGCCGGTCGGCCCGAGCGTGCGTGCGAAGTACTGGACCAGCGACCGCACCCCGGCCTTCGTCGCCCCGTAGGCGGCGCTCGAGCGGGGCGCCGTGAAGCCGGCGATCGAGGACAGGAAGATGACGCTGACCCCGGGGTGCTTCAACGCCGGCAGCAGCGCGACCGTCACGTCCCACTGCCCCGTGAGGTTGACGTGCACGATCTGGTCCCACCGCTCGGCCTGGTCGTCGTCCTCGGGCCGACTCCGCGGCGAGATGCCAGCGTTGTTGACGAGGACGTCGATCCTCGAGTGCTGCGCGACGAGCCGCTCGCCGAACGCATCGACCGCCGCACGGTCCGCGATGTCGAGGACCTCGGCCGCGGCCGACCCGCCGGCGGCCTCGATGCGCGCCACGACCTCGGCCGCCGGCTCCGCGTTGCGGTCGACCACGACGACGTGGGCGCCCTCGGCGGCCATCGCGGCCGAGATCTCGGCCCCGAGTCCGTTGCCTCCGCCGGTCACCACGGCTGTCTTGCCCGTGAGTCGCGTCATGGGGGGTGTCTCCTTCGTGAGATGGGTCGGTGCGTCGGTGGGCGTCCGTGGGTCAGGACATGACGTAGCCCTTGTAGCCGTGCTCCTTGACGTCGTCGCAGTACGCGCGGAACCGGGGGTTCCCGCCGACGAACAGCAGCACCTCACGCTTGTCGCGTCCCGGGATGTTCTGGTTGATGCCCGTGAACCAGGAGTTCGTCTGTCCCAGCAGCAGCTTCGACTGGAGCTTGCCGGCGTACAGCGTGAAGCTCTCGGCGGCCTCTCGCTCCGGCTCGATCCGGCGCACGCCGGACTCCTTGGCCGTGATCATCATGTCGCTGAGCCAGTCGATCGCGAGGGCCGAGCAGCGCGGGATGTTGCAGAACGTCGCGCCGCTCTGCGGCCCGACCAGCATGAAGAAGTTCGGGAAGCCCGGGCACTGCATGCCCATGTAGGTCGTGATGCCACCGTCCCACTCGTCCCGCAGGGAGATGCCGCCGACACCCCGGATGTCGATCTTGTTCCAGGATCCCTTGACCGCGTCGAACCCGGTCGCGTAGATGATGACGTCGAGCTCGTGCAGGCCCTCGGGCGTCTCGATGCCCTCGGGCGTCACCCGGGTGATCGACGTCGTGTGAAGGTCGACGAGGTCGACGTTGTCCTGGTTGTAGACCTCGTAGTACCCGGTCTCGAGCGGGACGCGCTTCATGCCGAAGCCGTGGTCCTTCGGGATCAGGGCCTCGGCGACGGCCGGGTCGGTGACGCGCTCGCGAATCTTGCGGGCCACGAAGTCCGACACGTAGCGGTTCGCGGCCGGGTCCGAGAGCACGTCCTGGTACGCGCCGAGCCACAGCGAGAAGCCGGGGCCCTGGTACAGCTCCTCGAGCGTCGCGTCACGCTCGTCCTGCGGGACGTCGAAGAGGTCCTTCTGGATGAACTCGTGCGGGAAGCCGGCCAGCGACGCATCGCACTTGGCCGTGAACTCTTCGTAGTTGGCCTTGATGTAGTCCATCCGCTCCGGCGCCATCGGACCGTTGCCCAGGGGCGTGCACCAGTTCGGGTCACGCAGGAACACCGTCAGGTGGCCGGCGACCTTGGCCATCTCCTGGATCGTCTGCACCCCGGTCGAGCCGACGCCGATCACCCCGACCCGCTTGCCCGTGAAGTCGAGCGGGGCCGGGCCGAAGCCGTCGGGGTCCCGCGGCCAGTTCGCGGTGTGGAAGCTCTCGCCCGCGAACGTGTTGATGCCCGGGAGGTTGGGCATCTGGGGCGTCGACAGCGGACCCAGCGCCGAGAACACGAACCGCGCCGTGACTGGCGCCCGGTACGGCTGCTGGAACTCGATCGTGTAGAGGTCGTTCTCCTCGTCGAAGGCGGCGGAGGCGACCTTGGCGTCGAACAGGAAGTCCTTGCGGATGTCCATGATCTCGGCGGCCCGGTGGATGTAGCGCAGGACCTCGGGCTGCGCGGCGAACCGCTCCGACCAGCTCCACTCCTGCATCAGCTCGTCGTTCCAGAAGTAGCCGTAGACCTCGCTCTCGGAGTCGATCCGGCACCCCGGGTAACGGTTGTGGTGCCAGACACCGCCGATGTCGTCGGACGCCTCGACCCCCAGGACCCGGTACCCCATCTCACGAAGGCGGTACGCCTGGTACAGGCCGCTCAGGCCCGCGCCGATGACGACGGCGTCGAAGTCGGGGTCTCGGGTCATCACGGACTTCCTCTGCTGGTCGGGCGCCCTGCTGTCGGAACGCTTCCGTACGAACGCTTGTTTGGTCACTCTGACATGCGTCGCATTTCCCGTCAACCATCACGTCGACAGCCGCCCTTCGTGACACGCTCGGTCCCATCGAGCGTGCCGTGACCTTGACCACGTCGGTCGGCTCGGGGTAGAAACAAACAAGTGATTGTTCGTGCGAAGATCAAGGGGTGGGTGAGGTGCAGTTCCACGAGACGTACGCCGGTGTCCGCGTCCTCGACCTGAGCGAGAACATCGCCGGTCCTCTCGCCTGCCTGGTCCTGGCCGACCTGGGTGCCGACGTCGTGAAGATCGAGCGCCCTCCGCACGGCGACGCGACGCGCTCGCTCCCGCCGTACTGGAACGGTGAGGCGACGGTGTTCCAGACCGTGAACCGCAACAAGCGCAGTGCCGCGCTCGACCTGAAGTCGCCGGCCGGCCGGGAGGCGGTCCTCCGGCTGGCCGCCGACGCCGACGTCGTGGTCGAGTCGTTCCGTCCGGGGGTGGCCGACCGGCTCGGCCTCGGCTACGACGACCTGGTGCGCGCGAGCCCCCGGCTGGTCCACGTGTCGGTCAACGCCTTCGGCACCGGACCCCTCGGTCACGACCGCCCCGGCTACGACGCCCTGATCCAGGCCTTCACCGGGATCATGGAGATGACGGGCGAGGCTGACGGTGGCCCCGTCCGCGCCGCGCCGTCGGTCATCGACGTGTCGACCGGCCTGTGGGTGGCCCTGGCGATCCAGGCCGCGCTGGTGCGCCGCGCCGCGACCGACGAGCCGCAACGCCTCGAGGGGAGCCTCGTCGACACCGGGCTGTTCCTGATGGGGCACCAGGTCATGGGGTATCTCGCGACGGGCACGTTCCCACCCCGGCTCGGCTCGGCAGCGCCGAGCGCGGCGCCGTACCAGGTCTTCAGCACGACCGACCGGCCGATCATGATCGCGACCTCGACGGACCGGATGTTCGTCGCCCTCTGCCGTGCGCTCGGCCTGGACGACCTCGCCACCGACCCCGACTTCTCCACGATGGACCGGCGTCTGGCCCGCCGCTTCGAGCTCGCGGAGCGACTCCAGGTCGTGCTGGCGACGCGCGGCTCGGCCGACTGGCTCGAGGCACTGGCCGCGGCCGGGGTCCCTGCCGGTCCGGTCCACGACCTCGGGGAGGCACTCGCCCACCCGCTCACGGCCGAGCGTGGACTCATCGCGCCCGTGGACGGGGGCAGCACGCCGGACCTGCTGCAGATCCACCTCCCCATGGACCGGGAGCGCTCGGCGCCGCGGCGCCCGGCACCCCGTCTCGGCGAGCACACGGCCGAGGTGCTCGGCGAGGTCGGGCTCCGCCTCGACGACCTCACCGGCAGCGGCGAGGCCACGACGACCAGCACGAGAGGAAACCCGACGTGATGACGCAGGACGCCCTGGTGGCCCAGGCCGAGCAGCGACGGTCCGAGCTCGAAGCCCGATGGGGACACTGGACCCCCCGCTCGACCGCGCAGCTCCTCGACCACCTCGCGCAGGTCCACCCCGACCGGCCGATGATCGTGACGGACGACCACACCTACTCCTACGCCGAGGTCGCCACGCTCTCGACGCGGCTGGCCGCCGGGCTCCACGAGCTCGGGGTCGGCTCCGGCGACCACGTCGCGGTCGTCATGGCGAACTTCCCTGAGGCGGTCGCGCTCAAGTTCGCCGTGGCCCGGCTCGGCTCCGTCTCGGTGAGCATCAACTTCATGCTGCGCCACGAGGAGCTCGGCTACGTGCTCGGGCAGTCCCGGGCGTCGGTCCTCGTGACGATGGACGCGTTCCGCGGCCTCGACTACGGCGCCGAGCTGGACCGGTTGATCCCGCAGTGGGAGGACGTCGCCGGGGGCGAGGTCCTCCCCCACCTGCGCGAGGTCGTCGTCTTCGGCACCACGTCGACGCCGGTCGGACGGGGGCGCACGTGGGCGGACCTCCTCGACCTGGGCGCCGGCGTGAGCGACGAGACGGTCGCCGCCCTGTCCGACGCGGTCGACCCCGACAGCCCCTCGGACCTGCTGTACACCTCGGGCACGACCGGCAAGGCTAAGGGCGTGGTCCTGCGCCACGACGGCATCCTGCGCACCGCGTACTCCAGCGCCTACACCCGCGGTCTCGGAGACGGGTACCGCATCATCTACGCGATGCCGCTCTACCACGTGTTCGGCTACGTCGAGGCGACCATCGCCACGATGTTCGTCGGCGGAGCGACCGTGCCCCACACGGCCTTCGACGCCGACGCGATGCTCCGCGCGGTCGCCCGGCACGAGGTCGACGAGATCATGTGCGTCCCGGCCATGACCAGCGTGCTGCTCGCCGAGGCAGCAGCGCGCCCGTACGACCTGTCGTGCCTGTCCACCGTCTTCTCCTCCGGCGCGGTCCATGCCCCCGGCATGTTCGACCGCATCCAGGAGACCTTCGGGGTCGACCGCGTCTTCACCGCCTACGGCCAGACCGAGACCACCGCCTCCACGATGTGCACCCGCCCGGGCGACCCGGTCGAGCAGCTCGCCCACGTCAACGGGACGGTCAAGCCCGGTGGCCTGGCGGGCGACCCGGAGCTCGGCGGAGCCCTGGCCGTCTACAAGGTCGTGGACCCCGTGACCGGGGCGGACCTGCCGACCGGCGAGGTCGGCGAGCTCTACGTCCGCGGGCCCATCATCACCCGCAGCTACTACGACAAGCCCGAGGAGACTGCCGCCCTCTTCACCGACGACGGGTGGATGCGCACGGGCGACCTCGGACGCCTGGCCGACGACGGCTACCTGACCCTGACCGGGCGCCAGAAGGAGTCCTACCGCTTCGGCGGCGAGCTCGTGATCCCGAGCGACGTCGAGGAGGTGCTGATCGACCACCCCGGCGTCCTCGAGGCCCACGTCGTCGGCGTGCCCCACGAGCGCTGGGGCGACGTGGGGTGCGCCTGGGTCGTGGCCGACCCCGCCGCGCGCCCCGACCCGGACGAGCTGATCGAGTACTGCGCCTCACGGCTCGCGAAGTTCAAGGTGCCGGCGATGGTCTTCTTCACCGAGGCCGCCGACCTCCCCCGGACCGTCACCGGCCGCGTGCAGAAGTTCCACCTCGTCGAGCGAGCGGTTCGACAGGCCGCCGCGACCCGGGAGGGATGAGTCTCGTCCGACCCGTCGGCTCAGCGGCCGAGGACGCCCTTCATCAAGGCGTCCGACAGTCGGTCGCTGAGTTCCTCGACCGGGATCGGTCCGTCGGACGACAGCCACTCCGGCGTCCAGTTGAGCGATCCGAGGATGCTGAGGACCGTGACGCGGACGTCGATGTCGGCGGCAAAGCTCCCGTCGGCGACACCCTCCTCGAGCAGCCGGGTGAACAAGGCCTCGTACGCCGCTCGCCGCTTGCGCACGCGGCGCTGGTTCTCCGCGCCGAGGTACCGCCACTGGTGGAAGACGATCTGCGTCCGCCGGGGCTGCTTCGCCACGATCCGGACGTGCGCCAGGATCATGGCCCGCAACCGCTCGCTGGCACTGCCCGCGCCCTCGAAGGCGACCGTGACCTCCTCGACGAACTCCTCGATCCCGTGCTCGATGATCTCGAGCAGGAGGTTCTCCTTGCCGTCGATGTGCGCGTAGAGGCTCCCGGCGAGGATGCCGACCTCGCTCGCGATGTCGCGCATCGACGTGCCGGGGTAGCTGTTCCTCCCGAAGAGCTCCGTCGCCACGCGGACGATCGTGTCGCGCGGCGTGCGGTCGGACGCCGTTGCGGTCCTCGCCATCGTTCACCCATTCCTGCTCACTGTAGTTGTCAACACGACTCGGATCCGTCAGCGCAGACAGGCGACCTTGTCGACCCAGGCCACCCGCCCGGCCAGGACGTCGTCGAGCGTGTACTCGTCGACGCGCGCTCCGAAGTCGTCGCTGGCGCTCGCCACCTGCACGAGCGCCCCGAAGGTGTCGCGGGGCGACAGGAAGGTCTCCGACCACCGCGGTGAGGCGAGGTCGGTGCCGACCGTCGTGAGCCCGGCGGCCGCGAGGTCCGACACCGTGCGCGCCACGTCGTCGACCATCAGGGTCACGTGGTGGAAGCCCTCGCCGCGGCGGTCGAGGTCGCGTGCCAGACGGCTGTCGTCGCTGATCGGCTGCATCAGCTCGACACGGAAGTCCGCGAGGGCGAGCTTGAGGATCCGCACCCCGGTCGCGTCGTTGTCGCCGCCGTACATCAACGTCGCGCCGAGGACGTCGACGAACAGGTGCGCCGCTGCGGCCAGGTCGCGCACGGCGATCGCGACGTGGTCGACCGACGTCACGGACCCGGCGACACGCCCTGCCCCGTCCGTCGCCCTCACCCCTCGAGCGCGAGGATCGTGACCGCGGCCACGGCCTCGTCGAGGTCGTCGAGGATGCCCCCGCTGTTCTGGGCGACGCCGACCCGGGCGCCCTCGACCTGCCGGGCCCCGCCGCGACCCCGGAGCTGGTCGGCGATCTCGACCAGCTGGGCGCAGCCGGTCGCGCCGAGCGGGTGACCCCGGCCCAGGAGACCGCCACCCACGTTGACCGGCAGGGCTCCGCCGAGGCGGGTCGCTCCCGAGCGCAGGAGGTCGCCGGCCCCGCCGACCTCGCAGAGGCCGAGCTCCTCGTAGAGCCAGAGCTCGGCCGGCGCACACGCGTCATGGACCTCCGCGACGTCGAGGTCGTCGACCGAGACCTGTGCCTGGCTCAACGCCTTCTGCATCGCCCGGGCGACAGGTCGCGCCGCGCGCTCGTCGGCGCCGTTGGAGGTCAGCGCCCACCCGGCGACCCGCACGTCGGGCTTCCCCCGTCGGCGGACGAGGTCGGTGGAGGCCACGACGACCGCTGCGGCACCGTCCCCGATCGGGGAGCACATCAGGAGCTGGAGCGGGTCGGAGATCATGCGGCTCGCGAGGACCTCGTCGAGCTCGACCGTCGTCCGGAACTGCGCGCGTGGGTTGAGCGAGCCGTGGAAACGGTTCTTGACCGACACCATGGCCAGGTCCCGGGCCGTGACGTCCGACCGCTCCATGAACGACCGCGCCTTGGCGGCGTAGAGGTCCATGAGCGGCGAGTGCGACGTGCCGTCCTGCTCCGGCGGCGCGCCGGTGGCGCCGACAGCCGAGGCCAGGGCCACGTGCTCGGTGAGGTCGACCGCCGTGGCGAGCGCGTCGAAGCTGCGCCGTTTCGTCGGATGCGTCAGGCGCTCGGCGCCCAGCACCAGGACGACCTCGGCCGCCCCGGAGCTCACGGCCATGCACGCGACGTGGAAGGCCGACGACGACGACGCGCACGCGTTCTCGACGTTGATCATCGGCACCCCGGCCAGGCCCGCGTGCCGCAACACGACCTCGGACCGGATCATCTCCTGGCCGTGGAGGTAGCCCTCCGTCGCGTTGCCGAACACGACCATGTCGAGGTCGGACGCGGTGATACCCGCGTCGAGGAGCGCCAGGTCCGTCGCCTCGGTCGACAGTGACCGCAGGTCGTCGTCGGGACGCCGACCGAACGAGGTGACACCGGTACCGAGGATCGAGACGCTCATGAGCGAGACTCTCGGCAGACGATCAAGTGCGACATGATGGCCTTTCGGGAAACAAACGTGTGTTTGCATCCTAGTCGCGGAGACCCCTCGAGCGCCACAACCCCGGCACCGGATGGCACGATCTCCCAGACACGGACGAAGGAGGACACATGGCGGGTAGGACCCCGGGATCGCGGGCGGCTCGGCCGACGACGCCCGTTACCCCCCAGCGCATCCAGGAGGTGGCGATCCGACTCTTCAGCGAGCGTGGGTACCCGGTCATCGGCATGCGCGACCTGAGCGAGGCGGTGGGCATCCTGCCCGGCAGCCTCTACGCGCACATCGAGAGCAAGGAGAAGCTCCTGCTCGACATCGTGACGAGCGGGGTGCAGAACTTCACCGACGTCATCGCCCCGATCGTCGACGGCGAGGGGACCGCGGACGTGCGGCTGCGCGAGGCGATCAAGGCCCACATGCGCGTGCTGGCCGTGACCCTCGACCAGACGCGCGTGACGTTCCACCAGTGGCACTACCTCACGGGCGACAACCTGGCACGGATGATCGAGGTCCGCCGCGACTACGAGGTCCTGTTCAGCCGCCTGATCTCCGAGGGCATGACCGACGGCACCCTCCTCGGCACGACCCGTCCGAAGGTCTCGACGCTGTCGATCATCGGCGTGCTGGGCTCGGCGACCGAGTGGTTCTCGCCGACCGGGTCCGCCTCGGCCGACGAGATCGCCGACGCCATGGCCGACGTCGTGACGCTCGGGCTGTCGACCCGCTGACCTGACCGACGACCCGCGGACCCACCGGGTCACGTCTCGGGCGACACGTCCCGGTTGAAGCGGGGCGGACGCTTCTCGACGTACGCGTCGACGGCCTCGTGCAGGTCGTCGGTGTGGTACAGCGCGGCGACGGTCCAGAAGCTCGCCGCCATCGAGGCCGTCAGGTCGAGCTGCCACGACGCCCGCAACGCCTGCTTGGTCGCCTCGAGCGCACGCCACGGCTTGGCCGCGATCCGACCGGCCGTCTCGATCGCCGTCGGCAGCAGGTCGTCGTGCGGCACGACCCGACCGACCAGACCGATCTCGAGCGCCCGCTCCGCCGTGACGACGTCACCGGTCAGCGCGAGCTCCGCGGCCATGCCCGACCCCACCAGACGCGGCAGGAACCAGGTCCCGCCATTGCCGGGGGCGAGCCCCATGTTGACGTAGGTCTCCCCCAGCTTCGCGCGGTCCGACGCGATCCTCAGGTCGCACGCCAGCGCGAAGTCCAGGCCGCCGGCCGTGGCCCCACCGTTGACCGCGGCCACGAAGACCAGGCGCGACGTCGTGATCCGCTGCGTGACGGGAAAGAGCACGCGCGCGTTGTACGGCTCCTGCTCGACCGACAGCCGCTCCCGCAGGAAGCGTTGCATCTCGACCATGTCGGCCCCCGCGGAGAACTGCCGCCCGGCACCCGTCAGGACCACGACCCGCACCGAACGGTCGGGCTCGAGCTCGTCGAGGACCGCCATGAGGTCCCGCGCGAGCTCGGGCACGACGCTGTTGCCCTGGGCGGGGCGGTTGAGCGTGAGCAGCACGACGCCGTCCGCGACCCGCTCGTGGAAGCAGGTCTCGAGCTCGGTGCGGGCCGTCGGGTCCGTCATGACGACACGGTGGCGAACCACGCCGCCGGGTGCTCGGCGATCTCGTCAGCATCGGCGGGCCTGAACACGACCCGGCCGTCGCACGCGTAGTGGTCCCACGTGCCGTCCTCGCCCGGCCAGAGACGGCCGAGCATCTGGGGTCCGGAGTCGAGCTTGACGATCCCGACCGCGTAGGGCCCGTCGGCGCCGAACTCGGTCGGGGCCCCGATGCGCTGGATCGTGAAGCTGTGGAGCGTGCCCTCGCCCGTGTCGTCGACCCACCCGAGGTTGGACGAGAAGCACTCCGTGCAGCGGTACCGGGGGTACATGATCCGGTGGTCGCAGTCGCCGCACTGCTGGACGCTCAACCGGCCGTCGGCCAGGCTCGCGTAGTAGTCGACGGTCAGGTCGTGCATGATCGGCTCGCTGGTCATCGGGTCACCCTCTCGAGAAGCATCACTTGGCTGTCCATGTACGTGCCGCCGGTGCCGCCGATGACCGCACGCGCGGCCCCGTCGACCTGGCGCGCGCCCTCGGCGCGGCCCAGGAGCTGGCGGACCCCCTCGGCCAGCAGCGCCGTGCCACCTCCGACCCCGGTGTGACCGGCCGAGAGCAGACCGCCGTTGGTGTTCGTCGGCAGCTCACCGCCCGGCGAGAACCGGCCCGCCGCGAACTGCCTCGCGGCCTCGCCGAACGGGGCCAGGCCGAGGCCCTCGAGACCCTGCGCCACGACCGCGGCGTACGAGTCGTAGACCTGCGCGACGTCGACCTCCTCCGGCCCCCACCCGGCCTGCTCGTACGCCTCGACGCCCGCGCGCGGCCAGTTCATCACCGCGAGGTCGGCCTCCT
Source organism: Aeromicrobium sp. (assembly GCF_023146395.1). Taxonomy (GTDB): domain Bacteria; phylum Actinomycetota; class Actinomycetes; order Propionibacteriales; family Nocardioidaceae; genus Aeromicrobium. The sequence continues at coordinate 64,308 of NZ_JAGLCD010000018.1, read as the reverse complement.
GGCCCAGGCTGTAGTGCGACACGGTGCCGCCGGAACCGGCGATGCGCACCCACGCGTCCTTGCTGCGGCGGGCCTGCGTCGCGCTCGTCATGACCAGCGCGACGGCGCCGTCGGCCAGCATGGGGCACTCCATCGCGTGGACGGGGTCGGCGACCATCTTGGACGCGAGCACCCGCTCGACCGTGAGCTCCTTGTCCTTGAACATCGCGTTCGGGTTGAGGCGCGCCCAGTCCCGCAGCGCGACGCAGATCGACGCCATCTCCTCGGGGGTCGAGCCGCTGGCGTGCATGTAGCGACGCGTGATGAGCCCACCGACCGCGTTGAAGGTGACACCGGCCGGGACCTCCCACTCGCGCGGGATGCCGAAGCCACTGAGCATGTCGACCATGTCGGTGACCGGCGCCGAGCCCCAGCGGTCCGCCTGGGCGATCAGCACGTTGTGGGCCTGGCCCGACGCGATGAGACCGGCCGCGACCCGGGTCGCGCTGTCGCTCGTGGACCCGCCGGAGTGGATCATCATGCTGCTCTTGGCCCGGCCGTTGAGCCCGAGCTCCTCGACGAGGCGCGAGAAGATCAGGTCGGCCTGGTCGCGGCCGCCGTGCAGGCACGGGATCAGCAGGATCGTGTCGATGTCACGGGGGCGGAGCCCGGCGTCGATGATGGCGCGTGCGGAGACCTCGACGAGCGCACCCATGAAGGTGCGGTCGGCGAAGCGCCCCGACGGGAGCTCCCCGATGCCGATGAAGGCCGCGTCCGCGGCCGAGCCGGCCTCGGGGAAGGGGAGCGCGTGCTCGAGGGTGGCGGTCATGACTGGTCCTCCAGAGGGGATCGGCGGCGAGCGAGCATGATCCAGTGGAAGGTCATGACCGTCTCGTCCCGCTGGTTGAGCACGACGTAGTCGACGTGCAGGGTTCCGTTCTTGGGGCTCTTGGCCTCGGCGAGCTCGGCGACCGTCGCGCGCACGCGGATCGTGTCGCCCGGCCGGACCGGCGCCGTCGCCCGCATCGACTGGCACTCCAGGAGCGCGAGGATCGCGTTGCCGTACCAGCCCGACAGGGCGACCTGGCCGACGGCGAAGGAGAAGGTCAGCGGGCCGTGCGCGATGCGGCCGCCGAAGGGCGTGGACCGCGCGTACTCCTCGTTGACGTGCAGCGGGTAGCTGTCGCCCGTCAGCCCCGCGAACTGCAGGATGTCGGAGAGCTCGACCGTGCGGCCGGCGGTCTCGATCGTCTCCCCCGGCGCGAAGTCCTCGAAGGCGCGGTCGCCGACCGTCTCCTGCCAGGTCACAGGCCCATCTCCCGGGCGATGATCGTGCGCTGGATCTCGTTGGCGCCGCCGCCGACCATGCCGTGCTTGGCCTCGCGGAAGTACCGCTCCATGTCGTACTCGGGGAGCTGCGAGTAGCCACCCAGGGCCTGCATCCCGTTGAAGGCGATCTTGTAGGCGACGTCGGCGGCGAAGACCTTCGCCATCGAGACCTCCTGGACGGCCCGCTCGCCGCGCGCCATCTTGGTGGCCGCCTGGAACACCAGGAGGCGGGCGGCCTGCAGCTCGGTCTCGTTCTCGGCCATCCGGTGCTTGAGCACCTGGAACGACGACAACGACCGGCCGAACTGGGTGCGCTGCTTGGTGTAGGCGATCGTGTCGTCGAGCGCGGTCCGCGCGTTGCCGACGTAGGAGGCGGCCAGGCCGAGACGCTCGTACTCGAGGTGCCCGTTGATGAACTCCCAGCCCTGGCCGGGCTCGCCCAGGATGTTGTCGCGAGGAACCCGGACGTCGGTCAGGAAGTACTCGGTCGTCCCGAGACTGCGCCGCACGATGGTCGGCATCTTCCGGATGTCGAGGCCCGGGGTGTCGTTGGGCACCAGGATCAGGCTCATCCCGCGGTGCCGGTCCTCGCTCGTGCGGGCGAGGACCGTGATCACGGCGCCCGGCAGGTGGGCGCCCGAGCACCAGATCTTGTTGCCGTTCAGGACCCACTCGTCACCGTCGAGCACGGCCTTGGTCTTGACCGCTGCGGCGTCCGACCCGGCCTCCGGCTCGCTGATCGACACGCTGAACTTGCGCTGGCCGGCCAGGTACGCCGGCAGGTGCTCGTCCTTCTGCGCCTGGGTGCCGTGGCGCACGATGTTGGTCGCGGTGAACATCGACGTCATGACGCACGCAGCCGTGTCGAGGCTGTACTTGGCCATCGCCTCGCAGAAGATCGCGTAGTACACGGGGTCGGCGGCCAGACCGCCCAGCTCCTCGGGGACGAGGAGTCCGAGCCAGCCCTGGTCGGCGATCTTCTGGTACGCCTCGTCCGGGAACTCGCGGCTCTCGTCGTGCTCGCGGGTGTACTCGCGACCGACCTCCTTCTCCATGAAGGAGTGCAGGGTGTCCTTCCACGCCTGCTGCTCGTAGGTGTGACGAAAGTCCATCCGGCCCACATCCTCTACTAACGATCGTTTGTTTCCGCACTATAGTGTGAACATCGGCTCCTGGCCAGACCCCAGGTCGGCAGCCCGACGCGGGAGCGCGCCTCACAATAGACAAGCGTTTGTTTGTCGTGGCAGCATCACGGGCAGCACGCTGCCGATCGGACCCGAAGGGGACATGGATGACCAGGACCAACGCCAACATCGCCGGGGCCGTCTGGGACGCCGCGGCGCGCACGCCCGACCGCGTGGCCCTGCGCGACCTCTCGGCGGGACGCGACCTGACCTACACCGCGCTGCGCGACGCCGCCGGTGCCTTCGCGGCCGGGCTCGCCGAGGACGGCGTCCGGCCCGGCGACCGGGTCGCGCTGCTGCTGCACAACTCGTGCGAGTACGTCGTCGCGTTCGTCGGTGCGCTCGCCGCGGGAGCCGTCGTGGTGCCCCTGAACACCCGCCTCACGGTGGCCGACTTCGACCACATGCTCACCGACTCCGGAGCCACGCTGCTCGTCACCGAGACGTCGTTCCTGGCCGACCTCCGGGCGCGGACGACGATAGACCTGCCGCGCCTCGTCGACGTGACGGGGCGGACGGACGGCGTGCCCAGCCTCGAGGACGTCTCACGCGCGTCGGACCTCACGCCGCACCACGCGGACGCCGCGGACGTCTGCAGCCTGATGTACACGAGCGGCACGACGGGTGCCCCGAAGGCCGTGATGCTGAGCCACGGCGCCTGGAGCAGCGTCAGCGACACCGCGAGCGACCTCCTCGGCTTCCCGGACGGCGTCGCGGTGATGCACCCCGCCCCGCTCACGCACGGCGCGGGCTTCCTGTTCCTGCCGACCGTCCGCAGCGGCGGGGTGAACCTGCTGGTCCGGGGGTACGACGCCGCTCAGACCGCCGAGCTGCTGCGCCGCGGAGAGGCCCACGGCCTGTTCCTCGTGCCCTCGATGATCCGCATGCTCCTCGACGTGCTGCCGGACGACTGGAGCCCGCACCCGGACTTCCGCTGGCTGTACTACGCCGGGTCGCCGATCGACGCGCCGACGTTCCTCGAGGCGACGCGCCGGTTCGACGCCCGTCTCGTGCAGTCGTTCGCCCAGATGGAGGCCCCCATGTTCTTGACCTCGCTGGGGTCCGCGGAGCACCGACGGGCCGCGGAGCTGGACGACCCGACGCTGGCCCGGTCGGCCGGGCGGCTCATCCCAGGACGCGAGATCCGCGTCGTCGACGACCACGGCGCCGACGTCCCGACCGGCGAGGTCGGGGAGGTCTGGGGCCGGGCACCTCAGGTCATGCTCGGGTACTGGAACCGCCCCGAGGCCACCGCCTCGACCCTGGACCAGGGCTGGCTGCACACCGGCGACATGGGCCGGGTCGACGAGGCCGGCCACCTGTACCTCGTCGACCGCGTCAAGGACATGATCGTGACCGGCGGCTCGAACGTGTACGCACGCGAGGTGGAGGAGGTCCTGGTCGACGCACCCGGCGTCGGTCAGGCCGCGGTCGTCGGGCTCCCCCACCGGGTCTGGGGCGAGGAGGTCACGGCCGTCGTGGTCCTGGCCGACGGGGCCCGGGCCGACGAGGACGAGGTGCTGGCGTTCTGCCGGGCACGGCTCGCGGGCTACAAGGCGCCGAAGCGGGTCGTGTGGGTCGACGCACTGCCGAGGAACGCCTACGGCAAGGTCCTCAAGCGCCAGCTACGCGCGGACCTCCAGGGCCCGGACGGAACAGCGTCTCCTGCATGACCGAGGCCACGAGCCGCCCGTCGGCGTCCCGGATGCGCGCCGAGGTCAGCCCCCGTGCGCCGGTGTTGACCACGGGCTCGGCCTCGCACACCATCCACTCGTCGACCCGCGGGCGACGGTGGAACCACATCGCGTGGTCGAGGCTCGCGAGCTGCCGGTCGACCAGGCCGGCCGTGCCGAGACGTCGTGAGGCCCACACGAGCCCGGCGTCGGAGACGTAGGCGAGCAGGCACTCGTGGACGCGGGGATCGTCGTCGACCCGGTCGACGGTCCGGAACCAGTACGGGTGGCGCGGCCAGCCTCGCTCCGAGACGCCGTGCTCGGCCCGGATCTCGAACCCGGCCAGGGGCGAGACGACGCCGCTCGCCCGCCCGGCCGGAAGGGGCGGGAGCGGTCGGTCCGGGTGCGGGTCCCACTCGTCGCCTCGTTCGGGCCGATGGAACGAGACCATCGCCTGCAGGACCCGACTCGCGCCCTGCCAGGAGTCGACACCTCGCGTCGCGAACGACCGGCCGTCGCGCAGGGACGCGACCGCCAGCTCCACGGGGACGCCCACCTCGCCCCCCGCGAGGAAGGAGGCGTGGACCGAGTGGACGACCATCGCCTCGTCGACCGTCAGCCCCGCCGCCCGGACCGCCTGCGCGAGCGAGCGGCCGCCGTAGTGACGCGGGAGCCCGTCGTCGAAGAGTGGCTCGGACTCCCGATGGCGCTCGGGACTGATCGCCTGGAGCCGGGCCACGCGGCTCAGCGCGGCGGGGTCAGGCACCGGTGTCGGCCCACCGGATCGCGGCGAAACGCTCGTGCAGTGCGACCGCCCGGTCGAACCCCGGCACCGCCGTGCCGCCGGATCGGACCGCCGCAGCGACCTCGGTCCACGCCGCCACGAGCGGCACCACGACCGGGTCGTCACCGGGTGCACCCGCGACGAGGTCGCCCCACGAGCGGGTCTCGGTCGACCCACCCGTGCGGAGCTCGAGGCTCGTCCGCGTCATCTCCGGGAGGGCCAGGTCACCCACGATCGTCAGGCTTCCGGCGGACCCTCGGACCTCCCAGCGAAGGCCCGGCAGCCCGTCGGACGGGACCCCGGGACGCAGGTGCACCGACACCACCGCGGTGCCGGCGAGGCCGGTGACGGCCAGGTGGTCGGGGCTCGTCGAGCCGACGTGCCCACCGGACTGGCGCAGCTGCACGTCCGGGTGCTGCGTGCTCCGCACCCCGCTCGCGACGGTCCACGGGCCGACGACCTCGTCGAGCGCGTCGACCACGTGCGCCAGGGCGATGGTGCCCAGGTGCGCGCCGTTCGCAGGGTCGAGCTGGTAGGCACCCCGGTCGTCCTGGGTCGGTGAGCCGACCAGGCCGTGCCCCGTGACCTGGACGTCGAGCACACGGCCGAGGGCGCCTGCGGCGACGAGCCGCCGCGCCTCCGCGACCCCGGGCGCCCAGCGCGACTGGAGCCCGACGAACGTCTGCACCTGCGCGGTCCGCGCGGCCGTCAGCAGCTCCTGCGCCTCCTCGGCGTCGCGTGCCAGCGGCCACTCGCAGTACACGTGCTTGCCGGCCTCGATCGCCCTGAGGACGAGGTCACGGTGCTCCGGGACCTTGACCGACACGACCACGACCTCCACGTCGGGGTCGTGCACCAACGAGCGGGCGTCCGGGTGCCACCGCCCGATCCCGTGCGCCTGCGCGGCCGCCTGGGCCGAGGCGGGCGAGGAGCTCGCGCAGGCCACGACCCGGACCTGCGGCACGAGGCGCGTCGCCGGGACGTGCGAGCGGGCCGCCCACCCCGAGGTCGCACCCAGTCCGACGATCCCGAGTCGCACGGGCTCGGCCCGGCTCCCGGGCCGGGCCGTCACGAGGATCGCCGGGACCGGAACGCGTACTCGATCGAGTCGCCGACCAGACGGGCGACGGTCTCGACCTGGTCGCCGATCGCGACCTCACCGACCTCGGCGTCCTCGACCACCCCCAGCACGGCGACCCCTTCGGGGAACGACGCGAGCGCCACCGGGTAGGGCGCATCGATCAACGAGCCAGGCGGCTGGTGGAGCACGGCGGAGTGCCCGATGACCTCGGCCGTCGGGGACAACGGCCCGGTGGTGGGCTCCTGGTCGCACGTCGGACAGTAGGTCCGGGCCGGGAACTCCCACCTGTCGCAGTCGCGACAGAACGAGGCGTTCAGCCGCACGGCGCTGCCCGGCGAGAGCAGGTCGCCCCCGGCGTGGATCGTCCCGGATCGGTTCATCGTCGCTCCCTCGTCAGTCACGGCTCATCACCACGACACTGGCGTTGTGTCCGGCACCCAGGACGTGTCCGGCTCCGACGCGGGCGCCCTCGACCTGGCGCGACCCGCACCGTCCGCGCAGCTGCTGCACGATCTCGTGCACCTGGCCCAGACCCGAGGCGCCGAGCGGCTCACCCTTGGACAGCAGACCACCGGACGGGTTGACCGGGATGCGGCCGCCGATCGTCGTGGCCCCCGAGCGCAGGAGGGCCGCCTCCTCGCCCGGCTTGCACAGGCCGAGGTCGCGGTAGGCCCAGAGCTCCGAGCCCGCGTCGGTGTCCTGGCACTCGACCAGGTCGAGCTCGTCCGGGCCGATGCCGGCGCGCTCGTAGGCCAGGGTTGCGGCACGCGCCGTGAGGCTCGTCATCCGCGCGCTCTGACGGGACACCGCCGGCACGAACCAGTCGTCGGCCGACCGCGAGACCGTCGCGACCGAACGGAGCCGCACGGTCGCGTCCAGGCCGCGCTCGCGCGCGAACTTCCGGCTCACGAGGACCGCAGCGGCTGCGCCCTCGTTCGGCGCACACAGCATCAACAGGTTGAGCGGCGGACAGACCGCACGGCTCTCGAGCACCTGCTCGCGCGTGACCTCGCTGCGGAACATCGCGTCGGGGTTGTCGACGGCGTGTCGGTGGTTCTTGACGCTGACGTCGGCCAGGTCCTCGATCGTCGCGTCCGTCGTCTCGATGAGCTCCTGGGCGGCGAGCGCGAAGTACAGCGGCGTGATGCCCAGACCGCTCTCGATCTGCCACCCCTCGAACCCCGCACCGGCGATGAAGCCCTTGGGCGCCTTCTCGACACCGAGGCAGAGGATCGCGTCGTGGACGCCCGCCTCGATGAGCTCGGCCGCCATCGTCAGCGTGCCGGCGCTCGAGGCGCACGCGGCCTCGACGTTGAAGACCGGGACGCCGGGGCGACCGACCAGCTCGAGCACGTTCTGTCCCTTGGCCATCTCGGCCCCGACGTTGGCGACCAGCACCATGTCGAGGTCACCGAGGCAGATCCCGGCGTCGGCCAGGGCGCCGCGTGCCGCGACCGCCCCGATCTCGCGATACCCGGTGTCGAAGCGCCCGAAGGGATGGATGCCGACACCGGCGATGACTACGTCGTCCATGTTCCACGTCCTGTCGTCATGGTCTACCGGGGGAGCCCGAGGACCCGTTCCCCGATGATGTTCTTCTGGATCTCGACGGTTCCGCCGTAGATCGTCTCGGCCCGGCTGTTGAGCCAGACCCGTCGGTGCTCGGCCACGAGCGGGTCGTCCGGCTCGTCCAGCGCACGCTGACCGAGCACCTCCATCAGGAGCTCGCCGAAGTCCCGGTGCCACGTGCCCCAGAAGAGCTTGACGAGCGACGACTCCGGGCCCGGATGACGGCCTTCGAGGACGGCTCCGAGCACGCGGTCGGTGTGCTGGCGCAGTACCCGGTACTCCTGCCACGACCGGACGACCCGGTCGAGCGTCACGGGATCGACGTCGCCCCGGCGCGACCGCAGGTGCTCCAGCAGGTCGTCCATCTGGCGCTCGAACGAGGCCAGGAACGGCAGCACCGTGGTGCCCCCGCGCTCGTTGCCGAGAGTGGCCATGACGATCTTCCAGCCCTGGTTGACCTCGCCCACGACCAGGTCCGCGGCGGTCTCCGCACCGGTGAAGAACACCTCGCAGAACTCCGCCCCGCCGGCGATGTTGCGAATCGTGCGCACCTCGACGCCCGGCTGGTGGCGCGGGACGAGCAGCATCGAGATCCCCCGGTGCTGCGGCCCCTCCTTGGACGTGCGGCACAGGACGTACAACCAGTCGGCGTGGTCGCCGAACGTCATCCAGATCTTCTGGCCGTCGATGATCCACCGATCGCCCTCGAGACGCGCGGAGGTCCGCAGGCTCGCGAGGTCCGACCCCGCACCGGGCTCGCTGAAGCCCTGGCCCCAGAACTCCTCCGCGGCGACGATCGGGGGGATGAACCGATCCTTCTGGGCCTGCGTGCCGAACGCCATGAGCGTCGGTCCGAACAGGTCGCGCCCCTGGGAGCCGACCCAGTACGGCGCGCCGGCCCGCGCGTGCTCGATGTGGAACAGGAGCTCGTGCCGGATCGACCCGCCCCGCCCCCCGTACTCCTGCGGCCAGGAGATGTTGAGCCACCGGTCCCGGGCCAGGAGGCGTTCCCACTCCAGCCGGAGCTCCCACCGGCTGTCGTCGGCGATGCCGCCGACACCGCGGGCCGCGGCGAACTCTCCCACCAGGTGGTCGGAGAGCCAGTCGCGCAGCTCTTCCAGGAACAGGGCGTCGACCGCCTGCTCGTCGATCACGCTGCTGCTCATGCGGGGGCCTTCCAGGGTCGGCGGGCGGCGTACTGCGGGTCACGACCGGCGGCGCGCGCCGCCGCGGACTCGGCCGGATCGGGTCCGTCGAGGATGTGGTCGCGCCAGGCGATCGCAGTGTCGACGTCCAGGACGTCGGTGGGCCGGATCATCGCGGCCATGTAGGTCACGCTGGTCGGGGCGCCGGCCACGATCGCGCGACACGTCTCGTCGACCAGGGCGTCGAGCTCCTCCGGGGTCGCGATGCCGTCCGCGAAGCCGGCGACCGACTCGATCGGGACGACCTCACCCGTCAGCAGGACGCGACGCAGCGCCGGAACCATCTGCACCATGCGGCGCAGGCCGACCGGGTGGTACGCCACGCCGATCCGGGTGGCCGGGAGCCCGATGCGGCTGCCGGTCCGCGCGATCCGCAGGTCGCACGACGCTGCCAGGTCGAGCCCGGCACCCACGGCGTGCCCGTCGAGCACCGCGACGGTCGGGACCGGCGAGGTCCGCAACGCCGTCAGGAGGCTCTGCAGCTCGACGTCCCGCACCCCCGTCGTGACGCCGCTGAGGTCGAAGCCGCCGCAGAACACCCGTCCGCCCGCACCGCGCAGCTGGACGACCCGCACGTCGGGATCGGCCTGCAGCGCGCGCAGGGCCTGCTCGATCGCGACCGCGGTCTCCGGGAGCAGGGCGTTCGCCGCAGCACGCCGGTCGAACACGATGCGGGCCACGTGCCGGCCCACGGCCTCGGTGACGACGTCGGGGGACGAGTGCTCAGGCATGGCGAGCCCCCTCCAGCAGGTGGCGGATCGCCGCGGACCGGTCACCCGCGCGGGCGAGGTCGATCACGGCCGACCGCAGCGTGGCGTCGGCGAGCGACGCCCGGAGCGCGACGGAGGCGTCGTTCAGCACCGCCGACACCAGGGCGGCGTCCCGACGGCTGGCATCGCCGTCGCCCACCTCACGGGTCCGGTCGTCCAGGTCCTCGAGTCCCGTGCCGTCCGCCGCCGAGACCAGGACGATCGAGCCCTGACCCCGACCCCGCCACTGCGAGCGCAGCATCGTGCGCAGCGTCGAGGCGCCGGGACGATCGGCCTTGTTGATCGCGATGACGTCGACCATCTCGAGGATGCCGGCCTTGAGGGCCTGGATGTCGTCCCCGGACTCCGGGCTGACGACGAGGACGACGTGGTCCGCGCACGCGACGACGTCGACGTCGTTCTGGCCGCCGCCGACGGGCTCGATGAAGACGCGGTCCCAGCCGAGGGCCAGGGCCGTCTCGACCGCCGCCGGGATCGCGGCGGACAGACCGCCCGGGTGCCCCCGGCTCGCGAAGCTGCGGACGAAGACACCCGGGTCCGTCGCGTGCTCCGCCAGCCTGATCCGGTCGCCGAGCAGGGCGCCACCGGTCATGGGACTCGACGGGTCGACCGCCAGGACCACGACCCGCTCCCCGCGGTCCCGAGCCCGTCGGACGAGCGCCGAGATGAGCGAGCTCTTGCCGACCCCGGGCGGGCCCACGAGGCCCAGGATCGCGTCGCTCGGGCGCGGGGCGGCTCGCAGACCGGCTCCGCCACGCTCAACGTCGCTCAGTGCTCCGGCGAGCTCGCGCATGCGGACCAGGCCCTCGGCCACGGCGGCGTCCTCGACAGGCACGGGCGTCACGACGTCGCGGTCGGCAGGGCGGCGAACCAGCCGATGATCTCCTCGTAGGAGGTCCCGGTCGGGAAGACCGCCGCAGCGCCGAGGCCCGTGAGCAACGCGACGTCGCGCAGCGGGATGTTGCCGCCCACGATGACCGGGCGCTCCCCGAGGCCGGCCTCGCGGAGCTGCTCGATGACGTCGCGCGAGAGGTCGACGTGGGCGCCCGAGAGCATGCTGAGCCCGATCACGTCGACGTCCTCCTGCACCGCCGCCAGCGCGATCTTCTGCGGGGTCTGGTGCAGGCCGGTGTAGATGACCTCGCACCCGGCGTCGCGCAGGATCGTCGCCAGGACCTTGATGCCCTTGTCGTGGCCGTCGAGACCCGGCTTGGCCAGCAGCACACGTGTCATGTCAGATCCCCACCGGTGCGTCGAAGTCGCCGAAGACGTCGCCGAGCGCGCCACACATCTCGCCCGTCGTGGCGCCGGCCTTCGCCGCCTCCACGAGGAGCTCCATGACGTTGGTGTCGCCCTCGGCCGCGGTCGTCAGCGCCGCGAGCGCCGCCGTGACCGCCTGGGAGTCGCGGGTCGCGCGGTGCTCCTGGAGCCGCTTGATCTGCAGGTCGACCGCGCCGGGGTCGAACTCGTGGACCGTGATCTCGCCGTCACCCCCCATGCCGCGCTGGCCGCTGCCCAGGCCGACCCGGATCTCGCTGCCGTCGGCGACGCGTTCCTCCCAGACCCGCGCCTCCTGGCTGATCGCGGCCTGCATGCGACCGTCGGAGATCCACTCGATCGACCCGCCCGTCGAGGTGACCTCCTCGATGATCGCGCGCAGCTGGGCAGCGATCTTCTCGGTGAGGTCCTCCACGAAGTACGACCCTGCGAACGGATCGGCCGTGTAGCGCACGCCCGACTCGTAGGCGACGATGTGCTGCACACGCAGCGCGTTGAGGATCGCGGCCTCGGTCGGGATCTCGTAGGCCTCGTCGTAGCACGGGACCTGCATCGACTGCACGCCGCCGCAGGCACCCGCGAAGGCGTTCAGCGCCATGCGCGCCACGTTGTTGATCGGCTCCTCCGACGTCATCGCGTCGATGTCCCCGCCGCTGTGGACGCGGAACATCATGGAGCGCTCCTTCTGGGCGCCGAACCGGTCGCGGGCGATCTCGGCCCACACCGTGCGGCACGCCCGGAACCGGGCGACGGTCTCGAAGACGTCCTTGTAGGAGGAGGTCAGGAACGACAGGTTCGGCGCGAAGTCGTCGATGTCGATGCCGCGCGCGATGACGGACTCGCAGTAGGCGATCGCGTTCGAGAGCATGAAGCCGTCCGACATGACCGGCGTCGCGCCGGCCGATCGCATGTGGGCCGCGGAGATGCTGATGGCGTTCCACTTAGGCACGCTGCGCATGCAGAACTCGATGACGTCGGTCGCGAGACGCACGCTGGCGGCCGGTGGGTACAGGTAGGCGCCGCGGGCGACGAACTCCTTCAGGAGGTCGTTCTGCACGGTCCCGGCCAGCTGGTCGCGGGGGATGCCGCGGCGGTCGGCCATCGCGACGTAGTACGCCAGGATGACGGGCGCGGTGCCGTTGATCGTGAAGGACGACGAGATGCGCTCGATCGGGATCCCGTCGTAGACGGCCTCCATGTCGGCCAGGCGGTCGATCGCGACGCCGAGTCGACCGACCTCGTAGTTGGCCCGCGGGTCGTCGGAGTCGAGCCCCATCTGGGTCGGCAGGTCGAGGGCGATGCTCAGGCCCGACTGCCCGTTCTCGACCATGTACTTGAGCAGTCCGTTGGTGTCGCTGCCGCCGCCGTGACCCGCGTACTGGCGGAACGTCCACGGACGCGTGCGGTAGCCGTCCTCGCGGAATCCACGGGTGAACGGGAAGGCAGCCGGACCGGGGACCGGGGCGGGAGCGTCGGACGCCGTGTAGAGCGGTTCGACCGCGATGCCGCTCTCGGTGTGCGTGACGCCGAACGTGTCGATGTCACCCCGGGATGTCCACACTGCCATCGATCGCCCTCGTTCCGTCCGACTGCCAACACTGACGTTGATTCCTACCTCGGCAGCGTCGCACGCCCGACCGAAGGCTGTCAACTGTTACGTTGACAGCGCCGGAAAGGCGGCCGAGGACCCGGTGTCGACCGGCCCCAGCCCGAGGTGTGCGGCCAGCTCGCGCCGCACGTCGACGCCCGCCCCGCCGAGCAGCCCGTTGACCCGGGCGCGCTTCAGGAACAGGTGCGCGGGGTGCTCCCACGTGAACCCGATGCCCCCCAGCACCTGGATCGTCTGGGCCGCCACGAGCTCGAAGGACCGCGAGCAGTAGTCGTGCGCGAGGGCCGCCGCGACCGCGAAGTCGGGAGCGGCCGGGTCGACCGCGGTCCGCGCCGCGGCGTCGGCCGTCGACACCGCAGTCTCGAGCGCGAGGAGCATCTCGGCGCACGCGTGCTTGACCGCCTGGAACGAGCCGATCGGCTTCCCGAACTGCTCGCGGGAGCCGGCGTGCTCGACCGCGACGTCGAGACAGACCCGCGCCGCACCGACCGAGTCCAGGGCCGATCCGAGACGCCGGACCGCGAGAGCCGTCCGGCGCAGCAGGCCGACCGGGTCGGGCACGACCACGTCAGGAAGCACCCGGTCGAGCTCCAGACGCACGGTGTCGCGCGTCGGGTCGATCGAAGTCGTGCTCCGTCGCGTGACACCGGGCGCGTCCACCGCGACGACCACCGCCTGCCGAGGCGAGGGCCATGTCAGGAGGTGCGTCGCGCCGGCACCGGCGACGACGGCCTCCGTCAAGAACGAGACCGCGGTCGTCGGGCCGACATCACCCACGTCACGCACGCCGAGGTCGACGGCGACGATCGCGGAGCCCGCGGCGACGGCCGGCAGGAGATCAGGCGCGACGTCGCGCAGGACGACGGCCGCAACGGCCGCGTCGACGAGCGGGAGCGGCGACAACGCTCGACCCGCCTCCTCGAGGACGACCGCCATCTCGGCCAGGCCGAGACCCAGGCCGCCGTGCGCCTCGTCGACGGCCACGGCCGTGACCCCGAGGTCGGTCGTGACGCGCCGCCAGAGCGGCCCCCAGTCGGCAGCGGGCCCCGTGTCGAGGCCCGACCTCTCGACCGCCGACTCCAGCGGCAGCTCCTTCGCGAACAGCTGCCGCGTCGTCTCGCGCAGCTCGTCCCTCACGTCGTCCACCTCTGGAACCTCCCGGCCACCGGAACCCGCCCACTGCGGATCGCCCCTCACGCTAAGGGCGGTCGGGACGCGAGTCAACTACAGTGTTGACGCACGGCGCAGGGCGTCGAGGAACCCGAACCGGTGCTCGGGCACACCCCGCTCACCCACGTCCGCGACGTAGACGTCCCCCGCCCCCGGCTCGGCGGCCAGGACCTCTGGCGAGGCGAACGCGCGTCCCGAGGTCAGGAACATCCGGTCACCCGACGCCCCACCGAACGCCACCATGGTCGGGTGGGTGACGGGCGCCCGGAGCACACGGTCGAGGCGCCCGTCCGGCGCGAACCTCAGGACGAGCCCGGCACCGTAGACCGCGATCCAGTAACCACCGCGGGCGTCGACCGCGGCACCGTCCGGCAGGGCCGTGCCACCCTCGGATCCCTCCACGGTGGCGAAGACACGGCGGTTGCTGGGCGTGCCGGTGTCGAGGTCGTAGTCGAACGCGACGATGCTCCGCGACATCGAGTCCGCGGCGTACATGACGTCGCCCTCGGGGCTGAAGGCCGTGCCGTTCGACACCGAGAACCCGTCCATGTGCGGGGTCAGGCCGGCGGCGTCAAGGCGCCAGAACCGGGCCGACCCGCGGGGCGCACCCGAACCCGGGATCCGGTTCGACCCGATCCAGAGCCGGCCCCGCGTGTCGCAGCGCCCGTCGTTGAAGCGGTGCTGCGCGCGGTCGTACGGAGCGTCGAGCAGGCGTCGCAGGGTCCCGTCGGCACGCAGCTCATGGATCCCGTCGACCAGCACGACGACCGCGGCTCCCCCGTCGGCCAGGGCGAAGGTCGCGACGTCGCTCGGCATCGCGACCGACGTCGGCACGGCGCCGGCCTCGGCCGACCACCGCACCGACGGTCCGACGACGTCGGACCACCAGAGGCGCTCGGCCGCGGCGTCCCAGACGGGGTTCTCGCCCACGCCGTCCTGCGACGCCGACCAGCGGTCCCACCGGGGCGCCTCAGTCGTCGCCACGTCGCACCCCCGCGCGAGCGAGGCCGGTCAGGACTCCTGCGGCTCCGCGAGGACGCCGGCGAGGAAGATCTCGGAGAAGTTCTCGGCGATCTGCTCGACCGTGGTCGAGCCGTCGGGGCGGTGCCAGCGGTGCGTCCAGTTCAACATGCCCCACAGGGCCTTGGCCGTGAGCCGTGGGTCGAGACCAGGCCGGAACGTGCCGTCCTCGATCGCCTCGCGGATGAGCTCGTCGATCAGGCTCTCGAACTCGACGACCTGGCGCGCCATCTCCTTGGCCCACGGCTCGTCGTCCGGGGCCACCTTGGCCATGTTCTCCTGGATGTACACGTACACCTGGGGGTAGTTCTCGTCGTACGTCCGCAACGTGCTGAGGATGAACATCCTGATGCGCTCGGCCGTCGCGAGGTGCTGCTGACCGGCGAGCGACTTCGCCAGGTCGAGGTTGAGGCTGCTGACGCCCGTGACGGCCTCGAGCAAGAGCTCCTTCTTGCTCTCGACGTAGTAGTAGATCGAGGCACGGTCGACCCCGACCGCCTCGCCGATGTCGGCGAGGGTCGTGGCCTCGAACCCCTTCTCCTTGAAGAGCACGGCCGCGGCCTGCACCATCTGGCGCCGCTTCTCGAGATACGTGGGGTTGCCCTCCCGACGCGCCTGCGCCCGCCGGCGACCGATCCCGCTGGTCGTCATTACCCACCCCTTCCGTCCGACTCTCGAGCTCCACGGGTCAACCTACCTCCACGGCACCGGAGATCGGCGCGCTCGGCGTGCGCGTGCGCTGCCGCGCCACGTAGCCGCCGTCGACCACGAGCCGCGACCCGACGACGTAGCTGGCGTCGGGAGAGATCAGGAACCGGACCGCACGGGCGACCTCGTCGGCCCGCCCGAGCCGGCCTGCCGGGATGCGGTCGGCGGCCTTGCGGGTCCAGTCGAACTGCATGCTGCGCTCGCCCATCGGCGTCTCGACGACGCCCGGCGAGACGGCGTTGACGCGCACCTGCGGAGCCAGGCGCACCGCCATCCGCTCGGTCTCGCACAGGAGGCCCCACTTGCTGTGCGTGTACGCCTCGGCGGGCTCGCCCGCCACCGCCACGACCTCGTCGAGGAACCCCTCGCGCAGCGGGTCCTCGAGCAGGTCGGCGTGCCGGGCCACCGCGAGCTCGCCGGTGATCGACGCGACGTTGACGATCGATCCGCCCGCGCGCACCGAGACCGCCGCGGCGACCCGCAGCGGCGCCAGCAGGTTGACCGACCAGATCAACCGGGCGTTCTGGGCATCGGGCCCGAGGCCCGCGACGTTGACGAGCGCATCGACCTCACGACCACCGACCGCGGCCGTGATCGCGGCCGGGTCGGCGAGGTCGACCACGAGCGCCTCGACGAGCGAGCCGTCGGCCGCAAGGCGCCCGAGTCCGTCGGCGTCGACGTCGATCCCGACGACCCGATGGCCGCCCGCGGCGAGCAGGCGAGCGGTCGCCGCGCCCATCCCGGAGGCGGCTCCTGTGACGAGGACGTGGGACATCTCGGCTCCTTCGTGTCGATGGTGCCGAGGATGCTCGCAGGTCCCCGGAGCAAAATCAACACAGAAGTTGACTCGGCTTGTGACCGGTGTCACGATGTCCGCACGCCGCTGGCTCGACGTCACGAGACGCCGCCGCGACCACGCGCCATCCCGAAGGAGACCTCGTGCTGAACCTCGCGCAATGGACCACCAAGGCCGCCCACGCCGACCCCCACGGCGTCGCCCTGATCGAGCCTCACCTGAAGATCACCCGCACGTTCGCCGAGCTCGAGGACCGCACCCTGCTGCTCGCCGGGGCGATGACCGGACGACTCGAGGCAGGCCTCGGGGAACGGGTCGTCGCCTTCGGGCGGAACTCCCTGGAGTTCGTCGAGCTGTACATCGCCTGCGCCTGGTCGGGCACGGTGCTCTTCCCGCTCAACTGGCGCCAGTCGTCGGCCCTGAACCAGGCCGCGCTCGAGGACTGCCAGCCCCGGGTCGTGTTCTACGACGAAGAGTTCAGCGACGAGGTCGACGAGCTGCGACCCCATGCGCCAGGTGCGCAGTGGGTCATGTGGAGCCCGGGGAACGACTCGCCCTACGAGCAGCTCATCGCCGAGGCGGCCGCCGACCGGGGCTCCCTGCCCGAGCTCCCGGACCCGACGTCGCTGATCCACGAGCCCTACCTGGCCGTGTCGACCGGCGGCACGACCGGGATCCCGAAGGCCGCGGTGCACTCGCAGTACACCTACGCGGGCAACCTGGTGAACTACCTCGCGGCGCAGCGCATCGACGAGTCCGACGTGTTCATGATGCTGGGCCAGTTCTTCCACGTGACCGGGTACATGCCGTTCGCGCACCTGGCGATGGGGCGCCCCGTCGTCATCACGAACTTCGAGGCCGAGGAGACGGTCCGGGTCATCAACGACCACGGCGTCACGACGTTCTTCTGCATCGCGACGATGCTGCCGCGCATGGTCGAGGTCCTGCGGGCCAGCAGCATCGAGACCCCGTCGGTCCGCCTCGTGGGCTACGGCGGCGCCCGGATGGGCGAGGAGGTCATCCGGGCCGCCGGGGCCTACTTCGGGGCGGACCTCGTGCAGATCTGGGGCATGTCGGAGTTCGGCACGGGGACGATCCTGGGGCCGGAGGCGCACCGGCGGGCGCTCGCCGGCGACGAGCCCGGCCTGCTGCGCTCCTGCGGGCGAGCCGGACTGATCACCGACGTCAAGGTCATCGACCCCGACGGACACCCGGTGCCCCAGGACGGCCGCACGGTCGGTGAGCTCTGCCACCGGGGTCCGAACAACATGCTCCACTACTTCAACAAGCCCGAGGAGACCGCCGCACTGGTCCACGACGGCTGGGTCCACAGCGGCGACGGCGCGACCTGGGACGCGCAGGGCTACGTCTACATCGCCGACCGGATCAAGAACATGATCATCTCCGGCGGCGAGAACATCTTCCCGGCCGAGATCGAACGCGTCATCGCGAACATCCCCGGCGTCGCGGAGGTGTCCGTCGTCGGCGCGCCGCACGAGGAGTGGGGCGAGATCGTCCGCGCCGTCGTCGTGACCCGCTCCCCCGCCGTGACGACCGACCTCGTGGTCACGACCGTCGAGCGCGAGCTGGGCAACTACCGCCGACCGCGCATCGTGACGTTCGTCGACGAGCTGCCCATGACCCCGACGGGCAAGGTCAACCTGCGCGCCGTCCGGGAGATCCCCCTGTCCTGATCGATCCCGCCGATCATCCGACCGGTCGTGTCGGCAACACGAGTGTTGACACGTGTCCGACCGTCTGTCACGATCGTGCTGTCAACGTGAATGTTGATACCTGTTCTCGTCCCGCTACACCCGTGTTCTCGTGATGTTGGAGCCGCCATGACACCGCCGATCGACCTCGCCCCCGCACCGCGCCTCACCGAGGCGCAGATCCGGACGGCCGCGGCGAGCGCGAACGTCCCGGCGCTCCTCATGCTGGTGTTCCAGGCGACCGGCGACGAGCGCTGGCTGCGCGACCCGTACCGGCCGACGCGCGGCAAGGGCCTCGGCGACCACGACTCCGGCGGGCTGCCCGAGGACGTCCAGGCCGAGATCCGGGAGGCCGCGGTCGCCGCGATCGTCGACCTGCAGGAGGGCAAGCCGCCGGCGATCGAGTTCCCCTCGCCGGAGCTCACGATCGAGATGATGTCGATCTGCATGGGCGAGCCGGTCGGCGCCGAGTACGGCGGCATGCTGAGCGAGGGCATCGCGACGCGCATCGACCCCCACGTCGCCGAGCAGGCCATGCCGACCTCACCGCAGACGCATGGCCTGTCGGTCGTCGTGATCGGCGCCGGACTGGCCGGGATCGCCGCGACCCACCAGCTGGAGGCCATGGGGGCCGACTACGTCGTCATCGAGAAGCAGCCTGAGGCCGGCGGCAACTGGTGGCAGACGGTGTACCCCGGTGCCGGCGTCGACACGCCGAGCCACCTCTACTCCTACTCCTTCGCCCGCAATGACTGGGGCCAGCACTTCGAGCTGCGCGACCGCATCCAGGAGTACTTCGCCGAGGTCGTCGACCGCCTCGGCGCCACCGACCGGGTGCGCTACGACACCGAGGTCCTGCGTGCCGTCTACGACGAGGACGCGATGGTGTGGCGCACCACGATCCGCACCAGCTCGGGGGCCGAGGAGGTCCTGGAGTCGACGATCCTCATCAGCGCGGTCGGCGTCCTGAACCGTCCCAAGCTGCCCGCCGTCCCCGGCGTCGGCACGTTCGCCGGACCCGAGTTCCACTCGGCCGAGTGGCCTCCCGGGCTCGACCTCGACGGCAAGCGCGTGGCCGTCGTCGGCAACGGCGCCAGCGCGATGCAGATCGTGCCGGCCATCGCGGGCCGCGTCGGGCACCTGACGGTGTTCCAGCGCTCGACGCAGTGGGTCGCGCCGTTCGAGAAGTTCATGACCCCGATCGGGCCTGAGCTGCGCCAGCTCCTGGAGTCGTGCCCGATCTACTTCGCCTGGTACTGGGCCCGCCTGTTCTGGCAGTTCGGCGACAAGGTCATCGAGGCCCTGCGGGTCGACCCGGAGTGGGAGCACCCCGAGCGCTCCGTCAACGCACGCAACGACGCCCACCGGGCCTACTTCACGCGCTACATCGAGACGTTCCTGGCCGACCGTCCCGACCTGATGGAGAAGGTCGTGCCCACCTACCCGCCCTACGGCAAGCGGATCCTGCTGGACAACGGGTGGTACGACGCGCTGAAGCGCGACAACGTCACGCTCGTACCGGAGGGCGTCACCGCGGTGACCGAGGCCGGCGTCACGACCGAGTCGGGCACGACGCACGAGGACATCGACGTCCTCGTCTGGGCCACGGGCTTCGACGTCGCGCGCTTCCTGGCCTCGTTCGAGGTCGTCGGGCGAGGCGGGCAGACGATCCGCGAGGCGTGGGACGATGACAACCCGAGGGCCTACCTCGGGGTGGCGGTCCCGGGGTTCCCGAACCTCTTCATGCTCGGCGGACCCAACACGTTCCCCGGCAGCGGCAGCTTCACCTACTTCAACGAGATCCAGATGCAGTACATCCGCAGGCTCGTGACCCAGATGGTCGACGACGGGCTGCACGAGATCGAGGTCGACGAGACCACGTTCGAGGAGTACAACGACGCCGTCGACCGCACGCACGCGGCCATGGTCTGGACCCACCCGGGGACGTCGTCGAACTGGCGCAACGCCGAGGGCCGGGTCGTGTACCTGAACCCGTTCCTCAACGTCGAGTTCTGGCAGATGACCCGGACGTCCGACCTCGGCGACTTCGTCGGTCGACGCCGCGAGGCCTCCCGATCGTGATCCGGCCGTCATGACGCCCCCGGTGACCCTGGAGGACCTGCGCCGACGCTCCCGCCGACGGCTCCCGCGCTTCGTGTTCGACTTCGTCGACGGTGCGGCCGGCGACGAGGTCTCGATGGTCGACAACCAGGAGGCCTTCCGCCGCCTGCGGATCCAGCCACGGCAGCAGGTCGACGTCAGCGCGAGGTCCACCCGGACCACGGTGCTCGGCGAGGAGCTCACGAGCCCCGTCATGCTGGCGCCGACCGGTCTGCAGCGTCTCGTGCACCGTCATGCCGACCTCGAGGCAGCTCGTGCCGCGAGCCGCTTCGGCACGACCTACGTCGTGAGCTCGGCCTCCGCGTTCTCGGTCGAGGAGCTCGCCGCGGTGAGCGACCGCCCGCTCTGGTTCCAGCTCTACCTCTGGCGCGACCGCCGGGCCGTCGAGCACGTCGTCCGCCGGGCCCGGGACGCCGGGTACTCGACGCTGGTCGTGACGGTCGACGTCCCGATCGTCGGGACCCGCGACCGTGACCTCCGCAACGGCATGAGCCTGCCGCCGCGGATCACGGCCCGCAACGTCTTCGAGGGCGCGCGGCACCCGAGGTGGGCCCTCGACCTGGTGAGCGGCCCTCCGATCACGTTCAAGAACTTCGCCGAGTTCGCCCCGCAGTCACGGGGCATGGCGCTCATGAAGTACGCCAACGAGGAGCTGACCAACCCGGCCTCGGGCTGGGACGACCTGCGTTGGCTGCGCGAGCTCTGGCCCGGGCCGCTCGTCGTCAAGGGCGTCATGTCGGCCCACGACGCGGAGCTCGCGGTCGCCGCGGGCGCCGACGGGGTCATCGTGTCGAACCACGGCGGCCGCCAGCTCGACGGCGTCCCCGCCACGATCGACGTGCTGCCGGAGGTGGTTACCGCGATCGGCGACCGAGCGGTCGTGATGCTCGACGGAGGCGTGCGCCGCGGCACCGACGTGCTCAAGGCCCTCGCGCTCGGCGCTCGCGCGGTCTTCGTCGGCCGCCCGTACTGGTGGGGCCTCACGTGCCGCGGGGAGGCCGGGGTGACGCAGGTGCTCGAGATCCTCCGCTCCGAGCTCGACTCGGCGATGGCCCTGTCCGGCCGCCCGACGATCGCCGACGTCGGCGCCGACCTCGTGTGGCGCCCGCCCCCGACGCCGTGACCTCCGCGACCCCCTCGATGATGCGGGCCTGGCAGCTCGCCGGGCCCCGTCGGCTGGAGCCCCACGACGTTCCGGCACCTCGCCGGACGACCACCGACCAGGTGCTGCTCCACACGGTCGTGGGTGCCGTGTGCGGCAGCGACCTCCCGTGGTTCGACGGTGCGGTGTCGACGCTCTTCGACGACCGAGGCGCGCGGGCGGCGGAGGTCCCTGGCTACCCGCTGCACGAGGTCGTCGGCGAGGTCCTCGAGAGCGACGACCCCGACCTCCCGGTCGGCGCCCACGCGGTGGGCTGGGCGACCGGCTCGGACGCCCTGGCCGAGCTGACCCTCACCCACGCCGCGAGCCTGCTGCGCGTGCCTGCCGACCTCGACCCCCACGACGCCGTGGTGCTGCAGCCGCTGGCGTGCGTGCTCGACACGATGGCCCGCCTCGGCGACCTCGCCGGGCGGCACGTCGCCGTCGTGGGGCTCGGACCCTTCGGGCTGCTGTTCACGCACGCTGCCCGGGTGCTGGGCGCCGGCCGGGTCACGGGTGTCGACCCGATCGACCGGTCGGACGTCGCGGCCCGCTACGGGATGGACGAGGCGGTCCACGCGCACAGCGGCCGCTGGGCGGCCCGGATCGCGGACGTCGACCGACCTGACGTCGTGATCGAGGCCGTCGGACACCAGACGCACACCGTGGCGCACGCGATCGAGGCGGCCGCCCCCGGGGCGACGATCTTCCTCTTCGGCGTGCCCGACGAGCCCGTGTACCCCGTCCCGCTGCAGCTCGCGTTCCGCAAGGGCCTGACCCTGCGGACGGGCATCGTGACGGAGCGACGCCCCGCGCTGGAACAGGCCGTCGAGCACCTCCGCCGGCATCCCGACCTCGCGGCGGGCTACTTCACCCACACGTTCGGCTTCGCCGAGGCGACGGAGGCGTTCGAGCGTGCGAGCCGGTCACGACCGGGCCAGGTCAAGGTCCGCCTCCTCGCCGAGGACGCCCTGCACGCCGGTGGCGCCGATGGGTGACCCGGGACGCGAGACCGTCTCCCTCGCCGTCGACGACGGCGTCGCCACCATCACGATCGACCGCCCCGACCGCCACAACGCGCTCGACCTCGCGGCGATCCACGGCCTGCGCCGGGCCGCCGACGCGGTGCGCGACGACGAGACCGTCCACGTCGTGGTGCTCCGCGGCGTCGGCGGTCGTGCGTTCTCGACCGGCGTCGACCTCGACGTCGCCCGGTCCGAGCGGATCCTGGAGGACGGCGCCGCAGCCCTCCGGTTCACGGCGACGATCCGGGACACGCTCCTCGCGATCGAGACCCTGCCGGTCCCGACCGTCGCCGCGATCGACGGGTTCGCGCTCGCCGGCGGGCTCGAGCTCGCGCTCGCCTGCGACCTCGCGGTGTGCACCGACCGCAGTCGCCTCGGCGACCAGCACGCGGCGTACGACCTCGTGCCCGGTGCCGGCGGGAGCCAGCGCCTGCCGCGTCGCATCGGGACGCAGCGCGCGCTCGAGCTCCTCCTCACCGGGCGCCACCTCGACGGCCCCGAGGCCGAACGGATCGGGCTCGTCGTGCGGTCCGTGCCGGCCGAGGCACTCGGCCGTGCACTGTCCGAGATCACCGATCGTCTTCGCGCGACGAGCCGCGCCGCCCTCGTGACGATGAAGGCGATGGTCACCGAGGGCAGCGAGCTGCGCCAGCGCGACGCGCTCGAGCACGAGCGGCTGCTCAGCCAGGAGTACTTCGTCGGCCGTGGCGACGCCGTCGCCGGGCTCGCGGCGTTCGCCGCGCGCGAGCGGCCGACCGCGTCGCCCGGCCCCGACCTCAGGCCGTGACGCTGACCTCGTTGCCCATCACGGCCGACACGTCGACGACCGACGTCGAGACCTTGGCGTCCACGAGGGTCACGCCCGTCCAGGCGTGCCCGTCGAGGAGCTCGTCCAGGACCGCCTGGTCGCGCACGATCGACCCCTCGGCACCGAGGCCCTGAGCCACGAGGTCGAGGCGCGGCGTCGGCACGAGCGCCGCCGCGTCGGGGACCTGCTTCAGCCGGAGCTTGTGGAGCTCGGCCCCCATCGCGTCGTCGTCGAGCACCACCGCGGTGAGGTCGACGCCGGCGCGGACCGCCGTGTCGAGCTCCGCGACGTGCATGAGGATGCTGGAGTCCCCGTCGATCACGACGACCGGGCGACCCGGGTGACCGACCGCGACGCCGACCGCGACCGGCAGCGCCTGACCGATCGAGCCGAACCCGAGGCAGTACAGGAAGCGTCGCCCGCCGCGGCCCGTGAGGCCCTTGTTGACGAACGACCAGAAGTGCCCCGCGCCCGAGACCACGATCGCGTCGTCGGGGATCGTCCGCTCCAGCGCGGCCACGACGTCGCGCGGGTCCATGGCCTCCTCGCCGGGCTCGACCCGGCCGGCCTCCGCGGCGTCGTGCGGGTCCCACGCCTCGCGCTCGAAGCGCTCGCGCCAACCCACCGCGGTGTGCTCGGCCTCGGCCAGGGACTCCTCGAGGAGCTGGACCGTTGCCGCGGCGTCGCCCCGCAGGTAGAGGGTCGTGGGCTGCTTTTGCACCATCTCGGCGGCGGCCTGGTGCGAGATCTGGATCGTGCGCGCCTGGGCGAACAGGTGGCCCTCCTGGCGCGTGAACCGGTTGAGGCTCGCGCCGACCCCGATCACCAGGTCGGCCTCGCCGAGCACCTTCTCGGCCTGCGGCCGCGAGAACGTCCCGGCGACGCCGAGACCCCACGGGGAGTCGTCGAACGTGCCCTTGGCCAGCAGGGTCGTGGCGTACAGGGCACCGATGCGGTCGCCCAGTGCGGCGACGGGCCCGAGGGCGTCGCCCTGGACCGCGCCGGTGCCGACGATCAGGACGGGGCGCCGTGAGGACGCGATCAGGCCGAGCGCCTGATCGAGCGTGTCCTGGTCGGGCACCAGGACGCCCGAGGCCTCGCCGAGCTCGTGCGAGGGGGTGTAGCGGTACTCGTCGAGCAGCTGCTCCTGCACGTCCATGGGGACGCTCAGCATGACGGTCTGGCGCAGCGTGCGCGCGCGCAGGAACGCCCGCTGCACCGCGTCGAGGGCCTGGTTCGCGGACCGCACGGTCTCGACGTGCACGCCGCACAGACGCCCGAACGCCTCGTGGTCGATGTACTGGAGCGCGGCCGTGTCGCCGCGCTGGGTGTCGCCCGCGAACAGCACGACGGGCGACTGGTAGCGCGCGGCACCGACGAGGGCCGTCATCGCCTGGGCGAGGCCCGGACCGCTCGTGACCGTCGCGACGCCGACCGAGCCCGTGCTCCGGGCGTAGCCGTCGGCCATCGCCATCGCGGCGTTCTCGTGGCGCGCGTGGACGTTGGTGACCTGTCCGTCCGCGACCAGGGTCGCCATCCAGTACATGTTGGCGTCCCCCATGAGGGAGAACAGGGTCGTGGTGCCTTCATCGCGGAAGGCCTGGGCCATCGCTTCGTAGACCTTCATGGTCGTCCGTCCGGTCGAGGTGGTGGTCAGCGTCGGTGCTGCAGGTGGGGGGCACCTCGGCGGGACCCGCTCGTCGAGCGGGTCCCGCCGAGTCCGTGCTCAGGAGGAGGGGACCTCCGCCTCGAGCGTGTAGACGGATCCGGCGAACTGCTGGCCGTCGAGCGCCACGACGATGGCCGAGCCGTCCCACGAGTAGAAGGAGCCGCTGTTGGTCGCGAGGTGGTCGTCCTCGGTGAACGTCAACGGGCTGGGCGTGAAGCCACCGGTCTCGACCTCGAGGTCGTTGAACACGTCGGCGAGCTTGGCCCGGTCGCAGTCCTCACCGCACTCCTCGAGCGCCTTCACGACCGTGAGGCCCATCAGGTAGCCCTGCGTGTACTGCGTCGCGGACCGCGCCTGGTCGGCCTGGCCGGCGGCATCGACGAGCTCGACGAACTTCTTCGTGCCCTCGTCCTCGCTCAGCGGGTCGTACTGCGCCGCCGTGCGGAACACGTACAGACCCGGGTCGGCGATCGTCTCGAGCGTCTTGGACGCCGAGCCGAAGGAGAAGTTCACGATCGGCTTGGTGTAGCCGAGGTCGCGGATCTTCTCCACGAGGGCGACGAGGGGTCCGTCCGGAGCCTCCAGCAGCAGGATGTCGGGCGAGCCCTCGACCAGGCGCTGGGCCTGGGCCGTCACGTCGCCGGGGGTCACGGGGACCGAGACGCGACTCGTGATCGTGAAGCCCTTGTCCGACGCGAGGGTCTCGACGTTGTCGCCCCAGGCCACGCCGGCCGGGGTGTCGACCGGACCGATGCCGGCGGAGAACTTCTCCTTGCCGAGCAGCTCGGCCGCGAACTCCGTCATGGGCTGGGCGTTCGAGGACGACGTCTGGTCGATCTGGAACATCGTGCGACGCACGGGGTCCAGGATCGACGGAGGCGCACCCTGGGCGAGCAGGACGATCTCCTCGCGCTCGAGGGTCGGGAGGATGCCCTCGGCCACGGTGCTGATGTTCGCGCCCGCGACCATCAGGACGTCCTCGGCCGCCAGCGCACGGACCGCCGTGATGCCGGCCGAGGCGTCGGCCTCGTCGTCCTCGGTCACGACCTCGATCTCCCGACCGTTGACGCCGCCGTTCGCGTTCACGTCGTCGATCGCGAGGTTGAACCCGGCCAGGAGGGCCGTGCCCACCGGGGCCACGGCTCCGGACAGGCTGCCGACGAAGCCGATCTTGTAGGGGCCGTCCTCCGTCCCGGAGTCGCTCCCCCCGCCGCACGCGGCCAGCATCGTCACGACCAGAGCGGCCGCCCCCGACGCTCGTACGATCCGACCAGCACGACGGCCGGACAGGTTGTTCGTCCTCATGTGTTGCCTCTTCTTCTCGATGGGGCGGCCGGCCGTGCCGACACGCGGACCCGGGACCGTGCGCTAGACGCGGTCCACGATGGGGGAGCCGTACAGGCCTCGCGGACGGATCATCAGCACGAGCAGCACGACGGCGAAGCCGGCGGCGATGCTCGTCTGGACGTCCCAGAGCACGGCGGCGAACTGTTGGACCAGCGCCAGGATCATCGCGCCGACGAGACAGCCCTTGACACTGTCCATCCCGCCGATCATCGCGGCCGGGAAGGCCATCAGTCCGATCTCGGTGATGGTCGGGTCGACCGGCACGCGCATCGCGAAGCTGACGCCCGCGAGCACGCCGACGGCCGCCGCGATAGCCCAGGCCACCCCGAACCACCGCGTCAGCGGCATGCCGCTGTACGCCGAGAGTGTGGAGTTCTCGGCCGTGGCCCGCAGCCGGACGCCCATCGGCGAGACCGTCAGGAGCCAGTACAGGGCGAGCCACAGCAGGACGCCGCCCACCAGGATCACGACGTCGACACGGCTGATCACGGCGCCGCCGGGCAAGGTCCAGTTGACCCGCTCCCCCGGCGCGCTGAGGAAGCGCGGGTCCGAGCCCCAGACGAGCTGGGCGATGTTGAGGCCCGCGATCCCGAGGAACATCGTGAGCAGCATCTGGATCCAGTGCGGCTGACCGGCGGTGCGGTGTATCACGAGCGCGTACAGGGCGGCGCCGCCGATGCCCACGACGATCGTCGTGGCCACGAGGGCCAGCGCGAAGGTCGCGAGACTGTCGCCGCCCCACAGCGTGATGAACAGCAGCGCACCGAAGTACAGGAACTGCGCCTGGAGGAAGTTGAACACCCGGCTGGCGCGGTACACGACCACGTACCCCAGGGCGATGAGGCTGTAGATCACGCCGACGACCGCGGCGCTCACGACCGTCTGGTAGGCCATGTCGATGCTCATGCGTGCTCCTCGAGCGGCGTGGTGTCGGTGTCGGGTCGGCCGATGTAGGAGTCGATGACACGCGGGTCGGCGAGCACGACGTCGTTGGGCCCGGTCGCGATGACGGCACCGGCGTCGAGCACGACGAGGCGCTGAGCCAGGGCCGACACGAACGCGAGGTCGTGGTCGACGAGCAGCTGGGCGATGCCCATCGTGTCGCGGATGCGCGCGATGACGTCTGACATCACGGCCTTCTCGTCCGACGTCAGGCCCGCGGCCGGCTCGTCCATCAGGAGGATCTCCGGCTCGCAGGCCAGGGCACGACCCAGGTCGACGAGCTTGCGCACGCCGTACGGCAGGTTCTCGTAGGCGGTGTTGCGGCGCACGACCTCGGCGATGCCGAGGTCGGCGGCCAGCCCCTCGACGACCTGGCGCGCCGCGCGCTCGGCCTTCCGCGCAGGCGGCCAGCCGAACGCGTAGGCCGCGAAGCCCGACGGCAGGAACCGGTCGCGCCCCAGCATCATGACGTCGGCCGCGCCCATCCCGGACAGGCTCTCGGCCTGCTGGAAGGTCCGGGAGACGCCCAGCAGCGCCACCTGGCGGGGATCGAGTCCGCTGATGTCCCGGTCCGCGACCGTGACGACGCCCTCCTGGGGCACGTAGAACCCGGTCAGGCAGTTGATCAGGCTCGACTTGCCGGCACCGTTCGGTCCGATCAGGCCGACGATCTCGCCCGGGGCGAGGGCGAACGAGACGTCGCGCAGGGCCGAGACCCCGCCGAAGTGCAGCGAGACCGCGTCGCAGGTCAGCACGGGGGCGTTCACGAGGCGACCGCCTTGGAGTAGCCCTCACGGATGAGGCGTTCGTGCACGTTCGGGCCGGTCTCGAGGCGCAGGACCCCGGAGTCCATCGTGTAGACGTGGTGCGCGAGGTGCTGCGTCGACCGCACGTTCTGGTCGACCAGGAGCAGCGCCAGCTCACGCTCGGCCATGATGCGCCCGAGGGCACTCATCATCTCGAGCACGATGATCGGCGCGAGTCCGAGCGACGGCTCGTCGACCAGCAGGACGTCGGGCGAGCTGATGATCGCTCCCGAGATCGCGAGCATCTGCTGCTCGCCGCCGCTCAGGAACCCGGCCGGCCGGCCGGCGGGGAGCTTGGTCAGCGCCGGGAAGACGTCGAACGCGAGCTCCCGGTCATCGGCGAGTCCAGCCTTCGACCGGCGACGCTGGGCGAAGATCTCGAGGTTCTCCGAGACGTTGAGCTCACGGAAGATCTTGTCGCGCTCGGGGATGTAGGCGATGCCGCGGCGCGCCCGGCGCGCCGGGTCGAGCCGCCCGATCGACGTGCCGCCGACCGACACCTGCCCCGACACCTGCACGTTCTCGTGCGGCAGGAATCCGCAGATCGAGCGCACCAGGCTCGTCTTGCCGGCGCCGTTGGCACCCAGCACGACGACGCACTCACCGCGCGCGACCGACAGGCTGGCACCGTGGACCGCCGCTGCTCCGCGGCTGTAGCGGACGCTGACGTCCGTGACCTCGACGTGGCTCATCGCTTCCTCCTGACCAGTCGACCGAGACTCTCGCCGAGACCCACGAGCCCGCGGGGCTGGAAGATGACCATCGCCGAGACCGCCAGGCCGACCACGGCGCCCTGGACCAGGTAGATCTGGGTGTTGCTGATCGCGTCCTCCAGGCCGAGTCCGACCCGCAGCTCGCGGACCAGGTGCGGCAGGCTCACGATGACCGCGGCGCCGATGACCGGGCCGTAGACCGTGCCGAGCCCACCCAGGATGACCATCGCGAGGTACTCGATCGCGATGTGGAAGTTCTGGAAGTTCGCGTAGCTGACGTGCCCGATGTAGTAGGCCGTGAAGGCACCCGCGACGCCGATCAGCATCGAGCTGACGACGAAGGCCGTGACCTTGTGCCGCGTCACGGAGATCCCGCTCATCTGGGCCAGGGCCGGGCGCTCGCGGATCGCGTGCAGCGCCCGCCCCGGACGGCTCTCGACCAGCGCGCGGTATCCCAGCAGCACGACGACCAGCACGACGGCCAGGAACACGAACCAGACCCGCAGGTCCAGCAGCTCGAGACCGAACACGTTCGCGATGGGCACCGTGAACCCGCTGTCACCGACCTGACCGGTCTGCCACTCGCGCAGTGCCCAGATCGCGACGAAGTGGAAGCCCATCGTGGCGATGGCCAGGTACAGGCCCGAGATCCGGAGCGCCGGCAGCGCGACGATCATGCCGACGATGCCGCACACGAGCGCCGAGAGCGCGACCCCGAGGACGAAGGGCACCTCCATCTCCCGGTTGAGCACCGCGACGACGAAGGCTCCGATGGCCAGGAGCGCCGCGTTGCCCACGGAGATGAGCCCGGTGTGGCCGAGCAGGAGGTCGAGACCGATCGCCCCGAGGGCCGCGATGATCGCGAGGTTCGCGATGTCGATCCAGACCTGCGAGCCGCCGATGCCGATGGCGACCAGCACGACGAGCATCACGAGCATCGGGACACCGACGTGCGAGACGGCCCCGGCAAGGCGCGCGACGGGGCTGCGTGGCGGCACCTCCGAGCCCCCGCGGCGGGCCGTGGCGAGCGGTCGAGCGTCGTCGACCTCCACGGCTTCCTGCTGAGCCACCGTCACCAACTCCTTCTGCACAACGTGCTCTGGGTCACATCTGTCAACAGCACTGTAGACCAGGCTGCAGCCGAAAATCAACTGTTGTGTTGATCTCGGTCACCCGACGAGAAATCACTGGCATTGCAGTTGCATCACGCACCAATGTGACGCACCGCACGTCCAGGTCCCCGAGCCAATCACTGCGAATCTGCCCTGTCAAGCAAGCGTTTGTTTTATTGATTCGGACAGGGGTCGACGCCCTCAGGCGAACGTCACGCTCGCGTGACCGATCCCGGTGTACGACGCGGTGTAGGTGCCCGGCTCGGCCGACGGCGGGTAGAAGAACGTGCCCGAGGCGACGAGCACCCCGGCCCGCAGGATCTCGCCACCGCGGGCCACCATCCCCGAGAGCCACGCCACGGCGAGCACAGGATCGCCCATGACCGCGTCGCCGCGGCCCGTGCCGATCACGACGCCGTCGTGGCGCAGCTCGCCGACGACGGCGGACAGGTCGAGCGAGGCCGCCGGCACACCGACCTCGGCGTGCACGACGCGCCCGGCGAACGACGCGTCAGCGACGAGGTCGCCGACGGTCTGGCCGGGCACCGGCGACCACCCTCGCCAGCGGGAGTCGGGGATCTCCATGCCGGCCATGACGTCGCACGACTCCCGGACCTCGTCGGCGGACGCGTTCGGCGAGAGGTCGCGCCGGACGCGGAACACGAGCTCGGGCTCGACCAGCGGGTGGAACAGCGACGACATCGCGATCGTCCGCCCCGAGGGGACCAGCTGCGACTCCCCGAGGCGACCGCACGTCGGCTCGCTGGCCCCGAACGCGGCACGGTGCTCCGGCGCGACCAGGCTGACCTTGTAGCCCGCGGGCGACGATCCGTGCAGCTCTCCGAACACGCGGCGCTGGACCGCGTAGGCGTCGGCGAGCTCGAGCTCACCCTCCTCGTGGAGCGCCGGGACGGGCGCCCCGCCGGCGTGCACACCGAGCAGGCGCTGGGCTTCTCGTTCGATGCGGGCGTGCTGCGACATGGGCGCCTCCTCGGGCGACGGTCCGCTCCCGGCGGGGGCGGCGAGGTCACCGTACGAACCCGCTCGACGTTCGTCAACAGCAACGTTGCTTTCTTCAACTCATGTGTTGACGGCCAGTGTGACCCGTGCCACGCTGAGGCCCCAACGCACTCCAGGAAGGGACCCCGATGACATCCGACGCGGCCTCCGAGCCCCGCGAGACCTCGATCGAGATCCGAGGCGTGACCCATCACTTCACGTCGGGCGGTCGATCCGTGCAGACCCTGGACGACGTCTCGATCTCGATCCCGCAGGGCCAGTTCGTGTCGGTCGTCGGGCCCAGCGGCTGCGGCAAGACCACGGTCATGAACATGGTCGCCGGGCTCGTGACACCGTCCTCCGGCACCGTGACCGTCGGCGGACGACCGCGCTCCCAGGTCGGCCGTGACGTCGGCTACATGTTCGCCCGGGACGGCCTGCTGCCGTGGCGGACGGCCCGGCAGAACGTCGAGCTCGGGCTCGAGCTCCGCAAGGTGCGCGCCGAGGAGCGGCACCTGGCCTCGAGCCGCCTGCTGGCCAAGGTCGGCCTGAGCTCGTTCGCCGACTACTACCCCAAGCAGCTGTCCCAGGGCATGCGCCAGCGGGTCGCCGTCGCGCGCACGCTCGCCCTCGACCCCGACCTGTTCCTGCTCGACGAGCCGTTCGCGGCGCTGGACGCCCAGACCCGCGTGACGCTGCAGAACGAGTTCCTCTCGATCTGGGAGGGCCTCGGCAACACCGTCATGTTCGTGACCCACGACCTGGACGAGGCCATCGCGCTGGCCGACCGCGTGATCGTGTTCAGCGGACGGCCCGGTCGCGTCAAGCTCGACATCCCGATCGACCTCCCCCGTCCTCGCGACGTCGCCACGATCCGCTTCGACCCGGAGTTCCGGCGGCTGTCCGAGCTCGTCTGGGACGCGATGGAGCACGACACCGGCATCGACGAGTCGACCGACGAGGTCGCGTCGTGACGGCGGAGTCGACGGTCGAGCTCCGGGCGAGCCAGCCGACCGCGAACGACGAGGCCCGCCCCGCTCCCGTCCGCGGGCGCGGACGCTGGGCCCTGGTCCTCGGGCTGCAGCTGCTGGTGTTCGTGGTGGCGGTGGGCGGCTGGTCCCTCGCCGTCTCGCGCGAGTGGCTCGACGAGTTCTACGTCAGCTCGCCCGGCCTCGTCTGGGACGCGCTCGTGGAGTACTTCCGCAGCGGGGACGTCTGGACCCACGGCTGGGTCACGCTGCGCTCGACGCTCCTGGGCTTCGCGATCGGATCGGCGCTCGGCGTCCTGGTCGGCATGGTGTTCGCGCGGGTGCCGCTGCTCGACCAGGTGTTCTCGCCCTACCTGCGCGCGTTCAACGCGATGCCCCGCGTCGCGCTCGCGCCGCTGTTCATCCTCTGGTTCGGGATCGGCTCGGCGTCGAAGGTGTGGTTCGCGGTGAGCCTGGTCTTCTTCATCGTCCTGATCAACACCGAGGCGGGGATCAAGAGCGTCGACCGCGAGCTCACGACGACCGCCCGGTCGATGGGCGCCACGAGCCAGCAGGTCTTCACCAAGATCGTGCTGCCCGGCTCGGTGCCGACGATCTTCGCCGGACTGCGCCTGGGGCTCGTGTACTCGCTGCTCGGCGTCGTGTTCGGCGAGATGCTCGCCGCCTCGGCCGGCCTCGGCCAGCAGATCACGTCCTATGCGGGCCGGTTCCAGATGTCCGGCGTCCTCGCGACCCTCGTGATCCTGGCCGCGATCTCGCTGCTCCTCAACGCCTTCCTCGCGCTCGTCGAGCGACGGCTCCTGCGCTGGCAGTAGCCACTCGCCCACACCACCTGTCCACCACGCCCACCCCGTCACCTCGCCCCACCCCCGCGGGCGAGGGCTCCGAAAGGAACACCACATGAAGCTCCATCGACGCCTCGCCGCGTGGGCCCTCGCCACGTCGCTCGTCGCCGTCCTGGCCGCCTGCGGCGGATCGGACGACTCCGGCTCGGACGCCGGCGGGGTCGACACGATCCGCCTCGGCATGGTCCCGGGCGGCAACTTCAACAGCCTCGCCCCGCTCGTCGCCCTCGAGCAGGGCTTCTTCGAGGACCAGGGGCTCGAGGTCGAGATCGTCGACCTGGCCGGTGGTCCGCAGATGGTCAGCGCGATCGCGTCGGGAAGCATCGACGTCATGCTCAACTCCCCCGGCAACGGCATGCTGGCGAACGCCGCCGGGCAGCACCTGGTCGGGATCGTCGCGGGCTTCCAGGCGCCGGCCTACACGTGGATCGCCCAGGAGGACTGGGACACCCCGAACGAGGGCAAGGGCTTCCCCGCCGTCGCCAAGGACTTCAAGGGTGCCGTCGTCGGTGTGCCGGTGCTGGCCTCGGAGATCGAGAACATGACCCGCGCGTTCGCCGCTGAGGCTGGCCTGGACCCGGACCAGGACCTCCAGTACGTCGCGATCGGCACCGGCGCCCAGGCGATCGGCGCGTTCGAGGCCGGCCAGGTCGACATCTACGTCGCGACCGAGCCCGGACCGACGACGCTCCTGGACGGCACGCACGACGCCAAGGCCATGCTCGACCTGCGCAACCCGGACGAGGTGCCCGGCATCCTCGGCGGCTGGACCAGCATCGTCTACCAGGCCGACCGGAAGAACGCCGAGGAGAACCCCGAGAAGTTCGAGAAGTTCGCGGCGGCGATCGCTGCGGCCAACGACTTCATGCAGGAGGACAAGGACGGCACGGTCGCGGCCTACGGCCAGAGTCTGGACATGGACGAGGCCGTGCGCGCCGCGATCTACGACGCCAACCACCACAGCATCTCCTCGGTCGTGGACTGCGGCGGCTTCGACTCGATCTCGACGTTCCTCGTCAACGCCGGCCTGCTGACCGAGGACCAGACCCAGGACTGCGAGTCGTTCATGTGGTCCGGCTCCGGCGACTACCAGGAGTGAGCTTCATGACGCACCCCGAGATCGCCGCGCTCTACGACGCGTACGGACGGGCCTTCGACGAGGGCCGCCCCGACGACTACGTCGAGACGTTCACGCCGGACGGCCGGTTCACCCTCCCCGACGGGAACGTGGTCGAGGGACGGGACGGCCTCCACCGACTCGCCAGCCGGGCCGCGAGCAGCTCGGCCCGCTCGCACCACTTCGTGCGCAACCTGCAGGTGGAGGTGTCCGGGGAGACCGCGACGGGGACGGCCCACGCGATCGCGGTGGCCGTGGCCGGCGACGCCGTCGAGCTGCTCGTCGCCGGCGTGTACCGGGACACGCTCGTGCGCACCCCCGACGGCTGGCGGTTCGCGACCCGGACCGTCACGCCGCTCGGGCCGGAGCAGCTGTAGCGACCGGCCGCAGCGACGACGTGAGCCACGTCGACGCACCGCGCGACCTCGAGCTCGGCGCCGCCCGGCGCCGACTCGGGTTCGCCGGTGCGGGGGCCGCGATGGCCGCCGTCATGCTGGCCGCCGGGGCCCCCGGACCCCTCCATCCGGTCTACATCGAGGCAGGCCGAGTCGGCACCGCAGGCGTCACGGCGTCCTACGGGGCCTACCTGCTGGCGGTGACGTTCGCCGTCCTGGTGCTGGGTCGCGTGTCCGACGTCGTCGGCCGTCGTCCGGCGGCCCTCGCGAGCCTCGCCGGAGGCGCGGCCGCGTGCCTCGTGATGCTCGACGTCCAGTCGACACAAGCACTCGTCATGGGCCGACTCGTCCAGGGCGTCGCCACCGGCATGGCGATGACCAGCATCGGGGCGATGGTCGTCGACCTGCGCGCCCCTGGCCGCCACCAGCTCGCCTCGCTCGTGACGAGCGCGACACCGACCGGGGCGGTGGCGCTGGGGGCGGTGGCCTCGGGCGTCGCGATCTCCCGGATCGACGTCCCCGACCGCACGCTCTACACCGCGGCGATCGTGCTGACGGCCATCGCCGCCGTCGGCATCCTCCTCGCTCCCGAGACGGTCCGCCCACCCGCCGCGCCCACCCATCGCGCCCGTGAGCTGGCGAGGAACCTGCGCCCCACGATCACGGTCCCGAGCTCGGTGCGTCCGCTCTTCGCCGGCGCGGCGGCCGCGTACCTCGCGGCCTGGACCCTCGGCGGGTTCTACCAGTCGCTCGGGCCGTCGCTGGCGCAGTCGACCTTCCCCTCGGCCGGACCCGTGTTCTGGGGGCTCGTCGTCGCCTCGATGCTCGGGAGCACGGTCCTCGGTGGACCACTCACGTCACGACTCGCTCCCCGGGCGGCGGGCCTGTGCGGGCTCGCCACGTTCGTGACCGGGGTCGTGGGGGTCCTGCTCGCCCTCGAGTGGCGGTCCGGCGCGGCGTTCCTGGCGGCCAGCGTCGTGGCCGGCATCGGGTTCGGCGCCTCCACGAGCGGCTCGATGCGCGCCCTCGTGGCACGGCTCGGCGGCGAGAGCGTCGCCGGCACCCTCGCCGCGATCTACCTCGTGAGCTACACGTTCGCGTCGATCCCGGCCTTCGGCGGCGGCCTGCTGATCGAGCGTCACGGCTTCGCGGCGATGATGCCCTGGTACGCCGGGCTCGTCATCCTGCTCGCCGCAGCGGCGGCAGTCGTCCTGGTCACCACGGGGCGTCGGGACGCCGCCGCACGGCAGTCCTGAGCGACTCGAAGTCCGACGGCCGGACCCCGGTCAGGGGGTCGGCGGGTGGTCGTACTGGTGGCGGAAACCACGCGGCGTGAAGCCGATCGCGGCCGCCCGCGCGTGGAACCGTTCGAGCTCCTCCGCGAACCGGTCCTCCGCCGCGTAGTCGAAGGCGTCGGCAAGCGTCGACTCGGCCTCGCCGCCACGCTCGAGCGGCCAGGAGGTGCAGTGGCGCGCGACGGCGTCGACGGCCATGGCGTAGGGGACGACGTCACGCAGGCCGAGCTCGTCACGAATACGGTCTGACGAGATCAGGCGATGACGCGTGGAGGCCGGCCGCCCCTCGACTGCGGCGTCGAGGTCCCGACCCACGCCCCAGAACCCTCCGGGACCGTGAACGGTCTGGGGCAGGTTGACGAGTCGCACCTCGGGTCGCCCGAGCGCCGCACACAGGTCCCGCACACGCGTCGCGTCGTCGGGCGTCTCGGCGTCGGCCACGTTGTACGTCCGCCCAGCCGAGGCCCCGGGTCGGTCGACGGCGAGCAGGACAGCAGCAGCCGCCGTCGTCACGAAGCACTTGGACTCCAGGGTGCGTCCGCCGTCGACGACGGGGATGAACGCACGTCCGTCGAGGACCCTCCGCACGATGCTCCACTCCTTCGGGGCGATCTGACCCGGGCCCCACAGGAGGGGGAACCGCAGGTGCGTGTGCACGAAGTCCCCGGCCGCGTGCGCCTCCGACAGTGTCTGCTCGGTCTCGACCATGCGCCGCACGATCGTGTGCACGAGGTCGCGCGGGGAGTCCTCGACCGCGGCCCCGGCGGGCAGCTCGGCATAGGCGGTCCCCCCGACCGTCACGAGACGATCGGTGCACTCCCGCAGGATCGGCGGCATCAGTCGGAGCCTGCCGTAGGTCGCCACCACGACGTCGAAGCTCCGGTGGCGCAGCGCGGACGCCAGGCTCTCGGCGACGTGCGGATCGGCCACGACCTGCTCGACGGCACCGGCGAACCGGACCGGCCGACCACCTCGGTTCAGGACCGTGACGTCCATGCCCCGCGCCAGCAGTCCGTCGACGACGTGGGGGCCCGTCGGCCCGGTGCCGCCGATCACGAGTGCGGTGGTCGGCCCCCCGGGTGGGCTCACCGCGCTGCGCGACCCAGGTAGGCGTCCATGACGACCTCGGACGACTCGAACGCCTCCGGAGGTCTCTCCCACAGCAGGCTTCCGGACTGCAGCACGATCACGCGATCGCACAGCGGGAGGAGGAAGTCCATGTGGTGGTCGATGATCCCGACCGCGATGCCCACCTCGGGGAGGACCCGGAGCCGCCGCTGCACCTCGGCCGACTCCATCTCGTTCAGCCCGCTGGTCGGCTCGTCGAGGAGGACGGCCTGAGGTGCCGTGGCCAGCGCCATCGCCACCCCGAGCAGCCGGCGGTTGCCGTAGGACAGCGCCCCGGCCGTGCGGTGACCCTGCCCGGCAAGTCCCACGACGTCCAGCAGGTCGTCGGCGCTGCGCAGCTCCGACGCCCGAGCGCCCCGACGGGCCTGCTCACGGGCGACCTCGACGTTGTCGCGCACCGACAGGCTGCCGAAGACCTCGGCGTCCTGGAACGTGCGGACCAGCCCCCGACGCGACCGCTGGCGCATCGACGTCCGGGAGATGTCCTCGCCGTGCCACCGGATCGAGCCGCTCGTGATCGGGTAGAAGCCCGAGAGACAGTTGAACAGACTCGTCTTGCCGGACCCGTTCGGCCCGGTGACGCCGCAGATCTCGTTCGCCGACAGGCTCCACGAGACCGAGTCGACCGCGTGGACCGCTCCGAAGTGCTTGGCGACGTCGGTCGCCTCCAGCAGGACCTGGCTCATGCGGGCACTCCTTCGTCGGCACGGTCGACGGGGGGCCGAGCTCGCGGGGGACGACGTCGCCGCACCCGGCGGGCGGCCTGCCGGACCCAGCCGGTCAGGCCGTCGTTGGCGTAGGTGGCGATGAGCACCACGATCATCCCGTAGACGGCCCGGTTCATGACGCCGTCGAACGGGAGCAGCTCCGGGAGGAACGCCAGGAGCACCGCACCGACCAGGGGCCCGAGGAGGTACGTGGACCCGCCCACGATGACCGCGAGGAGGACGTTGATCGCCACCGTGTCGTGGAAGAGGCTGGGGTCGACGTAGCGGTTGTAGTGGACGTAGAGCACCGCTGAAGCGCCGACCACGACGCCGGAGACCGCGAAGCCCACCACCTTGACGAGATGGGTCCCGACGCCGAGGCTCGTGGCCAGGGTCTCGGCGTCCCTCACCGCGATCATCCGGCGGCCCACACGGCTGCGCTGCAGGAACCAGAGGGCCGCGACCACCACGCCGATCAGCACCGAGCCGATCGAGTAGACCATGATGTCGGTGTCCTGGGGCGTGTACTCCACGCCGAACAGCTCCAGCGGCGTCACGAAGGTCAGGCCCGTCGTGCCGCCGGTGACCTCGAGGTTGCCGAGGACGTTGACGATCAGGCCAGCCAGTCCGAGGGTGACGGCCGCTGCCGACACCAGGCCGCGGACCCGCATCGTCACGCTCGCGACCACCGCCGCCAGGACGACGCCCACGACCATCGCGACGGCGAACCGTGCGAGCAGGCCGATCTCCCACTCACGGGTCCCGAGGATCGCGACGTACGCGGCCGCGCCCCAGATGGCCACGTGACCGATCGACGCGACGCCGATGAAGTGCAGGGGCATCCAGACCGCGTAGGCCAGGAGCACGCACCGTTTCGAAGCCTCCATGCCGAACGAATGCTGGCAGTCAGATTTCACCCACTACCGCCTCACCGACGGCACCGCGGTCGAGATCCTGACCTGGCTCGACGACTGCACCCGCTACGCCATCCACGTCACCGCCCACCACGCCGTGACCGCCATCATCGTCCGAGACACGTTCCGACAAGCCGTCAAAACAGCTGGAATCCCGGCATCAACATTGACCGACAACGGCATGGTCTTTCCCCCAAGCACTTCGTGCAGGGAGGTGCCCCCACCACCCGGTTCGCGTCCAGACCAGGCAGGAACGCCCTCGAGAACGAGCTCCGCCGCCTCCACGTCATCCAGAAGAACGGCCGCGCGAACCACCCCACGACCCAGGGCAAAGTCGAACGCTTCCAGCAGACCATGAAGAAATGGCTCCGCGCTCAACCGCAGCAGCCGACCACGACAGCCGAGCTCCAGACCCTGCTCGATGAGTTCGTCGACGAATACAACAACCGCCGACCGCACCGCTCACTCCCACACCGGGCGCCACCAGCGACGCTCTTCGAGACCATGCCCAAAGCGCTACCGGCCAACAGTCGCGACGCCGAGACCCACGCCCGAATCCGGCATGACCGCATCGACACCAGCGGCGTCGTCACCCTGCGCATCGCCGGCCGCCTGCACCACATCGGCATCGGCCGGACCCACGCCCGAACCCACGTCATCCTGCTCGTCCACGACCTCCACGTCCGCGTCGTCGCAGCCGCCACCGGCGAACTCCTCCGAGAGCTAGAAATCGACCCAGAACAGGACTACCAACCCCAGAAACAACAAGGCGTGAACCCACATCCGTGGGTTCACGCCTTGCCGATGTCCTGAGACATCACAACGCGGTGGCGGTGGTGTGCTGGTTCAGGACATCGGCGACACATCTCTCAAGACATCGGAGACAGCCAGGCTGGGTTGATGCTCGGGGATGTCGAAGGCGCGCCTGGTCATCACCGCCCTGTTCGTCGAGCACCAGAGCCCCGCGGAGGTCGCTGCCCGCTACGACGTCCACCGCTCCTGGGTCTACAAGCTCAAGGCCCGCTACGAGGCCGAGGGCGACGCCGCGTTCGAACCACGGTCGAGGCGACCGAAGACCTCACCGACCGCCATAGATCCTGCTGTCGTCGAGCTGATCATCGGCCTGCGCACGAGGCTGACCGGCAAGGGTCTGGACGCCGGCCCCGACACCATCGCCTGGCACCTGGCCCAGCACCACGGCGCGGTCGTTTCGCCGGCGACGATCAGCCGGACCCTGACCCGCGCCGGCCTGGTCGAACCCGAACCGAGGAAGCGACCCAAGTCCTCCTACATCCGCTTCGAAGCCTCCCTGCCGAACGAGACCTGGCAGTCCGACTTCACCCACTACCGCCTCACGACGGGCGTCGACGTCGAGGTCCTGACCTGGCTCGACGACTGCACCCGCTTCGCCATCAACGTCACCGCCCACCGAGCCGTGACCGCGATCATCGTTCGAGACACGTTCCGCCAGGCGGTCAGAACCGCTGGGATTCCAGCCTCCACTCTGACCGACAACGGCATGGTCTTTCCCCCAAGCACTTCGTGCAGGGAGGTGCCCCCACCACCCGCTTCGCCAGCCGTCCTGGCCGCAACGCGCTCGAGAACGAGCTCCGCCGCCTCCACGTCATCCAGAAGAACGGCCGAGCCAACCACCCCACCACCCAAGGCAAAGTCGAACGCTTCCAGCAGACCATGAAGAAATGGCTCCGCGCCCAACCGCAGCCAGCCACGATCGCCGAACTACAGGCGCTGCTCGATGAGTTCGTCGACTACTACAACCACCGCCGGCCGCACCGCTCACTCCCACACCGAACCACCCCCGCAGCCCGCTATGACGCGCTCCCGAAAGCACTGCCATCGAGCAGCCGCGACGCCGAGACCCACGCCCGCATCCGACACGACCGCATCGACACCAGCGGCGTCGTCACCCTGCGCATCGCCGGCCGACTCCACCACATCGGCATCGGCCGAACCCACGCCCGAACCCACGTCATCCTGCTCGTCCACGACCTCCACGTCCGCGTCGTCAACGACGCCACCGGCGAACTCCTCCGCGAACTGGAAATCAACCCAGAACAGGACTACCAACCCCAGAAATGACAACACCCGAACCTGCCAATGCAGGTCCGGGTGTCTCCGATCTCTTGAGAGATCACAACGCGGTGGCGGTGGGATTTGAACCCACGGTGGGTTTGACCCCACACATCATTTCGAGTGATGCACCTTCGGCCGCTCGGACACGCCACCGCCGAGGATCTTACGTCAGCGGCCCTGCCGGGCGCGAACGGGGTCAGTCGCCCGCGTCGGCGCGGACCAGGCGGCCTTCGGCGCGGTCGGCCCAGTACTCCTTGAGCTCGCGGCGCACGACCGGGAGCAGCAGGTAGAGGCCGAGGATGTTGACCAGGGCGCAGATGAACAGCATCGAGTCGG
Source organism: Aeromicrobium sp. (assembly GCF_023146395.1). GTDB lineage: Bacteria > Actinomycetota > Actinomycetes > Propionibacteriales > Nocardioidaceae > Aeromicrobium. Next base: position 23,938 of record NZ_JAGLCD010000018.1, on the reverse strand, counting down.
CAAGGTTGATGACGTCGGTCAGCGTCACGACGCTGCCGGCGACCGTGAAGAGCAGGAACACGACCTGGAAGGTGCGCTCCTTGGCCACCGACCGGCCGAACAGGTAGGTCCAGGCCTTCTGCGTGTAGTACGCCCACGTGATGAGGGTCGAGAACGCGAAGAGCGCCACCGCGACGGCCAGGACCTCGGGGAACCACGGCACGACCGTGGCGAACGCGTCGGAGGTCAGCACGACGCCGTCGGGGTTGGCGGGCTGGCCCGAGGCCGCGGCCTCACGCGCGTCGAGGAATGACTGCGGATGGGCGATCACGATCGTCAGGGCGGTCATCGTGCAGATGATCACGGTGTCGATGAACGGCTCGAGCATCGCCACCAGGCCCTCGGTGACCGGGCGGCGGGTCTTGGCCGCCGAGTGCGCGATCGCGGCCGATCCGACGCCCGCCTCGTTGGAGAACGCCGCGCGCTGGAAGCCGATCACGAGCACGCCCAGCACACCGCCGGCGACTCCCTCGGGGTTGAACGCCCCGGTGATGATCTCGCCGAACGCCGCGGGCACCTCGGTCACGTTGACCACGATCACGGTGACGCAGGCGATGACGTAGACGGCAGCCATGGTCGGCACCAGGCGCGCGGTCGTGGCGCCGATCGACTTCATGCCGCCGATGATCACCAGGCCCACGAGCACGGCCAGGACGATGCCGAAGATCAGCGCCGCCCGGTCGCTGCCGAGGATGCCGTCGTCGCCGCCGGTCACGTTGCGGGCCTGCGCGAAGGTCTGGTTGGCCTGGAACATGTTGCCGCCGACGGCACCGAAGAAGAAGATCGACACCGCGAACACGCCCGTGAGGATCGCGGCCGGCGCGGCGCCGAAGCGCTTGAACGCGATCGGCAGGTACCGGAACGGGCCGCCGCTGACCGTGCCGTCCTCGTGCTCGACCCGGTACTTCACCCCGAGCGTGCACTCGACGAACTTGGTGCACATGCCGAGCAGGCCGGCCAGGATCATCCAGAACGTCGCACCGGGTCCACCGAGCGACACCGCCACCGCGACACCGGCGATGTTGCCCAGTCCGACGGTGCCCGACACCGCCGAGGTGAGGGCCTGGAAGTGCGACACCTCGCCCGGGTCGTCCTTGCTCCCGTACTTGCCGCGCACCAGGGCGATGGCGTGGCCCACGCCCCAGCCCTGCACGACCTTGAAGGTGATCGTGAAGATCAGCGCACCGAGCACGAGCCACCCCACGATGAGGGGAAAGCTCGTGCCTCCGATGCTGACCTCGGCGAAGACGACCGACGACACCGCGTCGGAGACCGGGGCGAAGACGCGGTCGATGCCTGACTCGATGTCGGAGACGTTCATCTGCACACTCCACCCCAGGGCCGGAGACCCGGCAACCCGAGCGCTCTGCAATCCTCGGCGAATCTTGCGGATCGTCACAGGCTGACCACAGAGCCCCGAGCTTCTCTGGAGCTACGGACCAGAAGGAGCCCCGACGTGAGCGACGAGACGACACCCCGCCCCGAGCCCCATGGCGAGCAGCATGCCGCCCCCATCTCCCCGCCCCCGGCGCAGGCCGTTGCCGCGCCGCCGCCCCCGCCGTTCGATCGGCCTCCGGCGACCACGACGCCCAACCGCGGCCTGATCGCCGCGATCGCCGGTCTCGCGGCCGCGGTGGTCCTGAGCGCCGCCGGCGTCGCGTTCGCGATCACCGAGGCGCGCCCCGACACCACGGCCGCCGTGCCCGGCATGATCGAGCTGCAGCCGAGCAACCAGGGCCAGACCCACAACGCCAGCTCCCCCGCCACGGATGCGACGAAAGAGCAGGAGAAGGGCCTGGTCTACATCAACACCGTCGTCGACTACGGCGACGGTGGCGGTGCGGGCACCGGCATGATCCTGACCTCGAACGGCACGATCCTCACCAACCACCACGTGATCGAGGGCGCCACGAGCATCCAGGTCGAGGTCGTCAGCACCGGCAAGACCTATGCCGCCGACGTCGTCGGCTACGACGACACCGCCGACGTCGCGGTGCTGCAGCTGAAGGACGCCTCCGGCCTGACCCCGGTCGACCTCGACCGCAAGGCCAAGGTCACGGTCGGCGACAAGATCGTGGCGGTCGGCAACGCGAACGGCGACGGCGGCGCGGCGAGCGCCGCGGCCGGCACCGTGACCGATCTCGACCAGCAGATCACCGCCCGGTCCGCCTCCGGCGCCGAGGACCTCACGGGACTCATCGAGATCGACGCCGACGTCGTGGCCGGTGACTCCGGGGGCGCGCTGCTCGACTCCCACGGCAAGGTCATCGGCATGACGACCGCCGCTTCGCAGGGCCAGGCCGACATCGTCGGCTACGCCGTGCCGATCGACGACGCCGTCACGATCGTCCGCCAGATCGTCAAGGGCGACGCGTCCGACACGATCCACCTCGGCGACAGCGCCTTCCTCGGCGTGCAGCTCGACCCGCAGTCCGAGGTGCCCCTCGTGACCGGAGCGGTCCAGGACACCGCCGCGGCGAAGGCGCAGATCGCGGCCGGCAGCACCATCACGGCGCTCGACGGGACCCCCGTGGCCACGACCGCCGAGCTGTCAGACCTGATCGCCCAGCACGCCCCGGGCGACCAGGTCACCGTGGCGTGGACCGACGCGGGCGGCGCCGCGCAGTCCGCCACGGTCACGCTCGGCACCGGCCCCGTCGGCTGAGCCGGACGAGCGAAGCCGGGTCGCGACCCCACGGTCGCGACCCGGCTTCGGTGCGGGTGGTGGCTGGCGCCAGCGCTCAGACCGCAGCGGTCAGCGCGTCGACCTCGTCCTGGCTCAGCTCGAGCGCCGCGGCGGCCACGTTGTCCTCCAGGTGCTCGACGCTCTTCGTGCCCGGGATCGGCAGCACGACGGGGGAGCGGTGCAGCAGCCAGGCCAGGGCGAGCTGCGACGGGCTGGTGCCGTGCTCCCTCGCGAGCTCGGTGAGCGGTCCGTCGGACGCGGCGAGCTGACCCGTCGCGAGCGGGAACCACGGGATGAAGGCGATGTTCTCGGCCGTGCAGTGGTCCAGCAGCTCCTGGGAGTCGCGATGCGCGAGGTTGTAGAGGTTCTGCACCGAGACGATCTCGGCCGTCTTCTGAGCCTCCGTGAGCTGGGCTACGTCGACCTCGCTCAGGCCGATGTGGCGCACCTTGCCCTCGTCCTGCAGCTCCTTGAACGCGCCGACCTGGTCGGCCACGGGCACCTCGGGATCGATGCGGTGCAGCTGGATCAGGTCGATCCGCTCCAGGCCCAGGCGGCGCAGGCTCAGCTCGACCTGCTGCTTCAGGTAGGCCGGGCGCCCGACCGGGATCCACTCACCGGGGCCCGTGCGGGTCAGACCCGCCTTCGTCGCGATCACGACGTCGTCGGCGTACGGGTGCAGGGCCTCGCGGATGAGCTCCTCGGAGACCGTGGGGCCGTAGGAGTCGGCGGTGTCGATCAGCGTCACGCCGAGCTCGACCGCCCGGCGCAGCACGGCCACGGCGCCGTCACGATCCTTCGGCCATCCCCACACGCCCTCGCCCGTGATCTGCATGGCCCCGTACCCGAGGCGGTTGACCGGGAGGTCGCCTCCCAGGTCGAAGGTGCCTGCGGCGGACGCGGTGGGCTGGTTCATGCTCGCTCCTCTGATTCGGGTACGCGTAGGTCAACGTGCCCAGGGCGAGGATGCTTCCGCCCGAGCGGACTAATCGCGACGCGGGTCGGAGATGCTCAGCATCGTCTCACTGAACAGGTCGATGTCGTCGCTGGCCGACCGGCCCGAGCCGGTCCCGCCGAGCAGCGACAGCATCTCGCCCACCGCCCGCTCGACCCGCGACTCGAGCGCGCCCGCGCCCTCGCTGCCCCAGTCGTGCGGGGAGGCGAAGACCCCGGTCGGCACCACGACGGCCTGCAGGTAGGCGAACAGCGGACGCATCGCGAAGTCCAGGGCGAGCGAGTGGCGCGCCGTGCCGCCCGTGGCCGCCAGCAGCACGGTCGTGCCCACCAGGACGTCCTGGTCGATCGCGTCGAAGAAGGCCTTGAACAGGCCCGTGTAGGACGCCTTGTAGACCGGCGAGACCACGACGAGCCCGTCGGCCTGCGAGATCAGGTCGTGCACGTGCTGCAGCCGCGGCGACGCGAAGCCGGTGATCGACGCGTCGATCACGTCGTGCGCCAACGGGCGCAGCTCGACGGTCTCGATCGAGATCGTCGCGTCGGCCCGGGTGATCGCCGCGGCGACCTGCCCGGCGAGCAGCGTGCTGCTCGAGGCGTCACTGACGCCCGCAGAGACGACGACAATCCTCGTCATGCCGACACCGGAGCCTCGAGTGCCGCGTCGCGCGCGGCCACGCGGGCCGCGTGGGTGGGCGCGTCCGGCACGTCGGCCGGGCGGCGCGCGTCGAACTCGGCGCGCAGGGTCGGCAGGACCTCGCCGAGCAGGTCGAGCTGCTCGAGCACGATCTTCTGCGGCAGGCCCGCGTGGTCGACGAGGAAGAGCTGACGCTGGTAGTCGCCGAAGTAGTCGGCGAACGTCAGGGTCTTCTCGATGAACTGCTGCGGGCTGCCCACCGTCAGGGGCGTCTGCGCCGTGAAGTCCTCCAGCGACGGACCGTGGCCGTAGACCGGGGCGTTGTCGAAGTACGGGCGGAACTCGTCGACCGCGTCCTGGCTGTTCTTGCGCATGAAGAACTGACCGCCGAGACCCACGATCGCCTGGTGCGGCTGGCCGTGGCCGTAGTGCGCGTAGCGCTGGCGGTAGAAGTTGATCAGCCGGATGTAGTGCTCCTTCGGCCAGAAGATGTTGTTCGCGAAGTAGCCGTCGCCGTAGTACGCGGCCAGCTCGGCCACCTCGGGGGTGCGGATCGAGCCGTGCCACACGAACGGCGCGACGCCGTCGAGCGGGCGCGGGGTCGCGGTGAAGCTCTGCAGCGGGGTGCGGAACTTGCCCTCCCAGGAGACGACGTCCTCGTCCCACAGGCGGCGCAGCAGCTGGTAGTGCTCGATCGTCAGCTCGACGGCCTTGCTGCCGTCGTAGCCGAACCACGGGTAGACCGGCGCGGTGTTGCCGCGGCCGAGCATGAGGTCCGTGCGGCCGTCGACGAGGTGCTGCAGGGTCGCGTAGTCCTCGGCGAGCTTGACCGGGTCGTTGGTCGTGATGAGCGTCGTCGACGTCGAGAGCAGGAGCTTCTCGGTCTGCGCGCCGATGTAGGCCAGCGTCGTGGTCGGGCTCGAGGGCACGAAGGGCGGGTTGTGGTGCTCGCCCGTGGCGAAGACGTCGAGGCCGATGTCCTCGGCCTTCTTCGCGATCTCGACCGTGTTCTTGATCCGCTGGTGCTCGCTGATCGTGGTGCCCGCGATGGGGTCGCGCGTGACGTCACCGACGGTGAAGATGCCGAACTGCATGCTGGTCATGATGGAAGCCTCTCACATAGTAGTTCACATTTCAACTACACGGATGAGCGGGCTATTCCGCGCCGGTCCACAAGCGGCCTCCGTCCACAGGCCCGTCCGACATCACTGGCCCCCGTCCGAGCACCGCCGTAGCCTGCTGGCCAAGGCTCAATCGCCGTTGCAGACTGAAGGAATGGTGACCGTGGACGCCGAGCAGCTCGTCACTCTCGTGACGTTCCTCGCCACGTCCCTGGCCGTCGTGGCCTATCTGAGCCGCAGCCTGACCCGCGGTCTCGCGACGCTCGGGGAGCGCATCGACCGGATCGAGGTCCGCATCGACAAGCTCGACGCCCGCATCGACCGGATCGAGGTCCGCATCGACAAGCTCGACGCCCGCATCGACCGGATCGAGGTCCGCATCGACAAGCTCGACGCCCGGATCGACAAGCTCGACGCCCGGATCGACGGCCTCGACAGCAAAGTCGACCGGGTCGAGGTCAACCTCCGTGACGAGCTGCGCGCCGGTTTCGCGTCGATCGACACCCGTTTCCTGGCCATGGAGAGCCGCTTCACGACCCTCGAGTCGAGGCTCTACGACCTCGCCACGCGCGTACCGGCGGCCGCCTCACCGTCAGCGGCGTCCTGACCTGCCGCAGGCCTCAAGCGACGAGGTCACGCAGCAGCCGGTCGGACTCGAGCAGCGCGTCGCGGTCGTGGGTCGAGGTCGATGCCATGAGCTCGTCCGCGCCCGTTCGGGCCTGGAGGTCCCCGAGCGCCGCCCGGACGGTCGAGGCCGAGCCGGCCACCGCCTGGTCGAGGCCCTGCTCGACCCGCCGCCGCAGCTGGTCGTTCCAGGGCTGAGCGCGGATCGCCGCGACCGACTCCAGCGGCGGGAACTCTCCGGTCTGACGAGAGCGCGCCATGGCCCAGATCTCCGGCAGGGCGAGCTCGCGGGCCGCGGCGTCGTCGTCGGCCACCGTCACGTCGAGCGAGACCGTCACGTGAGGTGCGTCCGCCTGGCCGCTCGGGCGGAAGTGTCGCCGGTAGTCGGCCAGCACGCCGCCGATCTCGTCTCCCCACAGCACGGGCCCGCCGATCACGACCGGGAGTCCGAGCTGCGCTGCCAGCTGCGTGCCGCGGCCCGTCGCGAGGAGCGAGACCGGCACGACCGGGTCGACCACGGGGTGGGCCGTGACGGCAGCGGTGCCCGCGAGCAGCTGCAGCAGCTCGCGCAGGTCGTCGGCGTAGGTGTCGGCGTCGGTGTGCCGCAGGGCCTCGCGCACCGGCGCCGTGAAGCCGAGCGAGCGACCGATGCCCAGATCGACCCGGCCCGGGTTGAGCGCCTGCAGCATCGCGAACTGCTCTGCCACCACGAGCGGCTGGTGGTTCGGCAGCATGACCCCGCCCGACCCGATCCGGATGCGCGACGTCGTCGCACCGATCGCCGCCAGCAGCACGGCAGGCGACCCGCTCGCGATGCCGGGCACCGCATGGTGCTCGGCGACCCAGAACCGTTCGTACCCGAGCCGCTCGGCGTGCACCGCGCGCTCGACCGACCTGGTCAGTCCCTCCGCCTCGGGCCGTCCGGCACGGGTCCGTGACCGGTCGAGCAGGGAGAGCCTCACACCGTGGTCAACCGCTCGAGCCGCGGCGGTGTTCCCCGCCGAGCGGTCACCGGTGCTGGGCGAAGAAGCCGATCAGCAGCGCTGCGGACTCCTCGGCCAGGACGCCCGAGACGACCTCCGGCCGGTGGTTGAGGCGCCGGTCGCGCACCACGTCCCACAGCGAGCCGACCGCGCCCGCCTTGTCGTCCCACGCACCCAGCACGAGCGTGCCGATCCGGGAGGCCACCACCGCTCCGGCACACATCGTGCAGGGCTCGAGCGTCACGACGAGCGTGCAGTCCTCCAGACGCCACTCGCCGCGGGCCGCGGCAGCCTCCCGGATCGCGACGACCTCGGCATGGCCGGTCGGATCGGCGTCACGCTCGCGGGTGTTGCGGCCGCGGCCGATGACCTCACCGCTCGGGTCGAGCACCACCGCGCCGACCGGGACGTCGCCCGTCGCGAGCGCGCCGCGCGCCTCGTCGAGCGCGAGCCGCATCGCGGGCTCCCACCTGCCGACGGTGTCCATGTGCCGATCGTCCCAGACCGCGGCGCTCCGCGCCGACGCTGCCCGGCACTACGCTCAGCACCATGCAGGTCCACGTCGCCGACCATCCGCTCATCTCGCACAAGCTCACCGTGCTGCGCGACGAGCGCACCGACTCCCCGACCTTTCGGCGTCTCGCCGAGGAGCTCGTGACCCTCCTGGCCTACGAGGCCACGCGGGACGTCCGGGTCGAGCCCGTCCAGGTGCGCACCCCTGTCGCGGCCGCCACGGGGGTGCGGCTGTCCGAGCCGCGACCGCTCGTCGTGCCGATCCTGCGCGCCGGGCTCGGGATGCTCGAGGGCATGCAGCGGCTGCTCCCGACCGCCGAGGTCGGCTTCCTGGGCATGATCCGCAACGAGGAGACCCTCGAGGCCGACACGTACGCCGAGCGGCTGCCCGAGGACCTGTCGGGTCGCCAGTGCTACGTGCTCGACCCGATGCTCGCCACGGGCGGCTCGCTCGCCGCGGCGATCGGCTTCCTCGTCGCGCGCGGGGCCGACCACATCACGGCGGTCTGCCTGCTGGCCGCACCCGAGGGCATCGCCCGCATTGAGCGCGAGCTGGAGAGCATCGGCGTCCCGGTCACGCTCGTGGTGGCGGGGGTCGACGAGAAGCTCGACGAGAACGGCTACATCGTCCCCGGCCTGGGTGACGCGGGCGACCGACTTTACGGTGTCGTGGACTAAGGGGCCCTCTGGGGCGCGTACGTCGACGACGGGTTTGCCCGAGGTCGAGCGCCCTCTCGGGCGCGAGCGCCGAGGGCAGGTTGAGCGATACGCCGCGAAGCGGCCCGCCCGTCGAAACCCCCGCACCCGAAGGCACCCGCCCGCCCCCAGCCGGTCCGACCGCTCACCGGCAGCCGTCCGGGTCTCGATACGCCCACTCGTTCCTCGCGGGCACTCGACCAGCGGGGACGCGGCGGCCTCCCCCACTCGGCCACCGGGGGTGCCGCGCCACCAGTCCCCTGACAGTCTGGGAACGACCCCGTTCCCACCGCCCGCAGGAGGCCCCATGATCGTCATCACCGCCAAGTTCCGCGTGAAGGCCGAGTCGGCCGACCGCTGGACCGAGATCACGCGCTCGTTCACGGAGGCGACGCGGGCCGAGCCGGGCAACCACTGGTTCGACTGGTCGCGGAGCGTCGACGACCCGCAGGAGTTCGTGCTGCTCGAGGCGTTCGACGACGACGCTGCCGGTGCGCACGTCAACTCCGACCACTTCCGGCAGGCGCAGACCGACCTGCCGCCTCACCTCGAGCAGACCCCGCAGATCATCAACGGCGTGCTCGACATCGACGGCTGGTCCGAGCTCGGCGAGATGCAGGTCGACTGACCTCGACCCTCACCAGTTCCGCCCGCCCAGATTTGCTCCCTTGCCCACCGAATCGCGCCGGCGAGAGGGTGGGGAAGGGAGCAAATCTGGGGCCGCGGTTCGCCACGCTGGCGGAAGGTCCGAGATTGCGGGGTTGGGTTCCTGGGGCAGGCTGAGCGGGTGCACGAGGAGGCGTTCGAGACAGAGGCGCGGCAGACAGCCGATCCCGCGGACGAGCCGGACCCTCGGCGGTGGCGCATCCTCGCCGTCACGCTCGTCGTGGGGTTCATGTCGCTGCTGGACGTCACGATCGTCAACGTCGCGCTCCCGTCGATCCAGGAGGGCCTGGGGTCCTCGGCGTCCACCGTGCAGTGGGTCGTCTCCGGGTATGCGCTCACGTTCGGCCTGACGCTCGTCGCCGGCGGACGGCTCGGCGACGCGTACGGCCGGCGCCGGCTCATGCTGATCGGCCTGACCGGCTTCGTCCTGTCGAGCGCAGCGGTCGGGCTGGCGCCGACCGCCGAGCTCGTGGTCGTGGCCCGGTTGCTGCAGGGCGCGTCGGCCGGACTGCTGACCCCGCAGAGCTCCGGGCTCATCCAGCAGCTGTTCTCCGGGCCCGAGCGCGGGCGCGCGTTCGGGTACTTCGGGCTGACGGTGTCGCTCGCGTCGGCGACCGGCCCCCTGCTCGGTGGGGCGATCATCGGGCTCGCCGGCGAGGAGCACGGCTGGCGCCTGCTGTTCCTCGTCAACGTCCCGATCGGGCTCGTGGCCATGGTGGCGATCGCGCGGCTGGTGCCCGGCCGTGTCGACGACCCCGACCGCGAGCGCATCGACATCGCCGGCGCCGTCCTGCTCGGCCTGGCCGTGCTGTGCCTGCTGTACCCGCTCGTGAGCATCGAGTCCGGCGCGACCCTGCCGCTCGTCCTGCTCGTGGGCGTGCCGCTGTTCGCCTGGGCCTTCGGCGCCTGGGAGCACCGGCTGCAGCGGCGCGGCCACGCCCCGCTGCTCGACCTCGGCCTGCTCAGGAGCCTGCCGGGGTACGGCGGCGGCCTGCTCATCGGCACGCTCTACTTCACCGGGTTCACGGGCGTGTTCCTGACGGCGTCGGTGTGGCTGCAGGACTCGAGGGACGTCAGCGCCCTGCACGCCGGGCTGCTGCTGACGCCGTTCGCCCTCGGCTCAGCGGTCTCGTCACCACTCGCCGGCCGCTTCGTGAGCCAGGTCGGCCGGCCGCTCACGGTGGTCGCGATCGCGACCATGATGACGGCCGTGGCGCTCGCCGCTCTGGTCGGACCGGGCCAGTCCACCGGTGCGCTGTGGTGGGCCTTCGCCCCGTTCCTGCTGCTCGCCGGGCTCGGCGGCGGCGCGGTCGTGTCGCCCAACATCACGCTGACGCTGGCCGAGGTGCCCCCGCGGATGGGCGGGGCCGCCGGCGGAGCCCTGCAGACAGGTCAACGCATCGGGTCGGCCCTCGGCGCGGCCCTGCTCATGACCACCTACCAGGTCGTCACGGCGAGCCACGGCGGCGACGCGGGCTTCCGGACCGCACTGGCGCTCGCGGTCGTGATCCTCAGCCTCGCGCTCGCCGCCGCCGTGTGGTCGTGGCGCACCGCCCGCGTCACAGCGCGCGGATGATGTCCTCGACCCGGTCCTTCGCGTCACCGAACAGCATCTGCGTGTTGTCGCGGAAGAACAGCGGGTTCTGCACCCCGGCGTAGCCCGCGGCCATCGAGCGCTTGAACACCACGACGTTCTCGGACTCCCACACGTGCAGCACCGGCATGCCGGCGATGGGGCTGCTCGGGTCCTCCGACGCCGCCGGGTTGACGGTGTCGTTGGCGCCGATCACGAGCACGACCGACGTCGACGCGAAGTCGTCGTTGATCTCGTCCATCTCGAGCACGATGTCGTAGGGAACCTTGGCCTCGGCCAGCAGCACGTTCATGTGGCCCGGCAGCCGGCCCGCGACGGGGTGGATGCCGAAGCGCACCTCGACGCCGCGCTCGCGCAGCTTCTTGGTGAGGTCGGCGACGGGGTACTGCGCCTGCGCGACCGCCATGCCGTAGCCGGGCGTGATGATGACGCTGGAGGCGTTCGTCAGCAGCTCGGCGGTCTCCTGCGCGGAGATCTCGCGGTGCTCGCCGTACTCGGTGTCGTCGCCGCCCGAGGCCTCGATGCCGAAGCCGCCGGCGATGACCGAGATGAACGACCGGTTCATCGCCTTGCACATGATGTAGCTGAGGTAGGCACCCGAGGAGCCCACGAGCGCGCCGGTGACGATCAGCAGGTCGTTGTTGAGCAGGAAGCCCGCCGCAGCGGCCGCCCAGCCCGAGTAGCTGTTGAGCATCGAGACCACGACCGGCATGTCGCCGCCACCGATCGAGGCCACGAGGTGCCAGCCCAGGGCGAGCGCCACGATCGTGACGAGGATCAGCAGCCACAGCGCCGGCGAGATCACGAACCAGGTCGTGAGGATCGCGAAGAGCGCCAGCGCACCGAGGTTGATGAGGTTCTTGCCCGGGAGCACGAGCGGCGCCGAGCTGATCTTGGCGCTGAGCTTGAGGTTGGCCACGATCGAGCCGGTGAACGTGACACCACCGATGAAGACGCCGATGAAGACCTCGGCGTTGTGGATGTCCTCCAGCGACTGCAGGACGAAGTCGGGGTGCTCGAGATAACCGTTCCAGCCCACGAGCACCGCGGCCAGGCCGACGAAGCTGTGCAGCAGGGCGATGAGCTCGGGCATCCCGGTCATCTCGACGATCCGGGCCCGCCACAGGCCGATCGCGCCACCGATGGCGACGGCGACGATCAGCAGGATCACGCCGAGCGCCTCGGCCCCGTCGACGACCGCGATGATCGTCGCCACGAGGGCGATCGTCATGCCGGAGATGCCGTAGATGACACCCGCCTTGGCGGTCTCGTGCTTGCTCAGGCCGGCCAGGCTCAGGATGAAGAGCAGGGCCGCCACGATGTAGGCCGCAGTCGCGGCAGATTCGACACTCACAGGATCAGCCCTTCGAGAACATGCTGAGCATGCGTCGGGTGACGGCAAAGCCGCCGAAGACATTGATGCTCGCGATCAGGACGGCGACGAACGCCAGGAGCGAGATCGCGAGGTCGTCGCTCGTGATCTGCACCATCGCACCCACGACGATGATGCCGCTGATCGCGTTGGTGACGCTCATGAGCGGTGTGTGCAGCGCGTGGTGCACCTTGCCGATCACGTAGTAGCCGATCACGATCGACAGCACGAGCACCGTGAAGTGCTGCGGCAGCGGCTGAGGCGCGAACGCGTTCACGAGGAACAGCGCGGCGATGCCGCCCGCGATCGCCAGGCCCTTGGCGAGCGGGGTCGCCTTGGCCTTCGGCTCCGGGGCGGGCTCGGGCGAGGCGGCGGGGGCCGGTGCGGCCGCCGAGACCTTGACCTCCGGCGGTGGCCAGGTGGTCTGCCCGTCGCGCACGACGGTGACGCCGCGCTGGACGACGTCGTCGAAGTCGAGCACGAGCTGGCCGTCCTTGCCCGGGGTCAGCAGCTTCAGCAGGTTCACGAGGTTCGTGCCGTACAGCTGCGAGGCCTGGGTGGGCAGGCGACCCGCGAGGTCGGTGTAGCCGATGATCGTCACGCCGTTCTCGGTGACGACCTTCTCGCCCGCCACGGAACCGGCGACGTTGCCGCCCTGGGCCGCGGCCATGTCGACCACGACGCTGCCGGGCTTCATCGAGGCGATGTCGGCCTCGGTCAGCAGACGGGGCGCAGCACGGCCGGGGATGAGCGCGGTCGTGATGACGATGTCGACGTCGGCAGCCTGCTCGGAGTAGATCTCCGCGGCGCGGCGGTCGTAGTCCTCGCTCGTGGCCTTGGCGTAGCCGTCGGTCGACTCCTCGACCTCGACGTCGACCTTGAGGTACTCGCCACCGATCGACTTGACCTGGTCAGCGACCTCCGGTCGCGGGTCGGTGGCCCGCACGATCGCGCCGAGGCTCGACGCGGCACCGATCGCGGCCAGACCGGCCACACCGGCGCCGGCCACGAGCACCTTGGCGGGCGGGACCTTGCCGGCGGCCGTGACCTGGCCGGTGAAGAAGCGGCCGAACTCGTGCGCCGCCTCGACCACGGCGCGGTAGCCGGCGATGTTCGCCATCGAGCTCAGGACGTCCATCGACTGGGCCCGCGAGATGCGCGGCACGGCGTCCATCGCGAGCGCGGTGATCGACCGCTGCGAGAGCGCTGCGAGCAGGTCGGGGTTCAGCGCGGGCGCGATGAAGCTGGCCACGATCGCGTCGTCCTTGAGCTGGGCGATCTCGCCGGTGCTCGGGGCGTTGACCTTGAGCACCACGTCGGCGCCCCAGGCGGTGGCCGTGTCGGCGACCTCGGCTCCGGCCTCGGCATAGGCCTCGTCGGTGAAGCTGGACTTCTCGCCGGCGCCGGTCTCCACGGCCACGCGGTAGCCGAGCTTGATCAGCTGGGCCACGGTTGCGGGAGTTCCGGCCACTCGGGTCTCGCCAGGAGCGGTCTCCCGGACGATCCCGATGACGGCGGCAGGCGCGGCGGTCTCGACCGGGGCCTGCTCGTCGATCTCGTCGTTCATTCGGCGAACGTTACCCTTTCGTAATCCGCGCGTCCCGGTGGTGCGACGCGCATCACACTCGCCCGATCCGACGCACCCCTCTGAGGCGAACTGTCGCGCATGGTTGATGACCGTAAAGTCTTAATATCATGATGAATCGCAGTTGAACAGGGTGCCGGGCGACTTCAGAGTCCGTCGGGGCGCTGGGCGGGGCGCTCGACCGTGTCGGGCAGCTGCGCGGGCACGGTCATGGGGAACTGCGGCGTGCGCTTCTCAAAGAACGAGCCGATCCCCTCGACCAGGTCGGTGCTCGCGAACCGTTCGGCCAGGGCGCGGGACTCGGCGGCGTGGGCGTGCCACGGCGAGTCGACCTCGAGGCCGCGCCACAGCATCTGGCGCGACAACGAGACCGAGACCGCCGAGGTGTGGTCGGCGATCTCCCGGGCGATCTCGAACGCCCGGGCCTCGACCTGGTCGTCGGCCACGACGTGGTTGGCGAGTCCGGCCGTCAGCGCCTCGTCGGCGCCGACGAGACGACCCGTCAGGACCCACTCCAGCGCCTTGCCCGGCGAGACGATGCGCGGCAGGAACCAGGTCGACGCGGCCTCGGGCACGAGCGCGCGACGGTTGAAGACGAAGCCGTACCGGGCCGACTCGCCCATGACGCGCACGTCCATCGGGAGGGTCAGGGTGGCGCCGATCCCGACGGCCGACCCCGAGACCGCGGCGACGACCGGCTTCAGCGACTGGGCGATGGCCAGGGCAGCGAACCCGCCGGAGTCCCGCTCGACGCCCGTGATGTCCCCGGCGGTCTCGGCGAAGGCGTCGTTGGCGCCCAAAGACCCCGACAGGGCGGCCTCGAGGTCGGCCCCCGCACAGAAGTGACCGCCGCTGCCCGTCACCACGACGACCCGTACCGCGTCGTCGGCATCCGCCACGGCGAACGCCTGCGCGATGTCGAGCGCCATCGGCTTGGTGAAGGTGTTGCGCTTCTCCGGACGGTTGAAGCGCACCGTGGCCACGTGGTCGGCGACGTCGTAGTCGAGGTTGGCCAGTCGCAGGCTCTCGCTCATGGGGGATCTCCTGGTGGATCGTCGGACCGGGTCCAGTCAGGGATGACCGTAGCGGCTGGCGCGGCGCGGTGGCGAGAGCGCGCGGGCTTGCCGGCGGTTGAGACGATGGACCGATGACCCGACGACTCTCGCTGCTGGTGCTTCCCCTGCTCGGCCTGTTCGCCCTGGGCGCGTGCTCCGAGGTCGAGGACGCGATCTCCGACACCGCTTCGGACGCCGGCTCCCGCGCGAGCTGCGAGATCGCGCAGCCGGCCATCGACGCCGGGCGTTCCCTCGTCGACGACGTGTCGGCGCGCATCGACGCCGATCCCGCCGCGGCCCAGCGGGAGCTGACGGCCGCGGCGGAGGCGCTGGGTCTCGGCGAGGCGACGCTGAGCGGCGAGGCCCGCGACCTCGTCGACCGTGCCGGCTCGGCCCTCGAGGAGCTCCGCGCGCAGGCTGAGGCGGCGGCGGACGGCACCACGGTCGACGACCAGGTCGTCCAGGCTGCCCGCGACGAGTACGACGCAGCAGCGGAGCAGCTCACCGGCGTCTGCTGAACCCGGCCGCTCGACGGCAGGTGGTCGCTCCCCGGGTGCCGCGGGCGCGCCTGGCGCTACGGCGAGTCCCCGCCCAACGCCTCAGCGACGCGCTCGCGCAGCTCCGGAAGGACGTCCGTGACGAACCACGGATTGCGGGCCTGCCAGCGGAAGTTCAGCGGTGAGGGGTGCACGAGCGGGAAGCGTTCGGGCAGGTAGTCCCGAAACGCGCGCACCCGCTCGGTCAAGGACCCGCCGGTACCGAGGTAGTACCGCTGGGCGTAGTCCCCGATCACCAGCGTGAGACGGATGTGGGGCATCTGGCGCAGCAGCGGTGGGTGCCACGTCGGCGCGAAGTCGGGGCGTGGCGGGAGGTCACCCACGGAGCCCTTGCCGGGGTAGTAGAAGTCCATCGGCAACAGGGCGAACGCGGCAGGGTCGCGAAAGGTGGTCTCGTCGACACCGAGCCACTCGATCAGCCGTCGACCGGTGGCGTCGTTCCACGCGATTCCGCTCTCCTGCGCCGTGAGGCCCGGTGCCTGACCGACGACCAGGCACCGGGCCTCAGGCGAGGCCACGTACACCGGGGCGTACCCAGCGTCGGCGGCCCAGGCGTTGCTCGGGTCGGAGACGATGTCCTCGCGGATCTGGTCCAGCTCAGTCACGACACCCTCCTTCCGCAGTCCCGGTACCCAGCCTTCGTGCCCGGTGGAGCTGCCGCGGACTCAGTAGTACCAGGGGAAGGGCGACCAGTCGGGGTCGCGCTTCTCGAGGAACTGGTCGCGTCCCTCCTGCGCCTCGTCGGTCATGTAGGCCAGGCGCGTCGTCTCGCCCATCAGCACCTGCTGGCCCACGAGGCCGTCGTCGATCATGTTGAACGAGTACTTGAGCATGCGCTGCGCCGTCGGGCTCTTGCCGTTGATCAGCCGGCCCCACTCCAGCGCGGTGGCCTCGAGCTCGGCGTGCGGCACGGCGCGGTTGACCACGCCCATCGCGACCCCGTCGGCCGCGGAGTACTCCTGACCGAGGAAGAAGATCTCGCGGGCGAACTTCTGGCCGGCCTGGCGCGCGAGGTAGGCCGAGCCGAAGCCGCCGTCGAAGCTGCCGACGTCGGCGTCGGTCTGCTTGAAGCGGGCCTGCTCGGCGCTCGCCAGGGTCAGGTCGGACACGACGTGCAGGCTGTGTCCGCCGCCGGCGGCCCAGCCCGGGACGACGCAGATGACGACCTTCGGCATGAACCGGATCAGTCGCTGCACCTCCAGGATGTGCAGGCGGGCCAGCTTGGCCTTGTCGAGCGGGCTCGGCTCCTCGGCACCGGTGTCACCGCTGGAGGCTGCCACGTCCTCGTACTGGTAGCCCGCGCGGCCGCGGATGCGCTGGTCGCCGCCCGTGCAGAAGGAGTGCTTGCCGTTCTTCTCGCTGGGCCCGTTGCCCGTCAGCAGCACGCACCCGACGTCGGCGGAGGTGCGCGCGTGCTCCATCACGCGTAGCAGCTCGTCGACCGTGTTCGGCCGGAAGGCGTTCAGCACATCGGGGCGGTCGAAGGCCACGCGGACCGTGCCGTGCGCCTTCGCCCGGTGGTAGGTGAGGTCGGCGAGGTCGTCGAAACCGGGCACCTCGTCCCAGGCGTCGGCGTCGAAGGTGTCGGAGACGAAGGGCAGTGCGCTCATCCCCACAAAGTAGTGCTTGCCAGATCTCGCCCGCGTGACGAGCGCCATGTGACACCCGGAGTGACACGTTCACATACCGTCGGTATCTTGGCGGGATGAGCAATCGCTACGCGGGCAAGGTCCTGGTCGTCACGGGCGCGGCACGAGGCATCGGAGCCGGCGTCGCCCGGGCCTACGCCGCCGAGGGCGGCACGGTGGCCCTGCTCGGCCTCGAGCCGGACCTGCTCGCCGCGGTCGCCGACGAGATCGGCGACGCTGCAGCCTGGTGGGAGGCCGACGCCCGCGACGGTGCCGCGATGACCGCCGCGATCGACGCCGCCGCCGCCCACTTCGGTCGCATCGACCACGTGCTGGCCAACGCCGGCATCGCGTCGTACGGCACGGTGCGCCAGATCGACGAGGCGTCCTTCGAGCGGGTCATCGACATCAACATCACCGGCGTCTACCGCACGCTGCACCCCGCGATCCCGCACCTGGTCGAGACGAAGGGGCACGCCCTGGTCGTCGCCTCGCTCGCGTCGTTCGGCAACCTCGCGGGCCTCGCGTCCTACAACGCCTCGAAGGCCGGCGCGGAGTCCCTCGCGCTGGTGACCAACCAGGAGGTTGCGCACCTGGGCGTGCGGGTCGGCGTCGTGCACCCCGGCTGGATCGACACCGACATCGTGCGCGGCGCCGAGGCCGACCTGCCGACCTTCCGCGCGATCCGCAAGAAGCTCCCCTACCCGGCCAACTCCACGACCGACCTCGACGACTGCGTCGCCGGGATCATGCGCGGATTCGCCAAGCGCAAGACCCGCGTCTACGTCCCCCGTGGCGTCATCGTGGCCAACTGGACCAAGGCGCTCGTCAACTCACCGCTCGGCGCGCGCCTCGTGCTGCCCATCGCCAAAAAGCACGTGCCCGACCTGGAGTCAGAGGTGGCCGCGCTCGGCCGGTTCCAGCATGCTCACGTGCCGCTCACCGAGGCCAAGCCCGCCGACTGACCGCAACAAACTCGCTCGTCGCCACCAACAAAGTCGCTCCTGACCACCAACAAAGTCTCTCGCGAGCGGAACCTCAGGAGGGGGTCTGGACGCTGGCGGCGAGCGAGACCATGTGGCCGAGGCGGGCCAGCTCGGAGGTCAGGAACGCGGGACCGCCGTGCCGTCCGACCACGATCGTGACCGGACGCCCGTCGCGCGGGCGGCCGGGAGCCGCGGCGAGCACCGTCGAGTCCCAGGCCTCGATCTCGGGCAGCGTCGCCGACTCGGCGAGCGCGGTCCACCCGACCGCCTGCGGCACGTCGCCGTTGTCGAGCCGCGGCGCCGCCGACGACGCACCGACGACCTC
Source organism: Aeromicrobium sp. (assembly GCF_023146395.1). GTDB lineage: Bacteria > Actinomycetota > Actinomycetes > Propionibacteriales > Nocardioidaceae > Aeromicrobium. Next base: position 5,917 of record NZ_JAGLCD010000018.1, on the reverse strand, counting down.
GATCCCGTCGCCGTCGGGCCTGATCGCGATCGCCCAGTCGACCCGGAACGTGGTGGGCACGACCTCGACGAGCTTCGCGATGGCGCGGGCCGGGTCCTCGGTGAACTCCTCCACGGCCTCGAGGTCCATCCGCAGGTTGACCCCCGCGTTGTAGCGGGAGATCCAGTGCACCCGCACGCCCTCGAGCTCGTGGCACGCCGTGACGAGCGAGTCGGGCATGACCGTGGGCGGCAGCTCGAGCAGCACGTCGTCGAGCGCGACGCCGTCGGACCGGTGCTCGACGATCTCGATCGCCTCGATGTCGGCCCCGGCCGAGCCGAGTGCCGTGGCCAGCGCGCCCAGGGATCCCGGGACGTCGGGAAGCTCGACCCGCAGCAGGAATGCCATGGGCGCATTCTCACCCATGCCCGTTACGCGTGTGTGACGCCGGTAGCGTGAGGGGGTGACCCAGCTCCAGTCCGCCACGCGTTCCGTCTTCCGCATCGTCGCCGTCGCCGAGGCCCTCAGCTGGGCCGGACTGCTGATCGCGATGTTCTTCAAGTGGGTCGTCGCCGACGACCCACACGCCGGCGCCGAGGGCGGCGTGCCGATCATGGGCCCGATCCACGGCGGCGTGTTCGTGCTGTTCGTCCTCACGAGCCTCGTGGCGTGGCGCGTGTTCAGCTGGCGCCTGGGCACCCTCGCGCTCGCGCTCGCCTCGGCCGTGCCGCCGTTCGCGACGATCTGGTTCGAGCGCCGGGTCGACCGCCAGGGACGGCTCGGCGTCAGCGCAGCGGGTCGAACGACCGTAGCAGCGGGTCAGTCCGACCCTGCATGACCTGGTCGGCCACGAGCCGACCCGTGAGCGGGCCGAGGGCGATGCCCCACATGCCGTGACCGCCGGCCACGAACACCCCAGGCGTGCGCGTGGCGCCCACGAGCGGCAGCCCGTCGGCCGTGCACGGTCGCGACCCGACCCACTCGTCGGTGCGCGCCTCCCAGTCGACCCCCGTCAGCATCGGCCGCACCGCGTCGACGATCGCCGCGATGCGGCGCGGGTCGAGCGGTGCGTCCGGGCGACGGAACTCCATCATGCCGGCGACCCGCAGCGCATCCTCCGCACCCGACTCGCCGAGGGGGGTGCAGGCCACCCGCTGCGTCGGGAAGTACACCGGCCCGCGCGGCTGGCTCTGCGGACGCACCGCGAACGAGTAGCCGCGGCCGGCCTGCACGAACGCCCGGACGCCGTGGGGTCGCACGAGCCGCGACGCCCACGCACCGGCCGCGATCACGACGGCGTCCGCGGCGATGGTCCCGGTCGAGGTCCGGACCACGACTCCCGCGCCCTGCCGGTCGACCTTCTCGACCGAGGCCAGCGCGATCTCGCCGCCACGTTCTCGCACCGCGTCCGCGAGCGAGCCGACGTACCGGCCCGGATCGATGAAGCGCTGCCCGTGGATCCGCAGGCCGCACGAGACCTGCTCGCCCAGGGCCGGCTCCAGAGCGTGCACGGACGCCTCGTCGAGCAGCTCGACGTCGGTGGCACCGCCCAGCGCGGCGACGTTCGCGAACTCTTCGACGAGCACCTCACGGTCCTGCACCGTGCGGAAGGCGGCGAGGAAGGGGTCGGCGTGCTTGGTCGGCTCCTCGACCGCGAGCGCGTCGAACGCCGCGAGGGCCTCGCGATTCGCCGCGGTGAAGACCGTCATCGCCGATCGCCACTTGGCCGGCGTGCAGTGCCGCGCGAACGCGACGAGCCAGGCGAGCAGCCGCGGGTCGGCGGTCGGCGGCAGGTACACGGGGGAGGACGGCTTCAGCGCCGCGAGCACGCCGGTCGCCAGGATGGCCGGATCCGGCAGGGGCAGGGTGAGCGCGGGCGCCAACCAGCCGGCGTTGCCGCGCGACGAGCCCGCCATGACCCCGGTGCGGTCCACGACCGTGACCCGAGCCCCGCGTTCCTGGAGGAACCAGGCCGTGGCCAGGCCCACCATGCCCGCGCCGACCACGACGACGTGCTGCGGTCGTTGCGCCATCTCGGTACCTCCCTTGCAGCGAGGCTACCGGCGCCGCGGCCCACGGGGGTCGCGCCGGCCAGGGGCCGTCGTCGGTCAGGGTGCGAATGACGCACCGCCCGTTAGGGTCATGAGCAGGACCACGAGGAGGAACCATGCCGCTGCGCAAGAAGAAGAAGCACACCGTGCGCGACACCATCGAGCACACGTACGACGACCTCCGCGCACAGGTCGCCAAGAACGCCCCGATCCTGCGTGACCAGGTCGTCGACCAGGTCAGCACCAAGGCGCCGGTCGTCCGCGACCAGGTCGTCTCCAAGCTGGGTGAAGGACGCGACGAGCTGAAGACCCGCCTGCCGGAGCTGCACGCCTCGCTCTTCGAGCGTCTGCCCGACGACGTCACGGACCGTCTGCCCGAGGGCGCCAAGCCCAAGAAGAAGAAGTCGAAGCTCAAGAAGGTCGCCGTGATCGGTCTGATCGCCGCGGCCGGAGGTTTCGTGTTCTCCAAGCTCAAGGCGCAGAGCTCGGGCCCGACGTACACGCCGCCGGCCCAGGGCTCGGGTGTCGACCTCTCGAAGCCGGCCGACGTGGTCAATCAGGCCGCCGACAAGGCCAAGAGCGTCGCCGACGATGCGACCGACAAGGCCAAGAAGGTGGCCGACGACGCCGCCGACAAGGCGAAGGACGCCGCCGACGACGCCAAGGGCGCCGCGAACGACGCCGCCGACAAGGCGAAGGACGCGGCCGACGACGCGAAGTGACGCGTCAGCCGCATGGCTGAGATCGACGAAGGGCCGCACCCGGTGGGTGCGGCCCTTCGTCGTGTCTACTTGCGACGCCCCAGTCAGTCGTCGTCGCCGTCGTCGTCACGGTCGGTGCCGACGACCTGGAACGACTGGTTCAGGTCCAGCTCGACGGTCGAGCCGGACGAGGTGCGGATCTCGACCGAGTAGCGGTCGTCGTCGGACTCGATCTCGACGACCCGACCCGCGGTGTTGGCCGTGGCCGCCGCCACCAGCGCCGTGACCGAGTCGGCGGTCAGCGGCAGGTCGTCGCCGTCATCGTCGTCGTCCTCCTCGGTGACGCGGGCACCCGACCCGTCGACGACGACCTCGTACTCACGGCCGCCGCCCTGGACGTCGACGCGCCACAGGCCGGGCGAACGCTCCTCGATCTTGACGACGTCGCCCTGCGCGACCGTGAGCGCCTGGCTCGCGGCGTCGAGCATGCCGTCCAGGTCGGTCTCGTCGTTGGCTGCCGTCGCACCACCGCCGCGCGGCCCGTCGAACCCGTTCGAGCCGTTGGAGTCGTTCTGGCCCGACGTGGTGAAGCCGGTGATGTCACCGTCGTCGTTGTCGGACACCACCAGCGCAAAGGCCGCGCCGACTCCGGCCGACAGGATCACGGCGGCGGCGACGCCCGCCACGAGCAGGCCCGTGCGACGGCGCGGGGCCAGGGCGGCGGCGGGAGCGGGGGCCGGCGCGGGGGTCAGCTGCTCGGTCGGCTCGTGATCGGCGGGGGGCGTGGGAGGCGTGTTCTCGTTGCTCATGACTCCACTCTCGTCGGCGGACGCTGAAGCCAGCCTGAAGCGACCTGAAGCCGTCTTCAGGCTCGTGCTCGACGGTGCTCGACGGTGCTCGATCTCGCCGCCCAGGGCCCGGCACCCCTGCCTCCCCGGGGGGGATGGAGGAGGTCAGTCCTCGTCCCAGGCCGGGAGGCGCACCGTGAACCGCGCACCACCGCCCGGGGCCTCGTCGACCACGACGGTGCCGCCGCCCTCCCCCACGACGGCTGCGACGATCGCGAGCCCGAGACCAGACCCGCCCTCGTCGCGCGCGCGGCCGTCGTCGAGCCGCACGAACCGGTCGAAGATCCGCTCACGGTCCGGCGCGGGCACCCCCGGACCGTCGTCGGCCACGACCAGGAACGCACCGGCGTCGTCGCTGCCCGTCGCGACCCGGACCCGCGACGTCGTGTGGCGCATCGCATTGGCCAGGAGGTTGCGCACGACCATCGCGAGCCGGCGCTCCTGACCCGCGACCTTCGTCGGCCGCACGGAGGCGGCGTCGATCGTGACACCAGCGGACCGGAAGGCGACGAGCTCGGTGAGCACCAGGTCGTCCAGGTCGATCTCCTCCCGCCGGCGGTCACCGGACTCGGCCACGGTGGCCAGCACCAGCAGGTCGTCGACGAGGGTCTGCAGCCGCAGGCTCGCGGCGTCGACGACCTCGGCGAGCTCGCCGGGCGCCAGATCCTCGGGATGGGTCGAGGCGAGCTCGGCGTACTGGCGCAGCGTCGCCAGGGGCGAACGCAGCTCGTGCGAGGCGTCCGCGACGAAGCGGCGCTGCGCCTGCGACCCCGTCTGGAGACGGTCGAGCAGGGAGTTCATGGTCGTGGCGAGGTCGGCGATCTCGTCGCGCGTGGGCGGGACCTCGATGCGCCGGTGCAGGTCACTCGCACCGATCGCCTCGACCTCGCGCCGGATGTCACCCACCGGCCGGAGCGCGCGCGACGTCGAGAGCCAGGCCAGCACCGCGACCAGCACCAGCAGCGTCGGTGCCACGGCGACCAGGACGGTGCGAGCGGTCTCGCGCGCCTCGCTGTCGTCGTCGTAGGCGCGGGCCACGCGCACCTGCAGCTCCGTGCCGGGCACCCGTTGGTCGGCGACGTAGTACCGGGTGCCGTCGATCGTGGCCGGGCCCGAGGCGGCCGGCACCGTGAGGTTCGCCGCTCCACTGCCGACGGCCGCGATGCGGTTCGCGGCGTCGACGACCTGCACCAGCGCCTCGCCGTCGTACTCGGTCACGACCGCGAGCCCGTCGACCGCGACCCGGTCGACCAGGACCTCCGCGGTCGTCTCGGCCAGCTCGCGGGTCTGGCCGTCGGCATTCCACCGCAGCACCCAGGAGAAGCCCACGATCACGACACCGAGCACGACCGCGATCGCGAGCGCCGACGCGATCGCGGACCGCGCCCGCACCGAGAGACCCCGGAGCAGGCCGGTGCCGCCGCGTCGTGTCATCGCACCGACCTAGGCCTGGTCGTTCCAGAGGTATCCCGCGCCACGCACGGTCTGCAGGCTCGCCCGGCCGAAGGGCCGGTCGAGCTTGCGGCGCACGTGCCCGACGTAGACCTCGACGATGTTGGGGTCGCCGTCGAAGGCCTCGTCCCAGACGCCCGCCAGCACGTCGAGCTTCGAGACGACCTGACCGGCGCGGCGCAGGAGGAACTCGGCGACCGCGAACTCCCGCGTGGTCAGGGCCACGGGCTGACCGGCCCGGCTGATCGTGCGGCCCGCCGGGTCGAGCACGACGTCACCGACCTCGAGCACCATGGGTCGCTCGGGGGCGCCGCGCCGCGCGAGGGCGCGCAGCCGCGCCACGAGCACCGTGAACGAGAACGGCTTGGTGAGGTAGTCGTCGGCACCGCCGTCGAGCGCCTGGACCTGGTCGGCGTCGGTGTCGCGGGCCGTGAGCATCAGGACCGGGGTCCAGTTGCCCTGCGCGCGCAGCTCCTTCACGACGGTCCAGCCGGAGTGCCCCGGCATCATGACGTCGAGCACGATCACGTCGTACGGGTGCTCGGTCGCGTACCAGAGACCGTCGACGCCGTCGTGCGCCACGTCCACGGCGCAGCCTTCGGCCTCGAGCCCGCGGCGCACGCCCTCCGCGAGCTGGACCTCGTCATCGACCACCAGTACCCGCACCCGCCCAGTATGCGGGGCACGAGGAACGAGTGCCCCGCAGGTCGAGTGGCCCGAGGCGACGCCCTGAGTGGCGTGCGAGGAACGAGCACGACGTATCGAAGGGAACGAGGGCCGTACCGAGACCACGGCCAGACGACCACGCCCCACAACCACCGACCGGTCCGACCCAGACCCTCAACCTCACCGGGTCTCGATACGCCGCTCGCAGAGCTCGCGAGCA
>NZ_JAGLCD010000017.1 GCF_023146395.1 Aeromicrobium sp. | reverse complement strand
GTGGTCGAGTGGGGCGAGGGACGAGGCCCGTATCGAGACCCCCGCACCTGACGGTGTGCGGGTGTGCCGGCTGGTTCCCGTCCGGTGGTCGAGTGCTCGCGAGCTCTGCGAGCCCCGTATCGAGACCCCCGCGCCTGACGGCGTGCGGGTGTGCCGGCCGGTGGCGGGCGGGTGCCTCAGCTGGCCGGGTCTCGGTACAGTCAGACGGCCTTCGGCCGTGGACGACTCGACCTGACTCGGACGTTCCCTCGCTGCGCTCGGTCAGTCCTCGTCATCATCCAGGCGGGCGAGCCAGGTGGCGAAGCGCTCGATCTGCACCTCGAACTCGGGGTTCGTGTCGACGAACTCGCTCAGCCGCTCGGCGAGCCACGCCAGGGTGACGGTCTCGTCACCCCGGCGCGACTGCAGCTCCTCGATCCCACGATCGGTGAAGTACATGCGTGCTCCGCTCGACTCAGGCGAACGCGCGGTCCAGCAGCTCCCGCGCCTCGGCGACGTGGCGCGGGTGCGAGCCCACGGCCGTCGTGGACGACTCGGGCCGCGTGACGCCCTTCAGTGGGGCGCCGTCGAAGGCTCCCGTGAAGTGGTGCTTGACGTGCGGCCAGGCGCCCTGGTTCTCCGGCTCGTCCTGCACCCAGCGGACCTCGTTGAGCTTGGGGTAGCGGCTCAGCTCGGCCGACAGCTCGGCGGCCGGACGCGGGTACAGCTGCTCGACGCGCACGATCGCGGTGCGGGTGTCCTCGCGCTTCTCGCGCTCGGCGATGAGCTCCCACGCCAGCTTGCCCGTGACGAGCAGGACGCGCTCGACCTGGTCCGGGTCGACGGTGTCGTCGCCGATGACCGGGCGGAACGTGCCGCTCGTGAACTCGTCGGGCTGCGACGCGGCGGCCTTGCTGCGCAGCATCGACTTCGGCGAGAGCACGATCAGCGGACGGTGCTCGGCCTCCAGCGTGTGCTTGCGCAGCAGGTGGAAGTACGACGCCGGCGACGACGGCTGGGCGATCGTGATCTCGTCGTTCGCCGCGAGCGCGAGGAAGCGCTCGATGCGGGCCGAGGAGTGGTCGGGGCCCTGGCCCTCGTAGCCGTGCGGCAGCAGCAGCACGACGCCGGACTTCTGGCCCCACTTGGTCTCGCCCGACGACAGGTACTCGTCGATGACGGACTGGGCGCCGTTGACGAAGTCGCCGAACTGAGCCTCCCAGATCGTGAGGGCCTCGGGCCGGGCCACGGAGTAGCCGTACTCGAAGCCGAGCGCGGCGTACTCGCTGAGCAGCGAGTCGTAGATGAAGAACGGCGCCTGGTCCTCGGCGATATTGGACAGCGGGGTCCACTCGTCGGCGTTCTGGCGATCGATGATCGTGGCGAAGCGCGAGGAGAACGTGCCGCGACGCGAGTCCTGGCCGGCCATGCGGACCGGACGGCCGTCGAGCAGCAGCGAGCCCATCGCGAGGATCTCGCCCGTGCCCCAGTCGATCGGGCCGGCCGTGATCGACGCGGCGCGGCGCTGCAGCTGGGGGAGCACCTTCGGGTGGACCGTGAAGCCCTCCGGCACGTTGGTGTACGCGTCGGCGACGGCCTTCAGGACCTCCGGCGTGATGGCCGTCTGCAGGGCCCCGGGCAGCTCGGGCTTCTCCGGGTAGTCCGGGGTGCGCGTGTAGTCGGCGTCGGAGTGCTCGGCCTCCTTGACGTCCTTGAAGTTGCGCTCCAGGCGGGCCTGGTAGTCGGCCAGGGCCGCCTCGGCCTCCTCCAGGGTGATGTCACCACGACCGACGAGGGCCTCGGTGTACAGCTTGCGCACCGACTTCTTCTTCTCGATCGTGTCGTACATCAGCGGCTGGGTGAATGAGGGGTCGTCGCCCTCGTTGTGCCCGCGCCGGCGGTAGCAGATCAGGTCGATCACGACGTCCTTGTGGAACGTCTTGCGGTACTCGTAGGCGAGCGCCGCGACCCGGATGCAGGCCTCGGGGTCGTCGCCGTTGACGTGGAAGACCGGCGCCTGGATCATCCGGGCGACGTCGGTGCAGTACGTCGAGGAGCGCGACGAGGACGGGCTGGTGGTGAAGCCGACCTGGTTGTTGACGATGACGTGGATCGTGCCGCCCGTGCGGTAGCCACGCAGCTGCGACAGGTTGAGCGTCTCGGCCACGACGCCCTGACCGGCGAAGGCCGCGTCGCCGTGCACGAGCACCGGCAGCACCGGGAACTCCTCGCCCCGGTTCAGGACGTCCTGCTTGGCGCGGGTGACGCCCTCGAGCACCGGGTCGACGACCTCGAGGTGCGACGGGTTGGCCGCGACCGAGACCTTGATCGTGTCGCCGTGCTCGGAGGTGAACTCGCCCTCGACCCCCAGGTGGTACTTGACGTCGCCCGAGCCCTGCACGGTGCGCGGGTCGATGTTGCCCTCGAACTCGCGGAAGACCGCGCCGGGGCTCTTGCCGGCGATGTTGACCAGAACGTTGAGGCGGCCGCGGTGGGCCATGCCGATGCAGACCTCCTCGAGGCCGTCGCCGGCAGCCTCCTCACAGATCTCGTCGAGCAGCGGGATCGTGGTCTCGCCGCCCTCGAGGCTGAAGCGCTTCTGCCCGACGAACTTGGTCTGCAGGAACGTCTCGAAGGCCTCGGCCTCGTTGAGCTTGGCCAGGATGCGGAGCTGCTCCTCGCGCGGCGGCTTGGTGTAGCCGCGCTCGAGCCGCTCCTGGAACCAGCGGCGCTCAGCCGGGTCCTCGATGTACATGTACTCGGTGCCCACGGTGCGTGAGTAGGAGTCGCGCAGGATGCCGAGGATCTCGCGCAGCTTCATGTAGCGGCGCTCGCCACCGAACGACGGGCCCGTGGGGAACTCGCGGTCGAGGTCCCACAAGGTCAGGCCGTGCGAGGCGGTGTCGAGGTCGGGGTGGCTGCGCTGCTTGTACTCCAGCGGGTTCGTGTCGGCCATCAGGTGACCGCGGACGCGGAAGGCGTGGATGAGCTCCAGGACGCGGGCCTGGCGGTCGATGTCGTCGTCGTGGCTGACGGCGATGTCCTGGGCCCAGCGGATGGGCTCGTAGGGGATGCGCAGGGCCTGGAAGATCTCGTCGTAGAACCCGTCGCCGCCGATCAGCAGCTGGTGCACGCGCTTGAGGAACTCGCCGGACTGCGCGCCCTGGATGACGCGGTGGTCGTAGGTGGAGGTCAGCGTCATCATCTTGCTGATCGCCATCTGCGCGAGCGTGTGCTCCGAGGCGCCCTGGAACTCCGGCGGGTACTCCATCGAGCCGACGCCGACGATGACGCCCTGGCCGGCCATGAGGCGCGGCACCGAGTGGTTGGTGCCGATGCCGCCGGGGTTGGTGAGCGAGACCGTGGTGCCCTGGAAGTCGGAGACCTCGAGCTTGCCGTCACGCGCCTTCTTGACCATGACCTCGTAGGCCTGCCAGAACTGCGCGAAGTTCATGGTCTCGGCGGCCTTGATGCTCGGCACGAGCAGCTGACGGCTGCCGTCGGGCTTCTGCAGGTCGATCGCGAGGCCGAAGTTGACGTGCTCGGGCTTGAGCTGGACCGGCTTGCCCTTGTCGTTGGTCTCGTAGCCGGTGTTCATCTCCGGGAGCGAGGCGACGGCGCGGACGACCGCATAGCCGATGATGTGGGTGAACGAGACCTTGCCGCCGCGGGCGCGGGCGAGGTGGTTGTTCATGACCGTGCGGTTGTCGAACAGCAGCTTGACCGGCACGGAGCGGACCGAGGTGGCGGTGGGCACCGCGAGGCTCGCGTCCATGTTCTGGGCGGTGCGGGCGGCGGCGCCGCGCAGCACGACCTTCTCGACCTCGCCCGGATCGGTGGGCGGCGGCGTGGCCGCGGCCACGGACGTGGCGGCCGCGGTGGACTTCACGACGGTGGGCGAGGCCTTCGCGACCGGCGACTTGCTGGATCCGTCAGGGACCGTGCCGTTCGACGCCGAGGGCGAGGTGCTCGTGGGGGCCGCGGTCGTGGGCTCGGCCTTCGGCGCGGTGGCGGCCTTCGCATCGTTCGCGCTGGCGGTGGCCTTGGCGGCCTTCGCCGGGCTCGCGCCGTTGGTGGCGCCGGTGCCGTTGCTGGCGTCCGCGGGGCCGCCGTCCGGCGTGCCTCCCTTGGCGAAGAAGTCGGCCCACTCGCCGTCGACCGACGACGGGTCGGACTGATACCGCTCGAACATCTCCTCCACGAGCCACTGATTGGTGCCGAAGTCCGGCTGGGGAGAGTTGGTGTTGTCAGTGGTGGAGGACTCGGCCACGGCCCGGATCGCCTCTTCCGATAAGCGCGGTGAAAACAGGGAGGATGTGCCCTCACCTTAACGCGCCGGACATCAGGTGGACTCCCGGGCTCGCGGTGTCGTGACGACACTCACGCGGACCCGCTCGAGCCGTCGTCGCCTACCCATCGGTAGGTCGGGTCGCACGGGCGGGCGAGCTGGGCTACGGAGCCTGGATCAGTCCGTCAGGAACGCGCGGAAGCGGTCGATCTCGGCGTCCAGATGACGCTGCTGCGCGGCGCTCAGCGGGTGCCGAGTGGTGGTCTCGACCTCGACCTGGCCACCCGCGACAGTGCGACGCCAGTGACCGGCCAGACGACCGTCGACGAACAGCAGCCCGGGGGCGAACATCGCCTCGTCGTAGATCTCGCCGACATCGGCCCGGACCGCTGCGTCGCGGACGTGCGAGATGACCTCGTCGAAGTTGGCCAGCAGCAGCACCGGGGGCACCTCGACCTCGGTGGGCTCCCCGAGCGACCAGAGCTCCTGCCCGGCCACGGTGACGGGCTCGAGTCCAGCCAGCTCGATCGCGGTGCGTGCCTGGCGGACCGTGAGGCTCGACCACCAGGCGAGGTCGTGGGCCGTGACCGGGCCGTGGCCGCGCGCATACGTGCGAGCGAGCCAGGCGAGGGCGTCGTCGGTCGAGGGCGGGGGAGCCAGGTCGAGCGGGTGGTACTCGTGCTGGCCCGGGCGTCGTTCGCCGCCGATCTCACCGCGCAGCTCGGCGGCCATGACGACGTACCCCAGGCGGTTCGACGACTGCTCGACGCCGGCCTCCCGCAGCTGCTCGGCGATGTGGTCGCGCGTGCAGCCCGGGGTCTCCCGGACGATCTGCGTGACGACCTCGCTCGTGGCGACGAGCTGTGGCTCAGCGAGGTCGGCGCGTCGCGCGTGCCCCACGAGCTGGCCCATGACCCGGTCGGCGGTGGCCGCGATGGCGGCGGGGAGGTCGTCGGCGTGCACGTAGTGCCACGTGGTGCGCAGGACGTGCGTGCGGATGACGCCGGCCGGCCAGAGCCCGTCGAGCACCACGGTGAACGTGGCACCGCAACGCCGGCCGACCGCCCACGGTGCCCACAAGTGCTCCTGGGCCTGCACGGCACCGAAGTGCCGCACGACGGCCTCCGGCGACGTCGCCGGGTTGCCCGCGAGCAACTGCGGACCCAGGCGCCATGCGGCGAGATCGGACCTCATGGGGCTCAGTGTCCCGCGCCGGGGGGACGGAATCGGTTCATGACAGCATCAGGGCATGAAGGCCCCGATCAGTGACTACCTGACCGAGCTCCTCGAGACCTGCGGCGAGGACGACGGTGCGGTGGCCGACTACATTCCCGAGCTGGCCGGTGCCGACCCCGACCGGTACGCGATCGCGATCTCGACCCTCGACGGTCAGGTCTACAGCGCCGGTGACACCGACGTGGAGTTCACGATCCAGTCGATCTCGAAGCCCTTCACCTACGCGCAGGCGATCATCGACCAGGGCCTGGCGGGGGTGCTCGAGCGGATCGACGTCGAGCCGTCGGGCGATGCGTTCAACGAGATCTCGCTCGAGCCATCGACGGGTCGGCCGCGCAATCCCATGATCAACGCCGGCGCGATCGCGGCCCACGGTCTGGTGGCCGGCGGCGACGCCGACACGCGGTCGGCGCGCATCGTCGAGCTGTACTCGCGCCTGGCCGGACGCGACCTGTCGGTCGACGAGCAGGTCTTCGAGTCCGAGCTGGCGACGTCGGACCGCAACATGGCGATCGCGTACATGCTCAAGACGGTCGGCACCCTCGAGGACGACCCGGCCGACGTCGTGCGCGGCTACATCCGTCAGTGCTCGGTCTCGGTCACGGTGGAGGACCTCGCGCGGATGGCCTCGGTGCTGGCCGCGAACGGTGTGGCCGCCGACGGCAGCCGGGTGCTCGAGCCGGCGGTGACCCGTCAGGTGCTGAGCGTCATGGCCACGTGCGGCATGTACGACGCGGCGGGCGACTGGCTCACGACGGTGGGCATCCCGGCCAAGAGCGGGGTGGCCGGTGGACTCATCGGCGTGCTGCCCGGTCAGGTCGGCATCGCGGTGTTCTCGCCGCGCCTGGACGAGCACGGCAACAGCAGCCGGGGCGTGCGGGCGTTCGAGAAGCTCTCGGCCGACATGGGCCTGCACCTCATGGAGGCGCCGGAGTCGGCCCGGTCGGTCGTGCGGGTGCCCAAGGCCCAGGACGACGACGCCCCCTCGGTGCACGAGGTGGCGGGCGACCTGCGCTTCATCGAGGCCGAGCGCGTCCTGCGCGGACTGGAGGCCGAGCCGGAGGGTGACGGCCTGGTGGTCATCGACCTGCACCGCGTGCACCGGGTGCACGACGTGGCCCGCCGCATGCTGCTGGAGGGAATCCGGCGCCTGCGCATCGACGGTCACGACGTGCGCCTCGTCGACCCCGACGGCCTCCTGCCCGACCCCGACGTCGACGTCAGCGAGCCCGGCGACGACACCCCGGCGGAGGAGTACACCCCCCAGGTCTTCGACACCCTCGACGCCGCCCTCGACGCCTGACCCCGCCACCCCTGCTGGTCGAGTGGGGGAGGCCGCCCGCGGCCGAGCCCGTATCGAGACCCCGCCACCCCCTGCTGGTCGAGTGGGGGAGGCCGCCCGCGGCCGAGCCCGTATCGAGACCCGGCCACCTCCGCTGGTCGAGTGGGGGAGGCCGCCCGCGGCCGAGCCCGTATCGAGACCCTGGCCGGTTCCCGTCTCCCTCACCCACGCCGGTCGAGGCACTCCCGCAGCGCCCCCGCCGTCCACAGCCTTCGGCTCGGGTGGTTGCAGAGTTCTGCGGGGTCGGGCCAGTCTCGTCGGCACGACTTCCCGAGCGGAGGGATCTAGGGGTGGATCCTGCGACGACTTTGACGACGCGTGTGCGTGAGCTGGTGCGTGAGCGCCGGATCGATCCGCGTGCTGATCCGGCTGCGGTGCGCCAGGCGGCGCAGGACGTGGTGGCCGATCATGAGCGGACGAGCCTGACCGGTGCGGTGGGCACGATCGACGAGCCCGATGTCGAGGTCGCGCGGTTGGTGGCCGATGTCGCCGGGCTGGGGGTGCTGCAGCCGTTGGTCGACGACCCGACGGTGGAGGAGATCTGGATCAACGCGCCGGATCGGGTGTTCGTGGCGCGCGGTGGTCGGCACGAGCTGACGAGCATCATCCTGACCTCCGACGGGGTGCGTGAGCTGGTCGAGCGGATGCTGTCGACCACGGGTCGGCGTCTCGACGTGAGTCAGCCGTTCGTCGATGCCAACCTGCCGGGTGGGCACCGGTTGCACGTGGTGCTGGACGGGATCGCGAAGGGGTTCACGGCGGTCAACATCCGCAAGTTCGTCGCCCGGGCACACGACCTGGAGGCACTGGTCGAGCTGGGCACGCTCGACACCGCGACGGCCCAGTTCCTGCGCGGCAGCGTCGTGGCCGGGCTCAACATCGTCGTCTCCGGCGCCACCCAGGCCGGCAAGACGACGCTGTTGAACTGCCTGGCCGGCGCGATCCCGGGGCACGAGCGGATCGTCTCGGCCGAGGAGGTCTACGAGCTGCAGATCACGCACCCCGACTGGGTGCAGCTGCAGTGCCGTCCGCCGGGGTTGGAGGGCAACGGCGAGATCGACCTGCGCGCGCTCGTGAAGGAGTCGCTGCGCATGCGACCCAGCCGCCTGATCATCGGCGAGGTGCGGGCCGCGGAGTGCCTCGACCTGCTGCTGGCCCTGAACTCCGGACTGCCGGGCCTGGCGTCGATCCACGCCAACTCCGCACGCCAGGCGCTCGCGAAGCTCAGCACCCTGCCGCTGCTCGCCGGCGAGAACATCGGCGCCGGATTCGTCGTGCCGACCGTGGCGAGCACCGTTGACCTCGTGGTCCACACCGCGATGGACGCGTCCGGGCGACGGGCGGTGCAGGAGGTGGTGGCCGTCACCGGGCGTGTCGAGTCCGGGAGCGTCGAGAGCGAACCGGTCTTCGAGCGTCGCGGTGGCGAGCTCGTGCGCGCCGTGGGTCGCCCGGCCAGGCGCGACGCGTTCACCCGCGCCGGCCTCGATCTCGACGCGCTGCTCGGAGGTGGGTCGTGGGGGTACTGATCGGTCTGGCCGTCGGGCTCGGCCTCACGCTCATCGCGTCGTGGTGGTCGACGCCGAACCCGACGCGACTCCGGCGTGCCGCCGGCCGGCAGATCCGGCTGCCCTGGCGGCGTGTCGGGATCGTCGCGGGTTGCGCCGCTGGCGCCTGGGTCGTGACGGCAGGCCTGACCGGGTCGCCCACGATCGCTCTCGGCGTGGGCCTGCTCGCCTCGGTCGCCCCCGGCGCGGTGCGGCGCGGTCGCCGTGAGCGCGTCCTGCGTGAGCGCCGGTCGGCCTGGCCCGATGCCATCGACCACCTCGCCGCCGGCGTCCGGTCCGGGATGTCCCTGCCCGAGGCGGTGGCGGCCCTGGGCCGCCGAGGGCCGGAGCAGCTGCGCCCGTACTTCGCCCAGTTCGGGCGCGACCACGCCTCGTCGGGCCGGTTCGACGACGCGCTCGACCGGCTGAAGGTGCGCCTGGCCGACCCCACGGGCGACCGTGTCGTCGAGGCGCTCCGTCTGACGCGTCACGTCGGCGGTCGCGATCTCGGCCGGGTCCTGCGATCGCTGTCCGGCTTCCTGCGTGACGACCTGCGCACCCGCGGCGAGCTCGAGTCGCGCCAGTCGTGGACGGTCAACGGCGCACGGCTCGCCGTCGCCGCCCCGTGGCTCGTGCTGCTGAGCATGGCCGGACGCCCCGACGTCGTCGACCGCTACTCGACGCCCACAGGTGGCCTGATCGTCGTCGGTGGCGCCGCGGTCTGTGTCGTGGCCTACCGCCTGATGATGCGGATCGGGCGCCTCCCGAGCGAGCGGCGGGTGTTCGCATGATCACCCCGGCGGCCGGCGGAGCCGTGGCCGGGGCCCTTGCGCTCGGCCTCGTGCTCGTCGTCGCGGGATGGGCCGGCACCCGCAGGCCCAGGCTCCTGGACCGCGTCGCGCCGTACGTCGGCGCCGTATCGGCTCTGCCCGCCGACGACGCGGCGGCGGTGCCGATCTCCGACCGGATCAGAGCGGCCGGCCGGGCCGTCGCCAACGCGATCGGGGGTGACGCCGACGTCCGTCGGCGCCTGGACCGCCTCGGGTCGCCGCTGCAGGTGGAGGACTTCCGGCTGCGGCAGCTTCGCTGGGTCGGAGCGGCCACGGGGGTCTGCATCGCGATCAGCCTGGCGGCGGCGGCGCGTCGACCGACGCAACCGTTGGCCCTGCTCGTCTTCTGCTGGGTCGGCGCGCTGGCCGCCGCGTGGTGGTGCGACCACGACCTCTCGCGCCGGGTCGAGGATCGCGAACGCGCGATGGAGCAGGAGTTCCCGACGGTCGCCGACCTGCTGGCACTGGCGGTCGCCGCCGGCGAGAGCCCCACCGTCGCGGTGCAGCGGGTCTCGGCGCTGGCCCACGGCGAGCTCGCCGACGAGCTGCGCCGGGTCATGGCCGACGTCCATGCGGGCGGCACGGTCGCCGAGGCGTTCGACGCGCTGGCGTCCCGCACGGGCGTGGGCAGCATCTCGCGCTTCGCCGAGGCCCTGGCCGGCGCCGTCGAGCGCGGCACGCCCCTCGTCGACGTCCTGCACGCCCAGGCCGCCGACGCTCGTGAGTCCGCCCGGCGCTCCCTGATCGAGTCCGGCGGGCGTCGCGAGGTCCTCATGATGGTCCCCGTCGTGTTCGCGATCCTGCCCGTGACTGTGGTCTTCGCGTTCTATCCCGGCGTGGTCGGCCTGCAGCTCACGTCTGGAAGTTGAGAGGAACACCATGTCCCGACACGCATCCTTCCTGCGCCGCCAGCTCCGGCGCCCACGCCGGCACGACGACGCCGGCGACGTGCCCGGCTGGGTCATGATCACGGTCATGAGCGCCGGGATCGTGGCGCTCCTGACGGCCATCGCCGGCCCGGAGCTGGCCCGGATCCTCGAGCAGGCGCTCGCCTCGGTCGGTGGCTGAGCTCCGTCGCGGCCCGCGGCGCGAGTCCGGCGCCGCCGTCGTCGACTTCGTGCTGGTGATGCTGGTCGTGATCCCGCTGGTGCTGGGCATCATGCAGGTTGCCCTGGTCATGCACGTGCGCAACGTGACCACCGCGGCCGCCGCCGAGGGCGCGCGCACGCAGGCCGCGCTCGACGCTGCGCCGGGGGCAGGGGAGGAGCGCACGCGGTCCCAGATCGACACCGGCATCGGCGGCCACTTCGTCCGTGCGGTCAGCGTGAGGCCCGCAGCGGTGGCGGGGGTGCCTGGGGTCGAGGTCACGGTCGTGAGCGAGGTGCCGGCGCTGGGCCTGCTGGGACCTGGAATGACGGTCGAGGTCACGGGCCACGCGGTCAGGGAGGTCGCGCCATGAGGTCTCGTCGCCGCCGTGACGGAGGAGCCGCGACCGTCGAGTTCGTCTGGCTCACGGTCCTGCTGCTGGTTCCCCTCGTCTACGTCCTGCTGTCGGTCTTCGAGGCGCAGCGCGCGGCGTTCGCGGTGTCGTCGGCGAGCCAGGCGGCGGGCCGGGCGTTCGTGCGGGCTCCGGACGTCGTCACGGCCCAAGCGCGAGCGGACCAGGCGGTCCAGGTGGCGCTGGCCGATCACGGCGTCACGGGCGCCGTCGTCGACATCGTCTGCCTGCCGGACCCGACCGACTGCCTGCAGCCCGGTTCGAGCGTCCGGGTCGTGGTCTCGGTCGACCAGCCCCTGCCGCTGCTGCCGACGGTGCTCGGCGACACCCTCGGGGTCATCTCGGTCGACGCGACGCACACCCACGCGTACGGCACGTATCGCGAGGGGCGAGGGTGAGGCGAGCGCGCAGGGTGGCCGATCGTGGTCAGATCACGCTCGTGACGGTGGGCTTCTTTGCCGTGGTGGGCCTGCTGGCGGTCGTCGTGGTCAACGCGTCCGACGCCTTCCTCGAGCGTCAGCGACTCAACGGGCTGGCCGACACGGCCGTCGTCGCCGCGGCGGACGCGCTCGACCTCGAGGCCTTCTACGCGGCGGGCATCACGGTCGTCGACCCGGACGTGGCCCGGGCCCGCATCGTCGAGCACGTGCGCGGCACGCCGGACGTCCGGGTGGTCGAGGTTCGGCTCGAGGGCGACACCGTCACGGTGCGCCTCGAGCGGGACATCCGGCTGCCGCTCACCCCGCCGGGCCTCGCCTCGACCACCACGATCGTGGCCGAGGCGTCCGGGCAGCTGCGCCGGACCGAGCCGGTGTGAGGCTCGGACCGGCGACGGTCAGCCGCCGGTCTGGAAGTTGCTGACGAGCCAGTCGCGGCCGTCGTCCTCGACCGTGAAGGTCGTGACGAAGGTCTGTGCCTGGTCGGTCGAGACCTGGATGATCGTGTAGTCGATCTCGACGGTCGCCTCGGTCGGGTCCTGCTCGTCGTCGAGCTCGATCGTCTCGATGTCGTAGTCGTCGAGCACGAACTGACCGGGCATGATCTCGCTCAGGCAGGTCTCCTCGTCGGCCCAGTTGCCGGGTGCGAGCTCCATGAGCGTCGTGCAGTCGCCGTCGTAGTACGCGACCGTGAAGTCCTCGACGGTGTCGACCCAGGGGCCGTCGTCGAGATCGACCTCCTCGTCGTCGGGATCATCGGTGGGCTCGTCGTCCGGATCAGTCGACGACGTGGGGGTCGCGGTCGGTTCCGGATCGTCGTCGCCTCCGGTCAGCAGCAGGACCGTCGTGACGGCACCACCGATGAGCAGCAGGGCCAGGACGACCGCACCGATGATCAGGCCGGTCTTCTTCCCGCCCCCGCCACCGGGCGGGGGCGGGCCGCCCGGCGGCGGAAAGCCGGCCGGCGGGTATCCGCCGGGCGGAGGCGGGGTGGCCTGGCCCGGAGGCGGGAGCGGCGGGCCAGGAGGCGGGGTGCTGCCGGGCGGGGGCGGGATGCTGGGGTCGTGGCTCATGGGGGTGGCGTCGTTCCTTCGTGTCCGGGGCGTGCGGTCGGGCTGTCAGGTCGGGGGATCAGACCGAGTCGAAGTCGGTGATGATCCAGTTGTCGCCGTCCTTCTCGAGCGTGAACTCGACGGTGTAGTCGTCCTCGGTGTCCTCGCTGAGATCGATCTCGGTGAACGAGATCTCGACCGTGGCCTCGGCCGGGTCGGCCTCCTCGTCGACATCGGTGGCCTCGACGCTGCTGATGTCGATCTCGACGTCGTCGGGGTCGGTGTACGGGTAGTCGTCCTCGCACTGCTCGACGTCGTCGAACTGGTCGGGGTAGAGGTCGAGGATCGCCTCGCAGTCGCCATCGGCGTATGCGGCGAAGTAGTCCTCGACCGCGGTCACGTAGGGCTCGTCGTCGCTCTGCGAGCTGCCGCCGTCATCGGAGCCGGAGTCGTCGCCCGAGTCGTCACCGCTGGTGAGCACGAGGATCAGGGCGGTGGCGGCGCCCGCGACCAGGAGCACCGCGACCGCGACGATCGCGATGATGAGGCCGGTCCGGCCACCGTCGCCGCCGTTCGGCGACGGGGTGGGCTGCGGCGGGTACCCGCCGGGTCCGCCGTAGCCACCGCCGCCGTGCTGCGGGGCAGGAGCGCCGTAGGACGGGGCCGGAGGAGTCTGGCCGGGGGCCGGGGGCAGCGGGGCGCCCTGCGGGGTGGGCTCGGACGGCGGGGGGCCGGGGACCTGGGATGACATGGGTGCGCCTTCGGCTCGGGGACGATTCGAACGTCAGAGAGGCCCATCGCGAGGAATGTTCCCGCTCCTGGGCCCCTATCTTGGTGCATCTCGCACCTGTCCTGCGAGCCGTCGACGTCACGTCCGGTCGTGAGCTCGGCCCTGCGGGGTGTGGTGAAGTGGTGCCATGCGAGGACTCTGGGTGGTGTCGACAGCGCTGGCGCTCCTGATCGGGCTCGCGGGATGCAGTGACGGATCGGAGCCCCCGGCCCCGAAGTCCGAGGCGAACCAGCCGGCGCCCGCCGGCCGCGTGCTCGACCGCTCGGCCGACCTCACGGCGCTCGAGCAGGCCCACGACGTGCGCCTCGGGGTCTTCGCACTCGACACCGGGTCCGGAGACACCCTCGAGCACCGGGCCGACGAACGGTTCGCGTTCGCCTCGACCGTCAAGGCGTTTCTCGTGGGTGCGCTGCTCGAGCAGGAGTCACCAGCGGTGCTGCAGCAGGAGGTCCCGATCTCCCCGGCCGACCTCGTGGCCCACGCGCCGGCCGTGGAGGAGGCACTGGCGCAGGGCCGCACCACCATGACCGTCGCCGAGCTCGCCGACGGCGCGGTCCGCTTCAGCGACAACGCCGCCGCCAACCTGCTCCTGCAGCTGGTCGGCGGGCCGGCGGGCCTGCAGGCGGCCCTGCGCGCCTCGGGCGACGACGTCACGAACGCGACGCGCACCGAACCCGCCCTCAACGAGGCGGTACCCGGCGACGACCGCGACACCAGCACGCCTCGTGCCATGGCCGGGACGCTGCAGCACTACGCGCTCGACGGGGCGGACCCGAGCACCCGCGACGTCCTGCTCGACCTCATGCGGCGCAACACGACCGGCGACGCCCTCGTGCGCGCGGGCGTCCCGGCCGAGTGGGAGGTCGCCGACAAGACGGGTTCGGCCGCGTACGGCACCCGCAACGACATCGCCGTCGTCTGGCCGCCGCAGCGCGAACCGATCGTGGTCGTGATCATGACCTCGCGCGACGAACAGGACGCCGACACGGTCGATCCGGCGATCGCCGCGGCGATGACGCTCGTCGCCGAGGCCCTGTCCTGACCTGAGGGTCTAGGGTGCGGACATGGCCGAGTCAGCGCAGCACGATCCCAAGTCCGACATGAAGGCCAAGTTCCGCGAGGCCCTCGAGAAGAAGAAGGGCAAGCACCACGCGACGGCCGAGGGCGCCGAGCGCGACGGCAGCGAGAAGTCGCACGGTGCGAACGGTCCCACGCAGTCGCCGGAGTTCCGCCGCAAGAGCATCTGACCCCACGCGGTAGCCTCGGCACGTGGCTGCCGTTGATTTCTCCGAGCTCATCAAGGAACTCGATCAGACGATGACGTCGATCGAGAAGGTCCTCGACCTGCCCAAGCTCCAGGGGGAGATCGACGACCTCCAGGAGCAGGTCGGGGCCCCGGACCTCTGGGACGACCAGGCCAACGCGCAACGCGTGACCGGTCGTCTGTCGGCGTTGCAGGCCGAGGTCGAGCGGGTCGAGAACCTGCGCCAGCGCCTCGACGACGCCGAGGTCCTGGTCGAGCTCTCGAAGGAGGAGGGCGACGCCGACTCCCTCACCGAGGCCGAGAACGAGATCCGCCGCCTGCAGACCGCGGTCGAGAGCCTCGAGGTCCGCACGCTGCTCTCGGGCGAGTACGACGAGCGCGAGGCGATCGTCACGATCCGCTCCGGCGCCGGCGGCGACGACGCCACCGACTTCGCCGAGATGCTGCAGCGCATGTACACGCGCTGGGCCGAGCGGCACAAGTACTCCGTCGAGGTCTACGACACCTCCTGGGCCGAGGGCGCGGGCATCAAGTCGGCCACGTTCGCGGTGCGGGCGCCGTACGCCTACGGCACGCTCTCGGTCGAGTCCGGCACCCATCGCCTGGTGCGCATCTCGCCGTTCGACAACCAGGGCCGCCGGCAGACCTCGTTCGCCGCGGTGGAGGTCGTGCCGGTGCTGGAGCAGACCGACGAGATCGACCTCCCCGAGGACGAGGTGCGGGTCGACGTGTACCGCTCCAGTGGTCCGGGCGGTCAGAGCGTCAACACGACCGACTCGGCCGTGCGCCTGACCCACCTGCCCACGGGCACCGTCGTGAGCTGCCAGAACGAGAAGAGCCAGCTGCAGAACAAGGCCAGTGCGATGGTCATCCTCAAGGCCAAGCTCCTGGCGCTGAAGAAGGCCGAGGAGCGCGCCCACCTCGACGAGCTGCGCGGCGACGCCAACGCCTCGTGGGGCGACCAGATGCGCAACTACGTGCTCAACCCGTACCAGCTGGTCAAGGACCTGCGCACCGAGCACGAGAGCGGCAACACCCAGGCCGTGCTCGACGGCGAGATCGACGACTTCATCGAGGCCGGCATCCGCTGGCGTCGCAGCAGCCAGGACGCCTGACCCGCCAGCATGAGCAGCCGACCCCCTGCCCCGCAGCGCTCCCGCGGCAACCCGTCGATGGGCGATGTCGTGCGCAGCGTCGCCGTGCTGTCGCTGATCGTGCTCGGCATCTGGGCCTTCGGTCTGCTGCAGACCGAGACGCCGGAGGACCCCATCGGTGAGAGCGTCCCGTACGCCGACACCGCGGCGAGCGCCCGCGACGTCGCGACCTATCCGTTGCTCGCGCCCGCCAACCTGCCCACCGACTGGCGGGTCAATGGCGTGCGGTTCACGCCGACCGGTTCCCAGGCCTGGCACCTCGGGGTCCTGACCGACGAGAACCGGTACATCGGGCTCGAGCAGGAGAAGGCCAGCGCCCGCGACCTCGTCGACACCTACGCCGAGGGCGCCGAGGAGGCCGGCACGCTCGAGATCGACGGTGTCGTGTGGCAGCGCTTCGACGGCCCCGACCGGTCCATCACCCTCGTGCAGGAGACCCCGGAGGTCACGACGCTCGTGACCACCAGCACCGCTCCGCTGGAGGACGTCCAGACCTTCGTGCGCCGCCTGGCGACCGCCTGAGTCAGTCGGTCTCGGGAGCGTCCGCGGTGCCGCTGGCCGCGGCGAGTCGCTCGCGTGCGCCGTCGAGCCAGGTCTGGCAGATGCGGGCCAGCTCCTCGCCACGCTCCCACAGGGCGAGCGACTCCTCGAGCGTGGTGCCGCCGGTCTCGAGGCGCTGCACGGTGGCGATGAGCTCGTCGCGGGCCTGCTCGTAGCTGATCTCGGGCTGGTCACTCATCGGCGGTCTCCTGCGGGTCGGGATGGATGGCGGTGCGCACGACCGAGACGTG
This sequence comes from Aeromicrobium sp., assembly GCF_023146395.1. Lineage (GTDB taxonomy): Bacteria > Actinomycetota > Actinomycetes > Propionibacteriales > Nocardioidaceae > Aeromicrobium. The sequence continues at coordinate 128,928 of NZ_JAGLCD010000017.1, read as the reverse complement.
GCCGTCGGCCAGCCGCACGTGAAGCCGCTCGGGCACGTCGTGCACCGACGTGACGACGTGCCCCTCGGGGGTCTGCGCCACGGCGTAGCCGCGCTGCAACGTGGCCAGGGGGGACAGGCCCCGCACGCGGGCGAGGTGGTGGCCGACCTCGTCGCGGGCGCGGTCGAGGCGCTGCTCGAGGGCGCGGCGTGAGCGGTCGCGTGCCGTCACGACGAGCTCGGCCTGTGCGTCGACGAGCGTGGTGGGCCGGGCGAGGGCGGGCCTGCTGCGCATGGCCGCCAGCTGGTGCAGCTCGCGCTCGACCAGCTGGCGCACCGCGTGATGGCTGCGCTGCAGCACCGAGGCGATGGCCTCGCGCTCGACGCGGGCGTCAGGGACGATGCGCTTGGCAGCGTCGGTGGGCGTGGAGGCACGCAGGTCGGCCACGAGGTCGAGCAACGGGGTGTCGGGCTCGTGGCCGATGGCCGACACGACCGGGGTGCTGCAGGCGAACACGGCCCGCACGAGCGCTTCGTCGCTGAAGGGCAGGAGGTCCTCGACCGAACCGCCGCCGCGGGCCACCACGATGACGTCGATCGTGGGATCGGCGTCGAGCTCGGTCACGGCGGCGATGACGGCCCGGGCGCTGTCGGCGCCCTGCATCAGCGCGTGGATGACGCGGATCGGCGCGGCATCCCACCGGAGCCTGACGTTCTCGAGGACGTCACGCTCGGCGGCCGACTCGCGACCGGTGACGAGCCCGATGCCGCCGGGCAGCACGGGCAGCGCGGACTTCCATCGCGGCTCGAACAGCCCCTCGGCGGCGAGCAGCTGCTTGCGCCGCTCGAGCTGGGCGAGCAGCTCGCCCTCGCCGGCGGGCCGGATCTCGCGGACGTCGAGCGACAGGCTGCCGTTGGGGCCGTAGAACGTGGGCTTGGCGTGCACGACGACGCGAGCCCCGGCCGTGACCGGGGCGGGGCAGGCGTCGAGCACGCTGACGTGGCACTTGGCGCCCATCGACACCTTGGCCTCGAGGTCGCGCAACGTGAGGAAGCACATGCCGGGTCGGCGGTTCATCTGCGCGACCTCGGCCTCGATCCACACCGCGCCCAGGCGACCGATGTAGGCGCCGACGGCCTGCGAGATCGTGCGCAGCGGGGCGGGGGAGTCCGCGCTGGTGTCGAGGGCCATGGCGGCCACCCTAGAGGCACGCGCCGACGACGGGCCCCGCTCGCCACCGGGCCGTTACGATGGAGGCATGTCTTCCTCGGTCTCCCTCGGCATGCCCTCTCTCGGCGGCCAGGTGCTGCTCGCGGATCCCCGCGGCTACTGCGCCGGCGTCGATCGCGCGGTCATCACCGTCGAGAAGGCCCTCGACCTCTACGGCGCCCCCGTCTACGTGCGCAAGCAGATCGTGCACAACAAGCACGTGGTCAACAATCTCGCCGAGCGCGGCGCGATCTTCGTCGAGGAGCTCGACGAGGTGCCCGAGGGTGCCACGGTCGTGTTCTCCGCCCACGGCGTCTCGCCGATGGTGCACGCCGAAGCGGCTGACCGCCAGCTCAAGACGATCGACGCCACGTGCCCGCTCGTCACCAAGGTGCACCACGAGGCGCGCAGGTTCGCGCAGGAGGGCAAGCAGATCCTGCTGATCGGGCACGAAGGTCACGAGGAGGTCGAGGGCACCGCCGGTGAGGCCCCCGACCACATCACCCTCGTCGAGCACCCCGACGACGTCGACGCGCTGGAGTTCCCCGAGGGCACGGCCCTGTCGTGGCTCTCGCAGACCACGCTCAGCGTCGACGAGACGATGGAGACGGTCCGCCGCCTGCGCGAGAAGTTCCCGCAGCTGGAGGACCCGCCGTCCGACGACATCTGCTACGCCACGCAGAACCGGCAGGTCGCGGTCAAGGAGATCGCGCAGGACGCCGATCTGGTGATCGTCGTGGGCTCGGCCAACAGCTCCAACTCGGTGCGCCTGGTCGAGGTCGCGCTCGAGGCCGGGGCGGCCGCTTCCTACCGCATCGACGACATCTCCGAGATCGACGACGCCTGGCTCGAGGGCGTCTCCACCGTCGGGGTCACCTCGGGAGCCTCGGTGCCCGACGACCTCGTGCAGGACGTGCTGGCCTACCTCGCGGAACGCGGCATCGGCGACGCCCGTGCCATCCGCACGGCCGACGAGAGCCTGATCTTCGCGCTGCCGCCGGAGCTGCGTCGCGACATGAAGTCGGCCGGCATCTCCACCAAGGCCTGAGTGCCTGCGTCAGCGGGAGCCGTCGCGCTCGAGGAGCTGACGGCGGCGCTCCGTCTCGCCTGGGGACCGGACACGTGCGCTCCCGAGGACCAGCCGAACTGGTCGACCGACAACCCGGCTCGCGGGCAGTGCATCACGACCGTGCTCGTCGTGCATGACGCCTTCGGCGGGCAACTGGTGCGAGGCGAGGTGCACGTCGCCGGCTCGCGGGTCGACTACCACTGGTGGAACCTGCTGCCCGACGGCACCGAGATCGACCTGACGCGGGAGCAGTTCCACTCCCACGAGTCCATCGTCGGACGCGTTCTTGTCGAGCGTCCGTGGGGACCGAGCCGCATCGACGAGGAGTACGCGCGGCTCAGCGCCCGCGTCCGTCAGGCGTCAGAGCCCCCGGCGACCTCGTAGCTCCAGACCTCGCTGTGCGTCGAGACGGGCTTCGGTGCCTCGCCGCCGCTGCGCTCGGCCGCCGAGCGGTGCCCGTGGGCGAACGCGGGGGAGGCGACCCACGCCTGGAAGCTCTCCTCGTCGCGCCACCGGCTGAGCACGAGCCACTGGTCACGCTCGTCAGTGGGCTTCAGGAGCTCGAACCCCTCGAACCCCTCGGCGTCGTCGACGGCGCCCGCCCGGGCGGCGAAGCGGTGGGCGAGCTCGTCGCCGGAGTCCGCGGGGACGGTGATGGCGTTGATCTTGATGACAGAACCCATGGTGATTCTTCCGTTCGTCGTGGTGAGTGGTTGACGCTACGAGAGATGGTGACGACGTGTGGTGAATCCACCGCCCCGCCCAGCGGCAGCGGAGGGCACACGCCGGGTCGACCTCATATGGTCACGATCGGGAGCAGGGACTCGAGGCCGATGTAGTCGTGGGGGTTGCGCGTCACGACCGGCAGACCCGCAGCCAGGGCGACGGCGGCGATCTGGAGGTCGGCGAGCCTGCCGCGAGGCTTGCGGCCCTGGGCGAAGACCGCTGCCGCGACCCGACCGTAGGCGCGAGCCGCCTCGCCGTCGAAGGGCAGCGGATCGAAGGTCGCCTCCACGCGCTGCAGCCGATCCTGCCGGCGAGCACGCTCCTGGGGGTCCTCGGCAGCCGCCGGCCCGGCGGCCAGGTCGGCCAGGGTGATGGCGCAGATGCCGACCTCGGCAGGCAGCACCATCGGGTCGATCGCGTGCAGGTCCAGGACGACCGAGGTGTCGAGGAGGCCCGAGGTGAGTCGATCAGGCACGGGGGCTCGGGTCTTGGTCGATCAGCGCGTCGAGGTCGTCGCGGAACTGCTGGGCGTCGACGGGCGGCGCGCCGCGGAAGGCCGCGGCGACCAGGCCGGCACTGACCAGCCGGTCTCGGCGGAGGGGACGAAGCTCGCCCATCGGGCGACCGTTGCGGCTCACCACGAAACTGCGTCCTTCGTCGAGGGCCCGCATGATGCGGCCGGAGTCGTTGCGCAGCTCGCGCTGGCTGATCTGCTCGGACATGTCTCCACTGTAGCGACAGGTGCTACACCCTTCCAGCGTGAACTGATCTCGCGCGTGAGGGTGCCGGTGTCACGATGTCCTTCGTGGACACCGCTCTGACCGTCGTCGTCGCCGTGAGCCTGGCCGTCGCGGTGGCGACGCTGGCGGGTCGGCTGCCCGTCGCCTCGCCGCTCGTGCTGATCGTGTTCGGCATCGCGGCCTCGTACGTGCCCTTCATCCCGGACGTCGAGCTGACCTCGGAGCTCGTGCTGGTCGGCCTCCTCCCACCGCTGCTCTACGCGGCCGCGATCCGCACGCCGTTGGTCGACTTCCGGGCCAACCGGCGGCCCATCGCGCTGCTCAGCATCGCGCTGGTCATCGTCACCGCAGTGGGTGTCGGCTTCCTCGCGCAGGCGCTGCTCGACGTGCCGCTGGCGGTCGGCCTCGCCCTCGGGGCCGTCGTGGCCCCGCCGGACGCCGTCGCGGCCACCGCCGTCGCGCGCCGCATCGGTCTGCCACGCCGGGTCGTGACGATCCTCGAGGGCGAGAGCCTCGTCAACGACGCCACGGCCATCGTGCTGCTTCGTACGTCGATCGCCGCGATCGCCGGGTCCGTGACGTTGCTGGAGACCGGAGTCGAGTTCCTCGTGTCGGCCCTCGGCGGCGTCCTGATCGGCGCGGTCGTGGCCCTCGTGGTCATCCAGGTGCGCAAGCGGATCACCGACGACCTCACCGACGTGTCGCTCTCGCTGCTGACGCCCTGGCTGGCGTACGTGCCGGCCGAAGAGATCCACTGGGCCGGCACCGACGCGCACGCCTCGGGCGTGCTCGCGGTCGTGGTGGCGGGGCTCCTGCTCGGGCACAAGTCGCCGATCATCCAGTCGGCGACATCGCGCCTGTTCGAGCGGATGAACTGGGCCACGATCTCGTTCGTCCTGGAGAACACGACGTTCCTGCTGATCGGCCTGCAGGTCAAGTCGATCGTGGCCGACGTGGGTGACAGCGAGCTCTCGGCCGGACGCGTGGCCGCCGTGAGCCTGCTCATCCTGGCGGCCGTGATCGGCATCCGCCTGGTGTGGATCTTCCCGGCCACGTACCTGCCACGCCTCATCCCGGCCGTGCGGCGCGCGGATCCCGCTCCGCACTGGACTACCCCGCTGCTGATCGGCTGGGCCGGGATGCGGGGCGTCGTCACGCTGGCCGCAGTCTTCCTGCTGCCCGCAGACACCCCGCATCGCGAGGTGCTGGTCATGATCGCGTTCGTCGTGACGGTGGGCACGCTGCTGCTCCAGGGTCTGACGCTGCCCTGGCTCGTCCGGCTGCTGGGGGTGCGAGGCCCCGACCGGCACGAGGACCACCTCACGGAGGCCTCGGTGCACCAGGCCGCCGCGAACGCCGGGCTGCGCTACTTGGAGGAGGAGATCGCCGGAACCGTTTCCGAGGACGTGCTCGAGCGCCTGCGCAGCCGAGCGCAGGACCGGGCCAACGCGATCTGGGAGCGTCTGGGCGGCGCCGACACCCCGGCCGCGCAGTACAGCCGGGCACGCGCCGCCACGCTCGCGCGCGAGCGGGCCGAGCTGATCCGCATCCGGGGCGAGGGCACGGTGGACCAGTCGGTGCTGCAGCGGGTGCTGGACGCCCTCGACGTCGAGGAGTCGATCCTCGACCGCCTGGCCGAGGACGAGTCGACGGTCGACCGGGAGATCGACCTGCGGGCGGCCATTGACCCGGCCGGGGCCTGCGAGCACCTGCGGGACGCCTGCGACGTGCCGCGTCCGACGACGCCCACGGGATGCGAGGAGTGCCTGCGCGACGGGACGTCGTGGGTCCACCTGCGGATCTGCATGACCTGCGGTCACGTGGGCTGCTGCGACTCGTCCGAGGGCAAGCACGCCACGGCGCACTTCCACGAGACGCGTCACCCGGTCATGCGCAGCTTCGAACCGGGCGAGGCCTGGCGCTGGTGCTTCGTCGACGAGAAGACCGGATAGCCGACCAGCCAGCGGGGCGCGGACCCCTCAGCGCAGGGCGAGGCGGCGCAGACCGATCGCGAGCAGCGCGAGGACCTCGGCGACGGCGAGGGTGACACCGCTCGCGACGGTGCCGGCCAGGACGCGCCCGGCCGGCCCGGCCGACGCCGGCATGCCCTCGGGCGCGATCGCCTCCGGCGCGACGATCGCGACGACCACGAGGGTGCCGAGCAACAGCACCGGCGGCGCGAAGAGCGTGTTCCAGAGCTGGCGGGGGGCGACCGCGAGCGGCACGGTGAGCGAGGCCAGGACGACGGCGATCGAGGTCAGCGGGCCGAGGCGGGCGTCGGTGAGGTCGAACAGGGCCGCGGCACCGATCAGCAGCACGGCTCCGCACGCGGCCCCGACGAGGGTCAGGTCGCGTTGCGCGAGGGCGGCGGGGGCCGCCATTCCGGCCATGTCCCGACGGTAGGCCCCTGGTCGGACAGATCGTCGGACGCGAGGGCAGACTGGGGGTCGTGTCGACACCCGAGGGACCCGTGGCGAACGACACCGGGTGGTACCCGGAGGTCACGACCGACCGGTTGCGGCTGCGCCGGTTCGATCACGGTGACGCCGCCGACGTGCTCGCGATCCACTCCCGCCTCGACGTCGTGAAGTGGCTCGACAACCCTCCCTTCCACCTGATGGCCGACGAGGACGAGGCGCGCGAGCGCATCGACGGCTACCTCGCGGCCGAGGCCGAGGACCCGCTCGTGGCCCGGCGCGCGATCGAGGAGATCGCCTCGGGACGAGTGGTCGGGAGCGTCTTGCTGGCCCGGTGCGGACGCCTCGACGGCGGCTTCGTCGGCGAGTACGAGCTCGGCTGGCACCTGCACCCCGACGCCGCCGGTCGCGGCTACGCCACGCAGGCCGCCCGGCTGCTCGCCGCCCAGGCCTTCGTGGCGGGGCACGACGAGCTCGTGATCGGAATGTACTCCGACAACGACGCGTCGGCCGCAGTCGCGCACCGCCTGGGCGCCGAGGACCTCGGCATCGGGCCCGATCCCTGGTACGGCGGCGACGGCCACAACTTCCGGCTCCGGCCCGAGCACCTCGCGCGCGTCGAGACCGAGCGTCTGGTGCTGCGCGCGTTCACCCGGCACGACCTGGACTTCCTGGCCGACCTCTTCTCGATCCCGGAGGTCGCACGGTGGAGCGGTGCCGGTCGGCCGCGCACCCGCACCGAGGTGCAGGTCCAGCTGGCCGGTCAGCCGGGGCGTGCGGGCCCGCACCCGTCGACCGGCGTGTTTGCAATCTGCCCCCGCACCTCCACCGGCGCCGTGGGCGGGCCGGTCGGCGTCGCGATGCTGGTACCGCTCCCGGCCAGCGCTGGCAGCGAGCGCCGCGACGTCGAGATCGGGTGGCACCTGCACCCGTCGGCCCAGGGCCGCGGGTTCGCGACCGAGGCGGCTCGCGCGCTCGTGGAGCGGGCCCGCGGCGGCGGCATCAGCGAGGTGCACGCCGTCACCCACCCGGACAACGCGGCGTCGCAGGCCGTGTGCCGGCGACTCGGCATGACCGACCTCGGCCTGCGTGACGACTGGTACGACCAGGCGCTGCGGGCGTTTCGACTGCCGACGGCCTAGGTGTTCGCCCAGATCAGGAAGGCGATGTAGAGACCGGCGAACAGCACCGTCATCACGCCGGAGGCCACACCGACCCAGATGACCCAGGGCGGCACGGGGCCACCCGGCGTGACGTCAAGCATCGGCTGCGGGCCAACCGGTCCGGACGAGCCGGGGTGGTGGGTCTGCGGTGCGGGCGGCGGGGGAGCGTCGGTGCGATCGGACTCGGTCATTCCTCCAGAGTGCCAGCCCCCGGTGGCGCCTGCACCCGCCCCGCACGGGGCGACCGCCTCCGGCCTCCAGAGGTCGCAGGATCGCCCGGTAGGCTCGACCCTCGTGGCTCTCTCCATCGGCATCGTCGGCCTGCCCAACGCCGGCAAGTCCACGCTCTTCAACGCCCTGACCAAGAACGACGTGCTCGCCGCGAACTACCCGTTCGCCACGATCGAGCCCAATGTCGGCGTCGTCGGGGTGCCCGACGAGCGGCTCGGTCAGCTCGCCGAGATCTTCGGCTCGGAGAAGATCCTCCCGGCCACGGTGCAGTTCGTCGACATCGCCGGCATCGTCCGGGGCGCCTCCGAGGGTGAGGGCATGGGCAACAAGTTCCTGTCGCACATTCGTGAGTCCGACGCGATCTGCCAGGTCACCCGGGTGTTCCGCGACGAGGACGTGACCCACGTCGACGGCGAGGTCAACCCCAGCAGCGACATCGAGACGATCTCGATCGAGCTGGTGCTGGCCGACCTGCAGACCGTCGACAACGCGCTGCCGCGGCTCGACAAGGAGTCGCGCAAGGACAAGTCCCTCGTGCCCGTGCTCGAGGAGACGCAGAAGGCCAAGGAGGCCCTCGAGGCCGGCACCGGCGTGCTCAAGGCGGGGCTCGACCTCCACCTGCTGCGCGACCTGCACCTGATGACCTCCAAGCGCTTCATCTACGTCTTCAACTGCGACGCCGACGAGCTCGCCGACGAGGCGCTCAAGGACCGCATGCGCGCCTTGGTGGCGCCGTCCGAGGCGATCTTCTTGGACGCCAAGGGCGAGGCCGAGCTGGTCGAGCTCGGCGACGACGAGGACGCCGAGCAGATGCGGGCCGAGATGCTCGCCGACATGGGCGTCGAGGAGCCCGGGCTGGACGCACTCGCGCGCGTCGGCTTCGACACGCTCGGACTGCAGACCTACCTCACGGCCGGGCCGAAGGAGTCGCGGGCCTGGACGATCCCGAAGGGAGCCACCGCGCCGCAGGCGGCCGGTGTCATCCACACCGACTTCGAGCGCGGCTTCATCAAGGCCGAGATCGTCTCGTTCGACGACCTCGTCGAGGCCGGCTCCATGAACGCGGCCAAGTCGGCGGGCAAGGTGCGCATGGAGGGCAAGGACTACGTCATGGCCGACGGTGACGTGGTGGAGTTCCGCTTCAACGTCTGACGTCGCCCAGAACGTCTGGTCCTCGTCGGGGATCGATGCCCGCCAGGGCTGTCCGATCCGGACGCCATCTGCACAAAGCGCGCGCCGGACGTGCCGACTTGGACGAGAGTTTGTCCAAAGTGTTTCTCATTGTTGACTCAGGGGAGTCGATGACTAAAATGAGAAACATGCCAGCTCCGAGTCCGTACACGAGTCCCGAGCAACAGGCGGACCTCGAACGTCTCGGGGCCCGGCTGCGCGAACGTCGCAAGGCTCTCGGCGTCACGGTCGTCGCGTGTGCCGAAGCTGCTGGCGTCTCGCGTGTCACGCTGCACCGGATCGAGGCAGGTAATCCCTCGGTCACGATCGGCGCCTGCGTCAACGTTGCAGCCGCCCTCGGACTTCACCTCGTCGTTCCGATCCTCGACGCGCCAGCGGCAGAACCCGCGCAGGTCATGGTCGGCGACTACCCGGGTCTGCGCGCGCTGGCGTGGCAGACGGACGCCGGCACCACCATCACCGAGACGGAGGCACTCAACCTCTACGAGCGCGGCTGGCGGCACCTCGACCGGGAGACGCTGACCGACCACGAGAAGGCGTTCATCCAGCATCTGGCGGACGCCTACAGCAACGGCAGGCTCCTTGTTTAGGCGGCTGCACCACCAACAGGTGGCTGAGGTGCTGTCGATGCTCGACGCACCGCTCCTGGCCGAGCACCGCTGCTGGTTCGGAGGCGGCACGGCGATCGTCCTCGCCAACGGTGAGTTCCGCGAATCGGTGGACATCGACTTCCTGGTCTCCGACCAGCAGTCCTATCGAGCGCTGCGCCAGATCGTCAGGGACCAGGGGCTCGACGCCCTGGCGACGCGCAAGCTGGACCTGGGTCGAACACCCTCCGTCGACGGCTACGGCATTAGGGCCTCGGTGCTCGTTGCGGGGACGGCGATGAAGCTCGAGATCATCCATGAGGGCCGTATCGACCTTGACACTCCCTCCCCGGGCGAGGAGATCTGCGGGCTGCGGACCCTGACGCGAACCGACCAGGTCGCCACCAAGCTGCTCGCCAACGACGACGGTTGGGCCGACACGTCGACGTTCAACCGCGACCTGATCGACCTCGCGATGATGAAACCCGACACCACCGCGCTGAAGGCCGGCGCGCGCAAGGTGGTCGATGCGTACGGCACGACGGTCGGCGACAGCCTCAACCACGCAGTCACCTACCTCCGCGACCGTCCGCAACGTCTAGACGAGGACCTCCGCGCACTCAAGATCGACGCGCCCCGTGCCGTTGTCTGGCAGCGCATCCGCGAGCTGTCCGCACGGTGCGCGAAGATCGAAGGTCTGTTGCTCGACATCAACCGACGGTGACCAACCTCCACCGAATCCCCACATGATCGCGCCGCGTGATCAGATCGTTCGCAGATCACCCTCGGTGCTCCTGTGACACGCGAGACCCGTGGGTCTCAGGTGTGGCGTCGCCACCGGTAGACGTTCTCCGGACGTCCTGTGCGTCCGTAGCGGGGCTCCCGGTCCACCAGGCTGGCTCCCGCGAGGTGCTCGAGGTAGCGCCTGGCCGTCACTCGTGCCATGCCCAGCTGCTCGGACAGCTGGTGGGCGGTGACGCCGGCCGGAGTCGCCCGCAGGACGTCGACCACCGCGGTCAGGGTGCTCTCGCTCATCCCCTTGGGAACGGCCGCGCTGGCGGTGCCCCGCAGCGCGTCCAGCGCCCGGTCGACATCCTGCTGGGCGGCCTCCAGGTCGTGGCCGTCCAGGTGGGTGCGGAAGTCCGCGTAGCGCTGCAGCTTGTCCTTGAACGCTGCGAAGGTGAACGGTTTGAGCAGGTACTGCACCACGCCGTAGGCGACCACCGAGCGCACCACCCGCACGTCCCTGGCCGACGTGACCGCGATGATGTCGACCAGGTAGCCCCGGCTGCGCAGACCGCGACAGACGTCGAGGCCGGTCATGTCCGGCAGGTAGAAGTCGAGCAGGACCAGGTCGACCTCGTGCGTGGCGACGAAGTCCCAGGCCTCGCTGCCGCGGTGGACGATCCCGGCCACCGAGAAGCCGTCCACCCGTGACACGAACTCGGCGTGTGCCGCGGCGATCACCGGGTCGTCCTCGACCACGAGCGTCCTGACCGTCATCGCTCGGCCTCGTGCGCGGGATCGGCTCCCCCGGGCAGGTCGACGGTGAACACCGCGCCGCCGTCGGACTCCACGTGGAGGCTGCCCCGGTGGCGCTCGACGATCTGGCGCACGAGTGCCAGTCCCAGGCCTCGGCCGTGCGGCTGGTCGCTGAGCTTGGTCGACCAGCCACGCGTGAAGGCATCGTCGAGGTGGTCGGGATCGATGCCGGCGCCGGAGTCGGCGACGACCAGGCGCAACCCCTCGTCGGAGGAGGTGGCGGTGAGCGTCACCCGGCGCGGGGGCCCACCGGCGAGGGCGGCGTCGATCGCGTTGTCGACCAGGTTGCCGACCAGGGTGACCAGGTCTCGGGAGGAGATGCCCACCTCGCCGACGCGGCTGTCGGGGGTGATGACGAACTCGACCCCCTTCTCGTGTGCCTGAGCCGCCTTGGCGAGCAACAGGGCCGCGAGCGCAGGCTCCTCGACGGTGCCCACCACCCGGTCGGTGAGCTGCTGCGTCGTGGCGAGCTCCTCGGTCGCGAACTCGACGGCACGCTCGGGATTGCCCAGCTCGATCATGGTCACCACGGTGTGGAGCCGGTTGGCCGACTCGTGCGCCTGGGCACGCAGCGCCTCGGCGAATCCTCGGGCCGTGTCGAGCTCGCCGGTCAGCGCCTCGAGATCGGTGTGGTCGCGCAGCGTCGTGACCGTCCCGAGGATCCGGCCGTCCTTGGCGGCCAGCTCGGAGTTCACCACGAGGACCCGGTCCCGGTGGACGACGAGCAGGTCGTCCACCGGACGGCCGCTCGCGAGGTGGGAGCCGAGGGGGGCGTCGACGTCGGACGCCGTCAGCGGCCCGGGGTCGACCGACCCCGGGGGGAGGCCGAGCAGGCGGACCGCCTCGTCGTTGACCAGGACGATCCGGCCGCCGGGGTCGACGATCACCAGGCCCTCGTGCACGGCGTGGAGCACCGCGTCGTGCTGCTCGTACATCCGGGTGATCTCGTCGGGACCGAGCCCCAGGGTCTGGCGGCTCAGCCGCCGGCTGATCGCCAGCGACCCCCAGGCGGCGATGGCCAGGGCGGCGCCGGAGACGCCCAGCAGCAGCGGGACCCGCTGCTGGAGCTCCCGGCCGATCTCACCGCGCAGGATGCCGATCGACACCAGGGCGACGACGTCCCCGTCGCTGTCGAAGATCGGGACCACCGCCCGCACGGACGGGCCCAGGGTCCCGGGGTAGGTCTCGGTCAGCGGCTCGCCGGCGAGGGCCGGGTCGATGGTGCCCAGGAACTTCTCGCCGACCAGCTCCGGACTGGGGTGGGAGTAGCGGGTCCGGTCGGGGGCCATGAACACGATGAAGTCGGCGCCGGTGGCGCGGCGCACGGACTCGGCCAGCGGCTGGAGCACGACCGACGGGTCGTCGAGGGTGAGCGCCTCGCCCACGCTGGGGAGCTCGGCGAGTCCGAGGGCCAGGGTCAGGACCCGGCGTTCGGCGCTGTTCTCGCTGGTGCTCCGGGCGTCGAGGTAGGCCAGGAGTCCTCCCGCGCCGACGAGCAGCACGATCACGGTGAGCTGGAGCACGAAGACCTGCCGGGCGAGGCTCAACCGTCGTGCCATCTGCCTAGTCTTCCATCGTTCGTGCGCCAGTGGTCGCGTGATCGTGCTGCTCGTCGTGACGGCTGGTGTCACATCGTGATGCCCAGCGCCCACTCGCCCAGCAGCATCGTGGCGCCCGTGATGAGCACGACGCCGAGGAGGTTCAGCCACACCCCGGCGCGGATCATCTGGCCCATCGTGACGTGGCCCGAGCCGAACACGATGGCGTTCGGCGGCGTGCCCACCGGCAGCATGAAGCTGCAGGTGGCGGCGAAGGCGGCCGGGACCAGCAGCAGCATCGGGTCGATGCCCAGGCCGAGAGCGACGCCGCCCAGGACGGGCAGGAAGGTCGCCGCGGTGGCGGTGTTGCTGGTCAGCTCGGTGAGCATCAGGATGACCAGGCAGACGGCGCCGATCATCAGCACGACCGGGAGGACCCCGAAGCCGCTGACCTGGGTGCCGATGTACTCGCTCAGACCTGTCTGCTGCACGGCCTTGGCCAGGCTGAGACCACCGCCGAAGAGCAGCAGCACGCCCCACGGGATGCCGGACTGGGCGGTGCGCCAGTCCAGGGTCATCGTGGTCGTGCCCCGCTCCCGCGTGGCGGGGATGAGGAACAGGGCCAGGGCGGCGCCGATCGCGATGATCGAGTCGTCGAGGTTCGCGACGAACGGAAGCAGCGACGTCACGGTCTCCGAGCCGGAGAGCGGCTCACGGCTGATCCACAGCACGGCGGCGGAGACGAAGACGCCCAGCACCACCCACTCGCCGCGCGACATCGGTCCCAGCTTGGCGAGCTCGTTGCGCAGCACGTCCTTGCCCCCCACGACGGCGGACAGCTTGGTCGGGTAGATCACCCGGGTGAGCAGCAGCCAGGCGAGCAGCAGGAAGACCGCCGAGAGCGGCACACCGATCTTCATCCAGTCGGCGAAGCCGATCGTGACGCCCAGGGACTCCTCGACGAATCCGGCCAGGATCAGGTTGGGCGGGCTGCCGATCAGGGTGGCGAGGCCGCCGATCGTCGCGGCGAAGGCGATGGACAGCATCAGGCTGGTGGCGAAGTTCTTCGTGTCCTTGTCGGCGAACATGTCCGACACCGGCCCACTGCCGGGATCGTCGGACGTCCTGCTCGGGTCCGGTGTGGCCACCAGGGCGAGGACGCTGATGCCGATCGGCAGCATCATCAGGGTCGTCGCGGTGTTGCTCACCCACATGGAGAGGAAAGCGGTCGCGACCATCACGCCGAGGATCAGCTGCCGGGGCTGGGTGCCGATCACGCGCATCACGAGCAAGGCGATCCGCTTGTGCAGGTTCCACTTCTGCATCGCCAGGGCGATCATGAAGCCGCCCATGAAGAGGAACACCGTGGTGGAGGCGTACGGCGCGGTGGCCTCGGCCACCGGGAGCACGCCCGCCAACGGCAGGGCCACGATCGGCACCAGCGAGGTGGCGGCCAGCGGCATCGCTTCGCTCATCCACCAGATGGCGACCAGGGTCACGATCGCTGCCGTGGCGCGGGCCGAGTCCGACAGTGCGTCGTCCTGCGGCAGCAGCAGGTAGACGGCGAGGGCCAGGACGACGCCGAGGCCGCGTCCGATCCAGACGCGGCGCGGGGAAAGGAGGTTCTCGGAGGCGCCGGGACGTGGGCCGGCGTCGTGTCTGGCCTGGTTCTCGACGTGTTCCGTGGTTGCGCTCATGGTGCTCACTTTCCTGGGACGGTCGTACTGGTCCTTCGAATGTGACATCGGTCACGGGCTGCGTCGCGGTTGTGTACATAACGGTCGTGACCGACGGTGATGGGGTGGAGCTAGGTTGAACCTCCGAGCGGAGCTCGGACCCGCGCACCCGATCGGTGCCCCGCCGCAGTCACAGGAGGACGAGTGCCGTGAGTGGACGTACCTCGGGGCGGCGCGCCGCCAGTGCCCGGCGGCGAGGAGGCTGGGCCCGTCTTGCCGAGTCGGTCGAGTCCCGCCTCTGGCCGATCCCGGTGGTCGTGATCCTGGCCGCCGTCGGGGTGGGTCTGGCGCTGCCGCGGATCGACCTGCTGGTCGACGGCGCGCTGCCGCTCGGCGTCGACTCGTTCGTGTTCAACGGCGGCGCCGACACCGCCCGGTCGGTCCTGTCGTCGATCGCGGGCTCGCTGATCACGGCGACGTCGTTGACGTTCTCACTCACGGTGGTCGCGCTGCAGCTGGCCAGCAGCCAGGCGTCTCCCCGCGTCCTGCGCATGTTCGCCCGCGACCGCCACGTGCACTGGACGCTCGCGACCTTCCTCGGCACCTTCGCGTTCGCGATCACGGTGCTCCGCACGATCCGCTCCGAGGGCGAGTCGGCGGCGGAGTTCGTCCCGCGGGTCTCGGTGACCTTGGCGTTCGTGCTGACGTTGGTGAGCATGGTCATGCTCGTGCTGTTCCTGGCGCACCTGGCGGCGCAGCTGCGGGTCGAGACGATCCTCAAGGAGATCCACGCCGAGACCGACGACGTGATCGACCGTGAGTCCGAGCGGCACAGCGCGGCGGTCGCCTTCGCCGGGGCGATCGTCGTTCCTCCGCACCGGCACGTCGTGACGGCGGACCAGAGCGGTTTCGTCACGAGCCGTGACCGCCTGGCGCTCGTGGAGGCGGCGACGAAGCACGGCATCGTGATCCAGGAGGCGCGGCACATCGGGGAGAACGTGGTCGCCGGCACTCCGCTGGCGTACTGGTGGAGCAGTGTCGAGGCGGCCGCTCCCGATCGCGAGGCGGTCGAGGCGCTCGAGGAGTCGGTCCGGTGCGCCCACGTCGTCGGGTACGAACGCACCTCGTCAGAGGATGTCGACTTCGGGATCCAGCAGATCCTCGACATCGCGCTGCGTGCCCTGTCGCCCGGCGTCAATGACCCGACGACGGCGGTGCACGCCCTCGGCCACCTGAGCGCCATCACGGTGCGCACCGCGGCGATGTCCCCGATGCCGCCCGGCCTGGCCGACGGGGCGGGCGCCCTGCGGGTCGTGACCTCACCCGTGACGTCAGCCGACCGGATCCGTGCGGCCCTCTCGCCGATGCGCCACCACGGAGCCGCCAGCCCGGCCGTGGTCGACCGTCTGCTGCAGACGGTCGACGAGCTGGCCTACGTCACGGGCGAGCCCGGAGTGCGCGACGAGCTGGGTCGTCAGCTCGCGGCCCTGGAGGAGCAGCTGCAGGTGCTGGGCGACGATCCCGCGACCACGCGTGAGTCGCTGCGGCGTCTCGAGACGGTCCGAGACCGTCTTCGCGGCGACGGTGACTCGGCGGGCTTCGGCACCTGACTCGCCGACGACCGGCCCTGTGCGCTGGACGGTCGTCGGCGGGGCGTCCGAACCTCGCCTAGGTTGCTCGTGAAGCCAGGACAGCAGGTGACGGCATGCCGATGCGACGACGACCCCCGTGGGCACGGTTCGCGCTGCGCGCCAACGCCGTCATGCTGGCTGCTTGTGCGGCGGCCGGTTCCGTCGGAGCGTTCATCACGGTTCGCGCCGGCGAGCTCGGCTCGTTCCTGGTGTGTGCTGCCGTGACGGTGCTGGCGGTGGCCGCTGCGCGGGCCGCGGTGAGGGAGGCCGACCGGTAGATCAGGTCAGGCGTCGCCGGTGTCGGACGCGATGAACTCGCGCAGCACGCGGGCGAAGCGATCAGGGTCGTCAAGGTGCGGGAAGTGCCCTGCGCCCTCGAAGATCTCGACCCGGCACTCGGGCATGGACTGCGCGGCGCTGCGCGCGTGCGAGGCGGGGATCATGTGGTCCTTCGAGCCCCACACGATCATGGTCGGCACGGGCAGCGAGTCCTCGAGGTGGTCGTGGGCGCTGATGCTCTGCCCCCCGATGTCGATGACGGCTCGCGTCGTGGCGAGGAACGCGCGGCGGCTCTCGCGGTCACCGAGCGAGCTGAAGCCTCGCCAGATCGCGGTGATGTCGGAACCGGGGCACCAGCCAGCCTTCGCCGCGACCCGCCCGAGCGTCTCGACCTGTGACAGCACGGGTGCCGAGGCCACCACGCTCAGCACCTGGGCGGCGCCGGGCAGGGTCGCTGACCGGAGCGCGATGCTCACCTCGCGCCCGAGGCCTCCGCTGGAGACCAGCACGAGACGCTCGACCCGCTCGGGGAAGAGGTAGAAGAACTGCATCGCGATGCCGCCGCCGAGGGAGTGGCCGACGAGGGTCACGTGATCGACGCCGAGGTGGTCCAGCAGATCACGCATCGTGGCGGCGTGGGAGCTCAGCGAGTAGTCGCCCATCGGCTTGGCGGACTCGCCGTGGCCGAACAGGTCGGGCAGGACCACCCGGTGGTCGTCGTCCATCGCGTCGACCAGGTGGGCCCACTGCTGCTGCGAGCCCAGGATTCCGTGGATGAACAGCACCACGGGGCCCTCGCCACGGTCGGTGTAGGAGAGGTCGTGCCCGTGGAGCACGACCTTCCGGGGGTCGACGTGCGCCATGGTGGTTGTCCTCGCCGTGGTGGGGTGAACCGGGCCCGCCCACGGTAGCCCGTGGGGCGGTCGCCAGCCACGAGGTGTCAGCTGGGCGTCCGCAGCGCCTCGTAGCGGACGGCGAGATGCGCCGCCGGCGTCGGCGACACCTCGGGCTCGACCAGGTCGTCGGGATCGTCGGCGCTGATCGCGACGCCCTGCGAACGGCACTCCGTGACGAGCGCGGTGTAGTCCGCGTGCGACCACTGGCCGTACTCGTCGGTCAGGGCCTCGCTGAGGGTCGAGCCGCGCAGCATCTCGAACTGGCCGTCGGCGTCCAGCGCGACCACGGGTGCATCGTCGAGCGGCAGGTCGTCCGGCCCCCGCCAGTACCCGAACGCCACGTGCTCGTCGTCGTTCTCGACGACCCAGCGGACGAGCGCGGCCGTCTCGGCCACGGCGCGAGCGCGGGCGGCGGCATCGGGGTCCGCGAGTCCTTCGACCGTCAGGCCGACGGTGTCGAGCACGGCCGGGTGCTCGCCGTCGGCGAGCATGCGCACCCCCGGCGGCCACGGGGTCGCCTGACCGGCGTCCTGCAGACGGCGCCACACGGTGAGATCGGCGGGAGTCGTGGTCGACATGACCCCATCATCGCCTGCCGAAGACCGCTCGCGGCACGCGCGGAGAGCCGAGCCGGGTGGAGTGTCGTGATCGTCGACGAGAATGCAGGAGATGACCTCGATCCAGACGCTCAGCGACCCCGACCGGCGACTGCTTGCCCGGTGGGCGGCCGCGTGTGCCGAACGAGTGTTTCCCCTCGTCGACGGTGATGCCGCGGCCGTGGGCGACGTCGCGCACGCCTTGGCCCGCACCTATGCCTACGCGGACGGTCGCAGCAGTGCGGCCGAGGAGATCGGCAGACGCCTGGTCGCCGTGAGGGCCGCGTCGCAGGTGTCGACTCCCGCCGGCGCTGCCGCGGCTCGGGCGGTGGGGCAGGCCTCAGCGGTGGCCCACATGGGCGCCCACGCGCTGGGGGCCGCCGGCTACGCGGTCAAGGCTGTCGCGCTCGCCGCCCCCGACGGCGCTGAGGCGATCGCGGCAGAGGTGCAGTGGCAGCTCGACCAGCTGGACGAGGCTTGCCGCGCGGCCCTGCGGCTGCTCCCACCGCTCGGCTCGGATCGGTCCGGCCCGCTCGGCCCGGGACTGCTGGCGGGCGGCGTCGTGGGGTCGACGATCCGTGAGATCCAGGCCCAGGTCGGGTCGACGCCGGCCTGAACCGATCCTGCGTGGGTGGGACAGCGACCGGGAGCTTGCCGTTTTCCGCGCGCAGAAGCACGGCGTGGCTCTAGGTTGTGCACCACCGCCCGCCAATCGCTCGGAGCTACCGTGAACCTGCAACAAGCCGTCTCCAGTGTGCTGTCCCAGTACGCCACCTTCACCGGGCGCGCACGGCGCTCGGAGTACTGGTTCTGGGTGCTCGCCACCGTCATCGTCTCGTTCGTCGGGGCCATCATCGACGCCATCATCGGCATCCAGATCGTCCAGACGCTGCTGCTCCTGGCCACGATCGTCCCGAACCTCGCCGTCGGCGCTCGCCGTCTGCACGACACCGGGCGAAGCGGGTGGCTGCAGCTCATCGGCCTCATCCCGATCGTCGGCTGGATCATCCTGATCGTGTGGTTCGCCCAGGACTCCCACCCCGACAACGAGCACGGCCCCAACCCCAAGGGTCGTGCGGCCGGCCCGTACGGCCACCCCACCTCGCCCGCCGTCTGACGAGCGGCGTCTGTCGCTACGCGGTGACGGCACCGGTCGATGGTCGTCGGAGGCTCGAGGGCCGCGTCAGACCGTGAGCTCGGCGCTGATCCGGGTGCCGCTGTCGCGCTCGATCCACCAGCGGTCCGCCAGCAGGTCGACGATGGCGAGACCGCGACCGGAAACGGCCGACTCGTCGACGTGCAGGACGTGGACCGTGCCGCTGTCGCCACCGTCGTGCACGCTGAGCACGAGGATCTCGTCGCGGAGCACCCACCGGGCCTCGAACGTGCCGTCGTCGCGCGGCGCGCCGTGCCGCACGGCGTTCGCGGCCAGCTCGCCCAGCACGAGCAACGCGTCGTTGGCGACGACCGTGCGCACCCCGTGCTGCGCCAGGAAGGTCATGAGCTCGTGCCGTGCCGTGCGTAGGGAGCGCGACGAGAAGGGCAGCTGCGTCGTCCCGGTCGCCGCCACGCCAGCCTCCTCGTGTTCGGGGCGCTCAGGCCCGCACCGACGACACCCTAGGCCCGTTCGACCGACCTGGCGCGCCGGGCCAGGACGTGACGTCGAACCCGCAGCAGACTCGTGGCTGCCCGATAGAATCGTCGGCGAATCATGGCTCGGGGAGACCATGGCGGACAGTCCCACCGGCGTCACCGCGTCTCCGTCACGACAGTCGACAGCGAGGCGGCACCCACCATGGCGGCACCCGGACCGACCCCGTTCGGGTCCTCCGACGCCGACGACCCGCCGTGGCTCCGGCTCGCGGTCGAGGCCGCAGGGGTCGGGGTCTTCGACTGGGACCTGGCCACGGGGGAGCTGCGCTGGGACGACCAGCTGCACGAGCTGTTCCAGCGCGATCGTGCCACGTTCGCCGGCACGATCGCGGCCTTCACCGAGTGCGTGCACCCGGACGATCGCGACCGCGTGGATCGAGCTCACGCCGCGGCGATCTCCTCGGTGGGGGAATACGAGGCCGAGTACCGGGTGATGCTGCCGAGCGGACGCCAGCGGTGGGTCCGCGCCCGCGGTCGTGCCCTCCCCGGGCCGGACGGCACTGCGGCCCGGGTCATCGGCGCCGCGATCGACAGCGGGACCGGCGCCAGCGAGGAGACGCGGGCGTTCACGGTCCTCGAGGCGATGCCCACCGCCTTCTTCGCACTCGATCGGGAGTGGCGCTTCAGCTACGTGAACCCCGTGGCCCAACGCCTGCTCGGTGCCGTCAGCGCCGACCCTGTCGGCGAGGTCATCTGGGAGCTGTTTCCCGATGCGCTGGGCACCGAGTTCGAACGGAGCTATCGTCGCGCCGCCACCCGTCGCGAGACGATCACCTTCGAGGCGTACTACCCGCCCCCGCTCGACGACTGGTACGAGGTCCGCGTGTGGCCCACGTCCGACGGTCTCTCGGTCTACTTCCTCGACATCACCGAGCGCCGAGCCGCGCAGGAGACCCTCGAGCGTCTCGCCCGGCGCAGCTCCCTGCTCGCCGCCGTGTCCGAGGCGCTCACCGACACGATGGATCCGGAGGCGGGCGTCGCGCGGCTCGCCGGGCTGTTGGTGCCGGAGCTGTGCGACTGGTGCATCGTCACGACCGTCGACGGAGAGCCCGACTCGTCGATGTCGCGGCGTCGGTTGCGCGACATCGGGGCCTGGCACGCCGACCCCGACCTCCAGCCGGCGGTCGACCAGTACGCCGCCGGCCGGCTCGGGGCCTTGCGCGACGAGGCATTCCTCTTCCGGGTGCTCCGCAGCGGCGAACCGATCCTGATCGAGTCCGAGGCCACCGAGAGGATCTCGGCGGTGCTGCAGCCCGGCACCGTGCGCGACGTGTACCGCGGTCTGGCGCCGGAGTCGGCCGTGCTCATGGCTCTGCGGGGTCACGGACGCACGACGGGTCTGCTCACGTTGTTCCGGGCCGCCGAGCGCGAGCCGTTCAGCCGCGACGACCTGGAAATCTTGGGCGACATCGGTGGTCGCGCCGGTCTGGCCCTGGGCAACGCCCAGGCCTTCGCCGAGCAGCGCGACCTCGCCGAGGCGTTGCAGCGCAGCCTGCTCACCGCACCTCCGCAACCCGACCACCTCCACGTCGTCGTCCGGTACGAGCCCGCGACCGAGGCCGCGAAGGTCGGCGGTGACTGGTACGACTCCTTCCTGCAGCCCGGCGGTTCGACGAACGTCGTGATCGGCGACGTCATCGGGCACGACACGGCGGCCGCCGCCGCGATGGGGCAGATGCGTTCGCTCCTGCGTGGCATCGCGATGACCACCGACGAAGGCCCGGCCGACGTGCTGCGCCGCATGGACGCGGTGCTCGACGGCCTGCGGGTCGACTCCTCGGCGAGTGTCGTCGTGGCGCGGTTCGAGCAGACCGAGCAGGAGCGCGCCGAACGGGTCACCCGCCTGCGGTGGTCCAATGCCGGCCATCCGCCGCCGCTCGTGGTCATGGTGCACGGCGACGACGGCGTGATCGACCCGGCCGACCAGACCGGTCGTGTGCCGGTCGCAGCCGTCGAGGTGCGCGAGCTGTGGGCCGACGAGACGAACATGCTGCTGGGTCTCTTCCCGGACGCCCACCGCACCGAGAGCGTCGCGAGCCTGCCGCGCGGGTCGACCGTGCTGCTCTACACCGACGGTCTGGTCGAGCGGCGCGGCGAGGGCCTCGAGCAGGGCATCGCCCGACTCGCCGACGTCCTGCGCGAGGTCGCCGCCGAGGGGTTGGACCTCGACGCCGTCTGCGACGAGGTGCTGCGCCGCATGCTCCCGGAGCGCCCCGAGGACGACATCGCGCTCGTGGCCGTGCGGCTCCACCGTGAGGACCGTCCCCGACCCGCAGAGGCCGGACCCTCGGACCCCCGGCTCGGCTGAGACCTCAGGTGTGCGTGCCGACGTTCACGACCCGCCCGGACGCGTCGCGGTAGAAGAAGCGCGTGACGCCCCAGGTCTCGGCCGTCAGGGGGTGGACGATCTCGAGCCCTGCCTCGACGGCGGCGGCGAGCGCCTCGTGGACGTCGTCGACGAAGATCGACACGTCGGGGTTCACCGGGGCTGACGCGTCGGTCGTCATCAGACTGAGCTGGTGACCGTCGCGATCGTCGAGCGTGACGATCCAGCCGTGGTCCATCACGACGCGCAGGCCCAGGACCGCGGTGTGCTGGCGGACCGTCTCGGCCAGGTCGTCGACGCTGAGGTTCGGGACGACACGCTCGACCTTCATGCGGCGAGTCAAGCACTCCGGGTCGCGGAGGTCGAGCCTCAGAACACGGTGCGGAGCCGATCGACCAGCGAGTCCTTGACGGCCTGCTCGACGGCAGCGCCGATCTGCTGCTCGAGGTCGTCGCGGTCGGTCAGGTTGTCGAGGAGCTCGCGGAGGTCGAGATCGTCGATCGCGCGGGTGAGGACGTCGTCGGTCTTCAGCGCGGCGTCGACGACGCCGTCGGGCAGGGCACGGATGGCTGCCTTGACGAAGCCGTTGAGGTCGGCGGACGCCAGCACCTCGTCGACGAGGGACGATGCTGGCGGCAGGGTGCCGGCGGCCTCCATCCGGGCGACCGCGCTCTGGAGCCCGGCTCGAAGCGCGTCGATCTCGGCGTCGGTGCGCTCCCCGGGCCGGGCCAGACGGAGCGTGAGCTCCTCGCGGCTGACCTGCAGGGTGCACGCGGCCTCGTCGATGCCGATCAGGACGAGCTGCTCGGTCAGGCCCTCCACGCCGTCGGACCGCGACGTGGTCTCCCGGGGGGAGCAGGGGTCGGCCGGCCGGAGCGGTTCGTAGGCGCCGCCGCCGTTGGCCACCTGGACGCCCAGCACGACGGCGACGAGCAGTGCCGCGAGCACCGGAAGGCCGGCCCAGCGCACGACCGGGGTCATGTCGACCTCCGGCGTCGCACGGGGACCAGCGTCGCGAGTGCGGCGAGGGCCAAGGCGGCGCCGATCACGAAGGAGTCGCGAAAGGCGCGAGTCGCGGCCCGCTCCAGCTGGTCGTCGAGATCGCGCTGCAGCTCGTCCACGGCTGCCTGCTCGCCGGGATCGACGTCGATCCGGTCGAAGGCAGGCGCGAGGTCCGGCACCTGCCCCTGCCGGTCGGTCAGAGCGCCGCCGAGGGCCTCGGCGACCGCGATCTTGTCCTGGGCGCGCAGGGGCGAGTCGAGCACGAGGGACGTGATGGCCTGCTGCGCCGGGTCCTGGGCGTCGCGCAGATCGGCGGTGAACACGGGGGTCAGGATGGCCAGGCCGAGAACGACACCCACGTGGCGCGCGGTGATCGTCCACGCCGCGTGGTCGGCACGCGGCAGGCGCATCTGCATCGCCCGCGCGGTGAGCTGGTCGACCGTCATGCCGAGTCCGAGGCCCACGAGGCCCTGGGGCGCGACGGTCCACAGCAGGTTCGACGACGGCGGGATCGCCAGGGCGACGAGCCCGCCGGCGACCAGCACGCACCCGACGGCGATCTCGACGTGGGGCGGGGAGCGGAACAGCCGGGCCAGAGGACGCGCGGCGAGGGCCGCGACGGGCACGACCGAGACCGTCAGGGCCGCAGTGGCGGGGGAACGGCCCCACCCCTCCACGAGCAGGAGCACGAGCAGGAACAGCGCCGCGGTCAGGGCCGCCGAGAGCAGTGCGAGCGTGAGGTTGGCCCGGATCGCCGGGCGGTGCCGCTGCAGGACCGGCAGCGGTGTCGAGCGCACCGCCAACGCGGCCGGCACCGCGAGCGCGGCGAACGGCACCTGGACGACGAAGATCGCCTGCCACGAGATCGCCTGCGTGAGGAGCCCGCCGGCCACCGGACCGACCGCCGTGCCGATCACGCCCGCCGCGACCCACCAGGCCACACCGCGCCGCTCCCCGCGTTCGACCACGAGCTGCTCCAGGCACCCGACCAGCGCGAGGGCGCCGCCCAGCGCCTGCACGCACCGGGCCGCGATGAGGATCTCGATCGAGTCGGCGAACGCGCACCAGGCCGACGCGCCGGCAAACACGGCGATGCCGGTCGCGGTGAAGATCCGTGGCTGCGCCCGCGAGAACGCGCGGGCCGCCGGCACCGCGGCGAGCGCGAGCACGAGGTTGTAGGCGATCAGCACCCACGCGACCTCGCCCACCGTGGCGTCGAGGTGGTGCAGGATCTCCGGCAGCGCGAGCGTCACGATCGCCGAGTCGGCGAGCACCAGGCCCACCGTGACGGCGAGCAGCGGGGCCGTGGCATGACGCATCCCGCCATCCTCGCAGCGCGGTCTCCCCGGTGCGCGCCAGAGCACGGACGCGGCGCTGTCCGCGGTCGGGCTGTCCGAGGTCAGGCCCCTACGCTGGGAGGGTGATGGATCGGCTGGAGGCACGGGCGCGGGAGATGGTGGGGAAGTCGGCCACCGTGACCCGTGACGACCCCGGGACCGACGTCCCGTGGACGTTGCAGACCCTGAGCGTCGAGCCACACCGCCGGGGATGTCGCCGGTTCGACGCGGTCCAGCTCGGCGACGAGCTGGTCGTCCAGGTCGGCGAGATCGGCGGACGGTGGGAGCTGACGGCCGACGCGGACGGGCTGGACTTTGCCGTGCGGCTCCTGGACGCCTGCGTGGCGGGGAGGGTGCACGAACGGATGGCTCCGGGGCGATCCGCCGTGACGGTGCTCCTCGAGGGCGGCGAGACGTTCACCGAGACCGGCCATGAGCCGCCGCACTTCTACCCCATCCCCGGGTGGCGGCGGCTCGGTCGTCGGGTGGCCTACGAGCCCTACGTCGAGCCGGAGGAGGCTCAGCGACCAGGGGGAGGTCCGCCGGACGTGGCGGACGATGGCTCGGACGCCCGGCGACGGTAGCGTCCTGCCATGACGACCCTGGCGGCTTCCGTGCTGCGGATCACCGATCTCGACCGAGCGTTGCTGTGGTGGGTCCGCCTGGGGTTCGGCGAGGAGTTTCGGCACCAGTTCGAGCCGGGTCTGCCGTGGTACGTGGGCATCGTGCGCGAGGAGGCCCGCGTGCACCTGTCGCAGCACGCGGGCGACGCCGCGGGTCCGGGCCTGGTGTACCTGTGGGTCGACGACGTCGATGCCGTGGCCGCGGAGTTCGGCGCGACGGTCGAGGACATGCCCTGGGCACGCGACTGCGAGGTCGTCGACCCCGACGGCAACCGGGTCCGCGCGGCCACGGCGCTCAGCGCGGGCTGAGGGGTCAGGGCAGGTCGGCAAGCGATCCCGTCGGCACGTGGATCCACCCTTCCCGGCGCGCCAGCTGGACGTCGGACGGCAGCTCGGTGAGACCCCGCTGCCGCGCGCGTGCGACCAGGGCGCACAGGACGGCGTCGAGCACGTGGTCGGAGTCCCGCACGGCCTGTTCGTGCGAGCCGAGGTCGAGCCAGGGCGCCGCGATGGCCAGGGAGTCGACGATGACGTCGCGGGCCGGCTGGTGAGCCGCGCCCTTGTAGCCGCGGTGCGGCAGGCCCCACGTCTTCAGCGCCGCGGCGGGATAGGTCTCGGCGATGGCTCCGGAGCCATCGAGTGAGGAGTCGACCCCGGGGCCGAGCTCCGAGATCAGGGCGGCGAGCCGGATCGCGACGTGCCCGATGTAGTCCGCGGCCACGCTGAGCGGTCGCAGCCCCGTCGTGGCCTGGACGTGACGGTCGGTCTCGCGCAGCACGTACTCGCGTCGCCAGCCGTCGGGACGGTTCGTGGGGCTCCGCAGGGTGCGGTCGCCGTGGTCGGCGACCAGCTGCACGAAGGCGACAGGCCAGCCGAACGGGCAGTCGATCCCGATGGCGCCGCCCGGGTGCCGCATCCACCGCAGCACGGTCTCGTCGTCGGCCCGGGCGGCGACCTCCTCGACGACGGCACGTCCCGCACCCCAACGGATCGCGGCGACGGCGGTGCCGGGGGGCTCGGCCGCCAGGTCGATCCCCACGGTCACGTCCACGCTTGGCCTCCACCCATGGTCGAGAGCGTAGGCGGGGGTGGCGAAGGTCGCGTGCTGCTGGGCGCTCTCGCCTCAGGCGGCCGGCCGTCGGCGGACGTCTGTCCACAGGCCGGCGCCGTCCACAGGAGGGTCCGCGGACGGGGCGACGCGTGCTTCCTCGCCTCTAGCGTCCTTCGCAGGGCAGCAGTGAGAACCGAGAAGGGGCACCACAATGGGCCAGCACGTCAGTCAGCAGAGCGGAGCCGCGCAGGCGCGCCGCGAGCGCGAGCGGGCCGCGCGGCGGCTCCTCGCACGAGGGCTCCTGGCCTGCCTCGTGGTGGGGGCGGGGCTGGTCGTCACCGGCACCGCGTCCGAGGCCGGCGTGCGGGTGGCGGGGCACGCCCACGCCGCCACGTACGTCGGGGTGGAGACCTTCGACGGCGTGATCGGTGTCTGCACCGGCAACGGGCGTGCTGCTCCCACCGTCACGACCCCGCCGAGCCGCGTCCACGCGCCGGTCGCGGCCTGGGCCCTTCACGTGGCCGGTCCCGACGGCTCCGGCCTCGACGACACCACCGGTGCTGCGATCGCCACGATCGTCAAGAACGATCCGGCCGTGCCCAGCAACCACAAGAACGCCACCCCCGACGTCGGAGTCCGGGCGCGCGTCGACCAGATCGTCGCCGAGGCGCATGCCTACGCGGGGCCGCGAACCCTCCCGCTCGGCCTCACGTCCACCTCGCCCACACCCGGCCAGACCTGGCAGCTCACCGGGGTCGGCATCCAGGCCCCGGGTGCCTGGATGCCAGGCCGGGCCATCGACCTGGCGGTCACGGGCCCGGTCGTGTTCGAGGCCAGCGGCACGAGCACGATCACCGTGACCTCGACGGGAGAACCCCAGACGCTCAACCTGCGCAGCACGGGCAACGGCGAGTTCACGGTAACGGGCTCGACCACGGTCCCGTCGAATCACGTGAACTCCCACCCCGCGCAGAGCCCGGGGCACCAGATGATCACGACCCGGGTCGGCGACGAGCCGCTGACCGGCGCGACCGGTGCCCAGGTCGCAGTCCTGGAGCACCGGCCCTCGGCGGTCACGAACACGAGCGTGCTCACGGTGGCCGAGCCCGGCACCAAGGTCCACGACCGCATCACCATCACGGGCGCACGCCCGGGGTCGACCCTGACGGGTCGGTCGACGCTCTACGGCCCCCTGACCGAGAAGCCCACCGAGTCCGCCGAGCCGCCCGCGGGCACTCCCGTCGTCGGCACGGCCGAGTACGAGGTCACCGTCGACGAGACCGGTGCGGCCACGGTCGAGACCCCCGCGCTGGTCCTGCCGGCACCCGGCTACTTCGTCTGGCAGGAGGAGATCGACGGCGAGCCTGAGGACGCACCCAGCCCTCGCAACCTCGGCTTCCGCGGACGCTACGGCGTCGGCACGGAGACCTCGCTCGTCGCGCCACCGCCTGACGTCGTCACCGAGGTGAGTCGGCGGGAAGTCGTCGTCGGACAGCCCGTCAGCGACACCGTGACGGTCGTCGGCACCGTCCACGACCACGACGGACTGGGTCCCATCAGCACCGTGCTGACCGGTCGCGCCTACGGTCCGGTCCCGCCGGTCGACGGCTCGTGCGAGGACGTCGACTGGCGCGAGGCTCCCATCGCGCACGAGTTCGGGCCGCTCCCGATCACCGGTGGGCAGAAGCAGCTCGTGGGCGTGGGAGAGTTCACGCCCCGCCAGGGCGGCTGCTACTCCTACGGCGAGACCTTGGTGGCGACCAACAGCCAGGGTGAGCCGATCTACCGCGTCGACCACGAGGCCGGACGCGTCGAGCAGACCGTGCTCGTCGAGGTGCCCGAGGCGGTCACCCAGATCAGCTCGACCGTCGTCGAGCCCGGCGGGCACTTCAGCGACACCGTGTCGATCACCGGAACCGGTGGGGCGAGCGGCTCGTTCGTCGCCGCGCTCTGGGGACCTGTCGCCCCCGACCCGGACCTCGGCTGCTGGTTCGGTCCGGCGCGGTGGGCCGAGCTCATCGCCGCCGGCGAGGCCTCGGAGGCGCACCTCGAGGAGGTCGCGTTCACCGGTGACGGCGACGTCACGACCACGGACGTCCCGGTAACCGAGCTCGGCTGCTACACGTGGTCGGCGGTGTTCTCCTTCGACGCCGCCCCAGGCACCGAGCTCGTCTCCGCGCCCGGTCTGGAGACCGAGACCGGGATGGTCGCGGCGCCCGAGATCGCCACCGTGGCGCAGGCCAGCACGACCCACCTCGGGGGAGAGCTCAGCGACGTCATCACGGTCTCGGGCACGCAGGACGTGCCTGGCACCGTCACGGGCGAGATCCTCACGGCGCCGCCGGTCGACGGCGGGTGTGACGCGGTCGACTGGAGCCACGCGACTTCGGCCGGACAGATCGAGCCGATCCCCACCGTCACCGACGGGGTGCACACCTCGAGCACCACGGTGATCGACGGCAACGGCGCCGTGTGCGCCACGTTCGTGGTGGCCTGGACGCCGGTCCACGAGAAGCTCGTCGGAGCGGCCGTCGTCGACGA
Source organism: Aeromicrobium sp. (assembly GCF_023146395.1). Lineage (GTDB taxonomy): Bacteria > Actinomycetota > Actinomycetes > Propionibacteriales > Nocardioidaceae > Aeromicrobium. The sequence goes on along the minus strand of NZ_JAGLCD010000017.1, from coordinate 100,925 downwards.
GGCGGGCCTTCCGGCGGAGACGATCCTGTTCGTGCCCGACGTCCCGGCCGTGCCCGCGGGCAGCCCGTCCGCGTCCGCCTTCCCGCTCTGGCTCGTGCTGGGACTGGCGATGGCCGGTGCCGGCGCAGGGTCGTCGATCTGGCAGCTGCGTCGCGGCGGAGGCGGCCATGCGTGAGCGGCGGGTACGGCGGCTGCTGCTCGGGGCCTCGCTCGTCGCGACGGTCGCGGGTGCCGCACTCGTGGTCGTGGGGTGGCCGGACGACCGCCCGGAGCCCGTCAGCAGCTTCACGGCGCCGAACGCCCATCCGCAGGGTCCGAGGGCGACCCGGGAGGTGGGCCCGCACGACCTCGATCCGGGCACCCTCTTCGTCCCCGCGCTCGAGATCCAGGCCCGCCTGACCCCGATGGCCACCCGGGCCGGTGCGTTGGAAATCCCGACGGACCCGGCGGTCGTGGGGTGGGACGAGCAGACCCCGTCGCTCGCGGCCGCCGAGGGCTCGACGTTCCTCGCGGGTCACGTGGCGGCCGGGGGCGTCGACGGCGCCCTGCACGACCTCGCGCGCATCACGCCGGGCTCGAGGATCTTCACCCGCGACGACGAGGGGGCGCTGCGCGAGTGGGTCGTCACGGGGCTGCAGACCTCGCGGGACAAGCTCATGGAACCGGAGTACTTCGCCACGACCGGAGACCGTCGCCTCACCGTCGTGACGTGCGCGGGGCCGGTCGTCGAGCGCGCCGGGCGACGCACCTTCCGCGACTCCGTGATCGTGACGGCCGTGCCAGCGCCGCTACGCTCGAGCGCATGACGACGATCGCCCATGTCCGGACGGCCGTCAGGCGGTTGGCCGAGGTGAGCAGGGTCGAGGGCGGCGCCGAGACCTGGGCGATCGACGGTCGCGAGTTCCTCACGGTCACCGCCGACCGCGGGTCCGTCGAGCTGCAGCTGCCGGCCGACGACGCCGAGCAGGTGCTGCTCGACATCCCAGGCTCGCGTCTGCTGAGGCGAGGCTCTCGGACGACGGGAGTCGTGATCCCGATCGACGCGATGAACGGGATGCAGGCCAATGCGGTCATCGGCCGCTCCTGGGCGTCTCGCGCACCGGACCGACTCACGCGCACCCCCGTGGAAGCCGGGGCCGACAGTGACCTGCCGCGATCGCTCGGCCGGCCCGCGACTGCGGCCCTGCACAGCGCCGGGATCACGACGCTGGCCGAGGTGTCGTCTCGTGCGCCCGCCGAGATCGCGGCACTTCACGGGGTGGGCCCGCGGGCCGTGCGCCTGCTGGAGGAGGCGCTCGAGGCCGCTGGCCTCGCGTGGGGCTGAGTCAGTCGTCGTCGGAACGCTGCACCCGGCGCAGGGTCACGCTGCGGAGCTGCCCCTCGTCGTCGAACACCGCGTCGGTGCGCGGCTCCTCGTCATCGGCCGAGGGCAGCACGGCGCCGGCCTTCTTCTGGCTCTCGAGGTCTTCACGCGCATCGCCACGGCCGGGGCTGAAGATGTTCTCGACCAGGCCCAGCCCGTTGCCGCCCGTGCCCAGACCGTCTCGTCCGCCGGGCTGGTCGAGCGAGCGCTGGAACAACCAGACCGCGAGGAACCCGGCCACGAGGATGCCCCCGATCACGAGGACGGGCTCCAACCAGGTCATGGCGCCAGCCTACGCGTCCTCCGGGCGTCGCACCCGTCTCCCGGCCGAGGGGCGCTCGTCCGCCCAGGTGGCCGGGGCTGCCGTCGCGCCGCTCCCGGAGTCGTCCACCGCGCGGTCCGGCTCTCGGTCCGACCCGGGATCCCGCGCGGGCGGGGCGAGCCACACCGCGAACGCGGTGGTGACGGGCACGGCCAGGACGAGGCCGATGGCTCCCACCAGGGTGCGCACGACCTCCTGGGCGATCTCACCGCTCGTCAGCACGTCCACGAGGCCGCGCTGGTAGGCCGTGATCAGCAGCATGACCGTCATGGCCGAGCCGGCGTAGGCGAACACGAGCGTGTAGACGCTGGAGGCGATGTGGTCGCGCCCGATACGCATCGCGGACCGGAACAGGTCCCAGGCGGACGCGAAGGGCTGCAGGGCCCGGAGCTCCCACACAGCGCTGGCCTGGGTGACCGTGACGTCGTTCAGCACGCCGAGCCCGGCGATGACCATGCTCGCCGCGACGATGCCCTGCATCTGCAGCTGCGGCGCGGTGGCCAGCAGGAGGGCGTCGTCCTCGGAGGTCAGACCGGTCAGGTGCGACCAGTCGGTGCCGATGAGCCCAGCGAGCGCGGTGAAGGCGATGCCGAACAGCGTGCCGAACAGCGCCGACGTCGTGCGGATGGAGATCCCGTGGGCCAGGTACAGGACGGCGATCATGATGCCGGTGGACCCGACCACGGCGATGAGGAGCGGTGACTGGCCCGTGAGGATGCCGGGCAGCACGAACGTCATGAGGGCCACGAGAGTGACCCCGATGCCGAGGAGCGCGAACAGTCCACGCAAGCGTCCGATCAGCGCGACCAGGACGGCGAAGACGATCGCCAGGGCGGCGAGGGGGAAGCCCCGGACGAAGTCACGGAACTCGTAGCCGAACGAGCCGCCCTCGATCTGGTACTGGACCAGGCGCACCCGATCTCCCGCGGCGACGGTGCCGGCCACGAAGTTGGTCGAGTTCAGCTGGAACTCCGCGGTCTGTCCGGCAGCCTCGCCGGTCTCCACGTCGGCCGTGACGTTGGCGCAGCTGCCGGCGACGGTGGGCATGCTGTCGATGTCGACCTCGCCGGTGCTGCCACAGTCGAAGGGCTCGAGCGAGGTGACCGTGGCCTCGACCGTCGTGACGCCCTCGCCGCTGAACGGATCGATGTCGCGGGGCACGTCATCCGACGACGGCCACAAGATGGCCATCGCGATGCCCGTGGCCACGGCGATGGCGGCCACGACACCTCCGAGCGTGCGCGCGAGTTCGGGGCGAGGAGGCCCGCTGTCGACGGGGCCGTGACCATGGCTGTGTGACACGATGACAGGGTGTCACGCGACGTCACCCCGTCCGAAGAACCCACGCCGGACGACCCCGGTCCGGAGCACCTTCCCGGTGGGTCCGGAGGTGTGTGGAAGGTCGGCCGCACGGTTCGCCGGCCCACCGGGCCCTGGACGCCCGCGGTGCACGAGCTGCTGACCTGGCTCGCCGGCGAGGGCCTCGGCGGCATCCCGCACGTCGGCGGCGTCGACGACGACGGCCGCGAGATCGTCTCGTACATCGAGGGGCGCGGTGTGCCGGTCGACGACGAGATCGTGCTCGACACGGTCCTGGTCGAGGCCGTGGGGTGGCTGCGCGACTTCCACGACCTCGTCGACTCCTACCGGCCGGATGGCCCGCGGACCTGGCGCCAGAGCGGGGCCGAGCCGGTCGAGCTCGAGCCCGGGCAGATCGTCTGCCACAACGACCCGGGCGCCTACAACTGGATCGTCCAGAGCGGTCACTTCGTCGCGATGATCGACTGGGACCTCGCGGGACCCGGCGACCCGATCGACGACCTGGCGTTCTTGTGCTGGACGGCGATCCCGCTCTACCGCGACATCGGTGCCGCCGAGACCGCCCGCCGGATCGAGCTCGTCGTCGATGCCTACGCCGAGTGGGGGCCACTGACGCTGCTCGACGCCGTGGAGCGCCGCATGACCACCGCGACCGAGCGGATCGCGGCCGGCATCGAGCGCAGCGACCCCGGGATGCTCCACCTGCAGACACGCGGTGAGCCGCAGCGCACCCGCGACCGCGTCGCCGCGTTCCGCGAGCGCCGCGCCGCGATCGAGGCGGAGCTCGCGTGACCGAGATCGAGCGTCTCGGCCTCGAGCCGCACCCGGAGGGCGGGTGGTTCCGTCAGATGTGGCGCTCGCCGGTCGAGGTCACGCTGCCCGACGGCCGCGTGCGTGCGACTGCCACGCTCATCCACTTCTTCCTGCCCGCGGGGGAGTCGTCGGCCTGGCACGTCGTGGCCTCCGACGAGATCTGGATCGCCCAGACGGGGACCGTCACCCTCGAGCTCGCTGGCACGGCAGATCAGCCCGGATCCGACGTGGAGCGCCACACGTGCGCCGTCGACGCCGAGGCGCAGGTGCTCGTGCCGGCCGGGGTGTGGCAGCGCACCGTGCCGACCGGCGCCGATGCCCTCGTGAGCTGCCTGGTCTCACCGGGCTTCGACTTTGCCGACTTCCGCCTCGCCGACTGACGGGAGGCGTCCGTCCCGCGACGGGTGAATCTGGTGTGAATCCAGGTCCTGTGAGCCTCGTGTGCGCTTTGATGTCGCCATGATCGGGCGGCTGAACATGTCGGGAGTGGTGCTGCTGTGCGCAGTCCTGCTCGGAGCGCTCCCGGCCGGCTCCGCGTCGGGGGTCGACGCCGCGACGGCCTACACGCCCTCGCCGACGTCGCCCTTCGTGGACGTCGCCGGGACCAGCTCGGACCGGCCCCACACCTTCTACCGGGAGATCTCCTGGCTTGCCGAGCGAGGTATTACCACCGGCTACGGCTCGGCCCCCGGCCGACGGTTCGATCCGTCGGCGCCGGTCCTGCGCGAGCAGATGGCGGCCTTCCTCTACCGCCTCGCGGGGGAGCCCGACGTCGTGCTGCCCGCGGAGTCCCCGTTTGCCGACGTCCCGACGTCGCACGCGTTCTACCGAGCCATCGTCTGGCTGCAGTCGACCCAGGTGACGACGGGCTACACCGGTACGGACGGCACTGTCACGTTCCGCGGAGCGCAGCCGGTGCTGCGCGAGCAGATGGCGGCGTTCCTCTACCGGTTCTGGACCTGGCAGGACGACGGCGTCAAGCCACCCGTGCCGACCGGATCCTCGTTCACCGACGTGGTCAGGGACGACACGTTCGAGCGGGAGATCCGCTGGCTCGCGAGCACCGGGGTCACCACGGGCTATGCGGAGCCGGGCGGCACGCGGACCTTCCGCGGCACGCTGTCTGTGCTCCGGGAGCAGATGGCGGCCTTCATGTTCCGCTTCGATTCCGTCCCGAGAACCTCGATGCTGGAGCTCGATCGGCCCGGCCACGTCATGGGTGCGGGAGTGGTCTCCGGCAACGGACGGTTCGTGGTCTTCAGCTCGACGCTGTCGGACCTGGTGAAAGGCGACACCAATCAGCAGCGTGACGTCTTCGTCCGCGACCTCAGGAACGGCCGGACCGAACGCGTCTCCGTCTCGAGCAGCGGTCAGCAGGGCAATCGGGACTCGGCCACCTACGGACGTCCGGACATCTCCAGTGATGGTCGATACGTCACGTTCGTCTCGGAAGCGACCAATCTCGTGCCCGGCGACACGAACGCGCACATCGACGTGTTCCTTCACGATCGCCAGACCGGAGCGACTGAGCGGGTGTCGGTCTCGAGCACGGGCGAGCAGGGAAACCGTGACTCGGCGTACTTCGGGTCGCAGGTGTCCGACGACGGGCAGGTCGTGGCCTTCCACTCGACCTCGTCCAACCTGGTGCCCGGCGCCCCGAACACCGGATCGAATCAGATCTTCGTCCGCGATCGCTTGGCTGGCACGACCACGCCCGCCTCGGTGTCGAGCACGGGGGAGCTGTCCGGCTACTTCCCCGTCGGGAGCTTCGACCTCTCGGCGAACGGGCGCCACGTCGCCTTCGTCACGCAGTCGGCGAACGTCGTCGCGGGAGACACGAACGAGGCTGAGGACGTCTTCGTGCACGATCGGCAGACGAGACTGACCGAACGGGTCTCGGTCACCAGTACGGGCGAGCAAACACCACAGTTCGACGGATGGTCCGCGGGAGTGTCCATCTCAGCGGACGGGCAGCGGGTGGCCTTCGCCTCCTCATCCTCACGCCTGGCATCGGGGATCCCGCCGGGCAGGTGGCAGGTCTACGTGCGCGACCGAACGGCCCGCAGCACGTCGATGGTGTCGGTGACACCGACCGGAGCGCGGTCGGGTGGAGCGGCTCTGCCGTTCCAGATCACGAGCGACGGGCAGTCCGTCGTCTTCGCCAGCGGCGTTCCCGACCTCGTCCCCGGCGACGTCAACGAACAGAGTGACGTCTTCGTCCGCGACCTGGAGGCCGAGACGACCGAGCGTGTCTCGGTGTCGACCGCAGGTGCTGCAGGCGTCGGACCCTACGTCGGCGGCTCGATCTCGGACGATGGCAGGTACGTCGTCTTCTACGGCCACTGGACCCTGGTTCCGGGGTTGGCGCCGAACGCGTCGGGGATGTGGCTGCGCGATCGCGGTTGGGTGTAGTCGCTCCCGACAGCCCTCAGGTCGGGTCGGGGGAGCGGGCGTCCTTCTGGCGCGAGGCCCAGTCGCGGTAGCGGTGCAGGAACACCACGGCCGCCTCGCGCGTGAGCGCGGTCTCGGGGCGGAACTCCATGCCGGCCGGCACCGACCAACCGGCGGTGATGCCGCTGGCGGCCAGCCACTCGATCGCTGCGGCGTGCTCGTGATCGGGTGCAACGTCGATGAAGCGTGGCTTCTTCGGCAGGGCGACCTCGGGGGAACCGGCGAGCTCGTGCACGAGCGCGGCGAACGCGGCCCGGTCGGCGATCGCGGCGGTGTCGGTGGCGACCGTCTCGAGTGCTGGCGCATCGGCGGTGCGTCGTCCGGAGGGCCCACCGAAGTGCTGCAGAAACCCTGACAGCGCCGCGTGATCGACCGGCTCGGCCGGCCGGAACTCGCGCTGTCCGTCGACCGTCCAGCCCGTGGCGACGCCCTCCGACGAGGCCCACTCGATGTGGCTGAAGAAGGGGTGCGAGGTCGGGACGTCGGAGAACGTCGGTGCCGCGGCGCGCATGCGGCTGACGGCCTCGGTCGCAGGGCCGTCGAACTGCACCTCGCCGCCGGACAGCAAGATCCCGCGGTCGCACAGCCGCGCGACCATGTCGAGGTCATGGCTCACGACCACGAGCGTGCGCCCGGCCTCGTGCAGCTCGCGGATGCGCGCCAGACACTTCTTCTGGAACGGTTCGTCGCCGACCGACAAGATCTCGTCGACCAGGAGGATGTCGACCTCGGTGTGGATGGCGACCGAGAACGCCAGACGCAGGAACATGCCCGAGGAGTAGTGTTTGACCTCGGTGTCGATGAACTTCTCGATCTCGCTGAACTCGACGATGTCGTCGAAACGCGCGTCGATCTCGTCGCGGCTCATGCCCAGGATCGCGGCGTTGAGGTAGACGTTCTCGCGTCCGGAGAGGTCGGGGTGGAAGCCGGCGCCGACCTCGATCAGACCGGCGATGCGCCCCCGGGTGCGGATCGTGCCCGCATCCGGGCGCAGCACGCCCGAGATGAGCTTGAGCAGCGTCGACTTGCCCGATCCGTTGAACCCGAGCAGCGCGACCGACTCGCCCGCCTCGATCGTGAAGTCGACGCCGCGAAGGGCATCGAACGTCGAGCTCACGACCTTGCCGCGCATCTTCGCGACGAAGGCCTCCTTGAGCGAGTGCGTGTGGCGGAGTCGGAAGGTCTTGCGGACGTCGTCGACGACGATCGACGTCCGGTCTGCGGTGTGGTCGGCGACCCGGCGGGGTCCCTCAGAGGTCCTGGGCAAAGCGACCCTCCAGTCGACGGAAGACGAGCTGCCCCAGGGCGAGCGTGGCGATCGACGTCAGGAGCGCGATGCCGGCGAAGAGCCAGACGTCGGGGGCGATCCTGCCGGCCTCGGTGGTCGGCTGCCAGAAGCCGTGGTGCATCAGGTTGACGGCGGACGTCAGCGGATTGAGCTGGTAGAGCGTGAAGAGCCAGTCCGGCACGACGTTGCGCACCATGTCCCACTGGTAGAGCACGGGCGAGGCCCACGGGGCGACCATCACGATGAGCTCGACGAAGTTCTGTGCATCGCGGAACGCGACGTTCGCGGCGCCGAACAGCATGCCCAGGCCGAGCGCGAAGATCATGACGATCGCGATCGCGAGGAGCACCCCGAGTACCTGGGCGATCGACGGCGACCACCCGACCGCGAGGCACACGCCGAGCAGGATCACGACCTGCGGCAGGAAGTTGACGATCGCGACGTAGATCGTGGCCACGGGGAACAGCTCGCGGGGCAGGTAGATCTTCTTGATCAACGCCCCGTTGTCGACGAGCGACCGGGTCGAGTTGGTGAAGGCCTCGCTGAAGAGGTTGATGAGGATCAGGCCCGAGAACAGGTAGACGGGATACCGCTCGATCGAGTCGTTCAGGCGCAGGAACACGCCCAGGGCCAGGAAGTACACCGTGAACAGCGCGGCGGGCTTGACGAAGGACCAGGCCCAGCCGAGCGCCGAGCCGCGGTATCGGACCTGCACGTCCTTACGGGTCAACAGGTGCAACAGATAGCGGCGCCGGGCGACGTCGACGAGACCTCGACCGCGGCCCGGGTCGACCAACTCGGACACCGGATCACCCGCGCGCACCGACACTTGCTCTCCTCATGCGTTCCGGCACCCGGTGGCGCCCTGACGGTCGCAGCGAGTGTAGCCCGCGGCCTCCGGTAACGTTGACGGCTGCGCCTCGCGCGCGCGACGTCCTCCAACGTAGAAGGAACTTCCGTGGTGAATGCTGATCTGCTGGTCGTCGGTTCGGGCTTCTTCGGGCTCACGATCGCCGAGCGTGCGGCCGAGCACGGCCAGAAGGTCGTCGTGATCGATCGCCGCTCCCACCTCGGCGGAAACGCGTACAGCGAGTTCGAGCCCGAGACCGGTATCGAGGTGCACCGCTACGGGGCCCACCTGTTCCACACCTCCAACGAGCGCGTGTGGGAGTACGTCAACCGGTTCACCGCCTTCACGAGCTACGTGCACCGCGTCTACACCGTGCACCAGGGCGAGGTGTACCCGCTGCCGATCAACCTTGGCACCGTCAACCAGTTCTTCCGTTCGGCGTACTCGCCCGACCAGGCCCGGGCGCTGCTCGCCGAGCAGGCCGGCGAGTTCGAGTCGGCCACGGCCTCGAACCTGGAGGAGAAGGGCATCAGCCTGATCGGCCGCCCGCTGTATGAAGCGTTCATCCGCGACTACACGGCCAAGCAGTGGCAGACCTCACCCACCGAGCTCCCGCCGGAGATCATCAGCCGACTCCCGGTGCGCTACACCTACGACAACCGCTACTTCAACGACACCCACGAGGGCCTGCCGGTCGACGGGTACACCGCGTGGCTCGAGCGGATGGCCGACCACCCCAACATCGAGGTGCGGCTCGACACCGACTTCTTCGACGACTCCCACGACGCGAGCAAGGCCCAGACGCTCGGCCAGCTGCCGATCGTCTACACCGGGCCGGTCGACCGCTACTTCGACTACGCCGAGGGCCGCCTGTCGTGGCGCACGCTCGACTTCGAGCAGGAGGTGCTCCCGGTCGGTGACTTCCAGGGCACCTCGGTCATGAACTACGCCGACTCCGACGCCCCCTACACCCGCATCCACGAGTTCCGTCACTTCCACCCCGAGCGTGACGCCCCGCAGGACAAGACCGTCGTGATGCGGGAGTTCTCGCGCTTCGCCGAAGGTGACGACGAGCCGTACTACCCCGTCAACACCCCCGAGGACCGCCAGATGCTGCTGGCGTACCGCGAGCGCACCGCCGCGGAGCCGCAGGTGCTGTTCGGCGGGCGGCTCGGCACCTACCAGTACCTCGACATGCACATGGCGATCGGCGCAGCCCTGTCGATGTTCGACAACCAGCTGGGCGAGCTGCTGCCCGCGATGCAGCTGCGTGACGGGGGCACGCCGGCATGAGCTCGCGCTACACCGCCGAGCTGGCCGCCGAGATCGAGCAGCGCTGGCAGGACCGCTGGGAGTCCGAGGGCACGTTCCACGCGGCCAACCCCGAGGGCGACCTCGCCGACGCCGGCGCCGCCGAGCTGGGCGAGAAGTACTTCATCATGGACATGTTCCCCTATCCCTCGGGCGCGGGACTGCACGTCGGACACCCGCTGGGCTACATCGCGACGGACGTCGTCGGCCGCCACCAGCGCATGCTGGGCAAGAACGTCCTGCACGCCCTCGGCTACGACGCGTTCGGGCTGCCGGCGGAGATCCACGCGATCTCGACGGGGGAGCACCCGCGCACCAACACCGAGGCCAACATGGTCAACATGCGCCGCCAGCTGCGGCGCCTCGGCCTGGGTCACGACGACCGGCGCTCCTTCGCGACGATCGATCCGGAGTTCGTCCGGTGGACGCAGTGGATCTTCCTGCAGCTGTTCAACGCCTGGTTCGATCCCGAGCTCCAGAAGGCGCGGCCGATCGCCGAGCTCGTCGAGAAGCTCGGCACCGCTGATCCGTCGGTCATCGACCAGCATCGGCTGGCCTACGTCTCGAACTCCCCGGTCAACTGGTGCCCGGGTCTGGGCACCGTGCTGGCCAACGAGGAGGTCACCTCCGAAGGCCGTTCCGAGCGCGGGAACTTCCCGGTGTTCACGCGCAGCCTGCGGCAGTGGAACATGCGCATCACGGCCTACGCGGACCGCCTGATCGACGACCTCGACCGGGTCGACTGGCCCGAGCCGGTCAAGCTCATGCAGCGCAACTGGATCGGCCGTTCGCACGGTGCCCACGTCGACTTCGCGAGTGCCGCCGGCCCGATCCGGGTCTTCACGACGCGGCCCGACACGCTGTTCGGTGCGACCTTCATGGTGCTCTCGCCGGAGCACCCGCTGGTCGAGGCCCTCACGACGCCCGAGCAGGCCGACGCGGTCGCCGAGTACCGCGCCGCGGCCGTCGCCAAGACCGACGTCGAGCGCCAGGCCGACAAGCAGAAGACCGGCGTGCTGACCGGCAGCACCGCGACCAACCCGGTCAACGGCGAGCAGGTGCCGGTGCTCGTGGCCGACTACGTGCTGATGGGCTACGGCACCGGCGCGATCATGGCCGTGCCGGACGGTGACGCCCGTGACGCCGAGTTCGCCGAGGTGCTGGGCCTGCCCACGGTCCAGGTCCTGCAGGGCGAGACGCTCGTGAACTCCAGCAACGCGGACGTGAGCCTCGACGGTCTGACGGTCGAGGATGCCAAGGCGCGCATCGTCTCCTGGCTCGAGGCGAACGGCCACGGCACGGGCACCACCACCTACCGGCTCCGCGACTGGCTCTTCAGTCGCCAGCGCTACTGGGGCGAACCGTTCCCGATCGTCTACGACGAGCACGACAACCCCATCGCGGTGCCGGACTCGATGCTGCCCGTCGAGCTGCCCGAGGTGCCGGACTACTCACCGCGCACGTTCGAGCCCGACGACGTCACAAGTGAGCCCGAGCCTCCGCTCGGCCGCGCCGAGGACTGGGTGCACGTCACGCTCGACCTCGGCGACGGCCCCCGGCGGTACCGCCGCGAGACCAACACGATGCCCAACTGGGCCGGCTCGTCCTGGTACGAGCTGCGCTATGCCGATCCGCACAACACCGACCAGCTCGTGTCGCCCGCGAACGAGGCGTACTGGCTCGGCCCGCGCGAGTCCGGGGGCACCGGGGGCGTCGACCTGTACGTCGGCGGCGTCGAGCACGCCGTGCTGCACCTGCTGTACGCGCGCTTCTGGCACAAGGCGCTGTTCGACCTCGGGCACGTCTCGAGCGAGGAGCCGTTCCACCGGCTCTACAACCAGGGCTACATCCAGGCCTACGCCTTCATCGACGCGCGCGGTTCCTACGTGCCGGCCGACGAGGTCGTCGAGACGGTCTCCGACGCCGGCGAGTCGACCTTCACCTGGAACGGTGACCCCGTCCAGCGTGAGTACGGAAAGATGGGCAAGTCGCTCAAGAACGTCGTGACGCCGGACGAGATGTACGACGCCTACGGCGCCGACACGTTCCGCGTCTACGAGATGAGCATGGGCCCACTCGACGTGTCCCGGCCGTGGGAGACCCGCGCCGTCGTGGGCGCCCAGCGGTTCCTGCAGCGGGTGTGGCGACTCGTCGTCGACGAGGAGTCCGGTGCGACGGTCTCGACCGACGCCGACCTCGATGACGCCACGCTCTCGGTGCTGCACAAGACGATCGACGGTGTGGCCGCCGACATGGACGGCCTGCGGTTCAACACCGCCATCGCCAAGCTCATCGAGCTGACGAACCACCTCACGAAGGCCGAGGTCACCTCGCGCGCGGCGGTCGAGCCCCTCACGCTGATGCTCGCCCCCTTCGCACCGCACCTGGCGGAGGAGATCTGGGCCCGTCTGGGTCATGAGTCCTCGATCGTCCGCGAGCCCTACCCGGTCGCCGACCCGGCGCTGCTCGTCGACGACACGGTCCTGTGCATCGTGCAGGTCCAGGGCAAGGTGCGCGCCAAGCTCGACGTGCCGGCCGCGGCGTCCGAGGAGCAGCTCACCGAGCTCGCCCTCGCCGAGGCCAACGTGCAGCGGGCGATCGACGGGCGCGAGGTCCGCAAGGTCGTCGTGCGCGCGCCCAAGCTCGTCAACATCGTCGTCTGACGCGCGCGACTCCTCGGACCGTGGTGGCCGCCGGCTGTACGGTTCTCCCATGACCGGGAAGCGACGCACCAAGAAGTCCGCGGCGTTCCCCGGGGGCGTCGCGGTCGTGACCGACTCGACCGCCTCGCTCGACCCGGCTGACGCCGAGCGCGAGGGTATCGCGGTCGTGCCGCTGAGCGTCATCGTCGGCGCCGACACCTACACCGAGGGCGTCGACGCGTCGGCCGACATCATCGCCGCAGCGCTGAAGGACTTCGTGCCGGTCAGCACCTCGCGCCCCAACCCGGACGAGTTCGCCGAGGTCTACCAGGGCCTGGCGAGGCAAGGGGCCACCTCGATCGTCTCGGTCCACCTGTCGAGCCGGATGTCGGGCACCGCCGACTCGGCGATGCTGGCGGCCAAGCGCTCGCCCGTCCCGGTCTCGGTCGTCGACTCGCGCCAGGTCGGGCTCGCCACGGGCTTCGCCGCGGGTCTCGCGGCTCGGGCGCGCGGCGAGGACCGCAGCCCGGAGGACGTCGCCGAGGTCGCGCGCGCGGCCGGACAGGCGTCCACCGCCCTGATCTACGTCGACACCCTGGAGTACCTGCGCCGCGGTGGGCGCGTCAACGCCGTCGGTGCCCTGATCGGATCGGCACTGGCCGTCAAGCCCCTGCTGACGATCACCGACGGACTCGTGGTGCCGCTCGAGAAGGTGCGCACCTCCGGCAAGGCGATCGCCCGCATGGAGGCCCTCGCCGCCGCGGCTGCCGAGCAGCACGGGTCCTTCGACATCGGGGTGCAGCACCTGGCGAACGACCAGGTCGCGACCCAGCTTGCCGAGCGTCTGGCCAAGCGCCTCGACCTCGAGTCGATCCCGGTCGACGAGGTCGGAGCCGTGATCGGTGCGCACGTCGGGCCGGGCACCGTCGCGGTCACCATCACGCCGCACTGATCCTGCGCCCGATCGCGGTCGTCCACCGCCGTTCTTCGTCCACAGGCTGCTCCAGCCGGCTCCCGGACGGCGCCGACCGGACCTAGCGTCGGCACGTGGAGACCGAGGAGACACGGGCCGAGATCGCCCGGCGGCGCCTGGCGCAGCTCGTGGCGTCCTTCGAGGAGCACGTGCCACCGTCGGATGCCGACGGCGCCTCCCCGAGCACTCCGTCCGTGGCCGCGGCGCGGGAGGGGTCGTCGCCCGCCCTCGCGCCCGCGCCTGCGCGCTCGCACGTCCGACGGCGGGTCACCCAGCTGCACGTCCGGGTCGTCGGAGCCGTCGTGGTCGCCGTCGCGGTGCTGCTGGTCTGGTCGGTGCTGACGGGCCGGCCGCAGTCCACGCCGGCAGGCGTTCCCGACACGTCGGTCGCCGGGCTCACGAGCGGGCCGGTCGACGGCAGCGGCGGTAGCAGTGACGGTGGCGGTCCCGTGGAGACCGGCGAGATCGTCATCGACGTCGCGGGGCACGTCGCCCGCCCCGGGATCGTGACACTCCCCGCCGGTTCTCGCGTGCACGAGGCGATCGAGGCCGCGGGTGGGCTCGCCGGGGCGGTCGACACGACCTCGCTCAACCTCGCCCGCAAGCTCGTCGACGGCGAGCAGGTCCTGGTGGGCGTCGCGCCGGTCGCGCCCGCGGCTGGTCCGGGGTCGGCCGGTGGGCTCACCAACCTCAACACCGCCACGGTCGACCAGCTCGACGAGCTGCCGGGGGTCGGTCCGGTGACCGCGCAGTCGATCGTCGACTGGCGCAGTGACAACGGACCGTTCAGCCGGGTCGAGGACCTGCTCGAGGTCCGCGGCATCGGCGAGGCCACCCTGGGCGACCTGCGTGATCTCGTCACGGTCTGAGACGTCCTCGGACCGCGAGCCAGCGCTGCGGCCGCGTCACGACCTGCGTCTCGCGCCGGCCGCCGTGATCGCCTGGGGCGTGGCCGCCTGGTGCGTCGGCCAGTCCTCCCGTGTCACCCTTGTCGCCGCGGCGGTCTGCCTGCTCCTGGCCGTCGTGGTCAGCAGGCGTCCGGTGGTCGTGGTGACGGCCTGCCTCGTGGGCGCCGTGGCGGCCTCGACCGCGTGGCAGCTCGCGGCGGTCGAAGGGTCGCCGGTGCGGGAGTGGGCGCGCCAGGGGGTCGTGGTCGACGCGGTCGTCGAGATCGCGATCGACGCCCGCACCTACCGGGCACCCGGCGGCGAGGGCATCGTCATCACCGGTGCGGTCCGTGCGGCGACCTCGCGCCTCGGCGGGGTCGCGGACGCCGGCCGCGTGACGCTGTTCGTGTCGGGCCCCGCCGCGACCGACGTGGAGGCGTCACGGCTCACGGTCGGGCGGTCGGTGCGGGTCTCGGCTCGTGCCGCTCCTGCGGAGGACACCCACGAGGTCGCGGTGCTGCGCGTCGTCGATCTCGAGCTGCTGCCCGGGGTCCCGTGGTGGTGGGCCATGAGCGAGCGCGTCCGAGCGGGCGTGCGCGGGGCGGTCGCGCACGAGCCGCTCGCGCCGCGGGCGCTCGTGCCGGCCCTGGTCGACGGCGACGTGGGTGCGATCCCTGACGACCTCGACGAGGACTTCCGACGCAGCGGTCTCACGCACCTGCTGGCCGTGTCCGGCACGAACCTGACGATCGTCCTGGCGTCGGTCCTGGCCGTGGCGCGAGTCGCCGGAGTCCGTCGCCGGGGGTGGTCCCTGCTCGCGGTGCTGGCGGTCGTCGGGTTCGTGCTGGTCGCCCGCCCGGAGCCCAGCGTCCTGCGTGCGGCAGCCATGGGGCTCGTCGGCGTGGTCGCGATCGGCGTCGGTAGCGCAGGCGGGGTGCGGGCCCTCTCCGTCGCGGTGCTGGCGCTCCTGGCCATCGACCCGTGGCTCGGCCGCTCACCCGGCTTTGTGCTGTCGGTGTGCGCCACGGCCGGCATTGTCCTGCTGGCGCCGCCCTTCGCCGATCGTCTGCGATGGTGCCCGCGCTGGATCGCGGTCGCCGTCGCCGTGCCGCTCGCGGCGCAGGTGGCCTGCACGCCAGCGCTCGTGGCGCTGAGCGGCGAGGTCTCGGTCGTCGCGGTGCTGGCCAACCTCGTCGCCGGTCCGGCCGTCGCCCCCACGACCGTGGCCGGACTGCTGGGAGGTCTGCTCTGGCTGGCCCTCGAGCCCGTCGGGGCGTGGTCCGGCACGGTCGCGGCGCTCGGGGCGCGGTGGATCGTCGCGGTCGGTCGCGTCGCCGGCGGGCTCGAGGGCGCGGCCGTCGGGTGGGCAGGTCCCTGGTGGTTGAGCCTCCTCGCCGTGCCACTCTCGGTCGCGGCCCTGTGGTGGATGCTGCGGCGACCTGTCGTGGCGATCGGCGTGGTCCTTGCGCTCGCGGTGGTCGTGTGGCGGCCCCCCAGCCCGGGGTGGCCACCCGACGACTGGGTGCTCGTCGCGTGCGACGTCGGGCAGGGCGACGGGCTCGTGGTCGACGCCGGTGACGGACGGGTCGTCGTGATCGACACGGGAATGGAGCCCGGTCCGATCGACCGCTGCCTCGACGGGCTGGGCGCCCAGCGGGTCGCGGCGCTCGTGATGACGCACGCCGACGCCGATCACGTCGCGGGCTGGGCCGGGGTGCTCCGCGGCCGCCAGGTCGATGCCGTCGTCACCGGTCCCTCCGGCGGGCCCGACGTGCCGGGCATCCCCGTTGCGACGGCAGCCGCGGGCGACGTGATCGAGGCCGGGCAGGTGCGGCTCGAGGTGCTGTGGCCGCAGGACCGCGACGCCGCCCTGGGGGAGGACCGCAACGACCTGAGCCTCGTCCTGCGGCTGGAGGTCGACGGCGTCCGCTTCCTGCTGACCGGTGACATCGAGCCCCAGGCCCAACGGGCGCTCCTGCGATCCGGGGCCGACGTGAGTGCCGACGTCCTCAAGGTCCCCCACCACGGCAGCGCCCACCAGGACCGTGACTTCGTCCTGGCCACCGGGGCCGAGGTCGCGCTGCTCAGTGCGGGACGCGACAACACCTACGGACACCCCGCGCCCTCCACGCTCGACCTGCTGGCGACCCTCGGCGCCGCGTGGTGGCGCACCGACCTGCAGGGCGACCTGGGCGTCGTCGTGCGTGACGGTCGAGTCCATGTCCTGACTCGCGACTAGACTCGGCCCGTGCCCTCAGTCTTCGGCAGGATCCTGCTCGTCACGGGTGGATCGGAGTTCCTCGCCGACCGCACGCGCCGCCGAGCCGTGGCTGCGGTGCTGGCCGAGGACCCGGAGTGCGAGATCAGCGAGGCCGTCGGCGGCCAGCTCGTGCCGGGCGAGCTGCTGACGCTCACGAGCCCGTCGCTGTTCAGCGCGTCGAGCGCCGTCGTGGTCCACGACCTGCAGGACCTGGCCGACGACGTCCAGGCGGAGCTGCTCGCCTACGCGGCCGAGCCGGCGGCCGAGGTCGCCCTGGTGCTGGTGCACGGCGGCGGGCAGAAGGGGCGCGGTCTGCTCGACAAGCTGCGCAAGACCACGACCGTGTCGGAGGCCAAGCAGGAGGCCCCCAAGTACGAGCGCGACCACGCCGCCTGGGTGCGGCAGGAGGTCCGTCAGCTCGGCGCCGCGATGTCGGAGCAGGCGGCCAGCACCTTGGTCACGGCGATCGGCCTCGACCTGCGTGCGCTGGCCGGCGCGGCCGACCAGCTCGTCGCCTCGGTGCCGCAGGGGGAGGAGGTCTCGGTCGAGATCGTCCGACGCTACTTCGGGGGACGCGCCGAGGTCCGCGGCTACGAGATCGCCGACGCGGTGTTCGACGGTCGTCTCGACATCGCGGTCGAGCGGTTGCGCTGGGCCTTCGCGGCACGCACGTCGCCGGTCGTCATCGTCTCGGCCGTCGCCTCGGGCCTGCGTCAGCTCGTGCGCCTCGCCACGGCACCGCAGGGCCTGCGCGACGCCGAGCTCGCCAAGCACGTGGGCGCGCCGCCGTTCAAGATCCAGGGCATGCGTCGTCAGCTGAACCAGTGGGACCCCGCCGGGCTGCAGGGTGCTCTCGCGGCCGTCGCCCAGGCCGACCTCGACGTCAAGGGCGCCACCGCCGACGCCGAGTACGCCACGGAGCGCATGGTGCTGCGCGTCGCCTCGCTGCGCCTGCGGCCCAGTCGCGGATGAGCGCGTGACAGGCCTGCGCGAGGGGGCGGGCCGCCTGGTCGGCATCGACCTCGCGCGCGCCGTCGCCCTGCTGGGCATGATGCTGGCGCACCTCGGCCCCCCGTGGACGGGCTTCGGCGCACCGCCGGTGTCCGACTGGCTCGCCGCCGGTCGTGCGGCTCCGTTGTTCGCGGTCCTCGCCGGTCTCAGCGTCGGACTCATGGTCCGCCTCGATCCCGACGGGGTGGGGTCCCGCACCGCCGTCGTGCGGCGCGCGGTGGTGCTGCTCGTGATCGGACTCGGCCTCGCCGCGCTCCCCGACCTCACGATCCTCGTGATCCTGCCCTGCTACGCGGTGCTGATCGCCGCCACCGTGCTGGTGCGCGCCCTCTCGACTCGCGTGCTGCTCGGCCTGGCGACGGCCTGGTGCCTGCTGTCACCCGCCGCCCTCTTCGCCGTGCGCCACGTGGTCGACGAGCCGGTCCGATCCGTCATCCAGCCGTCGTTCGGGGGCGGGCTCGACGAGCTGCCCGTCTCGCTGCTCGTGTGGGGCGGGTATCCGGCGATCGTCTGGTTCGGCTACGTCCTGGTCGGTCTGTCGGTGGCCCGGCTCGACCTGCGCAGCGCGGTCGTCGTGCGCCGGCTCGTCGTGGGGGGCGCGGTCGTCACGGCCGCCGCACTCTGGACCGCGGCCTCGGCCCTGTACCTCGGGGTCTTCCGTGACGCTGCGGGAGACCCCCGGTTCGAGCAGCTCTTCGTGGCGAGGTCGGCCTACGACCCGCTCGACCCCAGCTGGTTCTGGGCTGCGGGTCAGCACACGTCGACCCCGCTCAACGTCGTCGGAGCGGCCGGCTCAGCGGTGCTCGTCGTCGGGCTGTGCCTCTGGCTCTGCCGGAGCGCGCGCGGCGCGCGGCTGGTGTCGCCGCTGCGCGCCGCTGGCTCGATGACCCTGACCCTCTACGTCATGCACGTCGTGATGACGTGGGCCAATCGCGAGCTCGACGCCAGCTTCACCACCGGGTACTACCGCGAGTGGTGGATCCAGGTGGTCCTGCTCGTCACGCTGGCCTGGTTGTGGCGGCTCATCACGCCACGCGGTCCGCTCGAGACCCTGGTGCGGTGGTGCAGCCTCGCGCGACCGCACCTGCCGCACCGCCCTCGCGCGACTCGCCGGACATGACACGACCCCGGCCCATGGGCCGGGGTCGTGGAGGTCGTGCGAGGTGTCAGCGACTCAGAGCGCGGACGCCTTCTTGGCGATGGCCGACTTGCGGTTGGCCGCCTGGTTCTTGTGGATGACGCCCTTGGAGGCCGCCTTGTCGAGGCGACGGTTGGCCTCGTTGGCCAGCTTCTTGGCCTCGTCGGTGTTGCCGGCGTCGGCAGCCTCGGTGAATCGGCGCACGGCCGTCTTCAGGGCCGAACGGACCGACTTGTTGCGCTCGCGAGCCGCCTCGTTCTGACGGTTGCGCTTGATCTGCGACTTGATGTTCGCCACGGGGCGTACCTGTTCTTTCGATGGAGACGAGCGGGAGAAGAAGTCTGGTGGCGCGCCACGGCGCGCGACCCCCAACCCTACCATCGGCCGCCGGTGCCTCCCAAATCCACGGAGGTCACTACGATCGGCCACCATGGAGACTCTCTACGACGTGCTGGTGTGGCTGCACATCGCCAGCTGGGCGACGGTCCTGCTCGGCTACGTGCTGGTGCTGTCGTCTCCGAGGATCAACGGGCTCATGGCCCACGGCCTCAGCGCCGCATGGCTCCTGGGCCTCGTCCTCGTCGCGATCGCGTCGATGAGTGACGACGTCGCCGACCCGAACCATGCCAAGGTGGCCGTGAAGCTCGTGATCGCCACGGTCGCCGTCGGTCTGGCCCACGGCACGCGCAAGCGCCCCGCCCCCAATCCCTTCGCCCACGTCGTGGCGGCGCTCGTCGTCGTCAACGTGGGCCTCGCCTACCTCTGGTGACCACTCCATGACGCCCCCCACGCCTACCACGAACCTCCCGCAGCCCGGTTCCACCCCTCCGGAGCTGCTGCGGAACTTCTGCATCATCGCTCACATCGACCACGGCAAGTCGACGCTCGCCGACCGCATGCTGCAGCTCACCGGGGTCGTCGACGAACGCGCGGCTCGGGCGCAGTACCTCGACCGCATGGACATCGAGCGCGAACGCGGCATCACGATCAAGAGCCAGGCCGTCCGCATGCCGTTCACCAAGTCCGACGGGGACGACGTCGGCACGGCCTACGTGCTCAACATGATCGACACCCCGGGCCACGTCGACTTCACCTACGAGGTGAGCCGGTCGCTCGAGGCCTGCGAGGGCGCGATCCTGCTGGTCGACGCCGCCCAGGGCATCGAGGCGCAGACGCTCGCGAACCTCTACCTCGCGATGGATGCCGACCTGCACATCATCCCGGTGCTCAACAAGATCGACCTGCCCGGCGCGCAGCCCGAGAAGTACGCCGCGGAGATCGCCGGCATCATCGGCGGCGACCCGGACGACGTCCTGCGCGTCTCGGCCAAGACCGGGCAGGGCGTCGAGGCGCTGCTCAACCTCATCGTCGACGAGGTGCCGGCTCCCACCGGCGACGCCGACGGTCCGCCCCGGGCCCTGATCTTCGACTCCGTCTACGACACGTACCGCGGCGTGATCACCTACGTGCGCGTGTTCGACGGCAAGCTGAGCCACCGCGACAAGATCAAGATGATGTCGACCGGCGCGGTCCACGAGATGCTCGAGGTCGGCGTCATCTCGCCCGAGCCGGTCAAGGCCGACCACCTCGGCATCGGCGAGGTCGGCTACCTCATCACGGGGGTCAAGGAGGTGCGGCAGTCGCGGGTCGGCGACACCGTGACCGCCAACAGCCGCCCGGCCGCGGAGCCGCTCGGCGGCTACGCCCATCCCAACCCCATGGTGTTCTCGGGCCTGTACCCCATCGACGGCGACGACTTCGCGACGCTGCGCGAGGCGCTCGAGAAGCTGCAGCTCAACGACGCGGCCCTGATTTACGAGCCCGAGTCGTCGGGCGCGCTCGGCTTCGGCTTCCGCATCGGCTTTCTGGGCCTGCTGCACCTGGAGATCGTGCGCGAGCGGCTCGAGCGCGAGTTCAACCTCGACCTCATCGCGACGGCACCGAACGTCGTCTACCGCGTCGAGCTCGAGGACGGGTCGGTGCATACCGTCACCAACCCGAGCGAGTACCCCAACGCGGGCAAGATCTCCAAGGTCTTCGAACCGGTCGTGGCGGCCACGGTGCTCGCCCCGAGCGAGTACATCGGCACGATCATGGAGCTGTGCCAGGCACGCCGTGGCCAGCTCGTCGCGATGGACTACCTGTCGGAGGACCGCGTCGAGATCCGCTACACGCTGCCCATGGGCGAGATCATGTTCGACTTCTTCGACGCGTTGAAGAGCCGCACCAAGGGGTACGCCTCGCTCAACTACGAGCTGTCGGGGGAGCAGGCGGCCGACCTGGTCAAGGTCGACATCCTGCTGCAGGGCGAGATCGTCGACGCCTTCAGCGCGATCGTGCACCGGGACAACGCGTACTCCTACGGCGTGGCGCTCGCGGGCAAGCTCAAGGAGCTCATCCCGCGCCAGCAGTTCGAGGTGCCGATCCAGGCGGCGATCGGGGCCCGCGTCATCGCCCGCGAGAACATCCGGGCGATCCGCAAGGACGTCCTGGCCAAGTGCTACGGGGGCGACATCAGCCGCAAGCGCAAGCTGCTCGAGAAGCAGAAGGAGGGCAAGAAGCGGATGAAGATGGTGGGTCGCGTGGAGGTGCCCCAGGAGGCCTTCATCGCGGCGCTCTCGACCGGCGACGGACCCTCCTGACCTGCACCTCACGGGAGCGAAACCGACCGTGAGTATGTGCCGGACGCAACCACGCCAGACCTGACCGGCGGGTAGGTTAGGGTGATCCGCACCACACGTCCCCGTGCCCTGTGAGGAACGCATGAGCCCCCTTGTCCTGACCCCGCAGCAACAGGCCCAGATCGACGGTCGCGCCGCCAGCATCGGCCGTCTCTTCCTCGATCGCGTCGCCGAGACGCCGCAGCGTGAGGCCTTCCGCTACCCCGATGCCAACGAGCGTTGGCACTCCATCTCCTGGGGCGAGGTCGGTGAGCGCGTCACCAAGCTCGCGGCCGGTCTGGTCTCCCTCGGCCTCGAGCCCGAGGCGCGGGCCGCCGTGGCCTCCGGCACGCGGGTGGAGTGGATCCTCGCCGACCTGGCGATCAACTCCGCCGGCGGCGCGACCACGACGGTGTACCCGTCGACCGTGTCCGACGACGTGGCCTACATCCTCTCGGACTCGGGCAGCGTCATCGTGTTCGCCGAGGACGACGAGCAGATCGCCAAGCTCGTCGAGAAGAAGTCCGAGCTTCCCGACATCACCAAGGTCATCACGTTCGACGGCGCCACCGACGGCGACTGGGTCATCGGCCTGGCCGACCTGGAGAAGATCGGCGAGGCCCACCTGAGCGAGCACCCGACCGTGGTCGAGGACCGCGTCGCGGCGATCAAGCCCGAGGACCTCGCGACCCTGATCTACACCTCCGGCACCACGGGCCGTTCCAAGGGCGTGCGGCTGAGCCACGACGGCTGGGTCTTCGAGGGCGCGGCCATCCAGGCCAACGGCATCCTCACGGTCGACGACCTGGAGTACCGCTGGCTGCCCATGGCGCACTCGTTCGGCAAGGTCCTGCAGATGACGCAGCTGCAGATCGGGTTCGCCGCCGCGATCGACGGTCGCGTCACCAAGATCGTCGACAACCTGGCGGTCGTGAAGCCCACGTTCATGGGCGCTGCGCCGCGCATCTTCGAGAAGGCCTACGGCCGCGTCGTGGGCATGATGGAGGACGAGGGCGGCGCCAAGCTCAAGCTCTTCCGCTGGGCCGAGAAGGTCGGCCTCGAGCGCTCGCGCCTCGTGCGGTCGGGCAAGCCCGTCCCGATGGGCCTGAAGATCCAGCACGGCCTCGCCGACAAGCTCGTGTTCTCGAAGGTCCGCGACCGTTTCGGCGGCCGCGTGCGGTTCTTCATCTCGGGCTCGGCTGCGCTCTCGGCCGACGTGGCCGAGTGGTTCCACTCGGCCGGCGTCATCATCCTGGAGGGCTACGGACTCACCGAGACCAGCGCGGGCTCCACGGTCAACCACCCCGACCACCTCAAGCTCGGCTCGGTCGGCATCCCGTTCCCGGGCGTCGAGATCAAGATCGCCGCCGACGGTGAGGTCCTGATCAAGGGCCCCAACATCATGCGCGGGTACCACAACCTCGAGACCGCCACGAAGGAGACGCTCGACGCCGACGGCTGGCTCGCCACGGGTGACATCGGTGAGCTCGACTCCGAGGGCTTCCTCAAGATCACCGACCGCAAGAAGGACCTCTTCAAGACCTCGGGCGGCAAGTACGTCGCACCGTCGCACATCGAGGGCGTCTTCAAGGGCGTCTGCCCGCTCGCGAGCCAGATGATCGTGCACGGCAACGACCGCAACTTCTGCTCGGCGCTGATCACCCTCGATCCCGATGCGATCGCGGCGTGGGCCGAGACGCACGGCAAGTCGGGGCAGTCGTACACCGAGGTCGTGCAGTCGCCCGAGATCGAGAAGCTCGTCGCCGGCTACGTCGAGGAGCTCAACTCCAAGCTCAACCGGTGGGAGACGATCAAGAAGTGGAAGATCCTCCCCAACGACCTGTCGATCGAGTCCGGCGAGCTCACGCCGAGCCTCAAGGTCAAGCGCAAGGTCGTCGAGGACAACTACCGCGACGTGCTCGACGGGTTCTACGCCGGGTCCTGACCGGGCGGCGCCCCTCTACGCTGGGGGCGTGAACACGCGCGAAGGGTCGTCCTCCGACGGGGGACGACCCTTCGGCGTGTACGTCCACGTCCCGTTCTGCTCGGTGCGCTGTGGGTACTGCGACTTCAACACCTACACGGCCGACGAGCTCGGTGACGGGGCCACGCGGGCGACGTACGCCGACTCCGCGATCGCCGAGATCCGCCGGTCCGCGGCCCGCACCGGGGCCCGCGCGGTGGAGACCGTGTTCGTGGGCGGTGGCACGCCGACACAGCTCGCGGCCCACGACCTGGTCCGCATCCTCGGTGCCATCGACGAGGCGTGGGGACTGGCGCCGGACGTCGAGGTCACGACCGAGGCCAATCCGGACTCCGTCGACCCGGCGATGCTCGCGACCCTGCGCACGGGAGGCTTCAACCGGATCTCGTTCGGCGTGCAGTCGGCCGTGCCCCACGTCCTGAAGGTCCTCGACCGCACGCATGATCCCGAGCGGGTTCCCGAGGCCGTGAGGTGGGCCCGCGAGGCCGGCTTCGACCAGCTGAGCGTCGACCTGATCTACGGGTCGCCGGGGGAGTCGATGGACGACTGGCGGCGCACCGTCGAGCACGCGATCTCGCTGGAGCCCGACCACGTCAGCGCGTACGCCCTGATCGTCGAGGCGGGCACCGCGTTCGCGCGGAAGGTCTCCCGCGGGGAGGTCGTGATGCCCGATGACGACGAGACCGCCGACAAGTACCTGCTCGCCGACACGATGCTCCAGGGCGCCGGGCTCGGGTGGTACGAGCTCTCGAACTGGGCCACGGGCCCCGCTGCGCAGTGCCGCCACAACGTCCTCTACTGGACCGGCGGCGAGTGGCTCGGCATCGGGCCGGGTGCCCACTCGTACCTGGGCGGGCGTCGCTGGTGGAACGTCAAGCACCCGGCCGCCTACGCGCAGCGGCTGGACGCGGGGGAGTCTCCCGAGGCGGACGGCGAGGACATCGACGCCGATGCGGCGCGCCTGGAGGACGTCATGCTCCGCACACGCCTGCGGACGGGCCTGGACCCCCAGGGCCTCCCGCCCCACGCCCACCTGGTCGAGCAAGGTCTGCTGGAACCGGTCGAGGGTCACCTGGTGCTGACGAGGAAGGGCCGCCTGCTCGCCGACCACGTCGTCCGCGAGCTGACCTGACGCCACCAGACGTGCGCGCGAATGCCGCCGCGTGGGGCCGTCTCGGATGCCGTCGCGCGCACATCTGGGGGCTCCGGCTACGCGGGGCCGTCCGCCGTGACGAAGTCGATGAGCTCCTCGACCCGGCCCAGGAAGACCGGTTCCAGGTCGGTCCACGTCTCGACCGCGCCGAGGATCTTCTTCCAGGCGCGGGCGATGTCGGCCTGTTCGGCGTGCGGCCAGCCGAGGGCCTCGCAGATGCCGTGCTTCCACTCGACGCCGCGCGGGATCACCGGCCATTCCTGCAGACCCAGGCGGGCCGGCTTCACGGTCTGCCACACGTCGACGTAGGGGTGCCCGACGACCAGCACGTGCGGTTCCTTCGAGAGCGTCTGCGCGATGCGCCACTCCTTCGAGCCGGTCACGAGGTGGTCGACCAGCACGCCGAGGCGACGGCCCGGCCCGGGGTCGAAGGAGTCGACCTCGGCCTTGAGGTCGTCGATGCCACCGAGGTACTCCACGGCGACGCCGACGTGGCGCAGGTCGTCGCCCCAGACCTTCTCGACGAGCTCGGCGTCGTGGCGACCTTCGACCCAGATCCGGCTCGGCTGGGCGACCTTGGCACGTTCGCGCGGGCCCGCGACGGACCCGGAGGCCGTGCGCCTCGGTCCGGCGCTGGCCACGACGGGCGGCCGCAGCGTGACGGGTTTACCGTCGACCCAGTACCCGGGGCCGAGGGCGAAGCTGCGGCGCTGGTGCCGCCGGTCCTCGAGCACGACCATGCCCATCTGGGCGTCGATCGTGACGATCTCGCCGACGAAACCGCTCGTGACGTCCTCGACCACCAGGCCCAGCTCGACCGGAAGATCGGCCGAGCGCCCCTGGGACGGCCGCTTCCAGTCGCCGGACAGGACGTCCTGGCCGTAGCGGTCGCTCATGAGGGCGATCCGTCGTGCAGCAGGCCCAGCAGGCGCTGGTGGAGCTCGGCGAGATGCTCGCGGCTGACCTCGCCGGCGGCGCCGAGGATCGTCGTGGCGGGTCCGGTGAGCCCGATGGCCAGATCGACCGCGACCGGCCAGCTGGGGGGCACCGGACCCGTGGGCTCGCTCACGAGCTCGCCGAGCAGGACCGTGTCGGCGTCCGGCACGACGACGGCGAGCTCGCCGCCCGACGGGCCACCGCCCAGGTGCACGACCTCGACGAACCGGTCACCGAGATCGACGGCCCACACCGAGCTCAGCGTGCCACCGCGCGACTCGTGGGCGACCCACGTGCCGTCGTCGAGGGTGACGCGCCGGGACCGGTAGGTGAGGTCGCGGTCACGCCCGGACACCACGATCGCATCGCCGGTGCGCGCGATCTGCCTCATGGCCTGAGTCCCATCCCGCTAGACTGGCAAACGAGCATCGTGAGTGCCAGCGACGCGCCGAGGGGAGGCTGTGATGTCCGACGACCGTCGCCTCGACGTCCTCCGCGCCATCGTCGAGGACTACGTGGCCACGCAGGAGCCCGTGGGCTCGCGGGCGCTGGTCGAACGCCATCACCTGGGGGTCTCCTCGGCCACGATCCGCGGCGACATGAAGGCCCTGGAGGACGAGGGGTACCTCACCCAGCCGCACACCTCGGCCGGGCGCATCCCCACCGACAAGGGCTACCGGATGTTCGTCGACCGTCTGGCCACGGTCAAGGCCCTGTCGCCGGCCGAGCGTCGCGCGATCGAGCGGTTCCTGTCGGAGTCGGTCGACGTCGACGACATCGTCCAGCGGAGCGTCCGGGTCCTCGCCCAGCTCACGAGCCAGGTCGCGGTCGTGCAGTACCCCAGCCTGACCCGCTCGACGGTGCGCCACGTCGAGCTCGTGGCGCTCGACGCGAGTCGCGTGCTCGTCGTCGTCATCACGAGTTCCGGGCGGGTCGAGCAGCGCACGATCGACCTCCCCTCACCCCTCGGTGACCGGCTCCTGGCCGACCTGCGCGCGCGCATCCTGCCGGTCGTCCTCGGGGTGCGTCTGTCCGACGCGGCCGTCAAGGTCGCCGACCTCATCCCCGCCTTCGACCCCGAGGACCAGCCGGTCGTGGCCACGGTCGTCGCCACGCTCGCGCAGACGTTCTCCGACGAACGTTCCGACGCGCGCATCGTCGTGGGCGGCACCTCGAACCTCGCCCGTTTCGGAGCCGACTTCGACACCACCGTCGGTCCGGTCCTCGAGGCGCTCGAGGAGCAGGTCGTGCTCCTCAAGCTGTTGGGCGAGGCCTCCGGCGGGGTCACGGTCCGCATCGGCGGCGAGACGGGTCTCGACACCCTCGCCGGCACCGCGGTCGTGGCCTCGGCCTACGGTGGTGACGGCAGCCGCGCGACCCTCGGCACCGTGGGCCCCACCCGCATGGACTACCCCGGGACGATCGCCACCGTCGCCGCTGTCGCCCGGTACGTCGGCCGCATGCTCGACGACGCCTGACGACCGCCCGAACCCGTCCAGAACTCCCAGCCCGAAAGCACCTCATGGCCTCCGACTACTACGCGCTGCTCGGCGTGGACCGCTCCGCGACCCCCGAGGAGATCAAGAAGGCGTACCGCCGCCTGGCGCGCCAGCTGCACCCCGACGTCAACGACGCCCCCGATGCCGCGGAACGGTTCAAGGAGGTCTCCCAGGCCTACGAGGTGCTGTCGGACCCGCAGAAGCGTCAGGTCTTCGACCGCGGCGGTGACCCGATGGGCGGCCAGCGCGGCGGCGGCGGGTTCGGTCAGGGGTTCAGCTTCGACGACATCATGGACGCGTTCTTCGGTCAGTCCTCGCAGCGTGGGCCGCGGTCGCGGGTGCAGCGTGGCCAGGACGCCCTGCTCCGGCTCGAGGTCGAGCTCGCCGAGGCGGTCTTCGGGGTCACCCAGGAGCTCAAGGTCGACACGGCGGTCGTCTGCGAGGTGTGCGACGGCAGCGGTGCTGAGGAGGGCTCCCAGCCCGTCACGTGCGGCACCTGCCACGGACAGGGCGCGATCCAGCACGTGCAGCGCTCCCTGCTCGGCGACATCCGCACGGCCCGCCCGTGCCCGACCTGTCACGGCTTCGGCTCGGTCATCCCCGATCCGTGCCGGGCGTGCGACGGCGAGGGCCGTGTCCGGGCTCGTCGCAACCTGACGCTCACGATCCCGGCCGGCGTCGACCACGGCACGCGCATCCAGCTCACCGGCGAGGGCGAGATCGGTCCGGGCGGCGGACCCGCGGGCGATCTCTACGTCGAGATCCAGGTCCGTCGCCACCCCGTGTACTCGCGCAGCGGCGACCACCTGGAGTGTCAGGTCACGCTGCCGATGACTGCCGCCGCGCTGGGTACCACGCTCGACCTGCCGTCCCTGCGGGCCGACCTCGAGGAGCACGACGGACCCGAGTCCATCGTGGTCGACGTCGAGGCGGGCTCGCAGTCCGGCGAGGTCGTGGTCGTGCGCGGCGAGGGGGTGCCCCGGCTGCGCGGCATCGGCTCGGGCGACCTGCGCGTCACGGTGGTCGTCGAGACCCCCGACAAGCTCGACGACGAGCAGCGCGAGCTGCTGCAGCGCCTCGCGACGCTGCGGGGCGAGGAGCGCCCGGAGGCCCGCCTCGGGGCCACGCACCGCAGCGTGTTCGGCCGGATCAAGAGCGCCTTCCGCGCCGCCGGCGAGTGATCGGGCGCCGTGCGGTAGGACTGGAGCATGAGTGACGACTGCCTGTTCTGCTCCATCGTCGCCGGCGACGTCCCGGCCGACGTGGTCGGTGAAACCGACCACACCCTCGCCTTCCGCGACATCAACCCGCAGGCACCGACCCACGTGCTGGTCATCCCGAAGCGCCACGAGCCGGACGTCGCGAGCCTCGCTGCGGCCGACCCGGAGGCCACGGTCGACCTGATCACGCACACGCGCCGCATCGCCGACGAGCTCGGCACCGGTTCGTACCGGCTCGTGTTCAACACCGGCGCCGACGCGTTCCAGACGGTGTTCCACTGCCACGGGCACGTGCTCTCGGGCCGATCGTTGACCTGGCCTCCCGGCTGAGCACCACGACGGGGCGCTGGGTCACGGCCGCTCGACGTCCACGAGTCTGGCCGTAGACTGGCAGCACCCATGACTCAGCACCCCACCCACACCTTCACGGTCCCCACCAGCATCGACGCGGTCGCGCTCTTCGGCGCCGGCGACGAGTTCCTGCGACTCATCGAGCGCGACTTCGACGCCGACATCCACGTCCGCGGCAACCAGGTGAGCGTCACCGGCGAGCCCGGCGAGGTCGCGCTCGTCGAACGGCTCCTCGACGAGCTCACGACGATCGTCCGCACGGGCCAGGGCATGACCGCCGAGACGGTGGAGCGCAGCGTCGGGATGCTGCGGGCCGAGACGCACGAGCAACCGGCCGAGGTCCTGAGCCTCAACATCCTGTCGAACCGCGGCCGCACGATCCGGCCCAAGACGCTGAACCAGAAGCGCTACGTCGACGCGATCGACGAGCACACGATCGTGTTCGGCATCGGCCCGGCCGGCACGGGCAAGACGTATCTCGCGATGGCCAAGGCCGTGCAGGCGCTGCAGTCCAAGGAGGTCAGCCGCATCATCCTGACCCGTCCGGCCGTCGAGGCCGGGGAGCGGCTCGGCTACCTCCCGGGCACCCTGAGCGAGAAGATCGACCCGTACCTGCGCCCGCTGTACGACGCCCTGCACGACATGATGGATCCCGAAGCCATCCCGAAGCTGCTGACCGCCGGAGTCATCGAGGTCGCACCACTGGCGTACATGCGTGGCCGGACCCTCAACAACGCGTTCATCATCCTCGACGAGGCCCAGAACACCACGGCCGAGCAGATGAAGATGTTCCTGACTCGTCTCGGCTTCGGCTCCAAGGTCGTGGTCACGGGAGACGTGACCCAGGTCGACCTGCCGACCGGTCAGCGCAGCGGACTGCGGATCATCCAGGGGATCCTGGGCGACATCGACGACATCCACTTCGCAGAGCTCTCGGCGCAAGACGTCGTCCGGCACCGCCTGGTGGGCAAGATCGTCGCCGCCTACGACGAGTTCGAGAACGGTGCCGAGGAGCAGGAGATCCGTGAACGTCGACGTCCTCGATGAGTCCGGGACGGGCGTCGACGTCGTCGCCCTGACCCGCCTCTGTCGCTTCGTCATGCGGCGCATGCGTCTTCACCCGGCCACCGAGCTCACGGTCCGCCTGGTCGAGCCCGACACGATCGCGACGCTCAACGAGCAGTGGATGGGCAAGAAGGGGCCGACCGACGTCCTGTCGTTCCCGATGGACGAGCTCACGCCCGGTCGTGACGACGAGGAGGCGCCGGAGGGCTACCTCGGCGACATCGCCCTGTGCCCGCAGGTCGCCGAGCAGCAGGCGCCCGCGGCTGGTCACTCGACGTCCGACGAGGTCGACCTGCTGCTGGTGCACGGCATCCTGCACCTGCTCGGGTACGACCACGCCGAGCCGGAGGAGCATCGCGAGATGTTCGGCCTCCAGGGTCGCCTGCTCGTGGAGTGGCAGCGCGCCGAGCTCGGCGTCGACCCCGAGGGGCCGTGACCGCGATGCTCGATCCCGCCAGCTGGACGCCGGCACTGACCGCGGTGGCCCTGGCGTTCGTCGCCGGGCTGCTGACGAGCACCGAGGCCGCTCTGTCGTCGTTCTCCCGGGCGCGGGCCGAGGAGCTCGACGACGAGGGACGCGCTGGGGCCGCTCGACTCCTGCGGATCCTCGACGACCCCGCGCCGTACCTCAACAGCCTGACGCTCCTGCGAGTCCTCGCCGAGACGGCCTCGGTCGTGCTGGCCGCGATCTTCGTGGCCGGCGAGATCGAGGGCCTGTGGCAGCAGTTCGTCGTCGCGACGCTCGTGATGGGCCTGGTGAGCTTCGTGTTCATCGGCGTCGGTCCGCGCACGCTCGGACGTCAGCGGGCCGAGGCCGTCGCGGTCTGGTCGGCGTGGCCGGTCATGGCGCTGGAGTGGGTCCTGGGCCCCATCCCGAAGCTGCTCATCGTGATCGGCAACGCCCTGACCCCGGGCCGCGGCTTCACCGACGGCCCGTTCGCCTCCGAGGTCGAGCTCCGGGAGATGGTCGACCTCGCGGCCGCGTCGTCGCTCATCGAGACCGACGAGTCGAAGATGATCCACTCGGTCTTCGAGCTCGGCGACACGATCGTGCGCGAGGTCATGGTGCCGCGCACCGACGTCGTCGCGGTCGAGCACACCAAGACCCTGCGCAAGGTCATGTCGCTGTCGTTGCAGAGCGGGTACTCGCGTCTGCCCGTCGTGGAGGAGAACCTCGACGACGTCGTGGGCATCGCCTACCTCAAGGACGTCACGAAGCGAGTCTTCGACAACCACACGGCCGAGCAGGTCGAGCGCATCGACTCGATCATGCGGCCGTGCCTGTTCGTGCCCGACACCAAGCCGGTCGACGACCTGCTGCGCGAGATGCAGGCCAGCCGGACCCACATCGCGATCGTGGTCGACGAGTTCGGCGGCACCGCCGGGCTCGTCACGATCGAGGACATCCTCGAGGAGATCGTCGGGGAGATCACCGACGAGTACGACTCCGAGCCCGACGAGGTCGAGGTCCTGACCGACGGCTCGTGGCGGGTCAGCGTGCGCCTCGACATCGACGACCTCGCCGAGCTCACCGGCATCAGCGACCTGGAGGACGAAGAGGTCGACACGGTCGGCGGTCTGCTGGCCAAGCACCTGGGGGAGGTGCCCCTGCCGGGGTCCCACACCGAGGCGCTGGGCCTGCGCCTGCTGGCCGAGGGCAGCACCGGGCGACGCAACAAGGTGGGCCACGTGCGGGTGACCCGGCTCGCCGAGGACGACGAGTCGGTAGCCTCGGGCTCATGAGCCACGAACACGCCGTCGAACTCGAGGCCGAGGACGCCAAGCTGGTCACCCTGGCGCGGGCGTCCCGGGCCCGCACCGGTGCGGCCCAGGGAGCCGCGGTCCGCGACCAGGACGGTCGCACCTACACCGCGACCACGGTCGAGCTCGAGGTGCTGCAGCTCGAGGCGCTCGACCTGGCCGTCGCAATGGCCGTCTCCTCCGGGGCCTCCGACCTGGAGGCCGGCGCCGTCGTCGGCCCCGAGGACCGCATCGTCAACCTCGACGCGTTCCGCGAGCTGGCCGGTGAGGACACGCCGGTCTACTCGGCCACGCCCGACGGCACGGTGCACGCCGTCAAGCACACCTGATGCCGGGTCCTGGGGACGCCGCGGCGGTCCCGCAGTTCCGGTCGGGCTTTGCCTGTTTCGTGGGCCGGCCCAATGCCGGCAAGTCGACGCTGACCAACGCGCTCGTGGGCGAGAAGATCGCCATCACGTCCTCCAAGCCGCAGACGACCCGGCACGCGATCCGCGGTCTGGTGCACCTCGACGGCGCCCAGCTGATCCTCGTCGACACGCCGGGTCTGCACCGCCCCCGCAACACCCTGGGGGAGCGGCTCAACGACCTGGTGCGCGCGACGTGGGCCGACGTCGACACCGTCGCGATGTGCTTCCCCTCCGACCAGAAGGTCGGGCCGGGCGACAAGTACCTCGTCGCCGAGCTGGCGGGCCTGCGCCAGAAGCCGGTGCTCGCAGTGGCCACCAAGACCGACCTGGTCTCGCCCGACCGCCTCGCCCAGCACCTGATGGCGATCCAGGCCGCTGGTGACGAGGTCGGCCTGCGCTGGCAGGACATCGTCCCGGTCAGCGCCAAGGACGGCAGCCAGGTTGAGCTGCTGCGTGACCTCCTGGTCGCGACCCTCCCGGCGGGCGCACCGCTGTACCCCGACGGCCAGCTCACCGACGAGCCTGCCGAGACGCTCGTGGCCGAGATCGTGCGTGAGGCCGCGCTGGAGGGGGTGCGCGACGAGCTGCCGCACTCGCTGGCGGTCGTGGTCGACGAGATCGTCCCCCGCGAGGACCGTCCGCCGGGCAAGCCGCTCACCGACGTGCGCGTCAACGTCTACGTCGAGCGCGACAGCCAGAAGGGCATCATCATCGGCAAGCAGGGCGCGCGCCTCAAGGAGATCGGGGCCACCTCGCGTCGTCAGATCGAGAAGATCATCGGCACCCCCGTGTACCTCGACCTGCACGTCAAGATCGCCAAGGACTGGCAGCGCGACCCCAAGCAGCTGCGCAAGCTGGGGTTCTAGCTGCGCAGTGGTCCGCCCGTCGGGCCACGATAGGGGCATGGATCCCATCGAGGCACTGGACGAGATCGGCTTCTGGCTCGAGCGCGGTCGGGCGTCGTCGTACCGGGTCGAGGCGTTCCGCAAGGCGGCGCGGCTGCTCGAGGGGCGCAGCGCCGCCTCGGTGCGAGACCTGGCCGCCCAGGGTCGTCTGCGCGACCTCCCGGGCATCGGTGAGCGCACCGCCACGGTGCTCGCCCAGGCGCTGGCCGGGGACGTGCCGGACTACCTGGCCGATCTGCGTGAGCAGGGACGTGGCCCCGTCGTCGAGGGCGGCGAGGCGGTACGTGCCGCGCTGCGCGGCGACCTGCACGTGCACTCCGACTGGTCCGACGGCGGGTCACCGATCCACGTGATGGCCAGGACGGCCCAGTGGCTCGGGCACGAGTACATCGCCCTGACCGATCACTCACCGCGGCTCACGGTCGCGAACGGCCTGTCGGCCCACCGGCTCGCCGAGCAGCTCGACGTGGTCGCCGCGGTCGACGCCGAGCTCGACGACTTCCGCCTGCTGGCCGGCATCGAGGTCGACATCCTCGAGGACGGCACGCTCGACCAGACGCCGACGATGCTCGACCGGCTCGACATCGTGGTGGCGAGCGTCCACTCCAAGCTCCGGTCGGACCGTCGCACGATGACCCGGCGGATGCTGCGGGCGGTCGAGGACCCGCACACCACGGTGCTGGGTCACTGCACGGGCCAGCTCGTCGGAGGGTCGCGGGGCACGCGGCCGCCCAGCGAGTTCGACGCTGCGGCCGTCTTCGCGGCATGCGCGGAGCACGGCGTCGCGGTCGAGGTGAACGCACGCCCCGACCGTGCCGACCCGCCGGACGACCTGCTGCGTCTCGCGGTCGACCTCGGCTGCCTGTTCAGCATCGACTCCGACGCGCACGCGCCCGGACAGCTCGACTTCCTCGACCACGGCTGCGTCCGGGTAGCGGGCACCGATCTCCCGCTCGACCGGATCGTCACGACCTGGCCGGTGGACCGTCTCCTCGCCTGGTCCCACGCGGGTCGCTGAGACGACGGAGCGCGACGGGAACCTCTGATCGACCGGCGGCGTTGGCCAGGTGAGGCCATCATGGAGGTCTACCGGTGAGGGGCGTGCATGAGCCAGGTCAGCAGCATCGTCGAGCAGGTCGAGCGCGTCATCGACGGCAAGTCCGAGGCCATCGAGACCGCCCTGGTGGTGCTGCTCGCGGAGGGTCACCTGCTGATCGAGGACGTCCCAGGCGTCGGGAAGACCGTGCTCGCCAAGGCGCTGGCCCGCACCCTCGGGTGCTCGGTGAGCCGCATCCAGTTCACGCCCGACCTGCTGCCGTCGGACGTCACGGGCGTCGCGGTCTACGACCAGCAGTCCGGTGACTTCGTCTTCAAGCCCGGTGCGGTCTTCGCCAACGTCGTGATCGGTGACGAGATCAACCGGGCCTCGCCGAAGACCCAGTCGGCGCTCCTGGAGTCGATGGAGGAGCGCCACGTCACGGTCGACGGCACGACGCACCCGCTGGCCACCCCCTTCGCGGTCATCGCGACGCAGAACCCCGTCGAGATGGAGGGCACCTATCCGTTGCCCGAGGCGCAGCTCGACCGGTTCATGGCGCGGATCTCGATGGGCTACCCCGACGAGGACGCCGAGCTGGCGATGATGCACGACCGGGACGCGGTCGATCCGATGGACGAGATCGTGCCGGTCACGACGGCCGAGGGCCTACGATCCATGATCGCGGCGGCGCGGGCCGTCCACGCCTCGCCGGAGGTGGAGCAGTACGGCGTCTCGCTCGTGCGGGCCACCCGGCGCGATCCGGAGGTACGGCTCGGCGCGAGTCCGCGTGCCGCCCTCCACCTGCTGCGCGCGGCCAAGGCCCGCGCCTACGTGCACGACCGGGAGTTCGTCCTTCCCGACGACCTCGTGGCACTGGCCGGCCCCGTGCTCGCCCATCGCCTGTCGACGATCCGAGGTTCCGGTGACGACGCCGTGGACCGGGTCCTGGTTTCGACGGCCGTGCCGGCCGGCGCGCGCGACGTGCGCTGATGACGGCCGTCCGGCCCACAGGCCGCGGCGTCGCCTTCCTGCTCGCGGCACTGCTGGCCCTGCTGGTGGCGGGACGCTACGACGTGCGCGCCCTGCTCCCGGTCACGGGGTTCCTGCTCGCGCTCGTGGCCCTCGGCGCCGTCACGGTGATGCTGGCGCCGCGACGTCTCGACCTACGCCGCTCGGTCACTCCCCAGGTCATCGACCACGGGGCGATCGGCACGGTCACCCTGCAGGTGGGACTCCGCTCGTCGGTCGACGGCGGCGACATCGGGTGGCGTGCACTCCTGCCGCCTGAGCTGGGCGGTCCGGCCGCCGGCGCGGTGGACCGGCCGGGCCTCGGTCGGTCGAGGACGAGGACGGTCGAGGTCGACCTCAAGGTCACTGGGGTCGCGCGCGGGCGCCACGACCTCGGACCCCTGGTCGTCGAGGCTCGGGACCCGTTCGGACTGGTGGTGCGCCGGCGTCGCCTGGCTGACCCCCTCGAGGTCGTGGTCCTGCCGCGCCGGGTGGTCCTGCCGCGGCTGGCGTCCCTCCTCGGCCACGAGGCCGGCCAGGACGGTCGACCGACCGCCCGCCGGCGCGGCGACGGCGAGGACGACGTCGTGTCCCGCACCTACCAGCCCGGTGACCCGCCCAAGCGGATCGACTGGCGCACGACGGCTCGCCGCGGCGAGCTGATGGTGCGCCAGGACGAGCCGGCGACGGCCGAGCGCATCGCGGTCGCGGTCGACCCCGGCACCGATGCGGCGGCGGCGGAGTGGGCGCTCGTGGCCGGCGCCTCGGCGATCACGCACCTGGTCGGCGACGGGCACGCCACCGTGACGCTCGTGCCCGGGTGCCCCGTGCGGTCGATCACGGGAGCCCACGACACGGCGCGTGACGCCCTGGTCGACCTCGCCGGCCTGACCCATCGCGACGGCGCTCCGGTCGACCTCGCGGGTGTCGATGCGCGCCCGGTGGTGGCGGTGCTGGGCGTGGTCGACCCGGCCCGGGCCCGGGCGTGGTCTGCGGCGCTGCGGCCGTCGTCGGCGGTGCGGGCCCTGGTCGCCGCCGAGAGCGGGGCGGCAGCCCTCGCGGTGCTCCGTTCGGCCGGGTGGCGGGTCGTGGTCTGGGACGACCTCGACGAGGTCGCGGTCCGGTGGGCCGACCTGGGCCGGGAGGCGAGTCGTGCCCCGGCGTGAGCACCTGCTCGAGCACGGCCTCCTCCTGGGGGCGCTGGCCGTGCTGGCCGGGGGGTACGAGCGGCTCCTGAGCGGGAGCTGGTGGTGGATCACGATCGTGGCCGCCCTGGCCTGCGTGCTGGGCGCGACGGCGCTCGTCCGCCACGTCGGGGCCCGCGGTGCGCCGCTCGCGGGCCTCGTGACCGGTTTCGTCGTCGTGGCGCTGGCCAGTGTCCCGAGCACGTTGCTGCTCGGCGTGATCCCGACCCCGACGACGTTCACCGCGATGGCCGAGCTGCTCGACCGAGCGCGCACCCTCGTGGCCGAGGAGGTGCCACCGGTCGAGGCGATCCCCCCGATCACGCTCGTCGCCGCTGGCGCCTTCGCCCTGGTGGCCCTCGTGGCCGACCTGCTGCTGCAGCGCCGGGGTGGGGTGCCGCTGATCGGGCTGCTCCTGGTCGTGACCTACCTCGTGCCGGCGGTCGTGGCCGACGAGGTCCCGTCGTTCGTCGTCCTGGTGGTGCCGGCGGGCCTGTGGCTCGTCCTGCTGCACCGGTCCGCGACGCGCGCGAGACCGGGCGGGCTCATGACCCCGGCCGGACTGCTCGTCGGGTCGGCCGCGGTCGTGCTGGCCTTCGTCCTGGTCCCGGTCCTGCCGGACACCTCGGCGGTGACCGGCCGGGCCGACGACCTCGACGCCGGCCCGTTCGGACGGGGGATCAATCCGATCCTGAGCCTGGGCGACGACCTGCGGAGCCCGTCGCGAGCGCTCGCGCTGGAGTACACGACGGACGGGCCCCCGCCCTACCTGTCGGTCGCGATGCTGCGCGACTTCACCGGGGAGACCTGGCGTCCGGTCACCGAGGACGACGTGTCCTACCAGGAGGGCCGGGCCGACCTCTCCGAGGAGGTCGACGTCGGTCGTCAGGTCGTCGAGGTCGAGATCAGAGACCTCCGCACGACGATGCTGCCGGTGTCCTACCCGGCGGTCGACGTCCGTGGGCTCGAGGGGGAGTGGAACCGGCTCGACGCGGGACTGACCTTCCGCTCCGACTCGAGCGACACCGGGGGCCAGACGTACTCCGTCACGAGTCTCGTGCGCCGACCGACGCCGCAACAGCTCGTGGCGCCGCCGCCGACCGGCCTGCGCCTGCAGGAGGACTACCTCGAGCTTCCTGACGACCTGCCGCAGTCGATCACCGACGCCGCCCAGCTGGTGACCGGCGGCGCCGTGGGCGCCTACGCCAAGGCCCAGGCGTTGCAGGACTTCTTCCGGTCCGGTGCCTTCGAGTACTCCGAGACCGCGCCGGTCGACGGCGACTACGACGGCAACGGGATCGCCGTCATCGAGCGCTTCCTCCAGGAGCGGAGCGGCTACTGCGTGCACTTCTCGTCCGCGATGGCGGTCATGGCCCGGTCGGTGGGGGTGCCCGCCCGGATCATGGTCGGCTACGCCCCCGGGACTCGCGCGCAGCCCAGGCCCGGTGCCGATCCGGACGAGGAGCGCTACCGTGTCACGACCGACCAGCTCCACGCGTGGCCCCAGATCTACGTCGACGGCGTGGGATGGGTCGAGTTCGAGCCGACGCCGGGCATCGTCGACGATCCGGACGCAGACGAGGACGACGACACCTCGTCCGCGCCCGTGCCGACCACCTCCGTCCCGGTCCCGGAGCCCACCCAGGCGGTGCCGACCCCGACGCCGCAGACCGATCCGTCGTCGGTGGCCGCGGCCCCCGTGGAGCGGAGCACGGACGTGGGTCGCACGGTGCTGCTCCTGGTGGCGATCCTCGGAGCCCTGGCGGTGGCGCCCGCCCTCGCGCGTGCTGCGCTGCGGCGACGACGGCTCCGGCGGTCCTCCACGCCGGACGACTGGTGGCGCGAGATCGTCGCCACCGCGGACGACGTCGGTATCGCCTCCGATCCCAGCACGACGCTGAGCGCGCACGTGGACGAGCTGTCCCAGCACGTGGAGACGCAGGCGCGTGACGCGCTCGAGCGACTCCGCACGCTTCTCGAGGCACAGCGGTACGGACCGCGACGGGTCGCGGTCGGTACCGCTGCGGCCAGCCGGGCCGACGCGGTCAGCGTCGTGGAGCACCTGCTCGCGCGGGCCACTCCGGCGGACCGGCGGCGGGCGCGCGTCCTGCCGCGCTCCCTGCTGCGCCGGAACTGAGCTCAGCCGACGAGATCGGCCACGAGTCCGGCGAACTGCGGGCACGTGGTGATGTCGTGCTTCGTGCAGTCGAAGGCGTGCATCGTCATCTCGCGCGATCGTTGCATCTCGGCCATGCGGCGATCCAGGTCGGCGACGTGGTCGAGCAGCACCTGGTGACGGTCGGGGGCGTCCTCGTCGAGCAGGACCCGGATCTGGTCGAGCCCCATGCCGGCCTCCCGGTTGCGCACGATGACCGCGATGCGCACGACGTCGTTCTGGTCGTAGCGTCGCCGTCCGCCGGAGTCGCGGGCCGGCCGGAGCAGGCCGACGTCCTCCCAGTGCCGCAGCACGTGGGTCGGCAGATCGAACTTCGCGGCGGTGTCGCCGATGCTCCACCGCGCCGAGGGCGCGTCGGCACTTGACTTCATGTTGACATGAAGTCACACACTCGGGTCCGACGGCAACTCGTCGCGCACGTCAGACTCGGGAGAAACCCATGAACGACACCGCACAGCACGACAGCCCGCTGCACGACACCGCACAGCACGACGCCTTGGTGATCGGTGGTGGCCCGGCAGGTCTGCAGGCCACGCTGAGCCTGGCGCGGGTGCACCGCACGGTGCTGCACCTCGACTCGGGCGTGTACCGCAACGCGCCCGAGCGACACCTGCACAATCTGATCGGTCACGACGGCCAGGATCCGGCCGAGCTCCGTGCCGCGGCCCGGCGTGACATCGCCGCCTACGGCACCGTCACCAGCGTCGCGGCCCGTGTCGTGTCGCTGACGGGGGAGGCAGACGACTTCACGGCCGTGCTCGACGACGGATCGACGCGCCGGGCGCGCCACGTCGTGCTGGCCACGGGCGTGCGCGACGAGCTGCCGCCCATCGAGGGGCTCACCGAGCTCTGGGGTCGCGGGGTCGCCCACTGCCCGTTCTGCCACGGGCACGAGCTGAGTGGCGGCGCCGCCGGCGTGATCGGCACGGTCCCCGGCCACCTCCTGCACCTGGCCGGGTTCTTCCCGCGGATCTCGCGGACGTTCGACGTGTTCTCCCACGGCACCGCGGTGGACGCCGAGACGCGAGCCGTGCTGGACGCGTACGGCGCAACGGTGCACGACCAGGTCGTCGAGCGCGTGACGCCGCAGGGGGAGGGGCTCGTGGTGCACCTCGCGGCTGCCGACCCGGTGCGGCTCGACGGCGTCTTCGTGGCGCCGACGGTCCACCAGGCGGCCCCGTTCGCCGAGCAGCTGGGCCTCGAGGTCTCGGCGATGGGGTCGATCCTGGTCGACGCGTTCGCTCGCACGAGCGTCCCGGGCGTCTACGCGGCCGGCGACGCGGCCCACCACCGTGACCTGCCGATGGCCATGGCCTCGGTCGCGAACGCGATCGGTGCCGGCGCGTTGGCCGGCGGTGTGTGCGTCGCCGACCTGATGGTCGCCGACCGCGCCGCGCTCCTCGCCCCCACCGCCGGGCGGTGAGGTACGCGCCAAACCGTGCGAGGAGCGGTGACCTGTGCGCCGAACTGACCCGCAATGTGGCGCGTAGGTCACCGCCCGCGAGCCGGTTCGGCGCGCAGGTCACCGCCCGCCCGGGGTCAGGACAGCGTCGCGGCGACGGTGCCGCCGAGCTCGGTGGCGGCCTCGAGGCGGTCCTCGGTGACCTCGCCCGTGAACACCAGCGGCTCGGCCACGAGGGTCCAGCCGAGCCCGGTCGTGATCTGCTCCATCGCGCGCTCGGCGCCGGTCGTGTCGTAGCCGCCGTGGATCCAGTACGAGAACGGACGCTTGGCGGTCTCCTCGCGCACGTGGTCGTAGACCGTGTCGAAGAAGTGCTTCATCGCCCCGGAGATGTACCCGAAGTTCGCCGGCGTCCCGAGCACGTAGCCGTCTGCGGCCAGCACGTCGTCGATCCCGGCCTCGAGCGCCGGTAGGACCTGGACCTCCACGCCCTCCAGGTCCGGGTGCCGCGCCCCGGCCAGCACGGCGTCCGCGATCGTCCGGAGGTTCTCGGTCGGCGTGTGCTGGACCACGAGCAGACGGGACATGTCGAAACGCTAACGCGGCCTGCCGGGTGGCGGGCGGTGACCTACGCGGCGATGCCGCAGGCCGGCGGTGAGCGACGCGCCAATGGAGACGGTGATTCGGCGCGCCACTCACCGCCCACCGGGGGTCAGTGGGGCAGGAGCTGCTTCTTCTGGACCTTGCCCATGTGGTTGCGGGGGAGCGCCTCGACGAACACGATCTCGCGCGGCCGCTTGTGCCACGAGAGGTCGTCGGCGACGTGGGCCACGAGAGCGGCGGCGAGCTCGTCGGACGGCGCGGCAGCCTCGGTCACGACGTATGCGACGATCCGCTGGCCCAGGTCCTCGTCCGGCAGGCCCACCACGGCGACCTCGAGCACCTCGGGGCGCGCCAGGAGCGAGGTCTCGATCTCGCCCGCTCCGATGCGGTAGCCGCCGGACTTGATGAGGTCGACCGACTCGCGACCCACGATGCGGTGGAATCCGCCGGCGTCGACGACGGCGAGGTCGCCCGTGATGAACCAGCCGTCGTCGGTGAACACCTCGGCCGTGACCTCCGGCAGGTTGAGGTAGCCGTCGAAGAGCATCTCGCCGCGCACCTCGAGCCGGCCGATCGTCTCGCCGTCGGCGGGAGCGTCGGAGCCGTCCTCGGCGCGGATGCGAGTCTCGGCCCCCGCGACCGGCAGGCCCACCCACCCGGGCCGGCGCTCGCCGTCGGCGCGGGTGCTGAGCGTCAGCAGGGTCTCGGTCATGCCGTAGCGCTCGATCGGCGACTGCCCCGTCAGCTCGCGGAGCCGCTCGAACACCGGCACCGGTAGGGGTGCGCTTCCCGAGACGAGCAGGCGCGCCGAGGCGAGCCGGCGTGCGGACTCCGGGTCGCGGGCGACGCGGCCCCAGATCGTGGGCACACCGAAGTACATCGTGGCGTCGGCGGCCGCATAGCGCTCCGGCGTGGGCTTGCCGGTGTGCAGCACGCGTGAACCGAGGTGCAGCGACCCGAGCACCCCCAGCACGAGTCCGTGGGTGTGGAACAGCGGCAGGCCGTGCGCGACGGTGTCGGCGTCGGTCCACCCCCAGGCCTGCGCGAGGCCGTCGATGCCGACGCGCAGCGCTCGTTGGCTCATCAGGACCCCCTTCGGCGCCCCCGTCGTGCCGGACGTGTAGAGGATCGTCGCGACGGCCTCCTCGTCGACCGGCGGCGGCAGCGCGACCTCGGCCGCCGGGCGCACGTCGACCGACCGGACCGGGAGGCTCACCCCGTCGCGGGCGGGTCCGACCCAGCTGGTCGCTCCCGAGTCGTCCAGGACGTGGGCCAGCTCGGCCGGGCCGGAGTCCGGCGCCACCGGCACCACGGGCACCCCGGCCAGCAGGCACCCCGTGACGGCGACGACGGTCTCGAGCGTGGGCTCGGCGCAGACCGCCACCGGACCGGCACCCGGGAGCGTCCCCGCGAAGGTCGAGGCGGCCGAGCGCAGCCCCGACCACGAGAGCGAGTCCTGGTCGATCCGGACCGCGTGGTCGTCGTCGGGTCGGGTGGTGTCGCGCAGTGCGGCGAGGAACGTCATGAGAAGGCCATTCCGGGAAGGATGAGGGTCAGGGTGAGGGCGACGGGGCCGATCACGACCATCGACAGGCCCCACCGTGTCAGCAGGGTCGTCATGCGGGGTCGCTGCTCCTCGTCGACCGTGGTGGCGACGTACGTGGCGCCGACCGTGGAGAAGGGTGACACGTCGACGATCGAGGCGCACACGCCGATCGCACAGATCATGGCCCACCCGGGGATGCCGCCCTCGGAGATGAGCGGCAGGGCGAGCGGCACCAGGGCGGCGAGCATGCCGGTCGTCGAGGCGAAGGCCGAGATCAGCCCGGCGGCCGCGCACAGCATCAGGGCGGCGATGACGGGTGCGCCGACGGCGGCGGCCTTCTCGCCGAGCAGGTCGATCACGCCCATCTGCGTCAGGACGCCGACGTAGGTGATGATGCCGCCGACCAGCAGCACCGAGCCCCAGTCGATCCGCGACATCGCGGCCTTGCCGGCCTTCGGGTCGAGGAGCGCGAGCGCCGCGCCGAGAGCGAAGCCGATGACGCCGATGTCGGGATCGGCGTCGCGCAGGGCGAGCACGACGACGAGCGCCACCAGCACGACCATCGCCGCGAGCGTCAGGGACTGCAGGCCGGTGGGCCGGCCGACCGGACCACGCTCGCCGTCGCCGTCGCCGCTGTTCGCGCGGTCGGGCTCCAGGTCGAGCGAGGACTGGCCGTAGGTCGGCAGGGCGTTCCTCTGGGCCTCGCCGCGGGCGACCATGGCCTTGGCGAACTCCGGGGTGGCGGCACGGCGACGACCGCGGCCGAACAGGACGTGCGCCACGACGAGCAGGACGAGGTTGATCGCGATGGCGACGCCGAACAGCAGCAGCGGGCTCAGCTCGATGCCGGCCGAGTCGGCGGTGCCCCACGTGATGATGCCGAACAGGCTGGTCGGTGCGAAAGCGCCGGCACTCAAGCCGCAGCCCATCGCGAGTGCCATGAGCATCGGGTCGATGCCGCGCTTGTGCGCCACGCTCATGCCCATGGGCGCCATCACGAGACCGCCGAGAGGCGCACCCATCGCCGAGATCAGTCCGGTCAACACGAAGAAGGCGGTGGGGAGCAGGGCCACGCGGTCGCCGACCTTCGCGAGCGAGGACTCGATGAGCCAGTCGATCGTGCCGTTGCTGTGCGCGATGCCGAAGAAGTACGTCACGCCGACCAGGAGCACCAGGATGCTCAGGGGGAAGCCGGCCACGACGTCGTCGAGCGCGATGTCGGCGATCCAGATGCCGACGACGCAGGCGACAGGGAACATCGCGATGCCGATGTTGACGTTGCGCACGGCCGCGATCGCGAACACTGCGATGAAGATCGCGAGCGCGAGAAGTTGTTCGAACATGAAGGTCTCCGGTCGACGGTCGGGGATGACAAACGGTCCATCAGATGGCACAATGGTCTAACTGGTGGACCGTACGATGTAACGTAGAACACACTTCCCGCGAAAGGCAAATATGGCCACGACGAGCGTCGTCTCCGCGTTCCGGGTGCTCGAGGGCGTCGCCCGCCTGCAGCCCGTGGGGCTCTCCGAGCTGGCCCGCGAGGTCGAGCTGCCCAAGAGCACCGTCCAGCGCTGCCTGCTCACGCTGCAGGAGGTGGGGTGGGCGGAGTCGTCCTCCTCGGCGCCGACGCGCTGGAGCATGACGCTGCGGGCCCTCTCGGTCACGGGCGGCATGGGCGCGCGCGAGAGTCTGCGCGACGTCGCGGTGCCGGTCATGCACGAGCTGCAGTTGTCGACGACCGAGACGATCCACCTCGTCGCCCCCGACGGCGACGAGCTCGTGCTGCTGGAGCGCCTCGACACCGCGCACTCGCTCCGGGCCTTCCTCCCCCTGGGGGAGCGGATCCCGTTGCACGCCTCGGCGACGGGCCTCGCCTTCCTGTCGGCCTGCGACGCCGGGCGGATCGACCGCTACCTCGACGGCCCGCTCGTGCCCCGCACCCCCGACTCGCTGACCGATCCCGACCGGATCCGCGACGAGCTCGCGCACATCCGCGAGCGCGGCTGGTCGGTCAACGTCGGCGGGCTGTCCTCCGGCATCAGCTCGCTCGGAGCGCCGGTGCTGGACCACACCGGATCCCCGGTCGCGGCGGTCTCGATCTCCGGCCCCTCGAGCCGCATCGAGCCGTCGCGCTTCGACGACCTCGGGGCCCAGGTCGCGCAGGCCGCCGCCCGCATCACGCAGCGGCTCCGCGCCTGATCCGGGGCCGTCGCCTCAGAGGCGGTCGCGCCCGTGCGGGGTCTGCCACACCGACGGGTCGGGCCCCTGCGGCACGATCTGCGTCGGGTTGATGTCGGTCTGCACGACGTAGTAGTGCGCCTTGATCTGGTCGAAGTTGGTGTTGTCGCCGAAGCCGGGCGTCTGGAACAGGTCCCGTGCGTAGCCCCAGAGGTTCGTCATCTCGGTGAGCTTGTTGCGGTTGCACTTGAAGTGGCCGTGGTAGACCGCGTCGAAGCGCGCCAGCGTCGTGAAGAGGCGCACGTCGGCCTCCGTGATCGTGTCGCCCATCAGGTACCGGCGGTCGGCCAGGCGGTCCTCGAGCCAGTCGAGCGCGGTCCAGAGCCGCTCGTACGCCGCCTCGTAGGTCTCCTGGGACCCGGCGAACCCGCAGCGGTACACGCCGTTGTTGACCTCGGTGAAGACCCGCTTCATGACCGACTCCATCTCCTCGCGGACGTCGTCCGGCCAGAGGTTCGGTGCGTCCGGGCGGTGGAACTCCTGCCACTCGAAGAACAGGTCGTGCGTGATCCAGGGGAAGTCGTTCGTGACGACCTGCTTGGTGGGCACGTCGACCATCGCGGGCACCGTGATGCCCTTGGGGTAGGCCGGGAAGCGTGCGAAGTACGCCTCCTGCAGGCGCTCGTACCCCAGCACCGGGTCGACACCACCGGG
This sequence comes from Aeromicrobium sp., assembly GCF_023146395.1. Taxonomy (GTDB): domain Bacteria; phylum Actinomycetota; class Actinomycetes; order Propionibacteriales; family Nocardioidaceae; genus Aeromicrobium. The sequence continues at coordinate 56,502 of NZ_JAGLCD010000017.1, read as the reverse complement.
GTCGAGGTCGAAGGTCCAGCTCCGCCGGTCGTGCGTCGGCCCGGCCAGGCCGAGGCTGATGACATCCTCGAGGCCGAGGAGCTGCCGCACGATGATGGCGCGGTTGGCCCACGGACAGGCCTTGGCCGCGACGAGGCGGTACCGACCGGGTTCGACGGGCCAGTCGGCGGAGTCGCGCGTGATCCGGTCGGGGATGTAGTCCATGTCGCGGTCGAAGTCGGCGCCAGCCTTCACGTAGGCGCCGGTGGTGGAGAGGTCGGAGTCCGCGGAGCTGGGGGTCGTCATGCTGCTACGCTAGCCGGGACATGCGTATCGCGAATCTCGTTCTCCTGAGCCCCGTCGAAGGGCTCCTTCGCTGCCGCGTCGAGGTCTGATCAGGTCGGACACCTCGCCGCGGGGTCTCGTCGTCGCCGACCGCTTGAGACCGCACCCATTTTTCGAGGATTCCGAGCATGAAGAACAACATCGTCTCTCCGCAGACCCCCTCCGCCATGCCCGTCGGGCGCTACACGGCGTTCCCGCCGATCGACCTGCCCGACCGCACCTGGCCCGGCCAGGTCATCACCAGGGCCCCACGCTGGTTGTCGACCGACCTGCGTGACGGCAACCAGGCCCTCATCGACCCCATGACCCCCGTGCGCAAGCGGCGCATGTTCGACCTGCTCGTGCGCATGGGCTACCAGGAGATCGAGGTCGGCTTCCCCTCGGCCTCCGAGACCGAGTTCGAGTTCATCCGTTCGCTGATCGAGGGCGACCTGATCCCCGACAACGTCACGATCTCGGTGCTGACCCAGGCTCGTGAGGACCTGATCGAGCGCACGACCCAGTCCCTGGCCGGGGCCAAGCGGGCGAACATCCACCTCTACAACGCCGTTGCTCCGATGTTTCGTCGCGTCGTGTTCAACGCCTCGCGCGACGAGGTGCGGGCCATCGCCACGCGGGGTACCGAGCTCGTCATGAAGCACGCCGAGCAGAACATGCCCGGTACCGAGTTCGGCTACCAGTACAGCCCCGAGATCTTCACGGGCGCGGAGCTGGAGTTCTCGCTCGAGGTCAGCGAGGCCGTGATGGACGTCTGGCAGCCCGAGGACGGCCGCGAGATCATCCTCAACCTGCCGGCCACGGTCGAGATGGCCACGCCCAACACGTACGCCGACCAGATCGAGTGGTTCAGCCGGAACGTCAGCCGTCGCGAGAACGTCGCGATCAGCCTGCACCCGCACAACGACCGTGGCACCGCGGTGGCGGCCACCGAGCTGGCCCTCATGGCGGGTGCGGACCGGGTCGAGGGCTGCCTGTTCGGTCACGGCGAGCGCACCGGCAACGTCGACCTGGTGACGCTGGGCATGAACCTGTTCAGCCAGGGCATCGACCCGCAGATCGACTTCTCCGACATCGACGAGGTGCGGCGCACCGTCGAGTACTGCACCAACCTGCCCGTGCACCCGCGCCACCCGTACGCGGGCGACCTGGTCTACACCGCGTTCTCCGGCTCGCACCAGGACGCGATCAAGAAGGGGTTGGAGGCGCTCGACCGCGAGGCGGCCGCCCAGGGCGTGCCGGTCTCGGAGATCCCGTGGGAGGCGCCCTACCTGCCGATCGACCCGCACGACGTGGGGCGCAGCTACGAGGCGGTCATCCGCGTCAACAGCCAGTCCGGCAAGGGCGGCGTCGCGTACATCCTGCGGTCCGAGCACCAGCTCGACCTCCCGAGGCGTCTGCAGATCGAGTTCAGCCGGGTCATCCAGAACCTGTCGGAGGGCGACGCCGGCGAGATCGACGCCGCCACCATCTGGTCGACGTTCCGCACCGAGTACCTGGAGCGCTCCGAGCCGTACGCCCTGACCTCGTTCAGCTCCACGACCTCGGTCGACGGTCGCGACCAGCAGGTCGTCGACCTCGTGGTGCGTGGCGAGACCCGCTCCTTCAAGGGAGAGGGCAACGGCCCCGTCGACGCCTTCGTCGACGGGATGCGCCAGGCCGGCGCCGAGATCCGGGTGCTCGACTACTCCGAGCACGCCCTCTCCGCCGGCGGCGACGCGCATGCCGCCGCGTACGTCGAGTGCGAGATCGCGGGCGAGATCGTGTGGGGCGTGGGCATCCACGCCAACATCGTGCGGGCCTCGCTCGAGGCCGTCGTCTCGGCGGCCAACCGCGCCGTCGGGGTCACGATCCCGCACGGTTCGCCCGCCTGAGACGCCGCGTGTGACCCGATCTCGACCCGCGCCCGGCGCGGGTCGAGATCGGGTCTGCCGCGATCCTCGCTAAGGTCGGGGTGGACCAGCTGACGACGACGGGGGAGTCGTGACCGCACCTGCCATCACCATCGAGCACCTGACGAAGCGCTTCGGCGCCGTCACCGCCGTCGACGACCTCTCGTTCGCGGTCGCGCCGGGCCGGGTCACGGGATTCCTCGGGCCCAACGGATCGGGCAAGACCACGACGTTGCGCATGCTCCTGGGGCTCATGCAGCCGACCTCGGGCCGCGCGATCGTCGGGGAGAGCGAGTACCGCACCATCCGGCGCCCGGCCCAGCTCGTCGGCGCGGCACTGGAGGCGTCGAGCTTCCACCCCGGCCGCACGGGCCTGGGTCACCTGCGCACCCTGGCCCCGCAGGTCGGGGTGCCCGATGCGCGCTGCCACGAGGTCCTGGAGCTGGTGGGCCTCGAGGGCGCCAAGAAGCGGCGCGTCGGCGGCTACTCGATGGGCATGCGACAACGCCTCGGGCTGGCGGCGTCGCTGCTGGGCGATCCGTCGATCATCATCCTCGACGAGCCCGCCAACGGGCTCGACCCGCAGGGCATCGCCTGGCTCCGCGGGCTCCTGCGCGCGCTCGCGGCCGACGGGCGCACCGTGCTCGTCTCGAGCCACGTGCTGGCCGAGGTGCAGCAGTCGGTCGACGACGTCGTCGTGATCGGCAGCGGCAGGCTCATCCACGCCTCCACGCTCACCGAGTTCGAGCAGCTCGCGTCGCGCGACGTGCTCGTGCGCACGGCCGACTACCAGGCTGCCGACCGCGTGCTGAACGAGCGGGGATGGCGGGTCGACCCGCACCTGGAGCACCACGTCGTCCACGACGTCGACGCCGCCGAGATCGGTGCGGCGCTCCACGCGGCGAACCTCGAGGTGCACCAGCTCGCCGACCACGGCGCCGACCTCGAAGCGGTCTTCCTGCGCCTCACCGAGTCCTCGGACGCCCCGACGACCCACTTCGGCGGCCCGTCGTCTGCCGACGTGGCCCCGCCGCCCCCGCCGGCGGCGCCGGGTCCGAACGGAGGTGCGGCATGATCACGGCACTCGTCGCGGAGTCCCGCAAGTTCTTCTCGACCCGGTTGTGGTGGGTCCTCGCCCTCGTGATGGTCGCGTACCTGGCCTTCATCGCCGGCGTCTTCGCGTTCTCGCTCACGGTCGACACCGGGTCCTCCTCCCAGCCGAGCGACTTCCTGTCGCCGCGGGAGGTCGCCCAGAGCATCTACGCGCTGACCAGCCCGATCGGCTACGTCTTCCCGCTGGTCGTCGGCAGCCTCGCGGTCACGGCGGAGTTCCGGCACAAGACCATCACCGGAAGCCTCCTGGTCGAGCCGCGCCGGTCGGTGCTGCTCGTCGCGAAGCTCGTGTCGAGCATCCCGCTCGGTCTGGCGTACGGAGTCCTGGCGACCGGCACCGTGGTGGCCGTGGGTGGCCCGGTGCTCGCGCTGTCAGGCGACGGCGCGTTCCTCGGTGACGGCGAGGTCATCGAGACCTTGGTGCTGTCGGTCGTCGTGATGGCGCTCTGGACCATGATGGGAGTCGCGTTCGGCTCAGTCCTGACCAACCAGGTCGCGGCGATCGTCGTGGTGCTGGCGTTCACCCAGCTCATCGAGCCGATCGCGCGTGTCGCGCTTGGCGCGTTCGACGCCACGAGCGAGGTCTCGAAGTTCCTCCCGGGTGCGGCGGCCGACGCCGTGCTCGGGTCGAGCTTCTTCAGCTCGTTCGGGGGCGAGGGCGGCGGCACCGACCTGCTCCCGCAGTGGGGCGGGGCCGTCGTGATGGTCGCCTACATCGCGGTCCTGGCCGTCGTGGGCCGGTCCACGACGTTCCGCCGCGACATCGGGTGACCCGGGCTCAGCGAGTCCGGATCACGACGGTGTCGGCGGCGGCGTCGGGCGATGAGGTCCAGCCCTCGGGGGAGTCGGCGACGCTCCAGCGCCGACCGTCGAAGGAGACGCTCGTGATGCCCAGGTGCGAGGCGTTGGCCACGGCGTAGTGCGCCAGTGCCCAGCCCCGGATGCGGGTGTCCTCCGGTGGCCCCGTGAACCGGGTGACGACCTCGTCTCCCGTGACCGCGCCGCCGAGATCGCCGAAGGCGGCATTGACGTCGGCGAGCACCGCGGTGGCGCTGCCGACGCCTGACTCGTTGAGCTGGCACGTGAACGCCGCCGGACTGTAGCCCCGCAGCGACGAGGCGAGTGACCGCGAGGCCGGCTCGTGCTGGGCGTAGGCCCGCGGGAAGGCGGAACGCTGCACGGCCTGGGCTGCCACCGTGATCTCGAGCGTCGTGTAGTCGGGGATCTCGACGAGGCCGTCGTAGAACTTCCCGATGGAGTAGGGCGGCTGCAGGATCTCCTCGACGGTTCCCCACCCCTGGGAGGGGCGTTGCTGGAACAGTCCGATCGAGTCGCGGTCACCGTAGTCGATGTTGTGGATCCGCGACTCCTGGTACGCCGTTGCGATCGCGATCGTCGTGGCCCGCGGGGGCAGGCCCCGGTTCTGGGCCATCGCGGCCATGAGCGAGGTCCAGCGCGCCTGCTCGAGGTCGATCTGCGCCCGGGTGCCCTCGACGTCGGCGACGCAGTACTCGGCCCGGCTGGGCTCACGGTCGTGCAGCGTCGCGGCGACCGTGACGACCGTCAGGCCGAGGGCTCCGGCGAGCAGCCAGCGCAGCTTCACGAGGTGGTGGTGCTCCCGATCAGTTGGCGTGCAGGTCGGCGTTGAGCTCGATGCCGGCGCGGTCACCGCGGGGACGGGCCTCCAGCCGGCCGGTCTCGGAGTTCAGCAGGAACAGCAGGCCGTCCTGGCCCGACAGGTCCGCGGCCTTGACCACGCTGCCGTCCGGCAGTGTGACCTTGCTGCCGGCCGTGACGTAGCAGCCGGCGGCCACGACGCAGTCGTCGCCGAGGCTGATGCCCACGCCGGAGTTCGCGCCCAGGAGGCTGTTCTCGCCGATGCTGATGACCTGCGAGCCGCCGCCGGAGAGTGTGCCCATGATCGATGCACCGCCGCCCACGTCGCTGCCGTGGCCGACGACGACGCCGGCCGAGATGCGGCCCTCGACCATCGCATGGCCCAGCGTGCCGGCGTTGAAGTTCACGAAGCCCTCGTGCATGACGGTCGTGCCCTCGGCGAGGTGCGCGCCGAGGCGCACGCGATCGGCATCGGCGATGCGGACGCCGGACGGCACGACGTAGTCGGTCATGCGCGGGAACTTGTCGACGCTCGTGACTGCCAGGTGGTGGCCGTGCGCGCGGGCCCGGGCACGCGTGACGTCGAGCTCGGGGACGGCGACCGGTCCCAGCGAGGTCCACGCGACGTTGCTGAGGAGTCCGAAGATGCCCTCGAGGCTCTGGCCGTGCGGCCGGACCAGGCGGTGCGAGAGCAGGTGCAGGCGCAGGTAGACGTCGTAGGCGTCGGTCGGGGCCTCGGCGAGGTCGTCGATGACCGTGTGGACCACGACGACGCGCACGCCGCGGACGGCGTCGTCGCGCTCGGCCGCGGTGAGCATCTCGGGCTCGTGATCGTGCTCGCCGGGGGCACCGAGGCGCGGCTCGGGGTACCAGACGTCGAGGACCGTGGCGTCCTCGGTGAGGGTGGCCAGTCCGAAGGCGTGGGCGCCGGGGTGCTCGCTCGTCATGGGCCCCACGCTACCGACAGGCCGGTCGGCCGGCCGCGACGGCTCAGGCTCCGATCGCGACCCCGGCGACCGCCGCGACGACGCAGGTCAGGGCCATCAGACCGGCAGAACGCAGCGCGTCGCCCCGGCCGGTGTCGATCCAGCGGACCGCGGCGTCGAGGCTTGCCGAGCTGAACGTCGTGTAGCCACCGAGCAGGCCCGTGCCCACGACGGCGTGCCACCCGGGCGTGGTGCACACCGAGACCAGGACGCCGAGGCAGAACGAGCCGGTCGTGTTGATGACGAGCAGCGCCCAGGGAAGCCGCTCACGGGCCGGAACCAGCTGGTCGACGAGGTGTCGGAGCCCGGCGCCGAGGCCGCCCGCGAGGGCCACGCCCAGGGCCAGGGCGGACCCGCTCACCGTCGCCCCCACCGGAGGCCGACGACGGCCAGCGCGAAGCCGCCCGCCACCGTCACGAGGGCGTAGCCGGCACCGAGCAGGAGATCGCCGCGGGACCCGAGGTCCTGCACCTGCACCGCGAACGCGCTGTAGGTCGTGAAGCCGCCGAGCAGGCCGGTGCCGAGCAGCAGCCGGAGCCGCTCTGGCACGCCGGCACCGACGAGCACGCCGAGCGCGAGCGATCCCAGGAGGTTGACCAGGAGCGTCGACAGCGGAAGATCCTGGACGGCACCGACCCAGTCGTCGAGCGCGTACCGGACGAGCGTGCCGACGGCTCCGCCCACGGCGACGAGGGCGAGCTCCCGGGTGCGGTCCACGTGAGGAGGATAAGCGCCCGATCTGACCGGAATGGCTGTCAGATGGTCCGGCGGCGGTCACACTGCCCCCATGCGGATCTTCGTGACAGGCGCGAGCGGCTTCATCGGACGACACCTGATCGAGCGGTTCGCCGCCGACGGCCACGAGACCTGGGGCGTCGACCTGGTTGCCGATCCGGCTCGAGGCGTCGTGGCTGGGAACGTCGGCGAGCCCGACGGGTGGCGGGACCAGCTCGAGGGCGTGGACGTCGTGGTCCACACCGCAGCGATCGTCTCCAACTCGCCCAGCCTCGACCAGGCCTGGCAGGTCAACGTCGTCGGCACCCGACACGTGCTCGACGCCGCGGTCGCTGCCGGCGTCACCCGGTTCGTGCACCTGTCGTCGATCCGTGTCTTCTCGGACCTCGGATTCCCCGACGGCGTGACCGAGGACCATCCCGTCCGGCCTGACGGCAATCCGTACGTCGACACACGCATCGCGTCCGAGCAGGTCGTGCTGCAGGCTCACGCGGCCGGGCAGATCGGCGTCACGATCGTGCGGCCGGGCGACGTCTACGGGCCCGGATCGCGTCCGTGGACCCTGCTGCCGGTCGAGCTGATCCGTAGACGTCAGTTCTTCCTCCCGGCCCACGGACGCGGCATCCACAGTCCGGTCTACGTCGACGACCTAATCGAGGGAGTCAGCCGGGCGACCCTGCGGCCGGAAGCGGTCGGGCACGTCTTCACGCTGGCAGGCGGTGTGGGTGTCACGACGGCGGAGTTCTTCGGCCACTACCACCGGATGCTCGGCCGCCGGCCCGTGCTGCTGCCGACACCGCTCGCGCTCGCGATCGCCGCCGGCGCTGCGGTGCCGGCCCGCCTGATCGACCCGGCGACCGAGATCAGCCCCGTGGCGGTGCGGTACTTCTGTCGCACCGGGACGTACTCGATCGACAAGGCCCGTCGCCTGCTCGGCTACGAGCCGCAGGTCGACCTCGCCGTCGGCATGGCTCGGACCGAGCGCTGGCTCCGCGAGGAGGGGCTCCTCTGACCGGGGTCTCAGCCCTCGATGGCGGCGGGCTCGGCAGGCTCGGTCGGTGCGGCACGGCGGGTCAGGGCGAGCGCGAGGGCGCCCGCGACGGCCCATCCGAGCAGCACGATCCAGGGGCGGGTGCTGGCGGCGTCGCCGAACAGGGCCATGCGCTGGGTGATCTCGGCAGCCGCGCCGTGCGGCATCCACTGACCGACCGCCTCGAACCCGGCCGGGAGCAGCAGCGGGTGCGGTGCACGGACCAGGACCCAGATCGGGAGCAGGAACAGGGCCGCGACGACGCCGAGACCCCAGGGGCCGATCGTGCGGACCGCCGTGGCCGTGATCGTCGCGGCGGCGACGACCACGGCGGTGCCCAGCACGATCCACAGCGGCGGCGACCCGGGCAGGCCGAGGGCGACCGCGGCGAGGCCCAGCGTCACGCCGTACAGCAGCGCATCGGTGCCGATGCGCTCCGCCAGGTGTCGGGGCGGCCGAGCGCCGCGACGCACGCGTGCGCCCCACTGGCGCACGAGCATCAGCACGACGCCGAGCACCAGGCCCGTGCCCACCAGAATTCCCGGCGTGGCGACAGGGACGTCGGCCGGGTGCACGTCCAGCACCGCGACGTCCCGGTCGAACGTGTCGAGCAGGTCCGTGATCGCGGTGACGACCGGATCGTTGACCTGCGAGCCGTTCGCTCCGGCCACGTAGAGCACGTCGCTCGCCGACTCCAGGTCGACCCTGACCGCGGCGATGACGATGCCGTCCTCGACCAGCTGGCGCGCCGACTCGATCGTGGTCCCGGTCAGCACCTCGAGCGTCCGGTCGCCGTCGGACTCCAGGACGTCGAGCAGGCCGCCGGCCACGATCGGGTCGGCCACCAGCACGACCGGGGCGTCCGTCGGGTCCGCCGGTACGGGGCGCACGACCAGGGCTGCCAGGACGAGCAGCGGGAGCAGGACGGCCACCGCGAGGACAGGGATCCGGGCGCGAGACATGCGGCCAGCCTAGGGTGGCGGGCACAGCCCGACCGAGGAGGAAGTGCGTGACCGTTCCCGTCGTCGCCGTGACCGGGTGCACCGGCGCCGTGGGCGGTGCGGTGGCCCGCCTGCCGGCCGAGGCCGGCGCGTCGCAACGACTCCTGGCGCGCGCTCCCGACCGTGCGCCGGCGCTCCCCGGTGCCGAGGTGCGCGCTGCGGACTATGCCGACCCCAGGTCCTGCGCGGCGGCGCTCGCGGGGGTCGAGCTCCTCTTCATGGTCTCGGCGCACGAGAGCGCCGACCGTGTCGAGCAGCACCGTGCCTTCATCGACGCCGCGGCCCGGGCCGGCGTGCGGCACGTGGTCTACACGTCCTTCCACGCGGCAGGGCCGCAGGCCGAGTTCACGCTGGCGCGCGACCACGGGGCGACCGAGGAGCACCTCCGTGGGTCGGGACTGGACTGGACGTTCCTGCGCGACTCCTTCTACCTCGACCTCGCCCCGCACCTGGTCGGTGAGGACGGCGTCATCCGTGGCCCTGCCGGCCAGGGACGCTACGCGCCGGTGGCGCGGGCCGATGTCGCGCGGTGCGCCGCGGCGGTGCTGCAGGACCCGCAGGCCCACCGCGGTCGGACGTACGAGCTGACGGGTCGCGAGTCGCTGACGATGGCCGAGGTGGCCGCGACGATCGGTGCCGTCACCGGCACCGACGTGCGCTTCCACGACGAGACCGTCACCGAGGCGTACGCCTCCCGGGCGGTGTACGGGGCGCCCGACTGGCAGCTCGACGCCTGGGTCTCGACCTACACCTCGATCGCGTCGGGGGAGCAGGACCTGGTCTCCGGCGACGTCCGAGACCTGACCGGCCGCGCGCCGCTGACCCTGGCGGAGCTTCTCGCAGCCGGGCGCTGACCACCGGCCGCGGTCGGCTACCGTGCGAGGCGTTGCGTGCGGCCGACGACCGTCGGTCGTGCTCAGGTGCGTCGAGCGGAGGAACCGTGGGATCGGAGCAGCTCCACCTGCCGGGGCTCGCGGGCGGTCTCGCGGCCGACCGATGGGTGGCGAGCGACGAGCAGGGCGTCGTGCTCCTGCTCCACGGCGGTGGGCAGACGCGGCACTCGTGGCACCGCAGCGGTGCGCGCTTCGCGGCCGCGGGCTGGACGACGATCGCTCTGGACGCTCGCGGTCACGGCGACAGCGCCTGGGCGCCCGACGGCGACTACTCGATGGACGCTCTCGTCGCGGACCTGGCCCAGGTCGTCACGGGGCTCGCCGTCGAACCCGTGCTGGTCGGCGCGTCCATGGGCGGCATCACGTCCTTGGTGGCCGTCGGGGAGAAGGCCGTGGTCGCTCGAGCGCTCGTGCTCGTCGACGTCGCGCCCCAGGTGGAGCCGGCGGGGGTGCAGCGGATCCTCGACTTCATGGCCTCTGCACCCGACGGGTTCGCCTCGCTCGAGGAGGTCGCAGACGCGATCGCCGCCTACAACCCGCACCGGCCACGGCCCCGCAATCTCGACGGGCTGCGCAAGAACGTCCGCCAGTGGGACGACGGTCGCTGGCACTGGCACTGGGACCCCGCCTTCCTGACGGTGCGCGACGAGCCCAGTCGGGCCACCCAGCACGAGCGGCTGAAGGCCGCCGCGGCGAGCGTCGTGGCGCCGACGATGCTGGTGCGCGGCACCCAGTCCGACGTCGTGTCGGCCGAGGGGGCCGAGGAGCTGCAGCGGCTCATCCCGCACGCCACGGTGCGCGAGGCCAAGGCAGGGCACATGGTGGCTGGCGACGACAACGACGTCTTCGCGCAGCAGGTCGTGCAGTTCCTGGACGACTCCCTCACCTGACCCCGCGCCGTGTCCGGGCAGAGCGTCGGACCGGCCTCAGTCCAGGCGAGGCGCCATCGTACGGGCCGTGCCGAGCCACGTGGCGCAGAGTCGCTCCTCGTCGCCGTCGACCGCGAAGACGTCCGCCGCACACGTCGTGAGCAGCCGCCCGGCGGAGACGACCCGGCCGACGGCGCGCAGACCGGTGCCGGTGGCCGGCGCGACGAGCTTGATCGTGCCGTCGATCGTCGCCGCCCAGGAGCCCGGGCCCACCAGCGTCCCGGCCGCTGCCACGGCCGCGCAGTCCCCGGCGGCGAACACCGCGGCGGCCTGCAGCTGCCCGGGACGGAAGGTCATCGACTCGGCGATGGGGGTGCGCAGCTCGACGTGGCCGCGACGCACCTCGACGATCTCGACCCCGAGCGTGCGCGCGATCGGCATCTCGGCGACGGCGTCGCGGATGAAGGCCAGGTCAGGATCGATGAGGGGGTGGGACTCGGCGGCGTTCACGGGGGCTCCTTGGGGGTCGGGGCGGCGGAGGTGGGGGTGATGGGGCGTCGGGCGTCGAACCACGCGACGTGGTCGACGACGCGTCGGCGCTGGTCCTCGAGGTCGGTGATCTGCGTGTCGATCTCGGTCAGACGGGTCTGCAGGTGCTCGACCAGCTCGTCGATGCTGAGCCGGCCCGCGGCGAAGTCCGGCACGAGCCGCCCGATGTGGTCGAGGCCGAAGCCCAGGTCACGCGCCATGGCCACGAACGTCACGACGCGGACGGCGGTCTCGTCGAAGCGGCGGACGCCGTGGGGATCGCGCTGGGCGTGCAGCAGTCCGGACGACTCCCACCGCCGGAGACGGTGGATGGACACGCCCGTCCGGTCGGAGAGCTCGGAGACCCGCATGTGCGCGACGCTAGCGACCCTCGCACGGTGCGAGGCAAGCCGAGGGGCGCTGGTCACGACCGCTCGGCGCCAGACCGGGGCTCCGCGGTCCGACGCCGATCGGCCCGTGACACGACAGAGGGCCCGGACCGCTGGGGTCCGGGCCCTCGTCCAGCGAGTACCCCCGGCAGGATTCGAACCTGCGCTTCCGCCTCCGGAGGGCGGCGCTCTATCCCCTGAGCTACGGGGGCCCGGGGCCCGGCAGCGTGCACCGGACCGTCCGTTTCCGCGCCGAGCCTACCGGACCGCCGATACCGTGAGACAGGTGGAGGAGCTGACGGGCGCCGGGACCGGCCGACGCGTGCTGGTCGTCGACGACACCGCCTCGATCCGGTTCCTCATCCGGATGAATCTCGAGCTCGCCGGATTCGAGGTCGAGGAGGCGTTCGACGGTGTGGACGCCCTCGAGATCCTGCGCGGGAGCGCGTCGCTGCCGGACGCCGTCACGATCGACGTCATGATGCCGCGCATGGACGGCCTCGCCGCGACCCAGGCGATCCGCGCCGATCCTGCCCTGCGGGACCTCACGGTGATCATGGTGACGACGCAGGGCCATCCCGCCTCGGTCCAGCGCGGCTGGGACGCCGGCGTCGACGCCTACCTCGTCAAGCCGTTCGACCCGGACCACCTGGTGGCCACCGTGGCGGAGCTGGTCCGGAACGGGCGTCGATAGACTCCGCGGGTGACTCCCGAGCAGCTCAGTGACGTGATCGTGTCCGCCCTCGGCCGCCTGGCGGGCGACGGGCGCCTGAGCTCGCCGGAACCGCTGCCGACCGAGGTGCTCGTCGAGCGTCCGAAGGTCAAGGAGCACGGCGACTACGCGACCAACATCGCGTTGAAGCTCGCCAAGCGGGCCGGCCGTCCACCGCGCGAGCTCGCGCAGGACCTCGCCGACGTGCTCGCCGAGAACGACGGCATCGCCTCGGTCGAGGTCGCCGGGCCCGGCTTCCTCAACGTGCGGGTCGCGGCGGGCGCCCAGGGTGCCGTGGCCGCCCAGGTCCTGGCCGCCGGTCCGGCCTATGGCCGCAGCGACGCCTACGCGGGACAGAAGGTCAACCTCGAGTTCGTCAGTGCCAACCCCACCGGTCCGATCCACATCGGCGGTGTGCGCTGGGCCGCCGTCGGCGACTCGCTCGGGCGGCTGCTGGAGAACATCGGCGCCGACGTCACGCGCGAGTACTACTTCAACGACCACGGCATGCAGATCGACCGCTTCGCGCGCTCGCTGCTGGCCGCGGCCCGTGGCCAGGCGGCGCCCGAGGACGGGTACGGGGGCCAGTACATCCACGACATCGCCGATGCGGTCGTCGTCGCACGTCCCGGGGCGACGGACCTGCCCGACGCCGAGGCCGTCGAGACGTTCCGCGCTGAGGGCGTCGAGCGGATGTTCGGGGAGATCAAGCAGAGCCTGCACGACTTCGGGGTCGACTTCGACGTCTACTTCCACGAGAACGACCTGCACGAGTCGGGGGCCGTGGACCGTGCGATCGGCCGGCTGGAGGAGCTCGGCAAGATGTACGAGCGCGACGGCGCGCGGTGGCTGCGCACCTCCGACTACGGCGACGACAAGGACCGCGTGGTCATCAAGTCCGACGGCGAGCCGGCCTACATCTCGGGCGACCTGGCCTATTACCTCGACAAGCGCGAGCGGGGCTTCGACCGCGCGATCATCATGCTGGGCGCCGACCACCACGGCTACGTCTCGCGGATGATGGCGATGTGCGCCGCGTTCGGCGACGAGCCGGGCGTGAACCTCGAGATCCTGATCGGCCAGATGGTCAACCTGCTCAAGGACGGCGAGCCGTTGCGCATGAGCAAGCGGGCGGGCACCGTCATCACGCTGGAGGACCTCGTGGGCGCGATCGGGGTCGACGCCGCTCGCTACGCGCTGGCCCGGTACTCGACCGACTCCCAGATCGACCTCGACCTCGACCTCTGGGCCAGCAGCAGCAGTGACAACCCCGTCTACTACGTGCAGTACGCGCACGCGCGGCTCTCCTCGATCGTGCGCAACGCCGGCGATCTCGGCATCACGCCGGACGTCGACGTCCTGGTGCCCGAGCTCCTCGACACCCCGCAGGAGGGTGACCTCCTGCGCGCGCTCGCGGAGTACCCGCGCCTCGTCACGCGGGCCGCGGAGCTGCGGGAGCCGCACCGGGTCGCGCGCTACCTCGAGGACACCGCGTCGAAGTTCCACAAGTTCTACGACGTGTGCCGGGTCCTGCCGATGGGCGACGAGGAGGTCGCCGACGTCCACCGGTCGCGCCTGGTTCTGGTGGCCGCGACGCGACAGGTCCTGGCCAACGGACTCGGTCTTCTCGGAGTGGGTGCTCCCGACCGGATGTGATGGAGGAGGATGGGGCCATGCGTTCCCACGAGGCCGGCGCCCTGCACGGACAAGCCGGCGACCGCGGTCCGGCCTGGCTGCACCGCCCGGACGACGTCAACCAGCTCGTCACCCACCTCTGGTCGCGCCACGCGGCCAAGACCGACGGGGTCCTGACGGTGGCGGGGGAGTCCGCCGCCGAGCTGGCGGCCGAGCACGGCACGCCGCTGTACGTCGTCGACGAGGACGACTTCCGCCAGCGGGCCCGGGCGTTCCGTGACGCGTTCAGCAACGCCGACGTGTTCTACGCCGGCAAGTCCTTCCTGTGCGTCGCGACCGCGCGGTGGGTCGCGCAGGAGGGTCTCAACCTCGATGTCTGCACCGGCGGAGAGCTCGCCGTAGCGCTGCGGGCGGAGTTCCCGCCCGCGCGGATCGCCTTTCACGGCAACAACAAGTCCGAGGCCGAGCTCCGGCGGGCGGTCGAGGTCGGGGTCGGTCGCATCATCGTCGACTCGTTCGACGAGATCGACCGCCTGACGCGCCTCGTCGAGGAGATGGACGCCACGGTCCGGGTCATGGTTCGCGTCACCGCCGGCGTCGAGGCCCACACCCACGAGTACATCTCGACCTCGCACGAGGACCAGAAGTTCGGCTTCTCGATCGCCGGCGGCCAGGCGCTCGAGGCGGTCCGGCGCATCACGACGGCCTCGGGCCTGCAGCTGCTGGGCCTGCACTCGCACATCGGGTCCCAGATCTTCGTCACGGACGGATTCGAGGTCGCGGCGCGTCGGGTGCTGCGGCTGCAGGCCGAGATCGAGCGGGAGCTCGGCGTCACGCTGCCCGAGCTCGACCTCGGCGGCGGTTTCGGCATCGCCTACACGACGCAGGACGACCCGCGCCGGCCCGAGGACCTCGCTCGCGAGATCACCAAGATCGTCGACGACGAGTGCCACGCCCTCGACATCGGGGTGCCGAAGCTCTCGATCGAGCCCGGTCGGGCGATCGTGGGTCCGTCCACCTTCACGCTCTACACGGTCGGCACCACGAAGGACGTCGCCCTCGACGGTGGTGCCTCGCGTCGCTACGTCGCGGTCGACGGCGGGATGAGCGACAACATCCGCGCCGCGCTCTACAGCGCCGACTACTCCGCGACCCTCGCCTCGCGCCTCTCCGACGCGCCAGCGGTGCTGAGCCGGGTCGTGGGCAAGCACTGCGAGTCAGGTGACGTCGTGGTCAAGGACGAGTACCTGCCGGCCGACCTGGGACCGGGCGACCTGCTCGCCGTGCCCGGCACGGGTGCCTACTGCCGTTCGCTCGCGAGCAACTACAACCACGTGCCGCGCCCGCCCGTCGTCGCGGTGCGCGAGGGCGAGTCCCGGGTGATCGTGCGGCGTGAGACCGAGGACGACCTGCTCGCCCTCGACGTCGTGTGACGACTCAGGCGTAGCAGGCGACGATGCCGTAGGACCCCGAGGCGGTCTGCGTCTCGACGACCCGGCCGGACCGGGTCGTGGTGCACGTGATCCTCGAGGCCGTCGGGCCCGCCTGGGCGATGATCAGGACCGACGGGTCCGTCGGGCACTGCTGGAGCGTGACCGATCCCGTGGCGTCGTTCGGGAAGTAGCCGCTCTCGCCGCCGGAGGACAGGTATCCGGCGATCGCGATCGGGGCGTCCGAGGTGAACGACATCGTGAAGCTCGTGACGTCGCACCCGACCGACAGGCCGCCGGTCGGCAGGCCGAACGCGGCGGGGTCGAGCCCGGTGGTGCCATTCGTCCCGGGGGGCGGGAGGGTGGGGGTCCCCGACGGCACCGTGAACGGGTCGGAGGCCGTGGAGTCGCCGCCCACGACGGGCTCGGTGGCGATGTCGTAGATCAGGTACGCCGCGATCGCGACCAGCGCGAGGGCAGCGCCCCCGACGAGCAGCGCCGTACGTCGGCGTCGCGCCCACCTGCGGATCCGCTGCCACCTGTCGGATGCCATACATGCTCCTCTCGCGGCGCCCTCGTGGCGGCCGATGCTACAACGAGCGGCGTGGCGGATGGGTACGGAGCGCGGCGCACGGGGTGGAGCCGCCCGCCGATAGGCTGACTCCCGTGAACTCCGTCGATCGTCCCCCTCGTGACCATCCGTTGCGCGTCGCACTGCTCGGGTGCGGTGTCGTCGGCACGGAGGTGGCCCGACGCCTGACGCGCGACGCCGACGAGCTCGCGCGGCGGGTCGGGGTGCCCCTCGAGCTTGCCGCGATCGCCGTGCGCGACGTGACCCGCGACCGCGGACTCGGCCTGCCGCCGGAGGTGTTCACCGACGACGCCGAGGCGCTCGTGCGCGCAGGCGACCTCGACATCGTGATCGAGGTCCTCGGCGGCATCGACCCGGCGGGCGACCTCATCCGCACCGCGCTCGAGCACGGGGCGTCGGTCGTGACGGCGAACAAGGCGCTGCTGGCCGACCAGGGTGCCGGTCTGTTCGCCCTGGCCGAGAAGGCGCAGCGCGACCTCTCCTTCGAGGCGGCCATCGCCGGCGCGATCCCGATCGTGCGCCCGCTGCGTGAGTCGCTCGCGGGCGACCGGGTGAGCCGGGTCCTGGGCATCGTCAACGGCACCACCAACTACATCCTCGACCAGATGTCGACCCAGGGTCAGAGCTTCGACGAGGCCCTCGCGGAGGCCCAGCGCCTGGGCTACGCCGAGGCCGATCCCACCGCCGACGTCGACGGCCACGACGCCGCGGCGAAGGCGGCGCTCCTGGCCGGGTTGGCGTTCCACACCAACCTGACCCTCGACGACGTGCACTGCGAGGGCATCCGGTCGGTCACGGCCGAGGCCGTGCGGTCGGCCGCCGAGATGGGGTCGGTCGTCAAGCTGCTCGCGATCTGCGAGCAGATCGAGACCCCCGAGGGACCGGCTGTGAGCGCCCGGGTCCATCCGGCCATGGTGCCCCTCGAGCACCCGCTCGCCAGCGTGCGAGGCGCGTTCAACGCGGTGTTCGTCGAGTCCGAGGCCGCCGGTCAGCTCATGTTCTACGGCCCGGGCGCCGGCGGCGCTCCCACGGCCAGCGCGGTGCTCGGCGACGTCGTCTCGGTCGCCCGCAATCGCGTCAGCGACGTGTTCGGACCGGGGGAGACCTCGCACGCCGACGTCGAGCTCGTGCCCATCGGCCGGGCCCGCACGCAGTACCACCTGGTGGTCGACGTCGACGACCGGGCCGGCGTGCTCGCCACGATCGCGCAGGAGTTCGCGCGGTTCGGGGTCTCGATCCGCACGCTGCGCCAGGAGGGACACGACTCCGACGCCCAGCTCGTCATCGTGACGCACGAGGCGCAGGACGCGTCGCTCGCCGCCACCGTCGAGGCGCTCCGGGGCCTGGACGTGGTGCGTGGCGTCTCGTCGGTCATGCGTGTCGAGGGAGGTCAGTGATGGCCAGGCCGTGGCGGGGCGTCATCGAGGAGTACCGCGAGTGGCTGCCGTTCGACGACGACGTCAAGGCGCAGACGCTCGGTGAGGGCGGAACCCCGCTCGTGCACTCGGCCTGGTTGTCGCAGGTCGTCCGGGGCGACGTCTACGTCAAGGTGGAGGGCCAGAACCCCACGGGATCGTTCAAGGACCGCGGCATGACGACCGCGATCTCGGCGGCGGTCGCCCAGGGCGCCAAGGCGGTCGTGTGCGCGTCCACCGGCAACACCTCCGCGTCGATGACGGCGTACGCGGCCCGGGCGGGCCTCACGCCCATCGTGCTCGTGCCGCACGGGCGCATCGCGGCCGGGAAGATGGCGCAGGCCGTCATGCACGGGGCCGACATCATCCAGGTGCGCGGCAACTTCGACGACTGCCTCGACCTCTCGCGCGGGCTGGCCAAGGAGTACCCGGTCGCCCTCGTGAACTCCGTCAACCCGATCCGCATCGAGGGTCAGAAGACGGCGTCGTTCGAGATCGCGGACGTGCTCGGCCAGGCCCCGGACCTGCACGTGCTGCCGGTCGGCAACGCGGGCAACATCACGGCCTACTGGAAGGGCTTCGTCGAGTACGAGGCCGCCGGGGTCACGACGAGCCGCCCTCGCATCTGGGGTTTCCAGGCCGCGGGCGCAGCACCCATCGTGCTGGGCCGGGTCGTGCCCGAGCCCGACACCGTCGCGACCGCGATCCGCATCGGCAACCCGGCCTCCTGGACCTTTGCCGAGAACGCCCGCGACGAGTCGGGCGGACGCATCGACATGGTCCAGGACGAGCAGATCCTCGCGGCGCAGCGTGAGCTCGGCGCCCGCGAGGGCATCTTCGTCGAGCCCGCGTCGGCCACGGGCGTCGCCGGTCTGCTCGCGGCCGCGGCAGCCGGCGAGATCGAGCCCGGGCTCACGATCACCGTCACCGTCACGGGACACGGGCTCAAGGACATCGACACCGCGATGGCCCACCGGGGCGACCTGGTCGACGCCGTGATCGACGTCGACGTCGACGCGGCGGCCGAGACCGCAGGGCTTCGGTGACCGTGCGCACGACCCCGGTCACGGTGCGGGTGCCCGCCACGAGTGCCAATCTCGGCCCCGGGTTCGACGCCCTCGGGCTCGCCCTGGACCTGTACGACGAGATCACGGTCGAGGCGGCCGACTCAGGTCTTCACATCGACGTCACCGGCGCGGGCCAGGGCGAGGTGCCGCTCGACGAGACCCATCTCGTGGTCAGGGCGATGCACGCGGCCTTCGATCTCCTGGGGGAGAGACCCGTCGGCCTGCGTCTCACGTGCCGCAACGTCGTGCCGCACGGACGTGGCCTCGGCTCCAGCGCGGCCGCGATCGTCGGCGGGATCGTCGCGGCACGGGCCCTCGTCGAGGGTGAGGACCGCCTGGACGACGCGGCCCTCTTCCAGCTTGCGACCGATCTGGAGGGACATCCCGACAACGTCGCCCCGGCCCTGTTCGGCGGTCTCACCATCTCCTGGGTCGACGGTGCGGCAGCCGCGGTCGAACGGCTCGACTGCCAGGTCCCGGTCACGGTGTTCGTGCCGCCGACGGCGGTCTCCACGGCCGAGGCCCGTGGCCTGCTGCCCGAGCGCGTGCCGCATGCCGACGCGGTCTTCAACGCCGGGCGGTCGGCGCTGCTGGTCGCGGCGTTGCTGCACGCGCCGCACCGGCTGATCTCGGCCACCGAGGACCGGCTCCACCAGCCCTACCGCAGCACGGCGATGCCGGAGTCCTACCGACTCGTGCGCTCGCTGCGCGTCGAGGGCGTGCCCGCGGTCATCTCGGGCGCCGGCCCGACCGTGCTCGCGTTCGCCCGGGGCATCGACGACGCCCTGCCGGCCGGATGGGCCCTGCACCACCTGGACGTCGACGCCGAGGGCGCGACCGTCCGGTGCTAGGCTGACAGCGCCGGAGTCGAGAACACACTCCTCGGCACGCCACGGGAACCGTTCGGTTCGAATCGTTCCTCTCTGACCGCCGTCGCGCGGACGTGGCGAGACCATCGTCTAGAGGGAAATCCATCTGTGACTGACACGACCCAGGCTCCCCAGGAGCCCACCACCCCTGAGCCCGCCACGGCGCAGGCCGCGACTCGTCCCGCCCGCCGCAGCAGCGGGGGTGCGCTCGGCGGCAAGGTCATCGCCGAGCTCCAGGAGATCGCCGCCGAGCTCGGCATCGAGGGCGCGAACACGCTGCGCAAGGGAGCCTTGATCGACGCGATCAAGGCCGCGCGCGGCGAGACCCCCAAGGCCGCTCCGGCGGCGACGGCGTCGACGCCTCAGGGCGACGACTCTGGCGAGCAGGCGTCGAAACCGGCCCGTTCCGGGCGCGGATCCGCCAAGGACGCGGGGGATCGTCCGGCCAAGCAGGCCCCGGCCGCCCAGAAGTCCGACTCGGCTGCCGATGAGCAGCCGGAGCGCGCGTCCAAGCAGGACCGCGCCTCGAAGCAGGACCGTGGTGCCAAGCAGGACCAGTCCGATCGCCCCGAGCGCGGTCAGGGCCGCGGCCAGCAGGGCGGCAACGACAAGGGCGGTAACGACAAGGCCGGTAACGACAAGGGCAGCAACGACAAGGGCAGCAACGACAAGGGCGGGGGCCAGGCCAAGCAGCAGAAGGGTCAGGGCGACCAGCAGAACCAGGGCGACCAGAAGGGTCAGGGCGGCCAGCAGAACCGGTCCTCCGACCAGGGTTCGCACGACGACGACGAGAACGGCGGACGCCGCCGCAACCGACGCGGCCGTGGCCGCGGTGGTCGCGGCGCCGACGGTGACGTCCAGGTCACCGAGGACGACGTGCTCGTCCCGGCCGCCGGCATCGTCGACATCCTCGACAACTACGCCTTCGTCCGGACCACCGGCTACCTCCCGAGCGAGAACGACGTCTACGTCTCGCTGTCGATGGTGCGCAAGTGGGGACTTCGCCGCGGCGACGCCGTCGTGGGTCAGGTCCGCCAGCCGCGTGAGGGCGAGCGCAAGGAGAAGTTCAACCCGATGGTCCGGGTCGACTCCGTCAACGGCATGACCCTCGAGGAGGCCAAGGCCCGCTCCGAGTTCGAGTCGCTGACCCCGGTGTTCCCCACCCAGCGCCTGCGCCTCGAGACCGACCAGCACAACGTCGTGGGCCGGGTCGTCGACCTGTTCGCGCCGATCGGCAAGGGTCAGCGCGGTCTTCTGGTCGCGCCTCCGGCGGCCGGCAACACCAGCGTGCTGCGCCAGCTCGCGGCCGCCGTCACGGCGAACAACCCCGAGTGCCACCTCATGATCGTCCTGGTCGACGAGCGGCCTGAGGAGGTCACCGATTTCCAGCGGTCGGTCAAGGGCGAGGTCATCTCCTCGACGTTCGACCGCCCGGCCGGCGACCACACGACCGTCGCGGAGCTCGCGATCGAGCGGGCCAAGCGGCTCGTCGAGCTCGGTCACGACGTCGTGGTGCTGATCGACGGCATCACGCGCCTGGGCCGTGCGTACAACCAGGCTGCGGCCGGTCAGGGCCGCGTGCTCGCCGACGGCGTCGACGCCTCCGCCCTGTTCGCCCCCAAGCGCCTGCTGGGCGCGGCCCGCAACCTCGAGGACGGCGGTTCGCTGACGGTCCTGGCGACGGCCCTGGTCGAGACCGGCTCACGCATCGACGACCTCATCCTCGGTGAGGTCCGGGGCACCGTCACGACCGAGCTGCGGCTCGACGGCGACGCGGCCTCGAAGCGTCAGTTCCCGGCGATCGACCCGGTGGCCTCGAGCACGCGCCACGACGACCTGCTGCAGTCTGCCGACGAGCTCGCGGCCGCGCGGGCCTGGCGTCGCGAGCTGACCGAGCTGGCTCCCTCGGTGGCCGTCGCCGCCGTGCTGGAGCGCCTCGGGGCGGCCGCCACCAATGCCGAGGTCGTCCGCCGCCTCGTCTGACCTTCGTCAGGGCCGGTTCGTCGCCAGGTGCGCGGCGAGCCGGTCCGGGCGCAGGATCCCGCAGAAACGCCCCGCCGCGTCGGTACAGACGAGCGGGGCGTTCTCCTGTCCGGGCACGCGGTGCCGGGCCCGGTCGAGCGCTGCCGCGGGGGCGGTATCGACGTTGATCGTGAACGGTCGCTCGGTGCCCCACCGCCCGTCGCGCAGGACGAGCAGCGCCACGGGGCGGCCTCGGTCGTCGAGCACGACCGTCAGGTCGTAGCCGGAGCGCGCAGCCTCTGTCGCGGCTCGTCGGTCGTCGCTGGTCGTGAACGCCCGCTGCAGGAGCTCGCGCACGGACTCGACCCGGTCGTGCTCACGGGTCGTGGACGCCAGGGCCCCGTGGGCGGCGCGTGACACGGCGGGCCACGGCCAGGTGACCGCCCCGATCACGGGCCCCTGCGCGAGGGGGACCTCGAGCTCGGCCAAGGCCTTGAGCTCGTCGGTGGTCCGGACGTCGTCGGCGAGGATCCAGGCGTCCAGCTGGGACGCGAGCTCGCCGGTCGTGGCCACCGCGCGACGCTTGTGCGGGTCGACGTCGGTGCCGCGCACCCAGGCGCGACCGAGCCGGACGATGGCCGGGCGCAGGTCGGCGATCGTCCGCAGGGTCGGTTGACCGCGATCGCGGTCGCCGGTCGAGAGCAGCGCACCGGCCTCCCGGACCACGCGCACGTGGTCGAAGCCGGTGGCGGGGAGTCGTTGCGGGTCGTCGACGTGCACGACGACGCCGGTCAGGTCGCCCGGTTCCGTCACCGCAGCGAGCCAGGCGCGGTCGGTCAGGGCCGCGTGGTCCGGTGCGAGCGTCAGGAACGTGTTCGGCGGCAAGGTCGCGCGGGCGTCGAGTGCGGCGGTCACCGCGTCGACCGCGCGGACGCCGGGGGCCGCGCTGGCCTCGAACCCGGCTGCGGTGCGCCGGGCGACGTCGAGCACGGGGCGCAGTCCCAGGGGTGGGCCGGTCATCGAGGTGTGGTCGTGCAAGGGGGTGAGGGAGCTTGGCGCGATCACGCCACGTCGCGGATCTGGCTCCGCACAGCCGCGACCAGATCGGCCGGCACCTCGATCAGGCCGTGGTCGTCGCGCGCGTGGATCGCGACGGCATGCAGGACGTCGTCCTCGCTGTCGCAGACCCAGGTGGCGTCACAGCCGGGGACGACGTCCCCGCAGGCAAAGGTCTTCATGGTGCATCTCCCTTGGCGACCCTCCCAGGTCGATCCGTCAGTGGTCCGACCGGTCGCCCCTGACACACTAGAGGAACAGGGCCCACTGGTCCCTGGCCCATGGGGACCGTTCCGTCTGGGTCCTAGGGCCCGGTCGGGTCGGGCCATGGGGTGCGCTGGCTCACCTGCCGAGTTCCGTGGCGCGCTCTAGGGTGGTGCGCATGACCACTGCTCATGACTTCTCCGCCACCGGCATCGACGGCGCCGAGCGCCAGCTCGCCGACTACCGTGGCAAGGTGCTCCTCGTCGTCAACACCGCGACCCAGTGCGGTTTCACCCCGCAGCTCACCGGGCTCGAGGAGCTGTACAAGACCTACGTCGACCGTGGACTCGTGGTGCTGGGGTTCCCCTGCGACCAGTTCGGCCACCAGAACCCCGACGGTGACGCCGAGACCGCGGCGTTCTGCGAGAAGAACTACGGCGTGACGTTCCCGATGTTCTCCCAGATCGAGGTCAACGGCGACGGCGCCCACCCGCTCTACCAGTGGCTCAAGAAGGAGAAGGGTGGCGTGGGACCGTCGAAGATCAAGTGGAACTTCACCAAGTTCCTGGTCGACCCCGAGGGCACGGTCATCAAGCGGTACGGGTCGACCACGTCGCCGGCCAAGATCGCGGGCGACATCGAGAAGCTCCTGCCCGCCTGACGGGTGTCCTGACACGCGGCGCAGACCAGAGCGGCGCGTGCGTCACGCCGTCACCGGAGCTCGTGCTGCGGGGCCCGCTTGGTTTGAGACGTCGCGGGTGGCAGAATGGGACGTCGGCCCTGGTTCACGTGCGCAGCCCTGCGCACGACCCAGCGTCACGGAGAGGACACCATGAAGAGCGACATCCATCCCGCGTACGTCGAGACCCAGGTCACCTGCACCTGCGGCAACTCGTTCACCACCAAGAGCACCGCCACCGAGGGCACGCTCCGCGCCGACGTCTGCTCGGCCTGCCACCCGTTCTACACGGGCAAGCAGAAGATCCTCGACACCGGCGGCCGCGTGGCCAAGTTCGAGAAGCGCTACGGCAAGAAGTAGCTGCTCCGCGACGCCGGTCATCCCCGCCTGGGGATGACCGGCGTCGTCGTCTGTCCAGCCGTCCCGCCGCAGGTCCACGCAGCGCAAGGAGCCCCCATGTTCGACGCCGTCACCTCGTTGCTCGAGGAGTACGCCGACCTCGAGCAGCGGCTCGCCGATCCCGCGGTCCACGCCGATCCCGCGACGGCAAAGCGGGTCGGACAGCGGTACGCCGAGCTCGGGGGCATCGTCCGCACGCACCGCGCGCTGCAGCAGGCCACCGACGACCTGGAGGCGGCCCGGGAGCTCGAGCTGACTGACGAGGTCGGCGAGCTGGAGACGCAGGTCGCCGAGCTCGGCGAGCGCCTGCAGCGACTCCTCGTGCCCCGCGACCCGGCTGACGGCAAGGACGTCATCGTCGAGATCAAGGGCGGCGAGGGCGGCGACGAGTCGGCGCTCTTCGCCGCCGACCTGCTGCGCATGTACTCCCGTTACGCCGAGACGCGCGGCTGGAAGGTCGAGGTCCTCGACAGCACCGAGACGGCCCTCGGCGGCTACAAGTCGGTCACGGCCGCGGTCAAGTCCGGCAGGGCCACCGATCCGAGCCAGGCCCCGTTCGCGTTGCTGAAGTTCGAGGGCGGCGTGCACCGCGTGCAGCGGGTGCCGATCACGGAGTCCCAGGGCCGGATCCACACCTCGGCCGCGGGCGTCCTGGTGCTCGCCGAGGCCGAGGACGTCGACGTCCAGGTCAACGACGCCGATCTGCGCATCGACGTGTTCCGGTCGTCGGGCCCGGGCGGTCAGAGCGTCAACACGACCGACTCCGCCGTGCGCATCACGCACGTGCCGACCGGCATCGTCGTGAGCTGTCAGAACGAGAAGAGTCAGCTGCAGAACAAGGAGCAGGCGCTGCGCATCCTGCGCTCGCGGCTCCTCGAGGCCGCGCAGGCCGCGGCGGACGCCGAGGCCTCGCAGGCCCGTCGCTCGCAGATCCGCACGATGGACCGGTCCGAGCGCGTCCGTACCTACAACTTCCCCGAGAACCGGGTCTCGGACCATCGGACCGGATTCAAGGCCTACAACCTCGATGCCGTCATGGACGGCGCGCTCGACGATGTCATCGCCTCGCTGGTCGAGGCCGATCTCGCCGAGCGGCTCGCCGCACTGGCGCCCGGGAAGGAGACGTCGTGAGCGTCCGCACCCAGGCCGAGCGGCTGCTCGAGCAGGCTGCCGCGACGTTGCGGACCGGGGGCGTCGCGTCGCCCGAGGTCGACGCGGAGCTGCTCCTGTCGCACGTCTGCGGCGTCCCACGGGCGATGGTGCGCCGCGCGTCGGTGCAGGAGATGCAGCGCCGCACGTACCTCGAGATGATCGAGGCGCGGGCCCGGCGCGTGCCCCTGCAGCACATCACCGGCACCGCCGCCTTCCGGTACGTCGACGTCGAGGTCGGCCCGGGGGTCTTCGTGCCGCGGCCGGAGACCGAGGTCATGACCGGGTGGGTCATCGAGCAGGTGCAGCACCTCGCGGCGCCCGTCGTCGTGGAGCTCTGCGCGGGCTCGGGCGCCATCTCGCTCAGCATCGTGCACGAGGTGCCCCACGCCCGGGTGCACGCCGTCGAGCTCGACGAGGCGGCCGCGGAGTGGGCCTCGCGCAACCTCGTCGGCACGGGGGTCGACCTGCGCCAGGGGGACATGGCGGACGCGTTCGCCGACCTCGACGGCACGGTCGACGCCGTCGTGGCCAATCCACCGTACATCCCGTTGGACGCGTGGGAGAGCGTCGCTCCCGAGGTGCGCGACCACGATCCTGCGCTCGCGCTGTGGTCCGGCGACGACGGGCTCGACGCGATGCGGGTCGTCGAGCAGGTGGGGTGGCGACTCCTGCGCAGCGGCGGAATCCTGGCCGCCGAGCACGCCGACGCCCAGGGCGAGTCGGCGCCCGCGGTCTTCGCGCCGCGCTGGAGCAGCGTCCGTGACCGGGCCGATCTGGCCGGTCGACCGCGTTTCGTCACCGCGCAGCGCCCCTGAGTGGTACATTCGTCCAAATTTTTTGACGGAGACCCTGCTCAAAGTCGTTGTGACCTAGGTCACTCCCGTTTACAGTGACTCAGCGCAAGGTCGACGCGAAGGGGACGCATGGGGCTGCAGGAGGGTGTGACCGTCAGGCGCAGGCCGTCGCGGTCCGCCGCGCTCGCTCGCTCCGCGCACGGCAAGTTCTGGGGTGGCGTCGACACGTTCGGCGCGATGGTGATCCTCGGCCTCGGTGCCCTGCGCCACCTGGCGACCGACATCGTGCTGCGCCGCTTCTCGTGGCGTGAGTACTTCGACCAGGCCTGGTTCATGACCCGCGTGGCGTTCCTGCCGACGGTGCTGGTGGCGATCCCGTTCGGCATCATCATCGCGGTCCAGGTCGGGGCCGTCGCGTCGCAGATCGGAGCCGTCTCGTTCACCGGAGCGGTCAACGGCATCGGCATCCTGCGTCAGGCCGCCCCGCTCGTCACGTCCCTGCTCATGGCCGGTGCGGTCGGCTCGGCGGTCTGCGCCCAGCTCGGCGCGCAGACCGTGCGCGAGGAGGTCGACGCGATGCGGGTCATGGGGCTGGACCCCGTCCAGCGCATCGTCGCGCCGCGGGTCGCGGCCGCCATGACAGTCGGCTTCCTGCTCAACATCGTCGTCGCAGCCACGGCGATGTTGACCGGCTACATCATCAACGTGGGCGGGGGATCGGTCAGCTCCGGCGCGTACCTCTCCTCGTTCATCGCCTTCGCCCAGCCGACCGACCTGATCTTGGCCGAGGGCAAGGCCGTGATCTTCGGCTTCCTCGCCATGGTCATCGCGGCCTACAAGGGGCTCACGGCCTCGGGCGGCCCCAAGGGCGTGGCCGATGCGGTCAACCAGTGCGTCGTCATCGCCGTCATCGTGCTCGCCGTGGTCAACGTCGCGATCACGCAGGGCTACGTCATGCTCGTGCCGGCGAGGATCGCATGACGACCGAGCGGGTCGGCCACCCGCGCGTGACCTCCCGCGCCCTCACGCGCGCGTCCGACGCCGCTACCGACCGTGTCGCGACGGTCGGCACGTTCGCGACCTTCGTGGTGCGGGCCGTGACAGCGGTGCCCACGACGCTGCGGCACTACCGCGCCGAGACGTTCCGCATCCTGCTCGACATCAGCTGGGGGACCGGGGCGATCCTGGTCGGCGGCGGCACGGTCGGCGTCATGGTGCTGCTCGCGCTCTCGGCGGGCACCTCGCTCGGCATCGAGGGCTTCAACGGCCTCGAGACGATCGGGCTCGCCCCGCTCACGGGCTTCGTGTCCGCGGTCGTCAACACCCGTGAGCTCGCGCCCCTCGTGGCGGCGCTCGCGCTCGCGGCGCAGGTGGGATGCCGGTTCACGGCCCAGCTCGGGTCGATGCGCACGAGTGAGGAGATCGACGCCCTCGGGGTCATGGCCGTCCCGGCGATCCCGTACCTCGTCACGACCCGCATCATCGCCACGATGATGGCGATCCTCCCGCTCTACATGATCGGCCTCGCGGGGTCGTACCTCGCGTCGCAGATGGCGGTCACGGTCCTGTTCGGTCAGCCGAGCGGCACGTACGAGCACTACTTCGGCACGTTCATCGCGGTCTCCGACGTCCTGCTCTCGGTCGTCAAGATCGTCGTGTTCGCCTTCGCGGTCGCGGTCATCCACTGCTGGTACGGATTCATGGCGCGCGGTGGTGCCGAGGGTGTCGGCGAGGCGACCGGCCGGGCCATCCGCGCCAGCATCGTCGTCGTCGTCCTGCTCAACATGGTCATGACGCTGCTCTTCTGGGGCGGCGATCCGGGCGTCCGGATCTCGGGGTGAGTGACCGATGACGGCGGCCTACATCTCGCGCGACCTCGAGCACCGGCGCGGCAGCCTCGTGCAGCGGGGCATCGCGACCCTGGTGCTCGCGGGGCTGGCCGTCGTCGCCTTCGTGGCCGTCCAGGGCGGTCTCTTCAGCGATCGGGTCGAGGTCGCGGCCCAGGTCGACGACATCGGTGGGGCGCTCGTGGTGGGCAACGACGTCAAGGTCCGCGGCGCGATCATCGGCCGGGTCACGTCGATCGACGCCCGCGACGGTGGCGTGCGCCTGGGGCTGTCGATCGATCCCGACGAGGCGGAGCGGCTCCCGGCGCAGGTCACGGCCCGCATCCTCCCGGCCACGGTGTTCGGCACGTCGTTCGTCGACCTCGTGCCGCCCGAGCGCGGCGCGGGCGGCGAGACGCTGCGGGCGGGCGCCGTCATCCCGCAGGACCCCTCGACCGAGACCCGGGAGCTCCAGGACGCCCTGGACGCGAGCTACGAGATCCTCACGGCCGTCGAGCCGGCGAGGCTCGCCACCACGCTCGGTGCCTTCGCAGAGGCGCTCGACGGTCGCGGCGAGTCCCTCGGGAGCTCGCTCGTGACGCTCGACTCCTACCTGGCCCGGCTCGAGCCCCAGCTTCCGCAGGTGCGGGAGGACCTCGAGCTGCTGGCCACCAACCTCACGACGGTCGCCGAGATCTCGCCCGACCTCCTGGACGCCCTCGAGAACTCGTTCGTCACGACCCGTACGATCGTCGATCGTCAGACCGACCTCGCGACGGTCCTGACCGGGGGTGACGCGCTCGTCGACGAGACGCAGCTCCTCGTCGCCGGAAACCAGCAGGCCCTGGTCAAGGCCCTCGCGCAGTCGGCGCCGATCGTCGAGACGATGTTCGACCGCCGGGCCGGCTTCTCGAAGACCTTCGACTCCCTCGTCGCGCTCTCGACGGTCGGCGCCTCGACGTTCACCGACCCCGATGCGGGGGCGACCCCGGGCGGCTTCCTGGAGACGACGGTCGACATCGTCGTCAACACCGACGCGCCGTACACGGGCGCCGACTGCGCCGTCTTCGGACCCCCGGAGTACCGCGCCTTCGGCCCCAACTGCGGCTCGACGTCACCCACGACCTCGAGCGCGGCCGACGACGCCGGACTCGTGGCCGAGATCCAGGGCCTCCTGGCGCAGCTCGAGGCCGTCGCCGACGCGGACCCGAACGGCATCGGCGACCTCCTGACGCGGGGGTTCGTGGGGGGTGCGCAGCCGTGAACTGGGGCGTCAGGATCAAGTTCTCGATCTTCGCGGTCGTCGCGCTCGCGATCATGCTCGTCATCTACAACACGATGGTGAACCGGGTCGGCGGCGAGTCGACCCGCTACACGGCCGAGTTCACGTCGGTCTCGGGCCTGCGCCCCGGCGACGACGTCCGCGCGGCCGGGGTGCGCGTGGGCCGCGTCGAGCAGATCCGGCTGGAGGGCACCGACCGGGCCCGCGTCGAGTTCACCCTCGGCGCGGGGCAGACCGTCTCGGACACGACGCAGATCTCGGTCCGGTACCAGAACCTCCTGGGCCAGCGGTACCTCTCGCTCATCCCCGGTGAGGAGCCCGGCACCCCGATGGCGGCCGGCGACGTCCTCGGCACCGACCAGACCGATCCCGGTTTCGACCTCACGGCCCTCCTGAACGGCTTCGAGCCGCTGTTCGAGACCCTGGAGCCGGAAGCGCTGAACCGGCTCGCCACCTCGATCGTGGCCGTGCTGCAGGGGGAGGGGGGCACGGTCGAGGCGCTCCTGGCCGAGACCGCCAGGCTGACCCAGGACCTCGCGGCCAAGGACGACGTCATCGGCGACGTGCTGACCAACCTGACCCCCGTGCTCGAGAGCTTCACGGCCCAGGAGGCGCAGTTCACGACCACGGTCGACGCGCTCTCGGACCTGATGACGGGGCTCGCGGCGGAGCGCGACGTCATCACCGGGTCGTTCGACGGTGTCTCGGAGCTGGCGCAGGCCGCGGCGTCCCTGACCCAGGAGATCCGCCCCGACGTCGACACCGCGATCGGCTCCCTGCGCGCGGTGGCCGACACGCTCGTGGGCCACCAGGCGGCACTCGACGAGCTGTTCGCCTCGGCGCCGCTGGGCTTCGACTCGTTCACGCGGCCGACCAACACCGGCACCTGGCTGAACATGTACATCTGCGTCATCACCCTCGACGTCCTGCCCGGGTCGTCGATCTCGCTCGGCAACCCGGCCGGCCCCTACTCGGAGGTCTGCTCATGACGCGCGGTGCTGGACGTCGGCTGCGGGACCCGCGGACCGTGGGCCTGATGGGCGTCGTCGGCGTCCTCGTCCTGGGTCTGCTCGTCGTGGGTCTCAGCAGCGCCTCGATCGGCAAGCGTCACCTGACCGCGATCATCGAGCACACCGCGGGCCTGCGCGTCGGCGAGGAGGTCCAGGTCGCCGGCGTGGGCGTGGGGGAGGTCACCGGCATCCGGCTGACGGAGGACGCCGTCGCGGTCGAGTTCACGATCGACGCCGACGTCCCGGTCGGCCGTGACTCGTCGGCCGCCGTGAAGGTGGCGACCCTGCTCGGCACGCACTACCTCGAGGTCACCCCCGCCGGCACCGGCACGTTGGCCGACGACACGATCCCGCTCGAACGCACGCGGGTGCCGTACAACCTCCAGGACGTCGTGGAGGGCGCCCAGACGCAGCTCGAGGCCCTCGACGAGGACGTGCTCGCGGAGTCGATGACGGTGCTGGCCGACGTGCTCGGCCGCACGCCCGAGGAGGCCACCGCCGCGGTCGAGGGGGTCGCGGCCCTGTCGTCGGCCGCGGCCCAGCGCACCGACGAGCTGCGGGCCCTCCTGGACGCCACCGGCTCGTTCACCGGGATGCTCGTCGACCAGCAGGACGAGATCCTGGTCCTGCTGGACCAGTCGGCGCTCGTGCTGGACGCCCTGACCTCCCGACAGGCGGCGATCGACGCGCTGCTCGTCGACGCGCAGAGCCTCGCCACGCAGGTCAGCGGCATCCTGAGCGACACCGCGGACGACCTCGACCCGCTCATGGTCAACCTGACCGAGTCCCTGGACCACCTCTCCGCGATGCGCGACAGCGTCCTGGCCACGGTCACGAGCCTGTCGAACATGACGGTGTACCTCGCGAACGCCTCCGGCAACGGCCCCTGGGTCGATCTTCACGTCCCGTCGGCGATCCCCGACAACCTGTTCTGCCTCAGCCCCAGCCGGGAGTGCTCATGACGCGCACGAGGCGCAGCGGCGGGGTCCTCCGCCCCCTGCTCGCCCTCCTGCTGGCCCTGCCCCTGCTCGGGGGGTGCCTCGGGCTGGGGCAGGACCAGACGCGGCTCACGATCCAGTTCACCGACGCGACCGGTCTGTTCCAGGGCAACGACGTGGGCATCCGGGGGGTCGGCGTCGGCACGGTCGAGTCCATCACGCCGGCCGGCGCCTACGTCGAGGTCGAGGTCGTGGTCGACGGCGACGTCAAGCTCCCGAAGGACGTCGGTGCGGTCATCGTCTCGCGCTCGGTCGCGACCGACCGCTACGTCGAGCTGACCCCGGCCTACACCTCCGGGCCGGAGATCCAGGACGGCGCCGTGATCGCGGCCGACCGCACCCGCACTCCGGTCGAGTTCGAGCAGCTGCTGGGATCGCTCGAGGACGTCTCGTCGGCGCTCGGCGGTCCGGACGGGGGAGTGGGCGGGGCCGAGGGTCCGCTCCACGACCTCCTCGCGGCGAGCGCGGCCAACCTCCAGGGCAACGGCGGGACGATCGCCGCGGGTCTGTCCGACCTCGCCACGGTGCTGGCGTCGCTCTCGGGCTCGATGCCGGCGGTCGAGCAGAACCTCACGAACCTCGACACGCTGACCCAGACCCTGGCCGCGAACGACACCCTCGTCCGGAACTTCGTCACCCAGGTCACCGACGCCACCGTGATGCTCGACGGGCAGAAGCTCCAGATCCAGGCCACGTTCGACGCGGTCACCGCGATGCTCCAGGGGCTCACCGAGTTCTCCGCCGCGCACCGCGAGCAGATCGCGGACCAGATCGACGACTTCGTCGCGTTGTCCGACGAGCTCGTCGCCCACGAGCAGGACATCACCCAGCTGCTCAGGAACGGACCGCTCGTGACGCAGAACCTGCCCGGCGCGATCGACAGCCGCGGCCGCCTGCGCTTCCTGACGCGGCCGGCCGACCTGGTGCCCGGGCGCTCGACCATCGAGGAGGCCTGCCACTCCGTCGAGGTGCTGTGCGACGACCTCGCCCTCGACCAGGCCTCGATCTTCGACCTGCTCGACCTGCTGCGAGGGGAGCGCCGATGAACCGGTCCCGACACCTCCTCATCACCGGCGTGCTGCTCGGTGCCCTCGGCGCGGGCCTGGCCGGCTGCGGCACGACGGCCGCCGACCTGCCGCTGCCGGGGACCTCGATGCGGGGGGAGACCTACCAGGTCTCGGCGACGTTCGACGACGCGCTCAACCTCGCCCAAGGCGCCTCGGTCAAGGTCGACGGCGTCGTGGTGGGCCGCGTCGTCGCGATCGGGGTCGAGGACCTCAGGGCCGTCGTCACGATGGACATCGCCGCCGACACCCCGATCAGCCGGACGGCCGACTTCCGCCTGCGCACGACCACCGCGCTCGGCGAGCTCTTCGTCGACGTCGTCGAGGACCCGGCCGCTGTCGCCGCCGACCGGGCGACGCTCCAGGACGGCGATCGGGTCGACCCGGACCGGTCGTCGGCGGCCCCCACGGTCGAGGACACGTTGTCAGCGGCTTCGCTCTTCATCAACGGGGGCGGGCTGAGCCAGATCCAGACCATCGTCGACGAGACGAACCTCGCGATCGGTGGTCGGGAGGACACCGTGCGCGACGTGCTGCACCGCATCACCTCCACGGCCTCCAGCGTGGCCGACATGAGCGCCGAGATCGACGCGGCGCTCGTCGCCGTGGCCGACGCGTCCGGGGTGCTGGCCGCCCGGCAGAGCACGATCGACCGCGCCCTCACCGAGATCGCGCCGGCCGCCGAGGTGCTCGACCAGAACACCGCTGCGCTCGTCGACCTGCTGACCTCCGTCGACGCGCTCGGCGACGTCGTCGTGCCCACGATCGCGCAGACCCGTGACGACATCGTGGCCATCGCCGCCCAGGCCGGCCCGATCTTCGCCGAGGTCGCCTCGGTCGAGTCGCGGCTGGATGCCGGGGTGGAGCGCATCCTCGCATTCGTGGCGGGGCTTCAGGCCGGCGTGCCGGGCTCGTTCCTCAACACCCATCTGACGTTCCGGGGGGCGCTGAGCCTCGGCGACCTCACGGTCGTCGCACCGTCCGGCGACGGCTCCCCGCTCCCGGAGGTGGCCCCCGACCTGGTGCAGGACCTCACGCAGCTGCCGCTGATCAGCCAGCTGACGGGCCTGCTGCCGGCGCCGGCCTCCGGTTCGTCGGCCGCCGGGCCGCCCACGGGCGGCAACCCGTTGGCGGACCTGCTCGCGCCGCTCGGAGGTGGGGCCTCGTGAAACGTCTGCCGTTGAGTCTCCTGGCCCCTGCGGTCGCGCTCCTGGCCGTCTTCGTCCTCACGACGGTGTACGTCTACCAGTCGTTCCTGGGCGGATCCATCGCGCAACGGCCCACGACCGTCACGGTCGAGCTGACCCAGACCGGTGGTCTGTTCGAGCGGTCGTCGGTCACCTACCGCGGGGTCAAGGTGGGGCAGGTCGTCGAGATCCGCACGACCTCGACCGGGGTCGAGGCCGAGCTCGCCCTGGACCCTGGGGTCGAGGTGCCGGCCACGGCCCGGGCGGTGGTGCGCAACCTCTCGCCAGCCGGTGAGCAGTTCCTCGACCTCCAGCCCGACAGCGAGGACGGACCGGCCTTCGCCGACGGCGACACCATCTCCCTCGACCGCACCCAGACGCCCACGACGATCGCGGAGTCGCTCGCCGCGATCGACACCCTGATGTCGCAGGTCGAGCCGGCGGACCTGCAGGTCGCGCTCGACGAGCTCAGCGTGGCGTTCGCCGATCCCGACGACCTCGCGACGGTCGTCGACGCCGGGCAGCAGATCCTCGAGACGCTCGACGCCTCCTGGCCCGAGACCGAACGCATCATCGCGAGCTCCGGCACCGTGCTGCGCACCGGCGTCGAGCTCGAGCCGCAGCTGCGGACGCTCGCGCCGACCGCCGTCAGCCTGACCCGGTGGCTCGCCGACTACGACCCCACGGTGCGGGCCATCCTGCAGGACACCCCCGGCCGCGTGACCGAGCTGCGGTCGTTCACCTCCACCGTCGGGCTCAAGCTCCCGGCGATGCTCACGGCGATGGGCGAGTTCACCGACATGACGTTGCCCTACCGGCCCCATCTCTGGCAGCTCCTGGCCGACCTGCCCGAGGGATTCAGTCAGTTCGCCGCGACGGTCAACGGCGGCTTCCTCAACTCCGTCATGCTGGTCGACACCCGGCCCTTCGCCGAGGCGGTCTGCCGGTACGCGCCGGACCCCGTGCCGACCGACCCGACCCGGGTCGCGGTCGACGCCTCCCGCGGCTGCGCCGCCGACTTCGGTCTGCAGCAGCGCGGCTCGGCCAACGCGCCAGGTCCGGTCGGGGTGCTGGCGCCGTGACGGGAGAGGCCGAGCGCTCGGTCGCGGCGTCGGTGACGACCCGTCTGCGGCGGCAGGAGCGGTCCCCGCTCGTGCTCGCCCTGGCCGCCTGTCTGGTGCTGGCGCTGGTGGCGCTCGCCGTCGTGGCGTGGCAGTGGCGGGGCGACGCCCAGCGCTACGACGCCGAACGTCAGGCCCGCGAGGTCGCCGAGGAGCGCACGGTCCAGATCCTGACGTGGAAGGCCGCCACGCTCGACGAGGACGCCGCCTGGGCCGAGGACGGAGCCACCGCCTCGTTCCAGGACGACTACGCCGCGATCATCGACGGCCTGCGCGAGACCTACGGCGCTCTCGCAGCCTCGTCGAGCGGCACCGTGCTCGCCTCGTCGCCGCGTGCGGCCTCCGCCGACGAGGTCGTGGTCAGCCTCTACGCGCAGCAGCGCGTCGCCCAGAGCTCGTCGGCCACCACGACGTGCGTCCTGTCCTCGATCGAGCTGTCGATGCTGCGGGTCGACGGCGCCTGGCTCGTCGACGACCTCGCGGCGCCCGGCGATCCTGTCGCGATCCCGTGCTGAGACCCCGTCGCGGTCCCGTGCTGAGCCCGGTCCGGCGCTCCCGATAGCCTGCCGGTCATGGGAGACCTCGCGCTGGTCGCGACGGCATTCGCCTTCGGCGTGGGCTCGTCGATCCTGCCGGTGTTCCTCAATGCCGAGGCCTACGTCATCGTGCTCGGCACGCTGACCGAGAGTCCGGTCTTCCTGTTCTGGCTGATCATGGCGCTGAGCGTCGGCACGGTGCTGGGCAAGGTCGTGGTCTTCGACCTCGCGCGCAAGGGGCGGCGGCGGTTGAGCCGCCGCGAGCGGGAGCCGGGGCCACCGCGCAACCGGTTCACCGCCCGGGTCCGGACCTTCAGCAACTGGTTGCTCGGGCTGCTCGACCGGCCCTACCTCGGTGCCACGACCGTGTTCGTGTCGTCGGCGTTCATGGTTCCGCCGCTCGCGATCGTCTCGATCCTGGCCGGCGCCTCCCGCCAGCCGATGTGGCTGTTCTCGCTCATGGTGTTCATCGGTCGGACCCTGCAGTACCTCGCGATCGCGTTCGTGCTGCACCAGGCGGTGTCCTGAACCGGCACCCGGGTCCGCTCGCACGGGCGGCGCGCGGCGTAGGGTCCACGTGTGGCACGAACACCCGTGGTCGCCGACGGCATCGGCCCCCTCCTCACGGTCCCCAACGCGATCACCGTCGTCCGCACCGTCGTCAGCCTCGCGCTGGCCCTCGTCGCGCTCCAGAGCGACGACCGGCTGCCGTGGGTCGTCGCGGCGTACCTCGTCTACTACCTCGGTGACAGCGCCGACGGTCTGGCGGCCCGGCTGCTCGGTCAGGAGACGCGGGCCGGCGCGGTGCACGACATCCTCAGCGACCGTCTGTGCACCGCCGTCTGCGCCGCGAACCTGATCCTGCTGCAGCCGGACCTCGCCGTGCCGGTCGGGATCTTCCTGCTCAACTTCATGGTGCTCGACTGCCTGCTGTCGCTGTCGTTCCTGCTGTGGCCGATCGTGAGCCCGAACTACTTCGCCGTGGTCGACGACCTGGTGTACCGACTGAACTGGTCCCACCCGGCCAAGGCGCTCAACAACATCGGCATCATCGTGGCCGTCGTCGTGGGATCGCTGCCGCTGGCCCTCGTGATCGTGATCGCCCAGCTGTCGGTGAAGGCCTGGAGCGCCCGCCGTGTGGTCCGGCGCATCCGCGAGCTCGAGGCGAGCCGCGAGGTCGCCGTGTGACGACGGCCGCGGTGGTGCTGGCCGCGTTGGCCTACGGCATCGGTTCCGCCCTCATCCCGGTGCTGAACGCCGAGGCCTACGTCGCCGCGACGGCGTTGCTCCTCGACGGCATGGACGTCGTGTGGATGGTCGTCGCGCTCTCGATCGGGACCGTCGTGGGCAAGGTCGTCCTGTTCCAGGCGGCGCGGGCCGGACGCGACCTGAGTCGCCGCCGCCCGGCGCGCGAGCCGCGCACCGGCCGGCTGGCCCGCCTGGTCCAGCGGGTGGGGGCCGTGCTGATCGGCTGGCTCGACGACCCGCTGCGGGCCATCGTGACGGTGCTGGCCTCGGCCTTCGTGGGCGTGCCTCCGCTGCTGGCCGTCGCGGTGCTCGCTGGTGCCTCCCGGATGCGGGTCGTCGTGTTCGCGACCTCGGTCCTCGTGGGGCGTGCGGCGAGGTTCGTGCTGATCGCCGGTGCGGCTCACGGCCTGGTCTGACCGCCCTCGCCTACCATGACGTCGTGATCTTTGACTGCCGAGACGACGCACAGCGGCGCGACGGCGTCGAGGCGGCCCGTACCGCCGTCCGCGGTGGTGAGCTCGTGGTCGTGCCCACCGACACCGTCTACGGCGTCGGAGCCGACGCGTTCTCACCCGCCGCGGTGCAACGGCTGCTCGACGCCAAGGGGCGCGACCGCACGATGCCCCCGCCCGTGCTGATCGGCGCGACGTCCACGTTGGAGGCCCTCGTCGCCGAGGTGCCCGGGTGGCTGCGCAGCATGACGCAGGAGCTGTGGCCCGGGGCGCTCACGATCGTGTGCCACCAGCAGGCCTCGCTCGACTGGGACCTCGGCGAGACCCACCGCACCGTCGCGGTCCGCGTGCCCGACGACGCCGTGACCCGCGAGCTGCTGAGCGCCACCGGGCCGCTCGCGGTGAGCAGTGCCAACCGCACCGGTCAGCCGGCCGCCACGACCGCCGCCGAGGCGCAGGAGCAGCTCGGCGACTCCGTCGCGGTCTATCTCGACGGGGGCACCTCACCCGGTGGCGTGCCGTCCACGATCCTCGACGTCACGGGCCCGACCCCGCGCGTCCTGCGGCAGGGGGCCATCGACCTGGCCGACCTGCACCGCTTCAACAACACGATCGAGCCCGCACCGGCCGGGGGAGCGGCCGGTGCGTGAGTACCTCGCGGTCTTCGGCATCGCCCTCGGCGTCACGTACCTCCTGGCCTCGATCGCGCGGCTCGTGGCGGTGCGCGTCGGCGCGCAGGCGCGGGTGCGTGACCGCGACGTCCATGCCGTGCCCACGCCGTACTTCGGCGGGCCCGCGATGCTCGGTGGCCTGCTGGCGGCCACGCTCCTGGCCGAACGCCTGCCGTTCCTCGGCTCGGCCGATGCCACGGTCTTCCACGACGTGCGCGCGATCCTGGCCGGGGGAGCGCTCATCTGCGCCGTCGGCGTCGTCGACGACCTGATCGAGCTCGACGCCCTCACCAAGTTTGCGGGCCAGGTGCTCGCGGGGGTCGTGGTCGTGGCCCTCGGCGTGCAGTTCGTCTACCTCCCCCTGCCGGGCACGTTCATCGGGCTCGACCAGGCCCAGGCGATGCTCCTGACGATCGTGCTGATCGTGGGATCGGCCAACGCCGTCAACTTCGTCGACGGCCTCGACGGACTCGCCGCCGGCATCGTCGCGATCGGGGCCATCGCCTTCTTCGTGTTCGCCTTCATCCTCGCGGTCGAGAACGGCGAGACGCGCGCGATCGCCGCGGCGATGCTGACAGTCGCGCTCGCCGGCGTGTGCCTGGGGATCCTGCCGCACAACTTCTTCCCGGCCAAGATGTTCATCGGCGACTCCGGCTCGATGCTGATCGGGTTCGTCATGGCGTGCTCGTCGATCAGCCTGACGGGTCAGTTCCCGCCCAGCAGCCTCGCGCAGGGCGTCGGCGACGCGGACGCGAACTTCCTGCCCGCCCTGCTCCCGCTGATCCTGCCGTTCATGGTGCTGGCGATCCCGTTCGTCGACATGGTGCTCGCGGTCGTGCGGCGCACGCGCGAGCGTCGGTCGCCGTTCAGTCCCGACAAGATGCACCTGCACCACCGGCTGCTCGAGATGGGCCACTCCCATCCGCAGGCCGTGCTGTCGATGTACGCCGTGGCCGGGCTGGTCGCGTTCGGCAGCGTCGTCGTCAGCCTGCTCAGCGGCTGGCAGTCGATCGTGGCCTTCCTGGTGCTGCTCGTGCTCAGTGGCATCGCGATCATCCTGGCGCCCAAGCTCAGCTCGAAGGTCGGCCCCTGAAAGCCTGACCTCCGCACCCAGATCTGCGCCCAGATGTGCACTCTGGAGGGCGGCGAACCGCGCATTTCAGCGCACATCTGGTGGCTGGGGTCACGGCGGCTGTTCGCCGCGACCCTGGGGGATGGGACGATGGCGGCATGCAGATCGTGCGCCGTGTCGTCGTGCCGTGCCTCGCCCTGATCGCCGTCACCGCGGTCGTCGCGGGGATCGTCGGGGGCCGTGAGGCGGTCTACGGGAGCCTCGTCGGAGGGATCCTGGTGGTCGCGTTCCTGGGGTCCAGCCCTGGCCTGCTCGACCCGCTCGCGAAGAAGAGCCCGATGGCGTCCCTGCCGATCGCCCTCGGCTTCTTCACCGTCAAGGCGGTCGCTGCGATCGTGGTGCTGGCGGTCCTGCTGGACGAGGACGGGATCGGTCAGCACCTCACGCGCGAGGCCGTCGCCATCGCCATGGTCGTGACCGCCGTGGCCTGGATCGGCCTGCACCTGACGACCGTCCGACGCTCCCGCACCCCGATCTACGACCTCGAGTAGGAGTTCGCGGAGAGGGCCTGATAGCCTTCCCGCAGCGGCCCGCAGGCATGCCCGACCGGACCCGCTGATGACGCTGGCCGTAAGCCCGGATCGCGACTTTTCGTCGCGCGACCGCGCCATGATTAAGGAAGAGACCGAGTGATCCTCGCCTCCACGCTCTCCGCAGCCTCCACGCCGCCGAGCCCCGGTCCGGCCGACTTCAATCTTCCCGCGATCTTCGAGATCGGCGCGCTCGAGGTCACCAAGCCCATGGTGCTCCTGCTGATCTCAGCGGTCCTCATCGTCGCCCTGTTCGCCGCCGCGGCGCGACCCGCCGCCGTGGTGCCGGGCCGGCTCCAGTTCGCCGGCGAGATGGCCTACGGCTTCGTCCGCAACGGCATCGCCCGCGACAACATCGGGTCGCACGACTTCCAGCGCTTCGTGCCGTTCCTGTTCGCGATCTTCACGTTCGTCTTCGTCAACAACTACTACGGTCTGATCCCGGTCGTGCAGTTCCCGACGATGTCGCACATCGGCTTCCCCCTGGCCCTCGCGCTGATCACCTGGGTCGTCTACAACGGCGCCGGCATCAAGCAGCACGGCTTCGTGGGCTACCTCAAGCACGAGACGGTCCCCGCCGGCATGAAGGGCCCGATCCTGCTGCTGCTCGTGCCCCTGGAGTTCCTCTCGAACATCCTGCTCCGCCCGGTCACGCTGACCCTGCGTCTGTTCGCCACGATGTTCGCCGGGCACCTCCTCCTGCTGCTGTTCTCGCTCGGCGCGGAGTACCTGCTCCTGCACTCCGAGAACGCGCTGGCCATCCCTGCGGGCATCGCCTCGGCGATCCTCTTCGTCGGCATCACCTTCCTGGAGATCCTGGTGATGTTCCTGCAGGCGTACGTCTTCACGCTGCTGGCGTCCATGTACATCGGTGAGGCGGTCGCCGACGAGCACTGATCCGACCCGGATCGGGCCCGTCGGTCGCCGCACCGACACAACTTCACATTCCCACCTGTACATCGGCACGGACGTACCGTGCCGACGACGAAAGGAACTGCCGTGGATGGCAACCTGAACATGATCGGTCTCGGCCTGGCCGCCATCGGCCCCGGTATCGCGGTCGGTCTGATCTTCGCCGCGCTGGTCTCCGGCGTCGCCCGTCAGCCCGAGGCCCAGGGCACGCTGCGTCAGCTCGCGATTCTTGGCTTCGTGCTCGCCGAGCAGTTCTTCATCATCGGCCTGGCGCTCGCGTTCGTTCTCTAGTCCGTAGCACCAGCCACCGACTCCGACAGAAGGCACACGCATGATCTCGACCCGACTCGTCGCGGCCACCGAGGGTGAGGAGCTCAACCCCCTCATCCCGCACGCCGCGGAGATCGTCCTGAGCGCAGCCGTCTTCCTGCTGCTCCTCGTCCTCATCTGGAAGCTCGTCGTCCCCGGCTTCGAGAAGGCCTACGCGGCCCGCACGGCGGAGATCGAGGGTGGCATCGAGGAGGCGCACGCCGCGCAGAAGGAGGCGCAGGCGGCGCTCGAGCAGTACAACGCTCAGCTCGCCGAGGCCCGGCACGAGGCCGCTCGCATCCGCGAGGAGGCCAAGGAGCAGGGTGCGCAGATCCTCGCGGAGCTGCGCGCCGACGCGCAGGCCGAGGCTCAGCGCATCACCTCGGCGGCGCACGCGCAGGTCGAGGCCGAGCGCGCGCAGGTCGTGGCGCAGCTCAAGAGCGAGGTGGGCACGCTCGCCACCGAGCTCGCCGGCCGCATCGTCGGTGAGGCCCTGAACGACGACGCGCGCAGCCAGCGCACCGTCGAGCGCTTCATCGCCGAGCTCGAAGGGGAGTCGGCCAACTGATGTCCGCGTCCACCCCCGGCCACCTGCGTGGCGTCTCCGGCAGCTCGCTCGACGCCGTGCTGTCCGCGGTCGAGGCGAGCGGCGACGCGGGCGAGCAGCTGGGCAGCCAGCTGTTCGGTGTCGTCGCCACGCTCGACAGCTCTCCTGCGCTGCGCCGGGTCCTGACCGATCCGTCGACTGAGGACGAGGCCAAGCGCGGCCTGGCCTCGTCGGTGTTCGGTGAGGCCGTCGCGGCCAGCACGCTCGAGGTCGTCCGCACCGCGGTCGGCAGTCGGTGGAGCGCGGGTCGCGATCTCACCGACGCCTTGGAGACCGCTGGGGTCGTCGCGATCCTGGCGGCCGCAGCGAAGGCCGGTCAGGTCGACGCCCTCGAGGACGAGCTGTTCTCGGTGGCCGGCCTGGTCACGTCCGCCCCGGAGCTGCGGTCGGCGCTGTCCGACACGTCGGTCCCCGGCGCGGGCAAGGCCGACCTGATCGGGTCGGTGCTGGACGGCAAGGTCCAGCCGGCCACGGTCGCCATCGTCCGCCAGGCCGCTCGGGCGCGCTCGGCCTCCTTCGAGCGCACGCTCCAGCGGTTCGCCGACCTGGTCGCCGCGCGGCGCGGCCGCCTCCTCGCGGAGGTCCGCACCGCACACGAGCTCGGCCAGGCCGAGCACGACCGGCTCGCCGCGGCCCTCACCGCCCGGTACGGCCGAGAGGTCCACCTCAACGTCGTCGTCGACTCGTCCGTCATCGGTGGCCTTGCGGTCGCCGTCTCCGACGACGTGATCGACGGCACCATGTCCAGTCGCCTCGAGGCTGCCCGCCGGCAGCTCGCGGGCTGAAGTCTCGCATCCCACCCAGTAAGGCAGGCACACCATGACGGAGCTCTCGATTCGTCCGGAAGAGATCCGGGACGCGTTGCAGAAGTTCGTGGCCGACTACACGCCCAGCGCGGCCAGCACCGAAGAGGTCGGCATCGTGTCCGACGCCGGTGACGGCATCGCCCACGTCGAGGGTCTGCCCTCGGCCATGGCCAACGAGCTGCTCGAGTTCGAGGACGGAACCCTCGGCCTCGCGCTGAACCTCGACGTCCGCGAGATCGGCGTCGTCATCCTCGGTGACTTCGCCGGCATCGAGGAGGGCCAGAAGGTCCGCCGCACGGGCGAGGTCCTCTCGGTCCCCGTGGGCGAGGGCTACCTCGGCCGCGTCGTCGACCCGCTCGGCAACCCGATCGACGGCCTCGGCGAGATCGAGACCGACAGCCGCCGCGCGCTCGAGCTGCAGGCGCCCACCGTCGTGCAGCGCAAGAGCGTGCACGAGCCGCTCATGACGGGCCTGAAGTCGATCGACTCCCTGACGCCCATCGGGCGCGGTCAGCGTCAGCTCATCATCGGCGACCGCCAGACCGGCAAGAGCGCCATCGCGATCGACACGATCATCAACCAGAAGGAGTTCTGGGAGTCGGGCGACCCGAGCAAGCAGGTTCGCTGCATCTACGTCGCGATCGGCCAGAAGGGCTCGACCATCGCGGGTGTCCGCGGTGCGCTCGAGGAGGCCGGCGCCCTGGAGTACACGACGATCGTCGCGGCTCCGGCGTCCGACTCGGCCGGCTTCAAGTACCTCGCGCCGTACACCGGTTCGGCCATCGGTCAGCACTGGATGTACCAGGGCAAGCACGTCCTGGTCGTGTTCGACGATCTGTCGAAGCAGGCCGAGGCGTACCGCGCGGTGTCGCTGCTGCTGCGTCGCCCGCCGGGCCGCGAGGCCTACCCCGGTGACGTCTTCTACCTGCACTCGCGTCTGCTCGAGCGCTGCGCCAAGCTCAGCGACGACCTCGGCGCCGGCTCCATGACGGGTCTGCCGATCGTCGAGACCAAGGCCAACGACGTCTCGGCCTACATCCCGACGAACGTCATCTCGATCACCGACGGCCAGATCTTCCTGCAGTCGGACCTCTTCAACGCCAACCAGCGTCCCGCGGTCGACGTCGGCATCTCGGTGTCGCGCGTCGGTGGCGCGGCGATGCAGAAGTCGATGAAGGCCGTCACCGGCTCGCTCAAGGTCGAGCTCGCGCAGTACCGCGCGATGGAGGCCTTCGCGATGTTCGCCTCGGACCTCGACGCCGCCTCCAAGGCGCAGCTGGCCCGCGGTCAGCGCATCATGGAGCTGTTCAAGCAGGGGCAGTACCAGCCCTTCGCGGTCGAGCAGCAGGTCGTCTCGCTGTGGGCGGTCCAGAACGGCAAGGTCGACGACGTGCCGATCGAGGACGTCAGCCGCTTCGAGCGCGAGTTCCTCGACTACATCAAGCGCTCGCACAGCGGGATCTTCGACGCGATCCGGGAGACCGGGAAGTTCGAGGACGACACCGCCGCTTCGCTCGAGGACGCCTACACGTCCTTCCTCGACCAGTTCGAGACCAGCGAGGGCGAGTCGATCAAGCCTGGCACGATGGACGTCGAGGCCCTGGACGACGAGGACGTCGAGCAGGAGCAGATCGTCAAGCAGAAGCGGGGCTGACCATGGCAGCGTCGGTACGAGAGCTACGCGCGAAGATCAGGTCGACTCAGGCGACCAAGAAGATCACGCGCGCGATGGAGCTCATCGCCGCGTCGCGCATCATCAAGGCGCAGCAGCACGCGGCGGCGGCAGCGCCGTACGCGCGTGAGCTGACCCGTGCGGTCTCGGCGGTCGCGACGTTCTC
The DNA here is from genome assembly GCF_023146395.1 of Aeromicrobium sp. Taxonomy (GTDB): domain Bacteria; phylum Actinomycetota; class Actinomycetes; order Propionibacteriales; family Nocardioidaceae; genus Aeromicrobium. The sequence continues at coordinate 13,633 of NZ_JAGLCD010000017.1, read as the reverse complement.
GAACGTCGACCATCCGCTCACGACCGAGAAGGAGAACCCGACGCGGGCGGCGGTGCTCGTCATCACGAGCGACCGTGGTCTGGCCGGCTCCTACTCCTCGAGCGTGCTCAAGGAGACCGAGCGCCTGGCTGAGAAGCTGCGCAGCGAGGGCAAGGAGATCGACTTCTACCTCGCCGGTCGCAAGTCGGTGGCGTACTTCAAGTTCCGCGACCTCGACCACGTGACGTCGTGGACGGGATTTTCGGACAAGCCGCAGTACGAGGACGCGCGCACGATCGGTGAGGTGCTGGTCGAGGCGTTCGCCGAGGGGGAGGACGTCGAGTCCGGCGCCTCCACCGACGTCGAGGTGCGCCCGGTCGACGAGCTGCACATCGTGTTCACGCGGTTCAAGTCCATGCTGACGCAGGAGCCCGACGTGATCCGTCTGCTCCCGCTCGAGGTCGTCGAGGGCACGGAGGCCCCCGAGGACCACGAGCTCCTTCCGCTGTACGAGTTCGAGCCCTCGGCCTCCGAGGTGCTCGACGCGCTGCTGCCGAAGTACGTCAACAGCCGCATCTACTACTGCCTGCTGCAGGCGGCCGCCTCCGAGCTCGCGGCCCGCCAGAAGGCCATGAAGTCCGCCACCGACAACGCGCAGGACCTCATCGAGAAGTACACCCGCACTGCCAACCAGGCCCGCCAGGCTGGCATTACCCAGGAGATCAGCGAGATCGTGGGCGGCGCCAACGCGCTGGCCGACGCCACCGCTGGTCAGGAGTGAGAGAACATGACTGCCACAGCTGTTGAGAAGACCACCCCCGCCTCGGGTGCCACGGGTCGCGTCGCGCGCGTCATCGGCCCGGTGCTCGACATCGAGTTCCCGGCCGACCAGATGCCCGACATCTACAACGCCCTGCACGTCGACACCGAGGTCGCGGGCACCAAGGAGACCTTGACGCTCGAGGTCGCCCTGCACATCGGTGACGGCCTGGTCCGTGCGATCAGCCTGCGTCCCACCGACGGCGTCGTGCGCGGCACGCCGGTCATCGACACCGGCGGCCCGATCTCGGTGCCGGTCGGCGACCGCACGCTCGGCAAGGTGTTCACCACCACCGGCCAGGTCATGAACCTGGAGGAGGGTGAGGAGTTCGAGGTCGGCGAGACCTGGGGCATCCACCGCAAGGCCCCGGCGTTCGACCAGCTCGAGGCCAAGACCGAGATGTTCCAGACCGGCATCAAGGTCATCGACCTCCTGACGCCGTACGTGCTCGGCGGCAAGATCGGCCTGTTCGGTGGCGCCGGCGTCGGCAAGACCGTGCTGATCCAGGAGATGATCGCCCGCGTCGCCAAGGACCACGACGGCGTCTCGGTGTTCGCCGGCGTCGGCGAGCGCACGCGTGAGGGCAACGATCTCATCGCCGAGATGGAGGAGGCCGGCGTCCTCGACAAGGTGGCGCTGGTCTTCGGTCAGATGGACGAGCCGCCGGGAGCGCGTCTTCGCGTGGCCCTGTCGGCCCTGACGATGGCCGAGTACTTCCGCGACGTCCAGAAGCAGGACGTGCTGCTGTTCATCGACAACATCTTCCGGTTCACGCAGGCCGGTTCGGAGGTCTCCACGCTGCTCGGCCGCATGCCGTCGGCCGTGGGCTACCAGCCGACCCTGGCCGACGAGATGGGCGTGCTGCAGGAGCGCATCACCTCGACCCGTGGTCACTCGATCACCTCGCTGCAGGCGATCTACGTGCCGGCCGACGACTACACCGACCCGGCCCCGGCCACGACGTTCGCGCACCTGGACGCCACGACCGAGCTCAACCGTGAGATCGCCTCGATGGGCATCTACCCGGCCGTCGACCCGCTGACGTCGACCTCGCGGATCCTCGACCCGCGCTACATCGCCGACGACCACTACCAGACGGCGAACCGGGTCAAGAGCATCCTGCAGCGCAACAAGGAGCTCCAGGACATCATCGCGATCCTTGGTGTCGACGAGCTCAGCGAGGAGGACAAGACGATCGTCTCGCGCGCGCGTCGCATCCAGCGCTTCCTCAGCCAGAACACGTACGTCGCCAAGCAGTTCACCGGCATCGAGGGCTCGACCGTCCCGCTCGACGAGACGATCGACGCCTTCACCAAGATCTGCGACGGCGACTACGACCACGTGGCCGAGCAGGCCTTCTTCATGTGCGGCGGTCTCGAGGACGTCGACGCGAAGTGGGCCGAGATCCAGAAGAGCTTCTGATGGCCCCATCAGGATCGGGCCAGGCCCTCCAGGTCGAGCTCGTCGCGGCCGACCGCGTGGTGTGGTCGGGTGAGGCCGCTCGCGTCCTCGCACGCACCGCGTCGGGCGACCTCGGTGTGCTGGCCAACCACGCTCCGCTGCTGTCGCTGCTCGTCCCGGGTGTCGTCGAGATCGAGACGGCTGGTGGCGAGCGCGTCCGCGCCGCGGTCGGCGACGGATTCCTCTCGGTGTCCGACAACCGGGTGTCGATCCTGAGCGAGGACACCTTCCTCGCCGAGGAGATCGTGGAGTCCGACGCGCGCGCCGAGCTCGAGCGGGCTGCGGCCGACGGTGACGATCTCGCTGCCCTGCGCGCCGAGGCCAAGCTGCGCGTGCTGCAGCGTTCCTGACGACGACGCGGGAGGGAGAAGACGCACATGCCGCTCTGGCTGTGGCTGGTCGACTCCCTCCTGCTCGTCGTCGTCCTGGTCGTCGTCCTGCTGGCGCTCGTGGTCGTGCGCCGACGATCGATCGAACGGCGCGCGGGTGCCTTCGAGCTCACGATCAGTCGCCGTGACGCGGGCGCGGCTGGCTGGTCCATCGGTACCGCGGTCTATCACGACGACCACCTCGAGTGGTACCGCACCTTCTCGCTCGCCTGGCGGCCGTCGATCGTGCTGCCGCGACGTGGCGTCGAGATCACGGGGCGGCGCCACCCCGACACGGCCGAGGCGCACGTGCTCGCTCCCGGGTCGATCGTGGTCGACCTGGTGAGCTCCGAGCGCCGCCTCCGGCTGTCGCTGACGCCTCCGGCCCTGACCGGTCTGCTGTCGTGGCTGGAGTCCTCGCCCCCGGGGCGGGGCATCAACACCGTTCTCTGAACGTCAGAAGCACCGTTCTCTGAACGTCGGGGGCACCGTTCTCTGAACGTCGGGGGCACCGTTCTCTGAACGTCACCGACGGGCCCTTGACGCCCCCGAGCGGGCCGGGGCAGGATCGGCAGAGCGGCCGGGTCACCGACGACCCGGTCCGAGAGCCCGGGGGAGAAGTCTCATGGTCAAGAAGCTCGTCGTCGCCGCGGTCGTCGCGGTCCTGCCCGTCCTGGGCGTCGCTGCTCCGGCGGACGCGGCCCCCGCGAAGCCGGGGGGCATCGTCACCCAGGCCATCGACTGGCACTGACACTCGCGCTCCGACACCCGTCTCCCGGCTCCGGGAGGCGGGTGTCGCTGCCTTCTGAGCCTCCTGCTCACAGTCGCCCCTGCGGGCGCGTGAGGAAGGTTTGACGCAACTGGCACGCGGGGGAACGACCGCTGACATGACGGACTCCGAGGATCGGTACGACCGACTCGCACCGAGGAGCCCGCATGACCGCCACGCAACAACAGCCCCCCGTGTCAGACATGGTGTCCGACACCGCGTCGTCGCCGGCACCCCTGCGACGGCGGTGGATCCGCGACTGGAGACCTGAGGACGAGACCTTCTGGACGGTGATCGGCGCCCGTGTCGCGCGGCGCAACCTCGCCTGGTCGATCTTCGCCGAGCACCTCGGCTTCTCCGTCTGGCTCATCTGGAGCGTGAGCTCGGCCTTCCTGGTGTCGCAGGGCTTCTCCTTCTCGCCCGAGCAGCTGTTCTTCCTGGTCGCGATCCCGAACCTGGTCGGCTCGCTGCTGCGGGTGCCGTACACGCTCGCGGTCCCGAAGTTCGGGGGGCGCAACTGGACCATGATGAGTGCGGCCCTGCTCCTGGTGCCCACGCTCGGCTTCGCCTACGCCGTGACCCAGCCCGGCACTCCTTACTGGGCGTTCTGCCTCATCGCGGCGACGGCCGGCGTCGGCGGGGGCAACTTCGCCTCCTCGATGGCCAACATCAACTTCTTCTACCCGCCTGACAAGAAGGGTGCCGCGCTCGGCCTCAACGCGGCCGGTGGCAACCTGGGCGTGGCCTTGATCCAGTTCCTGCTGCCGGTCATCGTCGGCGGCGCCGGGATCTTCGGCCTCGTGAAGGCGAGCGAGGGCGGCATCCACCTCGAGCGTGCGGCGTGGCTGTACGCCGCGCTCGCGGTCGTGGCGACGCTCGGCGCGTTCTTCTTCATGGACAACATCGAGGGCGTCGAGTCGCGACCGCGCGAGCAGCTCCGGGTCATCACGCACCGTCCGATCCAGGTCATGTCGCTGCTCTACATCGGCACGTTCGGCTCGTTCATCGGCTACTCGGCCGCGATGCCGTTGCTGATCAAGCTCAACTTCTGGCGGCAGCCCGTCCCGGGGGTCGAGGGCATCGGGATCAACTTCGTGTTCTACGCCTTCCTCGGGGCGCTCGTGGGTTCGGCTGCCCGGCCGATCGGTGGCCGGCTCGCCGACCGGTTCGGTGGAGCTCGCATCACGCTCGTCTCGTTCGTCGGCATCATCGCGTCGACGCTCCTGGTCCTGGTGACCCTGAGCCGCCTGCAGACCCTGCCGGCGCCGCCGACCCCGGACCAGCTCGCGACGATCGCCGCCGATCCCGCGGCGTTCCAGTTCCCCGACGCGGTGCGGTCGGCGGTCGACACCAATGCCGCCGTCTTCCCGTGGTTCCTGGCGGCGTTCCTGCTGGTCTTCGTGTTCAGCGGCATGGGGAACGGCTCGACCTACAAGATGATCCCGGCGATCTTCCGCCGCGACGCCGAGCACGCGACGAGCCCGGGCACGCCGGAGCGCGACGACGCCCTCCGCGCGGAGGGCAAGCGCTCCTCGGCGGCCCTGGGCATCGTCGGCGCGATCGGGGCCATCGGCGGCTTCCTGATCCCCATCACGTTCAACAGCCCGTGGGTCAGCGACCCGCTCTCGGCGACCAAGACGGCCTTCTGGATCTTCACGGCCTTCTACGTCGTGTGTGCCGCCGTGACCTGGGCGGTCTTCCTCCGCAGGTCGGCCTCGCGCTACCGGGACGTCTGAGTGACCGACACCCACTGCCCGTACTGCAGCCTCCAGTGCGGCATGACCCTCGTCCGTGAGGGTCGCCGTCTGGAGGTGCAGGCCCGCGAGGACTTCCCGGTCAACGAGGGTGCGCTGTGCCGCAAGGGCTGGACCGCCATGGGACTGCGCGGCTCGCGCGAGCGGCTCACGACGCCGCTCGTGCGAGACCGGGCCACGGACGTGTGGTCGGCGGTGTCGTGGGACGAGGCCCTCGACGTCGTGGCGGAACGGCTCGCGGCGATCCGTGACGAGCACGGTGCCGATGCGAACGCGGTGTTCGGCGGTGGGGGTCTGACCAACGAGAAGGCGTACCAGCTGGGCAAGCTCGCACGGGTCGCCCTGGGCACGCGGATGATCGACTACAACGGCCGCTGGTGCATGTCGTCGGCCGCGAGTGCCGGCAACCAGGCGTTCGGGGTCGACCGGGGGCTGCCGTTCCCCCTGGCTGACGTCGAGCAGGCCGACGTCGTGGTCCTGGTGGGGTCGAACCTCGCCGAGACGATGCCGCCGGCGGTGCGTCATCTCGACCGCGCCCGGCAGCGCGGTGCCCACGTCGTGGTCGTCGACCCGCGGCGCACGCTCACGGCCGATCGCGCCGACGTGCACGTGCAGCCCGTGCCGGGTACCGATCTCCCGCTCGCCCTGGGGTTGTTGCACCTCGTCGACGCCGCCGGGGGCGTCGACGAGGAGTACGTCGCGGCCCGCACATCGGGCTTCGACGACGTCCGGGCCGCCGCGGCGGCGTGGTGGCCCGAGCGGGTGGAGCGCGTGACGGGCGTCGCCGTCGCTCAGCTGCGTGAGCTCGCCGGCCTCCTCATGAGCTCGCCCCGTGTCATGGTCATGACCGCCCGGGGTGCCGAGCAGCACGCCGACGGCACCGCCACGGTGCTGGCGTGGGTCAATCTCTCCCTGGCGCTGGGCCTGCCGGGCCGGCCCTTCGCGGGGTACGGCTGTCTGACCGGCCAGGGCAACGGCCAGGGCGGCCGCGAGCACGGCCAGAAGGCCGACCAGCTGCCGGGCTACCGCATGATCGACGACCCGGCCGCCCGGGCCCATGTCGCGGGAGTCTGGGGCGTCGATCCCGACAGCCTGCCCGGCAAGGGCCTCTCGGCCTACGAGCTGCTCATGAGCCTGGGCACCGACGGCGGGCCGCGCAGCCTGCTCGTGCTGGGCTCCAACATCGCAGTGTCGGCGCCCCACACGGCGCGCGTCGCCGAACGTCTCGCCGCGCTCGACCTGCTCGTCGTGGCCGACATCGTCATGAGCGAGACCGCAGCCCTGGCCGACGTCGTGCTTCCTGTGACGCAGTGGTCCGAGGAGACCGGAACCATGACGAATCTCGAGGGACGCGTCATCCTGCGCCAGCAGGCCGTGACGCCGACCGAGGGCGTGCGGTCCGACCTCGAGCTCATGGCTGGCATCGCCGAGCGTCTCGGTGCCGCGTCGACGTGGCCGACCGATCCCGAGGAGGTCTTCGACGAGCTCCGCCGGGCGAGCGCCGGCGGTCGGGCCGACTACGCGGGGATCGACTACGCGCGTATCCGCGCCGAGGACGGCGTGTTCTGGCCGTGCCCCGATGCCGATCACCCCGGGACCCCGCGCCTGTTCGAGGAGTCCTTCTTCCACGCGGACGGACGGGCCCGCTTCGTCGCGGTCGACCACACGGGTCCCGTCGAGCCGGTCGACGGCGAGTTCCCCGTGCACCTGACGACCGGGCGCGTGCTCGCCCAGTACCAGTCCGGTGCGCAGACGCGGCGGATCAAGGACCTGCCCGACACGGGTCCGTTCGTCGAGCTGCACCCGTTCCTCGCTCTCCGGGTCGGCGCCCACGACGGCGACCCGGTGTCGGTGCGCACGCGACGCGGTGTCCTGCGGGCCCCTGCCCGGGTCGTCGAGACGATCCGGCCCGACACGATCTTTGTCCCGTTCCACTGGCTCGGGGCCAACCGGCTCACGTCGGACGCGCTCGACCCGTCGAGCGGCATGCCCGAGTTCAAGGTGTGCGCCGCCGTGGTGTCGACGTGAGGGGTGACGACATGAGGACCGTCGTCATCGGCAACGGGATGGCGGCCGTGGCCCTCGTCGAGCGACTCGTCGAGCACGGTGTGTCGGACGTGACCGTGCTGGGCGAGGAGACCTGCACGCCGTACAACCGGATCCTGCTGTCGGCGGTGCTCGAGGGCTCCCACCGTCCCGGGGCGATCTCGCTGCGGAGCGCGAACTGGTACGCGGCGCACGCGGTCGACCTGCGTCTGGGCGCCGGTGTCGTCGCGATCCACCGCAGCGTGCAGGAGGTCGAGCTCGCCGACGGTGAGCGGGTGCCCTACGACCGGCTCGTGCTGGCGATCGGCAGCGTCCCCGAGCTGCCGCCGATCCGGGGCCTGGTCGACGCCGACGGGGTCATGGACGAGCGCGTGCACGCGTTCCGCACCCTGGCCGACTGCGACCGTCTGATCGCCGCCGCCTCGGCGTCCTCCAGCGCGCTGATCGTCGGCGGCGGGCTGCTCGGCCTCCAGGTCGCCCGTGCGCTGAGCGTCCGGGGGATGCGCGCCGAGCTCGTCGAGGTCGGCGACCACGTCCTGCGACGCCAGGTCGACCCGCAGGCCGGCCGTATCCTGGCGCGCAGCCTCGAGCAGCTCGGCACGGCGGTCTACGTCGGCGTCCGGGCGACCCGGTTGACCCCGTCGGGGCTGCGTCTCGACAACGGCTACGAGCTCGACGCCGACCTCGTCGTGCTGACCGCCGGAAGCCGCCCGCGCATCCGCTTGGCCAACGCGGCCGGGCTCGTCACCGCGCGTGGCGTCGTCGTCGACGACACGCTCGCGACGTCCGACCCGCGCATCTTCGCGATTGGCGACTGCGCGGAGCACTCCGGTCGCACGCCCGGTCTTGTCCCGCCGGCCTGGGAGCAGGCCCGGATCCTGGGCGACCGGTTCGCCGGGTCACCCGCGACGTACACGGGTCACCGCACGGTGGCGCGCCTGCGGGCGACCGACCTGGACGTCGCCGTCCTGGGGGAGCCCGAGACCGCTCAGGGCGAGGTCGTCGAGGTCTCCAACCCCGTGACCGGCACGCACAAGAAGCTCGTCGTCGACGGTGGAGTCGTGGTCGCCGCGACGCTGGTCGGCGACCTCTCCCGCGTCGGCCTGATCACGCAGGCCTTCGACCAGCGCACGGTCCTCGCGGCCGGCGAGCCGGGCGAGCTCCTGATGACCCCCCGCCCCTCGGCGCCGCCCGAGCTGCCCGACGACGCCGAGGTCTGCGCATGCGCCGGGGTCAGCGTCGGCCGCGTCCGGGCGTGCTCCTCGCTCGAGGAGCTGCGCGAGACCACCCGGGCCACGACCGGCTGCGGTGGCTGCCTCTCGACCTGCACGAACCTGCTCTCTCAACTGGTGAAGGGATGAAACCGATGAGTCCACACCTGCGCAAGCGCCTCGTCGTGGTCGGCCACGGAATGGTCGGCCACCGCTTCGTGCAAGCCGCGGTCGAACGCGGACTGTCCGAGACGTACGACATCGTCGTCCTCGGTGCAGAGTCGCGCGCGGCGTACGACCGCGTCGCGCTGACGTCGTTCTTCGAGGTCGGCGCCGACGCTCTCAGCCTGCTGCCGTCCGGCGACTACGAGGACCCCCGCGTCACACTGCGGCTCGGCACGAACGTCGCGGAACTCGACGTGGCGTCCCGCACGGTCTCGCTCGACGACGGGGAGACGATCGGCTACGACGAGCTCGTGCTCGCGACCGGATCGGCACCCTTCGTGCCGCCCGTCCCGGGTCACGACCTCGAGGGCGCGTTCGTCTACCGCACGATCGAGGACCTCGAGGCCATCCGGGACGCGGCGGCCCGTGCCAGCACCGGCGTCGTGATCGGCGGCGGCCTGCTGGGTCTCGAGGCCGCCAATGCGCTGCGCCAGCTCGGCCTCGACACCCACGTCGTCGAGATGAACCCGCGCCTGATGTCGGCGCAGGTCGACGAGGCGGGCGGGCGCATCCTGGGTCGCCACGTCGAGAAGCTCGGCCTCACGATCCACACGGGCGTCGCGACCGAGCGCATCGAGGGCGAGGAGCACGTCACGGGCATCACGTTCGCGGGTGGTGAGACCGTGCCGCTGGATGTCGTCGTCTTCTCCGCGGGTGTCCGTCCGCGCGACCAGCTCGCACGGCAGGCCGGGCTCGCGGTGGCCGAGCGCGGTGGGGTCGCGGTCGACGACCAGCTCCGCACGAGCGATCCGCACGTCTGGGCCATTGGGGAGTGCGCGGCGCACCAGGGCCGTATGTACGGCCTCGTCGCGCCGGGCTACACGATGGCCGAGATCGCGGTCGACGCCCTGCTCGAAGGTGCCGGCACCTTCACGGGCGCCGACATGTCGACCAAGCTCAAGCTGCTCGGGGTCGACGTCGCGAGCTTCGGCGACGCCCACGGCACGACCGAGGGCAGCATCGACCTGGTGTTCTCCGACGCCGTCGCCGGGGTCTACAAGAAGCTCGTCATCAGCGACGACGGACGTCACCTGCTCGGCGGCGTCCTGGTCGGTGACGCGAGCGCCTACGGCACCTTGCGTGCGATGGTCTCGAGTCGGATCGAGCTCCCGAAGAACCCCGAGGAGCTCATCCTGCCGGCGTCGAGTGGCGCGCCGGGCGTCACGTTGCCGGCCGAGGCCGTCGTGTGCTCGTGCAACACCGTCACGAAGGACGACATCGAGGGCGCGGTCGAGGGCGGTTGCGAGTCCGCAGCCTGCGTCACGACCTGCACGACGGCCGGATCGACGTGCGGCTCGTGCAAGCCGCAGGTCAAGAAGATCGTCGAGGACTACTTCGCGTCGCAGGGCAAGGTCGTCGACCGGTCGCTGTGCGAGCACTTCGCGATGACCCGCGCCGAACTGTTCGACGTCGTGCTGGTCCATGGCTACCGGACGTTCGACGAGATCGTCGAGGCGCACGGACGTGGCCGCGGCTGCGACGTGTGCCGGCCGGTCGTCGCCAGCGTCCTGGCGAGCCAGCTCAACGGCCACGTGCTCGCACCTGACCGTCGTGTCCTGCAGGACACCAACGACGCGTTCCTGGCCAACATCCAGCGCAATGGCACGTACTCGGTCGTGCCGCGGATCCCGGGCGGGGAGATCACCCCCGAGAAGCTCATCGTGATCGGTGAGGTCGCGCGGGACTTCGGGCTCTACACCAAGATCACCGGCGGGCAGCGGATCGACCTGTTCGGCGCGCGGACCGAGCAGCTCCCGGCGATCTGGAAGCGGCTCGTCGACGCCGGGTTCGAGTCCGGGCACGCGTACGGCAAGGCGTTGCGCACCGTGAAGTCGTGCGTGGGGTCGTCGTGGTGCCGCTTCGGTGTACAGGACTCGGTCGCGATGGCGATCGCGCTGGAGCTGCGGTATCGAGGGCTGCGCTCGCCGCACAAGCTCAAGGGTGGCGTCTCCGGCTGTGCCCGCGAGTGCGCCGAGGCGCGCGGCAAGGACTTCGGCGTGATCGCAACCGAGAAGGGGTGGAACCTCTACGTCGGTGGCAACGGTGGCGCGGTGCCCGCGCACGCCCAGCTGCTCGCCGGGGACCTCGACGACAACGAGCTCGTGCGGATGATCGACCGGTTCCTCATGTACTACATCCGCACGGCCGACCGTCTGCAGCGCACGTCGACGTGGATCGACAGCCTGGAGGGCGGGCTCGACCGTGTGCGCGAGGTCGTCGTCGACGACGCCCTGGGGCTGGGCACGGAGCTGGAGGAGGCGATGGCCCGCCACGTCGACACCTACGTCGACGAGTGGAAGGCCACGATCGAGGACCCGGAGAAGCTGCGCCGGTTCGTGTCGTTCGTCAACGCGCCCGACACCCCTGACCCGAACATCAGCTTCGGCAGCACACGGGACCAGATCGTGCCGGAGGCCAGCACGGGCCCCGTGTCTCTGGGTCCGGTCTCTTTGGGGACCTCGATCCCGGTGGGTCGGCCGTGACCGCCCCGTCGATGCAGCGGCTCGTCGCGATCTGCCGACTGGACGACATCGACCGCGAGGGCGGGGTCACGGCCCTGGTCGACGGCGAGGTCGTCGCGGTGTTCCGCACGTACGCCGACGACGTGTTCGCCCTGGACAACTTCGATCCGTTCGGTCAGGCGTCGGTGCTGTCGCGCGGCATCGTGGGGACCCGCGGCGACCGTGACGTGGTGGCCTCGCCTCTGCACAAACAGGTCTTCGACCTCCGGACGGGGCTGTGTCTCGACGACGAGAGCGTGCGGGTCGCGGTGCACCCGGTCGTGGTGCGCGACGGTGTGGTGCACGTGGAGGCAGCGACCGCATCAGCCCCATGACCTGGCGGAGCGGCGCTCAGACGGTCAGCATGACCTCGACGAGGGCGCCTGCCTCCACGCGGTCGACGCCGGCCGGGACCACGGCCCACGCGTCGGCACGCGCCAGCGAACCGACGAGGTGGGACCCGGAGTGGCCCGACGACGCGGGGCGGACCTGCCAGGCGGCGGGGTCGGTCGTGTCGAGCGTGACCGGGACGTACTGTCGTCGCTCCGGCGGCGAGGGCCAGGCCGTGGCGGCGCGGAGCCGGACCTTCCGGTGGGACGGCCCCGACCGTCCCTGGAGGGCGAGAAGTGCGGGCCGGACGAAGACCTCCCACGACACGGCGGCACTGACCGGATTGCCCGGTAGGCCGAACAGGAGCTGCCCGGTCGCCGTGACGCCGAAGCCCTGCGGTTTGCCCGGCTGCATCCGCACCCGGAGGAAGTCCATCAGGCCCGCGCTGCCGAGCGCCGACTTCACGACGTCGTGGGCACCCGTGCCGACACCTCCTGTCAGGACGATGACGTCGGCGGTCCCGGAGAGCTCATCGATGACCCGCAGGAGCGACGCGTCGTCGTCGTCGACCGATCCCGTCCGGACGACCGTGGCGTCGGCCGACCGGGCGAGGTCGGCGAGCATGGGTCCGTTCGACTCCGGGATCTGGCCGGGTGCCAGGTCCGAGCCGTCCGTGACGAGCTCGTCACCCGTCGACAGGATCGCGACGCGCGGGGTGCGGGCGACCTCGATGGCGACGTGCCCGACCGAGAGTGCCGCGGCGACCTGCATCGCCCCTAGGCGCGTGCCCGCCCGCAGCAGGAGGTCGCCGGCGGCGACGTCCTCGCCTCGACGACGCACGTGGCGGCCGCGCTCCCGGGGTGCGGCGAGCACGGTGATGCGTCCCGAGCCGTCTGACAGGCCCTCCTGCGTGTCCTCGAACGCGACCACGGTGTCGGCCTGACTGGGGACGGCGGCGCCTGTCATGATCCGGACGGCCTGCCCCGGCAGCAGGGCGGGGTCCAGGGAGGACCCGGCCGGCACGTCGGCCACGACCTCCAGGACGACGGGGCGTCCCGGCGCGACGCCGGCGACGTCGTCGAACCGGACCGCGAACCCGTCCATGGCCGAGTTGTCGAACGTCGGCACGTCGCGAGCGGCGAGCACGTCGGCGGCCAGCGTGCGTCCCGCCGCGGACCGCAGGTCGACCCGCTCGGTCGTCAGCCGGACAACAGCGTCGAGGATGCGCGCCTGGTGCTCCTCGACCTCGACCAGGGAGTCGGCGGGAATCACGCGGTCCACCTCGTCGGCCTGCTCCGGGTGATGACGGCGCTCGCGCGTGACGGATCGGGCATGATCAGCATCATGACACCACTCGTCTTCGACGCGATCGTGCTGGCGGGCGGCCGCGGGTCGCGACTGGGCGGCATCGACAAGTCGGCGCTGGTGCACCGGGGCTCGACCCTGCTCGAGCACGCGCTCGAGTCCGTCGCCGACGCCCGGCGCGTCGTGGTCGTCGGCGACCGACCGCCGGTCGACGGCGCCCTGCACGCCGTCGAGGACCCGCCCGGGGCGGGCCCGGCCGCGGCCGTCGCGGCCGGACTCGCGGCACTGGTCGACCCGGCCCCCCTCGTGGCCGTCCTCGCGAGTGACGTGCCCGAGGTCGTGGCGGCGTTCGCGCAGCTACGTGCGCTGCGCGAGCCGGCGGTCGCGGTCGACCCGACCGGCCGCCGCCAGCACCTGCTGGCGATGTACCCCGGCCCGGAGCTCTTGGCACGCACGCAGCGCGGCGCGCAGGAGGGGAGAAGCATGCGGGAGCTGGTCACGGGACTGGCCGTGCGCGAGGTCCACGTGGGCGTCGACGACGTCGACCACCCCGAGGACGCTGCCCGGCACGGGATCCACCTGTGAGCGACCAGGACACGGTCCTGGCCGCGTGGGTCGCCGACGTGGGTCGCGAGCTCGGCGTGGACCTGGAGGTCGAGGTCGGCGTCGTGCTGGACCTGGCCGGTGACGCCGCGCACGCCGTCGTGCGACCGGCCGCGCCGCTCACGACGTTCTTGGTCGGCGTCGCGGTGGGCCGTGGCGCGCGTCTCGACGACGCGCTCGAGGCCGTGGGCCGGGTCCTGGCCCGGCGGGCGGCACCACAGGACTGACGGCCTAGGTGTAACCGGTCAGCACGTTGGTTGC
>NZ_JAGLCD010000016.1 GCF_023146395.1 Aeromicrobium sp. | reverse complement strand
CGAGGCGGAGATGGTCACGCGCCCACGCGGTGACGGTCGAAGCACCGTCGAGTTCGTGGTCGGCGGTGCGTTCCAGCTCGGCCAGGTGGTGGGCCTTGGCGGCGTCGAGGGCGTCTTGGGCGGTCTGGATCGCGACCAGGGCGGATCGGTGGTCGGTGCTGGTGACGGCGTGCGCGGCGGTACGGAGTGCGTGCACTGTGGGCCCCGAAACCATGGTTCAAGTGTAGTCGAACAGATGTTCGACTAGCACGGGTCTGACAGGACTTTTCTGCTGTCATTGCAGGGAAATTCTGACAGGCGGTCCGGTCAGATCGGGGCGGACGGAAACCACCTTCGTCTGGTCCTTGCCGCTTGTCGGTGGTGACGGGGTGCCGTGACCTGCCGGGGTCTCGATACGGCCGCTCGCAGAGCTCGCGAGCCACTCGACCAGCAGGTGGGCGGGCGGCGGAAACCGCCTTCTTCTGGTCCGTGCTGCTTGTCCGTCACGACGGCGCGAGGTCAGCCGTCCGGGTCTCGACACTGGTCCTCGTCCCTCGGACCAACTCGACCACCGGGTGGAGTGGTGACAGTTCGAGGCAACCTGCCGGGGTCTCGCTCCCCCTAGGACTTCGTCCTGGGAGGTACCCCCACGGCCGCTCGTCCCTCGCGAGCCACTCGACCAGCGGTGGGGTCCGCACTCGACCACCGGGTGGGGTGGTGACGGTTCGAGGCAACCTGGCGGGGTCTCGATACCGCCGCTCGCAGAGCTCGCGAGCCACTCGACCAGCGGCGGGGGCCGCGCTCGCGAGCCACTCGACCGGCGGCCGCCCGGGCGGGGGTCAGGGGGTGTCGGGGCGCAGGTCCTCGTCGACCTCGACCTCGGCGGCGGCCTGCTGATCCTCGCTCCAGGTGTGCACCGCGGCCTCCTCGGCGCTGGCGCCAGCCCCGTCGATGCCGATGTCGCTCGCGAGCTGCTGCTGGTCCTCGTCCAGACCCGTGCCCTCGTCGGGCGCCACCAAGCGCCCCGACCGTTCGTCACCGGCGTACGCCTCGGTGGGGTCGTCGGACTCCATCGCGTCCAGGTCGAGCCCAGCCGGCGCATCGGACGGGGTGATCCCGGTGTTGTCCGGCACCTCCTGAGCCAGGCGCTCCTCGAAGGACTCTCCCTCCTCCTGCTCCTCGGCCGTGACGCCCGTGGCGAACACGCCGCGCGGCTTCTCGGGCGGCGAGAAGCCCTCGTCGAGCACGTCGTCGACCCCGCGGTCCACGAGGGAGTCCTCCGGCTGCATCTGTGCGTCGTTGCTCATGGCGCCTCCTGCGTGATCGAGTTCAGGGCCTAACTCGAGCCTGTCACGGCGACGGGCGTGCGCAAGGCGAGCACCGCGCTCACGAGGAAGAGCCCCGGAGCCGTCGGGGGACGGCTCCGGGGCAGATCGGTGGTCACTGCGTCAGCGCGGCGACCTCACTGCCAGACCCGGACGTAGTCGACCTGGAGCGTCGCCCGATCGACACCCTGACCCTCGGTGAAGGCGTTGTCGCCCGAGCCGAGCATCTGGGTCAGGTTCACCGTGAACGGCGTGTCGAACGGGGCCGAACCCACGAGCGGCGCCATCGGGCTGATCGTGTGATCCAGGCAGGTCGTGCCGTCGATCGAGATCGTGAGCTTCTCGGTCGTCCACTCCAGCAGGTAGGTGTGGAAGTCGGTCGGCCGGTACACGAGGCAGTCGTTGTTGGTCCGCGTGCCCCAGGGCAGCACCGAGTTGTAGTGCAACGCCGGGATCAGACGGTCGGGGAACTGCGAGTAGAACTCGACGATGTCGATCTCACCCGAGCCGGGCCACGTGCCCGTCGGGTCCTGCGGCAGCATCCAGAGCGCGGACTGCAGACCCGGACCGTTGCTCTCCGGCATCGCCGCACGGATCTCGTAGCGGCCGTAGGCCTGGGAGAACTTGCCGAAGGTCGTCACGCCCGCCGACGTGTAGCTGGTCGTGACGGGCCCGTCCAGGCGGTCGCACGTGACGGGCTCGTCCTCACGGACCGTCGAGAGCTGCAGCACACCGCCACTGACCGTGACGTTGCGGTCGCCCAGGAAGCAGTCGCCGTAGGAGAACGACGACTCGAGCGTGTCGAGCGGGTGCCACTTGGTGGTGTCGAGCGCGTCCCCGCGGAACTCGTCGACGAACGTGCAGTCCCAAGCGCTCCCGTCGGACTTGAGGACCGGTGCCCCGCAGTCCGGTCCGACGGGCTCCGGCGTCCCGTCGCCCGGGTCCGGGTCGACCGGGTCCGGGTCGACCGGCACCTGGGCCGCGTCGTACTGGGCCTGCGCATCGGCCTGCGCCGCCGCCTGGGCGATCGGGCGCGCCTCCGCGTCCGCCTGCGCCTTCGCCTGCTCGACCGCGTCGGCGTGCGCCGCCAGGACGGCCCAGTAGTAGGCCTCCCAGTGCGAGGTGGAGGTGACGGTCTTGGTCGAGGTGACGGTCTTGGTCGACGTCGCCGTGCCGTGGCCCACGAAGTCACCGACCGTGGCGGTCTCGTTGACCGTGACGGTCTCCGTGGCGGTCCAGGACTCCGTGGCCGAGATGCCGGCGGCGATCTGTGCCTCGGCGTCGGCCTGCGCCCGTGCCTTCGCGATCGGACGCGCCTCCGCGTCGGCCTGTGCCTGGGCCTCAGTGGCGGCCGCGACGTAGGCGTTCCACATCGCCCACCAGTCGGCCTCGGCCTGTGAGGCGGCGTGAGCGCTGCCGCTCGCCGTCGCCGTCGCCGTCGCCGTCGCGGAGCCGTGCCCCACGACGTCGCCGATCAGGTGCGTCTCCTCCACCGTGACGGTCTCGGTGGCCGTCCACGTGGTCGTGGCGTCATACCCCTGAGCCGCGAGATCGGCCTGCGCCTGGGCGTCAGCCTGGGCGGCTGCCTTGGCGATGGGCCGCGCCTGCGCGTCGGCCTTGGCCTGCGCCTGCTCGACCGCGGTGAACCAGGCGTTCCAGATCGCCCAGTAGCTGGCCTCCCACGCCGCCTCGGACGTGTGCGACACCGTGGCCGTCGCGGTGGCGGTGGCGGTGGCCGTGCCGTATCCGACGAACTCGCCGACCGTCGCCCACTCCTGAACCGTCACGGTCTGGGTCTGCGTGGACGTCTCGGTGGCCGTGAACAGCTCGGCCGCCGAGGCGGTGGTGGACATCCCGACCAGGGTCAGGCTGGACATCGTTGCTGCGGCGATGGATACGACGAACAGACGACATGCGCCCGCCGAACCTCGCCACCGACGGGTGGCGATCATGTGAGTCTCCCTCTCCATGGAGAGTCACGGATGCGACGGTCCGCCGCATCAACTCGGTCGCCCTCCCAAGCTCGCGAGTCAGAACTCTCCTCCTCGACCGAAAGTACCAAAGTCCGGGACCTCTGGCGAGAGGTCGCGTGATCTTGGCTGAATTGCTGTCTCGAACGGGCTCCGCCGGGTCGCCGGTCGGACGCTCAGCGGCGACACAGCAGGGCGAGCGCTCCGCCGTCGAGGGTGCGTGTCTCCGCCGTGACCAGACCGCACGCCTGCACCGTGGTCTCGAGCTTCGCGCACTGCTCGACCGACCCCAGCTGGAGGACCAGGACACCGTCCGGGGTGAGGTGCCGGCCGGCCACCTGCACGCACTCGCGCGCGAGGTCCAGGCCGTCGTCGCCGCCGTCGATCGCCCAGACCGGGTCGTCCGGGAATGCCGTCACACCGGCCGTCGGGACCCACGGCGGGTCGGCGATGACCACGGCGAAGAGCTCGTCGTCGTCGAGGGCCCGCGTCATGGGTCCGCACCGCACGTCACTGTCGACCCCGGCCGTGCGGGCGTTGGCGCGGGCCAGCTCGCAGGCATGCTCGTCCTGGTCGACCTGCACGAGGCGACGCCCCGTGCCGTGCACGGCGGCCAGTCCGATGTGGCCCGCCCCGCTGCACAGCTCCAGGACGTCGCCCACCGACAGCGACTGAAGCATCTCCCGGGCCCACCTGGCCTGAGCGATGGTCCAGGGCCGCGGCACGAGGACACGGTCGTCGAAACCGATGTCGACCGGCCCGAACGTCACCCGTCCCCGCGGCTCCCCCGCCGACGCCGGGTCGTCCACATCGAGCTCGTGCATCATCGTCCTCCTCGGTGTCGGCCCAGGGGTTCCCCCTGCACCGCAGTACATGCGCCGCGTGCTGCCGGGTACTTCCTCAGCATGGACCTCCTTGCGCACTACGTCCGCATCCACCTCACCGGCGCGGCGGCCGGGCTCGAGCTGTTCGGTCGCGGTGCCGATCTGCACGACCCCGAGGCCCGCGCCACGACGGCTCGGATCCGCCACGAGCTCGTCGAGGAACGTGACTGGCTGCGCGGCCTGGTGAAGCGACTCGGCTCGACCGAACCCACGCTGGCGCAGGTCACCGCGAAGCTCGGCGAGCGCCTCGGTCGGCTCAAGCCGAACGGCCACCTCCTGCACCGCACCCCGCTGACCGACGTGATCGACCTGGAGTCGATGCACGACGCCCTGTCCGGCAAGGTCGCCGGGTGGAAGGCGCTCCTCGAGGTCGAGGGCCTCGAGGAGGAGCGTGATGCCCTCGAGCGGCTCCTGGCCCAGGGGCAGCGACAGATCGAGCAGGTCACAGACCTCCACCGAGTGGCCGCGCGCCGCGCGTGGTCGGCCACCTAGGCCCGCGCCACCGACGCAGACGCGGCCCTGCTGGGTGCTCAACAGGGCCGCTTGCCTGCGCAGTACCCGGTCTCGGCCGGACTCATGCGCCGCGGGCCCGGCTCCTGTCCGCCGCGGCCAGATCAGGCGGACCCGCATGCCGTCACGTGGCGGCGCCGCCGTCCGGTTGCGGGGCCCTCGGACCGGTGTCAGCGTGGACCTTGGTTGAGCAGCAGCCACCGATGCACCAGCGACGTCCGGGGGGATGAACCATGGCTGCCACCGCGCACGACCAGCACCAGCTCATCGTTGACCACCTTCCACTGGCAGCACGGCTCGCGCGCGGCTACCGCGGCCGCGGGGTCGACGCCGATGACCTCGAGCAAGTGGCTCGTCTTGCCCTCGTCAAGGCCGCTGCCGGGTTCGAGGAGGAACGTGGGGCCTTCGCCGCCTTCGCCACGGCCACGATCCGCGGCGAGCTGAAACGCCACTTCCGCGACCGTGCGTGGGGCGTGCGCCCCCCGCGCCGCGTGCAGGAGCTCCAGTCACGCCTCGGCGCGGAGCACGACGGCACCGACATCACCACGGCCCAGATCGCCGACCTGTCGGGGCGTCTCGGCGTCCCCGCGAGCGAGCTCACCGAGGCCGTCGCGGCTCGCGGGTGCTTCACCCCGGACTCGATCGAGGCGGCGTACGAAGCCGGCCACGAGATGGGCTGCGTGGACGGCCGCTTCGACGTCGTCGACGGCTGGGTCACCTTCACGCGCCTGTGCCGCGACCTGCCGCGCGAGGACCGGCAGCTGTTGCAGTGGCGCTTCGTGGACGACCTGACGCAGCAGGAGATCGCCGACCAGATCGGCATCAGCCAGATGCAGGTGTCCCGCCGCATCTCGGCCCTCCTGGGACGTCTGCGGGCCGCAGCCGAGGGCCCTGGCGCCACCGAGGCGGCCTGAGCGCCCGCGACGCGAACTCATCGCTGTCAGTGGTCCCGCAGGGCCGCGATCAGCTCGTCCTTGCGCAGGTCGGAGTAGTTGCTGAGGCCGAGCTCCTTCGCGCGGCCCCGCAGGTCTTCGACGGTCCAGTCCTCGTACGAGCCTGCGCGGCCGCCCTTGGCGCCGACACTCGACTCCGAGCGGCCCTTCTGCGCCGCCGCGTTCGAGATCCGCGCCGCCTTCTCCTTCGATGCCCCGTCCTCGCGCAGCGACTCGTACATCTCGGGGTTCTTCACGCTGTTCGGGGTGTCCTTCTCCGGCATGTCAGTCCTCCTTGGCCAGTGGGGTACCCCTCCACCGACACACCACACCCCGGCACCGAGGAATCGGTGCCGGGGTGTGGTGCTCCCTCCCTCAGGACATCAGGTGAAGAGGCTGACTCCACCCGGTCCGACGAGCAGACCGACGACGATCAGGACGATGCCCCAGAGCATCTCCTTGCGCAGCAGCGCGAAGACACCGGAGACGACGAGGACGACGGCAATGATCCACAGAATGAGATCCATGATTGTGCTCCTTACGTGGGCTGGCCCTTGACATCTGGGCTGACCTATGACGTTATCGGCGCCGCCGGGAACCGCATCCTGAGCCGGATTACGGATGAGTGTCGGAGCTCGGGACCCGTACCGGGCCGGGTCTTCGCGTTTGTTCGCCCGGACCCTGGGGTACGTCGACGGAAGTTCCGAATCGTTGCCACCACATGGAGGACCTATGAAGGCGCTCACCTGGCAGGGCCGACGCGACGTCCGGGTGGAGGACGTTCCCGACCCGACGATCGAGCAGCCGAACGACATCGTCATCGACGTCACCACGACGGGCCTGTGCGGCTCAGACCTGCACCTGTACGAGACCCTCGGCGCCTTTCTCCATCCCGGCGACATCCTCGGCCACGAGCCCATGGGAGTGGTGGTCGAGAAGGGTCCCGCAGTGCCGAACCTCGAGGTGGGTGACCGCGTCGTGGTGCCGTTCCAGATCAGCTGTGGCTCGTGCTTCATGTGCGACCGCGGTCTGCACACGCAGTGCGAGACCACGCAGGTGACCGACCACGGGATGGGAGCGCAGCTGTTCGGCTACACCGACCTCTACGGCGCGGTCCCCGGTGGCCAGGCAGAGCTCCTGCGCGTGCCGCACGCCGACTTCGGTCCGCTCAAGATCGAGT
Source organism: Aeromicrobium sp. (assembly GCF_023146395.1). GTDB lineage: Bacteria > Actinomycetota > Actinomycetes > Propionibacteriales > Nocardioidaceae > Aeromicrobium. The sequence goes on along the minus strand of NZ_JAGLCD010000016.1, from coordinate 63,941 downwards.
CGGATCTTCCCGACGAACGATTCGTCTACCTGTCGGACGTCGTCCCGACGGCGTGGCAGTCGGTCGAGTACACGGGCGTGCAGCCCGGCGAGACGCTGCTGGTCGTCGGCCTCGGACCCATCGGCGAGATGGCCGCGCGCATCGCCCTGCACCGCGGTGTCCGCGTGCTCGGGATCGACCTGGTCGGAGCGCGGCTGCGCCGTTCGGCCCGGCTCGGAGTCGAGACGGTCGAGCTGGGCCCCGACTCCGCCGACCAGGTCCGCGACCTCACCGCCGGCCGCGGAGCCGATGCCGTGATCGACGCCGTCGGGATGGAGGCGCACGGCTCGCCCTTCGCCGAGGCGGCCCAGCGTGTCGCGGGCCTGCTTCCCGACGCCTTGGCGCAGCCGCTCATGAAGAACGCGAGCGTCGACCGTCTCTCGGCCCTGCGCCTGGCCATCGACGCCGCCCGACGCGGGGCGACGATCTCGCTGGCTGGCGTGTACGCGGGGGCGGCGGACACCCTGCCGATGCAGACCATCTTCGACAAACAGCTGACGATCCGCACGGGGCAGGCCAACGTGCGGCGCTGGCTCGACGATGCGCTGCCGCTCGCGCTCGCCGACGGCGACCCGCTGGGCCTGGAGACGTTCGCAACCCATCGCGTTCCGCTCGCCGAGGCGCCCGAGGCCTATGCGACGTTCCAGGCCAAGGAGGACGACGCGATCAAGATCGTCTTCACGCCATGACGGGCGGGGCGGCGCTCACGGGCGCTGCCGGTCGGGCAGCGCCTTGTGGGTGCCGTCGCACCACGGCGCCGAGGACGACTTCCCGCACCGGCAGATGGCACTGACGGGGCGGTGGGTGTGGTGCTGCTGGCCCTGGTCGTCCTCGACCACGAGGTCGCCGAACACCAGCATCGGGCCCCCGGGACACAGCACGATGTCCGGTCGGGCCCGGGGCCCCTCGTCGCGCCCAGCGCCGCCGCTCATGCGGCCCACCGGTCCAGGGCCCACGTGGCGAACCGGTTCTCGAGGTCGAGGCACGTGAACGCTCCGAGCACGACGTCGGCACGCGTCTCGGGCTCGTCCTCGACGAGGGTCCCGCAGATCAGGCGCACGGCGAGCTGCTCGTGGACCGCGTCGGCCTCCACGTGCTCGTCGTAGTACGCAGCCAGGGACTCCGGCAGACCCACGCGCCGGATGCCGCCAGCCATCTTGCGCGACGGCAGCGAGCTCGTGGCTTCGAACGCGGCGAGGTGCCCCGACGAGGCCCCCCGCAGACGGCGGTGCAGGCCGAACATCGACAGCGCATTGTTCTGCTCGAGCACGATGGCCGGCGCATCGTCGACGTAGGCCCCCTCGTCGGGGCGAAGTCCGGCGTCGGACATGCCGCAGGCGAACAGGTGGCGGTGCAGGCGGGCCGGGTCCCCGCCGCCGTACTCGTCGTACTGCAGCGCCGCGAGAGCTGCCTGCGCCCGCACCGGCAGGCGCGGCAGGGTGAAGGAGGTCGGGTCGGCCTCCTTCAGGTGGTAGACGCTGCGCCACCGCATCAGCTCGAGCACCTGGTCGCGCGTCGCCTCACGTCGCACGAAGCCCGCCAGCGAGGCGCCGCCGTGATCCTCGATGAGTCGCATCAGCTCGTCGGGGAACGGGTCTCCGACCTCGGTGGCGGACGCGCGTTGCCGCCACCGCTGTTCGAGCGGGCCCTCCAGCCGGCCCCGGAGGTCCAGCAGGTGCGGATCCCACTCCCGAGCGGCGTCGACGTCCTCGAAGCCGCGGAAGCTCAACTCGTAGAGCACCCACAGACTCAGCTGGAGGTCGTTCTCGTCAGCGGGCGGGACGTCGTCCCACTGTGGGCGCGCGGCGCCGTGCAACGCATCGACCACGGCCGCGCTCAGCGGCCCCCGGGCCTTCGGCGTCAGCACGCCGGACCCCACGTCACGATCTGCATGGAGCGGGAGTACCCCGCCGGCGCACCCCCGAACCGGTCGGTGCCATCAGAGCTTCGCCTCGTCGAGGTCGTCGCCCACCTTGCCCCGCCAGATCGTCGCGGCGAGGGCGAGGAGAGCGCCGATGAGCCCAACACCGGTGAAGATCACGGTGCGCCCGGTCTCCTCGTCGCCCCCGATGGCGAGGCCGATCACCGCGACGGCGACCATCACGGCGGCGACACCGAGCAGGACCAGGTAGCGGCGCGTGGTGCGGCGCACCAGCGACCTGCGACGCGTCTGCGGCACCGGCGGCGGGTCCTTAGGAGTGCCGTCGGGACGTATCCCGGACGGCGGGTGGCGCTTGACGGCCTCCACGTCGCTCGGGTCGTGGGCACCGGGATTCGTGCTCGGCACGATCGTCCTCCTTCGTCGATTTCTGCAGATCACTCGCGCAGGACGCCGAGCGCGTCGGCGACCTCGTGCAGGTGCCGAGCCATCGTGCGCCCCGTGTCCTCGGACCACTCGTGTCCCTCGGCCGTCTCGGCGTACTCCGGCCCGGGGCCGGGCCCGCGGTTCCAGTACGTCCAGGCCTGACCGGGGATCGTGAAGCCGATGTCGACCAAGCCCCCACTGATCTCGCTGATCACGTGGTGCGCCCCGTCCTCGTTGCCCGTCACGACGACGCCGGCGACCTTGCCGTACGCGAGGGGCCGCCCGTCGCTGCGGGTCTCGGAGATCATGGCGTCGAGGCGTTCGAGCATCTGCTGGGCGTAGGACGACGGCCGGCCGACCCACGTGGGGGTGGCGACCACGAGGATCTCGGCGTCGACGATCGCGTCGTGGACGCGGGGCCACTCGTCGCCGTCGCCGCCCTGCGTGACCACCCCGTGGTCGATCGCGAGGTCGGCGAGACGGAACTGCTGGACCGAGACACCACGGTGGCGCAGCTCCTCGAGCACCACCTCTGCGAGGTCACCGGTGTTCGAGGGGTCCGGCGAGGCCTTGAGGGTCGCGTTGACCAGAACTGCCTTCATGTCTGCTCCTGCGAGATCGGGCCGGTCAGAAGACGGGCTTGCCGCCCGTGACGCCGAGCACCGTGCCGGAGACGTAGCTCGCGGTCTGCTCCGAGGCCAGGAACACGAACGCGGGCGCCACCTCGGCCGGCTGACCGGCGCGCCCGAGCGGGGTGTCGGAACCGAACTGCTCGAGCTTCTCCGGCGGCTGCGTGGCGGGTTGGAGGGGGGTCCAGATCGGCCCCGGCGCGACGGCGTTCACCCGGATCCCCTGCGGTCCGAGCTGGGCCGCGAGGTTCACCGTCATGTTGTTGATCGCCGCCTTGGTGGCCGCGTAGTCGATCAGCGAGGTCGACGGCTCGTACGCCTGGATCGAGGTGTTGTTGACGATCGTCCCGCGACGCTCACGCAGGGCCGGCGCCGCGGCCCGGGTCAACCAGACCAGCGCGTAGAGGTTGGTCTTGAACGTCGAGTCGAGCGACTCGTCGGTGATCTCCTCGATGCCGCTCTCCCGGGCCATCTGGAAGCCGGCATTGTTGACGAGCACGTCGAGCCCGCCGAGCTCCTCCACCGTGCGGCGCACGACCGCGTCGCACTGCTCGCGCTCACGCAGGTCGGTCTCGATCGGCACGATCGTCCGGCCGGTGTCGGCCGTCGCGGCGACCGTGGCGTCGGCGTCGGCCCGCTCACCGTCCTGGTACGTGAAGGCGACATCGGCGCCCTCCCGGGCGAAAGCGAGCACGACGGCGCGACCAATCCCCGAGTCGCCACCGGTGACGAGGGCCCTGCGTCCCTCCAGGCGGCCCGCTCCGACGTAGGAGCTCTCGCCGTGATCGGGCTGCGGCCGCATCGGCCCGGTGAGGCCGGGCGGGTCCTGCTGCTGGGCGGGGAATCCGTCACTCATGGGGGGCCTCCGGGTCGGTGGTCTGGGGGCCGGCCGGGACACCGGGCAGCGGCTCCTGGGGGACGTCGTCGGGATCGACGGGGGCGGGCTCGGGCGTCAGCGTCATGAGGGCTCCTCGGGGACGGGCAAGATCGTCTCCCCGGTTCGTACCCCCGGGACCCGAGGCCATGCATGCCGCGCGGCACCGGCCCGCCTGGCGGCTGACGTCGGCGCCTCGGTCCCTCACATCCTGAGTACACTCAGCATGTGTCCACCGACTCTCTGTCCGCCGAGGAGTACCGGCGCGAGCTCGCCGCCCTCAACCGGGTCCGCCGACGGGTCGCCGCGCTCGGCTTCCTCACGGTCATCGGACACGGCGTCATCGCCCTGCCGGTCGTGGCCCACCACGTCGAGGCGCAGGGCCGCACCAGCGACGCCGTCATCCTGCTCGTCGTGACGGCCTTCGTCACGACCGTGGCCATCGCCGTGACGCGACTCATCCTGGGCCACCGGCCCATGACCCCGCTCTGGGCGCTGGCCCCGGTGGCGGTGCCGCTGGTCGCCGCCTGGTGGATCTGGGGCTGACCCCGGACACTCCGCGACGGCGGCGCTCAGCCGTCGGGCGACGCCTCGGCTGCGCCGATGATGGCGCGCAGCAGCGCGTTCGCCCGAGTCAGGTCCTCGACCGACATCCCCAGTCGCGCCAGCATCTGCTCCGGCACGGCGAGCGCCTCGCGGCGCAGCCCGACGCCCCGCGGGGTCAGCGAGACCTCAAGCGCACGCTGGTCGCGCGTCGACCGAGTGCGCTCGACGAGGCCCGCGTGCTCGAGCCGGCGCACGAGGGGTGACACCGTGCCGGGCTCGAGGTGCAGCAGGCGCGCGAGGTCGGTGATGCTGGCCCGGTCGTGCTGCCACAGCGCCAGCATGACCAGGTACTGCGGATGCGTCAGCCCGAGGGGCTGGAGCACCGCCCCGTAGGCGGCGACGACGCTGCGCGCGGCGACCGCGAGGCCGAAGCAGATCTGCTCCTCGAGCGCGAGGGGGTCTGGCCGGTCGTCCTCCACGCGCCCGATCGTAGCCACGGCGGCCCGCCCCGTCGCGGCCAGGCGGAGCCGTCTCACCCTTGCCTCCTGATGTGATGTGACTCACACTCAAAGGACACGACCCGGGAGGCCGATGTCTGATGCGCGTCAAGGACGTCCTGACCAGCAAGGGATCCGCGACGGTCCACACGATCGAGCCCGGCGCCACCGTCGCCGAGCTCCTGGACCGGCTCGCCGAGCACGACGTGGGTGCACTCGTCGTCAGCCATGACGGCACCCACGTCGCCGGCATCGTCTCGGAGCGCGACGTCGTGCGCAAGCTGCGGGGCGTCGACGACCCCGGGAGCGCGACCGTCGACGCGATCATGGTCGCCGAGGTCGTCACGTGCGGCCTGGACGACTCGGCCGACGACCTGATGGCACTTATGACGCGCCGCCGCGTGCGCCACGTCCCGGTGGTGGCGGGCGGCGAGCTCGTCGGGCTGCTCAGCGTCGGCGACGCCGTCAAGCAGCGCATGGACGCCCTCGAGTTCGAGCGTGACCAGCTGAGCTCCTACGTGCAAGGCTGATCCCCGACCGCGACGTGTCCTGTCGCGGTGCCCTGCAGGTTCCGCTCGGAAGGTCGCCCCGTGAGTCACGCACCCCGTGAGCCTCGGGTCACGATCCCGGAGTCGGAGATCTCGTGGCGCTTCAGCCGGTCGGGCGGTCCGGGCGGCCAGCACGTCAACACGAGCGACACCCGCGTCGAGCTCATCTGGTCGCTGGAGTCGACCCAGGCCCTGACGCGGGAGCAGCGTGAGCGCGCGCTGACGGCGCTGCGCAGCCGCCTCGTCGACGGACGCATCACCGTGGTCTCGTCGCAGTACCGCTCGCAGCTGCGCAACCGTGACGCGGCACGGGTGCGGCTGGAGCAGCTCGTGGCCCGCGCGATCGTGCCGCCGCGACCGCGGCGCGCCACGAAGCCCTCCCGCGGCTCGCAGGTGCGGCGGCTCGACGCCAAGAAGCGGCGCGGCGACCTCAAGCGCGGACGTGGCGGCGGCTGGGACTGAGTCCCGCCGCGCGGCTGGCGCCGCACGTCACGGGACGGCCGGGGCCCCCGACCACACGGCGTGGCCCTCGGCCGTCATCCCCTGGTACCGGGACTGTCCCCACTGCGGGGCACGATCCTTGTCGACCAGCACGGCCCGCACCCCCTCGACGAAGTCCGGGGTCCGCATCGCGCCCTCCGCGGCCCGCAGCTCCAGGTCGAGGCACTCCCGCAACGACAGGTCGGCGCCGCGGCGGAGCAGGTCGAGCGTGAGGTCGAGGCTCTGACGGGACGCCGACTCCAGCACCTCGATCGTCGCGTCGGCCCAGGCGGTGCCCTCGCCGCGCAGCGCGTCGAGGATCGCGTCGACCGAGTCGGCGTCGAAGGTCCGGTCGATCTGCGCGCGCCGGGCCACGAGCTCCGACTCGCCCGCCGCGGTGGTCAGCTCGGCCAGCACGAGCTCGACGGGGCGATCGTCGGCGGCCAGTCGGTCCGCGACCGCCCCGAGGCCGGCCGACGGCACGTGGTGCGTGGCCAGGCCGATCCCCACGGCGTCGGCCGCCGAGACCCGGGCCCCGGTGAGCCCGAGATAGGTCCCGATCTCCCCGGGCAGGCGCGGCAGGAAGTGCGTCGCGCCGACGTCGGGGAAGAAGCCGATCGACGTCTCGGGCATCGCCAGGACCGCCGCGTCACCCACCACGCGGAAGGCGCCGTGCACCGAGAGGCCCAGCCCTCCGCCCATGCAGATGCCGTCCACGAGCGCCACGACCGGGGCCCGCGATGCGGCCAGCAGGTGGTTGACGCGGTACTCCGTCGCGAAGAACTCCAGACTCGCCGACTCCGCGCCGTCGAGCGTGTTCTGCCGCACCTGCCGGATGTCGCCTCCGGCGCAGAAGGCGCGCTCGCTCGTGCTCGAGATCGTGATGGCGCGCAGCGGCTCGTCGACCCAGGCCAGGAGCACGCGCTCCAGCTCCTGGACCATCGGCAGGGTCAGCGCGTTGAGGGATCGCGGGCGGTCCAGGACGATCCGCCCCACCGATCCGTCGAGGCTCGCCTCGACCCCGGTCGTCACGGTCGTGCTGGCGGCGGTTCCGTCGGCGTGGCTCATCCCGTCATCCTGACAGGCCCCCCTCGGGCAGCCCTCGGCCCGCTGGGAGGATCTCCTCATGACGGAGGCGTTCTACCGGCAGACCGACCAGACCACCACGGCCGATGGCCGGACGCTCGAGACCTTCGCGTCGAGCCATCACACCGCCAGCCCGTGGGGCGCCGAGATCCAGCACGGTGGCCCGGTGGCCGCCCTCCTGGTCAGGGCCATGGAGCGGCTCGACCCCCGCGAGCGAACCCGCATCACGCGCGTCTGCGTCGACATCCTCGGCGCCGTCCCGGTCTCCGACGTGCGAGTCAGCGCCCACACCCTCCGGCCAGGGCGCCGCGTCGAACAGCTGGCCGCGACCCTGGAGGCACGGCTCCCGGACGGCACCTGGCGCACCGCGGCCCGGGCCACGGCCTGGCGGCTCGCGACCCAGCCGACCGGCGACGTCGCCCGGTGCGCCGACACCCCGCTCGGACCGCGCGAGAGCGATGTCGACGGGCTGGCCGGTTTCCCGGTCCCGGAGTCCTGGCACCCCGGCGGCTTCGTGGCCGCGGCCACGTGGGAGGCCGTCCATCTCGGCACGGCTCCCGGCGAGCCCACGACGGCCTGGGTCCGCCTCGACGTGGATCTCGTCCAGGACGAGACCACGTCGGGCCTGGCGCAGCTCATCGCGATCGCCGACGCCGCCAACGGCCTCGGCGCGCGGCTCGACACAACCCGGTTCTCCTACCTCAACACCGACCTGACCCTGCAGGTGCACGGCGAGCCGGTCGGCCCCTGGTTCGGCATGGCCGCGGAGACCTCCGTGGGGGCCGACGGAGTGGGCATGGCCGACGCCGTGCTCCACGGCGCGGACGGGCCGATCGGCCGCGTGACCCAGAACCTCCTGGTCGAGCGCCGACCCACCCCCTCCTGACCGGGTTGCTCTCGCGAGAGAGTTTGTGTGTACACAGGAGAGACTTTGTTGGCGCACGGTCTCTCTTGACCACCAACAAACTCTCTCCTGACCACCAACAAACTCTCTCGCGAGCGGCACGGGGAGTGGGGGAGGCGGAGATGGGGAAGGCCCCCGGTCCGGAGTTAGCGGCGGTGCCGCTCTCCGGGCCGGGGGCCCTCACACACTCCGCCAGGAGGTGCGTGATCCCTGCGTCAGTCGACCTGGATGACGCCGCCCTCGGGGACGAACGCCCCGGCCTCGACCGACCACACGCCGGTCTCGAACCCGCTCAGGCCCGTGAGCTTGTCGGGCGTGCTGACCCACGAGATGCCCTCGAGGAACATCGGCGAGGTGTAGTCGAGGTTGCGCGCGGCCTCGATCAGGCTGGCCCGCGTCAGGCCGTCCTCGGACTCCGCGGCCTGCTCGATCGTCGCGATGAGCATGTCGGCCATGGCCCAGCCGGCGGCGGTGACGGCGTCGGTCGACGACGCGACGTCCTTGGTCTGCTCGGCGTACTCCTGCAGGCCCTCGTCGTCCGCGGCACCCGGATCGTTCGCGTTCTTCAGGAAGAGCGGGACGACCGCACCCGCGCCGGCCTCGCCGACCGCCGACCACTCCGCCTTGTTGGCGCAGTTGGCGGGCAGGATCACGTACTTCGGCTCGTAGCCGAGGCGAGCCATGGCGCCGTTGAGCGGTGCGCACGTGCCCGTGAGGCCCACGTGGTAGACCACGTCGACTCCGGCCTCCTTGAGCTGCGTGGCCGCCGCCGTCGGATCCGTGGCCGGGACCTCGGCCGCGATCTCGACACCGGCCTCCTCGGCCACCTCGTTGAAGCTCTCGGCGTTGATCTCACCGCTCGCGGTCTGGTTGACGGCCAGGCCGAGGGTGTAGTCCTCGTCGCCCATCTTCTTCTGGATCGCCTGCAGGACGAAGTCGGCCTCGCGGCTGGACTCCGGCAGGAACTGCACGGTCCAGGGGTAGTCGTCGATGTTGTACGTCAGCGGGTTGGAGGCGCTGGGGTAGAGCATCGGGACGCAGGCGGCGTTCTGCTCGTCGGCCATGGCCGCGACCTGCCCGCCACCGAAGGTCGTGACGACGTCGACCTCGTCGTTCTGGATCAGGTCGACCGCGTTGGACTTGGCCTTGTCGGGCGCGAACGCGTCGTCCTTGTAGACGACCTCGATCTTCTGGCCGTCGAGCCCGCCGGCGTCGTTGTACGCCTTGATGCGGGCGTCGTAGCCGGCCGTGCTGATCGCGGCGGGGCCGGCGACGGGACCGGAGAGCGGCAGGCTGTACCCGACCTTGATGTCACCGGTGATCTCCGCGGTGGCGGCCGCCGGATCGGTGCAGTCGTCGACGCTGTAGAAGCCGTCCGAATCCGATCCCGCCGAGTCGTCACTCGACCCCTGCGAACACCCGCTCAGCACCAGGACTGCGGCGACGGCACCTGCTGGGATCACCCGACCCAGACGACGGTAGCTGCTCATGATTGACCTCTCGGTGGTGGGAAGCCGCGTCGCAGCGCGGGGCGCCGAGATCGCGGACTGAGTGACACGCGTCACTACAACTAACGGTGGGACTCTACGAAGCAGAGTGACTCGCCGTCAAGCCCTCGTCCGAACTATTCCTGGAAAACAAGGACGAACGGCCGATTACTTCACTTATCAAAGTGACTCGGCTACAGTCCCCGGCATGACTGACACCGGCCGCCACCCCCACGTCCAGCTCCTCGACCGCATCATCGCGGCGGCCGAGGCCGGCGACGCCACCGACCTGTTCTCGATCTACGCCGACGACGCGGTGATCTGGCACAACCACGACAACCGCGTGCAGACCGTGGCCGAGAACGCCGTGGTGCTCGAGAAGATGCACACCTGGGTACGCGACCGCTCCTACGACGATCGCCGCATCCAGCTGTTCGACGGCGGCGTCGTGCAGCAGCACGTCCTGCGCGGCGTGCACATCCGTTCCGGCGAGCCCGTCGAGCTGCACGCGTGCGTCGTGGTGCAGGTCAACGACGAGGGCCGCATCTCGCGCCTCGACGAGTACCTGGACTCCCGCCAGGCCGCGGCGATGCGTCCCTGAGACCGCAGCCCCTCAGACCGCCGGGGCGGGGCCGCCCTCGCCCCGGCACCACGACGACGCCCACCGAGCCCCGAAGGCTCGGTGGGCGTCGTCGTGCGCCGCACGGCGGGTCAGTCGCGGGCGACCACGAAGCTCACGGTCGTGGCGGTGCTGCCGCCGAAGTTGAGCGTGGCGAAGTGCTCGGCCCCCTCGACCTGGTAGGCCCCGGCGGTTCCACTGACCTGCTTGGTCGCGTCGAGCAGCATGCGGACGCCACTGGCTCCGACCGGGTGGCCGCCGCCGATCAGCCCACCGCTGGGATTGATCGGCAACGTCCCCCCGATCTGGGTCTCACCGTTCTCGATCGCCTTCCAGGACGCCCCGGGCTCGGTCAGGCCGAGGTGGTCGATCGCCAGGTACTCGCTGGCCGAGAAGCAGTCGTGCGTCTCGAGCCCGTCGAGGGAGTCCAGGTCGATGCCGGCGCGGCCGAAGGCGTCCAGCACCGTCTGGCGCAGGTGCGGCATGACGTAGTCGTCGTCGGCGCTGCGCTCCAGCTTCTGGGCCAGGCCCGTGCCGACGGCGCGGTGACCCCAGCCCGCGAGCCGCCCGAGGGGCTTCACGTGCGGGTGGGCCGCCAGGTACGCGTCGGTCACCAGCACGAGTCCCGCACCGCCGTCGGTGATCTGGCTGCAGTCGAAGCGTCGCAGGACACCCTCGACCGGCGGGTTGACGGTGTCGTCGCCGCCGGCGGCCAGCAGGTCCGGGATGTCCCAGCCCCGCGTCTGGGCGTTGGGGTTGACCTTGGCGTTGGCGAAGTTCTTCGCCGAGATCGCGTGCAGGTGCCTCAGGTCGAGGCCGTAGCGGCGGTCGTACTCCTCGGCGATCTTGGAGAACATGTAGGGCCACATGAACGTGGCGTCCTGGCCCTCGTGGCCGATCCAGGCGGCGGCGCCGAGGTACTCCGCGGCCTTGTCGCCGGGGACCGACTTCTGCAGCTCGACGCCGACGACGAGCGCGGCGTCGTAGTGCCCGGCCTGCAGGTCGGACATCGCGCTCAGGAGCGCGATGCTGCCGGAGGCGCACGCGGCCTCGTGCCGCGACGACGGCAGGCCCCACAGCTCCTCCCGGACCGTGGCCGGCATCGTGCCGAGGTGGCCCTGGCCCGTGAAGAGCTGGCCGAAGGCGTTGCCCACGTGCACGACACCGATCGTGGTCGGGTCCACGCCCGAGCTCGCGAGCGTGGCGTCGACGACCTCGGAGGTGAGATCGGCGAAGTCCTTGCCCTCGCGCACCCAGTTGCGCGCGAAGTCCGTCTGGTGACCCCCCAGGATCCACACGTTGGAAGCGGACATACGAACCTCACTCACGCCGGGGACGGCTCCGGGAGACCCGTCCAATGTGTGCTACATGTAACAGAGTAACTCCGTGGCGCCCCGATGACAACGGGTCGCGTCAGGTCCAGCTCGGCGTGACGACCGGACGCACGTGGAGGCCGGGCGCCACCGCCACGACCCACGGGACCGCGTTCACGACTGATGCGCCCACCGCGTACGGCTCGGCCGGCATGCGGCTCGTGTCGTCCGGATGCTTCTCCAGCTCCACGTCGACCCGGACGCCGGGGTGTCCCGTCAGGTGCAGCTGCCACAGCGGCGGCTCGTCGGTGTCGAGGTGGGTCGTCTCGAGGTACCAGTGGATCGAGAGGGTGATGCGCCGGGCGCCGTCGCTGACCCCGTGCCACCGCCAGTTGAAGTGACTGACCGTGCCGGCGGCGACCGTGCCCGCCTTGACCTCGAGGTCGCGCTCGGCCAGGTGGAGCACGTGATCGGGCTCGATCGTGTCGAGCGCCAGGCCCAGGTGCTGGGCCGTCGCCGCCACGACCTCGGCGAACATCCCGTGGAGCGCGACGTCCGGTCCGTCCGTTCGACCCTCGAGCTGCGCAGGGGTCTGCCCGAAGCCCAGGACGCCGAAGAGGTACTCCGGGTCGCGCACGGCCCGGCTGTCGGCGTGCTCGACGATCTCGACGTGGTCGAGCCGGCCGACGAGCCCGCTAGCCACGACGGCAAGCTGCTCGGCGGCAAAGCCCGGGTTGAGACCCGCCGCCACGAGCGAGGAGGAGCCTCGCGAGCACGCCTCGCGCAGAGCGGCCGCACGCGGACCCTCGAGGTGCTCGGGATGGCTGTACCCGTTGATCGAGACGACGTTGATGCCCGCCTCGAGCAGCGCGATGATCTCAGCGTCGTGGCTGCCGTACGTGCCGATGCGGCCGGCGTGCACGACGACGTCGGGCCGCAGGTCGAGGATCGCCTGCGGGTCGCGGGTCGAGCGCACGCCGGTGGCGGGTCGGCCCGCCATCTCGCCGACGTCCAGCCCGGCCTTCGACTCGCTGTAGACGTGGACGCCCACGACGTCGACGCCCGGGTGGTCGAGCATCATGCGCAGGCACGCCGTGCCCATCGCGCCCGTCGCCCACTGCACCACGCGGTACGTCATGCGCCACCTCCGGGTAGAGCGTCCTCCTGGGCGAAGCCCTCCACCACGACCGCCGTCGCGACGCCGAGCGCCCCCGGGATCACGAGCAGGCCGTGGCCGCCGCGACGACCGAGCAGCTCCATCGCGTGCGCCAGGAGCATGCCGCCGCTGGCGCCGAGCGGGTGACCGACCGCGACCGCACCGCCCTGGACGTTGATGACGTCGTCGCCGAGCCCGAGCTCACGGGCCACCAGCAACGGCGTGACCGAGAACGACTCGTTGACCTCGGCCACGACGAGATCGTCGGCCTCGATGCCGGCCCGGGACAACGCCGTGCGTGCGGCCGTGATCGTGCCGTCCAGCCCCGGCGACCGGACGGCCGCGTGGGCCCACGCCACGATCCGCCCGATCGGGGCGCGACCGAGTGTCTGCTCCAGGTCGGCCGAGCCGAGCAGCGCGGCGCTGGCCCCGTCGCACATCTGCGGTGCCGTCGCCACGGTGTGCAGACCGCCGGCCGGGCGGACGAATCCGGCGAAGCGTTCCTCGACGCGCGACCACAAGGGGTCGTCGGCGAAGAGGGCCGGCAGGGCGGCGAGGCTCTCGGCCGTGACACCGTCCCGGGCGCCCTCGTCGCGCTCGAGGAGCGTCTCGCCCCCGGAGGTCACGGGGACGACGCAGCGCCAGTCGGCCGCAGCGGCGCGCGCGTGCGAGCGCACGGCCCACGCGTCCAGCTCGGCGCGGGTGAAGCCGTGCTTCGCGGCGGTCGCGTCCGCCGAGACGCCGATCGTCACGAAGCCGGTCGCGCTGCCGAGGTCGTCCTCGAGCGCGAAGGCGGGGCGGTCGGCCATCATCGGCGTGCGGGACATCGACTCGGCGCCGCCGACCACGACCGCCCCGGCCATGCCGGTGCGCACCTGAGCGGCCCCGCTCGCGATCGCGTCCAGACCCGAGCAGCACAGGCGCGACACGACGCCGGCCGGCGTCTCGTCGGGCCAGCCCGCTCGCATGACCGCGACGCGGGCGAGGTCGCCCGCCTGCTCACCGACCGTCGTGCTGACGCCCATCACGACGTCGTCGACGACCTTCGCCGGAAGTCCGCGCCGCGTCAGCTCGACCAGGAGCTGGGCCAGCAGGTCGTAGGGCGGGACGCCGGCGAGCGTGCCGCCGTCGCGCCGCACGCGAGCCCGCGGGGTGCGGATGGCGTCGTAGACGAACGCCTCGGCCGTCATCGGCCGGCCCCCGGGTCGGCGGCGGGCTCGGGATCGGACGCGCGGGTCCCGAGCAACCCGCCGTCACGGCCTTCCGGCCGGCGTGCCTCGATCCGGACGAACTTGGCGATGACCCGGCCCAGCCCGCCCGCGATGCCGTCGGGCGCCACGAAGACGACCGCGATGAGCACGATCGCGAACAGGACCGCCGAGAACTGACCGCCGCCGAGGTCGGAGGTGTAGTACGGCAGGAACACCACGATCAGGCCACCGAGGATCGGGCCGAGCATCGTGCGCTCGCCGCCCACGACCAGGCCGATCAGCAGCGTGATGCCAGCCAGGACCGTGAACGAGCCCTCCGCGAAGAGGCTGCCGATGTACATCGCGAAGAGGCTGCCGGCCAGGCCCGTGATGGCGCCCGAGACCGCGAAGCTGAAGATCTTGACGGTCGCGATGTTGACCCCCGAGGCCGCCGCGGCGATCTCGTTCTGGCGCACCGCGTTCATCGCCATGCCGTAACGACCCGTGATGACGTTGCGCAGCACCACGAACGCCAGCACCAGGCAGACGATCGTGAGCCAGTAGAGCCACTGGTCCTTCTCACCGAGGGTGAAGCCCGACCACTCCGGCGGCCGCAGCAGCGTGCGGCGGATCGTGAGTCCTTCGGCACCGCCGGTCAGGTCGCCCAGGCGCGCCACGATCTCGGGGAAGGCCACGCCGAGCGCCAGCGTCACGATCGCCAGGTAGAGACCGCGGATGCGCAGGGCCGGAATGCCCACGAGCAGACCCAGCACGAAGCAGATGGCCATCGCGACCGGGATCGTCGAGAGGGCGGTCTGGTTGTAGCTCACGACGAGCACGCCGGTCGTGTACGCGCCCAGGCCGAGGAAGGCCGAGTGCCCCACGGACAGCAGCCCGACGTACCCGGTGGTGAAGTTGAGGCCGAGGATCGCGATCGCGAAGATCGCGGCACGGGTCAGCTGACCCTGCTCGAACGGCTGGAGCGTGCCGCCCCAGGCGACGAAGCCGGCGGCGAGCACGAGGCACACCGCCACGATGCCGCGGTAGCGACCCGTGCCCCGCAAGATCACGAGGGGTCCGCGCCGGCCCGAGCCCTCAGGCGCCTCGCCGGACGGGCGCGCTGCGGAGGTCTTGTCGATCAGGGTGCTCATCACACACGCTCCAGACGCTTGCTGCCGAACAGTCCGCTGGGGCGCAGCCCCAGGACGGCGACGACCACGACGAGCGCGACCGTCAGGGAGATCGATCCGCCGAGGGCCGATCCGTAGCCGTTGATCATGGCCAGGCCGACGCCGAGCGACAGGCCACCCACGACCGCGCCCTTGATGCTGTCGAGCCCGCCGAGGATCGCGGCGACCGTGCCGAAGATCAGCATGTGGAACATGCCCGGGAGGCCGAGCTGGCCCGGCGGCAGGATCGGCACGAGGATCGCCGCGGCGACCGCACCGATCGCGCCGGCCAGGCCCCAGCTGATCATGAAGACGCGTCCGACCTTGATGCCGCAGAGTCCCGCCGACTCCTGGTTGGTCGCGACGGCCCGCATCTGCAGCCCGAGGTTGGTGCGGCTCATGAGCAACGTGATGCCGCCCACGATGGCGACCAGCGCGCCCATGACGAACAGGGAGTCGTAGAACAGCCGCGCCCCGGCGATCTCCAGGAAGGAGTCGACCGACACCGGCACCAGGCGGGGGTAGACCTTGTCGGCGGAGCCCCAGATCGTGCCGGAGAGCCCGTTGAGTCCGGTGAAGAGGGCCAACCCCACGATCAGGACTGCTGCCTCGTCGCGGCGCCGCACCGGGCGCACGAGGAAGCGCTCGGCCGCCGCGCACAGCACGAAGCCGATCACGACCGCGGGGATCAGGGTCACCCAGATGTTCCAGCCGCGTTCGGTGAGCCACCAGGAGACATAGGTCGTGAACAGGGCGAACTCGCCCTGCGCGAAGTTGATCGTGGCCGAGCTGCGGAACACGATCACCAACGTCAGCGCGATCATCGCGTAGATCGATCCGGCGGTCATGCCGGCGAACAGACGGGTCAGGAAGATGTCCATCGTGTCGTCGTTCCCTTCGTGTTCTCAGTAGCCGAGGTAGACGCGGCGGATGGATTCGCTCTGCTCGAAGTCGCGAGCGTCGCCGGACTCGACGACCTCACCGACCTCGAGCAGGTAGACGGAGGACGCGATCTTCATCGCGAGGGCGGCGTTCTGCTCGACCAGGAGCAGCGCCGTGCCCATCTCGGCGTTGATCTGCGCGATGGTCTCGAACAGCTCCTGCACGATGCGCGGGGCGAGTCCGAGGCTGATCTCGTCGCACAGCAGCAGACGGGGCCGGCTCATCAGGGCCCGGGCGATCGCGAGCATCTGCTGTTCACCGCCCGACAGGGTGCCGGCCGGCTGCTCGTGCCGCTCGGCCAGGCGGGGGAACGTCGTGAACCAGCGCTCGATGTCCTCCTCGACGCCCGCCCGGTCGCGGCGGCTCACGGCCCCGGCCCGCAGGTTGTCGACGACCGAGAGGGCCGACATCGTGCCGCGGCCCTGCGGGACGAGGCTGACGCCGTGCCCGACCATCTTGTCGGGCCGCGAGTTGCGGACGGCCTGACCGTCGATCAGCAGCTCGCCCGAGAAGGGCAGCAGCCCGGCGAGCGCGCGCATCAGGGTCGTCTTGCCGGCGCCGTTGGCGCCCAGCACGACCGCGACCTGGCCGGGGGCGACCTCGACGTCGACGTCGCGCAGCACCATCGCCTGGCCGTAGCCGGCCGAGAGTCCCTTCGCCTGCAGCAGCGGGGCGCTCATGCCGCGGTCCCGAGGTAGGCCGCGACCACGGCTGGGTCGCGCTTGACCTCGTCGGGGGTGCCGTCGGCGATCGTGCGGCCGAACTCCATCGCGACGACGTGGTCGCAGATGCGCATGACCATGCCCATGTGGTGCTCGACCAGCAGGGCGCTGAAGCCGAGCTCGCGGCGCAGGCCCAGGATCAGGTCGCCGAGCTCGTCGACCTCGGAGTGCGTGAGGCCGCCGGCCGGTTCGTCGAGCAGCAGCAGGGACGGACGGCTGATGAGGGCCCGGGCCAGCTCGACCCGCTTCAGCGTGCCGAAGGGCAGGCCGGCGGCCTGGTGCGAGGCGAGGTCGGCGATGCCGAGGTGGTCGAGCAGGTCCCACGCGTCGCGCTCGACCTGCTTGGCCGCCTTGCGCGTCGCGGGCCAGCCGATCGCCGAGGCGAGCAGACCGGGGGTCGCCGTGCTGTGCGCGCCCACGATGGTGTTCTCCAGCACGGTCTGCTGGGGCCAGAGGGCGAGGTTCTGGAACGTGCGCGCGATGCCGTGGCCGACGACGCGGTGGCGCGGGACCGTCAGCAGATCGGTGTCGCCATACGTGATCGTGCCCGAGTCCGGCTGGTAGATGCGGGTGATGCAGTTGAAGATCGACGTCTTGCCGGCACCGTTGGGCCCGATCAGACCGCAGATCTCGTCAGGGCCGACCGTGAAGCCGACCGCGTCGAGGGCGCGGATGCCCCCGAATGTCAGGGCCACGTCCGAGACGTTGAGCATGGCGATGTCCGTTCCTGGTCGCGTGAGGTGGGTCACTACAACTAATAGTGTGACTCTAGGGAGGATCGCATCGCTACGTCAAGCAGAGTGAGAACGTTCATCGGTCCGTCCTGCCGTGACAAGGTGCGCGTCGGCGCCCGCGCGGGTTACCGTTCGCCCGAGGGAGATCACGTGGCGCCGCCGAATTGGGAGATTCGGAGACGCCCTTGACCCGTGCTGACGGCACGGGCTCGGCCGCGGACCCTCCCCCAGGGAGGGAGACGTCATGCGCATGCTGACGGAGATGGTGGGCCACGCCGTGGCCCTGAGCCTGGCCGCGGGCCTGCTCGTGGTCGACGTCGTGGCAACGGGCCCGAGCGCGGCGACGACAGCGACGGTCCCGCACGAGGTGCGTCTGGACCGGACGGCAGGTCCGGCGCCGGGAACACTCACGATCACGTGGTCCGGCGTCGACGGCGCGCGGACCTACCGGACGACCGCGACACCCGTCGCCGGGGGCGATCCCGTCACGGCCTGGTCGACCTTGACGTCGACCACCCTCAGGGGCCTGGCGGACAACGTGACCTACGGCGTCACGGTGCAGGCCTGGAACGACGCCGGATGGTCAGGGGCCTCGCTCCCCGTCCGCGCGACGACGCTGGGCTCCGGCTCGCAGTACACCTTCCAGGACACCCCCCTCCTGCACCCGTTCGCCTGGGAGATCGCGTGGCTGGCCTCGACCGGCATCACCACCGGCTACGACGACGGCACCTTCCGCCCCACCGGCCTGGCACGGCGCGAGCAGATCGCCGCCTTCTTCTACCGCCTCGCCGGGCGACCCGAGGTCACCCTGCCCTCGACCTCACCCTTCACCGACGTCCCCACCACCGCGCACTTCTACCGCGAGATCGTCTGGCTCGCCTCGACCGGCATCACCACCGGCTACGACGACGGCACCTTCCGCCCCACCGGCATCGCCCAGCGCGAGCAGATCGCCGCCTTCCTCTACCGCCGAGCCAGCCAGCCTGAGACCACCCGGCCCGAGACCCCGCCTCCGATCCCGGAAGGGCCGTGCGGCGTCAGGATCGTCAAGCCGGACGGCACGCCGTGGACCTGCACGTTCGCCGACGACTTCACCGGAACGACGCTGGACCGGTCGAAGTGGCTGCCCCTGGAGACGGCGCAGTCCGGGTACTCCATCGGCAACGACTGCTACCTCGACTCCCCCGAGAACATCGCGGTCGGCTCGGGGACGCTCAAGCTCACCGCGCGCACCGTCGATCCCATGACGTGCCAGAGCCCGATCGGGGACTACCCGTCCGAGCACACGGCGGGGTCGGTCTCGACCTGGGCGCTGTTCAGTCAGACCTACGGGCGCTTCGAGATGCGGGCCAAGATGCCGTCGGTCACGGCGCCCGGGACCCACTCCGCGTTCTGGCTCTATCCCCAGCATCCTGGGACGTACGGCGCCTTCCCGTACTCGGGGGAGATCGACATCGTCGAGTACTTCTCGTCCTGGCCTGATCGAGGCATCCCGATGCTGCACTACGGCCCCTCCGAGAACGGCGCGGCCCGCACCAACCATCACTGCATGATCGCCGACCCGACGCAGTTCCACGCGTACACCGCCGAGTGGTCCAGGACGGGCATCACCATCCTGTACGACGGTCAGGTGTGCCTCACACACACCTGGGAGGAGGTCGCAGGAACGCCGCTCGGCGCCCCCTTCGATCAGCCGTTCACCCTGACCCTGACCCAGGGTGTCGGCACGGTGGGGAACCTCCCGTCGAGCGCGACAGCCTTCCCCGCCACGATGGAGATCGATTACGTGCGGGTCTGGTCGTAGCCCCACCACGCCCGGCGACTCTCTCAGCCGGACCGCCCTCCGCCCGCGGGCGGACTATCCTGCCCGGGTGACCGATGAGCGGACCGGCAGCGACCAGACGCCGGAGGCCCCAGGACCCAACGCCCTGGGTCTCGCGTTCGGGATCATCGGCGACGAGTGGACGCTGCTGATCCTGCGCGCGGCCCTCAACGGAGCGCGCCGGTACGCCGAGTTCGGCGCAGCCATGCCGATCTCGCACGCCGTCCTCACGACGCGGCTCGACGCCCTCGTCGCCGAGGACGTGCTGCGCCGCGAGGTCTACCAGCGCAACCCCGTGCGATCGGAGTATCTGCTGACCGCCAAGGGCCGCGGACTCTGGCCGGTGCTGACCGCGCTGTGGCGCTGGGAACGGCGCTGGACCCCCGAGCCGACCACGACGACCCCGTCGATGCTGCACGCGGCGTGCGGTCGCGAGTTCACGCCCGACTTCTGCTGCAGCGCCTGCGCCGAGCCCGTGACGGCCCAGGACATCGCGAGCTCGTGGGGACCCGCGGGCGGCTGGCGACGCTCTGTGCCCGCGGTCCACACCCGCCGCCGGTCAGGCAGCCGGCGGCAGCAGGAGTACTTCTACCCCGCCACGATGGCGGTCTTCGGCAATCGCTGGTCGTCGGCGATCGTCGGGGCGGCCTTCATGGGCCTGACCCGGTTCAACGACTTCCACGACAAGCTCAAGGTCCCCCCGACCCTGCTCGCCGCGCGCCTCACGTCGTTGTGCGAGCACGAGATCCTGCACCAGGTCGTGCTGCCGGACCGACCCGACTGGTCGGAGTACCGGCTGACGGCCAAGGGGCTGGACTTCTTCCCCGTCATCGGCGCCACGGCGAGCTGGGCCGAGCACTGGTACCACGAGCCGGCGGGGGACGTGCTCGACTGGACGCACCGCTCGTGCGGCGCGGCGTTCACCGGCGTCTTCCGCTGCGACCAGTGCCACCAGGTCCTGCGCGGCAGCGACCTGCTCCAGCACCTCGGCTGAGGCACCGCAGCCCCCGCCAGCCGGGTACCGCTAGCTCGCACCCATGCCCGCGAGCAGCGTGGCCCGGTCGTAGTACTCGAGCCACTCGGTCACGAGGCCGTCCTCGAACGACAAGATCCCGACGACCGGGACCTCACCGTGGTGCTCGGCGTAGTCGAAGACGTCGACCCGCTCGACGAACACCCGCCCGCCGATGACGCCGATCGACTTGACCTGGAGGTCGACGTTGGCGGCGTTCTCCCGGAAGGGCCGCAGGTGCTCGTCGATCGTCGCGCGCCCGACCACCGGGTCCTTCATAACGCTGTGCAGCACGCCGTCCTCGGCGAACATCGCCGCCACGTCGTCCCACCGCAGCTCGTCCCACGCCGTGAGCATCTGGCGGGTCAGGGCGATCTTCTCGTCATCGGTCATCTCGTTCTCCTTCGATCGGGTGGTCCGGGTCATCGCAGTCGCAGCAGGACGCCGCTGACCGACAGGGTGGCGGGGGCATCGGCGCCGGCGACCGTGCGCAGGTCGACCGCGCTCAGCATGCGACGCGCGCCGCGCACGAAGTGCACGGTGCGTGATCCGACCCGGATCGAGGGCACCTCGCCGGGCTCGACCTCGACGCCCATGACCGCGGCCCACCGCGCGGCCTGCGCCTGCGGGTCCGGCGACTCGACGTCGACCGCGAGGACGTCGTCGACCAGGGGGTTCTCCGGGGTCTCGGTGGCGATGTCGTCCCAGAACCACTGGTCCGGCTCGGGGATCTCGTCGAGCTCGACCAGCAGGCCCATGTCGCCGGGGTGCAGCTGCACGATCCGGCGGCCGTACGCCTCGAGATCGGCCACGACACGGACGCCGGCGGACTCGGCGTTGGCCACCAACGTCGCGGCGTCCGGCACCTGGATCGACAGCGCGTACCCGCCCCCGCCGCCCACCTTCGCGAGCCAGCCGTTGATCGACGCCGTCGTGTTCAGCGGGGCGACGACCTCGAGGTGCGCCTCACCACCCACGCGGATCGTCTCGTCGGCCAGGCCGATGTCCTCCAGCAACGGATCGGCGAAGCCGCTGGACAGACCGAGCCCCTCGCGGATCTCCTTGCTCGTGGCGTCGAGGTCCTCGGCCCCGATCACCACCTGACGAATCGTGGCCCAGGTCATGTCGTGCTCCTGTCGTGTCCGGCCCAGTAGGGCGCGCGGAGGTCCCGCTTCAAGACCTTCCCCACGGACGTGCGGGGAAGGGAGTCGATGAGCTCGACGACGGTGGGTCGCCGAGCGGGTGGGAGGCGTGTGGCGACGAACTCCATCAGCGCCTCGACCGTGAGGCCGTCCGCCCCGACGACGAACGCGACGGGCGTCTCCCCCGCCGGATCCGCGGGCGCGCCGATCACGGCGACCTCGCGGACGTCGGGGTGCTCCATCAGCACGTCCTCGATCGCCGCGGCGTCGATGTGCTCGCTGCCCGCCATGAGCGGATCGGGGTGGTCGTCGGCCACGACGACGTCGGCGCCCGCGAGCTGCCGCTCGCACTGGTCGCACTGCAGGACCGCCGTGAGCGCGGCACCGCAGGCCCGGTGCGTCATCGCGAGCGCCGGGCCCTCCGGAGCGTGGTACCAGCGGTCGGCCCACTGCAGCGTCAGCAGGACGACGGGGAAGAACGCCCGCCCCTTGGCGGTCAACCGGTACTGCATCCAGTCCGAGCGCCCGAGGTTGTCGACCGGCTGCAGCACGCCGATGGCCTGGAAGACCCGCAGCCGGTCGGCGATCAGGGTCGGTGGCGCGCCCAGGCTCGCCTCGAACTCCGAGAAGCGGCTCACCCCACGGAAGGCGGCGCCGATCAGGGCCGACGACCACCGGTTGCCGAAGATCGCCATCGTGTCGGGGAACATCCCCGACTGGACGCCGCCCCCCTCGACCTCGGACCGACGGCGGGTCGCCGCGGCCGGGACCGACCGCTCCCAGCTGCCACTGGGGCCCCACTCGGCCCCGACGTCGCGGAGCGCGACGGCCTCGCCGCACGCGGCGCACCCGACGACCGGGGCGAAGTCGGCACCGCACGCGGCGTGCCGCATGACGGGCAGCCGCTGCGCGTGCTCGGGCACCCACTGGCGTTCCCAGTCCCAGATCGCGAGCAGCACGGTCCACAGCGATCGTGACCGTGCGGTGGGGCGGTACTCCGCCCGCGGCGGGTTGTGCTGGTAGACCTGACGGTCGAACAGCCCCTCACGCGTCAGCAGCGCCAGACGGGAGGTGAGCACCGCGTTCGAGATCGGGATCGCCGCCATGAACTGCCCGTACCGTCGCAGGCCCCACATCGAGTGCTGCAGGATCAGCAGGGTCCACTCGTCACCGAGCAGGCCCAGCATCCGGCCCACCGCGTTGGTGCCGCCGGCCTCCAGCAGGGTCGCACGAGCCGGATCAACCCCCTGCGCCACCACGTCGTCGCCCATCCCCGATCCGCCGGGCTAGAGCCCGACGGCAGACGCCGCGGAGTCGGCGGTCTGCCAGCGACGCAGCTCGGCCCCTGGCGCCCACGTCGAGTGCGTGCCGGAGGAGATCCGCTCGGGGAGCTTGAGCTTGCAGACCGGCCCGTCACTGACGCGCGCCGCGTCGAACACCACGGCGAAGGAGGCGTCCTGGTTCATGTCGGTCGTCAAGGTCACGAGGTATCCGTCGTCCTCCGCGGTCGATCCGACGCGCGGTGCCATCGCGGTCTCGCTGCCGTAGACGTTGTCGCCGAAGCTGTAGTGCTCCTCGGTGCCGGTGTGCAGGTCGTGCTTGGTCAGACCGTCGAACAGGAACCAGGCGGGCTTGCCCGTCGCGGCGTAGGCGTAGCGGTACTTCTCGCCGGTGTAGTCGCCGTTCATCATCCCGAACTCGGTGATCGACTCGCTGAGCTGCTCCTCCTTGACCTGACCGGTCACGAGGTTGAGGCGCCAGCGGTGCAGGCGTGACTGCATGCGATCCAGTGCGAGGAAGCGGAACGCGCGCTGCCACTTGTCGCCCATGCCGTTGTCGGCCGGCTCCGGGTCGCCCTGGAAGAAGCCGTCCAGGACGATCTCGTCCCCGTCCTCGTAGGCGTTGACGAAGTGCAGCACGTAGGTCGACTCGGCCTCGAACCAG
Source organism: Aeromicrobium sp. (assembly GCF_023146395.1). Taxonomy (GTDB): domain Bacteria; phylum Actinomycetota; class Actinomycetes; order Propionibacteriales; family Nocardioidaceae; genus Aeromicrobium. Next base: position 40,781 of record NZ_JAGLCD010000016.1, on the reverse strand, counting down.
CGGATGTCGGAGGTCTGGCCGCGACGCGGGATGACCGCGAAACGGGTCGGGAGGTCGGGACGGAACCGTGCCACGTGAGCGTCGCGCTTGAGCAGCTCCTCGTCCCAGAACAGCGGACAGTCGTTGAGGATCGCGTAGTTCTCGGTGTAAGCCATGTCGTGCGGCAGACGCGGACCCGGGAGCGGGACGTCGATGTAGTGCGCGAGGTCGTTGTTCTCGTCGACGACGCCGTACTTCATGTACGGCGCCTCCTTGCTGTAGTTGAAGAACAGCATCTCGCCGGTGCGGCCGTCGACCTTCGGATGGGCCGACACGCCCCAGTCGAAGGGGAAGTGCCCGTTCCAGCTCTCCTTGCCCATCGTCTCGGCCGTGAACGGATCGATCCGGTACAGGTCACCGCACTGGTAGAAGCTGCTGAGCGCGACACCGCGGTGCACGACGACATCGGTGCTGGAGGCGTCCTTCATCCGGGTGCGCGAGCCCCACCCGTCCTCGCGCAGGGCCCACTGCGGCGCCTCGGCCAGCCCGGCCCACAGCGGCCCGCCGTGCTCCTGCTCGGCCAGCAGCCCGTCGGTGCGGATGAAGCGGTTGCGGTAGAACGCCTCACCATCGCGGAAGCCGACGACGTGGATCATCCCGTCGCCGTCGAAGGGGTGGTAGTTCTTCAGCGACGGATGCACCGGGTTCTCGGTGTTGCGCAGGTAGACCCCGTCCAGATCGGTCGGGATCTCGCCCTCGACGACCTCGAGGCCGTCGGCCTTCCACTCGTTCGTCTGCGGCTGCCACGGACCCGTGCGGTACGGGTGGTCGTCGTCCTCCGGCAGCGTGGACAGGAGGCGTCCGACGAGCTCGACATCCATGGAAGTTCCCCTTCGTCTCGCCCCACCGATCTCCGCCGGGGCCTTGTCATCTGCGTCACACCGTACTACTACTATCAGAGTAACTCCACCGTCCGAGGCCAGAAAAGTTGCCCCAGGCAACGCCCGGACCCCGAAACGCCAGAGGTGTCGCATGTCCGAAGCCCAGCCCGACCAGCCCCTCGCCGGGCAGGTCGCGATCGTCACCGGAGGTGGCAAGGGCCTCGGCCGCGCCTTCTCGCTCCATCTCGCCGAGCTCGGCGCGGCGGTCGTCGTCAACAACCGCAACCGGCAGGTCGACGAGAACGGCCTCGGTCCGGCCGATCACGTCGTGGCCGAGATCCAGGCCGCCGGAGGCCGCGCCGTCGCCCATCACGGCGACGTCGCCGACCCCGCGACCGCCGCGAGCCTCGTCGAGGACGCGACGCGCCACTTCGGGCGGCTCGACATCTGCGTCACGAGCGCGGCGATCAACCCGTTGGAGATGCTGCACAAGTCCTCCCCGGAGACGTTCCGCCACGTCATGGACGTCAACGTCACCGGCACCGCGCTGGTCGTGGCTGCCGCGTCAGCCGCCATGCGTCCGGCCGGGCACGGCCGCATCATCGTCGTCGCCTCTGGCGCAGGCCTGCACGGCGAGCTCGCGGCCGCGGCGTACGCGGCGAGCAAGGGTGCGGTCATCGCGCTCGCGCGCACCGCCGCCTTCGAAGGGGCACCCAAGGGCGTGCTGACGAACGTGCTGCTCCCCTACGCCCTGACCCAGATGACCACCGACGGCATCGCGCCGGAGCAGGCCGAGCACCTGCGCCCCGAGCTGGTCGCGCCCGTCATCGGCGCTCTGGCCGATCCGGCCTGCGTCCTGAACGGCCAGGTCGTCGTGGCCGCAGGGTCCGCCGTCCGAGCCGTTGACGTCGTCGAGCACGCCACGGTCGCACACCCCCCGGGGCGCCTGGACCCGCGCGACCTCGAGGACCTGCTCGACCGGAGCCGCGAGGGAGAGCCGCACACCTACAGCAGCGCCCAGGAGGCCTTCCAGAGCCTTCTCGCCGACCTCGCCTGACGCCCCTCACCTCGACCCTGCACCATCTCGACCGATCCCGAAGGACCGATCCATGAACTCCGCGTTCCCCTGGGGCGACCTCGCCCTCAACCTGGTGATCAGCATCGCCGCCGTCGTCGTCTTCATCGGCGTCGTCATGGCGATCGCCTCCGCCATCTCGAACCACTCCATCATCGACATCTGCTGGGGACCGGGCTTCGTCGTCGTCGCCGTGGTCTCGTACCTCGCGTCGATGGGCGCCGACGGCGACGACGCCCGGCGTCTCGTCGTGCTCGCCCTCACCGCGGTCTGGGGCCTGCGCCTCGGGCTCTACATCGGTCGGCGCAATCTCGGCCACGGCCAGGACCCGCGCTACACCCGCCTGCTCGCGTCGCGCCAGGGCGGCAGCCTCGTGGTGTTCCTCGTCAAGCAGATCTACGGCCTGCAGGGACTCCTGATCGTCGTCGTCTCACTGCCCGTGCAGTTCGCGATGTACCAGGACGCGCCGCTGGGCGTGCTGGGCTGGCTCGGCATCGCGGTGTGGGCCATCGGCTTCACGTTCGAGGCCGTCGGTGACTGGCAGCTGGCCCGGTTCAAGGCCGACCCGGCCAACGAGGGGCGCATCATGGACCGGGGCCTGTGGGCCTGGACCCGTCACCCCAACTACTTCGGCGACTCGTGCGTGTGGGTCGGGCTGTTCCTGCTGGCCCTGGGCCACTGGGGTGGTCTCGTCACGATCATCGCGCCCATCGTCATGACCAAGCTCCTGGTCTCGTACAGCGGCAAGAAGCTGCTCGAGAAGGGCATGCGGCGCAAGCGCGGCGAGGCGTACGAGCACTACATCGCCACGACGAGCGGCTTCTTCCCGATGCCGCCGCGCCGCACGCCTCGCGCGACCTCGGACCGGTGACGACCGCAGGCCCGGCGCAGGCCGACCTGTCGCAGGTCCTCCACGTCGAGCAGCGAGACGACGACCTCTGGGTCGGTGCGGTCGACGTGCTGGCGCTCCCCCAGCTGTTCGGGGGCCAGCTCGTGGGCCAGTCGCTCATGGCGGCCGGTCGGTCCGTGCCGGAGGGATGCCTGCCGCACTCGCTGCACACGACCTTCCTGCGGGGCGGGCGCTCGGGGGAGCCGGTGTCGTTCCGCGTGGAACGTCTGCGCGACGGCCGCAGCGTCTCGACCCGCGAGGTCAGCGCGTGGCAGGACGACCGGCTGCTGTGCCGCACGGTCGTCTCCTGCACCAGGATCGACTCCGGGCTGAGCCACTCCCGCCCGACGCCGCGCGCCCTCGGTCCCGAGGCCGCGGTCGACCTGCGGGTCCTGGCCGAGCCCGACGGCGGCCTGGGCCGGTTCTGGGACGACTTCCGCGCGATCGAGATCCGGGTCGAGCCCGAGCCGGCGCCCGGCGCAGACCGTGACGCCGTCGCGCCAGGCGCGGCGCCACCGCAGAACATCTGGATGCGGGCCGTCGATCCGCTCGGCGACGACCCGCTCCTGCACCGCGCGGCGGTGGCCTACGCGAGCGACCTCATGCTGATGTCGACCGCCGTGACCCCGCACGGTCACACGACCGGCGCGGAGACGACGCTCGGGCGCACCTGGTGGGCCGTCTCGCTCGACCACACCATGTGGTTCCACCGTGACGTCCGCGCCGATGAGTGGCTGCTCTTCGAGCACGCCACGTCGGCGGCGCACGACTCGCGCGCGCTGATCGACGCCGCGGTGTTCGGCGCGGACGGCGCCCAGGCGTGCCGCATCACCCAGGAGGCCCTCATCCGCCCCTTGACCTGACTCACCGCGCGCCCGCCCCGCCGGGTGGGCGGGGCGGCGGGGTCAGCGGGTGCGCATCCGCTCCAGCGCCTGGCGGTACTCCTCGGCGAGCCGGGCCACGACGTCCGCAGCGGGCTCGACCGCCGTGACCGCGCCGATCCCCTGACCCGCGGCCCACACGTCCTTCCACCGCTTCGCGGGCGACTGCGTCGCGTCGTAGACGCGCTCGGCCGGCCCGACCAGCGCGTCGGGGTCGAGCCCGTTCGCCACCAGGCTCGGACGCAGCCACGACGCCGCGGTGCCGGTGATGCCGTCGCTCACCACGAGGTCGTCGACCTCGTGGTCGACGACCATCTGCTTGTACTCCGGCACGGCCATGCTCTCGCGGGTCGCGAGGAAGCTCGTGCCCATGTACACCAGGTCGGCACCCGCGGCGATCGCGCCGGCCACCCCGAACCCGTCGCTGATGCCGCCGCCGATCGTCACGAGTCCGTCGAACTCGCGACGCACGGCCGACACGAACGCGAAGGGCGAGAGGAAGCCCGTGTGCCCGCCGGCCCCCGCCGAGACGCACGCGAGACCGTCGACGCCGGCCGCGATGGCCTTGCGCGCCAGCCCCAGCGTCACGACGTCGGCGATCACCAGGCCGCCATAGGCGTGCACCGTCTCGATCACGGGTCGGGGCGAGCCGAGCGCCGTGATGACGACCGGCGGTCGGTGCTCGGCCACGAGGCGCAGGTCGTCCTCCAGGCGCGCGTTGGTGCGGTGCGTCACGAGATTCAGGGCCCAGGGCTCGTCGACCAGTGCGTCGCCGATCGTGCCCATCCACGCGTCCAGCTCCTCGGGCGTGCGGCAGTTCGGCGCCGGGAAGGTGCCCACCGCCCCCGCCCGACTCGTGGCGATCACGAGATCGGGCCCGGACACCAGGAACATGGGTGCGGCGACGACGGGCACCGTGAGGGTGTCGATCCAGGCCGGCCGGTTCGTCAGGGTCTGGGTCACGGGGTCTCCTCGAACTCTCGGCGCAGGACGTCCTTGCGCACCTTCAGGCTCGCGTTGCGGGGCAGCTCGTCGACGACCCGCACGCGCGTGGGCTTCTTGTAGCCGGCGAGCTGCCCACGCACGAAGGCCTCGAGCGCGGTCAGGTCGAGCGACGCGCCCGGGGTCGGCACCACGGCCGCCACGACGGTCTCGCCCCAGCGCTCGTCGGGCACGCCCAGCACCGCGACGTCGGCGACGCCCTCGGCCCGGGCGATGACCCGCTCGACCTCCGCGGGGTACACGTTCATGCCACCCGTCACGATCATGTCCTTGGCCCGCCCCCTGACGTACAGGTGACCGGCCGCGTCGAGGCTCCCGAGGTCGCCGGTGTGCAGACGCGGCCTGCCCGAGCCCGCGTCGCGCAGCGCCTCGGCCGTCTGGACCGGGTCGTCGAGGTAGCCGGCGAACAGCGTCTCGCTCTCCACGACCACCTCACCGACCTCACCGGCGGGGAGCTCGGCCCCGTGCTCGTCCAGCACCAGCACCCGCGCGATCGAGGTGGCCCGTCCCGCGGAGGAGAACGGATCGTCGGCCTCGGCGCCCGGTCGCCAGTCGGCCGGCACGGTGGCCGTGACCGGCGCTCCCGTCTCGGTCATGCCGTACGTCTCGACGTAGCGGTGGCCGATCGCGTCGACGAGGTCGACCGTGGCCTCCCGCGGCGCGAGCGAGCCGGAGTGCAGCACCCCGTCGAGGTGGTCGAGCACCTCGGGTCGACGCCGCACGGCATCGGCGAACGCGCCCATCAGCGGGGTCGGCGCATAGGTGAAGGTCGTGCGCTCGGCGATCATGCGGTCGACCCAGGCATCGGGCGCGAGCCCGGCCATCCAGGAGATCTCGCCGCCCACGTAGAGGTGCGGCAGCACGACGCCCCAGATGCCGGCCGCGAACGCCAGGGTGCCGGTGAAGCCGCAGCGACTGCCCCAGCGCAGGCCGTCGTGGGCCGGCATGTGCCGCACGATCCGGGCCAGGTTCGCGTGGGTGTGCACGACCCCCTTCGGACGTCCGGTCGTGCCGCTCGTGAAGCCCACGATCCCCGGAGTGCCCGCCGGCACGAGGACCCGCGGAGGCCTGGCGGTGCCGGAGGAGGCCATCGCGGCGGAGGCGTCGAGGTCGAGCCGGCCCGCGGCGCCGTGCCCCACGACGAGCACGCCACTGCCGGCCAGCAGCGGCGCGAGGCGCTCGGCGTGCGCGGCGGTGTGGATCACGGCGCGTGGCGCAGCAAGGTCGAGCACCTCGGCGATCTCCGGGCCCTGCAGCCGGTCGTTGACCTGCACCGCGGTGGCCCCCGTCAGGCCGACCGCGAGATAGGACTCGACGGCGTCGGCCTCCGCGTCGACCACGAGGGCGACCCGGTCGCCCGGACCGATGCCCTGGCCAGCGAGCGCGTGCGCGAGTCGGGAGGCCCGGGCGAGCGACTCGGCGTGCGTCCGGGTGGCGTCCGGCGTCCGGAAGGCCACGCGATGCCCCGCTCGGGCCATCGCGTCCGCGACCGGGGTGGCCCAGGTCGGCTCGGCCGTCACGGTCACGCTCCCTGCCGCAGCTCGCGCTTGAGGATCTTGCCCACCGGGTTGCGCGGCAGCTCGCCCATCACCGCGAGCCGCTCGGGCAGCTTGTAGGAGGCGATCTGCTTCCCGCGCAGGAAGGCGACGAGCTCCTCCAGGGTCATCGTGGCGCCGGGGCGCAAGGTCACGACCGCGGCGACGCGCTCGCCGAGCACGTCGTCCGGATCGCCGATCACGGCGACGTCGACGACGTCCGGGTGGTCGCCGATCAGGCCCTCGAGCTCGGCGGGCGCGATGTTCATACCGCCCCGGATCACGAGGTCCTTGGCCCGGTCGAGGTAGTGCAGGAACTGGTCCCGGTCACCCGCGATCTCGAAGATGTCGCCCGTGCGCAGCCGACCCTGCTCGTCGAACGGATTCGCCCGACCCTCGGGGTTGAGGTATCCCGCGAACACCGTCGGACCGCTCAGGCGCAGCTCGCCCGGCACGCCGGGTTCGGTGATCTCCTCGTCGGTGGCCGGGTCGACCAGAGTCACCCCGACCTGATCGGACAGGCTCGACGACCACGTGATGCCGGGGGCCCCGTACCGGGGGAAGTACTGGGCGCGGTCGTCCGGGTCGGGGAAGTCCTCCACGCTCGACAGCAGGCCGATGCCCTCGTTGGACCCGAAGAAGTTGATGACGCCGATCCCGAACTTCTCCTGCCAGCCCCGGACCATCGCCGGCTGGAGCGGCACCGAGCCGGACCCGAGCCGCGTCAGGCTCGAGAGGTCGGCTCGAGCCAGCAATTCCTCGTTGTGCAGCAGCATCCACAGCAGCGCCGGCGGGGCGACGGTGTAGGTCACGCGCTCGACCGCGATCTGCTGCAGGAACGTCGGCAGGTCGAACGGGTGGTGCTGCACGAGCACGCAGCCGGTCCGCAGCCACGGCAGGAACATGCCGTTGATGCCGGCCATGTTGACCATCGGGAAGGGGTTGAGCAGCACGTCCTCGGCCACGACCCGCGGAGCCTCGACCGTGGCGCGGCAGATCGCGAGCCACTCCAGGTGGGCGCGCGGCACGCCCTTCGGCTCGCTCTCGGTGCCCGAGGTCCAGCAGATCGTCAGGCAGTCGTTGGCGTCGTTGGGGTCGTCTGCGCGACGGCTCGCCACCTGCGCGCGCTCGGCGTCCGTGGCCACCGCCGGGGCCCAGGCCACGACGGTGCCCGGGACGTCCTCGAGCTCGGCCGGGTCGCCGAACACCGCGACGGTGCGCAGGCTCGGGATCTGCTCGCGGACGTCGAGCACGTCCAGCACGGGGCTGCGCCCGCCGAACGTCGCGCTCGTGACGAAGGCGGCGAACTCGGCCTGGTTCGCCATGCCGAGGATCTCGCGCTGGCGGTACTGCATCGGCAGCGGCGAGACGACGATGCCGAGCGACCAGGCCGCGAGGTACACCTCGACGAGCTCGATCGCGTTGGGGAGCTGGACCCCGAGCACGTGACCGCGCTGCAGGCCGAGGTCGTCGAGGCGGGCGGCCAGCGCCACGACCTCGGCGTCGAGCTCTCGCCAGGTGAGGCGGCGCGGCGCCGATCCCATCAGGTCGGCCCGGTTGGCCGGATCGACGACCGCGAGCTCGTCGGGTCGGTCGGCGACCTGACGGTCGAGGAGCTGGTCGACGGTCTCGTCGGACCACCAGCCCCGCGCCTGGTAGTCCGCCACCTTGTCGGGCGCGTGCAGTCCTCGGGAGATCGCCATCGTTCGCTCGTCCTTCCGTCGTGATCAGCTCGTGACACTTCAGCAAGCAGTGTGATAGAGATTACTACATCAAGCAGAGTGATAAGCCAAGCACTCTGCGCCGTCGAGCGAAAGGTGCCGGTGATCAGCGTGCGAGGAGCGAGCGTGGCGGGAGCCACCATCGTCGTGACCGGGGCGAACCGCGGCATCGGACTGGCCTTCGTCACCGAGGCGTTGGCCCGCGGGGCCGCGAAGGTCTACGCCGGCGTCCGCGACACCACGACCGTGACGGACGAGCTCCGGGCCACCGGCGCCGAGATCGTGCAGCTCGAGGTCACCGACGCCGCCGACGTCGCCGCGGCGGCCCACACCTGCTCCGACGCCACCGTGCTGATCAACAACGCCGGCCTGCACGCCCAGGACCGGCTCGTGAAGTGCAGCGACGACGAGGCCGCCCGGCGCGAGATGGAGGTCAACTACTTCGCCCCGCTCGCCACGACGCGCGCCTTCGCGCCGGTCATCGCCGCCAACGGCGGTGGCTCGATCGTCAACGTGCTCTCCGTGGCGGCGATCGCCCCGACCGCCTTCATGGGCGGGTACTCCCCGGCCAAGGCGGCGGCGCTCTACCTCGGCGGCATCGCCCGCGCCGAGCTCGAGCCCGACGGCATCACCGTGACCTCGCTCATCGTCGGCTCGGTCGACACCCAGATGGCGGCGCACGTCGACGGCCACAAGGAGGACCCGCGCGACATCGCGGTCGCCGGCCTCAAGGCGATGCAGCGCGGCGACTGGACCGCCGACACCGACACGATGGCCTTCCAGTCGCGGGCACGGATGGCCCTCGACCCGGTCCGCTACGAGCGAGGCCTCGGCAAGCTCCTGTTCGCCGACGCCCTGAGCACGAAGGCATGACCATGGACACGCGCCCCCAGGTCGCGCCGTACATGACGCCGACCCCACCGGAGTACACCGACCCGCACTACGCCCTGCATCCCGACGGGTCGCGCGTCGAGCGCGTGGAGGACATCCTGCGCCAGCGCGCGGCGGCGACGCCGGACCTGCCCGCCGTGATCGAGCCGGGACGCACCACGACGTTCGCCGAGCTCGACCAGATGGCCAACCGGGTCGCCCAGGCACTGCTCGCCGACGGCCTGCAGCCGGGCGACCGGGTCTCCTACATCGGCGAGAACGCGCCCTCGTTCCTGGCGGTGCTGTACGGCGCCTCGAAGGCCGGCGCGATCCCCACGGCGGTCAACTTCCGCCTGACCGGCCCCGAGGTCGAGTACATCCTGGGCCACAGCAGCCCCACCGTCGTGGTGCTCGGCCGGGGCCAGGAGCGTCTGGCCGAGATGGCCGCCGCGCAGGCCTCGGTGCGCCGCGTCGTCACGGTCGACGCGAGCGAACACTCGACCGGGTACGACGCCTGGCTCGGCGCGGCCTCGCCCGTCGACCCCGGCTTCGCGCGCGACCCGCACGAGACGGCCCTGATGTTCTACTCCTCCGGCACCACGGGCTTCCCCAAGGGCATCGAGCTGACGGGCGACAACCTGGGCCAGGCCATCGCCGCGATGCACTACCTGCTGGACCTGGACACCACCGCCGTCGCGATGGCACCGGTCCCGTTCTTCCACGTCAGCGGCTTCGGCCTGGCGATCATCGCCACGGTCAACGGCGCGGCCCTGCTGCTGCGCAACCCCGAGTCGCCGCAGCAGCTGATCCAGATCCTGCAGGAGGACCGCGTGACGCACGCCGTCGCGGTCCCCACGGTGATCCAGTTCATCCTGAACCTGCCCGAGGCGCGCCAGGCGGACTGGTCGGCCCTGCGCTTCCTGATCTACGGCGCCTCGCCCATGCCCGAGCCGGTGCTCCGCGAGGCCACCGAGGTGCTCGGCTGCAAGTTCCTGCAGAGCTACGGCCTGACCGAGTCGACCGGCGGCGTCACGATGCTGTCGCCGGAGGACCACCTGCCCACCCCCGAGACCGCCCACCGCCTGCGCTCGGTCGGTCGCCCCATGCCGAACGTGCCCGTGCGGATCGTGGACCCGGTGACGCTGGAGGACCTCCCCTTCGGCGAGCGCGGCGAGGTGCTGATCGGCGGTGGCCACGTCATGAAGGGCTACTGGGGCAATCCCGACGCCACGGCCGGCGCGATCACCCCCGACGGCTGGTTGCGCACCGGCGACGGCGGCTCGATGGACGCCGACGGGTACCTGTACCTGCACGACCGGCTCAAGGACATGATCGTGTCCGGCGGCGAGAACGTGTACCCGGCCGAGATCGAGAGCGTGCTCACGGCACACCCGGGCGTGGCCCAGGTCGCCGTCATCGGGGTCCCGTCCGAGCGCTGGGGCGAGTCCCCCATGGCGGTCGTCGTGCGCGCCGCGACGCCCGAGGGCGCCGAGCTGACGTCCGCCGGACTCATCGGCTGGTCGCGCGAGCGGCTCGCCGGCTTCAAGTGCCCCGTCGACGTCGCCTTCGTCGACGCCCTGCCGCTCAACGCGAGCGGCAAGCTCCTCAAGACCGCCCTGCGGTCGACCTACGCCTGAGCCGACTGCTCCCGATCGAACGGACACGACCATGGGCACCACCGAGGGCCTCGACCTGGACTTCCTCGCCACCGTCCGCGGCGCCGCGAGCGTGGCCGACCTGCTGCGCACGACGGCGGCGCACCGTCCTGACGCCCCCGTGGTGGTCGGCGACGGCCGCAGCCTGACCCACGGCGAGCTCGACGCGCGGTCGAGCCGGATCGCCGCAGGGCTCGTGGCGGCCGGGCTCGAGCCGGGCGACCGCGTCGCGATGCTGGCCCGCAACGCCTCGGAGTACTGGGAGCTGTTCTTCGCGGCCTCGCGCGCCGGGCTCGTGATCGTGCCGATCAACTTCCGGCTCGCGCCGGCCGAGGTCGAGTTCATCGTCTCCGACGTCGCCCCGCGCGCGCTCCTGGTCGAGGACGTGCTGCTCGAGAACGTCACGGAGGCGGCCACGGCCGTGGTCGACGGACCGCTGCTGGCCTTCACCCAGGGCTCCGAGCCGCTCGAGGTCCCGGCCGCGTGGGCCGCGTTCGAGGACTTCGTCGCCGGCGCCGCGGCGGAGGAGGACCCCCGCCGCGACGCGACGGGCGACGACCTCGCGTTCATCATGTACTCCTCGGGCACGACCGGACGGCCCAAGGGCGTCATGACGACCGTGGCCGGATTCCTCTGGGCCGTCGAGCGCTTCGGCGCCAACTTCGACGTGTCGCCCGCCTCCGTCAGCCTCGTGCCGACGCCGTACTACCACATCGCCGCCGGAGGGTGGTCGCTCATCGCGATCGCCGCCGGAGGCCGGATCGTGCAGTTCACGGAGGTCGCGCCGCAGAAGATGGTCTCCCACATGGTCGAGCACCAGACGACCCACGTCGTCATGGTCCCGACCGTGATCCAGGCGTTCGTCTCGAGCCCCGAGGTCTCCGCCGTCGACTTCTCCTGCGTCGAGTGGCTCGTGTACGGCGGCTCCCCCATCTCGGAGTCGGTCATGGTCCGCGCCCAGGAGGTCTTCGGGGCCAGGCTCGCCCAGACCTACGGCCTGACCGAGACGATCGGGGTGGCCACGATCCTCGGGCCCGAGTGCCACACCTCGGCCACGAGCGGGCTCCTGCGGTCGGCCGGCCGGCCGGTCGACGGCGTCGAGCTCGAGATCCGCGACACCGAGACCGGCGCCCGGTGCGCGCCGGGAGAGACCGGCGAGGTCGTCGTCCGCGCCGGGTGCGTCACGCCGGGCTACTGGCGCAACGAGGAGGCCACCGCCGAGTCGCTCGACGCCGACGGCTGGTTCCGCACCGGCGACGCGGCGTACGTCGATGCCGAGGGCTTCGTCTACCTGCGTGACCGGATCAAGGACCTGCTGACGTCGGGCGGTGAGAACGTCTACCCGGCCGAGGTCGAGAACGCGATCATGTCGCACCCCGGCGTCCTGGAGGTCGCGGTCATCGGCATCCCGTCGCCGAAGTGGGGCGAGACGCCGCACGCGGTCGTGGTGCCGCGCCCCGGCCACACCGTGACGGAGGCCGAGATCATCGAGCACACGCGCGAGCGCATCGCCCGCTACAAGTGCCCGACGTCGGTCGAGGTCGTCGAGATCCTGCCGCGCAACCCCTCCGGCAAGATCCTCAAGCGCGAGCTGCGTCGCCCCCACTGGGAGGGCCACGACCGCGCCACCTCCTGAAGTTCCGCTCGCGAGAGAGTTTGTTGGTGGTCACGAGAGAGTTCGTGCGCACGAAGTCTCTCCTGTGCACACACAAACTCTCTCGCGAGCGGCACGCGGCAGCTGGCCAGCGGGACGACCGTGGGGCACGTAGCGTCAGGGCATGACCCCCAGGTTGCTCGCCCGCCGGTCCCGGATCCTCACGCTGCTGCCCGCGCTCGCGCTCGTGGTCGCCGGTTGCGGCGGCGGTGACGGCGACCCCGGGCCCACCTCGAGCGCTCCGGCAGAACCGGCCGACGGCGGCACAGCCGTCCTGCCGGCCGGCTCGCCGCAGGACGTCACCACCGACCTGACCGCGCCGTGGTCGATCGCCTTCGTCGGTGACACCGCCCTGATCAGCTCGCGCGACGACGGCGACATCTGGGAGCTGACCGCCGACGGCTCGACCCGCCTCGTCGGCACGGTCGACGGGGTCGTGCACGAGGGCGAGTCCGGGCTCCTGGGCCTCGCGGTCGACGAGCAGGACCGGCTCTACGCGTACTCGACGGCCGCCGGCGGCAACCGGGTGCAGCGCTTCGCGCTGGACGGCGCACCCGGGTCGTACGAGCTGGGCGCGGTCGAGACGATCCTCGACGGCATCCCCGCGGCCCGCAACCACGACGGCGGACGCATCGCCTTCGGTCCTGACCAGATGCTCTACGTCGCGACCGGCGACGCCAACGACCGCCCCGCCGCCCAGGACCCCGACAGCCTCGCGGGCAAGATCCTGCGCCTGACGCCCGACGGCGCCGCCCCGGACGACAACCCCGTCGCCGGATCGATCGTCTACACCCTGGGCCACCGCAATCCCCAGGGGATCGCCTGGGCCGACGACGGCACGATGTTCGCCGCGGAGTTCGGCCAGGACACGTGGGACGAGCTCAACATCATCACCCCGGGCGCCAACTACGGCTGGCCCGAGGTCGAGGGCATCGGCGGCGACGACCGTTTCGTCGACCCGGTGCAGCAGTGGGAGCCCAGCACCGCGAGCCCCAGCGGGATCGCGGTGGCCGACGGCACCGTATTCATCGCCAACCTCCGGGGAGCCGTGCTGCGCTCGGTGCCCGTGGCCGACCCCACTACCTCGATCGAGCACTTCGCCGACCAGTACGGCCGGCTGCGTGACGTCGTGGTGGCACCCGACGGCGATCTGTGGTTCCTCACCAACAACACCGACGGACGCGGGGACCCGGCCGGTGGCGACGACCGGATCCTGCGCGTCGGCCTCGAGCCCGCCTGACCCGCGGGCCAGGTCAACGGGCCCCGATCAGCGAGCCAGGTGGCGGGCGATGACCATGCGCTGGATCTGGTTGGTGCCCTCGAAGATCTGCATGACCTTGGTCTCGCGCATGTACCGCTCCACGGGGAAGTCCTTGGTGTAGCCCGCGCCGCCGAGCACCTGGACCGCGTCGGTCGTGACCTTCATGGCGTTGTCGGTCGCGACGAGCTTGGCCACCGACGCCTGGCGCCCGTAGGGGCGCCCGGCGTCCTTCAGCCGCGCGGCGTGCAGGTAGGTGGCGCGGGCCGACTCGACCGCAGCGGCCATGTCGGCGAGCAGGAACCCCAGGCCCTGGTGGTCGATGATCGCCTTGCCGAACGCCTCGCGCTCCTGGGCGTAGGCGATCGCGGCGTCGAGCGCGCCCTGCGCGACCCCCGTGGCGACGGCGGCGATGCCGAGCCGGCCGGCGTCGAGCCCCGCCAGGGCGATCGGCAGGCCCTGCCCCTCCTGCCCGAGGCGACGCTCGGCGGGGACGCGCACGCCGTCGAACAGCATCGTCGCGGTCGTGGAGCTCATCAGCCCCATCTTCTGCTCGGGCACGTCGGCCGTGAGCCCCGCGGAGTCCGCCGGCACGAGGAAGCAGCTGATGCCCTTCCCACCGTCGTCGGACGTGCGGGCCATGACCTTGTAGAAGTCGGCCTGTCCGCCGTGGGTCGTCCAGGCCTTGGCGCCGGTGAGGACGTAGTCGTCGCCGTCGCGCACCGCCCTGGTGCGCATCGCCGCGGGATCGGATCCCGCGTGCGCCTCCGACAGGCAGTACGCGCCGAGCTGGTCACCGGCGAGCATCTCCGGCAGCCACGCCTGCTGCTGCTCGGTCGTGCCCTGCTCGAACAGGCCGAAGCAGCTCAGCGCGTGCACGCTCACCCCGACCCCCACGGCCGCCCAGGCCGAGGCGATCTCCTCGACGACCTGCAGGTAGACCTCGTACGGTTGGCCGCCACCGCCGACCTCCTCGGGGTACGGCAGGCCCAGCAGACCCGCGCGCCCGAGCGTGCGGAACACCTCGCGAGGAAACCGCGCCTCGCGGTCGTGCTCGTCGACGATCGGCCGCAGCTCCTTGTCGACGATCGACCGGGTCAGGTCGATCAGCTCGGTGGACTCCTCGGTGGGCATCAGGCGCTCAGCGGGCATCGCGGACGTTCCTCTCCGGCACGGCGGTCGTGTACCAACAACTGTACTGCAGGCCACCACTGAGTACAGTTGCCTCATGGTGACTCCTGCCCGCACCCGCCGTGCCGAGGTGCTCGACGGTCTCGTGGCGATGTTCCTCGCCGACGGCTTCCTGGACCTGGGCCTGGACGAGATCGCGGCGCGCCTGCGGTGCTCGAAGTCGACGCTCTACGTCGTGGCACCGAGCAAGGAGCAGCTCATCACGACCGTGACGCGGGAGTTCTTCCGGCGCTCGACCGAGCAGGTCGAGCAGCGCCTCGCCGCCGAGCCGGACCCGCGCCGGCGGATCCGCACGTACCTCGACGCGATCGCCGAGGCGCTCGCCCCGGCCTCGGCGACCTTCTACGCCGACGTCAACGACTTCGCCCCGGCACGGGAGGTCTACCGTCGCAACACCGCGATCGCCGCGCGGCGGGTGCAGGAGCTCGTGTCGCAGGCGACGGGACCTGATCGCGCCGTCGACGCCACCTTCGTCGGGGCCGTCGCGGCCGCCGTGATGGCCAGCATCCAGGCCGGCGAGATGGAGGCCTCGACCTCCCTGAACGACGCCACGGCGTACCGTCTGCTCGCCGACCTGATCGACGCCTCGGTCGCGCGGAGCTGACCGGGCCCGGTGACGGCACGGCGTGGGACCAGCCCGCGGCCGAGGCCCGGGTCGACCCGCGGGGTCTCGATACGCCGGCTCGCCAGGGCTCGCCGAGCACTCGACCGCCCGCCGGGCACTCGACTCGCGAGAGCCGGCGGCCGGCCCGGCTCAGGCCCGGGCGGCCAGCTCGCGGACGACCGCAGCCGTCTCGGTCGGACGCTCCCACCAGAACAGGTGGCCGACGCCGGGCCAGAGGTGCAGCTCGGCGCCCGGCACCAGCGCGGCGAGCCGCTCGCCCTCGGTGGCCAGGATCATCTGGTCCTCCTCGCCGTGCACGACGGCGACCGGCACGCGCAGGTCGCCCAGCCGGTCCGTCGCGTCGTGCTCGAGGCACGCGATCGACTGCTGCCGCACGACGGGGAACGGCACGCGCCGCGCGAGCGAGGTCGCGCGGAACCGATCGAGCTCGCCCGGGCGGGCGGCGAACTCGGCCGACACGTTGACCTCGAACCCGACCCGCGTCGCGAGCTCGGGGTCGCGGGTGCTGATCGCCTCGACCACGCGGCCGGGCCCGGGAGCGTCGAACGCCCCGGGGCCGCCCGGGCTCGTGCAGCCGAAGGTCACGGTGCGGATGCGCTCAGGACAGCGCAGGACCAGCTCCTGCGCGACCATGCCGCCCATCGAGATGCCCATGACGTGGGCCGTCTCCCGCCCGAGCGCGGCCAGCAGACCGTCGGCGTCGGCCGCGAGGCCGGCGATCGAGAACGGGTCGTCGGCTCGGGCGCTCTCTCCGATGCCGCGGTGGTCGTACGTCACGACCTCGAAGTCCCGAGCCAGCTCGTCGACCAGGGCCGGGCCCCACATGCCGCCGTGCCCCGACATGCCCTGGATCAGCAGCAGGGTCTCGCCCGCGCCGGCGGTCTCCACGGCCAGGCTCGTGCCCGTCCCGATCTCGACGATCTCCTGCATGGCGCCTCCCGGGCTCTCGACTGACGCGACGCGGCCCAGTCTCGCGCACGCCGCGGCCGGCGTCCCGGCAGCACCGGTCCGCCGGGGCCGTGGCACAGTCGTCCCGTGAGGACGTGGGCCCTGCTGCTCGGGGCGATCAGCGTCGAGGTCACGGCCTCGCTCTCGCTCAAGGGCGCCCTGGAGCGACCGTGGCTCTACACCGTCGTCGTCGCGGGGTACCTCGCCTCGTTCCTCCTGCTCGCCCTCGTGCTGCGGGCCGGCATGCCCCTCGGCGTGGCCTACGGCATCTGGGGCGCACTCGGCGTCGCCGGCACGGCGGTGCTGTCGTCGGCGTTGTTCGACGAACCGCTGACCCGGCTCATGATCGCGGGGATGGTGCTCGTCATGGCGGGCGTGCTGCTGGTCGAGATCGGCTCGCAACGCGCCTCCCGACCGACGGGGGCGGGCTGATGGCGTGGGTCTACCTCGCGCTCGCGATCACCGCCGAGGTCACGGCCACGATGTCGCTCAAGGTCGTGGCCGAGGGTCGCCGTCGCTGGGCCGCCGGAGTGCTGATCGGCTACGTCACGGCGTTCGCGATGCTCTCGCTCGGCCTGCGCGAGGGCCTGGCGCTCAACGTCGCGTACGGCATCTGGGCGGCCGCCGGTGTCGCCGCCACGGCGATCCTGTCGCGGCTGATCTTCCGCGACCCGCTCACGCGGCTCATGGGAGCCGGGATCGCCCTGATCATCGGCGGCGTCCTGCTGATCGAGCTCGGGTCGTCGCACTAGCCCCGAGCCCGATCACGCAGTCACGCCATCACGCCGTCAGGCGGTCAGCTTCTGCGCGACGCCGATCGCCCGGGTCACGAGGTGGTCGAGGGCGTCGGTGTCGGTGCCGTCCAGCTCGGAGGACTCGCCCGTGACCTTGCTCGCGCCGTAGGGGTTGCCGTCGACGAACTTCGACGGGTCGGTGTAGCCCGGCGCGACGATGATGCCGCCGAGGTGCATGAAGGTTGTGTGGAGCGCGAGGAGCGTCGTCTCCTGCCCTCCACGCTTGGTCTGCGTCGAGGTGAAGGCCGTGTAGACCTTGTCGGCGAGCTTGCCCTCCGACCACAGCGGGCCGAGCGTGTCGAGGTAGCCCTGCAGCTGGCTCGTCACGTGTCCGTACCGTGTGGGCGACCCCATGACCACGACGTCGGCCCACTCGATGTCCTCAGGCTCGGCGACTGCACGGTCGGCGATCTCGTCGAGGTGGGCCTTCCAGGCATCCTGCGACTCGTAGGCCTCCGCCGGCGCGGTCTCGCGGACGTGGCGGAGGCGGACCTCGGCGCCCTGCTTCTCGGCGGTCTCGGCCAGGCGCTCGGCCATCGCGTGCGTGGCGCCGTAGGAGGAGTAGTAGATGATCGCGACCTTGACGGCCATGCCGGTTCCCCTGTTCGGTGTGGTGGTCAGGAACGTCCCGGCTCACGGGTCCGGGACGATCCCTCCACCGTCGCACGGGAGTGGTGGCGGCGCAGTCCGGCTTCAGGCCACGGCGTCGAGGCGCGCGATCTCGTCGGGCGTGAGCGTGAGGTGCGCGGCGGCGATCGAGTCGAGGATGCTCTCGGGGCGCGACGACCCCGGGATCGGGATGACGGTGGGCGACAGTGCGAGCTCCCAGGCCAGCGCCACCTGCTGGGGGCTGACCCCGCGCTCGTGGGCGATCGCGGCGTTCTCGGCGTAGTGGTCGCCCAGCTCGGCCGCGCTGCCGATGCCACCGAGCGGGCTCCACGGCAGGAAGGCGACGCCCAGATCGGCGCACAGCTCGAGCTCGGCGCGGCTGGACCGGAAGGCGGGCGAGAACTGGTTCTGCACCGACGCGAGTCGACCGTCGAGCAGGGTGTGCGCGAGCCGGATCTGGTCGAGATCGGCATTGGAGATGCCCGCCTGGCGGATGACGCCCTCGTCGAGGAGGTCTCGCAGGGCGCCGATCGTCTCCTCGTACGGCACGGCCGGGTCGGGCCGGTGGTGCTGGTAGAGCCCGATCGCCTCCACGCCGAGCCGTTGGGCCGAGGCCTTGGCGGCGCACTGGAGGTGCTCCGGACTGCCGTCGAGCGGCCAGTCGCCGGACGCGGTGCGCGTGTGTCCGCCCTTGGTCGCGACCAGGACCGAGCTCGCGTCGCCGCCCCAGGCCCGCAGCGCCTTCGCGATCAGGAGCTCGTTGTGACCCGACTCGTCGTGCCCCACGTCGGCCGTCGCGCGGTGGTAGGCGTCGGCGGTGTCGATCAGGGTCAGCCCGGCGTCGAGCGCGGCGTGGATCGTGCGGATCGACCGGTCCTCGTCGGGCCGTCCGTCGACCGACATGGGCATGCCCCCCAGCCCGATCGCCGAGACCTGGACGTCACCGAGGGAGCGTTGGGGCAGGGACATGAATACCGACTTCCGTGAGACGTGGAGCCAACAGGAGAACTCCCTCGACGCTAGCGCTGCGCGAAGAACGCGCCACCGGCCGGAACCGTCGGCACTGGGCACGGGAGCTCGTGACTTCCCACGGCACATGTCCCGTGCGAAGTCACGTGTGACGGAGTGAACTCCGTAACACGTGCCGGTGGGGCGACGCGCGTCACGGCGTGCGGGGGTGCGCCGGGTTGGCCCGGCCCCGATGCTTGAGACATGCCCCCCGCCCCGGACCGTGACGCGCTCGCGCGCCTCGCGGCGGCCCACGGGGTGGCCACGAGCTACGAGGGCTCCGACCGCACGCCGGTGACGGTCGACGACGAGATCGTCGTGGCGGTGCTGGGCCAGCTCGGCGTCGACGCCACGAGCGACGCCGCGGTCACCCGCGCGATCGAGGCCGCCGAGCGCACGAGCGGCCGACTTCCCGGCACGATCGCCGCGACGCAAGGGCTCGGGCGCGAGCTGGGCGAGGGCATCGCGGGCACGCTCCACCTCGAGGACGGCGGCGGCGTCGAGGTCGACGGAGCGCTCCCGGCCGACCTTCCGCTCGGCTGGCACCGGCTCTCGACCGACGACAGGGACGTCACGGTCGTCGTGGGCCCCGCGCGCCTGCCGGACGTGCCGCGCACGTGGGGCTGGATGCTGCAGCTCTACTCCCTGCGGTCGGACGCCTCGTGGGGCATGGGCGACTACGGCGACCTCGCGCAGATCGCGCGCCGCGCGGGCACCGAGCAGGGCGCCGGCGTGCTGCTGGTCAATCCCGTGCAGGCGTTCGTGCCGTCGACCCCGCTGCAGCGCTCGCCCTACTCCCCCGCCAGCCGCCGGTTCGCGAGTCCGCTCTACCTCCGGGTCGCGGACACCGCGGCGTTCCGTGACGCATCGAGCGAGGTCCGGGCCGCCGTGGAGCGGCTCGCACCGCCGAACGCCACCGCCCTGATCGAGCACGACGACGTCTGGCGCGCCAAGCGCACCGCGCTCGAGCTGCTGTGGGAGCACACGACCGAACGTCCTGTGCCGGCCGAGGCCGACGACGACCTGCGCGCCTTCGCCATCTGGTCGGCCCTCGCCGAGGTGCACGGGTCCGACTGGCGCCGCTGGCCCGAGCCGCTGCGCGACCCCGCCTCGCCCGCCGTCGCAGCCGCCGGCGACGAGCTCGACGACCGCGTCGCGTTCCACCTGTGGCTGCAGGCGCTCTGCCGCGAGCAGCTCGACGGCGCCCGTGCCGCAGCCCACGACGCCGGCATGGCCGTCGGCCTCGTGCACGACCTGCCGGTCGGGGTCGACCCGGGCGGGGCCGACGCGTGGGCCCAGCAGGACGTGTTCGCCTCCGACGTCCGGGTCGGCTGCCCCGCCGACGCGTTCAACCCGCTCGGCCAGGACTGGGGCCTGCCGCCCTGGCGCCCGGACCGCCTCGCCGAGACCGGCTACGCGGCCTTTCGCGACGTCGTCCGCAGCGTGCTGCGCCACGGCGACGGCATCCGGGTCGACCACGTCGCGGGGCTGTGGCGCCTGTGGTGGATCCCGCCGGGCGAGCCCGCTCACCGCGGCACCTACGTGCACTACGACGCCGACGTCATGCTCGCCGCGCTCCTGCTCGAGGCCACGCGCGAGGACGCGATCGTCGTGGGCGAGGACCTCGGCACGGTCGAGGAGGTCGTGACCGAGACGATGCACCGGCGCGGCATCCTCAGCTCGGCCGTGCTCTGGTTCGAGCGCGACTGGGAGGCGCCCGGTCAGCCGCACGTCCCGCCGCAGCGGTGGGAGCCCGAGACGATGGCGAGCATCAGCACGCACGACCTGCCCACGGTGGCCGGCTGGATCGCCGACGAGCGGGTCCGGGTGCAGCACCGGCTCGGCCTGCTCGAGGAGTCCTTGTCGGACGCGCTCGCCACGGCGGCCGCCGACCGGGCCGCGCTCCTGGACCTGCTGCGCGACGAGGGGATCGCCGGCGACGACCTCGTCGTGGCCCTGCACGCCGTGATCGCCCCGGCCGCCTCCCGCCTGGTGCTGAGCTCCCCCGCCGACGCCGTCGGCCAGCTCGACCAGCCCAACCTGCCCGGCACGGTCGACGAGTACCCGAACTGGCGGATCCCCCTGCCGGTGCGGCTCGAGGACTTCTTCACCGATCCCCGGGTCGCGGCCGCGATCGCCCCCCTGCGCGAAGCGCGACCCGCGACGACACAGCGCGAAGCGCGACCTCCCCATCGGGGTACGTCCCCCACCGACCCATCCACGTGACCCGCCTCCCTGAGGAGACCCCCACCGTGCACCCACCCCGCCTTCACGCGTGGCCCGGAACGCCCTACCCGCTCGGCGCCACGTACGACGGCACGGGCACCAACTTCGCCCTGTTCTCGGAGATCGCCGAGAAGGTCGAGCTGTGCCTGTTCGACGATCACGGCACCGAGACGCGCGTGCGCCTGGAGGAGGTCGACGGATTCGTCCACCACGGCTTCCTGGACGGCATCGCCCCGGGCCAGCGCTACGGCTACCGCGTGCACGGGCCGTGGGACCCGGAGCAGGGCCTGCGCTGCAATCCGGCCAAGCTCCTGATCGACCCCTACGCGAAGGCCTTCAGCGGCCAGGTCGACTGGGACCCCTCCCTGTTCGCCTACGACATGGACGAGTCCGAGGCGCGCAACGACGACGACTCGGCCGGGCACGTGCCGTTCTCGCTCGTCACTAACCCGTACTTCGACTGGGGCAACGACCGTCTGCCGCGCAGGCCGTACCACGAGACCGTGATCTACGAGGCCCACGTCAAGGGCCTCACGATGACCCACCCCGACGTCCCGGAGCAGCTGCGCGGCACCTACGCCGGGATCGCCCACCCGGCGATCGTCGAGCACCTGCGCGAGCTCGGCGTCACGGCGATCGAGCTGCTGCCGGTGCACCAGTTCTTGACCGACCACTACCTCGTGGAGAAGGACCTCACGAACTACTGGGGCTACAACACGATCGGCTTCTTCGCGCCGCACGACGCGTACGCCTCGCGTCCGGGGCGCCAGGTGCAGGAGTTCAAGGGCATGGTGCGGGCCCTGCACACCGCGGGCATCGAGGTCATCCTCGACGTCGTCTACAACCACACCGCGGAGGGCAACCACCTCGGGCCGACGCTCTCGATGCGCGGCATCGACAACTGTGCCTACTACCGCATGGTCGAGGACGACCCGCAGTACTACATGGACTACACCGGCACCGGGAACTCGCTCAACGTGCGCCACCCGCACACGCTGCAGCTCATCATGGACTCGCTGCGGTACTGGGTCACCGAGATGCACGTCGACGGCTTCCGCTTCGACCTCGCCGCCACGCTCGCGCGCGAGTTCTACGACGTCGACAAGCTCGCGACGTTCTTCGAGCTCGTGCAGCAGGACCCGGTGGTCAGCCAGGTCAAGCTCATCGCCGAGCCGTGGGACGTCGGCCCCGGCGGCTACCAGGTCGGCAACTTCCCGCCGCTGTGGACCGAGTGGAACGGGCTGTACCGCGACACCGTGCGCGACTTCTGGCGCGGGGAGCCCGCGACGCTCGGGGAGTTCGCCTCGCGCATCACCGGGTCGTCCGACCTCTACCAGGACGACGGCCGCCGCCCCTACGCCTCGATCAACTTCGTCACCGCCCACGACGGCTTCACGCTGAACGACCTGGTGTCGTACGACGAGAAGCACAACGAGGCCAACGGCGAGGACGGCCGCGACGGTGCCGACGACAACCGTTCGTGGAACCACGGCACGGAGGGCGAGACCGACGACGCCGAGATCCGTGCCCTGCGCGAGCGGCAGCGTCGCAACTTCCTGGCGACCATGCTGCTGTCGCAGGGGGTGCCGATGCTGCTGCACGGCGACGAGCTGGGACGCACCCAGGGCGGCAACAACAACGTGTACTGCCAGGACAACGAGGTCGCGTGGGTCGACTGGAGCCTGGCCGACGACGAGGCCGATCTGCTGCGGTTCACGGCGGCCCTGACTCGCCTGCGTCGCCGGCACGCGGTGTTCCGCCGGCGCCGGTTCTTCTCCGGGCGGCCTGTGCGGCGCGACGGCGGCAGGCCCGACATCGCCTGGTTCACGCCGACAGCGGAAGAGATGACCGAGCAGAGCTGGGGCGACGACTTCGGTCGCTCGGTCACGGTGTTCCTCAACGGCGACGCGATCGCCGAGCGTGACGAGCGGGGCGAGCGGATCACCGACGACTCGTTCCTGCTGGCGTTCAACGCCTACCACGAACCGATCACGTTCACGCTGCCCGACGGCGAGTACGGCGATCGGTGGCGGGTCGTGGTCGACACGGCCGAGGGGGTCGTCGAGCCGGCGGGCGCCGAGGCCCTGCTGGCGGGACAGACGCTCGACGTCGTGGGTCGATCCCTCGTGGTGCTGCAGCGGGTGGACTCGTGACCGCACCCGGGGTTCCGTCCTCGACCTACCGGCTGCAGCTGCGGCCGGGGTTCGGCTTCGCCGAGGCGCGAGCGCTGCTGCCGTACCTGCGCGACCTCGGCGTCGGGGCGGTCTACCTGTCGCCCGTGCTCGACGCCACACCCGGCTCGACCCACGGCTACGACGTGACCGATCCGTCCCTCGCGCGGCCCGAGCTGGGCGGTGAGCCGGAGCGCGCCGCGCTGATGCGCGAGGCGCGCGAGCTCGGGCTGGGCGTCGTGGTCGACATCGTGCCCAACCACATGTCGGTCGAGGTGCCGGGCGCCAACCCGTGGTGGTGGTCGGTGCTGCGCGACGGGCAGACGTCGCCGTACGCGCGCCACTTCGACATCGACTGGTCGCGCGGCCGCCTGCTGCTGCCGGTGCTCGGCGACGACGCCGACGTGGCGGAGCTGCGGGTCGACGGCGACACGCTGGCCTTCTACGACCACCGCTTCCCGATCGCCCCCGGTACCGGTGGGGGCACCGCCCAGGAGGTGCACGACCGGCAGCACTACGAGCTCGTGGGCTGGCGGCGGGGCAATGCCGAGCTCGGCTACCGCCGCTTCTTCGACATCACCTCGCTCGCCGCGATCCGCGTCGAGGACCCGGCGGTGTTCGACGACGCGCACCGCGAGGTGCTGCGCTGGGTCGAGGCCGGCGAGGTCACCGGTCTGCGCGTCGACCATCCCGACGGCCTGGCCGATCCCGGCGGCTACGCGCAGCGCCTGCGCGAGGCGGCTCCCGAGGCCTGGATCGTGGTCGAGAAGATCCTGCACCCCGGCGAGGCACTGCCGCCGAGCTGGCCCGTCGAGGGCACGACCGGCTACGACGCGCTGCGCGAGGTGGCTGGCGTGCTGCTCGACCCGGCCGGCGAGGCGCCGATCACCGCGCTCGCCGAGCGTCGGGGCGTGCCCACCGACTACGCAGCGGTCGAGGAGCAGGCACGACGCATGGTCACCGATCGCATCCTCGTCGCCGAGGTGCACCGCATCGCGGCGCTGCTCGACGAGGTCGCCCCCGAGCCGGCCCGCACGGCGGTGGCCGAGACGATGATCGCGTTCGGCGTCTACCGCTCCTACCTGCCCCAGGGCGAGGGCGACTGGGCCCAGGCGATCGATCGCGCGCTGACCCGCCGCCCCGACCTGGCCCCGGCCCTGCGCGCCCTGGACGACCAGGTCAGGGCCGACCCGCACGGCGAGCTCGCGACCCGGATCCAGCAGACGTCCGGGATGGTCGTGGCCAAGGGCACCGAGGACACGACGTTCTACCGGTACACCCGCTTCGCAGCCCTGACCGAGGTCGGTGGCTCGCCCGACGTGTGGGGCGTCGACCCCGACCGGTTCCACGAGCTCGCTGCCGCCCGCGACCGTGACCGCCCGGCCACGATGACGACGCTCACGACCCACGACACCAAGCGCTCCGAGGACACCCGCGCCCGCACGCTCGCGCTCGCCGAGGTGGCCGACGAGCTCGCCGAGGCCGTCGAGCGGTGGTCGGCGCAGGCCGGGATCGACGAACCCTCGCTCGACCTCCTGGCCTGGCAGACGCTGGTCGCCGCCTGGCCCATCTCCGACGAGCGCCTGATCGACTACCTGCTCAAGGCCGCGCGCGAGTCGAAGCTGCGCACGACCTGGACCGAGACCGACGACGCGTTCGAGGACGCCGTGCGCGCGTGGCCGGCGCAGGTGCGGGCCACGGTGGGCGACGAGGTCGAGTCCTTCGTCGCTCGCCTCGAGGCCGCTGGCTGGGTCACGGCGCTGTCGCAGAAGCTGCTGCAGCTCGCGGGCCCGGGCGTGCCCGACGTCTACCAGGGCACCGAGCTGTGGGACCTCTCGCTCGTCGACCCCGACAACCGGCGCGAGGTCGACTTCGCGGCTCGCCACGACCTGCTGTCGCGCGTGGCCGGAGGCTGGGTCCCGCCGGTGGATGCGTCGGGGGCGGCCAAGCTGCTCCTCACCCATCGCGTGCTCGGCCTGCGCCGCGAGCGACCCGAGCTGTTCGAGGGCTACCGGCCGCTCCTCGCCGACGGGTCGGCCGCCGACCACGTCGTGGCGTTCACCCGCCACCGCGACCTCGTGGTGGTCGCGACCCGGCTGCCGGTCGGGCTCGAGCGCCGACCGGCCGGGTGGGACGGCACGGTGCTCGACCTCGGTGACGACGCGGGGTTGAGCCTGGACCCGGGCGCGTGGACGGACCTCCTGACCGGCGCCCAGCACGCCGGCGGCCCCCAGCTCGTCGCCGACCTCCTCGCGACCTACCCCGTCGCCC
Organism: Aeromicrobium sp.; assembly: GCF_023146395.1. Taxonomy (GTDB): domain Bacteria; phylum Actinomycetota; class Actinomycetes; order Propionibacteriales; family Nocardioidaceae; genus Aeromicrobium. The sequence goes on along the minus strand of NZ_JAGLCD010000016.1, from coordinate 15,538 downwards.
TCCTCCTCCGCACCTGACCCGCCCCCGGGCGGTGAGCTACGCGCCGAACCACGAGCGGGCGGTGAGCTAGGCGCCAAATCCGAGCCGAACTCGGCGCAAGACTCACCGCCCGCCCCCGGGTTCGGCGCAAGACTCACCGCCCACCGCGCGAATTCGGCGCAAGACTCACCGCCCACCGTGCGGGTTCGGTCTGCGGACCTAGGCTCGAGCCATGGAGTTCAGGTACCTCGGCAACAGCGGCCTCAAGGTCAGCGAGATCATCTACGGCAACTGGCTGACCCACGGGTCCCAGGTCGAGAACGACGCGGCCCTCGCCTGCGTGCGCGCGGCGCTCGACGCCGGGATCACGACGTTCGACACGGCCGACGTGTACGCGAACGGCAAGGCGGAGTCGGTGCTGGGCCAGGCCCTGCAGGGGGAGCGTCGCGCCTCCCTCGAGATCTTCACCAAGGTCTACTGGCCGACCGGACCCGGCGGGCCCAACGACACCGGCCTGTCCCGCAAGCACATCCTGGAGTCGATCGACGGATCGCTGCGCCGCCTGGGTACCGACTACGTCGACCTCTACCAGGCCCACCGCTACGACGTGGAGACGCCGTTGGAGGAGACGATGCAGGCCTTCGCCGACGTCGTCCGCCAGGGCAAGGCGCTCTACATCGGCGTCAGCGAGTGGACCGCCGCCCAGATCCGCGCGGGTCACGCGCTGGCGCAGGACCTCGGGATCCAGCTGATCTCGAGCCAGCCGCAGTACTCGATGCTGTGGCGGGTCATCGAGGACGAGGTCGTGCCGACGTCGCGCGAGCTGGGGATCTCGCAGATCGTGTGGTCGCCGATCGCGCAGGGCGTGCTCTCGGGCAAGTACCAGCCCGGCGCCGAGCCCCCGGCCGGCAGCCGCGCGACCGACGAGAAGGGCGGCGCCGACATGATCAAGCGCTTCCTGACCGACGAGACGCTGACCGCGGTGCAGCGCCTGAAGCCGATCGCCGACGACCTCGGGGTCACGCAGGCCCAGCTGGCCGTCGCGTGGGTCCTGGCCAACGACAACGTCGCGGGCGCGATCGTGGGCGCCTCGCGGCCCGAGCAGGTCGAGTCCAATGCCGAGGCTGCCGGCCTCAGGCTCGAGGCGGACGTGCTGCGGGCGGTCGACGAGGCCCTCGGCGACATTCCCGAGACCGACCCGGGCAAGACGCGGTCGCCCGAGGCGCGCGTGGTTTGAGGCTCAGGCGACCTGGTCGACGTCGCGACTCGATGACGTCGCCGGGCCGTCCTCGTCGCCGGCGGCGCGTCGCCGGCGGATCTCCTCACCGATCCGCAGCGGCGCGTAGGCCAGCGCGAAGGCCACCAGGCTGATCAGCAGGTGGTGCCACCCGGCACCCACCACGGCCAGGCACAGGGCCGTCAGACCGGCGATGGCCCACAGACCGACCCACAGCTCCAGACCGATCCTCTTCGTCTCCTGCATCGTTCCCCCGTCCCGAGATCCGCGGTCACCGACCACCGACAGCGTCAGGATCCCCTGGCGAGACCCGAATCGCACCATCGACCTCACGTGACCTCTGTCACGTCCAGCGGTACCCGCTCGGAGCGCGGCGAAACCCGCCGAGACCTAGCCTCGAGGCATGGAGATCCGCGTGTGGGGACCTGACCTGGATCGTGTCCGGGCGCGGGTCGCCGACGACGAACACGAGCTCACCCGCGACGCCGGCGGATGGTGGGCGGCGGACCTGCACGTCGACCACGGCACCGACTACGCGTTCCTGCTGGACGACGACGAGACGCCCCTGCCGGACCCCCGCTCTCGGTGGCAGCCGCACGGCGTGCACGCGGCCTCCCGCGCCGTCGACCACGACCGCTTCGCCTGGACCGACGCCACCTGGGCGGGCAGGCCGCTGCGGGGGTCGCTGGTCTACGAGCTGCACCTCGGCACCTTCACGCCGGGCCGCACGTTCGACAGCGCGATCGAGCGGCTCGACCATCTCGTCGACCTCGGCGTCGACCTCGTCGAGGTGCTCCCGGTCAACGCCTTCGACGGATCACACGGGTGGGGCTACGACGGCGTCCTCTGGGGCGCGGTCCACGAACCGTACGGCGGGCCCGACGGGTTCAAGCGGTTCGTCGACGCGTGCCACGCCCGCGGGCTCGGCGTCGTGCTCGACGTCGTCTACAACCACCTCGGACCCTCGGGGGCGTACCTTGACCGGTTCGGGCCCTACTTCGCCGGCACGACCGACTGGGGTGCGGGTCTGAACCTCGACGGCCCGCAGTCGGACGAGGTGCGCCGCTACGTGCTCGACAACGCGCACGACTGGTTCGAGCACTTCCACGTCGACGCCCTGCGCCTCGACGCCGTGCACGCGCTGCGCGACACCCGGGCGCTGACCCTGCTGGAGGCGCTCGCAGCGCAGACCGCCGAGCTCGCCGAACGCCTCGGCCGGCCGCTGTCGCTCGTGGCCGAGTCCGACCTCAACGATCCCCGCACCGTCACGCCCCGGGACGAGCACGGCCTCGGGATGGACGCGCAGTGGGCCGACGACGTCCACCACGCGCTGCACGTGTGGCTGACCGGCGAGACCTCCGGCTACTACGCCGACTTCGCCGCGCCCGACGCCGTGGCGAAGACCCTGCGCGGAGCGTTCTTCCACGACGGCACGTGGTCGTCATTTCGCGAGCGGAGTCACGGACGCCCCGTCGACACCGCCTCGATCCCGGGCACCGCGTTCGTGACGTACGTGCAGGACCACGACCAGGTCGGCAACCGCGCCACGGGCGACCGGCTCTCCGCCGCGGCCTCCCCGGGACGTCAGGTGTGTGGAGCGGCGCTGGTGCTGCTCGGACCCTTCACACCCATGCTGTTCATGGGCGAGGAGTGGGCCGCGAGCACGCCCTGGCAGTTCTTCGCCTCGTTCCCCGACCCCGAGCTCGCCGACGCGGTCCGCGCGGGCCGGCGGCGCGAGTTCGGCCGGCACGGGTGGGGCGAGTCCGACGTGCCCGATCCGATGGACGGCGCGACGCTCGAGCGCTCGACGCTGCGCTGGGACGAGACGGAGGCACCCGGCCACCGCGAGGTGCTGGAGGCCTATCGCGCGCTCGTGGCCCTGCGCCGGCAGCACGCCGAGCTGCGCGACGCGTCGCTGGCCGACGTCGGTGTCGAGCACGACGGCCCCCGCCTCACGCTGCACCGCGGCCCGTTCGCGATCCACGTCGACCGCGACGCCGAGTCGGTCCAGGTGCGCCGCGGCGCCGAGACCGTCTGGTCGTTCTCGGCGCGCGAGGCCTGGCCGCCCGGGACAGACTGACGAGCATGACCGACATCCCGCAGGAGGACCCACGGATCTCCGAGGACCCCGACGACGACCCCAAGCACAAGACCACGGACCCGGGCACCGAGTCCGAGCCCGACGACCCGGACGCGCCCGCGCCGTTCACCGGCCCCTACGCCTGACGCCGCCTGAGCGCCGCGGCCGGGGCGCCTCGCCTGACAGACTGGGGCGATGGTCACCCCCACGCACGACACCCAGGTCCTCGCCGGGCGGCCGTTCCCCCTCGGCGCCCATCCTGAGGCGGGTGGCGTCCGGTTCGCCGTGGCGAGCTCGGTCGCCGAGCGGGTCGAGCTCTGCCTGGTCGACGACGACGGCTCCGAGCGCCGCGTCGAGCTGACCGAGCGGACCTTCGGGGTGTGGCACGGCCTCGTCCCGGGCGTGCTGCCGGGCCAGAAGTACGGCTTCCGCGTCCACGGCCCGTACGAGCCCAAGACCGGCCTGCGCTGCAATCCGCACAAGATCCTGGTCGACCCCTACGCCCGGCGCATCAGCGGTTCGCTGACCGATCTCGACGCGGCGCTGGGCTACGCCGACGGACCCGAGGGGGTGGAGATGTCCACGGCCGACTCGCTCGGCTCGGTCCCGCTCAGCGTCGTCACGAGCCCCGGCGGACCGGACACCGGCACGAAGCCGGAGGTGCCGTTCGAGGAGACCGTCGTCTACGAGCTGCACGTCAAGGGGCTCACGGCCCAGCACCCTGACGTGCCCGAGCAGCTGCGCGGCACGTACCTGGGCCTGGCCCACCCTGCCGTCATCGAGCACCTCCTGCGCCTCGGCGTCACGGCGGTCGAGCTGCTCCCGGTCCACGCCTTCAGCGACGAGCCCTCCCTGATCCGCGACGGCCGCCACAACTACTGGGGCTACTCCCCGCTCGGCTACTTCGCCCCGCACGCGGGCTACGCCACCGAGCCGGGTCGCGAGGTCGAGGAGTTCCGCACGATGGTCGCCGCGCTGCACGCCGCGGGCATCGAGGTGCTGGTCGACGTCGTCTACAACCACACGTGCGAGGGCGGCCCGGACGGCCCGACCCTGAGCTTTCGCGGTTACGAGGCCCCCGCCTACTACCTGCACGACGAGGACGGCCACATGGCCGACATCACCGGCTGCGGCAACACCCTCGAGGCGTCCTCGCCCACCGTGATCCGCCTCGTGACCGACTCGCTTCGCTACTGGGCCACCGAGCTGGGCGTCGACGGGTTCCGCTTCGACCTGGCCAGCACGATGGGACGCCCGCGCGGCGGCACCTTCGACCGTGACGCCGCCCTGCTCACGGCCATCGCGACCGATCCCGTGCTCGCGCGCTGCAAGCTCATCGCCGAGCCGTGGGACGCGACCGGCGAGGGGTACAAGGTCGGCGACTTCGGCGCCCAGTGGGCCGAGTGGAACGGCATCTACCGCGACACCGTGCGCGACTTCTGGCGCGGGCACTCCGGGGGCGTCGACGACCTCGCGTACCGCCTGTCGGGCTCCTCGGACCTCTACGACCACTCGCTGCGCCGGCCGTGGCAGTCGATCAACTTCGTCACGGCGCACGACGGCTTCACGCTGCGCGACCTCGTGTCCTACGACCACAAGCACAACGAGGCCAACGGCGAGGAGAACCGCGACGGCACCGACGACAACCGCTCGTGGAACCACGGCGTCGAGGGCGAGACCGACGACGCCGAGGTCCGCGAGCTCCGGGCGCGCCAGGCCCGCAACCTGTTCGCGACGCTGCTGCTCTCGACCGGCACGCCGATGTTCGTCGCGGGCGACGAGCGCTGGCGCACCCAGGGTGGCAACAACAACGCCTACTGCCTCGACGACCCCACGACGTGGGTCGACTGGAGCGACACCGCCGAGGCGGAGGCGATGCTGGCCTTCGCGCGGCGCGTGGTCCACCTGCGCGCCAAGAGCCCGGCCCTGCGCCAGGCGCAGTTCTTCGACGGCCGCACCACGCCGACGGGGCGCCCCGACCTGATCTGGCTCCGGCCCGACGGCCAGGAGATGACCGAGCCCGACTGGCTCGACGAGCACCGGCAGACGCTCGGCATGTGGATCGACGGCTCCAACAGCCAGTCCCGCACCCGTGAGGGCGAGCTCGTCGCCGACCACTCGTGGCTGCTGCTGCTGCACGCGGGCGCCGAACCGGTCGAGATCGCCCTGCCCGGCCCCGAGTTCGGCGCCACGTTCCGGCCGACGCTCGACACGAACGCCCCCGACGGGGAGCCCGCGTGGGAGGCGCCCCTGCCCGCCGGCAGCGCCCTGACCCTCGGCCCCCGGTCGCTGCTGCTCCTCAAGGCCCCCCGCGAGGACTGACGGAGGGCCGGCGAGCCCGTTCCCGCCTCGGCGCCAGATTTGCGCCGAGATGTGCAGCCGGCCGCCGTGCGAAATGCACATCTCGGCGCAAAGCTGGGGCAGGCGTCACGGTTTCGGCGGAGGGCCGGGTTGCGGAGGCCAGGCAACACTGGGGGTGTGAGCCACTCCCCGCGCCTGATCCCCGTCGCCGAGCCCGCGAACCCGGAGGCCACGGTGCTCGTGCTGCACGGCGGCGCCAGTCGCGAGGACGACCCGGCGGTGAGCCCGACCCAGCTCTCGGTGCTGCGCATGGTGCCGATCGCGAAGCGCGTCGGCCGCAGTGGTCGGAGGCGACTCGCCGTCTACCGGCTGCTCAACTCCACCCGCGGCTGGGACACGCGCCACACCCCGGTCGACGATGTCGACTGGGCGATCACCCAGCTGCAGGAGCGCATGCCCGCCGGTCTGCCGATCGGCCTCGTGGGCCACTCCCTCGGGGGCCGGGCCGCGCTGCTCGCCGGTGACCGCGCCGACGTGCGCAGCGTCGTGGCGCTCAACCCCTGGGTCTACCCCACCGACGGCGACCTCGACCTCTCCGGGCGACGCGTGCTGATCGCGCACGGCACCGACGACCGCGTCGCGATCCCTGCGAAGTCCGAGGCCGCCGCCCAGAACGTCGCCCGGACCGCCGACCTGTCCTACGTCCGCGTCGCGGGCGGCAAGCACGCGATGCTGCGCCGGGGCCGGACGTTCGAGCGGCTCGCCGCGGAGTTCACGGCCTCGTGCCTGCTCGACGACCGCGAGCCGTCCGACCTGGTCCGCCAGGTCCTGGCCGCCCGCGCGCCGCTGCAGCTCTGACACAGCGGCGCCGGATCGCGCCGCCCCCGGTCTCTCGGTACGTTCGACACCGAGGGACGGCACGACGCACACCACCGAACGACGACATCGACGAACGGGGAGGCTCGACCATGACCGCACGCATCGGCATCGACGACGTCAGACCGGTCTCCGGCGACGCCACCTACCCGGCCAAAGCGGTCGTCGGGGAGCACGTGCCCGTCGTCGCCACCGTCTGGCGCGAGGGGCACGACGCGGTCGCGGCCACCGTGGCCTGGCGCGGACCGGGCGAGACGCGCGACCGGTCCACCCGGACGAGCGAGATCGGCAGCGGCCTGGACCGGTTCGGGGCGACCATCGTGCCCGACGCGCCCGGGCTGTGGACCTTCCGCGTCGACGCCTGGAGCGACCCGTGGGCCACCACGACCCACGCGATCGAGGCCAAGCTCGCCGCCGGTCAGGCGCCCGCCGAGCTCGCCAACGACCTGGAGCTCGCAGCCCGCCTCCTCGAGAGCGTCGCGGCCCGGCGCGACCGACACGCCGAGCGACCCGCGCTCCAGGGTGCCGCGGACGCGCTGCGCGACGCCGACCTTCCCCTGGGCGCCCGGGTGGGCCCGGCACTCGGCGCCGAGGTGCGCGCCGTGATGCACGATCACCCCGTCCGCGAGCTCGTCACGAAGGGCGTGACCCGGCAGCTCTGGGTCGACCGCCAGCGGGCCGCCTACGGCTCCTGGTACGAGTTCTTCCCCCGCTCCACCGGCGGGGTCGACGCGCAGGGCCGGCCGGTGCACGGCACGTTCGCCACCGCCCGCACCGAGCTCGAGCGGGCCGCGGCGATGCAGTTCGACGTCGTCTACCTGCCGCCGATCCACCCCATCGGCGAGGTCAACCGCAAGGGCCCCAACAACACCCTGACCCCCGGACCGGGCGACCCCGGCTCCCCGTGGGCCATCGGGTCCGCCGCGGGCGGTCACGACGCGATCCACCCCGACCTCGGCACCGACGCCGACTTCCGCGCGTTCGTCGCGCACGCCGACGAGCTCGGGCTCGAGGTCGCCCTCGACCTGGCCCTGCAGGCGGCGCCCGACCACCCGTGGGTCACCGAGCACCCCGAGCTGTTCACGACGTTGCCCGACGGCTCGATCGCGTACGCCGAGAACCCGCCCAAGAAGTACCAGGACATCTACCCGATCAACTTCGACAACGACCCGGCATCGGCCCAGGCCGAGATGCTGCGCATCACGCTGCACTGGGTCGAGCGCGGCATCCGCATCTTCCGCGTCGACAACCCGCACACCAAGCCCCCGAGCTTCTGGGCCCGGCTGATCGCCGACGTCAAGGCCGACCACCCCGACGTCCTGTTCCTCGCCGAGGCGTTCACCCGCCCGGCCCGGCTGTGGGGGCTCGCGCGGCTCGGCTTCACGCAGAGCTACACGTACTTCACCTGGCGCACGACCAAGGAGGAGCTCACCGAGTTCGGCGAGGACCTGCGCGAGCACTGGGACGAGGGCCGTGGCAACCTGTTCGTCAACACCCCGGACATCCTCCCCGAGCACCTGCAGGTCGGCGGCCCGGGCATGTTCGCCCTGCGGGCCGCGCTCGCCGCGACGCTGTCGCCCACGTGGGGCGTCTACGCCGGGTACGAGCTCTTCGAGCACGAGGCGGTGCGGCCCGGGAGCGAGGAGTACCTCGACTCCGAGAAGTACCAGCTGCGCCCGCGCGACTTCGCGACCGCGCTGGCACAGGGGCGCTCCCTGGAGCCGTGGCTGACCCGGCTCAACGAGATCCGCCGCGCGCACCCGGCCCTGCAGCAGATGCGCACGCTGCACTTCCACCACGTCGACCACGACGCCCTGATCGCCTACTCCAAGCAGGATCCCGCCACGGACGACACGGTCGTCGTCGTGGTGTCGCTCGACCCCCACGAGACCCGCGAGGGCACGCTCACGCTCGACCTGGCCGCCCTCGGGTTCGGTCCCGACGAGCAGCTCACGGCGCACGACGAGGTGACCGGCGAGACCTACACCTGGGGCCCCCACAACTACGTCCGGCTCGATCCGACGCGGGCCTGCGCCCACGTCGTGGCCCTGAGCCGACGTTCCGCCCCTGACCTCGAGGAGCCGCTCGCATGAGTGACGACCAGCCCGACCTGGACACCGCCCCCGACGCCGCCCTGGAGGGACTCGACGACACCCCGCACACGGGCGAGGCGGTCGAGGCCGACGGCACGTTCGTCGAGCCGCAGGCCGACGACTTCGCCCACGCCGAGCAGGCCCCGAGCGATCCGGAGTGGTTCAAGCGCGCGGTGTTCTACGAGGTCCTGGTGCGGGCCTTCGCCGACTCCGACGGCGACGGCACGGGCGACCTGCGCGGCCTGGCCGACAAGCTCGACTACCTCGAGTGGCTCGGCGTCGACTGCCTCTGGCTGCCCCCGTTCTACGCGTCCCCGCTGCGCGACGGCGGGTACGACATCAGCGACTTCCGCGCCGTGCTGCCCGAGTTCGGAACGGTCGACGACTTCGTGCACCTGCTGGAGCAGGCGCACAGCCGCGGCATCCGGGTCATCACCGACCTGGTCCTCAACCACACCTCCGACGCCCACCCGTGGTTCCAGGCCTCCCGCCAGGACCCCGACGGGCCGTACGGCGACTTCTACGTGTGGTCCGACGACGACTCCGCCTACAGCGACGCGCGCATCATCTTCGTCGACACCGAGTCGTCGAACTGGACCTACGACCCCGTGCGCGGGCAGTTCTTCTGGCACCGCTTCTTCAGCCACCAGCCCGACCTCAACTTCGAGAACCCGGCCGTGCGCGAGGCGATGCTCGACGTGCTGCGCTTCTGGCTCGACCTCGGCATCGACGGCTTCCGGCTCGACGCCGTGCCGTACCTGTTCGAGGAGGAGGGCACGAACTGCGAGAACCTCCCCCGCACGCACGAGTACCTGCGCGAGGTGCGCGCCACGATCGACCGCGAGTTCCCGGGCCGGGTGCTGCTCGCCGAGGCGAACCAGTGGCCCGCCGACGTCGTGGAGTACTTCGGCGACCCGGCCGTCGGCGGCGACGAGTGCCACATGGCGTTCCACTTCCCGCTCATGCCGCGCATCTTCATGGCGGTGCGCCGCGAGTCCCGCTTCCCGATCTCGGAGATCCTGGCGCAGACCCCGCCGATCCCCGACGGCACGCAGTGGGGCATCTTCCTGCGCAACCACGACGAGCTGACGCTCGAGATGGTCACCGACGACGAGCGCGACTACATGTACCGCGAGTACGCCAAGGACCCGCGGATGAAGGCCAACATCGGCATCCGCCGGCGCCTGGCTCCGCTGCTGGAGAACGACCGCAACCAGCTCGAGCTGTTCACCGCGATGCTGCTGAGCCTGCCGGGCTCGCCGGTGCTCTACTACGGCGACGAGATCGGCATGGGCGACAACATCTGGCTGGGCGACCGCGATGCGGTGCGCACGCCGATGCAGTGGTCGCCCGACCGCAACGCGGGCTTTTCGCGCTCCGATCCGGGCCGGGTGTACCTGCCACCGATCATGGACGCCACGTACGGCTACGAGGCGATCAACGTCGAGGCCCAGCAGGGCAGCGCCGCGTCGTTGCTGAACTGGACCCGGCAGATGATCGCGGTCCGCAAGGAGCATCCCGCCTTCGCCGAGGGCGAGTTCATCGACCTGGGGGGCTCGAACCCGAGCATCCTGGCCTACGAGCGGCGGATGGTCGGCCCCGACGGCGAGCTCGACGTCGTGCTGTGCGTCAACAACCTGTCGCGGTTCCCGCAGCCGGTCGAGCTGAACCTGGCCGAGCACGAGGGACGCACACCCGTCGAGCTCACCGGACGCGTGCGGTTCCCGCGGGTCGGTGAGCTGCCGTACCTGCTGACCCTACCGGGGCACGGCTTCTACTGGTTCGAGCTGACCGAGACCGAGGACGATGGCGAACGCAGGAGCATGGCATGACGTCAGACATCACCCCGGGCTCGCACCGGGCAGACCCGACCGGTCCCCAGGACGACCTCGTGGCGCAGATCGCCGCGGCCCTGCCCACGTGGCTGCCCACGCAGCGCTGGTTCGGCGGCAAGGACCGCGAGATCACCGCGGTGCGCCCGCTCGCCGCGACCGAGCTGCCGATGGGGCCGTCCGCGGGTCACGACGTCCTGCTGCTGCACCTCGTGGTCGAGGTCGAGCAGGGTGACCGTCGCGAGCCGTACCAGCTGCTGATCGGCCACCGCGACGACCAGGTGCCCGACGTTCCGGCGACGGCCTCGATCCCGCTCGCCGACGGACCGGCGGTGTACGAGGCCTCCGGCGACGCCGACCTGACCTGCCACCTGCTCGACCTCCTGGCCGAGGGCGCGAGCGTCGACGCGCTGGCGTTCACGACCGAGCCGGGCGCCGAGCTGGAGACCGGCCTGCGCGGCCACCCGATCAGCACCGAGCAGAGCAACACCTCGATCGTCTTCGGCGGCCAGTACATCCTCAAGCTCTTCCGCCGGCTGACCCCCGGCACCAACAAGGACCTGGTGCTGCACCGGGCGCTGCGCGAGGTCGGCTCGGACCACATCGCCGATCCGCTCGGCTCGATCTCGGGCGAGCTGGACGGCGAGCCGGTCACGTTCGGCATGCTGCAACGGTTCATGCCCGACGCGGCCGACGGCTGGGTCATGGCCACCACGAGCGTGCGCGACTTCATGGCGGACCCGTCCGGTCTGCCGCCGGGCGAGCTCGGTGGCGACTTCTCCGGCGAGGCCTACCGCCTGGGCAAGGCCGTGGCCGACGTCCACGCCGACCTGGCCGAGGCGCTCGGCACGCGCGAGGCGGGCCGCGACGAGCTGGCCGAGACCGTCGACGCGATGCTCGAACGCCTCGAGCGGGTCGTCGGCGAGGTGCCGGAGCTCGCCGAGCACACCGACCCCCTGGTGGCGGCGTTCCGCGCCGTCGCCGACGTCCCCGCTCCCGTCACGGCGCAGTCCGTGCACGGCGACCTGCACCTGGGGCAGGTGCTGCGCACGCTGCAGGGCTGGCTCCTGCTCGACTTCGAGGGCGAGCCGGCCGCGAGCGTCGTCGAGCGTGCGTCGCTCCGCTCTCCGTTGCGCGACGTCGCCGGCATGCTGCGCTCGTTCGACTACGCCGCGCAGCAGCTCCTCGTGGGGCAGCCCGACGACGACGCCCAGGCCGCGCGGGCCGCCGCCTGGGCCGAGCACAACCGGGCCGCGTTCTGCGACGGCTACGCCAAGGCGAGCGGGCGCGACCCCCGTGACCAGGACGTCCTGCTGCGGGCGTTCGAGCTGGACAAGGCGGTCTACGAGGTCGCCTACGAGCACGCCAACCGGCCCGACTGGCTGCTCGTGCCCCTGGCCTCCATCCGACGACTCACGACCGAGGGAAGCTGATCACCGTGGCCGACACCCATCCGGCAACGCCGGGCGCGCCCACGATCGGCGAGCTCGACCTGCACCTGTTCGCCGAGGGCCGCCACGAGCGGCTGTGGGAGGCGCTCGGCGCCCACGTCCACCGCACCGGGGAGCAGACCGGCACGTCCTTCGCCGTCTGGGCGCCGCACGCCCAGGCGGTGCAGGTCGTGGGCGACTTCAACGGCTGGGACGGCAGCGCCCACGCGCTGCGTCCGGTCGGCGGCCCGGGCGTGTGGGCGACGTTCGTGCCCGGCATCGGCGCCGGCGAGCGCTACAAGTTCCGGATCCAGGGCAGCGACGGCTCGTGGCACGAGAAGGCCGACCCGATGGCCTTCGGCACCGAGCTGCCGCCCGCGACGGCCTCGGTCGTGGTCGATCCGGCGCACACGTGGGAGGACGCCGCGTGGGTCGAGAAGCGCGACGCCACGACCTGGCTCGACGCCCCCCTGAGCATCTACGAGGTCCACCTGGGGTCCTGGCGCCAGGGCCTGGACTACCGCGAGCTGGCCGAGGCACTGGCCGACCACCTCGAGGCCACGGGCTTCACCCACGTCGAGCTGATGCCGGTGGCCGAGCACCCGTTCGGCGGCTCCTGGGGCTACCAGGTCACGTCGTACTACGCCCCCACCTCCCGGTTCGGCAGTCCCGACGACTTCCGCTGGTTCGTCGACCACCTCCACCAGCGCGGGTTCGGCGTCATCGTCGACTGGGTGCCGGCCCACTTCCCGAAGGACGAGTGGGCCCTGGCCCGTTTCGACGGCTCCGCGCTCTACGAGCACCCCGACCCCCGGCGCGGCGAGCAGCCCGACTGGGGCACCTACGTGTTCGACTTCGGTCACCCGCAGGTGCGCAACTTCCTCGTGGCCAACGCGCTGTACTGGCTCGAGGAGTTCCACCTCGACGGGCTGCGCGTCGACGCGGTCGCCTCGATGCTCTACCTCGACTACTCCCGGAACGACGGGGAGTGGGAGCCCAACCGGCACGGCGGTCGCGAGAACCTCGAGGCCGTCCAGCTGCTGCAGGAGCTCAACGCGACGGTCTACAAGCGCCATCCCGGCGTCGTCATGGTGGCCGAGGAGTCGACCGCGTGGCCCGGCGTCAGCCGACCCACCGAGAGCGGCGGGCTGGGCTTCGGGTTCAAGTGGAACATGGGCTGGATGCACGACACGCTGTCCTATCTGGGCAACGATCCCGTGCACCGCTCGTACCACCACGGCGAGATGACGTTCGCGATCGACTACGCGTTCACCGAGAACTTCGTGCTGCCGCTCTCGCACGACGAGGTCGTGCACGGCAAGGGCTCGTTGTGGGGCCGGATGCCCGGCGACGACTGGAACAAGGCCGCCGGCGTGCGCGCGCTGCTGGCGTTCATGTGGGCGCACCCCGGCAAGAAGATGCTCTTCATGGGTGGCGAGTTCGCCCAGGAGGGTGAGTGGGCCGAGTCGCGCTCGCTCGACTGGGACCAGGTCGCCGACCCCCTGCACGGCGGTGTGCAGACGCTCGTGTCGGACCTCAACGCGATCTACCGCGACGCACCGGCGCTCTACTCGGCCGACACCGTGCCGGAGGGATTCGCGTGGATCGACGCCTCCGACACGCAGGGCAACGTCGTCTGCTTCCTGCGCATCGGGCGCGACGGCTCGCGCCTGGCCTGTCTCGCCAACTTCTCCGGCAGCCCGCACCACGACTACCGGGTGGGCCTGCCCCTCGCCGGCGCGTGGCGCGAGGTGCTCAACACCGACGCCGGCCTCTACGGCGGCTCGGGCGTGGGCAACCTCGGGGCGGTGGAGGCCGAGGGCACGCCGTGGCACGGTCAGCCGGCCTCGGCGCTCGTGCAGCTCCCGCCGTCCGGGGTGCTGTGGCTCGTGCCGGACGAGGTCGGTCCCTCCACCGGCCGGCGCCGCGCGAGCTGACCGCCGGGGCGGTGAGTGTTCCACCCGGTGATGACGGCCGCCGACGGGGCGGTGAGTCTTCCACCCAGCGATGACGGCCGCCGACGGGGCGGTGAGTCTTCCACCGTCTGAGCGCTCGTGCGGTGGAACACTCACCGCCCACTCAGGCAGGTGGCTTCTGGAGGTGGAACACTCACCGCCGGGGCCGGAGGCGCCTGGGGGTGCGGAGTGGCGGGCTAGCCTCGCAGCATGAGCTCGAACGCGCTGCTGATCGGAGCCGGTGACCTCGGGTCCGCCGTCGGCCACCGGCTCGCCGCACTCGGCCACGGCGTCACGGCGGTGCGGCGCCGCGGCGACCTCGTGCCGTCTCCGATGCGGGGCGTCAGTGCCGACCTGACGGTCGAGGGCCCTGACCTCACCGGGGTCGACGTCGACCTGCTCGTCGTGGCCCTCACGACCCGCCCCCGCACCGAGGAGGCGTACCGCGCGACGTACGTCGACGGCCTGGCTCGGGCGCTCGACTCCCTCGCTGCGGCCGGCCAGACCCCCCGCCGGGCCGTGCTGGTCTCCTCGACCGGCGTCTACGGACACCCCGACCCCGATCCGGTCCTCGACGAGGCCTCGCCGGCGGTACCGGCCGACGGCCCCGCCCGCATGCTCCTGGAGGCCGAGGAGCTGTTCGCCGGACGGGTCCCCGGCGGCACGGTGCTGCGCCTCTCCGGCCTCTACCGCGGCGAGTCGGGCCGGATCGTCACGCAGGTGCGCGAGGGCCGGGTCGACGACCCGCACCGATGGACCAACCGCATCCACCGCGACGACGCCGCGGCCGCGGTCGTGCACCTGCTGACGCGCGAGGAACCACCGGAGCCGCTGTACGTCGGCACCGACGACGAGCCGGCCCTGCTGGGCGACGTCGCGGCGCATGTCGCGGCCCAGCTCGACGTGGCGCCCCCGGAGGCCGCCGACCCGGACCGGGGCCACGGCAAGCGGTTGTCGAACGCCCGGCTCCGCGCAAGCGGGTGGCGCCCCACCTTCCCGACCTACCGCGAGGGCTACGTCGTCTGACTCGCCTCGCCGGGCTTCGCCGGACGCGCGTTCGCGTCGCGCTGCACGACGATCGCCTCGGCCAGGTTCACGAGCTTCTGGTTCTCGTGCTGCGAGACCCGCTTGAGGAACTCGAAGGCCGCACCGGAGTCGATGTCGAACTTCTGCATCAGGATGCCCTGCGCCTGCCCGATGATCGACCGCGAGTCGAGCGCCGTCCGCAGTCCCTGGGCCTCGTGGGCCGCCGCGAAGGCGGCCGTGGCGTGAGCGGCCAGCATCTCGGCCACCTCGGCGTCGCGGTCGGTGAACGCGTCGACCCGGCGGGCGTAGATGTTGAGCGATCCGTACCCACGGTCGCGGGTCGCCAGGCGCACGCCGACCGCACTGAGCACGCCGATGTCGGCGGCGGCCGGACCCCACTGGGGCCAGCGCGGGTCGGCCCGGACGTCGTTGGCGACGTAGGTGGCGCGGCCCTCGATCGCGTCCAGGCACGGCCCCTCGTCGAGCTCGGCCTGCAGCCGGTGGGCGCGGTGGACGACGTCGGACGTGGCCGCCGGGGTCTCGATGCTCGACCGCGAGTGGGTGCGCAGGACTCCGGCGTCGTCGGCGCCCAGCACCAGGCGCGCGTAGTGGCTCACCTGGTCCAGGACGGTGTCGGGATCACCCGCCTGCTCGAGCTCGATCGCCATCTCGGCGAGGGTCTTGGCGACGTCCACGGGGGCCTCCTAGGTGTGATGCCCAGGGACGTTG
>NZ_JAGLCD010000015.1 GCF_023146395.1 Aeromicrobium sp. | reverse complement strand
CAGCACCGGCGCCGACGGCCGGAAGGAGAACGTCCCGTCGCCGTTGGCGTAGCCGGTCGTGATGCCGGCGCCGGCCAACCAGGCGATGTCCTCGGCGAAGGTGTTGCCCGCGACGTCGGTGAACTCGACCGGGTCGACCGGGGACTCACCCTCGAGGGGGTCGTAGCCGACGAGGGTCGGGTCGTGGTCGCTCGAGCGGAACACCGACTCGTCGTACAGCAGCGTCGCGTTGTTGTTGTAGCGGCTGTACTCACGCCCGACGGGCTCGTCGGCGTTGATGTCCCACGTGTCGGCACCCGTGACCCGGTCGAAGGCCGCTGCCGAGGCGAAGACGTGGTCGAGCGAGCCGACCCGGCCCTGGAACAGGTACGTCGCCCCTGCGTCGAGCTCGGCACCGACGTTGACGAATCCCGCCGCCTCGAGCACCTGGAGCGGGTCCTCCATCACGTAGGAGTTGAAGTCACCGACCAGGAAGATCTGGTCGGTCCCGGTCGAGGCCTCCAGGCTCTCGGTGAAGCCCACGAGCGCCGTGGCCTGACGGACGCGCGACGCGTTCGACGCACCCTGGCCGTCGCCCTGGTCGGCGTCCTCGCCCGAGCCGGAGCCCTTCGACTTGAAGTGGTTGGCCACGACCACGAAGGTGCTCTCGTCTCCGCCGCCCTTCGGCCGGAACGCCTGGGCCAACGGGGCACGGGCGTTCACGAACGCCGGGTCGTCGAGGATCGTGGACTCGCCGACCGCCTCGACCGCGTCGACGCGGTAGATGAATGCCGACCGGATGACGTCCGTGCCCCCGTTCGTCGGCACGACCGCCGGGCTCGCTACGGCCGCCCACGTCTGCTCACCGGTCGCGTCGTTGAGCGCGGCCACCAGGGTGTCCAGTGCCTCGTCGCGATCCTGGCCGAAGGCCGCCGAGTTCTCGATCTCGGCGAGACCGACGACATCGGCGCCCAACGTGTTGATCGCCGTGACGATCTTGACCTGCTGACGCTCCAGGTTCTCGTCGTTCGCCGCACCGCGCGGACCGTTCGGCGCACAGCGGTTGGCGTTGACCGGCGCGCCGGTGCGGTCGCGGTAGTACGTGCACGAGCCGAGACCGCTGGCCACGAACTCCTCACCCGTGGTCGAGAAGTAGTTGAGCACGTTGAAGCTCGCGAGCTGCACCTCTCCGCCCACGTCCTCGGGCTTCGACTCGGCGGTGCGGAGCCCGTCCTCGATCACGGCCGGCTTGGGGCCGTCGGCGGTGAGCGCCGAGGTGGGCTGGACGCGCCAGGTGTCGAAGCGGTAGTCGAGCACGAGCGGGTCGGTGAGCGTCACGGCGGCGCCGACCCGGATCTCGGTGTCGGCCGTCAACCAGGTCTGGGCGACGTCCTTCGCGCCCCCGGCGAAGTTCGCCGAGGAGCCGTCGTCGAGCGTGACGGCCAGGGCCGCGTTCTCCTCGACCATCTGGGTGTACTCGGGGGTCCCTGGGGCCACGACGTCGGTGGGCTGGTTGAGCGGCTCCGTGCCGGCCGCCAGGCCGATCTCCCCGAACGTGTGGGTCTCGTAGTTGTTCGTCACGGTGAAGTCGCCGTCGAGCTCGACGAGCATGCCTTCGAGGGCCTCGCGGTCCGAGGCGGGCAGCGGGAAGTCGAGCACGGTCGGCAGCACCGGCTCTGCTGCGGCCAGCTCGGTCCACGAGCCGGGCGAGGCCGTGATCTGGGTCAGGCCGAAGTACTCGCTGACGGTGCCGGTGACCTCGATCGTGTCGCCCACGGCCACGTCGGCGGCGAGCGTCTGGGAGTACACGAAGATGCCGTCGGAAGCGGCGGCCCCCGGGTTGCGCGGACCCCCGGTGCCGGCGGTCTGCAGGTAGATGCCGTCAAGGCCGCCCGTGGGGAAGGCCGCCGTCACGACGCCCTGGGTCGTGACGGCCTGCCCGACGAGCGGGCTGACGTCGGTGGTGCCCTGGATCTCGGCGATCGTCGCGGCCGTCGGATCGAGGGGCGGCTCCGGCTCGTCGACCTGACATCCTGCGGTCCCGCAGGGCGTGATGGTCTCCGAGACCGTGAGGTCGGCGCCGTTGACGTCGGTGTCCGTGGCGCCCTCGCGAACGATCGAGCGCGGCACGCTGTTGCTCGTCGGCGCCGGGGCGACCGCCGTCTCGAACGTCGTGGCGGTGCCGTAGCCGACGAGGTCGACGCCGCCACCAGCGGTCCAGTCGGGGTCGACCGTGACGTCACCGCTGACGGTGCTCGTCAGCGCGGTCGTGCCGTCGACCAGGGCGACGACCCCGGCCGTGCCGCTCGGGGTGAACGAGGTCTCCAGGTCGGCCACGGTCAGCGGCACACCGGAGCTGCCATTGCTGTTGCCCCGCACCAGGAAGTCGCCACCGGCCGGGATCGAGCCGCTGAGCGGCGTCACGGAGAAGGTTCCGGTGGAGCCGCCCGTCGCGGGCCGGTACTGCAGCGACCAGCCCGTCAGGTCGACGGGCTCGTCGGTGGGATTGTGCAGCTCGACGAACTTGTGCGTGTAGGGAGCGTTCGCACTGCCACCGCTGAGGTACAGCTCGGCGATGACCGGACCGGAGCCGTCCGGCGCGGCCTGCGCGGGCACGGCCGCCAGCAGGCCGGCCGTCAGCGTCGCGGCGACGGTGGCGAGGGCAGGGACCAGGCGGCGCGAGGCGCGGCCGGGAGATCGGGGCATGGAGGACGACCTTCTGACGAGTCGGGACATGGCGCACCGACTCCGAGGGTCGTCGACCTTCGTGTTTCCCCCGAAACCGTGCTCACCCACCCCATCGCGGCAGCCGACCCGGATCAATACCTCAGGACGAACCCCCGGTGACGATTCGGTGTCGACCTGGTTCGCCGGTCTGTCAGTCGGTCCGCCAGGTGGTCCGCCGTGCCGCGTCGATCAGTACGAGGAGTCGTCGCTCGCGCCCGTGCCGGCGCCCCCGGCCTCCCGCGCGGCCGCGTCGTCGAGGATCGTGGCGGTCGCGCTGGTGCCGAACCGCGTGACGCCGAGGGCGCGCATCGCGAGCAGGGTGTCGAGGTCACGGACGCCGCCGGAGGCCTTGACCTGGACCGCGGGGCCGACGCTGGCCCGCATGAGGGTGACGTGCGGAACGGTGGCTCCGCCTCCGGCGAAACCGGTGGACGTCTTGACGAACGCCGCGCCCGCGCGCTCGGCGGCCGCGGACGCCGCCACGATCTGGTCGTCGTCGAGGTAGGCCGTCTCCAGGATGACCTTGACGACGTGGTCGCCTGCCGCCTCGACCACCGCGGCGATGTCGGCCTCGACGTCGTCGAGCAGCTCGGACCTGAGCCGGCCGATGTTGAGGACCATGTCGAGCTCGACGGCGCCGTCGGCGAGGGCCTGGCGGGCCTCGGCGACCTTGGTCGAGGTGGACGTCGTGCCGTGCGGGAACCCGATCACGGTGCCGACCGCGACGCCCGAGCCGGCCAGTCGCTGCACGGCGTGAGAAACGTCGCTGGGGCGAACGCAGACGCTGAAGATCCCGTACTTCGCCGCCAGGTCGAGGTCAGCGTCGACCTCGGCGCGGGTCAGCTCGGGCTTGAGGATCGCATGGTCGATGAGCGCCGCGATCTCGGCGGCGCGGACGGCGGGCGTGACGGACTCGGACATGCCGCCCAGCCTACGACGCTCGCCTGATCCGCCGCCGGTCCGCACGACTAGGCTGGTCCGTCGTGGGCGTCGTGATCGTGGCTGGACCGTCAGGCTCTGGCAAGTCGCACCTGGGTCAGCGACTCGGGTGGACCGTGCTGCGCCTGGACGACTTCTACCGCGACGGCGACGATCCCGACCTTCCCCGCTCGGACCTCGGCATCGCCGACTGGGACCACCCCGGCTCCTGGGACGCCGACGCCGCCGTCACGGCCATTCGCGAGCTCGCCGAGCACGGCACGACCGAGGTGCCCGTGTACGACATCGCGACGAGCCGGCGCACGGGCACCCACACCGTCACGTGCGGCGAGCGGTTCATCGCCGAGGGCCTGTTCGCCCCGGACGTCGTGGCGGCGTGCCGCGCGGCCGGGGTGCTCGACGACGCCCTCTGCCTGGCCCGCCCGCGACTCCTGACGTTCGTGCTGCGGCTGCGTCGCGACCTGCGCGAGGGGCGCAAGCCTCCGCTCGTGCTCGTGCGCCGGGGCTGGCGCCTGCTCCGCGACGACCCTGCCGTCATCACGCACGCCGTCGAAGCCGGGTGCCGCCCGGTCAGCCCCCGTCGCGCCTTCGCCAGGCTGTCGGGCTGAAAGTGACGCCTGACCGACGGTTCCGCGGGGCTGAGGACAGGCAAGAGCGTCACGAACCGACAGCGGTGGGCACGGCTGCCCAGATCCCGCGGTCGGACCGAGTCCGAGGGATCGCGGCTGCTGGGGCAGAAAGTCTGAGGGGTTGAGGGTGCCAAGACACCCTCAACCCCTCAGCCTCCGCGATCCCGCCCGATCCCTCAGAGCGCGGCGTACCCCGGCTTGATGACGTCGTCGATCAGGGCGAGTCGCTGGTCGAACGGCAGGAACGCGCTCTTCATGGCGTTGATCGTGAACCAGCGCAGGTCGTCGGGACCGTACCCGAAGGCATCCGCGAGGAGCTGGAACTCCCGACTCATCGACGTGCCGCTCATGAGCCGGTTGTCGCAGTTGATCGTGACACGGAACCCGAGGTCGGCGAGCGGTCCGATCGGATGGTCGGCGATCGACGACATCCCCGGGACTGCGGCGGTCTGCAGGTTCGACGAGGGGCACATCTCGAGCGGGATCCGGCGATCGCGCACGTAGGCGGCGAGCGGACCGAGCCGCGGCCCACCGGGGGCGTCGAAGTCGATGTCGTCGACGATGCGCACGCCGTGACCCAGCCGATCGGCGCCGCAGCGCTGCACGGCCTGCCAGATCGACGGTAGCCCGAACGCCTCGCCCGCGTGGATCGTGAAGTGCGCGTTCTCGCGGCGCAGGTACTCGAACGCCTCGAGGTGCAGGATCGGCGGGAAGCCGTCCTCGGCCCCGGCGATGTCGAAGCCGGCGACGCCCCGGTCGCGGTACTCGACCGCGAGCTCGGCGATCTCCAGGCCGCGATCGGCGTGGCGCATCGCGGTCAGCAGCTGGCCGACGACGATCTCGCGGCCCTCGTCCGAGGCCTCGGCCCGCCCCGACTCGATCCCGGCCTGCACGGCCTCGACCGCACCGGCCAGGTCGAGACCCTGCTCGAGGTGCTGCTCGGGAGCCCAGCGCAGCTCGGCGTACACCACGCCGTCGCGCGCGAGGTCGAGCACCGACTCGTGGGCCACCCGCGCCAGGTCCTGCGGCCGCTGCATGACCGCAACGGTGTGCGCGAACGTCTCGAGATACCGCGGCAGCGAGCCCGACGAGGACGCCTCCGCGAACCAGGTGGCGAGGCCGTCGACCGTGTCGGCCGGCAGCGCGTGCCCGATCTCCTCGGCGATCGCGGCCACCGTGGCGGGCCGGACCCCGCCGTCGAGGTGCTCGTGCAGCGCCACCTTGGGCGCTGCGGCGATCTGCTCCGGCGTGGCCGGGACGCCCCCGCCTCGACGTGTCACGCCCAGCTCGGCACGCGTGCGTGCCTCGTGGCCTGTGGTCACGGTGTCCCACCTTCCATGAAGAGCGAGACGGTCTCGGCGACGCACGCCGGACGCTCCTCGCCGCGGATCTCGACCGTGTGGCGCAGCGTCGCGCGCTGGCCCTTCTCGACGTCCTCGACCGAGACCAGCTCGACCGTGTTGCGCACCTTGGAGCCGACCCGGACCGGGGTCACGAACCTCACCTTGTTCAGCCCGTAGTTGACCCGGGCGAGATTGCCGGCGAACGCGAAGACCTGGGCGCCCAGGAACGGCAGCAGCGACAACGTGAGGTAGCCGTGCGCGATCGTGGTGCCGAAGGGTCCGTCCTCGGCGCGCTCGGCGTCGACGTGGATCCACTGGCGGTCGCCCGTGGCGTCGGCGAACAGGTCGATCCGGTCCTGCGTGATCGTGAGCCACTCGCTGGAGCCCAGCGTCGTTCCTGCCGCCGCGGCGATCTCGGCCGCGTCGTTGAAGACCTTCATCCGTCACTTCCCGGGTGGTGCTGCATGGCCCCTCGACCCTAACGGAGGGGAACTGCGACGCAGGTCACACCCGCGACATTGGTCGGTCCCGATCTCAGTCGACCCGGCCGAGCACGACCGAGGCCGGCAGCTCGGGAGCGTCCGAGCCGATCGCGAACGCGTCCTCCAGCGCGGCCGCCGCCCGGGCGAAGCGCTCGGGCGTGTCGGTGTGGAGCTCGATCAGCGGCTGACCCGCACGGACCGTGTCGCCCGGTTTGGCGTGCAGCACGACGCCGGCGGCGGCCTGCACCTGCTCCCCCGGGCGCGAACGGCCGGCCCCCAGGCGCCAGGCCGCGACGCCAACGGCCAGCGCGTCCAGTCGGCCGAGGACGCCGCCCGCCGGCGCCGTGATCACGTGCGTCTCCTTCGGCGTGGGCAGCGTCGCGTCCGGGTCGCCCCCCTGGGCCGCGATCATCCGGCGCCAGACGTCCATCGCCCGACCGTCGGCCAGCGCCTCTGCCGGGTCGACGTCGGAGCGACCAGCCGCGGCGACCATCTCACGGGCCAGCGCGACGGTCAGGTCGACGACGTCCTGCGGTCCGCCGCCAGCGAGCACCTCGACCGACTCGGCGACCTCGACCGCGTTGCCGGCCGTCAGGCCCAGCGGCGTCGACATGTCGGTCAGCAGCGCGACCGTGCGGACACCCGCGTCCGTGCCGAGCGCGACCATCGTCTCGGCGAGCTCGGTGGCGTGGGACAGCTCCTTCATGAAGGCACCCGATCCCGCCTTCACGTCCAGCACGAGCGAGCCCGTGCCCTCGGCGATCTTCTTGCTCATGATCGAGCTCGCGATGAGCGGGATGGCCTCGACCGTGCCCGTCACGTCGCGCAGTGCGTAGAGCTTCTTGTCGGCCGGAGCCAGGCCCGCTCCGGCGGCGCAGATCACGGCACCGACGTCCTCGAGCTGGGCCAGGATCTCGGCGTTCGAGAGGTCGGCGCGCCACCCCGGGATCGCCTCGAGCTTGTCGAGCGTGCCGCCGGTGTGGCCGAGCCCGCGGCCCGAGAGCTGCGGCACCGCCACCCCGCACGCGGCGACGAGGGGCGCCAGGGGCAGCGTGATCTTGTCGCCGACCCCGCCCGTGGAGTGCTTGTCGGACGTGGGCCGGCTGAGCGCGGAGAAGTCCATGCGCTCCCCCGAGGCGATCATGGCCGCGGTCCAGCGGCTGATCTCGTCGCGGTCCATGCCGTTCAGCAGGATCGCCATCGCGAGGGCCGACATCTGCTCAGGGGCCACGACACCGCGGGTGAAGGCGTCGACGACCCAGTCGATCTGCTCGTCGCCGAGCCGCTGGCGATCGCGCTTGGCCGCGATGACGTCGACGGCGTCGAAGGGTTCAGTCATGGGGGACTCCTTGCTGAGCAGGGGGTGGTGGTGGGGGCGGCGGAACCGGGCCGACCGGTGGCCGTGGTGGCTGTGGCGGGTACGGGTAGGCCGGATGGGTCGGGTAGCCGTACGGGTACGGGTACGGATGCGGGACCCACATCGGCCGCGGTGGCGGCTTGGGCGGCAGGGGCGGCCGGGTGCGCTGCAGGTCTTGCGACCGTGCCAGGCGCTCGACGATCAAGACGAACACGACCGACGTCCCGAGGGTCGGCAGGACGTCGAGCGGCCCGTACTCCTGGCTCGTGACCTGGACGACGTGGAAGCCCTCCAGCAGGAACAGCACGAGGTTGTTGGCGACGTGGGCGGCGATAGCCGCTTCCAGGCCACCGGTGCGGATCACGAGCCAGGACGCCATGAGCGCGAAGATCGTGACGTCGACCAGACCCCACAGGTCGTAGCCGTGACCGGCCACGAAGAGGGGGGTGCTCACCAGGACCGGCACGATCGCGAACCGGGTCCACGAGCCGACGAGCTGGAACAGGTAGCCGCGGAAGACGTACTCCTCGGCGGTGGCCTGCACCGGCACCAGCGCGAGCGCGATGACGCCGTAGAGCACCGCGTCGTCCGCGAGGCTCGGAGCCGCCACGTCCCCGCCGAGCCCCAGGGCCAGTCCGCCGACGATGACCACTCCGTAGAGCGCGAAGGCCACGGCCGTGACCCGCAGGAGCCAGCCCCAGCGCACCCGGCCCTCCACCGACGACAGGTAGCCCACGGGGCGGGGCCCGGTCGCCAGCACGCTCAGCAGCACCGCCGGCAGCATCAGCGCGATCGAGGCCAGCAGCACCGCCAGCACCCACGGGGAGTCGATCTGACCCGCGACGAGGTCGTCGACCCAGCGGTCGAACGCCTCCGGATCCGTGGGCCTCAGGACGAGCACCACGACCACGAGCAGCGCACCGAGCGCCGCCGCGACGGTCAGGTAGCCCAGCGTCCCGATCAGACCGGCGACGGGCAGCTTCCACCACGCGTGATCGGGGTGCTCACGCGCGAGCCGGTGGTACGGGGTGGCCACGTTCAGGGCGCTTCGCTCAGCTCGCACACCAGGCTCTCGTAGCCGCGCAGGACCCAGGTGGGCCGCCGCGGCGACTCGCGCAGCTCGATCGTGCCGAAGCGCGCCAGCAGGGTCCGCAGGCTGATCTGCAGCTCGAGGCGCGCGAGCGGCGCACCGAGACAGAAGTGCAGCCCCATGCCGAAGCCGACGTGCGGGTTCGGATCGCGCGAGACGACGAAGGCATCGGCGTCCTCGAACGCGACCGGGTCGCGGTTGGCCGAGCCCATCAGGCACGCCACGACCTCCCCCGTTCGCACGACCTGCCCGTCGACCACGGCGTCGGCCGTGGCGGTGCGCTCGAACAGCTGCAGCGGGGCGTCGAAGCGGATGAGCTCCTCCAGCGCCGTCGCCACGTCGACCTCGCCCGAGCGCACGCGGGCCTCCTGCTCGGGGTGTGCCAGGAGCGCGACCAGCCCGTTGCCGAAGGTGTTGACCGACGCCTCGTGCCCGGCGTTGAGCAGCAGCACGACGGTCGCGACGAGCTCGTCGTCGGAGAGCTTCTGCCCCCCGTCCGGGCCGGCACCGTCACGGGCGGCGATGAGATCGGTCACGAGGTCGTCGCCGGGGCTGGTGCGGCGGTGCTCGACGATCTCGCGGACGTACGCCGCGAAGTCGGTGCTGGCCCGAACGGCCGCCGCTCGAGTCGGCTCGTCGACGTCCGACTCGTACATGTGCACGATCGCCTGCGACCAGTCGCGCAGCAGCGCGTGGTCGGCGCGGGGAAAGCCCAGCAGGTCGGCGATCACGAAGACGGGGAACGGTTCGGCGAAGTCGGCCAGCAGGTCGCTGCCCGGCACGAGCCTCGCGACCATCTCGGCCGCAAGCGACTCGATGCCCGGACGCAGCCGCTCGACGTGGCCGCGGCCGAACGCACCGGCCAGCAACCGGCGCATGCGGGTGTGCTCGGGGGGCTCGTTCTCCATGAGCTGGTTGCGGTGCAGCGTGTTGAAAGGCTCCATGACGTCGGCCGGCTCGTGATCGGTCCACAGCCGACCGAAGGACCGGTCCCGCAGCACCTGGGTCACGGCGGCGTGGGTCGTGGCGAGCCACCGCCCCGAGGGCTCGTGCCACAGCAGGTCGCCCGCAGCCCTCAGCTCGGCAAGTGCCGGGTACGGATCGGCGACGAACGCAGGATCGGCCAGGTCGAGCTGGCTCGCGGTCACGCCGGACCGTCTTCGCCGTGGGCGGGGTGGTCCGCGGTCGCGAGGTCGCCGGCGTCGAAGGCGTCCGGGAGGACCTGGTCCATCGTCCTGATGCCCGACGGGGTCTGCAGCTGCATCGTCGGTCCGCCGTTCTCCCACAGGAGCTGACGGCACCGCCCGCACGGCATGAGCGGACGGCCCTCGGAGTCGACGCAGGCGACCGCGATCAGCCGGCCGCCGCCCGTCGCGTGCAGCGCCGAGACCATGCCGCACTCGGCGCACAGCGCGACGCCGTACGCCGCGTTCTCGACGTTGCAGCCGAGCACGACCCGCCCGTCGTCGACGAGCCCGGCGACCCCGACCTTGTAGTGCGAGTACGGCGCGTAGGCACGGCCCATGACCTCGGTCGCGTAGCGGGTCAAGGACGCCCAGTCGATCGGGTCGTCGGCCCCCTTGATGCCCAGCGACATCGCGGCCCCCTGGCCCGGGCTCCCGGCCATCAGCCCGCCCCGCCTCGTCGGTACTGCTGACCGTCGGCCGCGGGCATGCGGAGCCGTTGCGAGAACACCGCGAGCACGAACAGCGTCACGACGTACGGCGTCATGCCCGTGAAGGACGTGTTGACCGAGTCGGAGCTGAAGTACCAGACGAACGCGCCGATCGAGAGCCCCGCCATGACCGCCGCCGTGATCTTCTCGGCGGCCCGCAGCTTGAGCACCGCGAAGACGGCCAGCCCGATCGCCACGAGCAGCAACAGCGCGTGCACGAGCACACCACTGTTGGAGAGCAGCGAGATGCCGTCGGTGTAGCCGAACATCAGCGACCCGGTCAGCACGCCACTCGGACGCCAGTTGCCGAAGATCATGGCGGCCAGGCCGATGTAGCCGCGGCCACCGGTCTGGCCGACCGTGAACGACGACGAGGCGACCATCGCCAGGTAGGCACCGCCGAGACCCGCGAAGGCACCCGAGATGAGGACGGCCACGTACTTGTAGCGGTACACGTCGATGCCGAGGGTCTCGGCCGCCTGGGGGTTCTCGCCGCACGATCGCAGGCGCAGACCGAACGAGGTGCGCCACAGCACCCACGCGGTCACCCCCACGAGCACGAACGTCAACACGGTGAGCAGCGAGAGCCGGGTCGTGACGCCCGCGATGGCGCCGGCGACGTCGGAGATGATGAACCAGTTCCGGTCGGCCAGGGATCGCGCGCCGTCGGCGACGAGCGGCACCGTGAACTCCGGGGGCGTCGAGTAGCCCGAGAGGTTGCGCGGCCCGCCACCCTCGAGGTCGTCGAACGTCGTCTTCGCAAGGAAGCCGATCGCGCCGAGGCCCACGATGTTGATCGCGACGCCCGAGATGATGTGGTCGACGCCGAACGAGACGGTGGCGATCGCGTGCAGCAGGCCACCGAGCAGGCCCATGAGCGCCGCGCCCAGCACGCCCGCGAGCGGGCCGTAGTGGTACGCGAAGAACGCGGCGCCCCAGGTGCCGAGCAGCATCTGACCCTCGAGTCCGATGTTGACGATGCCGGCCCGTTCGGCCCACAGGCCGCCGAGGCCCGCGAGCAGGATGGGGCACGCGCCGATGATCGCCGCGCGAAGCGTGCCGGGAGCCGTGATCCGGTCGGCCCCGGTGTAGAGCCGGACCGTCGAGATCACGACGATGACCGCGAGGGCGGCGAGCCACCACGTGTAGCGGATGGTGCGGGCGCGGGCGACCTCGGCGCTGAAGCCCTGGTGCTGCGTCGTCATGACGCCACCACCTCCGCCCGCTCGGCCTCGAGCTGTCGGGAGACCCGCTCGGCCTCGCTCCTGGCCCGGCGGCGGCCGACGACCTCGTACGCCACGACGACCGCGAGCACCGTGGTGCCCTGGGTGATGTCGATGACGTCCTTCGCGATGCCCGCCGACTGCAGGTTGTTCGACTGCCCGGACAGGAAGGCGAACAGGGCGGCGGCGAAGAAGATGCCGAGGGTCCGGTTGCGACCCAGCAGCGCGACCGCGAGGCCGAGGAAGCCGAGGCCGGCCTGGAAGTTCTCCGGCACGCCGAAGGTGTGGACCGAGCCGAAGTAGGCCGGCATCCACACCAGGCCCGCGACGGCCCCCGACAGCGCCATGGTGATGAGCGTCATCCGCTTGACGTTGACCCCGCTCGCGAGGGCCGCGGTGGACGAGGCACCCGTGACGCGCAGCTCGAAGCCGAACCGGGTGCGCGCGATGAGGAACCAGTACCCGATGCCCAGGATCAGGGCGAGGCTCGACAGCGCCCACACGTCACCCGGGGCGTCGGCGAAGATCTTGAAGCCGAGCGGCTGCGCGTCGAGGGGAAGCCGCTCGGTCGTGAAGGTGTAGCCACTGGCCTGGCCGTACTTCGTGACGAGGTAGCCCGCCATCGTCAGCGCGATGTAGTTGAGCATGATCGCGCTGATGACCTCGCTGACGCCGCGGAACACCTTGAGCAGACCCGCGATCGAGGCGTAGGCGGCACCGGCGAGCGCCGCGACCACGAGGGTCGCCAGGATGTTGAGCGGGCCGGCGACCAGACCGCTGCCGGCGAAGAACGCCCCCGCGCAGGAGCCCACGATGTACTGGCCCTCGACGCCGATGTTGAACAGGCCCATCCGGAACCCGATCGCCGCCGCGATGCCGGAGATCGAGAGCATCGCCGACTGGTTGATGATCGTGAGCAGGACGCGATCGTTCGGCACCGAGAAGATGACCTGCAGGAAGTCGCCCGGCGAGCCGCCGAAGGCGGCGATCAGGACGCTCGTGGCGAGCATCGCGGCGACCACCGCCACGAGGGGCGGCAGCAGGCCGCTGACGACCGAGCCGGCGATCCGCCGTGCCGCAGGCGTCGCCGACCCTCCGGCGGGCGCCTTCTCGCGCTCGCTCATGACGCCACCACCTCGCAGAAGAACGCCACGATAGGCGCTGGCGTCATGACTCGATCCCCATGATTCGCTCGCTCACGCTCGCTCATGACGCCACCACCCCGCCGCCCGTCATGGCTTCACCGAGATCGCTCGCGGTGACTGTGGAGGGGTCGAAGCGGGCCGTCAGGCGACCCCTCAGGATGACCTCGAGCCGGTCGGACAGGCCGATCAGCTCGTCCAGGTCGGCCGAGACCAGCAGCACGCCGAGCCCCTCTCGTCGTGCCTCACGGATGTGGTCCCAGATCGCGGCCTGGGCGCCGACGTCGACACCGCGGGTGGGGTGCGAGGCGACCAGCAGTCGCGGCTCCCCACTCATCTCGCGGCCCACGATGAACTTCTGCTGGTTGCCGCCGGACAGCGCCCGGGCGGACGTGTCGACCCCCGGGGTGCGGACGTCGAACTGCTCGATGATGCGCTGGGCGTCGGCCCGCGCACCCTTGCGGCTCACGAGCCCGCGCCGGACCGCAGGGGCGGACGTCTGGTGCCCCAGGACGCGGTTCTCCCAGAGCGGGTAGTCGAGCACCAGGCCGTGGCGGTGACGGTCCTCCGGCACGAAACCGACGCCGAGATCGCGCACGGCCCGCGTGTTGAGCCGCGTGATGTCGTCGTCGCCGAGGTGGATCGACCCGGAGCGGGCCCGCATCATGCCCATCACGACCTCGACCAGCTCGGACTGGCCGTTGCCCTCGACCCCGGCGATGCCGACGACCTCGCCGGCGTGCACCGTGAGCGAGATGTCGTGCAGCACCTCCCGGCCGGTCTCGTCGGCCACCGTGACGGTCTCGAGGCGGAGCACAGGACGCTCGGTCACGGTGGACTCCGCGGTCGCGGGCGACGGCAGCTCGGAGCCGACCATGAGCTCGGCGAGCTCGGCCTTGGTGGCGCGGGCCGGGTCGGCCGTGCCGACCGTGGTGCCGCGGCGCATCACGGTGATGTCGTCGGCGATGCTCAGCACCTCGTCGAGCTTGTGCGAGATGAACAGGACCGAGCAGCCCTGGCCGACGAGCTCGCGCAGATTCGCGAACAGCGCGTCGACCTCCTGCGGCACCAGCACGGCCGTGGGCTCGTCGAGGATGATCAGCCGGGCGCCGCGGTAGAGGACCTTGAGGATCTCGACGCGCTGGCGGTCGGCGACGCCGAGCTTCTCGACGAGCGCGTCGGGATCGAGGCCGAAGCCGAATCGCTCGGAGATCGTCCGGATCTCGCGCTTGGCGGCCTCGCCGATGCCGTGGCGCTTCTCGGCGCCGAGGACGATGTTCTCGGCGATCGTGAGGTTGTCGGCCAACATGAAGTGCTGGAAGACCATGCCGATGCCGGCGGCGATCGCGTCGGTCGGCGAGGAGAACGTGACGGGTCGGCCGTCGACGACGATCTCGCCGTCGTCGGCGCCCTGCACGCCGTACAGGATCTTCATGAGCGTGGACTTGCCCGCACCGTTCTCGCCGATCAGGGCGTGCACGCGTTCGGGTCGGATGTGCAGGGAGACGTCGTGGTTGGCCACGACGCCCGGGAATCGTTTGCCGATCCCGCGGGCCTCGACGTCGATGGTCGTCACGCGGTCATCCTCTCGCAGGGTCGTGAAGGCCGCCAGGGTGTCCCGGTGGATTGGCGGGGCTGGGCGGGGTCGGCGGGGGTGCCGGGCCGTGGGCGGCAAGATCGGGCACAGCGCCGTGGGCGGCAAGATCGAGCACAGCACGAGCGGGCCCGGGAGGTGGCTCCCGGGCCCGCTCGTGATCGGTCGGTGACCCGGCGCTACGGCTGGGTCGGGACCTCGATGTCACCGGCGATGATCTGCGCCTTGTAGTCCTCGAGGGCCGCGATCGTCTCGGGGGTCAGGAAGTTGCCCGAGGTCGAGTAGCCGACGCCGTCGTCGGCCAGGGTGAAGGTCGTGAAGCCCTGGTCCGGCTCGCCGTTGACGGCCGACGCGATGAACTCGTACGTGGCCGTGTCGACCCGCTTGAGCATCGAGGTGATGATGTGCTGCGCCTGCTCCGGACCGGCGGTCAGGAACTGGTCGGAGTCGACACCGATCGCGAGCTTGTCGGCGGCGACGGCCGCGTCGAACACGCCCGTGCCCGAGAAGCCGGCGGCGTGGAACACGATGTCGGCGCCGTCGGCGTACTGGCCCTCGGCAGCGGCCTGGCCACCGGCCGGGTCACCGAAGCCCGCGGGATCGGACTCCTCGATGTAGGTCGTGAGGATGTTGATGTCGGGGTTGACCGCCTCGGCGCCCGCGGCGTAGCCCGCCTCGAACTTCTGGATCAGGGTGTTGTTGACACCGCCGACGAAGCCGATCGTGCCGGTCTGCGACTGCAGGGCAGCCGCGGCGCCGACCAGGAAGGATCCCTCGTTCTCGGCGAAGCCCAGGTAGGCGACGTTGCAGTTGACGTCGTCCTCGGTCGGGTCGAAGCCATCGATGACGGCGAAGGCGACGTTCGGGTAGTCGGGCGCGACCGTGTCGACGGCCTCGCTGTAGGCGAAGCCGACTCCCACGATGACGTTGTGACCGCTGTCGGCGAAGGTGCGCAGACGCTCCTCGCGGATGTCCTCGGACTCGTCCTGCCCGGCCTCGCCCTCGGTGACCTCGGCGATGCCGAACTCGCTGACGGCCTGGGTCAGACCGGCGTAGGCCGAGTCGTTGAAGGACTGGTCGCCGCGTCCGCCGACGTCGTAGGCCAGACCGACCTGGGGATCGCCCTCGAGCTGGACGGTCTCGCACTCCGCCGCCGCGGCGTCGTTGTCGCTGTCGTTGTCGTCGGCTGCGGTGCCGCACGCGGTCAGGATGAGACCGCACGTCGCCAGGGCGACGCCGTACGTCGAGAGTCGGCGCACTGTTCCTCCTCAGATGTTCGGCTCGACCTTCTGTCGGCCTGCGCCAGACTCTAGGTGGGCGGGGGCGCACCCGGAACCTTTGCCGGAAGCCGTAACCGTTTTGTCACCGGGGCGCAGCAACCACGCCGTCATCGGGTGCGGGCACCCGTGCTGATCGACAAGCGGCATGGACCAGAGGACGCGGGGGCACCGTGCTCGGCAACCGACCTCCGACGGGCACTTGGCACGGCAGCCGGTGACTTCCCCAGGCACCTGTGCCGTGTGAAGTCACCGGCTGCCGTGTTCACTCCGTAACTCGCAACGCTGGGTCGGCAGGTGCGCCGAGGCGGCCACCGCGCTGCTCGTCCGTGGCCGCTTGTCCCCCGCGGTCTGCTGAGCCGGCACCACCGGTGCTAGGACAGTGCTGAGGCTGCCAGGACCCGCGCACCGATCGCGATGGCCCGCTCGTCGACCCGCAGGTTGCCCTGGTGCAGGTCGTACGTCGGCCCGTCGGGGGTGCGGGTGCCGAGGCGGCCCATCGCGCCGGGCACGGCCTCCACGTACCACGCGAAGTCCTCGCCGCCGAGGCTCTGCGACGTCGTGGCGACGCCGCTCGGACCGATGGCGGCGGTCACGCCCTGCCGCATCGCCTGCGTCGCCGCGAAGTCGTTGACGACGGGCGGGACGCCGCGCACGTAGAGCACCTCCGCGCTGACCCCGAACGGCGCGATGATGTCGGCGATCAGTCCGCGGACCAGGTGCTCGGCCTGGTGCCAGGCGTTGGCGTCGAGCATCCGCAGGGTGCCGGCGAGCTCACCCGTGGCCGGGATGACGTTGACCGCCTGGCCCGCCGAGATCTGTCCCCACACCATCGAGACACCGGCGCGGGGGTCGAAGCGTCGCGACAGCACTGCGGGCAGCTGCGTCACGAGACTGCCGAGGGCGTAGGTGAGGTCCTCGGTCAGGTGAGGGCGAGACGTGTGGCCACCACGGCCGTTGAGCGTCACCTGGATGCGGTCCGACGCACCCGTGATGGGACCCTCGCGCAGCCCGATCTGCCCGACGTCGAGAGACGGATCGCAGTGCAGCGCGAAGATGCGCGAGACGCCCTTGAGCACGCCCAGCGACAGCAGCCGCAGGGCGCCCCCGGGCATGACCTCCTCGGCCGGCTGGAAGATCAGCCGCACGCGGACCGGCAGCGGTGCGACGCGGTGGGCCTCGGCCAGCGAGATCGCTGCGCCCACGAGGGCCGCGACGTGCACGTCGTGGCCGCACGCGTGCGCCACGTTGGGCACCAGCGAACGCCAGGTG
Organism: Aeromicrobium sp.; assembly: GCF_023146395.1. Classification (GTDB taxonomy): domain Bacteria; phylum Actinomycetota; class Actinomycetes; order Propionibacteriales; family Nocardioidaceae; genus Aeromicrobium. The sequence continues at coordinate 34,864 of NZ_JAGLCD010000015.1, read as the reverse complement.
TCCTGGGTCGTGTCGGGCACGGGCAGCGCGTCGAGGTCGCCGCGCAGGGCCACGATCGGGCCCTCCTCGCGGCCGACCTCCGCGACGAGTCCGGTGCCGGGCAGCAGGTCGTAGGAGATGCCGTGCTTGTCCATCCAGCGCGCGACGAGGTCGGTCGTGCGCTCCTCCTGCCACGACAGCTCCGGGTGGGCGTGGACGTCGCGGCGCAGGTCGATGAGATCGGGGGTGATCTCGTCGACCACGCGGGTCACGACGTCGAGTGGGGCCATCGCCTCAGGATACGCGTGGTCGCCGGCGCCGCGCGGGTGTCGACCAGCGCCCGGGGCGCCGCTCACGCCAGGTCGATCGTCTCGTGCGGGGCGGGCACCGGCGGCTGACCTCGGCGGCCACGGCGCCGGCGCGACAGCGCGTCGCGAATGGGGGCGTCCTGGCGCATGAACCAGATCGCCGCGAGCGTCACCCCGATCCCGACGCCGAGGCCGCTCGCGGCCAGGGCCCAGCGCGGCCCGAAGGCCTCCCCCAGCCACCCGATCAACGGGGCTCCCAGGGGCACGCTGCCGAGGAACACCATGAGGTAGAGGGAGGCGACGCGCCCCCGCATGGCCGGTGCGGTCGACATCTGGATCAGGGCGTTCGCCGTGGTCACGGCCGTCAGCACCGACAGCCCCACGAGCGGCAGTACCGCGGCGTAGGTGACGTACGTCGGCATCAGCGCCGACACGACCTGCAGGGCGGAGAAGCAGAGCGCCGCCCCGACGATGAACCGCAGCCGCGGCGCCTGGCGCCGGGCGGCCAGGAGCGCACCGGCGAGTGACCCGATGGCCATGATCGAGCCGAGCAGGCCGAACTCCCCCGCTCCCTTGCCGAACTCCTCGGTCGCCATCAGCGCGGTCGTCACGGCGAAGTTCATGCCGAACGAGCCCATGAAGAAGACGCAGGCGAACAGCAGCACGAGATCGGGGCGGGACCGGACGTAGCGGACGCCGGCCCGCACCGCCCCGCGCCGGTCTCCCGTGAGCGGCGCAGGGTGCAGCGCCGACGGATCCATGACCTGCAGGGCCAGGAGCACGAACCCGTAGCTCAGGGCGTTCGCCAGGATGACCCAGCCGGTCGCGAACACGCCCGATCCGAGCGCCGCGATCAGGACGCCGGCGAGCGCCGGGCCGACGAGGCGGCCGGAGTTGAACGACGCCGAGTTGAGGGACACGGCGTTGCTGAGGTGACGCTGCCCGACCATCTCGGCGACGAACGACTGGCGCGCCGGCGCCTCGAGCGCGCGGGCCGCACCGAACAGCGTCGTGAGCACGTACACCTGCCAGACCTGCACGACCCCGGCGATCGCGAGCACCCCCAGGAGCGCCGACGGCAGGGCCATCCCGAGCTGGAGCCACCGCAGGAGGGTGCGCTTCGGCACCCGGTCGGCCAGCACGCCGGCGAGCGGCGAGAGCAGGAGCGACGGCAGGAGCTGCAGGGCGATCGTGAACCCCAGGGCGGCGCCGCTCCCGGTCAGCTCCAGGACGAGCCACGCCTGGGCCGTGCTCTGCAACCACGTGCCGATGTTGGAGAGCAGCCCGCCGCTCGCGTAGATGCGGTAGTTGCGGACCTGCAGCGCGGCGAAGGTGCCCGGGCGGGATTCGAGCGACGACGCGCGGGACCGCCTCACGACTCGGCCAGGCGAGTCAGGACCTCGGCCGCCTCCGTCAGGACCTCGCGGTCGTGGTCGTCCAGCTCCTGCAGACGCAGGTAGAGCCAGGCGTCGCGGCGCTGTCGCTCCTCGGCCAGCACCGACGCGCCATGCTCGGACACGCTGACGACGACCTGGCGGCCGTCGGCGGGGTGGGGCGCCTTGTCGACCAGCCCGAGCTCCACGAGCGCACCGAGCGTGCGGGTGATGGACGGTGGACTGACCTTCTCGCGGGCCGCGAGCGCACCCGGCGTCACGGGGCCTGCTGCGGTCATCGCACCGAGCACCGACAGCTGCGTCGGCGTCAGCTCAGAGTGCCGTTCCTGGCGCAGCCGGCGGTTGAGGCGCGCCACCGCGATCGCGATCTCCTGAGCAGTGGCGGGCATGTCATGAGCCTAGTTCATTAACCAAGCGAAACATCTTCGACCCCCACCTCGACAGGGTCGGGTAGGGGTCAGGTCAGGGAGCGTTGGATCTGCGCGATCGTCTCGTCGGCGAGCTTCTCGACGGGCCGGCGCAGGACGAGGCCAGCGATCCAGCCCCACGAGCGCGGGAAGTCGAACACGGCGCGGTAGTGCACGAGCGTGCGATCGCCATCGCGCGTGAGGGACAGGTGGTCGGTGGCCACCGTCGCGCCGTTCACGCCGCGGCACACGAAGTGCGTGGGCCGGTCGTGCGCGATCGTCTCGTACTCCAGCTGCACGGTGCGACCCATGAACCGGGAGACGTTGCGGTAGCGCGTTCCCAGCCCGCCGTCACCCGAGATCCGCGTGGTCTCCACGGTTCCCGGGTCCCACGTCTCGGTGTTCTCGAAGTCCGCGAGAAAGTCGAAGACCTCCTCGACCGGCCGGTCCACCACGAAGCTGCGCTCGACGTCCATGCACTCACGGTAGGCCCGCCGCGCGCGCTCGGCCCGTCAGCACGGCACCTGAAGCCGGAAGAGCCCCGACCACCGGCCACGCCCGGGGAGGGCGAAGCCGTGGCCGGGGCTCTCCCGGTCGCCGGTCGTGACTGGCACGGCCGGCGCGCGGTTCAGCTGCCGATCGACTGGCGACCGAGCGCGCCCAGCAGGTCGCGGTTGAGCCGGCTGATGACGTCGAGCGGGATGCCCTTGGGGCAGGCCGCCGTGCACTCACCGATGTTGGTGCAGCCGCCGAAGCCCTCGGCGTCGTGCTGCTCGATCATGCCGATCACGCGGGAGTCGCGCTCGGGCTGGCCCTGCGGCAGGAGACCGAGATGGGTGATCTTCGAGGCGGTGAACAGCATCGCCGAGCCGTTCGGGCACGCCGCGACGCAGGCGCCGCAGCCGATGCACGTGGCAGCCTCGAACGCGTGGTCGGCGTCGGCCTTCGGCACCGGGATGTTGTTGGCCTCGACCGCGGAACCCGTCGGGGCGCTGATGTAGCCGCCCGCCTGGATGATGCGGTCGAACGCGCCGCGGTCCACGACCAGGTCCTTGACGACCGGGAACGCGCCGGCCCGCCACGGCTCGATGTCGATGACGTCACCGTCGGAGAACGTGCGCATGTGCAGCTGGCACGTCGTGGTGACCTCCGGACCGTGCGGGATGCCGTTGATCACGACACCGCACGTGCCACAGATGCCCTCGCGGCAGTCCGAGTCGAACGCGACCGGGTCCTCGCCGTCGATCGTGAGCTTCTCGTTGAGCACGTCGAGCATCTCGAGGAACGACATGTGCTCGTCGACCTCGTCGAGCGGGTACGTGACCATCTGGCCCTTGGTGTCGGCATCCTTCTGGCGCCAGACGTTGACGGTGATCTTCACTGGTAGCTCTCCATCACTTGTAAGACCGGGCCTTCATCTCGACGTACTCGTACTCGAGCGGCTCCTTGTGCAGGATCGGGGTCTGCCCCTCGCCGTCGGCGTCGTACTCCCACGCCGAGACGTACGCGAACTGGTCGTCGTGGCGCAGGGCCTCGCCGTCCTCGGTCTGGCTCTCGGCCCGGAAGTGGCCGCCACAGGACTCGGCGCGGTTGAGCGCGTCGATGCACATGAGCTCACCCAGCTCGAGGAAGTCGGCGACACGGCCGGCGCGCTCGAGGGTCTGATTGAGCTCCTCGTTGGTGCCCGTGACCTTGACGTTGGTCCAGAACTCGTTCTTGAGCTCGCGGATCAGGCCGATCGCCTTGGTCAGGCCCTCGGCGGTGCGCTCCATGCCGCAGTACTCCCACATGATGTGGCCGAGCTCCTTGTGGATGGAGTCGACCGTGCGGGAGCCGTTGATCGTCAGCAGCGTCTGGATGCGGTCCTCGACCTGCTGACGCGCCTCGACGACGCGCGGGTGGTCGTCGGCGACCTTCTCGAACGGGCTGCCGGCCAGGTAGTCGGCCAGCGTGTTGGGCAGCACGAAGTAGCCGTCGGCCAGGCCCTGCATCAGCGCCGAGGCGCCGAGCCGGTTGGCACCGTGGTCGGAGAAGTTGGCCTCGCCGGCGCAGAACAGGCCCGTGATGTTGGTCTGCAGGTCGTAGTCGACCCACAGCCCACCCATGACGTAGTGCACGGCCGGGTAGATGCGCATCGGCTCGGAGTACGGGTCCTCACCCGTGATCCGGGCGTACATGTCGAAGAGGTTGCCGTACTTGGCCTCGACCGCCGGGCGCCCGAGACGCTCGATCGCGTCCTTGAAGTCCAGGTAGACGCCCAGGCCGCCGGGGCCCACGCCCTTGCCGTCGTCGCACTGGTACTTGGCGGCGCGCGAGGCGATGTCGCGCGGCACCAGGTTGCCGAACGAGGGGTAGATGCGCTCGAGGTAGTAGTCGCGCTCGTCCTCGGGGATCTGCGAGGCCGGGCGCTCGTCGCCGGCCTTCTTCGGCACCCAGATGCGACCGTCGTTGCGCAGCGACTCCGACATCAGGGTCAGCTTCGACTGGTACTCGCCCGAGACGGGGATGCAGGTCGGGTGGATCTGCGTGTAGCAGGGGTTCGCGAAGTAGGCGCCCTTCTTGTGCGCCCGCCAGGTCGCGGTCGTGTTGGAGCCCATCGCGTTGGTCGACAGGAAGAACACGTTGCCGTAGCCGCCGGTCGCGAGCACCACGGCGTCGGCCGTGTGGGTCTCGATCTCGCCCGTGACCATGTCGCGCACGATGATGCCGCGGGCGCGCTCGGTGCCGTCGGCGTCGGGCACGAGGATGACCTCGAGCATCTCGTGACGGGTGTTCATCTCGACCGTGCCGGCCGCGATCTGGCGCTCGAGCGCCTGGTACGCGCCGATCAGCAGCTGCTGACCCGTCTGGCCGCGGGCGTAGAACGTGCGGGAGACCTGCACGCCGCCGAACGACCGGTTGTCGAGCAGGCCGCCGTACTCACGGGCGAAGGGCACGCCCTGCGCGACGCACTGGTCGATGATGTTCACCGAGACCTGCGCCAGGCGGTAGACGTTCGACTCGCGGGAGCGGAAGTCGCCGCCCTTCACGGTGTCGTAGAACAGGCGGTAGATGCTGTCGCCGTCGTTGCGGTAGTTCTTGGCCGCGTTGATGCCGCCCTGGGCCGCGATCGAGTGCGCGCGGCGGGGGCTGTCCTGGTAGCAGAAGCTGACGACCTGGTAGCCGGCCTCGCCGAGCGTGGCCGCGGCCGAGGCGCCGGCCAGACCGGTGCCGACGACGATGACCTTGATCTTGCGACGGTTGGCCGGGTTGACGAGCTTCGCGTTGAACTTGCGGTCGTCCCAGCGGCGCTCGATCGGGCCCGAGGGGGCCGCGGTGTCGCGGATGTCGTCGCCCAGGGTGTGGAACGCGTCCGGTGCGGGGGTGGTCGTGGTCACGGGGTTCAGCCCTCCAGTCCGAGCAGGATGGCCCACGGCGGCAGCAGGAAGCCGAGGACGATGACGAGGGTCACGACGACGGCGATGCCGGTGAGGCGTGAGTCGATGCGATTGGCGCTGCGGTTGCCGCCGAGCGTGGTCAGGGCGCTCCAGATGCCGTGCCACAGGTGGAAGCCGACCGCGAGCATCGCGACGGTGTAGGACGCGACGACCCACCAGATCTCGAAGCCGTTGACGACCCGCTCGTACGGGCTGTCAGAGGCGCCGCCGGGGTGGATGACGTTCGCCGTCAGGTGCAGCAGGTGGTAGACGATGAACGCCAGGACGACGATGCCGCCCCAACGCATCGTGAACGAGGCGTAGCTGCGCTGGATGCCGGTGCGGTTCTTCGAGGAGTGGTAGCGACGTGCTCCCACGACCCCGGCGGCCGCGCGGTTGCGCCGCCACAGCACCACGACCGCGTAGATGTGCGCGAGGATCGCCGCGAGCAGCACGACGCGCACGATCCACAGCAGACCCTCGTAGGGCAGCATCGGCTCGCCGAAGGTGCGCAGGTGGTGGGCGTACTCGTCGAACGCCTCCTTGCCCGCGAAGACCTTGAGGTTGCCGTACATGTGCAGGAGCAGGTACCCGATCATGATGAGACCGGAGACCGCCATCAGGTACTTGAGCGCCACCGTCGACCGCGTCGCGGGCGTGCGCTTCATCGTCGAGGAAGTCACCACGAGGGCCACAGTAGGTCCGATTGACGATTCTGTCGCAGTCCCACTGAGGCTCCCTTGCATAGACGACGGGCATGACACACTGAGGCCATGCAGGTCCAGCAGCTCCGGTACTTCGTGGCGGTCGCCCAGACCCGCCACTTCACCCGCGCCGCCGAGCTGACCGGCGTCAGCCAACCGAGCATGTCCAAGCAGATCCGTGTCCTCGAGAACTCCCTCGGAACGCCGCTGTTCGTGCGCAACCGCGGCGCGATCGACCTGACCAGTGCCGGCGAGGCGCTCCTGCCGCACGCCGAGCGGATCCTGATCGACGTCGAGGTCGCGGAGGAGGCCGTCCAGGAGGTCGCGGGCCTGCGGCGCGGTCGGGTGCGACTCGGCGCCACGCCGTCACTGTGCGACGGGCTCCTCCCCGAGGTGCTCACGGCGTTCCACCGTCGCCGGCCGGGCATCGACCTGGAGGTGCACGAGTCCGGCTCCCGCCTCCTGATGCAGGAGCTCGCGCGCGGACACCTCGACCTCGCGCTCAACATCGTCTCGGCCACGATCGAGCACGACGGCCTCGTCACGACCGAGCTGCTGACCGAGCAGCTCGTGCTGGTGGGTCCCCCGCACAGTGAGCTGGCCGCGGAGGTCGCGCTGCGCGACCTCCGTGACGTCCCGCTCGTCATGGCGCGCGAGGGCTACGACCTGCGCGACCGCACCAACGCCGCGTGCCGGGAGGCCGGGTTCGATCCGGTCATCGCGGTCGAGGGCGGCGAGATGAGCGCCGTGCTGCGCTTTGTCGAGGCGGGGCTGGGCCACGCGATCGTGCCGCAGATGGTCGTCGCGACCCGCCCCCAGCTCGCCGTCGCCCGCCTCGTCTCCCCCACCCTCACCCGCACGATCGGCGTCTCGCACCGCGACGAGCAGGCGATGTCGCTCGCAGCCCGCGCCTTCCGCGACGAGCTCGTCCGCGCGCTCGGCTGACGAGCGCGACGGGCAGGAACCCACCCGCTGGTCGAGTGCCACGCGGGCACCCACCCGCTGGTCGAGTGCCACGCGAGCTCTGCGAGCGGGCGTACCGAGACCCCCACACCGGGCGGCACCCCGCACCACCAGCGGACCCCACCGCCCACCGTCACGCGGGCACCGTCTCGATACGGCTGCTCGTCCCTCGCAGCCACTCGACGACCCGAAGCGGGCACCCACCAGCTGGTCGAGTGCCTCGCGAGCTCTGCGAGCGGGCGTACCGAGACCCCCACACCGGGCGGCACCCCGCACCACCAGCGGACCCCACCGCCCACCGCCACGCGGGCACCGTCTCGATACGGCTGCTCGTCCCTCGCAGCCACTCGACGACCGGGCACGGAGACCCACCCGCTCGGTCCTCGCGCAGCACTCGACGACTTCGCCGGTGGGGGTCTCACCCCAGCGGGAACCGGGTGTCGACGTGCCAGCCCGCGCCGTCGTGGCAGAACAGCACGAAGTCACGCACCTGGAACTCCGCCGTGAACCCGGCGAGCTCCTGACAGGCGTGATCGAGCGAGGGCCGATCGAGGTGGTGCGCCACCGTGACGTGCGGGTGGAACGGAAAGTCGGGCTCCCCGGACTCCAGACGACCCCGCACGTCGTCGGCCAGCCGGGCGGTCTCGTGCGAGCCGTCGGCCACGGCCACGAAGGCGACCGGTGACACCGGAGCGAACGTGTCGGTGCCGTCGAGCCGCATCGTGAACGGCCGGTGGCCCGGCCCGACCGCGGCCAGGGCCGCGCGCACCGTCGCGAGCTGGGCGGCCGTCGCCGCGGTCGGCGGCACGAGCGTCACGTGGGTCGGGACGATCTCGCCCTCCGGGTCACCGAACTCGCAGCGCTTGCCCCGCAGGTGCGAGGCGTGCGGCTCGGGCACCGCGATCGCGACCCCGTAGGTCACGGTGTCGCACGCCTCGCCAGTCGTCATCGCGGCCTCAGACCGGGCGAACGAAGCCGGAGCGCTCGTAGACGAGCTCGAGCGTCGGGGCCGCGACCTCCCGGGCACGCTCGGCACCCGCCGCGAGGACGCGGTCGAGCTCGCCCCGGTCGCCCAGCAGCTCCCGGGTCCGGTCGCCGAACGTCCCGACGAACTCGGCGAGCAGATCGCCCAGGGCCACCTTGAGATGCCCGTACTGCTGGCCCTCGTACTCGGCCACGACGTCCTCGATCGAGCGGCCCGTGAGCGCGGAGTAGATCGACAGCAGGTTCGAGACGCCCGGCTTGGCGACGGGGTCGTAGACGATCTCGGAGCCGGAGTCGGTCACGGCGGAGCGGACCTTCTTGGCGACCTGCCGGGGCGAGTCGGTCAGGTCCACGACTCCCGCGTGCGAGGCGTTCGACCCGCTCATCTTCGAGGTCGGGTCCTGGAGGTCGTAGATCTTCGCCGTCGCCTTGACGATGTGCGCCTCGGGCACCGTGAACGTCTCCCCGAAGCGGTGGTTGAACCGCTGGGCGAGATTGCGCGTGAGCTCGACGTGCTGGCGCTGGTCCTCGCCCACCGGGACCTTGTCGGCCTGGTAGACCAGGATGTCGGCCGCCATCAGGATCGGGTAGGTGAAGAGTCCGACGCTCGCGTTGTCGGAGCCGGTCCGCGACGACTTGTCCTTGAACTGGGTCATCCGACCGGCCTCACCGAACCCGGTGATGCCGTTCAGGATCCACGCCAGCTGTGCGTGCTCGGGCACGTGGCTCTGCACGAACAGGGCGCTGCGCTCCGGGTCGACGCCCGAGGCCAGCATCTGCGCGGCCGCGACGTAGGTGCGCTCGCGCAGCAGCGCCGGGTCGTAGTCGACCGTGATCGCGTGCAGGTCGGGGATGAAGTAGAACGCCTCGAACTCCTCCTGCAGGGCCACCCACTGCTGGAAGGCACCGAAGTAGTTGCCCAGGTGGTACGAGTCGGCGGTCGGCTGCGCGCCCGAGAGCGCTCGGGGGCGTCGTGCGACGTCCGATCGAGGCGAGCCAGACCGAAGGGGGGAAGCGTCGGACATGGCCAGCATCATGCCAGCCGGCCTGTGGACGTCCGCCGCAGCCTGGACGCCGCGCTCGCCTAGGGTTCGGTGCGTGGTCGAGATCAAGCAGTGGCACGTGCCCGGACGCGTCAACCTGATCGGCGAGCACCTCGACCACAACGGTGGTCCGACGCTCCCGTTCGCGATCGATCGCGGGCTCACGGTCAAGGCGCGGCGACGTGACGACGACCGGGTCGCCGTCTGGAGCGGTGGCGAGCGGGCCGACCTGCGCCTGACGGTCGCCCCGGGCGAGGTCGAGGGCTGGGCGGCCTACGTCGCGGGGGCCGTGTGGGCCCTGCAGCAGTCCGGTCACCGCGTCGTCGGCACCGATCTCGTCGTGGAGTCCCGACTCCCCCGCGGAGCCGGGCTGGCCTCGTCCGCCGCGCTCACGTGCGGTGTCACCCTGGCGCTCGCCGACACCGCCGGCGATCCGCTCGACCCGCACACGGTCGCCGCCGTGGCGCAGCGGGCCGAGACCGACTTCGTCGGCGCGCCGGTCGGCCGCATGGACCAGCTCGCCGTGCTGCTCGCCCAGGCCGGCCACGCCCTGCTGATCGACCACCGTCCCGACCCGCCCACCACGAGCGACGTCGAGCTGGATCCCGCTGCGGCCGGGCTCGCCCTCGCGGTCATCGACACCCGGGTGCACCACGACCTCGCAGCTGGCGAGTACGCCGCGCGCCGCGAGGAGTGCGCCGCCGCGTGTGCCGAGCTGGGCCTGGAGCACCTGAGCACGGCTCCGGTCGATGCCGTGTTCCGGCTCGACGACCCCGTGCTCGTCCGGCGCACGCGTCACGTCATCACCGAGACGACCCGGGTCAGGGGCGCCGTCCAGGCCCTGCGCACCGGAGCCTGGGAGCAGCTCGGCACGATCCTCACCTCGTCGCACGTGTCCCTGCGCGACGACTTCGAGGTCAGCTGCCCCGAGCTCGACCTCGCCGTCGAGCTCGCGATCGAGCACGGCGCCCTGGGGGCGCGCCTGACCGGCGGCGGGTTCGGCGGCAGCGTCATCGCCCTCGTGCCCACCGACCGGGCCGCCGCGATGGCCGCCGCCGTCACCGAGGCGTTCGTCGCCCGCCGGTGGACCGAGCCGGTCGTGGCGCCGGTCCGTCCGTCGGCAGGTGCCAGACTGGTCCCGTGACCTCCTCCAGCAGCACGGCAGGACGCATCGCCTACCAGGGCGAGCCGGGCGCCAACTCGCACATCGTCTGTCAGCAGCACCACCCCGAGCTCGAGGCCGTCGCGTGTGCGTCGTTCGAGGACGTGTTCGCCGCGGTGCGGTCCGGGGCCGCCGACCTGGCGATGATCCCGATCGACAACTCGATCGCGGGCCGGGTGGCCGACATCCACCACTTCCTGCCCGACTCGGGGCTGCACATCGTCGCCGAGCACTTCCTGCGCATCCGCTTCCACCTCATGGCCGTCCCGGGCGCGACGCTGGAGTCGGTCCGCACGGTGCACAGCCACGTGCACGCGCTCGGCCAGTGCCGCCGCATCATCGCCCGCCTGGGCGTCACGACGGTCATCTCCGGCGACACCGCCGGCGCGGCCCGCGAGATCGCCGAGGCCGCCGACCCGAGCCAGGCGGCGATCGCCCCGCCGCTCGCGGCCGACATCTACGGGCTCGAGGTCCTGGCGGAGGACGTCGAGGACGAGGACCACAACACCACGCGGTTCGTCGTGCTGTCGCGCGATCCCGTGCGGCCGGCCGCCGGCCCGGGCCCCATCGTCACGACGTTCATGTTCCACGTGCGCAACCTGCCGGCCGCGCTCTACAAGGCGCTCGGCGGCTTCGCCACGAACGGCGTCAACATGACCAAGCTCGAGTCGTACATGGTTGGCGGGGAGTTCACCGCGACCCAGTTCCTGGCCGAGGTCGACGGTCATCCCGACGACCCCGGCCTCGCGCGGGCGCTGGAGGAGCTCTCGTTCTTCACGACCGACGTCCGGGTCCTCGGCGTCTACCCGGCCGACGCCTACCGCGCCCGTCACTGAGGGCGGAGGCGCGATCGTGGACGGCCTGACGTGGCCGCTGTGCGTGCCGGTCCTGACCGACGGCGTCGTCACGCTGCGGGCCCATGCTCCGACCGACGTGTCCGCGATGCTCGAGACCGCGACCGACCCGGAGATGGTGCGGTGGACCGCGGTGCCGTCCCCGTACGGTCCGAACGAGGCGACCCGTTTCCTGGGCGACGTGGTCCAGGCCGGCTGGGACGCCGGCACCCACCTGATGTGGGCCATCGAGGTCACCGGCGACGACGGACACCCGCAGTTCGCCGGCGACGTCGTGATCCGCGGCCGCGGCGTGTCGACGATCGGGTTCTCGCTGCACCCGGGAGCGCGCGGCCGCGGCGTCATGACCGCTGCCGTGCGACTCGCGGTCATGGAGGCGTTCTCGAGCGGCTTCACCGAGGCCGTCCACTGGCAGGCCCACGTCGGCAACCTGGCGTCGTTGCGGGTCGCGCACGCCTGCGGGTTCCGGCTCATCGCCGAGGTCCCCGGGCTGCTGTTCGAGCGCGGTCGGTTGATCGACGGGTGGCACGGCGTCGTGCTGTTCGGCGACGCCCTCTACCCCCGACAGCCGTGGCGCGGCGATGCGGTGCTCACGACCCGGACCCGATCCGGCCGCGAGCTCGTCCTGCGCGCCGCCTCGGACCATGACGTCGCTCGGCTGAACGAGACGTTCACCGACCCCGTCACCCGCCACTGGCTCGCCGACCAGCCGCGCGACCTCCCGGGCACCCGCACGACGGTGGCTCGCTGGTGGTGGCGCGCCGCGACGGGCCAGCAGGCGACCTGGGTCGTGGCCGACACCCTGACGGACGACGCGCTCGGCGAGATCTGCGTCATGGACCTGCTGGGCCTCGACACCACGACCGGCGAGATCGGCTACGCCGTGCACCCTGACGCTCGCGGCCAGGGCGTGGTGAGCGCGGCCTTGACCGCCGTGGTCGAGCACGCGCTCGATCCCGACGGGCTGGACCGCCGACGGCTCACGGCGGCCGCCGCCGTCGGCAACGACGCGAGCCTCGCGGCCCTGCGCGCTGCCGGGTTCACGCCCTCGGGACGCCAGACGGCCGCCGAGCCGCTGGGCGACGGCACGTATGCCGACCTGCTCGAGCTCGAGCTGCTGCGCTGACACCCGCGCCGTCCGCCTCATCCGCACCGCGGACGCGGAGGCGGGTGTGACGAGGAAAACTGGTTGCTGGGGGCAATCATGTCGGTCCGGCGCGGCAGACTGGACCGCATGACCTCCTCCGCTCCCGCAGCAACGTCGACCTCGGGGCTCCCGGACGACTACCGCCCCTGGCCCGCCCTCTGGGCCATGGTCATCGGCTTCTTCATGATCCTGCTCGACAACACGATCGTGTCGGTCGCGACACCCGACATCATCCGCGAGCTGCGCACCGACTTCACCAACGGCATCTGGGTCACGAGCGCCTATCTGCTCGCCTACGCCGTGCCGCTGCTCATCACCGGCCGGCTCGGCGACCGGTTCGGGCCCAAGAACGTGTACCTCGTGGGGCTCGTGATCTTCACGCTGGCCTCGCTGTGGTGCGGACTCACCGGCTCGATCGAGGGACTGATCATCGCGCGCGTCGTGCAGGGCCTCGGCGCAGCGCTCATGACCCCGCAGACCATGGCGGTCATCACCCGCACGTTCCCGGCGGCCAAGCGCGGCAGCGCCATGGCGCTGTGGGGGGCAACGGCCGGGGTGGCCACGCTCGTCGGTCCCATCCTCGGCGGCGTCCTGGTCGACCTGGCCGGCTGGGAGTGGATCTTCTTCATCAACGTGCCGGTCGGGATCATCGGCTTCGTCCTGGCCGTCCGGCTCGTCCCGACGCTGCCGACGCACACCCACAGCTTCGATCTCGTCGGCGTCGCGCTCAGCGCCGCCGGGATGTTCCTGCTCGTGTTCGGCATCCAGGAGGGCGAGCGGTACGACTGGGGCCAGATCGACGGCTTCCTCAGCGTGCCGCTCCTGATCGCGGCGGGCGTCGCGGTCCTCGGCCTGTTCTTCTGGTGGCAGACCCGGGTGGGGTCGGAGCCGCTGGTGCCACTGAGCCTGTTCCGCGACCGCAACTTCGCCGTCGCCAACATCGGCATCGCGCTGGTCTCGGCCGCCATCACCGCGATGGCGCTCCCCTTCATGTTCTACGCCCAGGGCGCGCGGGGCTGGAGCCCGATCCAGGCCGGTCTCTTCATGCTGCCGATGGCGGCCGTGCTGATGGTCTTGTCGCCGTTCGTGGGCCGCCTGGTCGACACGGTCCACCCCCGCACCATCACGCTGGTCGGGTTCTCCACCGCCACCGTCGCGATGGCGTGGACCGGCCTGCTGATCGACGTCGACACCCCCGCGTGGCAGCTGCTGCTCCCCATGGCGCTCTTCGGCGTCTCGAACGCGTGTCTGTGGGCCCCGCACGGAGCCACCGCGACCCGCAACCTGCCGATGTCGGCGGCGGGTGCCGGGGCCGGCGTCTACAACACGACGCGCCAGGTCGCCGCAGCCCTCGGCAGTGCGGCCATCGCATCCCTGATCGGCGCTCGGCTCGCCGCGGGCGGGCTGGAGGGGGGCGCCGAGTCCTTCCAGGCCGCGGGCAGCTCGATGCCCCCGCAGATCCAGGCGCCGTTCGCGCAGGCGATGTCCGAGGCCTACTGGCTGCCGGTCGCGTGCTTCGCGGTGGGGATCGTGGTGGTGATGTTCTTCCGGGCTCCCCAGCACCACCGGGAACCCGTCGCGGACACCGAGGTGGTCGTCCCATCGGCCGCCTGAGCGAGCGCTCGCGTTCGTATCGACCCCCTAGGCTGCCTCCGTGGGGGACCTACTGGAGCAGATCAACGACTTCGCGATCGACCTCGGCGGGTCCGAGTGGGTGTTCGTCGTCGTGTTCGCCTTTGCCGCGATCGACGCGTTCTTCCCACCGATCCCCAGCGAGTCGGTCGTCGTGGCCCTGGCGGCGATCGGCGCCAGCACCGGCGAGCCGAACCTCGTGCTTCTCGCGGTGGCGGCCGGGCTCGGGGCGTTCGTCGGCGACAACATCGCCTTCCGGATCGGCCGGGTCGTCGGGGTCGAGCGATTCGACACCGAGCGACGACCCCGGCTGCGCCGGGCGGTCGACCGAGCCGGGTACGAGCTCGACCGACGCGCCGCGCTGTTGATCCTCACGGCGCGGTACGTGCCGGTCGGCCGGGTCGCGGTCAACATGACGGCAGGTGCGACCGGCTTCCCCTACCGCCGCTTCCTGCCACTCTGCATCCTCGGAGCGGCTTCCTGGTCGGCGTACTCGGTGCTGATCGGCGTCGTCGCCGGCACGTGGGTCAAGGAGCACCCGCTGCTGGGTGCCGCGGTCGCGGTCGTGCTCGCGGCCGGCGTCGGCTTCGTGATCGACCAGCTCCTGCAGCGCAAGCGTCGGCGCGACCTGGCCCAGGACACGGCGTCCGAGACCGATCGCGGCCCCGCGTGACAAGCATTGCTTCGTGCACGAAGCAATGCGGACGAAGGAAACCCCCACTGCAGGCCTGCAGCGCAGCGCGCTAGCTAGGACCCCTGAGAGTCTCCAAGCCGTCGACTCCGCGCGACCCGCCTTTTCATCGGCCGAGATGAGAGGAAGTCAATAGCGTGTTCAAGATCTCGGGTTCGCGCATCATGCTGCTCGCGAAACGATTCGTCAGCGAACACCTCAGCATCCGTCATTGCCGTGTTCATCCACAGAGCGATCTTCTCCAAGTCTCGAATAAGGCCGGAAGGGACCCCGCGGCCTTCGATCTCGTCGAAGACGTACCTCACGTAGTCAGGCGGGAGAACCGACTCAGGGGAGCGGAGCAGCCTATGCTGCTCACGAACAAGTTCGAGGATCTCTGCGAGGAGTTCCTCATCCTCCCGCGTATTCTCGGCTGGCAGAACGTCGCTGGCCTCGCAGGAGGCTAACGCTTCTTCAAGCTGGGGCCACCAAACCTCGAAGATGGAATCTAGTCGCGACTCGTCAAGTCCACGAGCTTCGGCGCTCTTATTTATGCTTCGTACGAGTTTGTGGACGTCGTCGCGCTCATTCACCGTGGATTGAAACTGCAGCAGAGGCCCGGTGACCTGCGTTCGATCGATACCGAGCAGGAAGGGAGAGACCCTCGACTGCTCGAGTGACTTCGAAAGCGCTCCCGCTTCGAAACTCACCCACGGGGCGTGCAGGTTCTGCGCGGTAACACAGAGAATCCCGAACTCCGACGTCTCGAGCTCGCCGGAGATATCTGAACTCCACCTCGCTCCCTTGTCGATATCCTCGGACGACACGTACGGGTCGATGGCTTGTATGACGTTCGGGAGCCAATCACGCAGTGCCAGAGCTGCGCATCGACTTTGAGCGCCGGACCAGCTGATGAATACCTTCATGCGCGCGACCCTATGGACGAAGCACCCCGGAGACACCGTCTGCAACCGTGCCGCGCGAACAATGGGTCGAACGACCATTCATCGCGCAGCCGGTGCAGCTACCCGTAGAGGTTCAACCCGAGCGGGAGAACACATGCCCGTCTCCTGCTCGCCACGACCGCGGTGCGACGCCGCCGGCCTCGTGTGACGATCGACGCATGAGCGATCGCGACGAGCCGGCACCGGAGCACCAGCGCCCGGACGGCGTCAGCGACGAGACGGTCCAGGCGCTCGGCAAGCTCTCCGAGGCACTGGAGGCGGTCGAGGTCGCCCGCGGCGCGCTGTACCAGTTCCATCGCCTCTCCGGCACCGCCGACCTGACTGCCGGGGAGGCGGTCGACCTGTTTCGCGAGGCCGGCCACACCGCCATCGCCGACCGGATCGAGCGCGAGCTCGTCGGCCGGAACGTGCTGCCGGGCCGCTGGACGTTCCAGGTCGTGGAGGCGTACGACGACGACTACTACGCGACGTTCCGGCGCCTCGAGCAGGCCGCGCGCGACGAGCTCGTGCAGGGGCGTCGCCACCTCTTCGAGGCCGAGATGAAGGAGGACCGGCGCACGCACGGCCGTTCGCACCACGAGGCGCGGCCTCGCTGAGCGAGGCCGCCTCGACACGGGATCTCACGATGCGTTCGCGGGTCCCACATCATGAGATGTGCGCATCGCGCTCGCGATCTTCCCTAGGTTTCTGTGAGCCGGCACCGATCCGACGGTGCCGACCACGGGAGGACCTCACACGATGCGCCTGCACCGACGCCACCGCCGCGCCGTCGCGGCGACGGCCAGCGTCGCCCTGCTGACCCTCGGTGCGTGCGCGAGCGCGAGCGGCGACGGCACCGATGCGCGCGTGGTCGACCTGGTGGCCTTCGCGGTGCCCGAGGCAGCCAACAAGGCCATCGAGGACGCCTTCCACGCGACGCCGCAGGGCGCGGACATCGACGTCCGCGGATCGTACGGCCCCTCGGGCGACCAGAGCCGCAAGGTCGAGGCCGACCCCGAGATCGCCGACTACGTCCACTTCTCGCTCGAGGGCGACGTCCAACGACTGGTCGACGCCGGTCTGGTCGACGAGGACTGGAAGGACAACAACCACGCGGGCATCGTGTCGAGGTCGGTCGTGGTCCTCGTGGTGCCCGCGGGCAATCCTCGGAACATCCAGGGCTGGGACGACCTGACCCGCGACGACATCTCGATCGTGACCCCCGACCCCGACTCGTCCGGCGCCGCGCGCTGGAACGTCCTCGCCGCCTACGGCCACGCGATCGCCACGGGCAAGAACGACGCCGAGGCCGACGCGTTCCTCGTCGACGTCTTCGCCAACGTCGACCAGTGGGCCGCCAGCGGACGCGAGGCCACGACGGCCTTCGACACCGGCGAGTACGACGTCCTGATCAGCTACGAGAACGAGGCGATCCTGGCTCGCCAGAGCGGCAAGGACTTCGACTACGTGGTCCCCGACGACACCCTGCTGATCGAGAACCCGGGCACCGTGCTGATCGACGCCCCCACCGCGGCCACGACCTGGCTCGACTTCGTCCTGAGCGACGCGGGCCAGACCGAGCTCGTCCGAAAGGGCTTCCGCCCGGTCGACGACGACCTCGACGGGATCGTGGTCCAGGGCGCCCTCGATCCCGACGACCCCTTCCCGACCCCGACGACCCTGCTGACGATCGCCGACGACTTCGGCGGCTGGGACGCCGTGGACGCGAAGTTCTTCGCCACCGACGACGGGCTCATCGCGCGGCTCCGCACCCAGGCGGCGACCGGGTGAACGGGATCACCACCGCGCGCCCCGACGCGGCTCCCGCAGCTCCCTCGCGTCCTCGGCGCCGGGCCCGGCGCTCGACGCTGACGCGGGCGTCCGGGGTCGGTCTCGGACTCGCCGTGGTCTGGTTCAGCCTGCTGGTCCTGATCCCGCTCGCGGCCGTCGTCATCGCAGCGGCCGAGGGCGGGTGGGACACGTTCGTCGGCACCATCACCGACGGCGACACCGCGGCCGCGATCCGGCTCACCGTCGTCGAGGCCGCACTCGTGACGGTCGTCAACGTCGTGATGGGCACCGTCATCGCGTGGGTGCTCGTCCGCGACACCTTTCCGGGCAAGCGGGTCCTGGAGGTCGTGATCGACCTGCCGTTCGCGCTGCCGACGATCGTGGCCGGCCTCGTGCTGCTGAGCCTCTACGGACCGGACAGCCCGGTCGGCGTCAACCTCGTCAACAGCCGGCAGGGCATCTTCCTGGCGCTGCTCTTCGTGACACTGCCGTTCGTCGTGCGCACCGTGCAGCCCGTGCTGCTCGAGCTGGACGCCGACGTGGAGGAGGCGGCCGCCTCGCTCGGCGCGTCCCGGGCCACGACGTTCCGCCGCATCATCCTGCCGGCGCTCGCCCCGGCGATCACGGCGGGCGCCTCCCTCGCGTTCGCCCGCGCGATCAGCGAGTTCGGGTCGCTGGTGCTGATCGCCGGCAACCAGCCGCGCAACACCGAGGTCGCCTCGCTCAAGATCCTCAAGTACATCGAGGGCGACCAGCAGGCCGCCGCCGCGTCCGTCGCCGTGCTGCTGCTGCTCGTCGCGGTCCTCGTCATCGTGGCGCTCGACCTCATCTCCCGACGGGTCGCGGCGCGTGGCTGACACGATCCCCAGCCCGATCGACGGGGCGCTCACCGCTCCGGCCCGGCGCGGCGTCCGGAGCCGGCGCGGGCCCCTGGCCCTCGTGCTGCGCACCGTCGTGGTCCTCTACCTGTTCTTCCTGGTCGCGTGGCCCGTGTCGCTCGTGGTGCAGCGGGCCTTCGCCCCCACCGGCGGGCAGCCCGGCGGCATCGGGCCGCTCTGGGAGCGGCTCACCGACCCGGCTGCCGTGTACGCCTTCTACCTGACGTTGACCGTGTCGTTCTGGGCCGTCGTCATCAACACGATCTTCGGCGTCGGCATCTCGTTGCTGCTGGTGCGCCACCGGTTTCCCGGACGGCGGGTCCTGTCGGTCCTGATCGACCTGCCGATGAGCGTCTCCCCCGTCGTGGTCGGCCTGGCGCTGGTGCTGACCTACAGCACGTCCCTCGGCATCTTCGGCGACGTCCTCCAGACGACCGGCCTGCGCATCATCAACTCCACGCCGGGCCTGATCATGGCCACTGCGTTCGTGAGTCTGCCGCTCGTGATCCGTGAGGTCATCCCGGTCCTGGAGGAGGTCGGCGAGGACGCCGAGACCGCCGCGAGGAGCCTCGGTGCGAACGGGTGGCAGACGTTCTGGCGCATCACGCTGCCGATGATCAAGTGGGCCGTCGTCTACGGCGTCGTGCTGAGCGCGGCCCGCGCGATCGGCGAGTACGGCGCGGTGCGCATCGTGAGCCGGGGGGCCGAGTTCAACGGCGAGACCGCGACGCTGCTGATCCAGAACGAGTACGGCGCCTTCAACGAGGCGGCCGCCTACGCCGCCGCGTTCGTGCTCGTCGTCCTGGCCGTCCTGGCCCTGGTCGTCGTCACCGTCCTGCGCCCCCAGGAGAGCCACCGATCATGAGCACCCCTTTCGTGAGGACCACCTCGTCATGAGCATCGAGATCAGCAACGTCAACAAGTACTTCGGCGACTTCGCGGCGCTGACCGACATCGACCTGACGATCCCGACCGGCCAGCTCACGGCGCTGCTCGGGCCGAGCGGCGGCGGCAAGTCGACCCTCCTGCGGGTCATCGCGGGCCTCGAGGAGGCCGACTCCGGCACCGTCACGATCGAGGGCGCCGACGCGACCGCGCTGCCGGTGCAGAAGCGCAACGTCGGCTTCGTGTTCCAGCACTACGCGGCGTTCAAGCACCTCAGTGTGCGCCGCAACATCGCCTTCGGCCTGGAGATCCGCAAGCGACCGCGGGCCGAGATCGACGCCAAGGTCGAGGAGCTGCTCGAGCTCGTGCACCTGACGGCGTGGGCCGAACGCAAGCCGGCCCAGCTCTCCGGCGGCCAGCGCCAGCGCATGGCGCTCGCCCGGGCCCTGGCCATCGAGCCGTCGGTCCTGCTGCTCGACGAGCCGTTCGGCGCCCTCGACGCGAAGGTCCGCAAGGAGCTGCGCGACTGGCTGCGCCGCCTGCACGACGAGGTCCACGTGACGACGGTCTTCGTGACGCACGACCAGGAGGAGGCGCTCGAGGTCGCCGACCAGATCGTCGTGATCAACGAGGGCCGGATCGAACAGGTCGGCACGCCCGACGACCTCTACGACCGACCGGCGAGCGAGTTCGTCCTCGGCTTCCTCGGGCCCGTCACGCGGCTGGGGGGCGACCTGATCCGACCGCACGACATCGAGATCTCGCGCTACGAGCAGGCCGCGACGGCGACCGGCCCCATCACCCGGTGGACCCGGGTGGGATTCGAGGTCCGCCTCGAGATCACCCCGGACGACGTGCTGCACCCCGATCCCGTGCAGGTCGCGCTGACCCGGACCGAGGCCCGCGCACTCGATCTCCACCTCGGCGACCAGGTCTGGCTGCGCCCGGCGGTCGGCGCGCAGACCGTGACGACCTGACCCGCACCCCGACCGGCGCGGCCGCCCTGAGTCAGGTGGTGACGCCGGCCTGCCTCGCCCGGACCACGCGGCCGCCGACCACGAAGATCAGGACGCCCACGACGGCCAGCCCGGCCCCGACCAGGCTCGGCGCACGGTAGCCGTACCCCGCCGCGATCACGACCGACCCGAACCACGCGCCGAGGCCGTTGCCGACGTTGAGCGCGGAGTGGTTGAGGGCGGCGCCCAGCATCTCGGCGTCGCCCGCCTCGTGCATCAGCCGCACCTGCAGGTTGATCGCGACGACCGAGCCGAGCCCACCGATCGCGAACGACAGGACCGCCAGCGCCACGGGTACGCCGGCGAGCGGCACCACGAGCACCAGCGTGACGGCCGTCGCGACGAAGCCCAGCACGATCGAGCGTGCGACGTCCCAGTCGGCCATGCGGCCCGCGAGCCAGGTGCCGCCGACCGACCCGATGCCGAAGGCGAGCAGGAACAGCGGGACGGCGCCAGCCCCCAGCCCCGCCTCGTCGGTCACGAGCTTCGCGATGTAGGTGTACATCGCGAACAACCCGCCGAAGCCGACCATGCCCGCCAGGAGCGCGACGACGACCTGCGGACGCCGGAGCGCCGACAGTTCCTGACGCACCGTGGCCTCGGGATTGCCCGGGGTGGCGGGGACGAAGGCGAGGATCATCAGGGCCGCGAGGGCCGCGATCGCCAGGACGACCCAGTAGGCGCTGCGCCACCCGAGGTTCTGCCCGAACCACGTGCTCGCCGGGACTCCGGCGACGGTCGCGACCGACAGACCGAGCATGACCGAGCTGATCGCCCGGCCGCGGTGCTGCGGCGGCACCATCGACGCCGCGATCAGGGACGCCACGCCGAAGTAGGCCCCGTGCGGCAGACCCGCGACGAAGCGCGCCAGCATGACGGGCCCGTAGGTCGACGCGACCGCCGTCATGGCGTTGCCGATGCCGAGGGCGAGCACCAGGGCCACGGCGAGGCCACGACGCGGCAGGCGCGCCCCGAGCGAGACCAGCAGCGGCGCACCCACGACGACACCGAAGGCGTACGCCGTGATGACGTGGCCCGTCGTGGGCACCGACTCCCCGATGCCTCGGGCGATGTCCGGCAGCAGGCCCATCGACATGAACTCCGTCGTGCCGATCGCGAACCCGCCCATCGCGAGCGACAGCAGCGCCAGGCCCAGATGGGCGGGGCGCACCGCGGCCGTCCCGAGATCGGGCGCGGCACGGTCGGCAGGTCGCTCAGGAGCGTGGTCGGTGGTCACCTCTGGTCCAAGTCCTTCCGGGCCGGCAGCATTCCGCACCGGAGGGGCTGGTCCGCGTGGGCGTCGTCACGGCGGGCCGAGGAGCCGGGTGTGCGGGGTCGCGCGCCTGCGCTACGTTGGCGATGTCGCGCAGGTCACATCTCGAAGGAGCACCGATGAGTCCCACCCCGGTCAAGATCGCCGTCACCGGAGCCGCCGGCCAGATCGGCTACAGCCTCCTGTTCCGCATCGCCGGGGGTGACCTCCTGGGTCCCGACACCCCCGTGCAGCTCCAGCTGCTCGAGATCGAACCCGCGCTGGCCTCGCTCGAGGGCGTCGTGATGGAGCTCGACGACTGCGCGTTCCCGCTGCTGGACTCGGTCCAGATCGGATCGGACCCGCACCAGGTCTTCGACGGCGTGAACCTCGCGCTGCTCGTCGGTGCCCGGCCCCGCAGCGCCGGCATGGAGCGTGCCGACCTGCTCGAGGCCAACGGCGCGATCTTCACGGCGCAGGGCAAGGCGCTCAACGAGGTCGCGGCCGACGACGTCCGCATCGGCGTCACGGGCAACCCGGCCAACACCAACGCCCTGATCGCGATGAGCAACGCCCCCGACATCCCGGGCGAGCGGTTCAGCGCCCTCACGCGGCTCGACCACAACCGCGCCCTCAGCCAGCTGCACGGCCGCACGGGCGTTCCCGTGGCCGACATCCGCAAGGTCACGATCTGGGGCAACCACTCCGCGACGCAGTACCCCGACATCTTCCACGCCGAGATCGACGGCCGCCCGGCGGTCGAGGTCATCGACGACCTCGCGTGGGTCGAGGACACCTTCATCCCCACCGTCGCCAAGCGCGGCACCGCGATCATCGAGGCCCGCGGCGCGTCCTCGGCGGCTTCGGCCGCCTCGGCCACGATCGACGCCGCACGCGACTGGCTGCTCGGGTCGCACACCGACGACTGGGTCTCCATGGCCGTCGCGTCGGACGGCTCCTACGGCATTCCCGAGGGCCTGATCTACTCATTCCCCGTCACGACCTCGGGCGGCTCGTGGAGCATCGTCCAGGACCTGGAGATCAACGACTTCAGTCGCCAGCGGATGGACGCCACGGCCGCGGAGCTCGTCGAGGAGCGCGACGCGGTCACCAAGCTCGGGCTGATCTGACCGCAGGCACCTCAGCCGTCAGGACTCCGGGCCAGGGTCGATCACGACGCCGAGCACCATCAACGACGCCCCGAGCAGCGTCGTCCAGGCGATGTCGAACCCGCGGCCGCGGACGGCCAGCAGGCCCTTGTGCTCCTCGGGCACGAGCGCGCGCAGCGTGGCCGAGGCGAGGAACGTGGCTCCGATCACCAGGATCCCGCGGCGCCAGTAGCCCAGGGCGACCAGACCGAGGCCGACCAGGACGAGCAGGAGCAGCACGATGTAGGCCTGCGTCCCGCGCGAGCGCGGGACCAGCGACCTCACCGGGAGTCCTGGTCGAGCGCCTTCTCGGTCGCGTCGACGACGTTCGCGAGCAGCATGGCGCGGGTCATGGGCCCGACCCCACCTGGATTCGGCGCGACCCAGCCCGCGACCTCGTGCACGTCGGGGTGCAGGTCGCCGACGATCCGGTTCTCGGCGTCGCGGCTGACGCCGACGTCCAGCAGCGCGGCACCGGGCTTGACCATGTCGGCCGTGATGATGCCCGGCACGCCGGCCGCCGCGATCACGATGTCGGCCTGGCGCACGTGGGCGGCCAGGTCGCGGGTGCCGGTGTGGCACAGCGTCACGGTGGCGTTCTCGCTGCGCCTCGTCAGCATGAGTCCCATCGGACGACCGACCGTGATGCCACGGCCGACGACGGCGACCTCGGCACCCGCGATCGGCACCTCGTGCCGGCGGAGCAGCTCGATGATGCCGCGCGGCGTGCACGGCAGCGGCGCCGACTTGCCCAGCACGAGCCACCCGAGGTTGGCCGGATGCAGGCCGTCGGCATCCTTGGCCGGGTCGATGCGACCGATCACGGCATTCTCGTCGAGCCCCCGCGGCAACGGCAGCTGGACGATGTAGAGCGTGCACTCGGGATCGGCGTTGAGCTGATCGACCGCGGCCTCGACCTCGTCCTGGCTCGCGGTGGCGGGCAGGTCGATGCGGATCGACCGGATGCCGATCTCGGCACAGTCGCGGTGCTTGGCCCCGACGTACCACTGGCTCCCGGGGTCGTCACCCACGAGGATCGTGCCGAGACCCGGGACGACCCCCCGTTCGGCGAGCGCGGCGACCCGTGTCGCCAGCTCGGACTTGATCGCGGCGGCCGCCGCCTTGCCGTCGAGGATCTGCGCAGTCACGGTCACGAGTCTCCCACGAGGCCCCGGCACGGCACACACTCCCGGGTCGGTGCCCGACCCGCCCCCTAGACTCGTGCGGTCGGGGCCCGGTCGATGGAACGGGACGACAGCACGAACTCATGATCGAGGTGTCCAGATGTCGCGAGCACAGCTCAGCCAGGTCCGCAGCCGTGCACGTCGCGAAGCCCTGCTCGCCGCGGCCATCGAGCTCTTCGCCGAGGGCGGGGCCCGCGCCGTCACCCACCGCGCGGTGGCGGCCCGCGCCGGCCTGCCCCCCGCGACCACGACGTACTACTTCGCCTCGATCGACGAGCTCGTGCGTGAGGCCCTGGCGACCCACCTGGCCGGGTGGATCGAGGTGCTCGAAGCCCTGGCCGACATCGATCTGGACCCGAGCATCGACCTCGCCTCGACGAGCGACTTCGTCCAGAGCGTGTTCGCGACCCGCAGCCCCGAGAAGGCCGGCATCGAGCTGGCGATCTACCTGGCCGCGGCCCGCGACCCGGAGCTCACGGCCACGGCAGCCGAGGCGCTCCAGGCTCTCGAGGACCTGGCGCTGCGCACCCTCGAGCGCCTCGGGATCGCGGGCGCCCACGACCTCGCACCCCAGGTCGTGGCGCTCATCGCCGGCAGCGCCCTGCGTCGCCAGAGCGCGCAGTACGACGACGCCGAGGAGGCCCGGCTCCTGACCCTGGCCATCCGCCACCTGGTCACGAGCCACGTCTCCGCGACCGGCACCGAGTCCCTCTCCTGAACCCGGTCGTCGACGAGCGACGCGCTCGCGGCGAGCCTAGGGTCGGGCCATGGTCCGGCTGCGTCGCGTGTCCCCCGACGAACCAGGCTGGTCACGGGTCCGGCACGGGCGAGGATTTCGATACCTGGGCGTCGACGGCGTCTCCCTGACCCCGGTCGACGTCGAACGCTGCAAGCGCCTCGTGATCCCCCCGGCCTGGACGGAGGTCTGGATCTGCCCGTTCGAGCACGGCCACCTGCAGGCCGTCGGCACCGATGACGCGGGACGCCGCCAGTACCTGTATCACGAGGAGTGGCGCCGCCAGCGCGACGCGGAGAAGTTCGCCTCGATGGAGTCCTTCGCCCGCTCGCTCCTGCGGAACCGCCGGGTGGCCCGCCACGACCTGGGCCGCGACGAGCCCGACCTGACCCGCGCCTGTGCCGTGGCGTTCGGCCTGCTCGACCTCGGCCTGTTCCGCATCGGCAACGAGCAGTACCGCGCCGCCAACGGCAGCCACGGGCTCACGACCCTCGACCGCGACCACGTGACGGTCCAGGGGCAGCGCATCGCGCTGCACTACCCGGGCAAGTCCGGCCAGGTGGTCGACGGCTCGGTGCGTGACGAACGGCTCGCCGACGCCGTGTGCGCGATGCTCGACCGCGACGGCGGCTCGGAGCGGGCCTTCGCCTGGCGCGACGAGGACGCGTGGCACGATCTCGACTCGGCCACGGTCAACGCCTACGTCGCCGATGTCCTGGGGCCAGGGTTCACGGCGAAGAACTTCCGGACCTGGCGCGGCACCGTCATCGCGGCCCGCTCCCTGGCCCTCGCCGACGCCTCGACCGCCACGGCACGCAAGCGTGCGATCAGCGCGGCGATGAAGGAGACCGCGGGGCACCTCGGCAACACCCCGGCGGTCGCCCGGTCCTCCTACGTCGACCCGCGGGTCGTGGACCTCTTCGAGCAGGGCATCACGCTCGGCGACACGGCCCTGGGGAAACGGCGCCGGATCTCACCGGGCGCCCCCGTGCCCCGGGTCCTCGAACGGTCCGTGCTCCGCCTGCTCCGCCGCTCGGCCTGACGGCCCGGGCCGAGTTACGGAGTTCACTCCGTAACTCGTGACTTCCCACGGCACACGTCCCGTGCGAAGTCACGATCTGCCGTGCTCACTCCGTAACTCGCGGCGGGTGGTGAGGCGTCTCGCACGGTCAGTGGAAGAAGTGGCGGGTCCCGGTGAGGTACATCGTGACGCCGGCGGCCTTCGCGGCCTCGATCGTCTCGTCGTCGCGGACCGAGCCGCCCGGCTGCACGATGGCTCGCACGCCGGCGTCGATCAGGATGCCGGGGCCGTCGGCGAAGGGGAAGAAGGCGTCGGACGCCGCCACGGCGCCCTGGACCCGCTCGTCACCTGCGCGCTCGACCGCCAGGCGGCAGGAGTCGACGCGGTTGACCTGACCCATGCCGATGCCCACGGAGGCGCCGTCCTTCGCGAGCAGGATCGCATTGGACTTGACCGCTCGGACCGAGGTCCAGGCGAACGCGAGGTCGGCCAGCGTGGCCGCGTCGGCGGGTTCGCCGGCCGCGAGGGTCCACGTGCTGGGGTCGTCGCCGCCGGTCACGTCGCCGCCGGACTCGACGACCGCGTCGACCCGGTCACGCGTCTGCACCAGGACCCCGCCGCTGATCTGGCGAAGCTCGGTGGCCGGGCCCTGCCCGAGGTCATCGGCCTGGAGGATGCGGATGTTCTTCTTGCCCTGCAGCACCTCGACGGCACCGTCCTCGTACGCGGGCGCGACGATGACCTCGGTGAACACCTCCGCGACCTGCTGCGCCATCGCGACCGACACCGGGCGGTTGGCCGCGATGACACCGCCGAAGGCCGAGACCGGGTCGCAGGCGTGGGCGCGGGCGTGGGCCTGGGCGATGTCGTCGCCCACCGCGATGCCGCAGGGGTTGGCGTGCTTGATGATCGCGACAGCGGGGCGGTCGTGGTCGAACGCGGCGCGGATCGCCGCATCGGTATCGACGTAGTTGTTGTAGCTCATCTCCTTGCCGTGCAGCTGGGACGCACCGGCCAGGCCACCGGCGCCCGGCTCGGTGTACAGCGCGGCCCGCTGGTGCGGGTTCTCGCCGTACCGCAGCACGGCGGCCTTGTCCCACGCCTCGCCGACGAAGGCGGGCCAGCCGTCCTCGGCCGTGTCGTACGACGCGGCGAACCACGACGCCACGGCGGCGTCGTAGGCCGCCGTGTGCGCGAAGGCCTGGGCGGCCAGGTGACGACGCTGCGCGAACGTGAAGCCGCCGGAGGCCAGCGCATCGCGGACGTCGCCGTAGGCGTCGGGCGAGGTCACGATCGCGACGGTCGGGTGGTTCTTGGCCGCGGCGCGCACCATCGAGGGCCCACCGATGTCGATCTGCTCGACGCACTCGTCGGGCGTGGCGCCCGAGGCCACGGTCTCGCGGAACGGGTAGAGGTTGACGACCACGAGGTCGAAGGGCTCCACCCCGAGCTCGGCGAGCTGCGCGACGTGCGAATCCAGCCGCGAGTCGGCGAGGATCCCGGCGTGCACGCGCGGGTGCAGCGTCTTGACCCGCCCGTCGAGGCACTCCGGGAAGCCCGTGAGCTCCTCGACCGGGGTGACCGGCACGCCGGCCGCCTCGATCGTCTTCGCCGTCGACCCGGTCGAGACCAGGGAGACGCCCGCGGCGTGCAGCGCGCGGGCGAGGTCGTCCAGACCGGTCTTGTCGTACACGGAGACGAGGGCGCGCTTGATCGGGCGCTGGGTCATCACAGATTCCTTCGGTTGGGCGGTGTCACGACACGTCGGCCGTCGATCGAGTGGCCGTCGCGGGCCAGTCGGCCCACCCACTCGACGAGCATGCCGCGCTCGCTGGACTTGATGCGGTCGTGGAGGGAGTCGACGGTGTCGTCGTCGAGGACCGGCACCGCGACCTGGGCCACGATGGGGCCGGTGTCGACCCCTTCGTCGACCACGAACAGCGTGGCGCCGGTGATCTTGACCCCGTGCGCCAGTGCGTCGCGCGGGGCGTTCATGCCGGGGAACGAGGGCGAGAGCGCCGGGTGGCTGTTGAGCGTGCGCCCACCGAAGCGCGCCAGGAACGCCGCTCCCGTGAGCTTCATGAAGCCGGCCAGCACGACGAGCTCGGGCGATGCGGCAGCGACGCGCTCGGCGAGGGCCGCGTCCCACGCGGCCCGGCTCGGATGGTCGGCGACCCGGAGCACGAACGTCTCGATGCCAGCGCGCTCGGCGCGGTCGAGTGCCGGGATGCCGTCGCGGTCGGCGCCGACGGCCACGATCCGCACGCCGTAGGCCGGATCGTCGCTCGCGTCGATCAGGGCCTGGAGATTGGTGCCGCTGCCCGAGACGAGCACCACGACAGGCGTCGCGTCAGGCAGCGGGGGCACGGCCCCCACGATAGTGGGCCGCCACTGCCCCGAATCCAGCGGCCACGGCCATGAACGGCAGCGCGCGGAGGAGTCCGAGCAGGGACTCGGGGCCGACCTCGCTCATGCGTCCTGGCCCGACCGCTCCACCGGACGACCAGGCGAGCAGCGCCAGCGCGAGGGCACCCACCGCACCCGCGCCGGCGGCCAGCCCGACTCCCCGCCAGAAGTCGGTGGCCAGGTCGACGTGGCCGCGGCGCACCAGGCGCCACCCGGCCCACCCGGCGCCGATCGCGGGCACGAGCGCCAGGAGGAAGGTCCAGACCGGGAACTCCCCCGGGCCGGGCAGGGCCGCGAGCACCGGCAGGCCGGGCACCTGGCCGAGATGGGAGCTCGTGAGGTCGACCGAGGTGCCGGTGCCGACCTGGAAGCCCGATCCGATCAGGGCCGACGCCGCCCAGAGCACGAGGGTCGGCACGACCAGCAGACATACCAGCGCGAGGGCCACGCCGCCGCCGAGGCCGGGGTCGAGCAGGGCCCAGAGGCTTCCTGCCTGTCGAACGTGCCGCGCCAGCAGGACCAGCACGACGACGAGGGACACGACCAGCACGACGGCGACCGACGTGGCCGCTCCTCGGAGCACGGCGAGCACACCGGGCCGGCTCTCGGGCCACCAGGCCGCGGGCACCCCGTGCACGCTGACGTAGGCGAGGGCGGCGCCGGCCCCGGCGAGCACGAAGGTCGCGAGCGCCGCCCGGATCGTGGGCACCGAGACGGCCGTGTCGTTCGCGACCGCGGCGACCACGGAGGCGAGGACCGCGTAGACACCGGCCACCGTGGCGGCGTAGGCCGCCGGTTCGGCCACGGGCTCGCGCACCTGACGGCGGCCCACGAGCACGACGAGCGCGACCCCGAGCAGCACCCCGCCCCACGGCACGAGCGTGACGTCGATGCCCTCGGCCGTGATCCCGCTGCCCTGCGCGACGAGCCACACGCGGGCCGCGCCACGCAGGGTCCCGAGGCCGAGATCGCCCCCGCTCCCACCGAGCACGACGACGACCCCCGTGACGAGCCAGCCGGCCACGGCGGTCCACACCGCGGTCATGGCGCCCGGCCAGACGGCCGAGCGCACGTCGTCGGGTGAGCTGAGGCGAGCAGGGGAAGGCACGGCACCATCCTCCCCTGTAGTGTTGCGGCGTCTTCCGGAGCCACGCCGACTCGCGAGGAGGGGTTCGATGCCGCGGGTCGAGGAGTTCGACGCGTTCTACGCGTCCACGTCCGAGAACGTCCTGCGCGTCGTGTACGCCGTCACGGGCGATCGCGCGGTGGCCCGGGACGCCACGATCGACGCCTACCGTCACGCCTGGCGCGACTGGGACAAGATCCGGGACCAGGAACCGCACCGCTACGTCCGGGTCGAGGCCTGGAAGGCCCAGGCGGTCACGCGCGGCACGCACCCCTTGCGGCGACGCCACGAGGAGGACTCCGACACAGAGCTGCTCGACGCGCTCGCCGAGCTGTCGCCGGACGACCGCCGCCTGCTGGTCCTCCTGACGATCGGCGCGACCGACCTCGAGGCCGCGGCCCGCGAGATCGGCGTCGGCGACGAGGAGGCCATCGAGCTCGTCACGACCGCCATCACGGCGCTCGAGCAGAGCACCGGCCAGTCGATCGACCAGCTCGAGCGACGCCTGACAGGCCTTGGCGAGATCACGAGCCAGCTCCCGATGCCGGAGGCCGCCGAGCTGCGCGACCGTGCGACCCGGGGGCACCGGTTCAACACCATCGCGGTCGTGGCGGCCTCGATCCTCGCGATCGTCCTGGGCGGCGCCGTGCTGACCGAGGGCGACGCCCTCTCCCCGCTGCCCGCGCAGTCGTACCGCCAGCAGCTCGGCGCCGAGCGGCCCGACCTCGTGCTCGATGCCCAGCGCCTGTCGACCGACAACCTGCTGACGACCGCCCAGGTCTCCGACCTGACCGGCGACGCCTCCACCTGGACGATCGACGAGACCGACCAGGATGCCGATGCCGCGGAGCCCCTCACGATCTGCGCCGAGGAACGCTTCGCGACGCAGGACCCGCTCAAGGTGTTCGTCCGCACCTTCGACGCCGCGCCCGCGCCGTCGGCGACCCCCACCGACCAGCCGGCCGACCAGCCCGCCGCGCCGGCGACGACCGAGCGGGTCGCGCAGTCGATCGAGGTGGCCCGTGATCCCGCGGCGGCCGCGGCGGCCTACCAGCGGGCCACGGCGTGGTTCGCGCAGTGCGAGGTGCCCCGCCTGCAGCTCACCGGCACCTACCGCGCCACCGGCTCCCTCGGCGACGTGCTGCTGATGCGTCTGGTCGAGCACGGGCAGACCGACCGCACGCTGACGGTCGGCCTCGGGTCCTCGGGCACCGTCACGTCGACCGTGGTCCACGAGACCGATGCCGCCGAGCCGCCGACGATCGACGACTTCGCCGCCATGGTCAGCGCGTCCTTCCAGCAGATCTGCAGCGACAGCGGCGGGGAGTGCGACGACGACCTCACGGTCACCCCGGCCGATCCCCCTCCCCTCGCAGAGGACCCCGGCTTCCTGGGCGTCATCGACCTGCCCGCCATCACCGGCATCAGCTCGGTCTGGGGCCGGGCCGAGGCCGAGGACACCGCCACCAACCCGGCAGCCACGGCCTGCGACCTCGCCGACTTCGGCGCGGCGGGCGGCACGGCCTCGACCCGGATCTTCCTGCTGCCGGAGGCCCAGGGCCTGGCCAAGACGTTCGGTCTGGTCGAGACCGTCGGGACGTTCGAGACCGCCGAGGCCGCCACGTCGTTCGTCGACCAGGTGCAGGCCTCGGTCAACAGCTGCCCCCAGAACAACCTGGCTGCCTCCGTCGTGGAGGCCTCGACGTTCGGCGAGGTCAGCGACTTCCGGGGCGCCACCTGGACCCTGACCCTGCAGGTCGAGTCCGGCGATCCCGTCACGGTCCGCTCCGCGATCGTGCAGCGCGGCGCCAGCGTCGCGCAGGTGCTGTTCACCCCCAGCGGCGCCACCGACATGCCGGCCGAGACGTTCGCCGCGGTCGCCCAGCGCGCCACCGAGCGCCTCGCGTACGCCGTCCCGGCCGGCTGAGGATCCGGGCGGACACCGGGCCTCGGCCCCGCACGCTCCCACCCGCAACGCCGAACGGGCGGTGACCGGCCGAGGCCGGTCACCGCCCGTTCGAGGCGTCTGGGGTCAGAGGCTCTTCAGGATCTCGCGCATGAGCTCGGCGGTCTCGGACGGCGTCTTGCCGACCTTGACACCGGCGGCCTCGAGGGCCTCCTTCTTGCCCTGCGCGGTACCGGCACCGTCGGACACGATGGCGCCGGCGTGGCCCATCGTCTTGCCCTCGGGCGCGGTGAACCCGGCCACGTAGCCGACGACCGGCTTGGAGACGTTCGCCTGGATGTAGGCCGCGGCCTTCTCCTCGGCGTCGCCACCGATCTCGCCGATCATGACGATGGCCTTCGTCTCGGGATCGGCCTCGAACGCCTCGAGGGCGTCGATGTGGGTCGTGCCGATGATCGGGTCACCGCCGATCCCGATGGCCGTCGAGAAGCCGAAGTCACGCAGCTCGAACATCATCTGGTAGGTCAGGGTGCCCGACTTGGACACCAGACCGATCGGGCCCTTGCCGGCGATGTTGGCCGGCGTGATGCCCGCGAGCGCCTCGCCCGGGGTGATGATGCCGGGGCAGTTCGGCCCGATGATGCGGGTCTTCTTGCCCTGGGCGTAGGCCCAGAACTCGGCGGAGTCCTGCACCGGCACGCCCTCGGTGATGATGACGAGCAGACCGATCTCGGCGTCGATGGCCTCGATCACGGCGTCCTTGGTGAACGCCGGCGGGACGAAGGCGACCGAGACGTCGGCGCCCGTCTTCTCGATGGCCTCGGCGACCGAGCCGAAGACCGGCAGCTCGACGGCGTTGCCGCCCGCGTCGGTGTGGGAGACGGTCGTGCCCGCCTTGCGCGCGTTGACACCGCCCACGACCTGGGTTCCGGCAGCCAGCATGCGGGCCGTGTGCTTGGAGCCCTCACCGCCGGTGATGCCCTGGACGATGACCTTGGAGTCCTTGGTCAGGAAGATCGACATGTTCAGAGGCCCCTTCAGCCGTTCGCCAGCTCGGCGGCCTTGTCGGCCGCTCCGTCCATCGTGTCCACCTGGGTCACGAGCGGGTGGTTCAGCTCGTCCAGGATCGCGCGGCCCTCGTCGACGTTGTTGCCGTCGAGGCGCACGACGAGCGGCTTGGTGGCGTCGTCACCGAGCAGCTCGAGGGCGCCCTTGATGCCGTTCGCGACCGCGTCGCACGACGTGATGCCGCCGAAGACGTTGACGAACACGCTCTTGACCTGCGGATCGCCCAGGATGACGTCGAGGCCGTTGGCCATGACCTCCGCCGAGGCGCCGCCGCCGATGTCGAGGAAGTTGGCCGGCTTGACGTTGCCGTGCTTCTCGCCGGCGTACGCGACGACGTCGAGGGTGCTCATGACGAGCCCCGCGCCGTTGCCGATGATGCCGACCTCACCGTCGAGCTTGACGTAGTTGAGGCCCTTGGCCTTGGCCTTGGCCTCGAGCGGGTCGGCCTCCTCGTGGATCACGAAGTCCTCGTGGTGCGGGTGACGCACCTCGGAGGCGTTGTCGTCGAGCGACATCTTGCCGTCCATCGCGTCGAGCTTGTCGCCCTCGAGACGCGCCAGGGGGTTGACCTCGACCAGCGTGGCGTCCTCCTCGACGAAGGTCGTCCACAGCGCCTGGACCATCGCCACGGCCTGCTCGGTGAGCTCGGCCGGGAACTTGGCCTCCTCGACGATCGCGCGGGCCTTGGCCTCGTCGACACCCGTGCCGGCGTCGATCGGGATCTGCCGGACGGCCTCGGGGTTGGTCTTGGCGACCTCCTCGATCTCCACGCCGCCCTCGACGCTCGCGATGCACAGGTAGCTGCGGTTCGAGCGGTCCAGCAGGAAGGAGAAGTAGTACTCCTCGACCGGCGGGGTCGCCGGGGTCACGAGCACACGGCCCACCGTGAGGCCCTTGATCTCCATGCCCAGGATGTTCGACGCGTGCTCGTAGGCCTCGTCGGCGGTCTTGGCGATCTTCACGCCACCGGCCTTGCCGCGACCGCCGGCCTTGACCTGCGCCTTGATGACCGTGACGCCGCCGAGCTGCTCGGCGGCGGCCTTGGCCTCGTCGGCCGTCTGGGCGACGATGCCGAGCGTCGTGGCGACGCCATGCTTGGCGAAGAGTTCCTTCGCCTGGTATTCCATCAGATCCACGGTGATGACCGTCCTGTGGTGTTGACGAGTGAATTGGGCGCGACGGCAGGTCCGCCGAAGGCCGAGGCGACTCTAACCGCGCCGGGATTCCAGAGCGAACCCGGGTCGGTTACCCAGGAGTCAGGTCACCCGCGCCGATCGACGGCGACGACCTCGATGTCACGGGCCTCCACGGCGGCCAGGGCAGCGGCGACGTCCCCCGTCATCTCCGGCGGCGCGACCTCCACTCCCGCGACGTCCTCGGCCACCGCGATCGCGGCGACCTGCTCGGCGCGCAGACCGGATCCGGCCCACACGACCTCCACGCCCGCGTCGCGGAGCACCCGGGCGCGCCGGACGAGCAGGTCCTCGGCCTCGGCGCCGGGCCCGGCCGCCTCCTGCGGGACGACGCCGGCGACCGCGACGCGACGGGGTCGCTCCGAGGCGGCCGGTGTGGGCGCGGGGTCGGTCGGCACCCGACCATGGTCCCACGATGTGAGACCTCGCACATCGACCCACAGTTTTCACGCCTGTATCCCGGCGTTCACCGATCGGCATCATCCGATCGGCTGTGACGATCTCATCCTGTCGGCTATTGTCGTCGAGGTCTGTGTCGTCCATCGGTCGGAGGTTGTGCGTGAGTACTCCCGCGCCCAAGCGCCGGCTCGACGTCCGTCATCAGTCCAGCGTCCGTGCCTCGGAGACTCGCCCGAGCAGTCGCCGCGCCGCCCCACGCCGCGCCCGCCGCTCGTTCCGCCCCTCGATGGCCATGGTGGGCGCGGTGGCGCTGGTCCTCGCCGGGCTCGGCTCGGCAGTCGTCAGCAGTCGCGCCGACTCCGGCTCGCTCGGCGGCGACTACCAGGCACTCTCGGCCGACACCTCGGCCGGCGGCTTCGACGTCAGCCGCGACTTCGATCGTGAGCTGCTCGAGGAGCAGACCCAGGCCCAGGCCGATCAGCTCCTCCAGGCGCAGCAGGACCTCACGGCCGCCACGCAGGCCAAGGCCGAGGAGCTCAAGTCCAACCAGTGGGTCCTGCCCGTCACCGGCTACCGCATCACGGGCCGCTTCGGCGTCACCAACACCTTGTGGGGCCGGGGCCACAGCGGCCTCGACTTCGCCGGCCCGAGCGGCTCGACGATCAGCGCGATCGCGTCCGGCACGGTCATCGCGGTCAAGTACTCCGGCAACTGCGGCAACATGACGCAGATCCAGCTCGACGAGGACGACCTCGTCATCATGTACTGCCACCAGAGTCGCCAGACGGTCCAGGTCGGTCAGCGGGTCACCGCGGGCGAGACCGTGGGCTACACCGGCTCCACCGGCCGTTCGACCGGACCCCACCTGCACGTCGAGGTCAAGCCCGGGGGCGGCAAGTCCGTCGACCCGGAGCCGTACTTCCGCGAGCACAACGTCTACCCGTAAAGCGGCCGACACCCACTCCGCTCCCCTGAGGGCGAGGAGCCTGCGCCTTCGCGCTGGTCGAGTGCCTGCACCGGACGGCACCAGTGGGCACGGACAAGCGGCCTCGACCATGAGCCGTTGGATCCGCCGGGACCTCACCCCACGATCCGGGACCGAGACTGAGGGTTCGTGGCTGTGCCGTGACCAGACCTGAGGGGTTGAGGGTGTCCCGACACCCTCAACCCCTCAGGTCTTGTCGTCAGAGTCCAGCAATGAGGCATGTCGGTCGCTACGGCAGGCTCGCGAGAACACCGGGTCTCGAT
>NZ_JAGLCD010000014.1 GCF_023146395.1 Aeromicrobium sp. | reverse complement strand
GCGAGACCTCCCCGCGCGACCACCCACTCAGGACGTGAGACTCGTGTGGCGGGCCGAAGCATGATGCGGTGAAGTGGCACGGTGGATCGACGACAGCTGCTGGCCGCGACGGGGCTCCTTGCCCTGGCCGCGGCATGCGCTCCCGGTGGCGGTGACCCCGGGCCCCCGTCCGAGAGCACGGATCAACGGCTGACCTACGGAGACCACCCGTCGCAGTTCGTCGACGTGTGGCGCCGCACCGGCTCAGGTGTCCCGGTCGGCACGGTCGTGGTGATCCACGGCGGGTTCTGGCAGCAGCAGTTCGACCTCACCTACTTCGAGCCGTTCGCCAAGGCCGCTGCCGGACGGGGATGGGACGTCGCCTCGCTGGAGTACCGCCGCGTCGGCGGGGGTGGTGGCTACCCCGAGACGTTCGACGACGTCGCCGCTGGCATCGACGCCCTCGCCGACTGGCTCCGCACCCCCGACGTCGTGACCCTGGGCCACTCCGCCGGAGGGCACCTCGCCGTCTGGGCCGCAGGCCGGCCCGCGCTGGAAGGCACGGCCTGGAGCGCGCCTGCAGTCGCCATCGGCACGGCGATCAGCCTGGCCGGAGTGCTCGACCTGCAGGCCTCGCACGACGAGCTGCTCGGCAACGGCGCCGCCGACGAGCTGATGGGCGGCCCGCCCGACGGGTCCACGTGGCCGCTCGCCGACCCGACGTCGCGCATCCCGCTCGGCGTGCCGGTGCGCTGCGTCCACGCGCCTGACGACGACCTCGTCCCGATCTCGCAGTCGCAGGACTACGTCGACCGGGCCACCGCCGCGGGTGCCGACGCGACGCTCACCGAGGTCTCGGGTGGTCACTTCGCGGCCACCGAGCCCGGCACGCCGGCCGCCTCGACGTTGCTCGACGTGCTCGACGCGGCGGCGGGCTGAGCCGAACGGCCTCGACCTCCTCAGGGACAGATCAGGGTCGGACCAGGGAACGTCCCGGATGTGGCGAGGCCTGCGCCGGACCGAGGCTGGGCGCATGATCCACGCTCACCAGCTCACCAAGCGCTTTGGCGGCGCCACCGCCGTCGACGCGATCGACTTCACCGTCGAGCCCGGCCGTGTCACAGGGTTCCTCGGACCCAACGGGGCCGGGAAGTCGACCACGATGCGCATGATCCTCGGCCTCGACGCCCCGACGGCCGGCCGCGTCACGGTCAACGGACGGGCCCACGGCACGTCCGGCGCGCCGTTGCGCGAAATTGGCGCCCTCCTCGAGGCGGGGGCCGTCCACCCGGGACGCTCGGCCCGCGGGCACCTGCGCTGGATGGCCGCGAGCAACGCCATCCCGGCCGCCCGTGTCGACGAGGTGCTCGACCTGGTCGGACTGACCGAGGTCGCCGACCGCCGCGTCGGGAAGTTCTCGCTCGGCATGGGGCAGCGGCTCGGCATCGCCGCCGCGCTCCTGGGCGACCCCGGGGTCGTCGTGCTCGACGAGCCGGTCAACGGTCTCGACCCCGAGGGCATCCGGTGGGTGCGGGGCCTGGCCCGACGTCTCGCCGACGAGGGCCGCACGGTGTTCGTCTCGAGCCACTTGATGTCGGAGATGGCGCTCATGGCCGACCACCTCATCGTGATCGGTCGCGGCCAGATCCTCGCTGACACCTCGATGGCCGACTTCATGCGCCACCACGCCGCGAGTCACGTGCTCGTGCGGTCGCCGCAGGCCACGCAGGTCGCCGACCTGCTGCGGCAGCACGGGGTCGAGGTCACCGTCCAGCCCGACGACTCCGGCGCCCTGCACGTGCACGCCGGCGACCCGGCCGCGGTCGGCGAGCTCCTCGGCGCGGCCGGCCTCACGCTCCACGAGCTCTCCCTCGTGCGCTCCTCGCTCGAGGACGCCTTCATGACCCTGACGGCCGATGCCGTCGAGTACCACGCCACGGAAGGGGTTGCGGCATGACCGCGATCGTCGACACGTCCCGCCAGACCACCAGCACCGAGCAGCCGGCCCCCGGCCTCGGCGCCGCCTTGCGCGCCGAGTGGCTCAAGCTCACGACCGTCCGCTCCACCTGGTGGACCCTGGTCGCGCTCGTCGTGATCGGTGCCGGTCTCACGACGCTGCTCGGCGCGCTCAACGCCGAGTGGCTCGCGAGCCCTCAGGCCGACGAGGACCCGGCGGCCTTCATCACGTGGGGCATGATGCTCGCGCCCGCCGCCGCGGTCGTGCTCGGCGCCCTCGTCGTGACCGCGGAGTACGGGTCGGGGACGATCCGCAGCTCGTTCGCCGCCGTTCCGTCACGGGGTCGCGTCATGCTGGCCAAGTCGATCCTGGTGGCGGGACTGCTGTTCGTCGCCGGCACCGCCACGGCCCTCCTGGGCTACGCCGGCACGAACCCGTTCTTCGAGGCCCAGGGCATCGGCCTGCCGCTCGAGGGTGACGTGCTGCGCGCGATGTACGGCAGCGGGCTCTACCTCGCGGGCCTGGGAGTGCTGGCCGTCGCGGTCGGCTTCCTGGTGCGCCACACCGCCGCTGCGGTCTCGATCCTGCTGGGCACGTTGTTCGTCGTCGGACCCATGGTCCTGCTGGTGCCCGGGACGTTCGGTGAGTGGCTGGAGAAGCTCATGCCGCACAACACCGGCGGTGGCGTCGCCGCGGCGGTCTCGTTCAACCCGAACCTGCTCGACCCGTGGACCGGGTACGCGGTCTTCCTGGCCCAGGTGGCGGCGGTCGTGGCCGTGGCGGCCTGGTCGCTGCGGCGCCGCGACGCCTGACCGGCTCACATCGGGGGCGGCTGCGTCGTCGAAGGGGGTGAAGCGGGAGACAGGCTCCCGCCTCTCCCGAGAGGATCACCCCATGAGGATTGCCGTCGCCGGAGGAACCGGAGCCGTGGGCACCCACGTCGTCGAGCTCGCCCGCGGGGCCGGGCACGACGTCGTGGTGCTCAGCCGCGGAGCGGGCGTCGACCTGACCACCGGGACCGGGCTGGCCGAGGCGCTCGTCGGCGTCGAGACCGTCGTCGACGTCGCCTCGACCTTCACCCTCGACGCACAGGAGTCGCGCACGTTCTTCGGCACGAGCACCCGGCTCCTGCTCGAGGCCGAGCAGGCGGCCGGCACCCGGCACCACGTGGTGCTGTCGATCGTGGGTGTCGACCGTGCCCCGCACGGCTACTACGCGGGCAAGGTGCTCCAGGAGGAGCTCGTGGCCGCCGGCGACGTCCCGTGGACCGTGCTGCGAGCCACCCAGTTCCACGAGTTCGCCGGTCAGGTCCACGGCTCGACCACGGTCGGCTCGCTCGTGCTGGTGCCGCGCATGCGGAGCGAGACGGTCGCGGCCCGCGACGTCGCGGCACGGCTCGTCGAGCTCGTGGGGGCCGGGCCGTCAGGTCGGGTCGCCGACCTCGGCGGCCCCGAGACCGCGTGGATGGCCGACCTCTCCCGTGCGTGGGCCCGCCACCGCGGCGACCGGCGCCCCGTGCTCGGCGTGCCGCTGCCCGGCGCGCTGGGCCGGGCGATGCGCGACGGCACCCTCGTCTCCTCGCCCGACGCCGATCACGGCACCACCACGTTCGCGGAGTGGCTGCAGAGCCAGGACGAGCCGGCGGGTCAGGCGGGTCAGGCGGGTCAGGCGGACCAGGCGGACCAGGGGGCGCCGCGTGCCTGAGGCCGAGGACGCCGACCGGGGCCGCCTGCTCGCGGCGGCCTTTCGCCTGCTCGGCACGACCGCCGACGCGGAGGACGCCGTGCAGGAGGCGTACGTGCGCTGGTTCCGGCTGACGCCGGCCGAGCGCGAGGCGGTGCGCAACGTCGACGCGTGGTTCACGACGGTCGTGGGCCGGATCTGTCTGGACGTCCTGGGCTCGGCGCGGGCGCGCCGCGAGCGGTACACGGGGGAGTGGCTTCCCGAGCCGCGACCCGGTGCCGACCTTCCCGCCGCCGCGGCGGCCGCGGACCCGGCCGAGCGCGTGAGCCTGGACGATCAGGTGACCAGCGCGCTGATGGTCGTGCTCGAGTCGTTGACGCCGGCCGAGCGGGTCAGCTTCGTGCTGCACGACCTCTTCGGGCTGAGCTTCGTCGAGGTCGCCGAGGTGGTCGGCCGCACGCCCCAGGCGGCCCGCAAGCTCGCCTCGGAGGCGCGCCGCGACCTCCGGGAGCGCCGGGTACGTGAGGCCTCGCCGGCCGATCACGAACGTGTCGTCGAGGCCTTCCTCGCGGCCTGCGGCTCGGGCCGGCTCGACGACCTCGTGGCCGTGCTGGACCCGAGCGTCACGCTCGTGACCGACGGCGGTGGACGTGCCGGGATGGCCCGGCGGCCCGTGCAGGGCGGCGACCGGGTCGCCCGGTTCCTGTTCGGGATCATGGCCAAGATCGCCCGCGAGGGGCGGGTGGTCGAACCGAGCATCGAGGTCGTGGAGGGCCGGGCGGCGATCGTGCTGCGGGAGCCGGGTGCCGCGCCGTTCGTCATCATGCTGAACGTCGTCGGCGAGGTCGTGCGCGACGTGTGGATCCAGGCCAATCCCGCCAAGCTCGGCGCCTGGACGAGCTGAGCGATCCAGAAGAGCGGTGAGCCAGCAACCTCTCGCCCGCGGGGGCGGTGGCCCAGCAACCTTCTGGCCCTGGGGTGAGGTTGCTGGCTCCCCCCCCCCCGCAGATGCGAGACGGCGACCACCCCGGGTGGGGTGATCGCCGTCTGGTCGGGCGGGTGACCTCGGTCAGTCGGACTTCTTCGCCTCGTCGGCGTCGTCGTCCGCGGCCATCTCGGTCGCCGAGGCGGTCAGGTCCGCGCCGCTCGGGTTGGCGTCGGTCAGCGGGGCGACGTCCTCGGACTCGACCTCGGGATCGGAGCCGTCCTCGACCGACACGATGCCCTCGGGCGCGTCCGGCGAGATCGATCCGGACTCGGGGTCGGTGGCCTCGGCCGTGTCGTCGAGCGTCTCGGCCTCCTCCTCGCGGGCACCTTCCTCGACGGGCTCGTCGGCTGCCGGAGCCGGCTCGTCCTCGGCGGGCGAGGACTCCGTCTCGGGCTGGGCCGACGGTGCGGACTCCGCGTCGGGGTCGGTGGTGTCGCCCGGCTCGGGCTTGGCCTCCGGCTCCTCGACGTCATCGGCCGGGGTGGCATCGGCGCTGGCGGCCGGGGTGTCGGGCAGGAGGTCGGTGTTGACGGCGCCGACGTTCGCCCAGGCGCCCTCCTCCTTCTCGGAGGCCTCCCGGTCGTCGGTCTCGGCGGTCTCCGGCTCCGTCGACGGCTCCTCGGCAGCCTCCGGCTCCTCGGCAGCCTCGGCGGCGTCAGCGCTGTCCTCGACCACGCCGCTGTCGCCGGCGCGCTCGCCCGGCTCGCCCTCGGACTGCTCGAGCGTCTCGCCGCCCTCGTCGTCGGCCGCCTGGTCGCGGGCGTCGGCGTTGCGCGGCTGCTCCGGCAGCGGCGACTCGTCGGCCGACCCGTCGCCCTCGGCATCGGTGGGGACGTTGTTCTGGGCGGCCGCGGCCTGGTCGGACGTCTCCTGCTCGGCCGGGTCGGGCTCGTCGAGCTTCTGCTCCTCGACGACCTCCGCGGCCTCGTCGGTGCCGTCGCCGCTCCCGCTGCCGGCGTCCTTCGCCTCGGGCGTCGCCGCTGCGGCCGTGGCGGACTCGGCCTCGGCGACGACCGCGGCCTCCTCCTCGGGGGCCGGGGCCCGCTTCACGGCGGCCAGCAGCATCTGTGCGACGTCGATGACCTCGACCTCCTCGCGGGCCTCGCCCTCGGACTGCTTCAGGGTCAGGCCGTCCGACAGCATGACACGGCAGAACGGGCAGCCGGTGGCGATCTTGTCGGCGCCCGTGGCGACGGCCTCGACCGTGCGGTTCACGTTGATGCGCGAGCCGATCGTCTCCTCCATCCACATGCGGGCACCGCCGGCGCCGCAGCAGAACGAGGTCTCCTTGTTGCGCGGCATCTCGGTGAACGTCGCGCCCGGGATGATCTCGAGCAGCTCACGCGGCGCCTCGTAGACCTGGTTGTGACGGCCCAGGAAGCACGGGTCGTGGTACGTGATGTTCGCGCCGGCGACGGTGCCCTCGGACGCGGCGACCGGGGTCAGCTTCT
Organism: Aeromicrobium sp.; assembly: GCF_023146395.1. GTDB lineage: Bacteria > Actinomycetota > Actinomycetes > Propionibacteriales > Nocardioidaceae > Aeromicrobium. The sequence continues at coordinate 46,822 of NZ_JAGLCD010000014.1, read as the reverse complement.
TCTCCCGCACGAGGCGGTTGAGCAGCTGCGTGTGGTGCACGACCTCGAGCTCGATGCCGAAGTCCGCGTACTCGTTCTTCAGCGTGTTGAAGCAGTGGGCGCAGGTCGAGACGACCTTCTTGACCTTCATCTCCTTGAAGGTCTCGACGTTCTCCATCGCGAGCTGCTGGAACACGATCTCGTTGCCCGATCGGCGCGCGGAGTCGCCCGTGCACGTCTCGCCGTCGCCCAGCACCGCAAACGTCACGCCCGCCATGTCGAGCAGCTCGGCGACGGCCTGCGTGGTCTTCTTGGCGCGGTCCTCGAAGGCGCCGGCGCAGCCGACCCAGAACAGCCACTCGACCTCGTCGAGGTCGTCGACGTCGACGCCGACCTGCTTGACCTCGAAGTCGAGGCCCTCGGCCCACTTCATCCGGTCGCGCGGGTTCATGTTCCAGGGATTGCCCTTGCGCTCCAGGCCCTTGAAGATGTTGTTCAGCTCGGCCGGGAAGTTCGACTCCACGAGCACCTGGTAGCGGCGCATGTTGTCGATGTGGTCGACGTGCTCGATGTCGACGGGGCACTGCTGCACGCAGGCGCCGCAGTTCGTGCAGGACCACAGGACGTCGGGGTCGATCACGCCGTAGGCGTCGGCGTCGCCGATCAGCGGGCGGTCGATCTCGGCCTGCTGCTCCTCGGTGCGCTGGTCCTCGGGGATGTCCAGGAGCGGGATCTTGGCGTAGGCGTGCTCGCGCAGGCCCATCATGAGCAGCTTCGGCGAGAGGGGCTTCTCGGTGTTCCACGCGGGGCACTGGCTCTGGCAGCGACCGCACTCGGTGCAGGTCGTGAAGTCGAGCAGGCCCTTCCAGCTGAAGTCCTCGACCTTGCCGACGCCGAGCTTGTTGAAGTCGTCCTCGTCGAGGTCCTCGAGCTTCTCCATGTTGATCGGCTCGCCACCGACGTAGAGCGGCACGAGGCCGCCGAGCGCCGTGCCGCCGTCGGCCTCGCGCTTGAAGAAGATGTTGAACCACGCGGTGAAGCGGTGCCAGGCCACGCCCATCGTGATGTTCCGGGCGATGACGATCAGCCAGATCATCGCCGAGGCGATCTTGAACAGCGCGATCGCGTAGATGATGTTCTCGAGCGTGCCGATCGACTCGGCACCGGTCGGGTAGAGGTTGCCGAAGTACTGCGCGATCGGGAAGTGGAAGCCGGTCGCGTAGTCGGCGTCCTCGCCGCCGTGGGCCTGCAGGAGGTTGTACTCGGCGCCGCGCACGAACAGGATCGCGGCGCTCTCGAGCAGGACCATGGCCTCGACGAAGAAGGCCTGCCACATCGTGGAGCCGAAGAAGCGGCTGTCGCGGCCCTTGCGCGAGGGCAGGTTGCGCAGGCGGTAGACGAACAGCGGGATGATCGCGAGGGCGCCGAGCAGGCCGAGGAACTCGGCGGCCCACTCGTAGAGGAAGAAGTGACCGATGATCGGCCAGACGAACTCGGGGTCGAAGAGCTGGAAGTAGGCCTGCGCGACCGCGGTGCTCAGCAGGATGAAGGCCGCGAACGCGAACCAGTGCAGGATGCCGACCCAGGTCCACTGCAGCATGCGCGTGTGCAGCGCGGTCTCCTTGAGCACCACGAGCGCCCGCTGGGCAGGGCGATCGCTGCGACCGATCGCCGGCTGGCCGGCGCGGATGACGCGGAGCATCCGCATGACCGTGAGCGTGACCATGGGGACGGCGACCGCCGTCAGTCCCAGTGACACGATGATGGCGACGAGCTGCATCAGGGCCCCAATCTCCATGCTGACAGTTGGGCTGACATTAACTCGCGAGTAGCGAGTCCGCGCACTAAGGCATGCCATACCCGCCGGTCACGTGAGGCATCACACGCCGGGATCGGCGGGGGAGATGCCTCGACGCCCCGGCACCACACGGGTGACGGGGCGTCGAGGCGGCAGGGTGTCGATCAGGCGGCGCGGCCGATCAGCCGGCGGGCGCCGTACGCCGCACCGGACAGGCCGACCAGGCTCCCGCCCAGGAGCAGCCACTCCAGGCCCTGGCCGTCCTCGGTGGGGGCGACACCGGCGTCGACACGGGTCGGGGTCGGCACGGAGGAGCCGTCCTGGCCCGCGCCACCGGAGGAGTCGTCGCCCGGGTCGCCGGGCTCCGGGTCGCCCGCGGTGAAGTCGTCCGGGCCGTCGACCGGGTCGGGACCGCAGTCGCCGTGCGTCGGGCACGGCGTCGGTGCGGTGAGGTCGTCAGGGCCGTCGGGCACGGTCGGATCGACGGGGCCGGGCTCGGGGTTCGTGAGGTCGCCGGGGCCGTCCGGCAGGTTCGGGTCGACCGGTCCGGGGTCGGGGACGGCGAGCGTCGTCGGACCGAGCGGCACGGGCTCGGCCGCTGCGGCCCCCGCCCCCAGGGTCAGGCCGCCGACCGCGAGAGCGGCGACGAGCGGGGCCGAGGTGGCGAGGGTGCGGGCGATGCGGTTCATGGTGGTGCTCCTTGGTGAAGGTGGGGTGGGTGTGTCTGTCGGAGGTAGGAGCCGCGGCCGGAGGATCTCTTGCACTTCTGCGACGAACTTTTCTGAGAGCGTCGTCCTCGGCGGCCAGCACGGCTCGACCCCGCTACCCGAGGTGGGCGTAGACGATGGTGTTGTCGCGGTACCGGCCGGTCGCCGGATCGACGCTCCCGCCGCACGTGATGAGACGCAGCAGAGGCCGCTGGTTGTCACCCCAGATGTCCTCGACCGGCAGGGCCCCCTTGGCCGTCTGCGTCACCCGGTCGACGACGAACGTCGATGTGCCGAGCGTGTGATCGACCGTCACGACGTCACCCGCTCGCAGCTCGCCGAGCCGCCAGAAGACGTCCGGTCCGTGGCGACCCGCCACGTGGGCGACCAGCACCGCACCTCCGGGCTCACCGGGACGGGGGCCGGGGGAGTACCAGGCGGCCTCGCCCGTGCCGGGGGTCTGCATCGCGCCGTCGGGCTTGAGGCCCACGGCGCCGAGCGGCAGGTCGACATCGATCGCAGCGATGTGGACCGCGAGCGGATCGCCGACCGGTGCCAGGGCGGGACGGGCTGCGGCCGCTCCGCCGGCCACGGCGTCGGTCACGACGTCCGCTGCGGGAGCGGTGGGCGGTGTCGGCCGGGGTGCGTCGGGCGCATGGATCGCGAGCGCGGCGAGGGCGAGGGCGAGGGCGAGGTGATGGCGGAACGACGGCGTGGAACGGGACATGGCAGGTACCTCCGGTGGTGGGTGACACCGGTGGGAGCCGTGGGGCGTCGATCTCTTGCAGTTCCTGAGGATCTAGCCAGGGCAGGGCAGGACGTCGATGGTCGACGCCGGTCCCGTCGTGGTGCTGCCGCTGGCGTCGACGGCGGTGGCGCGGAACGTGACGGTGCCGCCGATCGGGAACGGTCCCATCTCGCCCGACCACGTGGAGCCGGCGCTGGTGAGCGTCGCCGAGCCGGGACCCGACGGGCCCTGCCAGTCGAGACGGACGCTCGCGACGTCGGTGTCGGTCACGTCGACGCTGACAGGAACCGGCACGTTGCAGGCACCCGGCGACGCTGTGGGCGCGCCCACCACGGGCGGGCGGTCCTGGGTCAGCACGACCCGCACCCGGGCCGAGCCCTCGGCCCAGCGCACGGTCACGTCGGCGGTCGAGATCCCTTCGGCGACGGCTCCGCGATCGACCCGCACCGTGACGTCGCGAGCGCTGCCGGCCGGGACGGTGACGGATCCGGGCACGGAGACCCACGGGGCCGATGCCGTGAGATCGGCCGTGACGTCGGTGCCGCCGGTGTTGGTCAGCCGGAACCTGCCGGAGGTCGCGCTCGTGCCGAGGTCGAGGGTCGTGGTGGAGAGGGTCAGGGTGCCGGACACGACGACCGTCGGTGGTGGGGTGGTGGTCGGGGCAGGTGCCGCGGTCGCGGAGGCGCTGGGTGTCGAGTCCGACGTCGTTCCCGGGGCGTCCCCGGCCTCCTCGGCGCCGCTCGACCAGATGAGCGCGGCGATGATCGCGAGGGTCGCGAGCACCCCCGAGCCGATCAGCGCACGCCGTGTCGTGACCGGCCTGGCCAGCGCGCCGCTGCCCGTCACGCCTCCCCCCGACTCGGTGCGGGTCATGGTTGTCGAGGCGACCAGGTGGGTCTCGGTCACGCGGTCGCGCAGCGCCACGGGCGCGGCGAGCAGCGGCACGCCGGCGAGCAGCGCCCAGGGGCTGACGACGATCCGGCGGCGCTCGCCGCACACGTCGCACCCGTCGACGTGCCGGGCCACGCGCTTGCGGATCAGCGGGGAGAAGGTCCCGTCCCAGTCGGCCAGGAGCCGGTCGAGGTCGGCGCAGTCGTCGCGACCGAGCCGCGCGACCAGCAGGGCGCCGAGCGAGCGTTCGACCTGGTCGCGCAACCGGCTCAGCAGCACGTAGGCCTGGGACGTGCTGACACCCATCGCCTCGCCCAGCTCGGCGCCCTCGAGGCCGTGGCGCAGGTGCAGGGTGAGGATGCTCTGGTCCCGCTCGGCGAGGCCGGCCGCGGCGTCCCACACGAGCCGGCGCAGCGCCGTGAGCTCTGCCTCCTCCTCCGGGCTGCGGTCGGAGTCAGCCATCTCGACGAGCCGTTCGTCGCCGCCGAAGGCCACGCGTCGGCGCGACCGCAGCCGGCGCAGGCACTCGCTGCGGACGATCGCGTAGAGCCACGGCCGGAGCCGCTCCGGGTCGCGCAGCTGCCCCAGCCGTTCGGCCACCAGCACGAATCCGTCCGCGACCGCGTCCTCGGCCTCCTCCCGCTGCCGCAGCATCGAGTGCGCGTAGTCGTAGAGGCGGTCGCCGTACCGGTCGTAGACCGCCGCGAACGCCTCGCGGTCGCCGGCCAGGACGCCGGCGACCAGCTGCGGGTCCGAGGGTCCGGTGACCGCGGTCATGGCCGGATCCTAGGCCCGGACGGCCCACCGTGGTCGACATCGCGCATCTCCGCTCCTCGTCGTTCGTCGAGGGTGGGAGTCGCGAGCTCTCGATCTCTTGCAGGTTCTCGTCAGGAATCTGCGCCGCGCGCCGGCTCGCGGGGGATGAGCGGGATCGCCAGCACCGGCAGCACGGCGACCGTCGCGAAGGCCACGGCGTAGCCCTGGTGAGCCACGAGGGTCCCGATGACCGGGGGCACCGCGGCGCTCACCAGGTACTGGCCGGTGTTCTGCCACCCCATGGCCTTGCCGGCCCAGTACGGGCCGCCGATCTCGGCCACGGCCGTGAAGGCGAGACCGTTGTCGGCGACCGTGACCCCGGTGGCCACCACGACCACGACGATCGCGACCCAGGTCGACTCGACGACGCCGAGCAGCAGCATCACGAGCGCGGCGGCGACCGCGACCTGGCGCATGGGCCGCAGCCGGCTCCCGACGTGGTCGGACCACCAGCCGACGCCGATGCGGGCCGCGCCGCCCACGAGCTGGGAGGCGGCCACGAGTCCGCCGGCCGCGGCGGCGCTGAGGTCCTTGGTCTCGATCAGCCAGACGAGCATGAAGCCCCACACCGTGAACTGCGGGACGACGAGCAGCGTCGAGGCGAGGTGGATCCGCACCAGGCGCGAGTCGCGGCGGTAGGGGTTGTCGAGCTGGCCGGTCGACCGGGCCTCGCCGCGATCGGGGCGCGGCGGGTCGACGACGAGCAGGACGCAGCCGGCCGTGGCCACGGCGCAGATCGCTGCGACGACGAGCAGGGTCGTGCCGATGCCCTCGGCCGAGGCCAGGGGCGGCACGAGCAGCGCGGTGGCGCCGATGCCGAGTGGCAGGCCGGTCTGGCGGATGCCCATCGCGGTGCCCCGGCGGTGCGCCGGGAACCAGCCCACGACCAGGCGTCCGCTGGCGGAGTTCGTCGAGCCGGCGAACAGCCCGATCACGAAGAAGCAGACGCCGAGCGGCAGGTAGCCGTCGACGAGGCCTGCGGCGAGCGCCCCGAGGGTGACCCCCGCGAGGCCCAGTGACATCGCGGCGCGCTCCCCGAGCCGGTCGACCAGCGCGCCCCAGGCCACGAGCGAGATGGTCGTGCCGACCGCCGGCGTCGCGGCGATCAGTCCGGCCTGCGTCAGCGTCAGCCCCTGCTCGAGATAGAGGTAGGGGATCAGGAACAGCGGCGCGTTCGCGGCGATCGTGCCGGCGATCTGCGCGACCATGCCGACGACGAGCATGAACCAGGGAGTCGGCGCACGCTTCACCCGGCCAGTGTCCGCCCGTGGCGGCCGTCACCGGGGTGCGGGGTCAGTCGAGGTACTTCTTCATCCCGACGTGGCTCGGCTCGTAACCGAGCCGTTCGTAGAAGCGGTGCGCGTCGGTGCGCGTGTGGTGCGTGGTCAGCTGCAGGCGTGCCGCGCCACGGTCGCGCGCGGCCGCCTCGATCCACGCCATCAGCTCACGGCCGATCCCGCGCCCGCGGTGCTGCTCGTCGGTGCGCACGTTCTCGACCTGGCAGTACAACCCGCCGTCGGCGGAGAGCACCCGGAGCCACGTGACGTGCGCGGTGGCCACGACGACCCCGTCGACCAGGCCCACGAGCACCTGGTGCGCGGGGTCGGCGACGAGCTCGTCGAGTGCGCTCCGTTGCCGAGGGCTGGCGACGGACGAGACCGGGGTGCCGGGGCTGCGGGCGTCCTGGGCCATCAGCGCGAGGACGTCGCCGAGGTCGTCGGGGGTCGCCTCGCGGACGACCAAGGTGGTCACCCCAGAGCGCCGAGGTGCGCCAGCGCCTGCTTGACGAGGGTGCCGCGCCCGCCCTCGAGCTCCTCGAGGATCCCGGGGGAGAGCACCTCCGTGGGTGTGAGCCACGACAGCTCCAGGGCGTCCTGGCGCGGGTTGCACTCGCCCGTGACGGGCACGACGTAGACCAGCGAGACGGCGTGCTGGCGGGGATCGTGCAGCGGGGTGACGCCGGGCAGGGGGAAGTACTCCGCGACCGTGAACGGCACCGTGGAGGCCGGAAGCTGGGGGAAGGCGGTGGGGCCGAGGTCCTTCTCCAAGTTGCGCAGCAGGGCGTCGCGCAGCGACTCGCCGTGCATCACGCGGCCGGAGACGATCGTGCGCGACATCGCGCCGGTCGTGATCGAGCCGCCGAGCAGCAGGCCCACGTGCTCGACCTGGCCGAGGGCGTCGACACGGACGGGGATGGCCTCGACGTAGAGGATCGGCACCCGCGCCCGTGTCTCGTCGAGGGCGATGTCCGAGAGCCAGCCGGGATTGGGGTCAGGGGTGCGCACGCTCATGGCGCCATTCTCACCCACGGCCCGAAGCGGACGCGGAACCGCAGCCGGCGCGCGCCGCACGGGGGCGCTGGATCGCCTCGCTACCGTGAAGTGGTCTCCCGGGGTGATCGCCTCCTGCCACTCCACCGACCTGCCGACCCGACGACCGAGAGGTGCTGCGTGATCCGTCGCTTCGTCGCGGTCGTCGCGGTCGCCCTGTCGTCGGCCGTGGTGCCCGCGGCGTGCTCCGACGACCCGCCGCCGTCGTCCTCGCCCCACGACGCCGTCGTCGAACCGGGCGGAGACGCCGCTCATCTCCCGCCTGTCCCGGAGCTCAGCGGCGCCGTGGGGGCCGTGGCCGACGCGACGTTCGATCACTGCGCCACGACGCCGGGCCCGCACGTCGTGCGCGGCAAGGTCGAGAACTCCACCAACGAGTCCGTGACCTACGTCGTCGCGGTGAGCTGGATCGACCAGGAGGCGGACGTCGTCCAGCGCGGTGTCGTGCGGATGTCCCATGTCGCGCCGGGCGGGTCGGCCGACTTCATCGTCACCGCCGAGGTGCCGGACGGCGTCAGCTCCTGCACGTACTACGTGGTGCGCGCGCCGGGCGGCTGAGCCCGTGCCCGGGCCCGTGCGGGCGGTGCGCGGCGATCGGTGGGTAGGGTGGCACCACCAGACAGGGGAGCGCCGGGCCTTCGGGCAGGGGCGCTGAGAGTGCGGGCCAGGAACCTGGCGCAGCCGCAGACCCTCCGAACCTGCCCCGGTTAGCACCGGCGAAGGGAGTCCTCGATGAGTGCTGCACCCGTCACCCGCGACACGTCCGTCGCACGTCTCGTGCGCTACCGCACGATCGACCTCGTCACGATCGCGACCTTGGCGGTCGCCCTCGGCGTCACGTTCTGGGCCTGGGGGAAGGCGTACGCCGGGCTCAGCGGCGTCGCGGTGTTCTCCTACCCGCCGAGCGTCGGCCTGCTGGGCGGCCCGTGGCTGCTGGCCGGCGTCATGGGCGGTCTGATCATCCGGCGTCCCGGCGCAGCGCTCGCGACCGAGATCGCCGCTGCCGCGGTCTCCGGCCTGGTGCCCGGCGGCACCGAGTGGGGCATGAGCGTGCTGGTGTCGGGCTTCTGGCAGGGCCTCGGCGCCGAGCTCGTCGTCGCCCTCCTGCTGTACCGGCGCTTCGGGCTGCCGGTCGCGGTGCTGATGGGCGCCGCCGCCGGAGCGATCGAGTCGGTCTACGAGTGGTTCGCCTTCTACGACGGCGTCTTCGACACGGGCGACCGGCTGGCGCACCTGGGATTCTTCGCCCTCTCGGGGGCCGTGGTCGCCGGCGTGGGCGGCTGGCTGCTGACCCAGGCCCTCGCGCGGGCCGGGGTGCTGGACTCCTTCGGTCCGGGGCGCGAGCTGCTCGCGCGGCACGAGGTCTGAGGCCGCAGCCCCCCGATGGTCCGGGGAGAGCTTCGGCTCGAGGGGTTCACGTGGCGGCCGCTCGGTCGTCGCGTCCCGGTCGTCGCCGATCTCGACCTGCACGTCGAGGCCGGCTCGCGGGTGCTGCTGGCGGGCCCCAGCGGCGCGGGGAAGTCGACGTTGCTGCACGCGCTCGTGGGGGCGCTCGGCACGACGATCGCGGGCGAGCTGAGCGGATCGGTGCGGGTGGACGGCCGCGTGGGGTTCGTCCCGCAGCAGCCCGGCGACGCCGTGGTCGCCGAGCGGGTGGGCCGCGACGTCGCGTTCGGGCCGGAGAACGTGGGCCTGGACCGGGACGAGACGTGGCGCCGGGTCGACGCGGGGCTGGCGGCCGTGGGCCTGCACCAGGGGCGCGACCACCCCACCGCGGCCCTGTCCGGGGGCGAGCTGCAGCGCCTGGCGCTGGCCGGGGTGCTCGCGCTCGAGCCCGACGTCGTGCTGCTCGACGAGCCGACGTCGATGCTCGACCCGGCACACGCGTCCGCCGTGCGCGAGGCGGTGGGTCGCACGGTCGGCGGCGGTCGCGCGACGCTCGTCGTGGTGGAGCACCACCTCGAGCCCTGGCTCGACCTGGTCGACCGGGTCGTGGTGCTCGGCGACGACGGATCGGTCGTGGCCGACACGACGCCGGACGAGTTCCTCCGCGACCACCGCGACCGGCTCGGTGAGCTCGGTGTGTGGATGCCGGGGCTTCCGGCTCCCCGGCCGATCACGGTCGACCCGGCGCTGGTCCGCCCCGAGCGCCCGCTGCCGACGCTGACCGCGTCCGACCTGACGGTGCGGCTGCGCTCGCGGTCCTTGCGTGGCTCCACCACGACGACGGCCCTGTGCGGGGTCGACGCTGCGGTCGCCCCCGGGGCGCTGACGGCCCTGACCGGGCCGAGCGGCGCCGGCAAGTCGACCCTGCTGGCGGCCTTCGGGGGACTCCTCGACCCGGACGGCGGGTCGGTCACCGGCCTGGACCCGACCCTCGCGTCGCGCCGCTCGCGCGACCTCGCGCGGGACGTCGGCTGGTCGCCGCAGGTGCCCGAGCACGGCTTCCTCGCCCCGACGGTGGCCGGTGAGGTGGCGCTGACGGCCCAACGCTCCGGCCGGGCGGTGGACGCGCAGGCCTGGCTCGAGCTCGTCGGGCTCGGGCACCTCGCGGGGGCGCATCCGTACCGGCTGTCGGGGGGCGAGCAGCGCCGGCTCTCGATCCTCGCCGCCGCCGCGCACCGGCCGGGACTGCTGCTGCTCGACGAGCCGACCGTGGGCCAGGACCGCGTCACGTGGGCAGCGGTGGCGGGCATCGCGGTCGCGGCCGCCGCAGCGGGCGTGGTCGTCGCGACCGCGACGCACGACGACCTCTTGGTCGACCTCGCCGACGAGGTCGTCGATCTGCGGGCCGGGGTGCGGACGTGAGGGCGGGCGTGCAGCGCCTCAACCCCGTGGTGCTGCTCGCCTTCGGGTTCGCCTCGCTCGCGGGATCGTTCGCCGTGCGTGACCTGCCCGCCGCGCTCGCCGCGACGACCGCCTACGCGGTTGCGGCCCTCCTGCTGCTGCCGAGCTGGCGCTACCCGGTGGCGTGCCTGGCCCTGTGCGGCGTCTCGGCGGGGCTGGTGGGGTACTCGGCCTGGCGGCTCGGCAACGGTGACCACGCGCCGGTCGCGGCGCTGCGCATCCTGGTGCTGGCCTGGCCCGGGGCGGTCGCGGTGGGATTCGTCGACCCGGCACGCCTCGGCGACTACGTCGCGCAGCGCCTCCACGGGCCCGACCGCTTCGTCGCCGCGTTCGTCGCGGCCCTGCAGCGGGTCAGCGGGCTCACCGGGACCTGGCAGCAGCTCGCCCGCGTGCGGCGGGTGCGGGGGCTCGGTCCGACCCGAAACCCGGTCACGGCCCTGCGGTACGCCGGCTCGATGACGTTCGCCCTGCTCGCCGACGCCCTCCGCGGCGCGAGCCGGACGTCGGTCGCGATGGACGCCCGGGGCTTCGCCACAGCGCACGACCGCACCTGGGCCGAGCCGGCCCCGTGGACGCGCGCCGACACGGTCGGCCTCGCCCTGGCCGTCGCGCTCGGCGCGGTGGCCCCGGTCACGATGCTGCTGACCTGACGGCCCTCCGGAGATCCCGCCCCCAGGGGTGGTCAGGAGTGGCGTGGGCCACTAGGGTGCGAACTAAGCAAGCGCTTACCTACGGCGCCCCTCATCTGATTCCGGGAGGAACTCCATGCCCCGCGTCTTCTCCAGCCTCGACGAGTTCAAGGCTGCCGTCGGCTCCGAGCTCGGCACCAGCGACTGGGTCACCGTCACCCAGGAGCAGATCGACACGTTCGCCGACGCCACGGGCGACCACCAGTGGATCCACGTCGATCCCGAGGCCGCAGCCAAGGGCCCGTTCGGCACGACGATCGCCCACGGTTACCTCACGCTGAGCCTGCTGCCGGTCTTCGCGCAGAGCATCTACGAGGTGCAGAACCTCGCGATGGGCGTCAACTACGGCGCCAACAAGGTGCGGTTCCCCAACCCGGTGCCGGTCGACTCGCGCCTGCGCGCCACCGCGACCCTCAAGGAGATCGCCGACATCGCGATCGGCACGCAGGCGACGATCTCCTTCGTGGTCGAGCGGGAGGGCGCCGAGAAGCCGGCGGTCGTCGCCGAGGTCGTCTACGTCATGGCCGGAGCCTGACATGCACTTCGGATTCGACGAGAAGACCACCGCGCTGCTCGAGCAGGTCTCGGGCTTCATGGACGAGCACGTCTACCCCGCCGAGGCCGCGCTGCAGGAGCAGCTCGCCCGCCGCGAGCGCGAGGACGACTGGACGATCCCCGAGGCCATCACCGAGGTGCGCGAGAAGGGCAAGGCCGCGGGGCTCTGGAACTTCTTCCTGCCCGGCGAGCACGCCGAGTACAACGGCGCCGGCCTGACCAACCTCCAGTACGCGCCGATCGCCGAGCTCACGGGCCGCAGCATCCAGCTCGCGCCCCAGGCCTTCAACTGTGCCGCCCCCGACACGGGCAACATGGAGGTCCTCCACATGTTCGGCACGCCCGAGCAGAAGGAGAAGTACCTCGGCCCGCTCATGGAGGGCCAGATCAAGTCGGCCTTCGCGATGACCGAGCCCGACGTCGCCTCGTCGGACGCCACGAATGTCGAGACCTCGATCGTGCGCGACGGCAGCGACTACGTCCTCAACGGCCGCAAGTTCTACATCACGGGCGCGATGAACCCGAACTGCCAGGTCTTCATCGTGATGGGCAAGACCGACCCGTCGGCCGAGCGGCACCGTCAGCAGTCGATGATCCTCGTCGACCGCGACACCCCCGGCCTGGAGGCCGTGCGCGGCATGCACGTGTTCGGCTACCACGACCGCGATCACGGCGGTCACGCCGAGGTGCGGTTCACCGACGTCCGCGTGCCCGCCTCGAACCTGATCGGCGAGGAGGGGCAGGGCTTCGCGATCGCGCAGGCGCGCCTCGGGCCCGGTCGCATCCACCACTGCATGCGCTCGATCGGCGTGGCCGAGCGTGCGCTGGAGCTCATGTGCCTGCGGGTCAAGGAGCGCACGGCGTTCGGTCGGCCGCTCGCGAACCAGGGCGTCATCCGCGACTGGATCGCGGAGTCGCGCGTGCGCATCGAGCAGCTGCGGCTGCTCGTGCTGAAGACCGCGTGGCTCATGGACACCGTGGGCAACCGCGGGGCCCACACCGAGATCCAGGCGATCAAGATCGCGACGCCCGAGGTCGTCAACTGGATCATCGACAAGGCGATCCAGGCCCACGGCGCCGCCGGGGTCGGCCAGGACACGCCGCTCGCCGAGATGTGGGCGGGCATCCGCACGCTGCGTCTGGCCGACGGCCCCGACGAGGTGCACAAGAACTCGCTCGCCAAGGCCGAGCTTGGGAAGCACTGACGTGGCCGGCCGGGTCGATGGTGACCTCACGGGCGCGTCGACGGTCGTCACCGGCGCGGCCGGCGGTATCGGGGCGGCGTTCGCCCGGGTGCTGCTGGAGCGCGGGGCCCACGTCGTGCTGGGTGACCTCGACGCCGCGCGCGTGGAGGCCACGGCCGCCGACCTGCGGGCGGAGTTCGGCGACCGGGTCCGGCACCACGCCGGCGACACGAGCACCGACGCCGGCGTGGCGGCGCTGCTGACCGCGGCCCCGGCGCCGGTCGACGTCTTCGTGGCCAATGCGGGCGTGTTCCGCGGCTTCGGTCTGGAGTCGACGGAGCAGGACTGGTCGCTGTCGTGGGAGGTCAACGTCCTCGGCCACGTCGCCGCCGCGCGGGCCCTCGTGCCCGGCTGGGTCGAGTCCGCCCGTTCCGGTGGTGCCGGTGGTGCGTTCGTCAGCGTGGCGTCCGCCGCGGGCCTCCTGACCCAGCTGGGGTCTCCGACCTACTCCGCGACCAAGCACGCGGCCCTGGGCTTCGCGGAGTGGCTCGCGGCCACCTACGGCGACCAGGGTGTGCAGGTCACGGCCGTGTGCCCGATGGGCGTGCGCACCGCGATGCTCGAGGAGGGCGAGACCAGCGCCCAGCCCGATGCGCGTCTCGGCATGCGCTCGGTCGTGTCGGCCGGTGAGCCGATCGAGGCGCGCGAGGTCGCGGAGGTCGCGCTCGCGGCGTTGGCCGAGGGACGCTTCCTCGCGCTGCCGCATCCCGAGGTCGACCGGATGCAGCAGCAGAAGGCGGCCGACCGCGACCGCTGGATCAGCGGCATGCAGCGCTTCCGCACGAGCCTGGAGGGCTGACCGCTCACCAGATGTGCTGAGCACTCCACCGTTCGGCCCCCGTGATTCGGTGGATGCGCCAGCACATCGGGCGAGGGCGGCGGGCTAGGGTTCGGCGCATGGGAACTGGTGTGCGCAGTCGGGTCCTCTCGGTGGCGCTCCTCGTCGTGGCCGTGGTGTTCTTCCTGGACCAGCTGCTTGAGATCGACTGGCCCGAGGGTGCCCTGTGGCCGCTGCGGATCGTGCTGCTCGTCGCAGCGGTCGTCGTCGCCGGGATCGCGTACGCCGGGTGGAGCGCGGGAGAGCCGGCCGCGACGCGGCCGCTCGTCGCCATGATCACCTCCCTGATCGGTGGCGCGTGCCTCGCCTCGGCCGTGACCTCCGCGGACGACGGCACGGTTTTCGGCTCGAGCTCCCTGGCCTCCGTCGCCGTCGTGGCGATCACGTTCGGTGTCGTCACGTTCAACCTCGCGGCGCGCGAGACGCCCGGCGCCTAGCCACCCGGGCGCAGCCGACCGGGGGCGAGCCGCGCGGGCGCCCTCAGGTGCGGTCGACGGCCTCGGCCATGATCTCGGCCATCGCCGCGTACCCGGCGTCGTTGGGGTGGAAGCGATCGGCCGCCAGGCGTCCGGACCACGACCGCAGGCGCGGATCGCGGAACTCCGCCAGCCGGAAGCGTCCGGTCGCGGTCACGGCCTCGTTGAAGGCGCGCGCGGCCCGCCGCGGCTGCGGGAGCGACGCGACGACGGCACCGTCCGGCAGCTCGGCCACCAGCTCGGCCGTATGGGCCTCGACGAGGTGACGCTGCCGGCGGTTGAACAGGTCGTTGCTTCCGATCATCACCGTCACGAGGTCCGGGACGACCGGGAGCGACCGCAGGGCGGGGAGCTGGCGGTCGATGACGTCGCGGATCAGGCCGCCGGAGACCGACAGGTTGACGACGCGGTGCGGCAGTCGGGCGCGCAGCGCACCCACCCACCCCCGGTCCGGTGCGGACGCCCCGATGCCCTGGGACATCGAGTCGCCCAGCACGACCCAGAGCGGTCCGTCGTCCGTCAGTGCTGCGCGGTTCTGCTGCTCCCACCAGGCGGCGTACGGGGCCACCTGGGCCTGCACGTCGCGGACGCCGCGCGACACCCGGGCGGCGGAGCGAAGGAACAGCCCGGGCGGGCGTCCGCTCAGGTTGGAGTAGTCGAACGACGTCACGGCACCATTCAACCGGGCGCCACCCGATCCGGCCCGGGGCATGCGGACGTAGGCTGATCGCACTATGGCGATCGAGCTCCTGACCCCGACCCAGGTCGACGAGATGCGGCCGGCGGGCCGCTTCGTCGGCGAGGTGCTGACCGCACTCCAGGAGGCTGCGGACGTCGGCGTCAACCTGCTCGAGCTCGACGCCCTGGCGCACCGCATGATCACCGAGCGCGGCGCGGAGTCGTGCTACATCGACTATGCGCCGTCGTTCGGGCGCGGCCCGTTCGGCAAGGTGCTGTGCACCTCGGTCAACGACGCGGTGCTCCACGGTCTGCCGCACGACTACGCGCTGGCCGACGGCGACCTCGTGAGCTTCGACTTCGCCGTCAGCGTCGACGGCTGGGTGTGCGACTCCGCGGTGAGCGTCGTCGTGGGCGAGCCGCGCGAGGAGGACCTGCGGCTGATCGACGTCACCCAGCAGGCGCTCGACGCGGCCATCGCGGTGGCGCGCCCGGGCAACCGGGTCGGCGACATCGGCCGGGCCATCGGCGACGTCGCCCGCGCGAACGACCTGCGCATCAACACGCAGTTCGGGGGGCACGGCGTCGGTCGCACGATGCACGGTGAGCCGCACATCCCCAACGACGGTCGGCCGGGTCGCGGCTTTCCGCTCAAGCCGGGCCTGGTCATCGCGATCGAGCCGTGGTTCCTGCAGGCGACCGACGAGATCGTGATGGACCCCGACGGCTGGACGATCCGCAGCGCCGACGGCTCGCGCGGGGCCCACGTCGAGCACACGATCGCGATCACCGACGGTGACCCGATCGTCATGACCGCCCGCTCCTGACCCCACCCCCGAGCGGTGAGTCTGCGTCCGTTCGGTCCGGCGAGCGGTGAGCCTGCGTCCGTTCGGTCGATCCGGATGGACGCCAGCTCACCGCCCATCGGCGGGGGCTAGGGTCGCGGGTCGATCGGGAGTGACGACCACCCGGTCGCGTCCTCGAGCTGAGCCAGGAGCGACAGCAGCAGGGCGTCGCTGCCCTGGTGCCCGCCGAGCATGACCCCCACCGGCAGTCCGTCGACCTGGCCGAAGAACGGCACGCTCGCGGCGGGGATGCCGGCCATGTTGTAGACGGCGGTGAAGGGCGTGAAGAGCAGCTCCCGGCGGTGCGCCTCTGCCGGGTCGGTGGGCTCGGTGAACCAGGCGTGCGGCTGCGGCGTCATCGCGAGCGTGGGGGTCAGGAACGCGTCGTAGCCGGCGAGCCTGGTCATGACCTCGCGCGTCGTCGCCTCCAGGAACTGCATCGCCCCGGCCAGCTCGGCGGCGCTGTGGCGCGAGCCGCGCTCGCGCCAGTACCGCGTGTTCTGGCGCAGGAGCGACTCGGCCTCGGGCGGGATCGGTGCCGCCGCCATCCCGCTGCTCCACACGACGTTGAACTGCGTCTCGAGCTCGGCCGGGAAGGGGTTCTCGACGACGTCGACGTCGTGACCCAGCGTGGCGAGGAGGCGGACGGCGTCCTCCCACACCGCGCGGACCTGCGGCTCGGTCTCGATGCCGGGCAGGTACGGATCGGCCCAGGCCGCGATCCGCAACGGCCCGGGGGCGCGTCGGGCCGCCTCCGCGAAGCCGCCGGGCCCGCCGACGTAGCGGGAGTCGCCCACCTGTGGCACGGCGATCACCTCGAGCAGGGCCGCGACGTCCCGCACGCTGCGGGCGAGCGGCCCGTCGGACGCCAGCCCGCTCCAGTCGCTGCCGACCGGGCCCGGACTGACCCGCCCGCGCGTCGGCTTGAACCCGACGACCCCGCAGCAGCTCGACGGGATGCGGATCGACCCGCCGCCGTCGCTGCCCAGGGCCCACGGCACGAGCCCGGCCGCGACCGCGGCGGCCGCACCGCCGCTGGAGCCGCCGGCGTTGAGCCCGAGCCGCCACGGGGTGGAGGTGGCGCCGACGACATCGTTGTCGGTGTAGGAGGAGAGGCCGAACTCCGGGGTGTTGGTCTTGCCCAGGCTCGGGAGCCCGGCGGCAGTGACGAGGCGCACGACGTGCGCGTCGACGTCCGGCACCGCGTCGGCCAGCAGCGACGACCCCAGCGTCGTGCGGACCCCGGCCGTCGAGGTCAGGTCCTTGACCGCGATCGGCACCCCGGTGAACCCGTCTCCGGCGGTGCCCGCCAGGTCGACCGCGGCGGCGTGCTCCGACGCCGTGTCGATCGTCGGCGTCACGAAGGCACGCAGCTGCGGGTCATGGGTCGCGATCCGCTCGGCCTGGTGGGCCACGACCTGCGCGGCCGAGACCTCCCGCCGGCGCAGGGCCGCGGCGAGGTCGTGGGCGTCCAGCTCATGGAGCTCGCTCATGCTCCGAGCCTAGGCCGGTCGCTCGAGACCGTCGGGGCTGCAGCCCTCAGGACTCCCATCGCCACGAGTCGATGACCGACTCGCTGACGTCGATGATCTCGTCCTCGTCCTCGTCGGGGCTGAAGGAGAACGTGATGATGTAGTACGCGCCGTCGTACTGCGCGTAGTACTGGCGGGTCTGGTAGGTGATGCCCTGCTGCGTGGCGGTCGAGCTGACCACCGCGGACCGCACCCCGTCGACCTTGTACGGGTCGTCCGCCCGGACGTCCTGGAAGCCGCCGGCCTCGAGCTCGGCGATCCCGGCCTCCTCGAGGTCCGAGACCGACATCTTCGGCCCCGGCGTCCGGATGACGTTGACGTTGGCCGCGAAGCTGCCGACGGCGTCCTCGTCGCGGTAGGCGATCTCGGCGCGGCCCACGGTGGGGTCGTCGCTGATGTCCTCCCAGCCGTCCGGCGCGATGAAGCTGAAGTCGTCGGTGCCGACGGCGTCGTCGCGGTCCTCCTGCTTCGCGTCCTCGTCGTCGGCCGCGTCGCTCTGCGAGTCGCTGTCCGACGACGTCGAGGAGTTGTCGGAGTCGGAGTCGTCGGAACCGCAGCCGACCAGCAGGGCGGCCAGCAGGAGAAGCGGAAGGACCAGCAGGCGGCGGAAAGTCATGGCGAAACTGTAGGCCGACCCTCGTCCCGCCGCACCAGGGCGGGGCCGGCCGGCGGGCGACGTCTAGCCTGATCGGGCGCACGGTCCCGAGCGGGCGGGCGCGGAGAGGGATCTCGATGCACGCCACGTCCCAGCGGTGGGTCTACCCGGCGCTCATGGGCATCCTCGGACTGGGCCTCGGGATCTCCGGAGCGCCCTCGCCGCTCTACGGCATCTACGCCGACGAGTGGGACTTCGCGCCGGTCACGACGACGGTCGTGTTCGCGGCCTACGCGCTCGCCGCGCTCGTCAGCGTGCTGGTGTCCGGATCGATCTCCGACCGCTACGGCCGGCGGCCCCTCCTGCTGGTGGCCGTGACCGGGCTGCTCGTCGGCCTGGCGGTGTTCATGGTCGCGGGCTCGGTCGCCGCGCTGATCGCGGCCCGGGTCCTGCACGGGCTCTCGGTCGGCGCGATCGTGGTGGTCGGCAGCGCGGCGCTGCTCGACCTGCGTCCGGACGACGGAGCCGCGTCCGGTCGGCGCACCGGCGTCGCGTTCAACGTCGGCATCGGCATCGCGATCCTGGGGACGTCGGTCGACGCGCAGTACGGGCCCGCGCCCCTCGTGGTGCCGTATGCGGCGCTGGCGTTCCTCAGCGCGCTGGCCCTGCTCGCGATCGTGCTGATGCGCGAGACCCACGACGTCGACCCGACCGTCGCCCTCCACGTCGCCCGGCCGCGCGTGCCGGCCGCGATCGCGCCTGACTTCGCCTTCGCGGCGCTGGGGGTCATGGCCGCGTGGTCGGTGCTCGGGGTCTTCCTGTCGCTGTACCCGTCGATCGCCTCGGTCGCGGTCGGCACCGACAACCTGGTGTTCGGCGGTGCCGTGGTCGGCGGATCGGCGCTGGCCGCGGCCGCGAGCCAGGTCGCGGCCGGGGACCGCGACACCCGCCGGTCGGCGATCGTCGGTGACCTGGGCACCGCGGCCAGCCTCGGCCTGTGCGTCCTGGCGGTGCACCTCGGCGACGCCTGGTTCCTCGGGTTCTGCTCGGTGCTCCTGGGGTTCTTCTTCGGGCTGGCGTTCGGGAGCTCCTTGCGCCACCTCGGGCAGGTGCTGCCGGCCGCTCATCGCGGCGAGGTCATGTCGGCCTTCTACGTCCTGGCCTACGGGGCGCTGGCGCTGCCCACGATCGCGGCAGGCGTCGCGGCGACCCGGTGGGGCGTCGACACGATCTTCGCGCCGTTCATGGGATGCGTCGCGATGGCCTGCGTGGTCGCGGGGGTGCTCGGCCTGCGGGTCAAGGGGGTCCAGCCCGACGTCTGAGCGTCAGGGCCGGTCCACGACCGGGTCACCGGAGATTCACCGCCGGCCGGCACCGTGGTTCGACGTGCGCATCGTGCAGCTCGCGAACTTCGTCGGCCCGACCTCGGGCGGCATGAAGACCGCGGTGGAGGCGATCGGCGCCGGGTACCGCCGTCACGGCGTCGAGCGACTCCTGGTGCTGCCCGGCCCCCGCGACGACCGGTGGTCGACCCCGGACGGTGACGTCGTCCAGGTCCGAGCGCCCCGGGTCGGTGAGCACTACCGACTCATCGTCGAGCCGTGGCGGGTCCTGGACGTGCTGGACTCCTTCGCCCCGACCTCGGTCGAGGTGCACGACAAGACGACGCTGCTGCCGGTGGCCCGCTGGGCCCGGCGCCGGCGGGTCGGAGCGGTCCTGTTCTCGCACGAGCGGATGAGCGACATGATGGCGATGCGGACCCGCCGCGACACCAGCGCCAAGGCGTCGATCGCCGTGCTGAACCGGGTGCTCGTGCGCTCCTTCGACCAGGTGGTCGTGACGTCGGAGTTCGCCAGGGCCGAGCTCGCGGGCGTGGCGGACGCAGCCGGCTGCCCCGTGCGCACCGTGCCGCTCGGGGTCGACCTCGCCCAGTTCCGTCCGGCGCGGCGCCGGGTCTCCGAGGGGCCGCTGCGGCTGGTGCTGGCCGGACGGCTGTCGCGCGAGAAGTCCCCGCACCTGGCGGTCGCGACCGCGGTCGAGCTGCACCGCCGCGGCGTCGACGTCCGCCTCGACGTCTACGGCACGGGTCCGCACCTGGGCGAGCTGCGGGCGTTGGCCGCCGGCGCGCCCGTCGAGTTCCACGGTCACGTCGCCGGCCGGGCCGAGCTCGCGGCCCGCCTCGGGGCGGCCGACGTCGCGCTGTCGGTGTGCCCCGGAGAGACCTTCGGTCTGGCCGTTCTCGAGGCCCTCGCGTGCGGCACGCCGGTCGTCACCGCGGACGTCGGCGGAGCGCGCGAGCTCGTCGACACCGCGTGCGGCGCGTGGGCCGCGCCGCACGCGGGTCCGCTGGCCGACGCCGTGCAACGGGTCGCGGCGCTGCCGGAGCGCGGTCGCCGACGTGCCGCGCGACGACGGGCCGAGGGGTATCCGTGGGCGGCCACGGTCGAGTCGATGGTGCAGGTCCACGCGGCCTGGGACCGCCCGCTGCTCACGCGGGTGGGCTGACGCTCGGGCGCTGCCGGGGGCAGGCGAGGCAGGTGCACAATCTCCTTATGCCCGACCTCGCGATCGACGTCCGCGGACTCGTGAAGCACTACGGATCGACCACGGCCCTCGACGGCCTCGACCTGCAGGTCGAGACCGGGACGGTGGCCGGCTTCCTCGGCCCGAACGGCGCCGGCAAGTCGACCACGATCAGGATCCTGCTCGGCCTGCACCGCGCCGGCGGCGGACGAGCGGAGGTCTTCGGCCGTGACCCGTTCCGCGACGCGGTCGACCTGCACCGGCGCCTCGCGTACGTGCCCGGCGACGTCGCGCTGTGGCCCCGGCTCACGGGAGGCCAGGTCATCGACCTGCTCCTGGGCCTACGCGGCATCAAGGACGCACCCCGTCGCGCAGAGATGATCGAGCGCTTCGAGCTCGATCCCACGCGCCGCGCGTCGACGTACTCCAAGGGCAACCGGCAGAAGGTCGCCCTCGTCGCGGCCTTCGCGGCCGACACGGACCTGCTCGTGCTCGACGAGCCGACGTCCGGCCTGGACCCGCTCATGGAGGCCGAGTTCCAGCGGTGCACCCGCGAGGCCGCCGGGCGCGGCGCCACGGTCCTGCTGTCGAGCCACATCCTGGCCGAGGTGCAGCAGCTGTGCGACACCGTCACGATCGTGCGCTCGGGGCGCACCGTGCTGGCGGGCCGCCTGGACGAGCTGCGATCGGTCACCCGGTCCCGGCTGACCGCGACCATCGCGAGCGGCGCCGAGGTGCTGGGCCGGCTCGAGGGGGTCCACGACCTCGAGGTCGACGGAGACCGGGTCGTCTGCACGATCGAGGACGCCGCGACGGCGGAGGTCGTGGGTGCCGTGGCAGCCCTCGCGCCGTCGGCGCTGACGATCGAGCCGCCCTCGCTCGAGGAGCTCTTCCTGCGCCAGTACGGCGCCGCCGAGGACGCATGAGGTCACGCGCCTGGGCCGGCACGGCCGGTCTGACGAGGCTCGCGCTGAGCACCGAACGACGGTGGATCCTCGGCGCGCTCGTCGCGTACGCCGCGACCTACGTCGCGACGGCCTCGCAGATCCGGCAGATCGCTGGCACGGTCGGCGAACGGGTCGGACTGCAGGGCACCGTGGCGCAGACGCCGGCCTTCCGCGTGCTGCTCGGGCCCTTCGAGCATCCCGGCAGCATCGGCGGCACGACGCTCTGGCGGGTCGGGCTGTTCATGCTGGCGGTCGTGGCGGTGCTCGCGGCCACCGTGCTGGTGCGCGTCACGCGCCGCGCGGAGGAGCAGGGCCAGGCCGAGCTCGTCGGCGCTGCTGCCGTGGGCCGGCTCGCCGCGCTCGGGGCCGGAGCCGTGGCCGCTTCGCTCGTCGTCCTGGCGGCGGCGCTCGGCACCGCGGTCGGGCTGGCGGCCGGCGCCGGCGCGGGGGCGGTCGACGCCGTCGCGGCCGGGGCGCAGGTGCTGTGCGTGGGGGCCGCGGGAGCCGGGGTCGCCGCGGTGGCGGCGCAGGTCGCCCAGGCGTCACGGGCCGCCCTCGGCCTCTCGATCGGGATCGTCCTGGCGGCGTACGCGGTGCGCGGTGCGGCCGACGTCCGGCACAGCGACGTCGTCGACCGCCTCACGCCCTTCGGCTGGGCCGAGGCGATCGACCCCTTCGGCGCGGTGTCGTGGTGGCCGCTCCTGACCGCGGCCGTCGCGGCCCTGGGCCTGATGGTCGTGGCGATCGTCCTGCGTGGACGTCGGGACCTCGGCTCCGGCCTGCTCGCGCCGCGTCCCGGGCCCGCCTCGGCCGGCTCGCTGCGCACTCCGGTGGCGGTGACCCTGCGGCTCGAGGCCCGTCCGGCGGTGGTCTGGACCCTCGCGCTGGTGGGGTTCGGCGTCTTCGTCGGCAGCCTGGTGCCCACGATCGACCGCCTCGGTGCGGCCGAGGGTGGTCTGGCCGACGCCCTTCGCCGCCTCGGGGGAGCGGGCGCCCTGACCGACGTGTTCGTGGGGGCCATGGCCTCGATCGGCGGCCTGGCGGTGGCCGGCTGGGGGCTCGCCCTCGTCACGCGGGTCCATGGCGACGAGACGGGCGGGCGTCTGGAGCAGGTGCTCGCCACGAGCGCCTCGCGGACGCGTGCTCTCCTGGCGCCGGCCGCCGTCGCCGGGGCCGGAGTCCTCCCCGCGCTCGCGGTGGTGGGCCTGGCGACGGGGGTTGCAGGTGCCGACCTCGGCGACGCCGTGGCCGCCTCGGTGGTCCAGGCCCCGGCGGTCTGGGTCGTCGTGGCGCTCGGCGTGCTCGGCCAGGCCGTGGGTGGACGATGGACCGTGCTGGCGTGGGGCGGTCTCGTGGTCGCGACGGTGGTGGGGCAGGTCGGCGCGGCCGTGGGGATGCCCGAGTGGTTGCAGCAGGTCTCGCCCTTCACGCACGTTCCGGGCGTGCCGAGCGAGCGGTTCGAGATCGTGCCCGAGCTGGCGCTGAGCGGGGTCGCCGCGCTGCTGCTGGGGCTCGCGGTGCTGGCCTTCCGGCGCCGCGACGTCCCCCGGTGAGGTCGCACGGCTGATTCCGGTCGGCGGTGGGTGGCACGATCTGGCTCGACGGAGGTTCACCCATGTCGGCAGCCCGCACGCACACCACCAACTACGTCGACACGTTCATCGCGGTCGCGCCCGACACCAAGGCCGTCACGGCTGCAGTGCCACCGGCCAGGGATGCGCCCACGGTCGCGCAGATCCAGTACGAGATGCTCGTCGACGACCCGTACGTGCACACCTCCGACGATGTCGTGCACGCCTCGCAGGGGCAGCGTCGCGGTATCGCCCGCGAGGAGTTCTTCGCCACGGGCCAGCCCTGCCTGCGCACGTCACCCCTGGTCAAGACGTACGGCTGGGGATTGCATCACGACGCGCAGGGGCGGATCGCGCTGTACGCCGTCGAGTCGGCGGAGTACCGCGAGCTCGCCGCCCGCGCCGACCTGACGCAGCTGCAGGGCATGCGCTCGTCGCGGCGGTGACCGGAGCCAGACCGACGCCACGACGCAGGACGGCCCGCCACGCTCGCGCGTGACGGGCCGTCCTGTCGTGACGTGACTAACGGCCGGAGCCGACCAGCTCGCGGTCCTCGACGACGGTGCTGGTCGTGCGGGTGGGCCGGGCGGCGACGGCGCCCACGCCCAGCAGGATCACCCCGAGCACGGCCAGGCCGATCGGCACGTACGACTGCACGAGCGTGATCTTCGAGGCGTTCGACGCCGCGGTGTCGACCAGGCGCGTGACGGACGCGTCGTCGGCCATGAGCTGCAGGCTGTTGAGCTCGAGCAGCGGGTAGGGCTCGGCGCCGAAGTCGGCGTACAGCGAGATCGTCTGGTCCTGGCCGGTCTTGAGCGGTGAGCCGAGCTCGGCGTCGATCCAGATCTGCGTCGTGTTGGTCGAGATGTAGGTGGCGGGGATCTCCGGGCCGGCCTGGGCGACGGCGTCGCGCAGGGCCTGACCGTCGGCGCCGTCCAGCAGCGACACGAAGCTCGCGACCGTGGCGTTCGGCAGCACGGTGCCGTCGGTGCCCATGCTCTGACCGACCGAGGCCTGCAGGGTCTCGAGCGTGCCCTCGGCCTTGACCGGGAGGATCGAGGTGCCCTCGAAGTAGTACGCCTGGCGACCCTTGATGGTCTCCTCGCGGACGAACTCCACCTTCTGGGCCGCGTCGGTCGTGGCGTCGTAGACCGTGAACGGCTCCTTGTTGGGGTGACGCACGTGCGACAGGACCATGCCGCCCTTCTGGTCGTCGACCCCGTCGACGCCCTCGACCTGCTGGTAGTCGGTGCGGTTGATCGCGAACGTCTTGTCGGTCACCGAGGCGCCGGTGGGCAGGTTGGCCGTCGAGATGCTGCGGATCGTGGCGGTGGAGCCGTCGGTCTCGGTGACCTCGACCTCACGCGTGGCGTCGACCGAGGTCGGCTCGTCCAGCTTCAGCGTGGCGGGATCGAGCTGCGCCGACTCGCCGTCGTAGGTGACGGTGCTGCTGAAGTCTCCGGGCAGCTGGGTCAGCTTCGGTGCGATCACGAAGACGGTGAGCGCGGCGAGCGCGACGAGCAGCAGGCCGCTGATGGTGAATGCCGTGCCGCGACCTGCGCGAGCGGTCGACGAATCGGTGTGGCGCTTGGCCATGGTGCAACTCCCTCGGACACACGTCGCCCAGGGGCCGACGCATCGAAGTCTCTCGTCCCTCACGAGTGACATGGATCACGGTACTCCCCGCCGGTGTCAGATCCAACTTCCGCGCCGGTCGGTGCCGGGGACGGGAATGCGACGGCCTTGATCGAAGTTGATACGATCAGACTCAAGTCATCTGACTGAGAAACGTCAAGGCGGTCGCGACACAGCAGTCGACCGCCCGCCACGATCCACCCGATCCCCAGGAGGACCCCACCATGGCACGTGCCGTCGGCATCGATCTCGGTACCACCAACTCCGTCGTCGCCGTCCTGGAGGGCGGCGAGCCGACCGTCATCGCGAACGCCGAGGGCGCTCGCACCACCCCGTCGGTCGTGGCCTTCGCCAAGGACGGCGAGGTCCTGACCGGCAAGGTCGCCAAGAACCAGGCCGTCACCAACGTCGACCGCACGATCCGCTCGGTCAAGCGCCACATGGGCACCGACTGGACCCAGTCGCTCGACGGCAAGGACTTCACGCCGCAGCAGATCAGCGCCTTCATCCTGCAGAAGCTCAAGCGCGACGCCGAGTCGTACCTGGGCGAGCCCGTCACCGACGCCGTCATCACGGTGCCGGCGTACTTCAACGACCACCAGCGTCAGGCCACGAAGGAGGCCGGCGAGATCGCGGGCCTCAACGTCAGCCGCATCATCAACGAGCCCACCGCGGCCGCCCTGGCCTACGGCCTCGACAAGGGCGAGGACCAGACGATCCTCGTCTTCGACCTTGGTGGCGGCACGTTCGACGTCTCGCTGCTGGAGATCGGCGACGGCGTGATCGAGGTCAAGGCCACCAGCGGCGACAACCACCTCGGTGGCGACGACTGGGACGAGGCCGTCGTGAAGTGGATCGTCGACGGCTTCAAGTCCAAGACCGGCCTGGACCTCACGAAGGACAAGATGGCGATGCCGCGCATCCGCGAGGCCGCCGAGCTGGCGAAGATCGAGCTCTCGAGCTCGACCAGCACGTCGATCAACCTGCCGTACATCACGGTGCAGGACGGCAGCCCGGTGTTCCTCGAGGAGACGCTGACCCGCTCGGAGTTCGAGAAGATCACCGCCGACCTGCTCGAGCGCACCAAGGCGCCGTTCAACAACGTCATCCGCGACGCCGGCGTCAAGGTCGGCGACATCGACCACGTCGTCATGGTCGGCGGCTCGACGCGCATGCCGGCCGTCACCGAGCTCGTCAAGAGCCTCACGGGCGGCAAGGACCCCAACAAGGGCGTCAACCCCGACGAGGTCGTCGCGATCGGCGCCAGCCTGCAGGCCGGCGTGCTCAAGGGCGAGGTCAAGGACGTCCTGCTCCTCGACGTCACCCCGCTGAGCCTCGGCATCGAGACCAAGGGCGGCGTCATGACCAAGCTCATCGAGCGCAACACCACGATCCCGACCAAGCGCAGCGAGGTCTTCACGACGGCCGACGACAACCAGCCGTCCGTCGCGATCCAGGTCTACCAGGGTGAGCGCGAGATGGCCGCGGGCAACCAGCTGCTCGCCACGTTCGAGCTGACGGGCCTGCCGCCGGCGCCGCGCGGCGTGCCGCAGATCGAGGTCACGTTCGACATCGACGCCAACGGCATCGTCAACGTCTCGGCCAAGGACCGCGGCACCGGCAAGGAGCAGTCGATGACGATCACCGGCGGCTCGGCGCTCAGCAAGGACGACATCGACAAGATGGTCAAGGACGCCGAGCAGTACGCCGAGGAGGACCGTCAGCGCCGCGAGGCCGTCGACGTCCGCAACCAGGGCGACTCGCTCGTGCACACGACCGAGAAGTTCCTGGCCGAGAACGGCGACAAGGTCGGCGACGAGCTCAAGAACGAGGTCCAGGCCGACGTCGACGCCCTCAAGGAGTCGCTGAACGGCGACGACACCGAGGCCATCAAGACGGCCACGGCCAAGCTCGCGGAGTCGAGCCAGAAGCTCGGCACGGCGATGTACGAGGCAGCGGCCGCTGAGGCCGCCAGCGCCCCGTCCGGTGATGCCGACGGTGCCGCTGACGATGACGTCGTCGACGCCGAGATCGTCGAGGACGACGACACCGAGGGCACCAAGTGACGCAGGGACCCGAGCACTCCGACCCGGAGCACACCGAGGACGTCGCGGCCGAGCCCGAGGGCGAGGCGTCGCAGGAGCAGCCTCCTGCGACGCCGGCGCCCGAGGGCTCGGGCTCGCAGGAGTCGGCGGAGCCCACGGCCGAGCAGCAGCTCGCCGAGCGCACCGCCGACCTCCAGCGGCTGCAGGCCGAGTACGTCAACTACAAGCGGCGCGTCGACCGTGACCGTGAGCTCGTGCGGGCGCAGGGCGAGGCCAAGGTCCTCGAGTCGCTCCTGACGGTGCTCGACGACATCGCGCGGGCCGCGCAGCACGAGCAGCTCGAGGGCGGCTTCAAGGCCGTCGCCGACTCCCTGCAGACGGCCGTCGCCAAGCACGGCCTCGAGACGTTCGGCGCCAAGGGCGATCCGTTCGACCCGTCGCTGCACGAGGCCGTCACGCATGCGGGCGAGTCGCCCGACGTCGAGGTCACCTCGGTGGAGCTCGTGATGCGCACGGGCTTCCGCGTCGGCGACCGGGTGCTCCGCACCGCGATCGTCGGAGTCGTCGACCCGGCGTCCCCGGCCGCTGAGGGCGCCGAGGCCGGCGATGCCGACGAGCCCACTCCTGAGGAGCCGCCGGCCGAGGAGGCCGGTTCCGAGGAGTCCTGACGGAGGTGGGCCGGTCCTGCGGGGCCGGCCCACCACCCCCACCCACCACACGACGAGCGCGAGGGGAGGTGCCCACGTGAGCACCACTGACTGGTCCGGCAAGGACTTCTACGGGGTCCTCGGCGTCACCAAGGACGCCACGGCCGACGACATCAAGAAGGCCTACCGCAAGCTGGCGCGCGAGAACCACCCCGACGCCAACCCCAACAACAAGGCGGCGGAGGAGCGGTTCAAGAGCGTCTCCGAGGCCTACGCCGTGCTGTCCGACGCCGGCAAGCGCAAGCAGTACGACGAGCAGAAGTCGATGTTCGGCCAGTTCCGCAGCGGGGGCGGTGCGGGCATGCAGTCCGACTTCGACCTCAGCGACATCCTCGGCGGGATGTTCGGCGGTGGCGGTGGACGCCGGCGCCGGCAGTCCACCGCGCGGCGCGGTGACGACCTCGAGTCGGAGGCGTCGATCGGCTTCAGCGAGGCTGTCGAGGGCGTCACGATCAGTCTGCGCCTGCCCAGCGACGAGGCGTGCGGCACGTGCCACGGCACGGGTGCCCGCCCCGGCACGGCACCGTCGGTGTGCCCCAAGTGCCAGGGCAGCGGCATGCAGACCAGTGCCAGCGGTGGCGTCTTCGCGATGACCGAGCCGTGCCAGGGATGCCGCGGTCGCGGCATGGTCGTCGAGCACGCGTGCCCCACGTGCTCGGGGTCGGGGCGCTCACCGTCGAGCCGCACCCTTCAGGTGCGGGTCCCGGCGGGCGTGCAGGACGGTCAGCGCATCCGCCTCAAGGGCAAGGGCGCGCCCGGCACCGGAGGTGGCCCGGCGGGCGACCTCCTGCTGCTGGTGCACGTCGACCCGCACCCGGTGTTCGGCCGCAAGGGCGAGCACCTCACGCTCTCGGTCCCGGTCGCCTACGACGAGGCCACGCTCGGCGCCGATGTCGCGGTGCCCACGATCGACGGCACGTCGGTCACGCTGCGCATCCCGCCGGGCACCCCGCACGGCCGTACCCTCCGGGTGCGCGGCAAGGGCGGTCTGGCCCGGTCGGGCCGCCGGGGCGACCTGCTCGTCACGGTCGACGTCGCCGTGCCGGCCAGCCTGTCCGACGCCGAGCGCGAGGCCGTGGAGGCCTTGCGCGTCGCGCGGGCGGGACGAGATCCTCGAGAGGAACTCTTCAAGGCGGTGAAGTCATGAGCGAGCGCGAGCGAGCGACCGTGAGTCCCTTCATGACGGCGCCGCCTATTCTCTGCTTCTCGAAGGCGGTGAGGTCATGAACCCCAACGTCGGCAACCCGTTCACGCCGCCGGGGCCGGAGGCCAAGGTCTTCGTCATCAGTGTCGCCGCGGAGCTGTCCGGCCTGCACCCGCAGACCTTGCGCGCGTACGACCGGCTCGGCCTCGTCGAGCCCGGCCGCACCGGGGGTGGCGGTCGCCGCTACTCGCTGGTCGACATCGAGCTGCTGCGCCGCATCGCCGACCTGACCGCCGAGGGTCTCGGTCTGGAGGGCGTCAAGCGCGTCATCGAGCTCGAGCGCCAGGTCGCGGCGCTCGCGGCCCGGGTCACCGAGCTCGAGGCCGACCTCGAGGTCGCGCACCGGGCCCTGGGCACGGTCGCGAACCTCCCGGTCCGCGCCACCGCCGCTCACGTCACGCTCTACCGCCGCCGCTGACCCCGGTCGCCGGGAGCGGTGAGGCTGATCGGCCGCGTAGATGCGCCTCTGGGGCAGTCGTACTACTTTGTCGCGGTGCCCAGACGGGTCGTCCGCTCGGGTTCGGGCTGTCGTTCGCGCGACAGATCGTGCACGTCGTCGACGCGATCCCGTGCTACCTCGGTTTGCTGTGGCCGCTGTGGGACAGGGAGAACCGCACGTTCGCCGACATGATGCTGTCCACGCGCGTCGTCAAGCGCTGACGCCGCAGGGTCGCGGCCGGCCGAGACGGACGCTCTCTCACCGCCCCGGAGGGGGAGGGGGACGTCGCCCGTCCACCTGGCGTTCGCCGGTGAGGCGGCTGTCGTTCGTCGAGCCTGCTTAGCGTCCGATCCGCACGGGGGCCGCTGAGGGTGCCTCCTCGGACGGAAGAGACACATGTCGTTGGCTGCCTCGCCCCTGCCCACCACCTCGACGCGTCGCTGGCGCGTGCTGCTGCACCTGGTGCTCGGCACGGCGCTGCTCGCGGCCACCGCGGTGGCGGGGCTCGCCGCGCCGGCCCGGGCCGCGGACCTGCCGCCGCTGTTCGTGTCGGAGATCGTGGCCAATCCGTCCGGGGTCGACGAGTTCGAGTACGTCGAGGTGACGAATCCGGACAGCGTGCCGGTCGCCCTCGACGGGTTCACGTTCGCCTACAGCTACGTCGACGGCACCGACACCGCCCGCGACGTCGCGCTCACGGTCGACGGCACCGCGACGGTGGCTCCGGGGGAGTCGGTCGTGCTGTGGCTGAGCTACACGGCGAGCGGGCTCGACTCCTTCGCGCGCACGGTCGAGGAGTTCCGGGCGGCCACCGGCGCCCCGGCCGGCACACAGATCCTGCGCCTCACGGGTCAGCCGGGCATGGCCAACGGCGGCGACCGGGGGATCCGCATCAGCGACTCCGCCGGGATCGTGACGTGGTCGCACTACCCGTCCGGGTCGCAGGCGATCGACCTCGGCGTCGACTTCTCGGTGCCGGCGGCCCGCGGGCAGGCGGCACCGGTGCTGGCGACCCAGTCCCCGATGACGCCCGGGGCGGTCGTGCCCGAGGCGCTCGTGCCGACGGTCCCGGTCGACCCCGAGCCCGAGGTGCCGGCTGACATCGGGGTGCTCGATCCCGACCCGACGCTCGTCGCGGCACCGCTGCAGATCACCGAGATC
Source organism: Aeromicrobium sp. (assembly GCF_023146395.1). Classification (GTDB taxonomy): domain Bacteria; phylum Actinomycetota; class Actinomycetes; order Propionibacteriales; family Nocardioidaceae; genus Aeromicrobium. Next base: position 17,022 of record NZ_JAGLCD010000014.1, on the reverse strand, counting down.
GTGCCCGACACCGCCAACGTCGGCGGTTCCGACGGCTTCGAGTTCATCGAGGTCTTCAACGCCTCCGACCGGCCCGTCGACTTCTCCGACTACGCGCTGACCTACCTCTACCCGCAGGACACGACGACCAACACCAACGAGGCGGCGTGGCCGGCCGTGCCGGCGGACGTCGTGATCCCGGCCGGCCGGACGCTGACGTTCTGGATCAAGAACGGCGCGAACGACGCGTTGACCGCTGCCGACTTCAACGCCCACCACCGCAGCGACCTGACGCTGGGCGAGGACCTGGTCGAGATCTCCGCGGCGGGCCTGGCGAACGGATCAGCGCGCGGCGTGGCGATCCGCACCAACACCGGGTTCCCGGTCAACCGGGCCTACTACAACATGGCGGGCGCCGACGACGTCGACGCCGACGTCGCGATCCTCTACGGACCGGTGGCGGGTGATCCCGGCCTGCAGGCGATCGTCGCGCGCCGCGACCCGTCGCCGGGGCGGGTTCAGGTCGACCAGGTCGCCGGAGGTCTCGTGGTCGTCGCGGACGACACCGCGCCGCCCGTCGTCGAGGACCGCACCGCGCCGACCATCGACCCCCTGACCGGGTTCGTGCTCGACCTGCGCATCAGCGACGACGTCCAGGTGCGCACCGTCACGGCGCGGATCAGCAACGACGTCGATACCGAGCCGCGCTCGCTCAACCTGGTGCACGCCGCGGCGGACCCGCAGGCCTTCGGCACGGTCGTGCACCCGGCGGACGTCGCGGGGAAGCAGTGGTTCGAGTACGTCGTCGAGGCCTCCGACGGCACGCAGGTGACCCGCACCGAGACCCGCCGCGTCCTGGTCGACGGCGCGAGCTCCGACCCGGTCCGCCTCAACGTGGCCGACGGCGACTTCGTCGGTGGCACGACGACCGTCTCGGCCGCGGGCGAGAGCTACCCGCCGAGCCTGGACCTCACGATCGACGGCGTCTCGGTCCAGACCCGCGCGTCGCTGGAGTCGACGCCGTACTTCGTGTTCGAGACCTCGCAGACCGACTTCTACTTCCGCAACGGCGTGCGCATCGGCGAGGACGTGCTGCACATCTTCGACGAGGGCACCTACGAGCGCACCGAGACGATCGCCGTGCCCGTGCCGCTGACCTACGTCACGCAGGGTGAGCCGCTGTCGGTCGACGTCTGGGCCGGCACCAAGGCCGGGCCGTGGATCGACGAGGCCGAGAACAACGACGACTTCGTGATCTCGGGCATGCGCCTGGTGCTGCCCGACGGGCGCACCCTGCGCCCGGCCGGCTACGACGATCCGTCGCAGCTGATCCTGATGGGCGACAGCGCCGGCAAGAACGACGTCTACGCGTCGGTCTTCGACCTCGGCGACGACGCCTTCACCGCGCTGGCCCACGACTGGGACACGACGACCGTCGACGACGGTGCCCACGAGGTGGTGGCGACCGACGGCCCCGACCGCGCCTCGGCGCAGGTGCTCGTCGACAACACCGCCCCCGTCGTGACGCCGAGCGTCGAGGACGGACGGGTCTACCAGGGCGAGATCGTCCTCGACGCGGCCGTCGAGGACGGGGCCGGCTCGGGGGTCGTCGACCTGGTCGCCACGTTCGACGGCAATCCGGTCGTGCTGCCGTTCACGACCTCGTCGGTCGTGCTCGCTGCGGGCGACCACGTGCTCACGGTCGTCGCGACCGACGCGGTGGGCAACCTCACCGAGCGCGCCGTGACGTTCGTGGTCCCCGAGGAGCAGCCGGGCGCCGACGGCGTTGCGCCGGTCGACGGCTCCGAGGTCGAGGTCGGCAAGGTCGTGCTGCAGGCGCTCGTCGAGGACCCCACCGCCGATCCGCTCGACGTCTCGTTCCGTCGCGGGGAGCGGCTCGCGCTCGGCGACGACGAGGTCACGGCCGCGAGCGGCGCGACCCACGACGCGCGTTCGCTCGAGCGTGGCGGGGCGCCGGTCGACCCGGCCGCGCCCTCGCCCGCCCGCCTGCTGGCCTCGCAGCAGCTCGCGGCCCAGGCCGGCCTCGCGCCGGTCACCGCCACCGACGCCCTGCCGTACTACACGTTCGACGTCGCCGTGCCGCCCGAGGCGGGCGCCGATGCGCGGGTCCGGGTCACCTGGGACGGCGCGGCCGACCGGGACTCGCAGGTCATCCTGTACGCCCTGGCCACCGACGGCACCCGCTGGATCGAGCTCGACCGGCACCGCACGAGCGTCGACGACGAGGCCTTCACGCTGCAGGGCTCGGCCGTCGTGGGCGAGACGGTGCGCGACGGCACGATCACGGTGCTCGTGCAGCACTCGGAGGGCTTCGCCGGTGCCGACCTCAGCACCCGCGACTCGGTCGTGACCCCGGCGAACCCGCTCGACACCCCGCGGTCGGACTACGACTTCTCGATCGCGTGGGAGTCGGACACGCAGTACTACAACGAGGAGTTCGTGCAGCACCAGACGGCGATCCACGACTACGTCCTGGCGCAGCGCGAGAACCAGAACATCCAGTACCTGATCCACACCGGCGACATCGTCGACGACTACGACCAGCCGTACCAGTGGGCCAACGCCGACGCCGAGTACGCGCGGCTCGACGCTGCCGGACTGCCCTACGGCGTGCTCGCGGGCAACCACGACGTCGGCAGCGGGCTCTCGGACTACTCGCAGTACTCCGCGTTCTTCGGGGAGGCCCGGTACGCCGGCAACCCCTGGTACGGCGGCTCGTACCAGGACAACCGCGGCCACTACGACCTGATCTCGGCCGGGGGCATCGACTTCCTGATGCTCTCCATGGGCTGGGACCCGCAGGCCGACCACATCGCCTGGATGAACGACGTGCTCGCGCGCTACCCCGAGCGGGTCGCGATCGTGAACCTGCACGAGTTCATGCTGACGACGGGTGGGCTCGGCCCGGTGCCGCAGCAGATCCTCGACGAGGTCGTCGCGACCAACCCGAACGTGCGGATGGTCCTGTCGGGGCACTATCACGACGCCTTCACGCGGGTCGACCAGTTCGACGACGACGGCGACGGCGTGGTCGACCGCGACGTGTACGCGATGCTCTTCGACTACCAGGGTCTGCCGGAGGGTGGCCAGGGCTTCCTGCGGCTCCTGCAGTTCGACAACGAGGGCCAGTCGATGCGGGTGCGCACGTACTCGCCGTCGCTGGACGTCTACAACTCCGAGGACCCGTCGCTGCTCGAGCCCGGTCCCGACCCGTACCGGTACCAGGACTTCGAGATCGGCTACGACGCGCTGCGCATCACCCCGAGCGACAAGACCCTCGCGACGTCGGGGTTCACGGCGGAGGTCCTGACGACCCAGGAGATCGGCGCGGTGCAGGACGTGCCGAGCGGCACGGTCGCCGCGATGGCCTGGGACCTGACTGAGCTCGGTGACCACGGCTGGTACGTCCACACGGTCGACCCGTACGGCGCGACCCACGACACCACGGTCTCGACGTTCACCCTCGTCCCGGCGGCGGCCGGCCCGGGCGGTGACGGCTCCGGCGGTGGCTCCGGGGGTGGCTCCGGTGGCGATGGCGGGACGGGTGGCTCCGGCGACGGTGGCGGTGGCGCGGGTGGCTCGACCGGGCCCGCCGGCACCGACCGGACCTTGCCCGGTACCGGCCTCCCGCTCGACCTGTCGCTCCTGCTCGCCGCGATCGGCCTCGTGGCTGTCGGCGGATGGTTGGTGGCCCGCGGTCGGCGGGCGACCTGACCGGGGGCCGGTGCGGCCGGCGCCGGACGCCGGGCGCGGCGTGGAGGGCGGGAGTAGCGTCGGCGTCGTGACTGCCCAGTCCCCGTCTGCCCCGTTCCCCACGGCCCCGTCCCCCACGACCGTCGGCCAGCTGCGTGCCTCGGGTCACGTCCAGCGCCCGCTGCGGGTCGAGATCCGCGACAACCTGCTGGCTGCGCTCGCCGAGGGCCGCGACCCCTGGCCGGGCCTGCACGGCTTCGAGGACACCGTCGTGCCTCAGCTCGAGCGTGCGCTCATCGCCGGGCACGACATCGTGCTGCTCGGCGAGCGCGGTCAGGGCAAGACGCGCCTCCTGCGCACGCTCGTGGGCCTGCTCGACGAGTGGACGCCGGTCATCGACGGCTCCGAGCTCGGCGAGCACCCCTACGCGCCGATCACCACGACCAGCATCCGCCGTGCCAAGGAGCTCGGTGACGACCTGCCCGTCGTCTGGCGGCACCGCGACACCCGCTATGCCGAGAAGCTGGCCACGCCGGACACGAGCGTCGCCGACCTGATCGGCGACGTCGACCCGATGAAGGTCGCCGAGGGGCGCAGCCTGGGCGACCCGGAGACGATCCACTTCGGACTGATCCCGCGCAGCCACGGCGGCATCGTGGCCATCAACGAGCTGCCCGACCTGGCCGAGCGCATCCAGGTCGCGATGCTCAACGTGATGGAGGAGCGCGACATCCAGATCCGCGGCTACGTGCTGCGGCTGCCGCTCGACGTCCTGGTCGTTGCCAGCGCCAACCCGGAGGACTACACCAACCGCGGCCGCATCATCACGCCGTTGAAGGACCGGTTCGGGGCCGAGATCCGCACGCACTACCCGCTCGCGCTCGTCGACGAGATCGCGGTCATCCGCCAGGAGGCCCAGCTCGTCGCCGAGGTGCCCGACCAGCTCATCGAGGTGCTGGCGCGGTTCACCCGCGCCCTGCGCGAGTCGTCGGCGGTCGACCAGCGCAGCGGCGTCAGCGCCCGGTTCGCGATCGCCGGAGCCGAGACCATCGCGGCGGCCGCGCTGCACCGCGCGACGCGGCAGGGCGAGGAGCGGGCGGTGGCGCGCCCCGTCGACCTGGAGACCGCGGTCGATGTGCTCGGCGGCAAGATCGAGTTCGAGTCGGGCGAGGAGGGTCGCGAGGAGCTCGTGCTCGACCACCTCCTGCGCACCGCCACGGCCGCGACGGTCCAGGGGCTCTTCACGGGGATCGACTTCGATCTGGTGGTCGAGGCGCTCGAGGGCGGCGACCTGGTCGCCACCGGCGAGCAGGTCAGCGCCCGCGACTTCCTGGCGGGGTTGCCCGTGCTGGGCGAGTCCGATCTCTACGACCAGGTCGCCGATCGCGTCGGGGCCGGCGACGACGGCGAACGGGCCAGCGCGATCGAGCTGGCGCTCGAGGGCCTGTTCCTGGCTCGCCGGATCGCCAAGGACTCGGCTGGCGGCGAGACGGTGTACGGCTGAGGGTGGGAGTCGATCCATGACCCGTCAGAACCGGCGCCTGACCCGCGCGTCGCGCTACGGCCGTTACACCGGCGGCCCCGATCCGCTCGCGCCGCCGGTCGACCTCAGCGAGGCGCTGGACGCGATCGGTGAGGACGTCATGGCGGGGTACTCGCCCGAGCGCGCCCTGCGCGAGTTCCTCCGGCGCGGTGGCACCGACCAGCGGGGCCTGGACGACCTCGCGCGTCGCGTCGCCGAGAAGCGCCGTGACCTGATGCAGCGGCACAAGCTCGACGGCACGCTGGCCGAGGTCAAGGAGCTGCTCGACCGGGCCGTGCTGGCCGAGCGTGGGCAGCTCGCGCGCGACGTCGACCTCGACGACGGCGAGCGGGCCCTCGCCGAGCTGCAGCTCGATGCGCTGCCCGGTTCGCCGGCCGCCGCGGTGCGCGAGCTCTCGACCTACCCGTGGAAGAGCACGCAGGCGCGCGAGGACTACGAACGCATCAAGGACCTGCTGGGGCGCGAGCTGCTCGACCAGCGCTTCGCCGGGATGAAGGACGCGCTCGAGAACGCCACGGACGCCGACCGCGCCGCCGTCAACCGGATGCTCGACGACCTCAACGACCTGCTCGACCAGCGCCGCGAGGGCACCGACACGCAGGCCGACTTCGACGCCTTCATGGACGAGCACGGCGAGTTCTTCCGCGCCGACGACGGCACGCTTCCGCAGGACCTGGACGAGCTGCTCGACCAGATGGCGCGACGGTCGGCGGCGGCCCAGCGCATGATGAGCTCGATGACGCCCGAGCAGCGTCAGGAGCTGATGCAGCTCTCGGCGCAGGCGTTCGGGTCGCCGCAGCTGAACGACGCGCTCGGCCGGCTCGATGCGAGTCTGCAGTCGCTGCGTCCCGGCGAGGACTGGGGTGGCTCCACGCCGATGGACGGCGAGCAGGGCGTCGGGCTCGGCGACGGCACCGGGGTGTTCCAGGACCTGGCCGATCTCGACGCGCTGGCCGAGCAGCTCGCGCAGTCCTATCGCGGTGCGAGCCTCGACGACGTCGATCTCGACGCCCTGTCGCGACAGCTCGGAGACGACGGCGTCGTCGACCTGTCGACCCTCAAGGACCTCGAACGCGCCCTGCGCGAGTCGGGGGCGGTGCAGCGCGGCACCGACGGACAGCTCCGGCTCACGCCGAAGGCGATGCGCCAGCTGGGCAAGGCGCTGCTCCGCGACGTCGCGCAGGCGATGTCGGGACGCCGGGGCCAGCGCGAGACACGGCGGGCCGGCGCGGCGGGTGAACGCTCCGGCGCCACCCGTGAGTGGGCGTTCGGCGACACCGAGCCGTGGGACGTCACCCGCACCGTCACCAACGCGATCCAGCGCACCGTGGGCGAGGGCGGCACGCCGGAGTCGATGTCCACGGGCGGGGTGCGGCTGCAGATCGGCGACGTCGAGGTGCAGGAGACCGAGGACCGCACCCAGGCCTGCGTGGCGCTACTCGTCGACACCTCGTTCTCGATGGCGATGGACGGGCGGTGGGTGCCGATGAAGCGCACGGCGCTCGCCCTGCACACGCTCATCAGCACGCGGTTCCGCGGAGACGCGCTGCAGCTCGTCGCGTTCGGGCGCCACGCCGAGACGATGGAGATCGAGGAGCTGACCGCCCTGGAGCCGGAGTACGCCAAGGGCACCAACCTGCACCACGCCCTGCTGCTGGCGAACCGGCACTTCCGCCAGCATCCGAACGCCCAGCCGGTGCTGCTGATCGTGACCGACGGCGAACCCACCTCGCACCTGGAGGGCAGCGGCGACGTCTGGTTCAGCTATCCGCCGCACCCGGTCACGATCGCGGTGTCGGTGCGCGAGCTGGAGGCCTCGATGCGCCTCGGTGCGCAGACCACGTTCTTCCGCCTCGGCGAGGATCCGGGGCTGGCGCGCTTCATCGACCAGATGGCGCGTCGCGTGGGCGGTTCGGTCGTCTCGCCCGAGCTCGACGACCTCGGCGTCGCGGTCGTGGAGTCCTATCTCGGGTCGCGCCGCGGCGGCGGTCCTGGCGGTACTGGCGGTGCCGGTGGGTTCGGTCCCGGTTCCGACCCCGGCTTCCGGGGCGGCTGGCCCGGCCGCGGCTTCTGGGCCGGCTGATCCGGTCGCTACGGTCGAGACCGTGCCGCAGACCATCGAGCTGACGTTGGACGACGAGCTCGACTCAGCCGTCCGGGCGGAGTGGGAGGTGCTCGCCGCCGCGGGCCTGCCGAGCCAGGCGCTGCACCTCGGCCTCACGAATGCACCGCACGTCACCCTGGGCGTCGCCTCGGCGCTCGACGCCGCGACGGCCGGCCGTCTCACGGCCGTGCCCCTCCCGGATCAGATCCGGCTCGGGGGCCTCCTGGTGTTCCGCGGGCGGCGGTCCTCGGTGGTGTCGCGCGCAGTGATCCCGAGCGCTGCGCTGCTCGCGACCCACGCCGCGGTCGACGCGGCGATGGCCGGCGCGCCGGGCCGACCGGACCTCACGCGGCCCGGCCGCTGGACCCCGCACGTCACGCTCGCGCGGCGCCTCGACGACGCCCGGCTCGCGCAGGCGCTCGACCTCCTCGCCGACATCCCGCGCGAGCTCGTCGGTGAGCCGAGCGCCCTGCGCCACTGGGACTCCGACGCCAAGGCCGTCCGCGTCCTGAGGGCCCGCTGATGTGACGCGGGTCACGCGACCGGCACCCACATCGCGGACTGGATTTCCCGGGAGTTGTCGGGTCGCTTTAGGCTTGCCTTCGTTGTCTTCTCCTCAGGAGTGCCCGAAATGACCAGGAAGCTGCGTGTCGGCATCGTCGGTGCCGGACCTGCCGGCGTCTACGCCGCCGACATCCTCACGAAGGCCGAGCTGCCCGAGGGGTTCGACGGGGTGGCCGTCGACCTCCTCGATCGCGACCCCACGCCGTTCGGCCTGATCCGCTACGGCGTCGCGCCGGACCACCCGCGGATCAAGGAGATCATCAAGGCGCTCAAGCGGGTCATGGCCAACCCCGACATCCGCTTCTTCGGCAACGTCAGCTTCGGCGCCGACGTCAAGCTCGAGGAGCTGCAGCAGTTCTACGACGCGGTCGTGTTCGCCACGGGCGCCCGCCGCGACCGTGACCTGACGATCCCGGGCATCGACCTCGAGGGCTCCTACGGCGCGGCCGACTTCGTGTACTGGTACGACGGTCACCCCGACGCCCCGCGCGAGTGGGACTTCCAGCCGCACGCCGAGACCATCGCGGTCCTGGGCGTCGGCAACGTGGGCCTCGACATCGCCCGCATCCTGGCCAAGACGGCCGACGAGCTGCTCGTGACCGAGATCCCCGACAACGTCTACGCGGGCCTGCAGAAGAACGTCGCCAAGGACGTCCACGTCTTCGCGCGTCGCGGTCCGGCCCAGGTCAAGTTCACGCCGATGGAGCTGCGCGAGCTGTCGCACTCGCCCACGATCGACGTCATCGTGCACCCCGAGGGCTTCGAGTTCGACGAGGGCTCGATGGAGGCCATCCGGGCGGCCAAGAGCCAGAAGCTCGTGGTCGACGTGCTGCAGAACTACCTCGCGAAGGAGCCCTCGGGCGCACCGCACCGCATCCACATCCACTTCTGCCAGAACCCCGTCGAGGTGCTCGGCGAGGACGGCAAGGTCGTCGGCCTGCGCACGGAGATCACCGAGCTCGACGGCACGGGCAACGTGCGCGGCACCGGCGAGTACCAGGACTGGCCCGTCCAGGCCGTCTACCGGGCGATCGGCTACCACTCCGACAACCTCCCGGGCCTGCCGTTCGACCAGAACGCGGCCGTGCTGCCCAACGACGGCGGTCATGTGGTCGACATCGACGGCAGCCCCATCCCGGGCGTCTACGCCACGGGCTGGATCAAGCGCGGTCCGGTCGGCCTGATCGGCCACACCAAGTCGGACGCGGCCGAGACGATCGGGATGCTCGTCGCCGACGCGCCGCAGCTCACGGCCGCCGAGCAGCCCGATCCGGCGGCGTTCGACCGCTACCTCGACGGTCGCGGCATCGAGTACACGACCTGGGAGGGCTGGGAGAAGCTCGACGCCCACGAGGTCGAGCTCGGGGCCAACGACACGCACCAGCGCGAGCGCAAGAAGGTCGTCGCGCGCGACGAGATGGTCAGCATCTCCCGGTCCTGACGCCGTCATGGGGACCTCTCCCCACTTCCGCGTGAGGGGCTGACGCGGCCCGGCCGCCGTCCTACCGTGGACCGATGATGATCGGTGGCGATCCGGGCGAGGTGCGCGAGCACGCGCGTCGCGTCCGGGCGTGGGCCGAGCGGGTCGACGCCGTCGCGGCCGAGGTGCTGCAGTCGTCGTCGGTGGCCTGGGTCAGTGACGCCGCCGACCGGTTCCGCGGCGAGCTCGAGGCCCGCCAGCGCGAGGTCACGGTGATCGCCGAGCGGTACCGCACCACGGCCGACCGCCTCGACGAGCTGGCCGCGGCGCTGGAGGATCGCCAGCAGGTGCTCACGAGCCTCCTGGCCACCGCGGGACGCACGGTCGAGGAGCTCGCCGCCGCGGTGGCCGACGGGGCCGGTGAGGTCTTCGACGTCGCCGAGAGCTTCGCCCGCGACGCGGCCGGCGCCGGGCGGGACGTGCTCAGGTGGGCGGGACTGTGAGAACCCTCGACGAGGCGTCGTGGGCCGGCGTCGTGCGAGCCACGGGCCTGGACGGCGCCGGCGTGCCGCTGCGACCGCTCGGTCACGATCACGCGGGCGGCGGGCCCGCCGAGCCCGCGCTGGTCGAGGCCGCGGCGTTGGCGCTGAGCCGCGCCGACGTCGGCCTCACCGTCATGTCTGGGACGGGGGAGCGGGGGGTGCTCGCGCAGCTCGGCTCCGACCAGCACGCGCTGGGTGTGGCGATCCGCGCCGTGGTGGCCGGCGATGCGGGCCCGGTGGCCGTGCCCGGGGTGCGGCTCGGCGCGCACGCGCCGGGTCAGCTCACCCGGGAGGTCATGCGGCTCGTGCCGCCCGGTGGCGAGGAGCGGCGCCTGCCCCGCGGTCCCGTGACGCTTGACCAGGAGGCGGCGCTCATCGCGGGGCGCACGGCCGTGAGCGATCCCGACGTCGCCCTGGCGGCGGTGCGGCACGCAGGTCTGGAGGATGTCCCGCCGGTGCTGCAGGCGCTGGCCCGCGGCACCTCGGCGAGCGTCACGATGACGGTCTCGACGGGTGGGGGGCCGCTGCACGCGGTGCGCCAGTGGCTGCTGACCGACCGGGGCTGGGTCAGCCTCACGGTGCGCGGCCGCCGGGTCACGCACACCGCGAGCAGCCGGGCCGAGCTGACGGCGGCCACCACCTCGATGCTGGCGGGCGCCTGGGACGCCGCGCTGGTGGCACGGGAGCGGGCGTCGTGACGGGCGACATCGAGGTCTCGGGCGGCGCCGGCGGCGTCGCGGCGAGCTACGAGGACATGCTGACGCAGGCGGACGTGCTCGACCTGGCGGGCGACGACCTGCGCGAGGTCGGCACCGGGCTCGCGGGGATGTTCGGCGAGGGCGACGTGTGGCAGGCCGCGGTCCTGTGCCCCGGCGAGGTCGCCGCCGTCCAGGTCGCGATCGTGGAGGCCTCGAGCGGTCCCGACGGCGCCCTGTGGGCGGGGGGCGAGGTCGAGGTCACGGCGCGCTACCTGCGCGTCGCGGTGGACGTCTACCGCTTCGCCGACGCGACCCTCGCGGCCGGGGAGGAAGCGCTGTGGACCGCCGGGGGCTGGACGTTCGGCGCGGTGCTGCCCGTCGCCGCGGTCGGTGCCGCCGGGGTGCTCATCACCAACCCTGAGCTCGTGATGCTGCTGCTCGGCGACAAGGACGAGCTGCTGAACGAGGTCGAGGAGCTCGCCTACGACGACCCGTGGCTGCTCGAGGCCCTCACCCGGATGGCGCCCGGCGCGGTCCAGGGCACGAGCTTCACGCTGGCGGCCCTCGTGCCGCTCGGGCCGCTGGCGCTGATGGGGCTCACGCGGGGCCGCTGGCCCAGCGGCGACTACGAGACCTCGGTCGCGGGGCTCGCCGCGCTCGCGCGCAACCTGGGTCACCTGCGTGACACGGGCGAGTTCGGGGTCGCGGCGGCTGGAGGCCCGTCGGACCTGCGGATCGACGAACGGCACGCGGTCGAGACGATCTTCGACCAGCAGGCGGTCACCTCGGCCCACGACGGCCGGATCCAGATCATCACGCTGGAGGGCCACCCGCCGTCCTACGTCGTCCAGATCCCGGGCACGCAGGACTGGTCGTCGCAGCGCGGCGACAACCCCGTCGACCTCACCACCAACGTGGCCCTGATGGCGGGCGACGACACCGTCATGGCGGGGCTCGTGGCCGATGCGATGCGCGAGGCCGGCATCACGCCCGGAGCGCCCGTCATGCTCACGGGGCACAGCCAGGGCGGCATCACCGCGATGACGATGGCGGCCGACCCCGACCTGCAGCGCGAGTTCTCGATCACCAGCGTCGTGACGGGCGGGTCGCCGGTCGGCCGGATCGACGTCCCCGACGGCGTCTCGGTGCTGTCGCTGGAGCACACCCAGGACGTCGTGCCGATGCTCGACGGCGCCGACAACCCCGACCGCCCGGAGTGGACCACGGTGCGTCGTGAGCTGAGCGACGCCGAGGGCGGTGGCGGGGACGCGGCCGACCGCGGTCCCGGCGGAGCGCACTCCCTCGACAACTACGCCGCGACCGGCGCCGCCGCCGATGCGTCGCACGACTCCTCGCTGGAGCGCTGGCGCGACGACAACCGCAGCTTCTTCGGCTCCGGGCAGGCGCAGCAGTATCAGATCGGCGCGATGGCGGGCGGCTGACGCCGAGGCCCGTGACGCGGGAGCGGGAGCCTGTCGCGCCGGTCCGTCAGGCCGGGCCGGCGGAGTCGAGCCAGCGGGCGATCGTCCGACCGATCGCGGGACCGGCGTCCTCCTGGAGGAAGTGGCCGGCGTTCTCGACGACCTGCAACGGCTGCTGCAGGGTCAGGAGCTGCTCCATCTGCCGGCCCGTGGCCTCCAACGGGAGCACGGGGTCCTGATCGGCCCACAGCAGCAGCGCGGGTCGGGTGTCGGCGGCGAGCGCCTGCACGGCTGCGCGTCCCTCGGCCGCCCCGGGGTCGTCGGGAGCCTGGGGGATCAGGCCCGGCAGCGTCCGGGCTCCGCCCTTGGCGTCGATGCTGTCGAAGGGCGCCTCGTAGGCCGCCAGGACGGCGTCGCTCATCGGCGTCGCGACGGCTCCCGACACGAGCATGCCGATCGGCAGGTCGGGCGTCGCGTCGACGAAGTCCCGGAACGCCTGCCAGGCCGAGCCCATGCGCTGGTGACCCGTGAACAGCCCGGAGTCCATGACGACCAGGCGGGAGATGCGTTCGGGGATCTCGGTCGTGGCGACCCGCAGCCCGACGGGACCACCCCAGTCGTGCACCACGAGCGTGACGTCGTTTAGGTCCAGGTCCTCGAAGAGCGAGATGACCGAGGCGACCAGCCGGTCGTAGGTGAACCAGTCGTCGGACGGCTTGTCCGAGCGCCCGAACCCGGGCAGGTCCGGCGCGATGCACCGGTACCCGGCCGGCGCGAGCTCGGCGATGACGTGGCGCCACAGGAACGACCACGTGGGCTCCCCGTGCAGCAGCACGACCGGCGATCCCTCGCCGACGTCGACGTGAGCCAGTCGCAGGCCGTCCCACGTGCGGTAGTGGGGGACGTGGTCGAAGTTCGGGAGGTCGCTGAAACGCGAGTCCGGGGTGCGGTGGACGCCGGGCCGCGGCCCCGCGTCGGTGGGGCCGCTCACGAGGCGCTGCTCGACGATGGGGGACCTGGTGGCCGGTGCATGCGTCACAAACTAGGTCGGTGGCTCACCGATGTCGAGGGTTCTCGCCGATCAGGGCTGCGCGCGCAGGACCCGCACGTGACAGGTCGCGGGCTCGCCCTGGGCCGCGAGGCCGGAGACCGACAGCGGGGTCGACCCGCCGGGCTGCACGTTCGCGAGCTCGGTGCGGTTCACGGGGCGCTCCTGGCCGTCGGCCGGGCCGATGTAGACGTCGACCGTGAAGGACTCCGCCTCGTCGCCGGAGTTCGAGATCGTGCCCGTGGCCGACCACAGTCCGTCCTCGCCCGGCACGCAGGAGAAGTTCGAGAGGGCCTCGGGGGCCGCGGAGGACGTGGCCTCACCGGACGGCGTGGCCGAGGGGTCGGGCCCGCCGCCGGACGAGCCGCCGCACGCACTCACGCCGAGGACGAGGGCGATCAGCAGGGGCAGCAGGGCCGGACGACGCATGGGCTCATCCCATCACGGGCACGACCCCGGCGGGGTGCGCCACGGCCGCTGAGGCCCGGCGTGAGAATATGAGGGAAACCTCATGAACGGGAGTCAGCATGTCGGTCGAGCGGGTCGGAGTCATCGGTGGGGGCCTCATGGGCTCCGGGATCGTGGAGGTCAACGCGCGCGCGGGGATCGATGTCGTGCTGGTGGAGGTCTCGGCCGATGCCGCGAAGGCGGCCGAGTCGCGGGTGACGTCCTCGCTGGAGCGGGCGCTGGGTCGCGGCAAGATCTCCCAGGAGGACTTCGACGCCACGGTGGGTCGCATCACCTTCACCGACGACCTGGAGTCGCTGGCCGACCGTCAGCTCGTGATCGAGGCCGCGAGCGAGCGTGAGGACATCAAGCTCGACCTGTTCCGCCGCCTGGGCCAGATCGTGACCGACGAGTCCGCGATCCTCGCCTCCAACACCTCGTCGATCCCGATCGTGAAGCTCGGTGCCGTCTCGGGCCGCGCCGACCGGGTCATGGGCGTGCACTTCTTCAACCCGGCGCCGGTCATGAAGCTCGTCGAGCTGATCCCGTCGCTGACCTCCAGCCCCGAGACGCTCGAGCGCATGCGCGGCTACGTGACCGACGGTCTGGGCAAGGAGCCGATCGAGGCCACGGACCGGGCCGGCTTCGTGGTCAACAGCCTCCTCGTGCCGTACCTGCTGAGCGCGATCCGGATGTACGAGGCCGGCTACGCTTCGGCGGCCGACATCGACCAGGGCATGGTCCTCGGCTGCGGGCACCCGATGGGTCCGCTCGCGCTGTCGGACCTGATCGGCCTCGACACGATCCGCGCGATCGGGGTGTCGATGTACGAGGAGTTCAAGGAGCCCCTCTACTCGCCGCCGCCGCTGCTGGACCGCATGGTCGACGCCGGCCTGCTCGGCAAGAAGTCCGGGCACGGCTTCTACCCCTACAGCTGACCCACCGCCGACCCGACCGGGTCCTCGCGAATCGACAGAGGCCGCGGGCCTCAGCGACGCCGGCGCCGCAGGGTGCTGATCGCGACGGCGGTGCCGATGACCAGCACGGCCGTGGCGACCACGATGATCGCGACGGTCGAGTAGTCGCGGTCGGTCGTGGCGTCGGCCGAGGAGGACGCGTCGTCCGACTCGCCCGACCCGTCCGTGGCGCCCGGGGTGGCGTCGCTCGGGGTGTCGGGGCTGGGGTCGCTCGGGCCGGGTCCGTTGTAGGTGAAGTTGACCGACCCGTCGATCGGGTGGCCGTCGGACGACGTGACGCGGTACGAGGCCGTGTAGGTGCCCGGGGCGCCGGGCTTGAACTCCCGCGAGACGGTGTCGCCGGCCACGACGGCCTCGCCGACCGACACGTCGGCGCCGGACGGATCGACCACGGACACGAAGGCGGCCTCGGGGAAGATGTTCCCCGAGAACCGGAACGCCGCGTACGGCGGATCGTCCGGGCCGAGGGACGCGCCCTGGGACGGCGTGGCCTCGATCATCTCGTCGTGGGCGGACGCCGGCAGCGGACTCAGCGTGAGCAGCAGGACGAGGCCGGAGGCGACGGTCAGGGCGGCAGTACGGAGGGTCGACACGGCTTTCACTCTACGGACGTCGTCCAGGATCCGTGCAGGGGTGTCCTGCGTCACACGTCGCCGGTTTGACCTCAACCACGGTTGAGGTCCTACCGTCGGTGCTCATGGACGATGTGACACCCGCGAGCGCTCCCCCGCCCGGGGCCGCCTGGTTGCGGCAGGCCTTCCGCCTGTACCCGTCGGGCGTCGCGATCGTCACCGCCCTGACGCCCGCGGGACCGGTGGGCCTGACGGTGTCGAGCCTCGCCTCGGTGTCGGCCGAGCCACCGGTCGTCTCGTTCTCGGTCTCCACGGCCACCCGGTCGGCGGGAGCGATCCTGGCCGCCGGTGACGTCGCGGTGCACGTGCTGCCCGTGGGGCGCGCGGCGCTGGCCGACGCCTTCGCCCGCAGCGGCGAGCCGCGCTTCACCCCGGAGCAGGGCTGGGTCGTCGCCGCGGACGCCCCGCCGCACCTGCCGGACGCCGTCGTGAGCCTGGCCGGCACCGTCCGGCAGACCGTGCCGGTGGCGGGCTCGACCCTCGTGCTGGTCGACGTCGTCGCCACGACGATCGGCCCGCCCGCGGAGCCGCTGCTCCACCTCGACCGCGCCTACCGCGTGGTCGGATCCGCGCTCGATCGAGAGGACCTGTCCCGATGACGTATGTGATCGCCCAGCCGTGCGTGGACGTGAAGGATCGCGCGTGCGTCGACGAGTGTCCGGTCGACTGCATCTACGAGGGCAAGCGCATGCTCTACATCCACCCTGACGAGTGCGTCGACTGTGGGGCGTGTGAGCCGGTGTGTCCGCCGGAGGCGATCTTCTACGAGGACGACACGCCGCAGGAGTGGGCCAGCTACTACGACGCGAACGTGCACTTCTTCGACGAGCTCGGTTCGCCCGGCGGCGCCGCCCGCACCGGGGTCATCGACGCCGATCACCCGCTGATCGCCTCGCTCCCGCCCCAGAACCAGGACTGACCGAACCAGCACTGACCCTGCCTGCACCGACCTTGGAGCGGTGAGTCAGCAACCTTTCGACTCAATCGGAAGGTTGCCTGCTCACCGCTCCCACGGGGACCGAACGCTGGGGCTAGCCGTCGGTGCGGCGGCCGAGGCCCTGGTCGGGACGCAGGCGCAGAAAGAGCGCGTCGGCCTCCGCGCACACGACCGATCCGTGGCGGATCTCGCCGCGCACGAAGATCTTGCGGTCCTCCACGCGGTCGATCCATGCCGACACCCCGAGCGCGGTGTCGATCGGGGTCAGCGCCCGGAAGTCGGTGCGCAGGTAGGCCGTGCGGGTGATCGCTTTCGCGCTGGCCGAGGCCAGGATGCCGAGGGCCTCGTCGAACAGCAGCGCCACCGCGCCGCCGTGGGCGGCCATGCCACCGCCCATGAACCAGCGGCCGAACGTCACGGTGCCGTCGACGCGGCCGCCGCCGGCGGAGGTGACGCGGAGCTCCGGCACCATCGCGTGGCCTCGCACCGGCAGGCTGGGCACGCGGCCGTTGGTCTGCTCGGACTCCGGTCCGGCGAGCGGTTCGAGGCGCTCGGTCCACGCGGCGAGGTCGTCGGCGAGCCCGTCGACCGTCTCCCGGTCGAAGCGCATCGCCGCCACGCGGTCCTGCGCGGCCCGGAGATTGCTGACGAGTCGGCCGTACGCCGCAGCGTCGTCGGCGTCGAGGTTGCTGCTGAACATCGTCTCCCAGGACATGTCCCGCACGGTACCGACCGCTCGGCGCAGGTCCGCAGCCGCTCGCCGGCCAGGTGGCCAGGCGGCCTGCAACGTGCCGGCAGCCCTGGGCAGGATAGGAATGACGTGAGCCACGCCACTCCCGGAGGTGCCCGTGTTCTATCCCTTGACGATCAGTGACTTTCTCGACCGTGCCGTCACGGTCTATCCCGACCGGATCGCGGTCGTCGACGAGCCGGCCCAGCCGGCGCAGTCGTGGGGCGAGATCACCTATGCCGAGCTGGGTCGGCGGGCTCGGGCGC
>NZ_JAGLCD010000013.1 GCF_023146395.1 Aeromicrobium sp. | reverse complement strand
GGGTCTCGATACGGCCGCTCGCAGAGCTCGCGAGCCACTCGACCAGCGGGTGGGGTGGTGACGGCGCGAGGTCAGCTGTCCGGGGTCTCGATACGGCCGCTCGTTCCTCGCGAGCCACTCGACCAGCGGGTGGGTCCGTGATCGCGGGCGAGTCGACCTGTGGCCCCCGACCGGTACGCCGGGGTGGGCCGTGAGATCGGCTCCGGTGGCGACACGACGAGGATCACGCCGGTCAAAGGTGAACGGCTGTCGCACGGCGTGTTTGGATACCTCTCGTGCTTGTCTCGCTCCCGTCCCGCTGCGACCGGTGCGCCGTGTCGGTGGAGGACATGGCGTGACCGCTGTTCTCGCGGAGCCGAAGGCACCAGAGACCCTGGTGCCGGCTCCGCCGCGCCCCCATCTGCCCGGCCTCGACGGGGTCCGCGGGATCGCGGTGCTGCTGGTCCTGGCGTACCACGCGGTGCCGGAGCGCCTGCCCGGTGGATTCGTCGGTGTGGACGTCTTCTTCGTGCTGAGTGGATTCCTCATCACGGGTCTCCTGCTGCGCGAGAAGGAGGAGACCGGCACCGTCCGGCTCCGTCGCTTCTGGGTGCGCCGCGTCCGTCGACTCGTCCCGGCGTTGGTGGTGATGCTGACGGTCGTGTCGGCCGCCACGCTGATGGTCGGGCACGAGACGGGGTCCGGGCTGCGCAGCCAGGTCGTCGGCGCCCTGACCTGGACCGGCAACTGGATCCAGGTGCACCAGGGCTGGTCGTACTCCGACCAGCATCTCCCGCCCCTGCTCAACCACCTCTGGTCGCTCGGGATCGAGGAGCAGTTCTACCTGTTGTGGCCCCTGCTGCTGGTGGCCGCGCTGGTCGTGCTGAAGCGGCGGGCCTCGCTCTATGCCGTGTCGCTGCTCGCGCTCGCCTCGATCGCCCTGATGGCGTTCTGGTACCGCGGCGGCGACGCGACCCGTGCGTACATGGGGCTCGACTCGCACGCCTTCGGCCTGCTCCTCGGTGCGGCGCTCGCCCTGAGCGCGGCCCCGCACCTGGTCGGCGGCTCGTCGGCACCCGCGGATCCGGCAGCGGCCGGAGCGTCCAGGCGCCGCACGCTCCTCGGTGTCGTGGGTCTGGCCGGCGTCGTCGCCTTCGCGGTGCTCGTGACGTGGAACAGCGACGTCACCTTCCTCGGCGGCCTCGGCCTGGCGTCGGTGGCCTCGGTCGCCCTGATCCACGCCGCCGCCAACCCCGGACCCGTCGCGGCCGTGCTCGGCTGCGCGCCACTGCGCTGGCTGGGGGAGCGGTCGTACGGGCTCTACCTCTGGCACTGGCCGCTCATCGTGTTCGCCGTGCGTCTCGCACCGCCGGCCGAGGCCGAGGTCGTGGGCTGCCTCGCCGCGGCCGTCGCGGTCGTCATGGCTGCGGTGTCGTACCGCTGGGTCGAGGTGCCGATGTGCCGCGACGGCATCGGCGTGACGCTTCGCCGGTGGGGCGCGGCCCTCCAAGGCCGTGGAGCCGGCGGCGTCCGACGATCGCGGCTCGTGGCTGCCGCCACCGCCTTCACGGCCGTGCTCGCCGCAGCGGCGGTCTGGCAGGCACCGGCGGAGTCCGACGTCGAGAACCTGCTGCGGGTCGGCCAGGAGGTCGTGATCGACTCCGCCGACGACATCGAGTCCGCGCCGGAGCCGGTGCCCGATCCGGCGCCCAGCGCGCCGCCGCGGGCGTGCCAGCCGGTCGCCGAGGGCTCGCCCGTCACCGCGTTCGGCGACTCGGTCACGGTCGCGATCGCGCCGGTGCTGATGGGGCGCCGGCCCGGATCGGTCGCCGTCGCAACGGTGGGCTGGCAGTACGGCGACGTCGCCGCGGCGCTGCGCCAGGTGGCGGCCGCCGGGCAGCTGCAGCCGACAGTGGTCATCGCGACCGGCACCAACGGCACGATCGACACCGCCGATCTGGATCGCCTCGTCTCGCAGGAGCTCGCGGGTCGCCAGGTCGCCCTGGTCACTCCTTCAGTGCCCGGTCGCTCCTGGTCGGACCAGGCCGTGGCCGCCGTCCAGCAGGTCGCAGCGGCCCACGACAACGTGCGGCTGGTCGACTGGAACGGACTTGCCGTGCAGCACCCCGAGCTCACGGCGTCGGACCGGGTGCACCCCAACGCCCACGGCCAGAACGTCTACAACGACCTGCTGAGCCAGGCGCTCGTCAGCTGCTAGTGGCGCGCGCGGCGCGGCCGGCCCGCGCCGTCGCGAGGACGAGCATCACCAGGAGCGCGCCGTAGCCCGCGCCGACGGCCACGCCGGCCAGCCACGTGCCGACGAACGCCAGGACCGTGCCGACCAGGCCCGCCGCGCCGCACGCCCACGCCGCCGCGCGCAGCGCGGGCGCGGCGGCGTGGTGCCCCGCGGCCCACGCCGCGTCGGACGCCATCGTGGCGCGCGTGCGGATGCCGATCAGGGCGTTGCGCTCCAGCGTGCCGGCGCGGGAGGCGCCAGCGCACCAGCCCAGCAGCAGCGCGACCGACACCAGGGACGCGGCCGGGACGATGAGGGCTTCCACCTCGTCGAGGCTATCGACCGGTCCACTAGCGTGCGGGGGGTGCCGGACATCGACGCCTTCGCGGGCCTGCAGCTCGTGGGTCTCGTCGCGTTCGCGCTGTCCGGCGCGGCTGTCGCGGTGCGTGCCGGGATGGACTGGCTGGGCATCGTCGTCCTCGCCACGATCACGTCCATCGGGGGCGGGACGATCCGCGACCTGCTGATCGGCGGTGGCGTCGGGTGGGTCGCGGAGCCCTGGCCGATCTGGGTCGCCCTCGGCACCTCCGTGGTCGTGATCGCGATCTCGCACTGGAGTCCGCAGCACGAGCCGGACAGCCTGCGCGTCGTGCTGGTCGCCGACGCGGCCGGCCTGGCGGTGTTCACGGTGCTCGGCACGACCCTGGCACTGTCTGCGGGCGTCGAGCGGGACGTGGCCGTGCTGCTCGGTGTCGTCTCGGGCGTCGGTGGCGGGGTCGTCCGCGACGTCCTCGCCCGGCAGCGTCCGCTCGTGCTCGTGGGCCAGGTGTATGCGCTGACGGCGATCGCCGGGGCCGTCCTGTTCGTGGCGCTCGACGCCGCCGATCTCGACCGCGACCTGGCTCGGTGGTCGGCCGTCGCGGTCACGTTCGTGCTGCGCGTGCTGGCGATCCGGTTCGACTGGACCCTGCCGCGCCCCGGGGCGGCGGAGCGCGCCTGACTGCGCGGCGACGGCCGGCGCGGCGCTGATAGGCTGACCGCCGAACATCGACATCCTTTAACGGCCGTCCCGTGAGGCGGAGAAGGAGGTCAGCATGGCCACGCCTGACAACGTTCCCGATGCTGCCGCGGACCCGGTCCGTCCGACCGCCGATCCCGTGCGCACGGTCCTCGACGCCGGTGAGATCTCCCGGGCGCTGACCCGCATCACGCACGAGATCCTCGAGCGCAACCACGGCTCCGCCGAGGTCGTCCTGCTCGGCATCCCCAAGCGCGGCGTTCCCCTCGCTCGTCGGATCGCCCGGCGCATGGGCGAGGTCGAGGGTCGCGAGATCCGGTCCGGTGCGCTCGACGTCACGATGTACCGCGACGACCTGCGGCTCAAGCCGGCGCGAGCGCTGGAGCACACCGAGACCCCCGACGACGTCGACGACAAGATCGTCGTGCTGGTCGACGACGTGCTGATGAGCGGCCGCACGATCCGCGCCGCCCTGGACGCGCTCGGTGAGCTCGGTCGCCCCCGCGCGGTCCAGCTCGCGGTCCTGATCGACCGCGGGCACCGGGAGCTGCCGATCCGGGCCGACTTCGTGGGCAAGAACCTGCCCACCGCGCTCACGGAGAAGGTCCGGGTGCGCCTCGGCGAGTCCGACGACACCGAGGACGCCGTCGCGATCGTGGGCCCCGCCACGGGAGGTGCCGCGTGAAGAAGCACCTGCTGAGCGCCGGCGACCTCACCCGCGACGACGCCGTACGGGTGCTCGACACCGCGGCCGAGCTCCTGGGCGTCGCCCAGCGGCCGATCAAGAAGCTCCCGACCCTGCGCGGCCGCACCGTCGTCAACCTGTTCTTCGAGGACTCCACCCGCACCCGCATCTCGTTCGAGGCGGCCGCCAAGCGGCTCAGCGCCGACGTCATCAACTTCTCCGCCAAGGGCTCGAGCGTGTCCAAGGGCGAGAGCCTCAAGGACACCGCGCTGACGCTGCAGGCCATGGGAGCCGACGCCGTGGTGATCCGTCACCACTTCTCCGGCGCCCCCCACCGGCTCGCAGCGGCCGGATGGACCAACGGGGCGGTCGTGAACGCCGGTGACGGCACGCACGAGCACCCCACGCAGGCCCTGCTCGACGCCTTCACGATGCGCTCGCACCTCATGGCGGACGCGGCACCGGAGCCCGGTGCGCCCGCCGGGCCGTCGGGCGGCATGGGCCGCGACCTGGCGGGCAAGAACATCACGATCGTCGGTGACGTCCTGCACAGCCGCGTCGCCCGGTCGAACGCTCTGCTGCTGCACACGCTCGGCGCGAACGTCACGCTCGTGGCACCGCCCACCTTGCTGCCGGTGGGCATCGACACATGGCCGGTCGAGACCTCGTACAGCCTCGACGACTCGCTCGAGAAGGCCGACGCGGTCATGATGCTGCGGGTGCAGCACGAGCGGATGAACGCCTCCTACTTCCCGAGCGCCCGCGAGTACAGCCGTCGCTACGGGCTGGACACCACCCGCATGAACCGCCTGCCCGACCACGCGATCGTCCTGCACCCCGGTCCGATGAACCGGGGCATGGAGATCACCGCCGACGTCGCCGACTCCGGCCGCTCGGTCATCGTCGAGCAGGTCACGAACGGTGTCGCGGTCCGCATGGCCGTGCTGTACCTGCTGGTCGGCGGGTCCACGAACGACGAGGGAGAAGCATGAGCGAGCGCCAGTACGTGATCCGGAGGGCGCGGATCCTCGGCGGCGAGCCCACCGACATCGCGATCGCGGACGGGGTCATCACCGCGATCGGCCCCGATCTCCCGCTCGGTGACGCGACCGAGGTCGACGCGACGGGGCTCGTGGCCCTCCCGGGCATGGTCGACCTGCACACGCACCTGCGCGAGCCGGGCCGCGAGGACGCCGAGACGGTGCTCACGGGGACCCAGGCGGCGGCCCGCGGCGGGTTCACGTGCGTGCACGCGATGGCCAACACCGACCCGGTCGCCGACACCGCGGGCGTCGTGGAGCAGGTCTGGCGCCTCGGCCGCGAGGCGGGCTACTGCGACGTGCAGCCGATCGGTGCCGTCACGGTCGGCCTCGGCGGCACGCAGCTCGCCGAGCTCGGGGCCATGGCCGACTCCGCGGCCGACGTCCGCGTGTTCTCCGACGACGGCAAGTGCGTCTCCGACGCCGTGCTGATGCGACGCGCGCTGGAGTACGTCAAGGCCTTCGACGGCGTCGTCGCGCAGCACGCCCAGGAGCCGCGCCTCACCGAGGGCGCCCAGATGAACGAGGGACTCGTCTCCGGCGAGCTCGGTCTGACCGGCTGGCCGGCTGCGGCGGAGGAGGCCATCGTGGCCCGCGACTGCGTGCTCGCCGCCCACGTCGGCTCGCGCCTGCACGTGTGCCACCTCTCCACGCGCGGCTCGGTCGAGATCGTCCGCTGGGCCAAGAGCAAGGGCTGGGACGTCACGGCCGAGGTCACGCCCCACCACCTGCTCCTGACCGACGACCTCGTGCGCGGCTACGACCCGATCTACAAGGTCAACCCGCCGCTGCGCACGGCCGACGACGTCGCGGCGGTCCGCGAGGGCCTCGCCGACGGCACGATCGACATCGTCGCGACCGATCACGCCCCGCACCCCATGGAGGACAAGGAGTGCGAGTGGTCGGCGGCCGCCTTCGGGATGATCGGTCTGGAGACCGCGCTGTCGGTCGTCCAGCACACGATGGTCGACACCGGCCTGCTGACGTGGGAGCAGGTCGCCGAGCGGCTGTCGGCGGCGCCGGCGCGCATCAGCCGGGTGGGCGGCGGCCACGGTCGGCCGCTCGCCGTGGGTGAGCCGGCTCACGTCGTGCTCTACGACGCGGAGGCCACCCGCACGATCGTCCCGGCCGACACGGCATCGTTGTCCCGCAACACCCCTTATGCCGGGCGCGAGCTGCCCGGTCGCGTCGTCGCCACGTTCCTGCGTGGCATCCCCACCGTCCTCGACGGTCAACTTCAGGAGGTCTCGTCATGAGCGAGCGTCAGCGAGCGACCATTCAGCATCAGGTCATGGCGCTGCCGCCTACCGTTGCCTCGTCCCGGGCGGTGGCGTCATGACCAGCCCCACCGAGGCGATCCTCGTTCTCGAGGACGGCCGGACGTTCCGCGGCGAGTCCTACGGTGCGGTCGGCGAGACGATCGGCGAGATCGTCTTCAACACCGGCATGACGGGCTACCAGGAGACCCTGACCGATCCGTCGTACCAGCGCCAGATCGTCGTGCAGACCGCCCCGCACATCGGCAACACGGGCGTGAACTCCACCGACAACGAGTCGAACCGGGTCTGGGTCGCGGGCTACGTCGTGCGTGACCCCGCACGGGTGCCGTCGAGCTGGCGCAGCCAGGGGACCCTCGACGAGTTCCTGGAGCACCAGCAGATCGTCGGGATCCAGGGCATCGACACGCGCGCCCTGACCCGCCACCTGCGCGAGCGCGGCGCGATGCGCGCCGGCATCAGCTCGATCACGACCCACCCGGACCTGCTCCTCGAGCGCGTCCGTCAGGCGCCGAGCATGGCCGGTGCCGACCTGGCCGGCGAGGTCTCGACCACCGAGGCGTACGTGGTCCCCGCCGTGGGGGAGAAGCTCTTCACCGTGGCGGCCGTCGACCTGGGCATCAAGGGCATGACCCCGCGGCTGATGGCCGAGCGGGGCATCGAGGTGCACGTCCTCCCGGCCGCCGCGACGCTCGACGACGTCCTCGGGGTCGTGCCCGGTGGACCGGACGGCGTGTTCTTCTCCAACGGCCCGGGTGACCCCTCGGCCGCAGAGGGACCCGTCGAGGTGCTGCGCGGGGTGCTCGACGCCGGGGTGCCGTACTTCGGCATCTGCTTCGGCAACCAGCTCTTCGGCCGGGCCCTGGGGCTCGGCACGTACAAGCTCACCTACGGCCACCGCGGCATCAACCAGCCCGTCAAGGACCTGTCGACGGGGAAGGTCGAGATCACGAGCCACAACCACGGCTTCGCGGTCGAGGCGCCTCTCGAGGGCACCTTCGAGACGCCCTACGGGCCCGGGCAGGTCACGCACGTCGGACTGAACGACGACGTCGTCGAGGGCATCGCCCTGGTCGACGCGCCCGCCTTCAGCGTGCAGTACCACCCGGAGGCGGCCGCGGGACCCCACGACGCCGCCTACCTGTTCGACCGCTTCGTCTCCCTGATGAGCAGGCCGCGCGCCGGAACGGCGGTCGTGGCCGAGGCGCCGGACGAGACCGAGGTGCCGGACGAGACCACGGCGTCTCCCGAGGGCCGCGACGAGTCGGTGCAGACCGAGGAGGGGTCCGCCCCCGAGGTCGCGCCCGAGACAGTGGGCTGGACGCCGGTCACCGGCGACCCGTCGTCGGACGACCTCGACCTGAGCACCCCGGAGGCTGCCCCCGCCCCCGCCCCCGCCCCCGCCCCCGACGGCGAGCACGACGGCCAGCACGACGACGAGTCCGCCGACGAGCGCGACGGGGCGACCGAGACGGCCGCCCCGTGGGCCGCCGAGCCCCCGCCGTTCGACGTGCCCGGTCCCGATGGCGACGAACGGCCCCAGCCGCCGCCCCCGGCGCCCACCGAGCGAGCCACGACCCCCAGCAACGACCACGACGAGAAGGAGGCCTGATGCCCAAGCGTGACGACATCTCGTCGGTCCTGGTGATCGGCTCCGGCCCGATCGTCATCGGCCAGGCGTGCGAGTTCGACTACTCCGGCACCCAGGCGTGCCGCGTGCTGCGCGAGGAGGGGCTGCGGGTCATCCTCGTCAACTCCAATCCCGCCACGATCATGACCGACCCCGAGTTCGCCGACGCCACGTACGTCGAGCCGATCACGCCGGAGTTCGTCGAGAAGGTCATCGCCAAGGAGCGCCCCGACGCCGTGCTGGCCACGCTCGGCGGCCAGACCGCGCTGAACTGCGCGATGCAGCTCGACGAGCGCGGCGTCCTGGAGAAGTACGGGGTCGAGCTCATCGGAGCGTCGGTCGAGGCCATCAACAAGGGCGAGAATCGCGAGATCTTCAAGAAGATCGTCGAGGACCTGCCGGCCCACTGGGGCGCGGAGGTCGCGAAGTCGGCGATCTGCCACACGATGGACGAGTGCCTCGCGGCGGTCGAGGAGCTCGGCTACCCCGTCGTGGTGCGGCCGTCGTTCACGATGGGCGGCAGCGGCTCGGGCCTGGCCTACGACGAGGCCGACCTGCACCGCATCGCCGGGTCGGGTCTCGCGCTCAGCCCGACCACCGAGGTGCTCCTGGAGGAGTCGATCCTCGGCTGGAAGGAGTACGAGCTCGAGGTCATGCGCGACCGGGCCGACAATGTCGTGATCGTCTGCTCGATCGAGAACTTCGACCCGGTCGGGGTCCACACCGGCGACTCGATCACGGTCGCCCCGGCCATGACGCTGACCGACGTCGAGTACCAGCGGCTGCGCAACATCTCGATCGGCGTGATCCGCGAGGTCGGCGTCGACACCGGCGGCTGCAACATCCAGTTCGCGATCAACCCGGCCGACGGCCGCATCGTCGTGATCGAGATGAACCCGCGCGTGTCGCGCTCGAGCGCCCTGGCCTCGAAGGCCACGGGCTTCCCGATCGCCAAGATCGCGGCCAAGGTCGCGATCGGCTACACGCTCGACGAGATCCCGAACGACATCACGTCGACCCCCGGGGGCTACGGCACCCCGGCGAGCTTCGAGCCGACGCTCGACTACGTCGTGGTCAAGGTGCCGCGCTTCGCCTTCGAGAAGTTCCCGGCCGCCGACGACACCCTGACGACGCACATGAAGTCCGTCGGCGAGGCGATGTCGATCGGCCGCAGCTTCAGCGAGGCGCTCGGCAAGGCCCTGCGCTCCCTCGAGCGGGCCGGCGCGCAGTTCAGCTGGCCGACCCAGCCCGGTGACCGTGCCGGTCTCCTGGCCGAGATCGCCCGTCCGCACGATGGTCGGCTGCAGACCGTGATGCACGCGATCCACGCCGGGGCCACGGCCCAGGAGGTCCACGAGGCCACCGGTATCGACCCGTGGTTCGTCGACCAGCTCGTGCTGATCGACGAGATCGCCCAGGAGGTCCGCGAGGCCGTCGACCTGCGACCGTCGATCCTGCGCCGGGCCAAGCGGCACGGCTTCTCCGACGCGCAGCTCGCCGAGCTCCGGGGCGTCCGCGAGGACGTGCTGCGCGGCGTGCGTCACGCGCTCGGGGTCCGGCCGGTCTACAAGACCGTCGACACGTGCGCGGCGGAGTTCGCGGCGCGCACGCCGTACCACTACTCGTCCTACGACGAGGAGACCGAGGTCGCGCCGCGCGAGAAGCCTGCCGTGATCATCCTGGGCAGCGGACCGAACCGTATCGGCCAGGGCATCGAGTTCGACTACTCGTGCGTGCACGCGGCCCTGGCGCTGTCGGAAGCCGGCTACGAGACCGTCATGGTCAACTGCAACCCCGAGACCGTCTCGACCGACTACGACACCTCCGACCGCCTCTACTTCGAGCCCTTGACGCTCGAGGACGTGCTCGAGGTCTACTACGCCGAGCGGGTCGCGGGCCCCGTCGCGGGCGTCATCGTGCAGCTCGGGGGCCAGACGCCCCTCGGGCTCGCGAAGGGTCTCGAGGAGGCCGGCGTGCCGATCGTGGGCACCAGCCCCTCGGCCATCGACCTTGCCGAGGACCGGGGCCTCTTCGGCCGTGTGCTGGCCGAGGCGGACCTGCCGGCGCCGAAGCACGGCACGGCCACGACGTTCGCGGGTGCCAAGGCGATCGCCGACGAGATCGGGTACCCCGTGCTCGTGCGCCCGTCGTACGTCCTGGGCGGCCGCGGCATGGAGATCGTGTACGACGAGGAGACGCTGTCGGGCTACATCAGCCGGGCCACGGAGATCTCCCCGGAGCACCCCGTCCTGGTCGACCGGTTCCTCGACGACGCGATCGAGATCGACGTCGACGCGCTCTACGACGGCACCGAGCTGTTCCTCGGCGGAGTCATGGAGCACATCGAGGAGGCCGGCGTGCACTCGGGCGACTCCGCCTGCACGCTGCCGCCCATCACGCTGGGTGCCCTGGAGATCGACCGCATCCGCGCCTCGACCGAGGCCATCGCGGCCGGCGTCGGCGTGCGGGGCCTGATCAACATCCAGTTCGCCCTGGCCTCCGACACGCTCTTCGTGCTCGAGGCCAATCCGCGGGCCTCGCGCACGGTGCCGTTCGTCTCGAAGGCCACCAACACCCCGCTCGCCAAGGCGGCGTCGCGCCTCATGCTGGGCGAGACGATCGCGGAGCTTCGTGCCGCGGGCGTCCTGCCGGCCGAGGGCGACGGTGGCGTGATCCACGAGGACTCGCCGATCGCGGTCAAGGAGGCCGTGATGCCGTTCAACCGCTTCCGCACCTACGAGGGCACGTACGTCGACACCGTGCTCGGTCCGGAGATGCGCTCGACGGGAGAGGTCATGGGCTTCGACGCCGGCTTCGGTCCGGCGTTCGCCAAGAGCCAGGCCGGCGCCCAGAACGGCCTGCCGACAGCCGGCAAGGTGTTCGTGTCGGTGGCCAACCGCGACAAGCGCAACGTGATCTTCCCGGTCAAGCGCCTCGCCGACCTGGGCTTCGAGATCCTCGCGACGCGAGGCACGGCCCAGGTGCTGCGGCGCCACGGCGTCCAGACCTCGGAGATGCGCAAGCTGGGGGAGGAGCCGCTGCCCGGCGAGACCCGCTCGACGATCGTCGACCAGATCCGCGCCCAGGACGTCCAGCTCATCATCAACACGCCGCACGGGGTCTCCGCCGGGGTCAACGCCCGCATCGACGGCAACGAGATCCGCACGGCCGCGATCGCCGAGGGCATCCCCTGCATCACGACGGTGCAGGGGCTCGCCGCAGCCGTGCAGGGCATCGAGGCGCTGATCGACGGCGGGCTCGACGTGAGGTCGCTGCAGGACTGGGCGAGCGCAGGGGCGGCTCGCGCCGCCGAGACCGGGGCATGAGCTTCGGACGCCGGCTCTCGGCGGCGACCCAGGCCTACGGCCCGTTGTGCGTCGGCCTCGACCCCCACGCCTCCGTGCTGGAGGCGTGGGGCGTGGGCGACACGTTCGAGGGACTCGAGCGGTTCGCCGAGGTCTGCGTCGAGGCGTTCGCCGGCCAGGTCGGCGTCGTCAAGCCTCAGTCGGCGTTCTTCGAACGGTTCGGCTCCCGGGGCGTCGCGGTGCTGGAGTGGCTGCTGCAGCAGTTCCGCCACACCGGCACGCTCACGGTGCTCGACGTCAAGCGCGGGGACATCGGCTCGACGGCCCAGGCCTATGCCGAGGCCTACCTCGACGACGACGCGCCAATGGCGGCCGACGCCGTCACGGTGAGCCCGTTCCTCGGCTTCGGATCGCTCGCGCCCTTCTTCACCGAGGCCGAGCGCAACGACGCGGGCGTCTTCGTGCTCGCCCTGACCTCGAACCCGGAGGGGCCCCAGTTCCAGCACGCCGTCGGCGCGGACGGGCGTACCGTGGCCGGCTCGGTGCTCCAGCAGCTCGCCGAGCTCAACTCCGGCGAGCTGTCCAGCACCGGATCCGGGGCGGGTGCGCTGGGGTCCTTCGGGGCCGTGGTCGGTGCCACGATCGGCGACACGGCCGAGGACCTGGCGATCCACGGTCCGCTGCTCGTGCCCGGCCTGGGTGCCCAGGGCGGCACGGTGGAGGACCTGAAGCGCCTGTTCGGCGACGTGTGGGGCCAGGTCGTCCCGTCGTCGTCGCGCGGCGTCCTGCGTGCCGGGCCCGATCCGGCCGCGCTCCGCGCGTCGGCCCAGCAGGTCAACGACCAGCTCGTATCCTCATGAGGCCGTGACCGTCCGATCCCGACCGGAGGAGCGTCCCGCATGCGCCGTCCTGCCGCCGTCTGCCTGAGCGCGCTCGTCGCCACGACCCTGCTGTCGGCGTGCGGCACGAGCTCGTACTGCGCCGCGGTCGAGCAGCATCGCACCGCGATCGACGACGCCACGCTCACGACGGCGTCGTTCACCGCCCTCGGCGAGGCGCTGCGCGCGATCGAGAAGGAGGCGCCGTCGGACGTGCGCGACGACTACACGGCCGTGGCCGACGCGGTCGAGCAGCTGCTCGCGGCCGAGGCCGTGGCCGAGGTCCCGATCGAGGAGCTGACCCACGGTGACGTCGTCGATCTGTCCGAGGACGACACGGCGGTGCTGCGCAGCGCCTACCAGGAGTTCAACGACACCGCGACCCACCGCCGCGCGATCGCCGACTCCGTCCAGGACTCGTGCGACCTCACCCTGAAGACACCCGGCGAGCAGGGCCAGTAGGCTCGTCGCCACCAGCGAGGCAAGCAGAGAGGCGAGACCGTGGCGCTCCCGAAGTTGACGGCCGAGCAGCGACAGGCTGCGCTCGAGAAGGCAGCTGCGGCTCGCCAGCTGCGCGCCGAGATCAAGCACCGACTCAAGACGTCGGGTGCCTCGATCGCCGACGTCATCGCCGAGTCCCGGGCCAACGAGGTCGTGGCCAAGCTCCGGGTCATCGACCTGCTGCAGTCGATGCCCGGCGTCGGCAAGGTCAAGGCGCAGGAGATCATGCGACGCATCGGCATCGCCGACAGCCGCCGGCTCCGGGGTCTGGGCGCCAATCAGATCCAGGCACTCCTGCGAGAGTTCGGGCACCGTGACTGAGGCCGGTCCCACCGGCTCCTCCCGTCTCGTCGTGCTCGCAGGCCCCACCGCGGTCGGCAAGGGCACCGTGACGTCCTGCGTGCGGCGCGACCATCCCGACATCTGGGTCTCGGTCTCGGCCACGACCCGCCCGCCGCGCCCGGGCGAGGTCGACGGCGAGCACTACCACTTCCTGAGCGACGCCGAGTTCGACCGGCTGGTCGAGACCGGTGGGCTCCTGGAGTGGGCGGTCGTGCACCGCGCGGCCCGCTACGGCACGCCGCGCGCGGCGGTCGAGGCCCAGCTGCGCACCGGCGGTCCGGCGCTGCTCGAGATCGACCTGCAGGGGGCCCGTCAGGTCCGCGCTGCCATGCCCGAGGCGCTCCTGGTGTTCCTGGCCCCGCCGTCCTTCGAAGAGCTCGAGCGCCGACTGGTCGGCCGAGGCACCGAGACGCCCGAGGAACGCACCCGGCGTCTCGAGACCGCACGCGAGGAGCTGGCCGCCGAGGGGGAGTTCGACGTCACGATCGTCAACACCGATGTCGAGTCGGCGTGCGAAGAGTTGGTAGAGTTGTTGCGATCGGCCCCCGCTGCGGGTTGATCCCGCGCCGCAGGTGCCCCTGCGCCCGAATCTTCCGACCACTGTGAGGTCCCCTGTGTCCACCACGCGTTCCGTCGCCCATGGCATCACCAACCCGCCGATCGACGACCTGCTCGAGAAGGCCGACTCCAAGTACAAGCTCGTCCTGTACAGCTCCAAGCGCGCCCGTCAGATCAACGCGTACTACGCCCAGCTCGGCGAGGGGCTGCTGGAGTACGTGGGCCCGCTCGTCGACACCCACGTGCAGGAGAAGCCGCTCTCGATCGCGATGCGCGAGATCAACGCCGGCCTGCTGACGGTCGAGGACATCGACCCGAACGCCGAGGTGCCCGCGGCCCCGGCCGCCGAGCAGGCCTGACCCCCCACTCGGTCCCGCCGCCATGAGCGAGCGCCGGCGAGTGAGCCGATGAGCGAGATCGTCCTCGGTGTCAGCGGAGGAGTCGCGGCGTACAAGGCGGCGCTCCTGGTGCGGCTGTTCACCGAGTCCGGGCACGGCGTCACGGTCGTGCCGACCGAGGCGGCCCTGGAGTTCGTCGGGCGCGCGACGTGGGAGGCCCTGTCGGGTCGCCCCGTGCAGACCGGCGTGTTCGAGCACGTCCACGAGGTCCCGCACGTGCGGCTCGGGCAGAACGCCGACCTCGTCGTCGTCGCGCCGGCCACCGCCAACACGCTCGCGCGCGCCGCGGCCGGCATGGCCGAGGACCTGCTCACCAACACGCTCCTGACCGCACGGTGCCCCGTGCTGATGGCCCCGGCGATGCACACCGAGATGTGGGAGCACGCCGCGACCCGGGCCAATGTCGCGACCCTGCGCGATCGCGGCGTCAGCGTCCTGGATCCGGCGGTGGGGCGCCTGACCGGCTCGGACTCCGGCGCCGGGCGTCTTCCCGAGCCGGAGCAGATCGCTGCGGCCGCGTTCGCGCTGCTCGCCGGGCACCCGCGCGACCTCGCGGGCCGCCAGGTCGTCGTGACCGCCGGCGGCACGCGGGAGTACCTCGACCCCGTGCGCTACCTCGGCAACCGTTCCTCCGGGCTCCAGGGCATCGCCCTGGCCGAGGCGGCCATCGCCCGCGGTGCGAGCGTGACCCTCGTCGCGGCCAACGTCTCGCTCCCCGCGCCCGCGGGCGCCCAGGTCGTGGAGGTCGTCTCGACCGAGGACCTGCGGCAGGCCACGCTCGCGCACGCGGAGCGCGCCGACGCCGTCGTGATGGCCGCTGCGCCGGCCGACTTCCGACCGGTGTCCTTCGCCGACGCCAAGATTAAGAAGCGCGCCGACGGTCAGGCGCCCACGATCGAGCTTGCGCTGAATCCCGACATCCTGGTCGAGGTCGTCCGTCAGCGCGACGCATCGTCCGCGGTGCCGGTCGTCGTCGGATTCGCCGCCGAGACCGGCGACGCCCAGGGCACGGTGCTCGAGCACGCCCGGGCCAAGCTCGCCCGCAAGGGGTGCGAGCTGCTCGTGGTCAACGACGTGAGCGACGGCAAGGTCTTCGGCCGTCACGACAGCGAGGCCGTCATCCTCTCGGCGGGCGGCGAAACGCACGAGGTCCCGTTCGGCCACAAGTCCGCGCTCGCCCACGAGATCTGGCGTCACGTCGCGACGCTGCTCGGGTGATCTTCCACGTGTCCCGCCCCGTGGGATAACCCGACACCTGCTGAGACGTTGTCTAGACTGTGCCGTGCCTCGGGCGCTGCACGACCGCGTCCCAGCCCCGTACCGAGCTGTGCCTCAACCCCGACCAGGAGCATTGTGAGCCGACTTTTCACGTCCGAGTCCGTGACCGAGGGTCACCCGGACAAGATCGCCGACCAGATCAGCGACAGCATCCTCGACGCCCTGCTCGCGCAGGACCCGAAGAGCCGTGTCGCCGCCGAGACGTTCGTGACCACCGGCATGGTGCTCGTGGGCGGCGAGGTCACGACCGAGGCCTACGCCGACATCGCGCGCATCGCGCGTGACCGCGTGCTCGAGATCGGCTACGACTCGTCCACGAAGGGCTTCGACGGCGAGTCCTGCGCCGTGCAGGTCACGCTCGACGCCCAGTCGCCCGACATCGCCCAGGGCGTCGACACCGCCGAGGAGGCGCGCGTCGGTGGGGCCACCGACCCGCTCGACCTCCAGGGCGCCGGCGACCAGGGCCTGATGTTCGGCTTCGCGGTCGACGAGACCCCCGAGCTCATGCCGCTGCCGATCACGATCGCGCACCGTCTCGCCGAGCAGCTCACCGCGGTCCGCAAGGACGGCACGCTGCCGTACCTGCGTCCCGACGGCAAGACCCAGGTCACGATCGAGTACGACGACGACGACAAGCCGGTCCGCGTCGAGGCCATCGTGCTGTCGACCCAGCACGAGGACGGCGTCGACCTGGAGAATCAGCTCCCGAACGACATCAAGAAGCACGTGATCGACGCCGTGCTCGCGCAGTACGACATCGACTCCTCGGACTACCGCTTGCACATCAACCCCACGGGCAAGTTCGTGATCGGCGGCCCCATGGGCGACGCCGGCCTGACCGGCCGCAAGATCATCGTCGACACCTACGGCGGCTACGCCCGGCACGGCGGCGGCGCCTTCTCGGGCAAGGACCCGTCGAAGGTCGACCGCTCGGCCGCCTACGCGATGCGCTGGGTCGCCAAGAACATCGTCGCGTCGGGTCTGGCCACCAAGGCGGAGGTGCAGGTCGCGTACGCGATCGGCGTCTCGAAGCCGGTCGGCTTCTACGTCGACACCTACGGCACCGAGACGGTCCCGGTCGACACGATCCGCGACGCGGTGCTCGAGGTCTTCGACCTGCGTCCCGGCGCGATCGTCCGTGACCTGGACCTGCTCCGCCCGATCTACGCGCAGACCGCCGCCTACGGCCACTTCGGTCGTCCGGGCCTGCCGTGGGAGAACACCGACCGCGCCGACGCGCTGCGCAAGGCCGCCGGCGTCTGACCTCCCGCAGGTCGCACCACCGCGAACGGCCCCCGTCCCTCCCGGGACGGGGGCCGTCGTGGTCCTGCTCCCGCCGTCGGGCGGTGACTGTGCCACCTTCTAGGCCTCATTCGGTGGAGGATCCACCGCCAGCCACGGCGGCCCGTCGGTCGCGGCTGGTAGAACTGCCGGGTGACGCAGGACGGGCAGCTGGATCTCGGGGTGGCCGCCGGGGCGTCCCGCCAGGTCGCCACGAGGCCCGCCGCCACGCCGCCTGCCGCCACGCGCCGTCCGTCGCCGGAGCCCGCGCCGCGGCTGCCGGTCGCCCGGGTCCTGGTCGACACGGGACTGGCCCACCTCGACCGTCCCTTCGACTACCTGGTGCCGGCCGCGCTGCACGAGTCCGCCGTGCCCGGCTGCCGGGTCAAGGTCCGGTTCGCCGGTCGCCAGACCGACGGCTTCCTGCTCGACCGCGTCGCCGCGAGCGAGCACGAGGGCACGCTCGCCCCCCTGAACAAGGTCGTGTCGCCCGAGCCGGTGCTGGCGCCCGAGGTCGTCCGGCTGGCCGCAGCCGTCGTCGACCGGTGGGCCGGCACCACGGGGGACGTCCTGCGCCTGGCGATCCCGCCGCGGCACGCTCGCACGGAGGTGCGTGAGCGGCCCGAGGCCCCCGCCGACCCGCTTCCCGCCCTCGATCCCGACCCGTGGCCGTCGGTCGCGAGCGGCGCGGCCTACCTCGGCGCGCTGCGCGACGGGCGCCCGGCCCGCGGTGTGCGCGCGGTCCTGCCCACCGAGGACCCGGCCGAGCTCGTCGCCCACGCCGTGCTCGCCACCCTGCACGCCGGCCGCGGCGCCGTCGTCTGCGTCCCGGACGTCGCCGACCTGGACCGCTGGGACGCCGTGTTCGCCGGCGTCCTCGGTCACCGGCGGCACGTCGTCCTCTCGGCCGGGCAGGGCCCCGCGGCCCGCTACCGCGCGTTCCTCGCGGCCCGCCGTGGCGACGTCCGGGTGGTGCTCGGCACGCGGGCCGCGGCCTGGGCCCCGGTCGACGACCTCGGGCTCGTCGCGATGTGGGACGACGGCGACGACCTCTTCGCCGAGCCCCGGGCGCCCTACCCGCATGCCCGCGAGGTCCTGCTCACCCGGGCGCTGGAGCGCGACGCCGGCGTGCTGCTGACCGGTCACGCCCGCAGCGCCGAGGCGCAGGCGCTCGTCGACTCCGGCTGGTGCGCGGAGCTGGCGGTCGACGACGCCGTGCGACGGGCCGCCTGGGCGCGCCCCGCCGTCACCGACGGGTCGACGCACGGCTCGGCGCCGGCTCGGCTCCCGACCGAGGTCTTTCGGGCGGTGCGCGAGGCCGAGGGTGCCGTGCTCGTGCAGGTGCCCCGGCGCGGCTACCGGGCCGCCCTGTCGTGCCAGAGCTGCCGTGAGCCGGCCCGGTGTGCGTCGTGCGCCGGGCCCCTGGTGCAGCTCTCGTCGAAGGCCACGCTGGTGTGCCGGTGGTGCGCCACGCCCGCCCCGGACTGGTCGTGCCCGCACTGCGGTGCAGCCGGTCTGCGGGCTCCCGTCGTGGGCCAGCTGCGCACGGCCGAGGAGTATGCGCGGGCCTTCCCCGAGCACGAGGTCGTCACGTCGGGCGGAGATTCCGTGCTGGGCGAGATCGAGCCGGGTCGACGCATCGTGCTCGCCACGCCCGGGGCCGAGCCGCGCGTCGCGGGCGGCTACGCCGTCGTCGTGCTGATGGACACCTGGCTCGCGCTCGGTCGCGACGACGTCCGCGTCGTCGAGGAGGCGCACCGACGCTGGTTCAACGCTCTCGCCCTCGCAGCGCCCGGGGGCCGATCGATCGCGGTCGGCGAACCCGCCAGCCTGCAAGCGCTGGTGCGGGCCGATCCGGTCGGTCTCGCCCGGCGGGAGCTGGCGCAGCGCCGCGAGACCCACCTGCCCCCGTTCGGCCGCCTGGCCACGCTCGACGCCGCTCCGGAGGTCCTGGCGACCCTGGCAGGTCGGCCCTGGACCCCGCACACGGAGGTGCTGGGGCCCGTACCGGCCGATCCTCGTACGCCGGAGATCGAGCGGCTGGTGCTCCGCACACCGCGGGCCGAGGGCGCCGCACTGTCGGCAGCGCTCCGGGAGGTCGCCGCCGAGCGCAGTGCCGCCAAACAGACGTCCGTCCGGGTGCAGGTCGACCCGCCGACCTTCTGACGTCAGCGCTGCGCGACACCGTCGAGACGGAGCACGTTCGACTCGTCGCGGTGCGTGCCGGAGCTGCCCACGTGCTGGTCGGAGATCTGTGGGCCGTTCTTCACGACGTGCACCAGCGCCATCGCGTGACCGCGACCGAGCGAGTACTCGTCGGCGAGCCACGCGACGATCTCGCCCGCCTTCGTGTCCGGACCGTATCCGCGGGCGTGCGCCTCGTCGACGAGCTCCTGCGGGATCCGACCGGTCGTGGTCTCGATCGCGTCGATGTAGGCCTGGAAGCTCATGACTCTCCTTCGTCGGACGGTCGTCAGCGTAGCGACGTGGGGTGTCTCCGGGGGAGTCCCTAGACTCGGCCGCGATGAGAATCGTCTTCGCCGGTACCCCCGAGACCGCCCTGCCGTCGCTGCGTGCGCTGATCGCGAGCCGGCACGAGGTCGCCGCCGTCGTGACCCGTCCGGACGCCCGTGCCGGCCGTGGTCGCACGCTCGTCGCCTCGCCGGTGGCCCAGCTCGCGGCCGAGCACGGTATCGAGGTGCTCAAGCCGGCGAGCCCCTCGGAGCCGGAGTTCCTGACCCGACTGCGTGAGATCGGCCCCGACTGCTGTCCGATCGTCGCGTACGGCGCGCTGATCCGTCGTGAGGCCCTGGACGTCCCCGAGCTCGGGTGGGTCAACCTGCACTTCTCGGTGCTCCCGGCCTGGCGCGGAGCCGCGCCGGTCCAGCGCTCGATCATGGCCGGCGACGAGGTCACGGGTGCCAGCGTCTTCAGCCTCACCGAAGGCCTCGACGAAGGGCCGGTGCTCGGCGTCATCACCGAGCTCATCAGGCCCGACGACACCGCGGGCACGCTCCTGGCACGGCTCGCCGACGAAGGGGCCCGGCTGCTCGTCGACGCGCTCGACCACATCGAGGACGGCGACATCGGCGTGCAGCGCCAGGACGAGGAGCTCGTGAGCCTCGCCCCGAAGCTCACGACCGAGGACGCCCGCATCGCCTGGAACCGACCGGCGTTCGCGATCGACCGGCACGTGCGAGGCTGCACGCCCGCGCCGGGTGCGTGGACCCAGCTCGGCGACCTGCGCGTCAAGATCGAGCCGCTCGCGATCGCCGAGGAGTCGTCCCTGGCGCCCGGGCAGGTCGCGTTCGGCAAGCGCGAGGTCCGGGTCGGCACCGCCACGACCGACGTGGTGCTGGGCACCGTGGTGCCGCACGGCAAGAAGCCCATGGCGGCCGCCGACTGGGGCCGGGGACTCACGGGTGCGCCGGAGTTCTTCTCATGAGCGAGCGCTCCTCCAAGCACTTCGCTGCGCTCCGTGCAGGGCGGTGCCCCCAGCGAGTGAACATGCCGGTGCCGCCGAGCGTGTTCCTTTCAGAGGCGGTGCCGGTATGAGCGATGCCGCGCGCGGGGTCGCGTACACGGTGCTCGCGGCGGTGCGCGAGGACGACGCCTACGTCAACCTGCTCCTGCCGCGCCTGATGGGCGAGCAGAACCTCGACACGCGTGACGCCGCCTTCGCGACCGAGCTGACCCATGGCACGATCCGCTGGCAGGGCACGTACGACGCGATCGTCGGCCACCTCGCCCAGCGTGACCTGGACCCGGCCGTGCGGGACGTCCTACGTCTGGGGTGCCACCAGCTGCTCGCGATGCGGGTGCCCGACCACGCCGCCGTGTCGACGTCGGTGGCGCTGGTCAAGCGCGTCATGGGCCACAAGCCGGCGGGATTCGTCAACGCGATCCTGCGCCGGGTCGCCGAGCGCGATCTCACCGCCTGGATCGACCTGGTCACGGCCGAGCTCACGGGCGACGAGGCCCTGGCCGTCCGCTACTCCCACCCGGCGTGGGTCGTGGGCGAGCTGCGTCGATCCCTGTTGGCCGTCGATGCCTCGCACGAGCTCGAGGAGCTCCTCGCGGCCGACAACGTCGCGCCGAAGGTGACCCTGGTGGCCCGGCCGCGGCTCGCGACCGTCGCCGAGCTCCCGGGCACCCCGGGCCTGCTGTCGCCGTGGGCCGTGGTCCTCGACGGCGGCGACCCTGGTGCCGTCGCCGCGGTGCGGGAGGGGCGTGCCGCGGTCCAGGACGAGGGCTCGCAGCTCGTCGTCAAGGCGCTGGTCGATCTGCCCCTCGAGCCTCCCCGCGACCGTTGGCTCGACCTGTGCGCAGGCCCGGGCGGCAAGGCCGCGCTGCTCGGTGCCCTCGCGGTCGAGCGAGGCGCCCGGCTCGTGGCCAACGAGGTCCAGCCGCACCGCGCCGAGCTCGTGCGTCAGGCGATGCGGGCCCTGCCTGAGGTCGAGGTCACGTGTCACGACGGCCGCGAGGGGCCCTGGGAGCCCGAGTCGTTCGACCGGATCCTGATCGACGCGCCGTGCACGGGGCTCGGCGCACTGCGGCGTCGACCCGAGGCGCGCTGGCGCCGGACACCACAGGACCTGGCCTCCCTCGCCCCGCTGCAGCAGGCCCTGCTGCGCCGCGGCGTCGAGCTGGTGCGTCCTGGCGGGGTCGTGGCGTACGCGACGTGCTCCCCGTCGCCGGCGGAGACGCTCGAGGTCATCGAGTCGGTCGGTCGGGGCGTGGCCGTCCTGGAGCGGGTCGAGCGGTGGTGGCCCCACCGCGACGGCACCGACGCGATGTTCGTCGCCCTGCTGCGCAAGCGGTGACCACGTCAGGAGCCTGGTCCGGCCGCCGCTAGGCTGCCCGCCATGGGCATCCAGATCACGCCGAGCCTGCTCAACGCCGACTTCGCGCACCTCGCCGACGAGGCGGCCCGCATCCCCAACGCCGACTGGTTGCACATGGACGTCATGGACAACCACTTCGTCCCGAACCTGACGCTCGGCCTTCCCGTGATCGAGGCGCTCGGCAAGGCCGCGCCGCAGCCGATCGACGCGCACCTGATGATCGCCGACCCCGATCGCTGGGCGCCGGCCTACGCCGAGGCGGGGGCCGGCAGCATCACCTTCCACGTCGAGGCAGCCGCGGCGCCGGTACGTCTGGCGCGGGAGATCCGGGCGCAGGGCGCTCGCGCCTCGATGGCGCTCAAGCCGGCCACGCCGATCGAGCCGTACGCCGAGCTCCTGCCCGAGCTCGACATGGTGCTGGTCATGACGGTCGAGCCCGGATTCGGGGGCCAGAAGTTCCTCGACCTGTGCCTGCCCAAGATCCGGCGGGCGCGCGAGCTCATCGCGGCCAGCGGCGGCGACGTGTGGCTCCAGGTCGACGGTGGGGTCTCGCTCGACACGATCGAGCGGTGCGCCGAGGCGGGCGCCGACGTCTTCGTGGCGGGCTCGGCGGTGTTCGGGGCCGAGGATCCCGAGCAGATGGTCGAGTCGCTGCGCGCGTCCGCCGTGGCGGCCTGCGCACACTGACGGCGAGCGCCCAGGCGTGGGTCGTGCGTCAGGCCGATTCGCGTCCGCGTACTATCGGTCCTGAACGAGAAATCGCTCACAGACTCTGGGGTCGGTGCAATTCCGAGCCGGCGGTGACAGTCCGCGACCCGTGTCCACCTGGACACGGTTGACCTGGTGGAACTCCGGGACCGACGGTGAAAGTCCGGAAGGGAAGAGTCGTGGGTCGTCGCCCACCGGTCGCGGTCGGACGACGAGCGGTCCCGCGCGGGACGGCTCGGCCCCACGCCTTCCTCGCTCCGGGTCGTGGGCCCGACCGGAGGTACCCATGGCGAGCGAGATCGAGCTGCAGGCCCGGATCGAGACAGCCATGCGCCGCGCGATCGACGCGGCCCGCGAGCGCGGCAGCTGTCTGCCGAACCCGACCGTCGGCTGCGTCGTGCTCGACGCGAACGGCGCGCAGGTCGGCGTCGGGGCCACGGTGCGCCAGGGCGCCCACGCGGAGGTCGAGGCCCTTGCGGCCGCGGGCGACCGGGCGCGAGGGGGCACGGCGGTCGTGACGCTCGAGCCCTGCCGGCACGTGGGTGCCACGGGGCCGTGCACCGAGGCGCTGATCCAGGCCGGCGTCGCGCGCGTCGTGATCGCCGAGACCGATCCGCACCCGGAGGCCGGGGGCGGCGCCGCCGTCCTGCGAGCCGCCGGCCTCGAGGTCGAGACCGGCGTCCTGGCCGAGGAGGCCGAGCCCCGCAACCGCGCCTGGCGGTTCGCCGTGACTCATGGCCGGCCCTTCGTGACCTGGAAGTACGCGGCGACCCTGGACGGCCTCAGCGCGGCGCCCGACGGCTCGAGCAAGTGGATCACGGGGCCCGAGGCACGACGGGACGTGCAGCGCTTCCGGTCCGAGTGCGACGCGATCGTGGCGGGCACCGGCGCCGTGCTGGCCGACGACCCGCGCCTCACGGTGCGCGACGCCGACGACCTTCCCCTGCCCTTCGAGCTGCAGCCGCTGCGGGTCGTCGTGGGGGAGTCGACGATCCCGACCTACTACCGCGTCTTCGACCGCGTCGCGCCGACACTCCTGGTGCCCTCGCGCGAGCCCGAGGAGGTCCTCGCGCGGCTCACTGAGAAGCACGTCAAGCACGTCTGGCTCGAGGGCGGACCGCGCCTTGCGGGCGCCTTCTGGAAGGCGGGGCTGATCGACCGCGTGATCGGCTACATCGCGCCGTCGATGCTCGGGTCCGGACGCGCGGCGCTCGAGGGCGAGGCGGCCACCCTGGCCGACCTGCGGCCCCTCCAGATCGACGACCTGCGGATGATCGGCCCGGACATCCGCATCGTGGGCACGCCGGGCCAGGCACCGAGGGAGACCTACGTCTGATGTTCACCGGACTTGTCGAGTCGATCGGCACCGTCACCGCGATCGAGCAGCAGGGTGACGCGGTGCGACTCACCGTGCGCGACGCCGTCGTCACGAGCGACGCCGGCCACGGCGACTCGATCGCCGTCAACGGCTGCTGCCTGACCGTCGTCGACCCCACGGCCGACACGTTCTCGGCCGACGTCATGGCCGAGTCGCTGGCGCGCACGTCGCTCGGGACGCTCGCGGTCGGGTCGACCGTCAACCTGGAGCGCGCGATGGCCGCCGGTGACCGCCTGGGCGGCCACCTCGTGCAGGGCCACGTCGACGGCACGGGCCGGCTGCTCGACCGGACCCCCAGCGAGCCCGGCACCGAACCCGTGTGGGAGATCCTGCGCTTCTCCGTGCCGGACGCCCTGGCGCGCTACCTCGTCGAGAAGGGCTCGATCACGGTCCAGGGCGTGTCCTTGACCGTCGTCGAGATCGTCGACGGCCACGCACCGGACACCACGTGGTTCTCGGTGTCCTTGATCCCCACGACCCTCGCCGACACCACGCTCGGCGCCCTCCAGCCCGGCGACCTCGTCAACCTCGAGGTCGACGTGCTGGCCAAGTACGTCGAGCGGATGCTCGCGCACCGAAGTGAAGGACGGCAGTCATGAGTCAGACCACGACCGAGCGCGTCGTGCTGGACCCGATCGAGCGGGCGATCGACGACATCCGGCAGGGCCGGGCCGTCGTGGTCGTCGACGACGAGAACCGCGAGAACGAGGGCGACATCATCTTCGCCGCGAGCAAGGCGACGCCGGAGCTCATGGCCTTCCTGGTGCGCTACTCCAGCGGCCTGGTCTGCGCTCCCATCACGGGCGAGATCCTCGACCGGCTCGCGATCCCGCTCATGACGCCGCACAACCGCGATCGCCTCCGCACGGCCTACACGGTCTCGATCGACGCCCGCGACGGCGTCACGACCGGCATCTCGGCCTCCGACCGGGCCCGCACGTGCCGCGTGCTGGCCGACTCGGCGACCGAGCCGTTCGAGATCACCCAGCCCGGCCACATCGTGCCGCTGCGCGCCAAGGCGGGCGGCGTGCTGGAGCGTCCGGGGCACACCGAGGCTGCGGTCGACCTGTCGCGCCTCGCCGGTCTGACGCCGGCCGGCGTCATCGGGGAGGTCATGAACGACGACGGCACGCTCAAGCGTCTGCCGGAGCTGCGGGCGTTTGCCGACGAGCACGGTCTCGCGCTGGTCTCGATCGAGGACCTGCAGATCCACCTGCGCCGCCACGAGCAGCAGGTCGAACGGCTCGCGACGGCCAACCTGCCGACCGAGTTCGGCACGTTCACCGCCCTCGGGTACCGCGATCGCATCGACGCCGCGGAGCACATTGCGCTGATCCACGGTGACCTGACGCGGGGCGGTCCGCACCGAGACGTGCTCGTGCGGGTCCACAGCGAGTGCCTGACGGGCGACGTGTTCGGGTCCCAGCGCTGCGACTGCGGTCCCCAGCTCCAGGCCTCGTTCGCGGCCCTGACCGACGAGGGTGCGGGCGTCGTGGTCTACCTGCGCGGGCACGAGGGTCGGGGCATCGGCCTGCTCCACAAGCTGCAGGCCTACGAGCTGCAGGAGCGAGGCCGCGACACGGTCGACGCCAACCTCGAGCTCGGCTTCGGTGAGGACGAGCGGGACTACGCCGCCGCCGCGCAGATCCTGCGTGACCTCGGCATCGAGTCGGTGCGCCTGCTCACGAACAACCCGGAGAAGTCGGCGGCGCTGGAGCGCTACGGCGTCACGGTCTCCGAGCGCATCCCGGTGCACATCGCCCCGACCGAGCACAATCTGCGCTACCTCACGACCAAGGCGGAGCGCATGGGTCACGACCTGCCGCTCCCCGTCGCCCCGACCGAGGAGGCCCAGCGATGAGCGGGCACGGAGCACCCGAGCTGGCGGTCGACGGCAGCGGCGCCCGCGTCGCGATCGTCGCGTCGCTGTGGCACACCGAGGTCATGGACGGCCTGATCGCGGGAGCCCAGGTCGCGCTCGCCGAGTCCGGCGTCTCCGAGATCGAGCTGATCCGCGTGCCCGGCTCCTTCGAGCTGCCGCTCGTGTGCCAGGGGGCCGCGGTCGCGGGATTCGACGCGGTCGTGGCCCTGGGCGTCATCATCCGCGGCGGCACGCCTCACTTCGAGTTCGTCTCGACGGCCGCGACCGACGGCCTGACCCGGGTCGCGCTCGACACCGGTGTGCCGATCGGCTTCGGTCTGCTCACGTGCGACGACGACCAGCAGGCGCTCGATCGCGCCGGTCTGCCCGGCAGTCGCGAGGACAAGGGCCGCGAGGCCGCCGAGGCCGCGCTGGGAGCGTGGCAGGTGCTGCGCGTGCTCGGGTCGGCCGCCCCCTAGACTGAGGACGCCATGAAGACCTTCGACGCGCTGTTCGCCGAGCTGAGTGACAAGGCCGCGACCCGACCCGAGGGCTCGCGCACCGTCGCCGAGCTCGATGCCGGTGTGCACACGATCGGCAAGAAGCTCGTCGAGGAGGCCGCCGAGTCGTGGATGGCAGCCGAGCACGAGGACGCCGCCCGGGCCGCCGAGGAGATCAGCCAGCTGCTCTACCACGCGCAGGTCATGATGATCGCCAAGGGCATCTCGCTGGACGACGTGTACGCGCATCTGTGAGGGGCAGCCCCCCTCCTGCACCCGTGCGCGCTCCCACCGAAAAGAGTTCACCCATGCTGAAGGTCGCCGTCCCCAACAAGGGATCGCTCGCCGAGGCCGCTGCCCTCATGCTCGCCGAGGCGGGCTACCGGCAGCGCCGCAACACCAAGGACCTCGTGTGCGTCGATGCCGACAACGACGTCGAGTTCTTCTACCTGCGTCCCCGTGACATCGCGATCTACGTCGGCGAGGGCACGCTCGACGTCGGGGTGACGGGCCGCGACCTGCTGCTCGACTCCGGGGCCCAGGCCGACGAGGTCATGGCGCTCGGCTTCGCCGGCTCCACATTCCGGTTCGCCGCCCCCGAGGGGGGGATCTCCTCGGTCGAGGAGCTCGCCGGTCGCCGGATCGCGACGTCCTACCGCGGCATCGTGCAGGCGCACCTGGCCGAGCGCGGCATCGAGGCGTCCGTCGTGCGGCTCGACGGTGCCGTCGAGTCCTCGATCCGTCTCGGCGTGGCCGACGCGATCGCCGACGTCGTCGAGACCGGCACGACCCTGCGTCAGGCCGGTCTTCAGGTCTTCGGCGACCCGATCCTGACGTCCGAGGCGGTCCTGGCCCGTCGCGCTGGCGCCGAGGAGCCGGCCGGCTTCGACGTCTTCAAGCGCCGTCTCGACAGCGTCCTGGTCGCGCGCAGCTACGTCATGATGGACTACGACATCCGGGCCGAGCAGGTCGAGGCGGCCGTGCGGCTCACCCCCGGCATCGAGTCGCCCACGGTCTCGCCCCTGCACCGCGAGGGGTGGTGCGCGGTCCGCTCGATGGTGCCGCGCGACCGGGCCCAGCGGATCATGGACGACCTGTACGCCCTCGAGGCGCGCGGGATCCTCGTGACCGACATCCTGGCCTGCAGGAT
Organism: Aeromicrobium sp.; assembly: GCF_023146395.1. Classification (GTDB taxonomy): domain Bacteria; phylum Actinomycetota; class Actinomycetes; order Propionibacteriales; family Nocardioidaceae; genus Aeromicrobium. The sequence continues at coordinate 29,468 of NZ_JAGLCD010000013.1, read as the reverse complement.
CTGACATGACGATCCGACCCCAGGGCCCCCGCATCGTCGCCTACGGCGTCATGGTGCTGATGATCGTCAGCATCGTGGCGATCGCCCGCGCGCTGCCCGACTACGTGTACTTCTCGAACACCGAGCGGGTCACGATGATCCTGCTGCTCGTCGCGGTCCTCGCGCTGCTGCACGGGGTGGGGCGCAGCTACGTGCGGGCCGACGCCTCGGCGATCGAGATCCTCAACGGCTACCGGCGCCACCGGTTCACCTGGGACCAGGTCGAGGGCATCTCGATGAAGTCCGGCGCCCCGTGGGCCACGCTCGTCACGACCGACGACGAACGCGTCATGCTGTTCGCGCTCCAGCGCACCGACGGCGACGGGCGCGACGTCGTGCGTCAGCTGCGGGCCTGGGCCGCATGACGACCGAGCCGCCGCAGCACGAGCGGAGCCTGGCCGAGCCGGCCTTCCCGGGCGACGACGGCCAGGTCGATCCTGCGCTGGCGCCGGTCCTGGGGGATCGCGACGGCGTCCTCGCCGTGCTCGGTGAGGCGCGCGTGTTCGTGCCGATCGTCGCGGTGCTGGGGGAGCGGGCGGCGAACGGAGGCGACAAGAACGCCGACATGGCCGCTGTCCTGATGACCGGCGCTGACGGCCGGCAGGCGCTCCTGGCGTTCACGAGCGTCGCCGCGCTCGAGGCGTGGAACCCCCAGGCGCGGCCGGTGCCGGTGCACGGCCAGGCCGCGGCGCAGTCGGCGCTGGCGGAGTCGGCCTCGGCGATCGTCCTGGACCTCGGTCAGCCGCACTGGCAGGTCGTCGAGACCGACGACCTCGGTCACCTCGCGGCCGGCGACACGCTCGCCCGCACCGCCACCGGCACGGCCTGGGTCCGCCCGGGCGACTGAGCTCCCGCGCGGTGCCGGGCGGACGGAATCCGAGGGTTTGTGGTCGCTGTGGCGACTGTGATCCCTCAGTCTGCGTCCTGCCGTACGAAGGTCTGAGGGGCTGAGGGTGCCGGGACGCCCGCAACCCCTCAGATTCAGTCCACCCCGCCGCCGGGTCCGTGGCCGTTCTTCCGATCCGACCGACCGCCGTCTGATGACGTGACGCGGATCCAGGAGGTCGCCTGCTCAGCGGCGCAGCGGCACCGAGATGTGCACGACGTCGTCGTGACGTTCGACGCGGGCCACGAAGCCGGCGCTGCCCACCGAGCGCAGCAGGGCGTCGTTCGAGCCCGCCGACAGGAACGTCACGGCCTCCCCGCCGCGGTCGCGCACCGTCCCGGCGCACTGGCGGACCAGCATCGTGCCGATGCCGCGGTGCTGCCAGGCGTCCTCGACGAGCACCTGAGCCGTCCAGCGCGGAGCCTGCGGATCGGCGCCGGGCTCGAGGACCGCATGGCCCACGACGTCGAGCCCGGCCTGGGCGACGAGGGCGAGCCCCTGGTCGGGCACGACGAGTCGACGCGCGAGCCGCGTCGTCATCGGCATCCGCAGGGGAGTCTGGTAGCGGGCGTACAACGTCTCGACGCTGCACCGGCTGTGGAGCGCGGCGACCGCGTCGATGTCGGCGAGCGTCGCCTCGCGCACCAGCGGGATCGGTCGGGTCGTCGACGGTGCGATGAGTGGGAGGTCGGCACCGGCGTCGCTGACCAGGGACAGCAGCGCCTGGGCGCGCGACCGCTCGGCGGGGGTGAACGGCACGGCCCGGCTGATGCGCAACGTCGTGCCGCCGCGCCGCACCAGGTCGAGCACGTCGTGCCCGGCGTAGTCCGCGACGTCAGGCGGCTCGGTCGCCAGCAGCTCGCGGAGCACGTCCTCGACGTCGCGCCCCTCCTCGAGCACCTGGTGCACCGCCTCGAGGTAGCGCGTGGGCGCGTCGACGACGGCACCGTCGTCGATGCGGGTCACCGCGACGTCCGTGCCGCCGGCCTCGGTGAAGACCCCCGCCACCGCGAGCTCGTCGAGCGGCCCGTCGACCACGAACTCGTCGGTCACGCGGTCGGCGACGCCGAACACCTGCATCGAGACGATGTTCAGCCCGGCCCGACCGCAGGCCTGGGCGATCTCGGCCAGGATCCCGGGTCGGTCGTCGAGGGTGGTCCGCACGCGCCAGGGCATGGACCGATTCTGCGTCGCGCGTGTTGCGGATCGACGCCACGCGTGTTTCGGCCAGGTGAGATGACCGGTTCTTGCGGGAGGCGCGGGCGCTGCTAGGATGGTGCACTGAAGTGGAGGCCATCTCCCACCTGCAGGGCTCACGGTCCTGGGGTACCGCCGGACTCGTCCGGCACACGACCTGTGTCGTGCACCGCTGCGGCGGTGGCGTCGCGCGTCCCCTGGTGGCCTCCGTTTCAGACGGGGGCCTTTTTTTCGTGGGCCCTCACCACGACCCCCAGGAGGATCCATCACCACCGAGCTGCGCGTCAACGACCGCATCCGCGTTCCCGAGGTCCGTCTCGTCGGACCCGGCGGGGAGCAGGTGGGCATCGTTCGTATCGAGGATGCCCTGCGACTGGCCGCCGAGAGCGACCTCGACCTCGTCGAGGTCGCGCCCACCGCGCGTCCGCCCGTGTGCCGCCTCATGGACTACGGCAAGTTCAAGTACGAGGCAGCGCAGAAGGCTCGCGAGTCACGGCGCAACCAGACGAACACCATCATCAAGGAGATGAAGCTCCGCCCCAAGATCGACGCGCACGACTACGACACCAAGAAGGGTCACGTCGTGCGGTTCCTCAAGGCGGGCGACAAGGTCAAGATCACGATCATGTTCCGCGGTCGTGAGCAGCACCGACCGGAGCTGGGCTACCGCCTGCTCCAGCGGCTCGCCGCCGACGTCGAGGACCTCGGCTTCATCGAGAGCAATGCGCGCCAGGACGGCCGCAACATGACGATGGTGCTCGGTCCCCTGAAGAAGAAGTCCGAGGCCCAGGCCGAGGTCAAGGCCGAGAAGGCCAAGGTCACGGCCGAGCGGACCGCGCAGAAGGAGGCCGAGGAGGCCGCCGAGAAGGCGCACCGCGAGGCGGCCCACGAGACCGCCACCCCCAAGAAGCCCCGTCGTCGTTCCGAGAACCTCGACCCAGACATGGAGGCATAAGTGCCCAAGTTCAAGCCCCACTCGGGAATGAAGAAGCGCGTCAAGATCACCGGCAAGGGCAAGCTCCGTCGCGAGCAGACCAACCGCCGCCACCTCTTGGAGTACAAGTCCTCGACCCGCACGCGCCGCCTCGCCGGCACGACCGACGTGGCCAAGGCCGACACCCAGCGCGTCAAGAAGATGCTCGGTCTCTGACCAGCGCTCGCCCCACCACCCCCGTTTTTCTTTAGGAGATCCAGATGGCACGCGTCAAGCGCTCTGTCAACGCACAGAAGAAGCGTCGCGAGACCCTCGAGCGCGCTTCCGGCTACCGCGGTCAGCGTTCGCGCCTGTACCGCAAGGCCAAGGAGCAGGTCACCCACTCGCTCGTCTACAACTACCGCGACCGCAAGGCGCGCAAGGGCGACTTCCGTCGTCTGTGGATCCAGCGCATCAACGCGGCCACCCGCGCCGAGGGCCTGACCTACAACCGGTTCATCCAGGGTCTCAAGGCCGCGAACCTCGAGGTCGACCGCAAGAACCTCGCTGACCTCGCCGTCAACGACCCGGCCGCGTTCAGCGCGCTCGTGCAGCTGGCCAAGGACAGCCTGCCGGCCGACGTCAACGCGCCGAAGGACGACGCGGTCGCCTGACGCGACCGCTCACCAACACCTCGTGGCGAGCCCCGAGCAGCATGACCTGACCGCCCGCAGCGGACGGGTCAGGCACGCTCGGCGGCTCGCCACGCGTGCGTTCCGGGACAAGACGGGGGAGTTCCTCGCCGAAGGCCCGCAGGCGGTGCGCGAAGCCGTCCACGCCGGCGTCGTCCTGGAGGTCTTCGCCACGGCGGAGGCCACCGAGCGCTACGCCGAGATCGCGGCGGCCTCGCCCGACTGGCAGGTCGTCGCACCGGAGGTCGTCGCCGAGATCGCCGACGCCGTCGCGCCCCAGGGCATGGTCGCCCGGTGCCGGTCGATCGTCGGGCGGCTTGGAGACGTCGACCTGGCGGGGGCGCGGCTCGTCGTCGTGTGCGCCGACGTGCGTGATCCCGGCAATGCCGGCGCCGTCATCCGCTGTGCCGACGCCGTCGGCGCCGACGCGGTCCTGCTGGCCGGTGACTGCGTCGACCCAGTGGGTCCGAAGGTCGTGCGGGCCACGGTCGGCAGCCTCTTCCACCTCCCGGTCGTGGTCGAACGCGACGTCACCGCCGCGCTCGGCGCGGTGCGTGCCGCCGGCCTCCAGGTGCTCGCAGCCGACGGCGGCGGGGACCTCGACCTGTTCGACCCGGACCTCGATCTCGCCGTCCCCACCGCCTGGCTGCTCGGCAACGAGGCATGGGGTCTGCCACCGGAGCGCCGTGCCCTGGCCGACGCGGTGGTGTCGATCCCGATCTACGGCCGGGCCGAGAGCCTCAACCTCGCCACGGCGGCTGCGGTGTGCCTGTACGCGAGCACCCAGCGCCAGCGATCCGCGGCGGCGTCCTCGCGTCCCTCGTCAGCGGAGCCGGCCCGATGAGCGCGATCCAGTGCTGCCTGAACGGGTCGCGCGGCCTCGACGAGCACCCGTCGGTGCCCCTGACTCCGCAGGCGTGCGCCCGCGAGGCGCTGGCGGCGGTCGCCGCAGGCGCCACGGACCTGCACGTGCACCCGCGCACTGCCGATGGCCGCGACAGCGTCGCGGCCGAGCACGTGGGTGCCTGGGTCACGGCGGTGCGCGAGGTCGTCGACGTCCGGGTCGGCGTCACGACGGGCGCCTGGGCCTGGAGCGGCCCGACGGGGGCCACGGCCGCGGTGGCCGGGTGGGAGGTCCTCCCCGACCACGCCTCGGTCAACTGGCACGAGGCCGCGGCCGAAGCGGTCTGCGCGGCCCTGCAGGAGCGCGGTGTCGCGATCAACATCGGTCTGTGGAGCGAGCGCGACGCCGAGGAGTGGCTCGATTCCGCGTGGGTCGAGGCCACCGACCTGGTGCTCGTTGAGCTGCCCGACGTGGGCGACCAGGTCGAGGTCGCCGAGCGGATGCTCGCGATGGTCCGACCGACCGGCCGCCCCGTCCTCCTGCACGGTGAGGGGCGTTCGGCCTGGGAGATGGTCGACCTCGCCGGGCGTGCCGGGGTCGCCACGCGCATCGGCCTGGAGGACGTCCTGGAAGGTCCCGACGGGGCCGAGGTCGGGGGCAACGCTGACCTCGTGTCCCTCGCACTCGGGCGCCTCGGCGGGCGCTGAGCAGGCGAGGCACTAGATTGCCGGACGTGGGCCACGACGACTTCGCGGACTTCCCCGACGGCTTGATCGTCGCAGGTCCGGACCAGCGCGTCGTCTACGTCAACGACCGGGTCCGCAAGCTGGCCCGGGCCGCGGGTGACGAGATGATCGGCATGTCGCTCGCCGACGCGCTTCCGTTCGACGACCTCAACGGCCACACGTGGATGGAGTGCATGCGCCCGTACGACGGGCTCAACACGCGTACCGCGATCTCCGAGCAGTCGTGGTACTCGCCCCGGGGATCGGAGTACCTGATCACGGCCTCGCTGCGGCGCGACCGGCCGGGCGGCACCGTGCGTCAGGTCGTCGTCGGCATCCGCAGCGCGCGGGCGCGCAACCAGCGCGACCGGGAGCGGTCCGACCTCGTCGCCACGGTCGCCCACGAGCTGCGCTCGCCGTTGACGGGTATCAAGGGGTTCACCGCGACCCTGCTGAGCAAGTGGGACCGGTTCACCGACGAGCAGCGGCAGTTCATGCTGGAGACGGTCGATGCCGACGCCGACCGGCTCACCCGGCTCATCACCGAGCTGCTCGACGCGGCCCGCATCGACTCCGGCCGGCTCACCCTGAAGCGGGGGCCCGTGCGCGTGGACCAGCTCGTCGACCGGGTGCTCCGCAGCGTCTCGGCCGCGGGGAGCGAACCCTCGTGGGAGTCCGACCTCGCCGAGGTCGACCTGGTCTGGGGCGACGCCGACCGCCTCGTGCAGGTCCTGACGAATCTCGTGGAGAACGCGATGCGCCACGGTCACGGGCTGCGGCGGGTCGAGGTCGCGTCCGCGCCGCAGGACGGGGAGCCGGGCGTGCGGATCCGACTCGTCGACCGCGGGCCGGGCATTCCCGAGGAGCTGCGCCAGCGGGTGTTCAGCCGGTTCTGGAAGGCGGGCCCGGGTGCGGGCAGCGGCCTCGGCATGTACATCGTGGGCGGCATCGTGACCCAGCACGGCGGTCTGGTCACGATCGGCGATGCTCCGGGCGGCGGTGCGAGGATCGACGTCTGGCTGCCGGTCAACGAGCCTGACGCCCTGAGCGACTGAGCCGCGCGAGGGCACCCGCAGCGCGCCACTAGACTTGGGTCCTGTGTCCGCACCCAACTCCGACTACGACCCTGTCGAGGTCACGCCGCTCCACCCTGACGAGATCGCCCGGGTGACGAGCGAGGCGCTCCAGGCCGTGACCGCGGCCACGACCCTGGCCGAGCTCAAGCAGGTCCGGATCGACCACACGGGCGACCGGTCGCCCCTGGCGCTGGCCAACCGCGAGATCGGTGCGCTGCCACCCCAGGCGCGCAAGGAGGCCGGCCAGCGGATCGGTCAGGCGCGCGGCGAGGTGGCCCAGGCCCTCGCGACCCGCACCGAGGAGCTGGAGGCGGTCGAGTCGGCCGCGCGCCTGCTCGCCGAGACCGTCGACGTGACCCTGCCGACCGATCGCGAGGTCGTGGGTGCGCGCCACCCCATCACCACGATCCAGGAGCTCGTCGCCGACGTCTTCGTCGCGATGGGGTGGGAGGTCGCCGAGGGGCCGGAGGTCGAGGCCGAGTGGCTCAACTTCGATGCGATGAACCTCGGACCGGACCATCCGGCCCGCACGATGCAGGACACGTTCTGGGTCGCCTCGTCCGGCGCCGCGGCAGACGGGCCGGGGGCCCAGGACTCCGGCAAGGTGCTGCGCACCCACACGTCGCCGGTGCAGGCCCGCTCGATGCTGACGCGCACGCCGCCGATCTACGTCGTGTGCCCCGGGCGGGTCTACCGCACCGACGAGGCCGACGCCACGCACATGCCGGTGTTCCACCAGGTCGAGGGCCTCGCGATCGACGAGGGTCTCTCGATGGCTCACCTCAAGGGCACGCTCGACCACTTCGCCCGCGCGATCTACGGCGACACCATGACGACGCGCTTCCGTCCGTCGTACTTCCCGTTCACCGAGCCCAGCGCCGAGGTCGACCTGCTCTGCTACGTGTGCCACAACGAGCCCTCGGCCGTCGCGTCCTGCCGCACCTGTGGGGGCGAGGGATGGATCGAGTGGGGCGGCTGCGGTGTCGTGAACCCGCGGGTCCTGGTCGCGTGCGGGGTCGACCCGGAGCGCTACTCGGGCTTCGCGTTCGGCATGGGCCTGGACCGCACCGTCACGAGCCGGTACGACATCGCCGACCTGCGTGACCTCTGGGACGGCGACGTCCGCTTCACCGAGCCGTTCGGAGTGGGACTGTGAAGGTACCTGTCGAGTGGCTGAAGAGCCTCGTGGAGCTGCCGGCCGAGGTCACGACGGCCCAGCTGGCCGACCGACTGACGATGTACGACCTCAAGCTCGAGGAGATCATCGGCGGCGGGGTGTCCGGTCCGTTGACCGTCGGACGCGTCCTGGCGATCTCGCCGGAGCAGCAGAAGAACGGCAAGACGATCAACTGGTGCCGCGTCGACGTCGGCGCTCAGAACGTCGACTCGGTGCCTGACGCACCCGGCGACGACGTCGCGAGCCGCGGCATCGTCTGCGGCGCGCACAACTTCGCCGTGGGCGACCTCGTCGTGGTGGCGCTGCCGGGCACCTACCTGGCTGCCTTGGACTTCGAGATCGGCTCGCGCAAGACCTACGGGCACGTCTCGGACGGCATGATCTGCTCGACGACGGAGCTGGGTCTGCCCGACGACGCGAGCTCGGCCGCCGGCATCCTGGTGCTCCCGGCCGGGTCGGCCGCGCCCGGCGACGACGCGATCGTGCTGCTCGGCCTGGGCGACCAGACGCTCGACCTGGAGGTCAATCCCGACCGGGCGTACGCCCTGAGCCTGCGCGGTGTCGCTCGTGACACCGCACTGGCCTTCGACCTGCCGTTCGCCGATCCGGCCGAGGCCGTGACGCTGCCCACGGGCGACGGCGGGTACCCCGTGCGCGTCGAGGACCCCGAGGGCTGCCCGGTCTTCTCGACCGTCGTCGTCACGGGCATCGATCCCACCCGGCCCACGCCGGACTGGCTGGCGCGGCGGCTCACACAGGCCGGGATGCGCTCGATCTCGCTGACGGTCGACATCAGCAACTACGTCATGCTCGAGCTGGGCCAGCCCAACCACTGCTACGACCGCGCCAAGGTCAGCGGCGACCTCGTCGTGCGCCGCGCCGAGGCGGGGGAGCAGATCACGACGCTCGACGACGTCGTGCGCACCCTGACCCCCGAGGACCTCGTGATCGCTGACGACTCGGGCGTGATCGGCCTGGCCGGGGTCATGGGCGGCGCGAGCACGGAGATCGGTCCGGACACGACCGACGTCGTCGTCGAGGCGGCCCACTGGGACCCCACCACGATCTTCCGCGGAGAACGCCGGCACAAGCTGCCGTCGGAGGCCGCCAAGCGCTACGAACGGGGGGTCGACCCGGCGCTGACCCTCGCGGGTGCAGCCCGCGTCGCCGAGCTGCTCGTGGAGCTCGCGGGCGGCCGGCTCGAGCCGGGCGTCACGCACGTCGGCACGGTCCGGGCACCGGCTCCGGTCACGTTCGCCGTCGACCTGCCCGCGCGGATCTCGGGCGTCGACATCACGCCCGAGCTCACGCAGGACGTGCTCGAGCGCAACGGCTGCGTCGTCGAGCGCGACGGGGCCACGTTCGTCGTGAGCCCGCCCACGTGGCGGTTCGACCTCAACGACCCCTACGACTTCGTCGAGGAGGCGCTGCGGTCGGCCGGCTACGAGAACGTGCCGTCGGTGCTGCCGACCCCCACCGGGGGGCGCGGGCTCTCCCGCGAGCAGGAGCTGCGCCGCCGCGTCGGGCACGTGCTCGCCGGCGCGGGCCTGACCGAGGTGACGACCCTGCCGTTCGTCGGCCCGGCGCACCTCGACCGGCTCGGGCTCGCGCCCACCGACGAGCGTCGGCGCCAGGTCCTGCTGGCCAACCCGCTCTCGCGCGAGGAGCCCGGCCTGACCACGACGCTGCTCGTGGGTCTGCTGCGCGCCGCGTCACTCAACGTCGGCCGGGGCCACGACGTCGTCCAGATCAGCGAGGTCGGCCGCGTCTTCCTGCCCGCCGCGGACGAGGTCGCCGCACCGATCTACGGTGTCGATGCACGGCCCACCGCCGAACAGCTCGCCGCGCTCGACGCGGCCCTGCCGTACCAGCCGCACCACGTCGGCCTGGTGCTCGTGGGGGAGCGCGAACGCACGGGCTGGGACGGCCCAGGCCGGCCGGCAGCCTGGTCGGACGCGGTCGCGGTGCTGCGCCGCGTCGCCCAGGTGCTGCACGTCGAGGTCGCGGCACGCGCCGCGCAGGTCGCGCCGTACCACCCGGGCCGGTGTGCCGAGCTGGTGCTCGCCGACGGCACCGTGGTCGGTCACGCCGGTGAGCTGCACCCGGCCGTGGCCGCCGAGCACGGGCTCCCCGGGCGGGTCGGCGTCGGCGAGATCGACCTCGACCTGATGCTGGCTGCCGCACCTCCGATCGGCCCGAAGCCGTCGTTCTCGACGTTCCCGGTGGCCAAGGAGGACCTCGCGTTCGTCGTCGACGAGGCGGTGCCGGCCGAGTCCGTGCGGTCCGCGCTGGCGGCGGCGAGCGACCTGGTGGAGTCGGTGCGCCTGTTCGACGTCTACACCGGTGACCAGGTGCCCCAGGGGCGACGCTCCCTGGCGTTCTCCCTGCGCCTGCGCGCTCCCGACCGCACGCTGACCGACGCCGACATCAAGGCGGCGCGCGATGCCGCGGTCCGCGCGGCCGAGACCGAGTTCTCCGCCACCTTGCGGTAATTGCCGCTCGCGAGAGACTTTGTTGGGGGTCAGGAGAGACTTTGTTGGCTCCCGTCCACCAACAAAGTCTCTCGACGACACCAACAAACTCGCTCGCGAGCGGCACCTCGACCCCGGGCTGCAAGAATTTGTAGAGGTGTGCAAGAATATGAGTCATGTCCAAGGTACTGACTTCCCTGCCCGCCGGTGAGCGGGTCGGCATCGCGTTCTCCGGCGGCCTCGACACCTCGGTGGCGGTGGCCTGGATGCGCGAGAAGGGCGCCGTCCCCTGCACCTACACGGCCGACATCGGTCAGTACGACGAGCCGGACATCTCCGGCATCCCCGGTCGTGCGATGCAGTACGGCGCCGAGCTGGCCCGGGCCATCGACATCAAGGAGCCGTTGGTCGACGAGGGGCTCGCCGCGCTCGCCTGCGGTGCGTTCCACATCCGGTCGGGCGGCCGGACCTACTTCAACACGACGCCGCTCGGTCGCGCGGTCACCGGCACGCTGCTCGTGCGGGCCATGCACGAGGACGGCGTCGACATCTGGGGCGACGGCTCGACCTTCAAGGGCAACGACATCGAGCGGTTCTACCGCTACGGCCTGCTGGCCAACCCCGAGCTGCGCATCTACAAGCCCTGGCTCGACGCCGACTTCGTCAGCGAGCTCGGCGGCCGCACCGAGATGAGCCAGTGGCTCACCGAGCGGGGCCTGCCGTACCGCGACAGCCAGGAGAAGGCCTACTCGACCGACGCGAACATCTGGGGCGCCACGCACGAGGCCAAGACCTTGGAGCACCTCGACGTCTCGCTCGAGACCGTCGAGCCGATCATGGGCGTCAAGTTCTGGGACCCCTCGGTCGACATCGACACCGAGGACGTCACGATCACCTTCGAGGCCGGCCGGCCCGTCGCGATCGATGGCGACACCTTCGGCGGCGACGCCGTCGCGCTCGTCCACGCGGCCAACACGATCGGCGGACGCCACGGGCTCGGCATGTCCGACCAGATCGAGAACCGGATCATCGAGGCCAAGAGCCGGGGCATCTACGAGGCGCCGGCGATGGCGCTGCTGCACATCGCCTACGAGCGCCTCGTCAACGCGATCCACAACGAGGACACGATCGCGAACTTCCACCAGCACGGTCGTCGTCTGGGCCGGCTCATGTACGAGGGCCGGTGGCTCGACCCGCAGGCCATGATGCTGCGCGAGTCGGTCGAGCGCTGGATCGCCTCGCTCGTGACCGGAAGCGTGACGTTGCGCCTGCGGCGGGGCGAGGACTACTCGATCCTCGACACGCAGGGCGAGAACTTCTCGTACCACCCCGACAAGCTCTCGATGGAGCGCACCGACAACGCGGTCTTCGGACCCCACGACCGCATCGGTCAGCTCACGATGCGCAACCTGGACATCGCCGACTCGCGGACCAAGCTCGAGATGTACGCCGCGCAGCCGCTCGACCAGGGTCAGGTGCTGGTCGAGAACGGCACGTTGTTCGGCGACCTGCCGGCCGGCGGTGCCGTCCGCATCGAGGCCAACCCGGCCGCCAGCGGCGACGAGGAGGTCGCGCTCGACGCGGCCGCCATGGAGCTCGGCACCGACTGAGTCCACCACCGCCCGCCACTTCTGCAAGGGTTGAACCATGAGCCACACGTACAACGTCGCCGTCGCCGGCGCGAGCGGGTACGCCGGTGGTGAGGTCCTGCGCCTCCTGCTCGGTCACCCGGCCATCAGCATCGGCGCGCTCACCGCAGCCTCGAGCGCCGGATCGCGGCTGGTCGAGCACCAGCCGCATCTGGTCCGTCTGCACGACCGCGTGATCGAGCCCACGACGCCGGAGACCCTCGCGGGCCACGACGTCGTGTTCCTCGGCCTGCCCCACGGCGAGTCCGGCAAGGTCGCCGCGGCGCTCGGTCCCGACACCCTCGTGATCGACTGCGGCGCCGACCACCGGCTGGAGAGCGCCGAGGACTGGGTCGCCTACTACGGCAGCGAGCACGCCGGGACCTGGCCCTACGGCCTGCCGGAGCTCATGATCGGCGGTGACGAGCCGGGTGCGAACCGTCAGCGGGAGGAGCTCGGCTCGGTCACGCGCATCGCGGTCCCGGGGTGCAACGTCACGGCCGTGACGCTCGGCCTGCAGCCGGCGATCGCCGGTGGCCTCGTCGAGAGCACCGACCTGGTCGCGGTCCTGGCCAACGGCTACTCCGGTGCCGGCAAGGCGGCCAAGCCGCATCTGCTGGCCTCCGAGGGACTCGGCGCCGCGGTGCCGTACGCGGTCGGTGGCACGCACCGGCACATCCCGGAGATCGTCCAGAACCTGCGTCATGCCGGTGCGAGCGACGTGGCCCTGTCGTTCACCCCGACCCTGGTGCCGATGTCGCGGGGCATCCTCGCCACGGCCACGGCGCGCCTTCGGCCGGGCACCGACCTGGCGTCGGTGCGCGCGGCGTACGACGCGGCGTATGCGACCGAGCCGTTCGTGCACCTGCTGCCGGAGGGCGTGTGGCCCTCCACCGCGGCGACGCTCGGCTCGAACCAGGTCCACGTGCAGGTCGCGATCGACGAGAAGGTCGGCCGGCTCGTCACGGTCACGGCGCTCGACAACCTGGTCAAGGGCACCGCCGGCGGTGCGATCCAGTCCATGAACCTCGCCCTCGGTCTGCCCGAGACCACCGGCCTGCCGACCGAAGGAGTTGCCCCATGAGCGTCACGGCCGCGGCAGGATTCAAGGCGTCCGGCATCGCTGCCGGTCTGAAGACGAGCGGGGCACCCGATGTCGCGCTGGTCGTCAACGACGGCCCCATCTCGTCGGCCGCTGCGGTCTTCACGTCGAACCGGTGCAAGGCCAATCCGGTCCTGTGGAGCGAGCAGGCCATCTCGACCGGCAGCGCTCGAGCGGTCGTGCTGAACTCCGGCGGCGCCAACTGCTACACGGGTGCGGCCGGTTTCCAGATCGTGCACGAGACGGCCGAGCTCGCCGGTGAGCTGCTCGGCGTCGGCCCGATCGACGTGCAGGTGTGCTCGACCGGTCTGATCGGCTTGCTGAACGACAAGGACGACCTGCTGGGCGGGGTGCGCGAGGCGGTCTCGGCCCTCAGCGCCGACGGGGGAGCCGCGGCTGCGACCGCGATCATGACCACCGACACCGTGAGCAAGCAGGCCGTCCGCACCGGCGGGGGTGCCGGCGGCTACACGATCGGTGCCATGGCCAAGGGGGCCGGCATGCTCGCCCCGGCGCTGGCCACGATGCTCGTCGTCATCACGACCGATGCCGACCTGGCCGCGACCGACCTCGACGCGGCCCTGCGGGCGGCCACGGCGCAGTCCTTCGACCGCCTCGACTCCGACGGGTGCCAGTCGACCAACGACACCGTGCTGCTGATGGCCTCCGGCGCCGCCGAGGTCTCGCCCGACCTGGCCGAGTTCACGAGCCTGCTGACCGAGGTGTGCCGTGACCTCGCGCTGCAGCTGCTGGCCGACGCCGAGGGCGCCGACCACGAGATCGCGATCGAGACGGTCAACGCCGCCAGCGAGCAGGACGCCCTGGAGGTCAGCCGGTCGGTCGCGCGCAGCAATCTGTTCAAGTGCGCGATCTTCGGCAAGGACCCCAACTGGGGGCGCATCCTGGCGTCGGTCGGCACCACGGATGCCGCCTTCGACCCGGCGGACCTCGACGTCGCGCTCAACGGCGTCTGGGTCTGCCGCCAGAGCGGCCCTGCCGAGGACCCCAGCAGCATCGACCTCGAGCAGCGCGCCGTCACCGTCACGATCGACCTCAAAGCAGGAAAGGAGGCGGCGACGATCTGGACCAACGACCTCACGCAGGCGTACGTCCACGAGAACTCCGCCTACAGCTCATGAACGACTTCAAGAGCGTCCCGACGAGCACCGACGACGGGCCCGACGAGTGGCACCCGGATGACTGGAAGAAGGCCACGACCAAGGCCGGCATCCTGGCGCACGCGCTGCCGTGGCTGAAGAAGTACCACGACAAGGTCGTGGTCGTGAAGTACGGCGGCAACGCCATGACCGACGACACGCTCAAGCAGGCGTTCGCCGAGGACATCGTCTTCCTGCGTCTGGCGGGGTTCAAGCCCGTCGTGGTGCACGGCGGTGGCCCGCAGATCAGCACGATGCTCGACAAGCTCGACATCGAGTCGGAGTTCCGTGGCGGCCTGCGGGTCACGACCCCGGAGACGATGGACGTCGTCCGGATGGTCCTGACCGGCCAGGTGGGCCGCGAGCTCGTGGGCCTGCTCAACCGCCACGGCGCGATGGCCGTCGGTCTCTCGGGTGAGGACGCAGGGCTGTTCACGGCCGAGCGCACGATGCCGCTCGTCGACGGTGAGCCGGTCGACGTCGGCCTGGTCGGGGAGGTCGTCGACGTCCGTCCCGAGGCCGTGCGGGACATCATCGAGGCGGGCCGCATCCCGGTCGTGTCGAGCGTCGCGCCCGACAAGCACGGGCAGGTGCACAACGTCAACGCCGACACGGCAGCGGCGGCCCTCGCGGTGGCCCTGGGGGCCGAGAAGCTCCTGGTCCTGACCGACGTCGAGGGGCTCTACGCCGACTGGCCGAACTCGACCGACGTGATCGGGGAGATCAGCCCGGAGAGCCTCGAGGCCCTGATCCCCGGCCTGGCCAGCGGCATGATCCCGAAGATGACCGCCTGCCTCAAGGCCGTCCAGGGCGGCGTGGCCCGCGCGACCGTGGTCGACGGTCGTGAGTCGCACGCGGTGCTCCTGGAGATGTTCACCGACGAGGGGGTCGGCACCCAGGTCGTGCCGGGTGCTCGCACCCGGATCCGCACGGCGCTGTACTCCACGAGCGTCGACAAGGAGAAGCCGTGACGAGCCAGCCCACCCGGCCCGCGGGCTGGGCGGGCACGCCCGTCACGGGCGCCGAGCTGACGGCGCGCTACCAGGACTCGGTCATGAACACCTTCGGGGTGCCGGCTCGGGTGCTCGCCCGGGGTGAGGGCTCGACGGTGTGGGACGTCGACGGCAACCGCTACCTGGACCTGCTCGGCGGCATCGCGGTCAACTCCCTCGGCCACGCGCACCCGGCCATCGTCGAGGCGGTCACGAGCCAGCTGCAGACGCTCGGGCACGTGTCGAACTTCTTCATCTCCGAGCCGCAGGTCCGGCTCGCGGAGAAGCTGCTGGAGCTGCTCGGCGGTCAGCCGGGGGCGGCAAACGGAAGAGTCTTCTTCGCGAACTCCGGCGCCGAGGCGAACGAGGCGGCGTTCAAGGCCACCCGGCGCACGGGGCGCACCCGCGTCGTCGCGACCGAGGGCAGCTTCCACGGGCGCACGATGGGCTCGCTGGCGCTGACCTCCAAGGCGCAGTACCGCGAGCCGTTCGAGCCGCTGCCCGGCGACGTGACCTTCGTCCCGTACGGCGACGCCCCGGCCCTCGAGGCGGCGATCGACGACACCGTCGCGGCCTTCGTGGTCGAGCCGATCCAGGGTGAGGCCGGGGTCGTCGACCCGCCGGAGGGCTACCTGGCCGCTGCGCGGGAGATCACGGCGCGGCACGGTGCGCTGCTGTGGGTCGACGAGGTGCAGACCGGGGTCGGACGCACGGGGGACTGGTTCGCGCACACCTCCTCGGGTGTCGTGCCCGATCTCGTGACGCTCGCCAAGGGCCTCGGGGGCGGGATCCCGATCGGCGCGATGATCGCGCTGGGTGACGCTGCGACCCTGCTCGGGCCGGGCCAGCACGGCACGACCTTCGGCGGCAACCCGGTGGCCACGGCCGCCGCGCTGGCCGTCATCGCGACGATCGAGTCCGAGGGGCTGCTCGCGAGCGCGACGGCGCGTGGCGACCAGCTCGCGGCGGGGCTGGCGCGTCACCCCCGGGTGCAGGCCGTGACCGGACGCGGGCTGCTGCGCGGCGTCGTCCTGACCGAGCCGCGGGCGGCCGACGTCCAGGCCGCCGCCTACGACGCGGGCCTGATCGTCAACGCGCCGACGCCGGACCGGCTGCGCCTCGCACCGGCGCTCGTGCTGACCGAGGACGAGGCGGCCCACGCCGTCGCCACGATCTCGGCCCTGCTCGACGAGGTCCTGGCGTGACGACACCGGTCCTGCGGCACCTGCTGCGCGACGACGACCTCAGCCCGGCCGAGCAGGCCGAGGTGCTGGCGCTCGCCGCGCAGCTCAAGGCCGAGCCGTACAGCCGCCGCCCCCTCGAGGGTCCCCAGACGGTCGCGGTCATGTTCGACAAGTCCTCCACCCGCACGCGCGTGTCGTTCGCGGTCGGCATCGCCGACCTCGGCGGTTCCCCCCTGGTCATGGACCGCGGCACGACCCAGGCTGGCCGCGGAGAGCCGGTCGAGGACACGGCCCGGGTCCTGGGACGCATGGTCAGCGGGGTCGTGTGGCGCACGTACCACCAGCGTGACCTCGAGACGATGGCCGCGATGTCCGGGGTCCCGGTCGTCAACGCCCTGAGCGACGACTTCCACCCGTGTCAGATCCTGGCCGACTGGCAGACCGTGATCGAGCACAAGGGCACGCTGGCCGGACTCCAGGTGGCCTTCCTGGGCGACGGTGCCTGCAACATGGGTCACTCCTACGTCCTCGGTGGCGCCACGGCCGGCATGCACGTCCGGATCGGTGCGCCGCAGGGGTACCAGCCCGCTGCCGAGGTCGTGGCCGACGCCGAGCGCATCGCGGCCACCACGGGCGGCTCGGTCACGGTCACGGCCGATCCGGTCGCGGCCGTGACGGGAGCCGACGTCGTGATCACCGACACGTGGGTCTCCATGGGGCTGGAGGACACCAAGGCCGAGCGCCTGGCGGTCTTCGGCCCGTACTCGCTGACCAGCGAGGCGCTCGCGCTGGCCAAGCCCGATGCGATCGTGCTCCACTGCCTGCCGGCCTACCGGGGTCTGGAGATCGCCGCGGAGGTGCTCGACGGCCCGCAGAGCGTCGTGTGGGACGAGGCCGAGAACCGGTTGCACGCCCAGAAGGCCGTCCTGACGTGGCTCCTCGAGAAGTCGCGGGCATGAGGACGTGGCACGCATGACCGTTCCTGACACCAAGGCCGCCCGCCAGCAGCTCGTCGTCGAGCTGCTGCAACGTCACCCCGTGCGCTCGCAGGGCGACCTCGTCGTGCTGCTGCAGGAGCGCGGCGTGCACGCCACGCCCTCGACCCTCTCGCGCGACCTCGTGGAGCTCGATGCCGTGCGGGTGCGGCACGCCGACGGCGGGCTCGTGTACGCGGTCCCGGCTGAAGGCGGAGACCGCACCCCGCAGCCCGCCGGCGACAGCGCCGCCGCCCTGGCCCGCATGGCCCGACTCGCGCGGGAGGTCGTCGTGAGCGCCGAGTCGTCGGCCAATCTCGTGGTGCTGCGGACGCCGCCGGGAGCCGCCCAGTACTTCGCCTCCGCCGTCGACCACGTCGCGATGCCGGCCGTGCTCGGCACGATCGCCGGCGACGACACGGTCATGATCATCTGCCGTGACCCTCTGGGTGGCGACGACTTGGCCGCCCACTTCACCGACCTCGCCCGTAAGGTGCCCACCGATGACTGACTCTCGCGAGATCGACACGACCAGCGGCACCGAGGTGGCCTCCGGGGGGGAGTCCCGCCTGTGGGGCGGCCGGTTCGCCAGCGGGCCGTCGCCCGAGCTCACCGAGCTCTCGCGGTCGACGCACTTCGACTGGCGCCTGGCACCGTACGACCTGGCCGGCTCCCGCTCGCACGCCCGCGTGCTGCACGCCGCCGGGCTCCTGACGGCCGAGGACCTCGCCGCGATGCTCGAGGGCATCGCGGCGCTCGACGGCGACGTCCGCTCGGGTGCGTTCCTGCCCGAGCCCGACGACGAGGACGTCCACTCCGCGCTCGAGCGCGGCCTGATGGAGCGGCTGGGGCCGGAGCTGGGCGGGCGCCTGCGGGCCGGCCGGTCGCGCAACGACCAGGTCGCCACCCTGTTCCGCGCCTACCTGCGGGAGCACGCGCGCCTCGTGGCCCGCCTCGTGGGCGAGCTGGTGCGGGCGCTGGCCGACCAGGCCGAGGCCCACCTGGGGGCTGCCATGCCGGGCCGCACCCACCTGCAGCACGCGCAGCCGGTGCTGCTGTCGCACCACCTGCTGGCGCACGCGTGGCCGCTCGTGCGCGACCTGGACCGGCTGCGCGAGTGGGACGCCCGGGTCGGCGCCGAGTCGCCCTACGGCTCGGGGGCGCTCGCAGGCTCGTCGTTGGGCCTGGACCCCGAGGCGGTCGCCGCGGACCTGGGCTTCGCGGGCTCCACGCCCAACTCGATCGACGGCACGTCGTCGCGGGACTTCGTGGCGGAGTTCGCCTTCGTGGCGGCCCAGATCGGGGTCGACGTCTCGCGTCTGGCCGAGGAGGTCATCCTCTGGAACACCAAGGAGTTCGGCTTCGTCACGCTGCACGACGGCTACTCCACCGGGTCGAGCATCATGCCGCAGAAGAAGAACCCCGACATCGCCGAGCTCGCCCGGGGCAAGTCGGGCCGGCTCATCGGCAACCTCGCCGGGCTTCTCGCGACGCTCAAGGCGCTCCCGCTGGCCTACAACCGGGACCTGCAGGAGGACAAGGAGCCGGTGTTCGACTCCGTCGACACCCTCGAGGTCCTGCTGCCGGCCTTCACCGGCATGATCGCCACGCTCACGTTCCACACCGACCGCATGGCCGAGCTCGCGCCGCAGGGATTTGCGCTCGCCACCGACATCGCCGAGTGGCTGGTCCGCGAGGGGGTCCCGTTCCGCAGCGCCCACGAGATCTCCGGGGCCTGCGTGCAGGTGTGCGAGCAGCGGGGCATCGAGCTCGACGAGCTGACCGACGACGACTTCGCGGCGATCTCGCCGCACCTGACGCCCGCGGTGCGCGAGGTCCTGACGGTCGAGGGGTCGATCGCGTCGCGCGACGGCCGCGGTGGCACCGCGCTGGCGCGGGTCACCGAACAGCTCGCCGAGCTGCGCAAGCGCCTGTAGGCCTGCGCCCACCGGCGAGGTCGCCCGTTCCGGTGGTGCCGGATCGAGGTCGGCCGTTCTGGTGGTGCGGGATCGAGGTCGGTCGTCCTGGTGGTGCGGGATCGCGGTCGCCCGTTCTGGTGGTCGAGTTCGTCCCGAGGGACGAGGGGCGAGTATCGAGACCCTGGTTGCGTGATCGCGCGCGGTTGGCTCGGCCGGTGGTGCCGGATCGAGGTGGGCTTGTTCTGGTGGTCGAGTTCGTCCCGAGGGACGAGGGGCGAGTATCGAGACCCTGGTTGCGTGATCGCGCGAGGTCGGTCCGGCCGGTGGTGCCGGATCGAGGTCGCCTGACCGGGTCTCGATACGCCGCCCTCGTTCCTCGGTCAGCACTCGACCAACGGGTAGGGCGACGTCGTCGCCGGGGCCTCAGCTCACGGAGTAGCGGCGCTCGGGGCGCCCAGTCGTGCCGTACTGCAGACGCACCGTGGCGCGGCCCTCCGTCACGAAGTGCTCGAGGTAGCGTCGCGCGCTGACCCGGGAGAGCCCCACGTCCTGGCCGGCCTCGCTGGCGGACAGCTCGCCGCGCTGGCGCAGCGCCTCCAGGACCGCCCCGGCGGTCTCCTGGCTGAGGCCCTTCGGCAGCTCGGTCGAGACCCCCGCCGCGCCGAACGCCCGGTCGATCGAGGCCTGGTCGACCACCTGGGGATCGCTGTCGAGGGTCCCGAGGGCGGTCAGCGTCGCGCGCACCGCCTGGAGCCGGGTCTCCAGCGCCGGGTGCTCGAACGGCTTGACGAGGTACTGCTGCGCACCGCCCAGCAGGGCGGCGCGCACGATCTCGGCGTCGCGCTCGGCGGTGACCATGACGACGCCGACCTCGTGGCCGAGGGCGCGGACCTGACGCAGCACCTCGAGACCGTCCAGGTCGGGGAGGTGGACGTCGAGCAGCACGATGTCGGGGGAGAGCTGCGTGACCAGCTCGAGGGCCTCGGCGCCTGTGCGAGCCGTGCCCACCGTGGTGAACCCCGCGGTGCGCTCGACGAATCGCTCGTGGATGCGCGCGACCATGAAGTCGTCGTCGACCACGAGCACGCGCAGGTCGCGGACCGTGCTCATCGCGACGCCGCCCCGGTCACGACGGTGTGAGGGGAGGGGGCGACCAGCGGGACCCTGACCTCGAAGCGCGCGCCGTGCTCGCCGGTGTGGACGACGTCGACCCGGCCCCCGCGGCGGGTCGCGATGACGCGCACGAGCGGCAGACCGATCCCGCGGCCGCCGAGCACCTCGGGCTTGGTCGAGAACCCCCGGACGAAGATCGTGTCGCGCAGGTGGTCCGGTACCCCGGGGCCGGTGTCGGTGACGGTCACCACGACGTCCTGGTCGACCACTCCGGTCATGACCTCGACCTGGGCCGGCTCGTGCCCGCGGCTGGCGTCGATCGCGTTGTCGATCAGGTTGCCGATGATCGTCGTGAGATCGGCGGAGAGGTCCGCCGCGACGGCGGGCAGGTGGGCCTGATCGTGCAGGACCAGGCGCACCGCGACCTCCGTGGCCGCGGAGGACTTGGCGACGAGCAGCGCGGCGACCGCCGGGTCCTCGACCCGGTCTCGGATCCGCGCGTCGAGGTCGGCTCGCTCCCGGGTCAGCGTGCCGAGCAGCTGGGCGAGCTCGTCGTACTCCTCCAGCTCGACCAGGCCCGAGATCGTGTGCAGGCGGTTCGCGAACTCGTGCGTCTGGGCCCGGAGGGTGTCGCTGATCGAGAGGTTCGAGCTGAGCTGGTTCTGCAACGAGACGAGCTCGGTCCGGTCGCGCATGGTCGTGACGCTACCGATCCCACGGCCGTGGCTGCTCGCCGCGCGCCGGTTGACGACCAGGACCCGGTCGCCCACCACGACGACCTCGTCGTGCGCGTCGTCGTGGTCGCCGAGCAGCCGCCGCACGTCCTCGGGCAGGTCGAGGCTCGAGACCGGGCGACCGATCACCACGCCCTGCAGGCCCAGCAGGGCGCGGGCGCCGTCGTTGACGAGCGTGACCCGCCCTGACGGGTCGACCGCCACGACTCCTTCGCCGATGCTGTGCAGGAGGGCCTCGCGATGGTCGGCCAACGTCGCGATCTCGGCGCTGCCGAGGCCCCGGGTGCGGCGCTTGAGCAGGCGCGAGACCCACCACGTCCCGAGGCCCCCGGCGAGGGCCCCGATGCCCAGGAAGACCGCGAGGTCGGTCGTCTCGTCGGTGATGCGGTCCCACAGCCGGGGGTACGCCTGCGTCGCGATCGTGAAGCCGAGCACCGAACCGTCGTCGCCGATGACCGGGGCGTGGGCGGCGACCACGCGGACGCCGTTGATCGTGAGGTCGCCGCTCCAGCCGCGGCCCTCGCCGATGCGGCTGTCGCCGAGGACGGCCCGGGTACCGACCTCGCGCGGATCGGAGGAGGCCACGATGGTGCCGCCGGCGTCGGCGATGGCGACCGTCGTCGCGCCGGACAGCTGCAGGCCGCGGTCGACCGTCGGGGCGAGGGCCCGTGTCGCGCCGGGCTCGTCGATCTGGTCGCGCACGACCGCGACGTTCGAGGTGTACTCGGCGACCGACCGCATCGCGCTGCCGCGGGTGGCCTGGAACGTCTCGGTGCTCTGCCGCACCGAGATCATGGCGATCACGACGAGCACGCCGCAGATGACCACGAGCTGCAGCATGAGGATCTGACCGGCCAGGGTCAGTCGCGTACGACGCATGATCACAACGACCACAACCTCCTTTGCGTCCAGAAGAGTGACGCAGACCACATCATCGCCCAGGATCGTCGTGACCCAGGAGGAACCATGACATCACGTCGATGGAGCCGTGCTCTCGCACTGGCCCTCGCCGCCGTCCTCGTCGCCACCGTCTCGGCGTGCGGCGTGACTCGAGACGGCACCGACCCCGACAACCGCCGGCTGCGGATGATGATCCCGAACAGTCCCGGTGGCGGCTACGACCTGACAGGCCGCTCGGCCGCCCAGGTCATGGAGCAGGACGGGCTGACCGGCCGGTTCGAGATCAACAACGTCATCGGCGCGAGCGGCACGGTCGCGATGCAGCGCCTGCTCAACGAGAAGGGTTCCGACGACGTCATGCTCCTGATGGGCCTCGGCGTCGTCGGAGCGGTGTTCACCAACAGGTCCGACGCCACGGTCGATCGGGCCACACCCGTCGCCGGTCTCGTCGCGGAGGCCGAGGGCATCCTCGTGCCCGCGGACTCGCCGTTCCAGAGTGTCGACGACCTCGTGGCGGCGTGGACGGCCGATCCCGGCAGCGTCACCGTCGGCGGCGGCTCGTCGCCGGGCGGCCCCGACCACTTGTTCCCGATGCAGCTCGCGCAGACGATCGGCATCGACCCGAACGACGTCAACTACATCGCCTACGACGGTGGAGGACCACTGACGACGGCACTGCTCGGCGAGAAGATCGACGTCGGCATGTCGGGCCTCGGGGAGTTCCAGGGCCAGATCGACAGCGGGGAGCTGCGCGTCCTGGCGGTCTCGGGTGCCGAACGCCTGGAGACGGTCGACGCGCCGACGCTCCAGGAGGAGGGCGTCGACCTGGAGTTCCTCAACTGGCGCGGTGTCCTCGCACCGCCGGGCATCTCCGAGGAGGCGCGCCAGGACCTGGTCGACCTGCTCACCGAGATGCACGACACCCCGGAGTGGGAGGACGCGCTCGAGCGCAACGGCTGGATCGACAACTTCATGGTCGGCGAGGAGTTCGAGGACTTCCTCATCGAGCAGAACAACCGCGTCGAGTCGACGCTGAAGGAGCTGGGACTGGCATGACCACCGACATCACCCCTGAGGCACGGGAGTCGTCCCGCGGAAAGATCGTCGACACCGCGCAGTACGGCCTCGCGGCCTTCCTGCTGGTCGTCGGCGTGCTGGTCCTGGTCGACGCCGCGGGCCTCAAGGACGGGTTCGCCGATCAACCCGTCCAGCCGTACACCTTCGGCTACGTCATCGGATCGGTCCTGGTCCTGCTGTCGGTGCTGCTGACGGTCGCGACCTACCGGGGCGACGTCGCCGAGGCCGAGGGTGGCGAGGACGTCGACCTCACGCAGGGCAGCGACTGGGCGACCGTCGCCAAGCTCGGCGCCGTGTTCGTGGTCGTCGTGCTGACGATCAGCTGGCTCGGCTGGGCGATCGTCGGCGCGTTCCTGTTCGTCGGGACCGCGCGAGTGCTGGGCAGCCGCCGGCTGATCCTCGACATCGCGATCGGCACGGCGCTCGGACTGCTGACCTGGTACGGGTTCTACGTGGGGCTCGGCATCCCGATCCCCGCGGGCGTCCTGGACGGGGTGCTCTGACATGGAGCTTCTCCTCGACGGGTTCGCGACCGCGCTGACCCCCACCAACCTGCTCTTCGCCGTGATCGGCGTGCTGCTCGGCACGGCGGTCGGCGTGCTGCCCGGCATCGGCCCGGCCATGACCGTGGCCCTGCTGCTGCCCGTGACGTACAACGTCTCGCCGAGCAGTGCGCTCATCATGTTCGCCGGCATCTACTACGGCGGCATGTACGGCGGCTCGACGACCTCGATCCTGCTCAACACGCCGGGGGAGTCCTCCTCGGTCGTCACGGCGCTCGAGGGCAACAAGATGGCCAAGAAGGGTCGTGCGGCCCAGGCCCTGGCCACGGCGGCGATCGGCTCGTTCATCGCCGGCACGATCGGCACGGTCCTGCTCGTGGTGCTCGCGCCGAACATCGCCGATCTCGTCGTCACGCTCGGCGCGCCGTCGTACTTCGCCATCATGGTGCTCGCCCTGTTCGCGGTGACCGCGGTGCTCGGGTCCTCCAAGCTGCGCGGCTTCGTCGCCCTGTTCCTGGGGCTCGCGATCGGTCTGGTAGGCACGTCCACGGGCCAGGCACGCATGACGTTCGGGGAGGCCAAGCTCGCCGACGGCATCGACATCGTGATCGTCGCGGTCGCGATCTTCGCGATCGGCGAGGCCCTGTGGGTCGCGGCGCACCTGCGTCGCAAGCCGCTGGAGATCATTCCCGTGGGTCAGCCGTGGATGAGCCGCAGCGACTGGCGTCGCTCGTGGATGCCGTGGCTGCGCGGCACGGCGTACGGCTTCCCGTTCGGCGCGCTGCCGGCCGGTGGCGCCGAGGTGCCGACGTTCCTGTCGTACATCACCGAGCGTCGCCTCTCCAAGCACCCCGAGGAGTTCGGTCACGGGGCCATCGAGGGCGTCGCGGGGCCGGAGGCCGCCAACAACGCCTCGGCCGCCGGCACCCTGGTGCCCCTGCTCGCGATCGGTCTGCCCACCACCGCGACGGCTGCGGTCATCCTGGTCGCGATGCAGAACTACGGACTCCAGCCCGGCCCGCAGTTCCTCGACGCGAACCCCGAGCTGGTCTGGGCCCTGCTCGCGAGCCTGTTCATCGCGAACACGCTGCTGCTGCTGATCAACCTGCCGCTCGCGCCGGTCTGGGCGAAGCTGCTGCAGATCCCGCGGCCCTACCTGTACGCCGGCATCCTGTTCTTCGCCTCGCTCGGGGCCTACAGCGTCAACTTCGACGCGTTCGACCTGGCGCTGCTGGGGGTGCTGGGTCTGCTGGGCCTGGCGATGCGGCGGTTCGGGCTCCCGGTCCTTCCGCTCGTGATCGGGGTGATCCTCGGCCCGCTGCTGGAGCTGCAGCTGACGCAGGCACTGGCGATCTCGCAGGGTGACGTGTCGACCTTGTGGAGCGAGCCGGTCGCGGTGGCCGTCTACATCGTCATGGCGCTGCTGCTGATCGGCACGATCGTGGCAGGACGTCGGACGGGGACCCCCTCGTCCGAGCTGGAGGACGAGAAGCAGGAGGTGTCCGCATGACGGTCGTCGTGGCCTGGTCGGCCGACGAGTACGGAGCGGCCGCGCTGGCCCACGCCGTGGCCCAGGCGGAGCAGCGCCACGAGGACCTCGTGGTCGTGAACGTGACGCGCGGCGACGCCCTCGTGGATCGGCGCTACGCCGCCGACGAGGAGATCGCCCGGGTCACGGCCGCCATCACCCAGTTGGGCCTCAAGGTCCGGGTCGCCCACGGCGTCGTCGACGACGTCGCGGCGGCCGTGGTCGACGAGATCCAGGGCACGGGTGCGTCCCTGGCCGTCGTGGGCATCCGGCACCGCTCGCCGGTCGGCAAGATGTTGCTGGGCAGCGTCGCGCAGCGCATCATCCTCGACGCGCCGTGCCCGGTCCTGGCCGTCAAGCCCGAGGCGGGCACCGAGCTGCTCTGACCTAGGTGTGCTGGCCGTCCGAGGCCGTGCCCGCACCCGCGGGCGCGGCCTCGACGGCGTCCGTGGGAAGCGCGCACACGCCGTCGACGCAGACGGGTGCGTCGACCTCGCCGACCATCTCAAAGGGGCCGCTCATGCGGGCTGTCCCGACTCGGTCACGGCCTCCCGGGCGACACGCTCCAGCGCCGTGACGAAGACGTCGGGGGACTGTGCGCCGGAGACCGCGAGCCGACCGTCGAAGACGTAGAACGGTACGCCGCCGATGCCGTACTCGATCGCCTGCTCCTGGTCCGCGCGCACCGCGGGCAGGTGCGCGCCGCTCTCGAGGTCGGTCAGCACCGCGTCGCGATCGAGCCCGACCTCCGCCGCAAGGTCGGCCAGCACCTCGGCGTGGTTGAGGTTGAGGCCCTGCTCGAAGTAGGCCGCCAGCAGGCGCTCCTTGAGCTCGACCTGCTTGCCGTGCGCCTTGGCGTGGTGCAGGGCCTGGTGGGCCAGCACGGTGTTGGCGTGCTGCAGGCTGCCGAAGTCGTAGGCGAGGCCCTCGCCAGCAGCGAGCTCCGTCATCTGCGCGAGCATCTGCTCGGCCTGCTGCGTCGGCAGGCCCTTGTGCTGGGCCAGGAACTGGGCCTCGGTGCCGGCGTAGTCGACCGGCGTCTCGGGGGAGAGCTCGAACGAGTGGTACTCGACCTCGACCTCGCCGTCGAAGCGGGCCACGGCCTGTTCGAAGCGGCGCTTGCCGACGAAGCACCAGGGGCAGGCGATGTCGGACCAGACGTCGACCTTCACGGGATGGCTCATGATGGGTCCAACACGCTGGGGCCGGGTCGTGTTCCCGCCGTCGCGGCCGGCGTGTCCGACACCTTGCGTTCACCTGGAGGTGGGAGCATCCGGCGGTGACCGACCCCGTTGCGGCCTCGCCCCTGCTGCGTTCCGCCGCCGCGCCGGACCCCCGCACCTTGGTCGACATCCTGCGCGCGACGGCGGAGACGGTGCCGGAGTCCCCGGCCGTCGACAACGGCGCCGAGGTCCTCACCTACGCCGAGTTCTGGGAGCGTGCCTCGCTCCTGGCCGACGAGCTCCACGCGCTCGGCGTGGGCCGCGGCGACCGCGTGGGCATCCGCATCGACTCCGGAACGGTCGACCTCTACGCCGCGATCGCAGGTGTGATCGTGGCGGGCGCCGCCTACGTGCCCGTCGACGTCGACGACCCGCCGGAGCGCGCCCGCACCGTGCTGGGGGAGGCGGCCGTGGCCGCGGTCGTGGGTGACGGGATGCAGGTGGCCCTCCGCCGCCCCGCCCGCGAGCTGAGCGAGGACGAGCGGGCGTTCCCCACGACCGAGGACGACGCCTGGATCATCTTCACCTCCGGCTCGACCGGGACCCCCAAGGGCGTGGCCGTGCGTCACCGCAACGCGGCGGCGTTCGTCGACGCGGAGGCGCGCTGGTTCCTGGCCGATGCGCCGCTCGGACCGGGCGACCGCGTCATGGCGGGCCTCTCGGTCGCCTTCGACGCGTCGTGCGAGGAGATGTGGTTGGCCTGGCGGCACGGCGCCTGCCTCGTGCCCGCCCCCCGGTCGCTGGTCAAGAGCGGGGCGGAGCTGGGCGGCTGGCTCGTCGCGAACGGCATCACGGTCGTGTCGACCGTGCCCACGCTCGTGTCGCTGTGGCCCACGTCGGCGCTCGATCGCGTCCGTCTGCTGATCCTCGGCGGCGAGGCATGTCCGCCCGAGATCGGGGCCCGGCTGGCCACCCCGGACCGCGAGGTCTGGAACACCTACGGGCCGACCGAGGCCACCGTCGTGGCGTGCGGCGCGCAGCTCGGGCCGGAGGGTCCCGTACGCATCGGGCTCCCGCTGGACGGCTGGGACCTCGCGGTCGTCGACGCGCAGGGCCTCCCCGTCCCGGAGGGTGAGGCCGGGGAGCTGATCATCGGTGGCGTCGGCCTGGCGCGCTACCTGGACCCCACCAAGGACGCCGAGAAGTACGCCGCGATGCCGACTCTCGGCTGGGAACGCGCCTACCGCAGCGGTGACGTCGTCGTGAACGATCCCGAGGGCCTGCTCTTCCAGGGTCGCGCGGACGACCAGGTCAAGATCGGCGGTCGCCGCATCGAGCTCGGTGAGCTCGACAGCGCGCTCTTGGGCCTGCCGGGCGTCATCGCCGCGGCGGCCGCGATCCGCAAGAGCGCCGCCGGCAACACGGTGCTCGTCGGGTACGTCAGCATCGACCCCGATCATGACCCGGTCTTCGACCCGGCATCCGCGTCCCAGCACCTCCGCGCCACGATGCCCGCCGCGTTGGTGCCCCGGCTCGCGGTGGTCGAGACGATCCCCACCCGCACCTCCGGCAAGATCGACCGTGACGCGCTCCCGTGGCCGCTGCCGTCGGACGAGTCGGCAACGGCCGATCTCGGTTCCGGCGCTGCGTGGCTGGCGGGCCTCTGGCGGGACCTGCTCGGAGCGAGCCCCGACGGCGCCGACGCGGACTTCTTCGACCTCGGTGGCGGCAGCCTGACCGCGGCGCAGCTCGTCGCGCGGGTCCGTGAGGAGATCCCCGAGCTCACGGTCGCCGACGTCTACGAGCACCCGACGCTGGGCGACCTGGCGACGGTCCTGGAGGGCATGCGAGGGCGCGACGCCAAGGCCAACGAGACAGTGCACCCGGTGCCGCTCGGGTCGCAGGTCGCCCTGACGCTGGCGACGGTCGTGGCGCGCACGGTCGGCGGCCTGCGCTGGCTGGCGTGGATCGGCCTCGGGGTCCTGGGCGCGCGCAGCGTCCTCGACGCCGCGTGGCTGCCCGAGATGGGGTGGGCGTGGGTGGTCCCGATGTGGCTCCTGCTCGTCCTCCCGCCCGGCCGGGTCCTCGTGGCCTCCGCCCTGGCGCGGGTCGTGCTGCTGGGTGTGTCCCCCGGGCGGTACCGACGCGGTGGCGCCACCCACGTCCGTGTCTGGTTCGCCGAGCGCCTCGCGGCCGAGGTCGGGGCCACCGGACTCGGCTCGGCGGCCCTGACGACCCTCTACGCCAAGCTCCTCGGGTGCTCCGTCGGTCGCGGCGTCGACCTGCACACGGTCCCACCCGTCACCGGGTTCCTGACCCTGGGCGCGCACTGCTCGCTCGAGCCCGAGGTCGACGTCTCCGGCCACTGGGTCGACGGCGGCACGTTCCACCTCGGGCACGTCGCGGTCGGCAAGCGGGCACGGATCGGCACCCGGAGCACCCTGGCCGGAGGAGCGCAGGTCGGCGACGACGCCGAGATCGGTCCGGGGTCCGCGGTGTTCGGGCGTGTGCCCTCCGGCGAGTACTGGTCCGGTGCGCCCGCCGAGGCCGTCGGGCCGGCGCGCGGTCCCTCGGTCACCACCAAGGCGCGACGAAGCCCGGCCTGGATGGTCGCGTACGGGGTCACGGCGCCTCTGCTGTCCGCCCTCCCGGGACTGAGCCTCGCCGTGGCGGCGCTGCTGTGGTTCGCGGTCGCCGGCGTGCCGGACGACGCCGGGTCCGCGTTGGCGACGGCGGTCGTCGCGGTGCCGGCGGTCATGGTCGTCGCCGGACTCCTGCTCGCCGCCGCCATCGTCGTGGTCGTCCGCCTGCAGTCACGCCGGCTCGAGCCCGGCACCCACCCGATCCACGGTCGCCAGGCGTGGCGGGCGTGGACCGTCGTGCGGGTCCTCGACGAGGCGCGCACCTGGCTGTTCCCGCTGTACTCCAGCTTCCTGACCCCGACCTGGCTGCGCCTGCTCGGCGCCCGCATCGGTGACGACGTCGAGGCGTCGACCGTCCTCATGATCCCGAGCCTGACCACCGTGAACGACGGGGCGTTCCTCGCCGACGACACGATGCTGGGCATGTACGAGCTCGGCGGCGGCTGGCTCCGGGTCGAGCGGGTCAAGATCGGCCGCCGCGCCTTCGTCGGCAACTCCGGGATGACGGCCCCGGGACGCAAGGTGCCCAAGGGGGGCCTGGTGGCCGTGCTGTCGGCGGCGCCTCGTCGTGGCACGGCGAAGGCCGGCACGTCATGGCTCGGCAGCCCGCCGGTCCAGCTGCGCCGGTCGGCCGGCGGCGCCGACACGTCACGCACGTTCGAGCCCCCGCGCCGGCTCCGGGTGCTGCGCGCACTGGTGGAGGTCTGCCGGATCGTCGCGGTCTGGGTGTCGGCGTGGATCGGTGTCCTCGTCGTGACCGTGGTTCTGTGGCTCGTGACACAGGGGTCGGTCGTGCTTGCCGCGCTGCTAGGTGTGATGCCCAGGGACGTTG
>NZ_JAGLCD010000012.1 GCF_023146395.1 Aeromicrobium sp. | reverse complement strand
CGTTCGGCACTCGTGCGGTCGTCATTGGCGACCGTGGGGATCGACAACGAGTCGAGGACGGCCTTCAGCTTCGCCCCGGTCTCAGTCTTCAGGAACCCCGTCAGGTGCCACCCCTCAGGCACGGCGGACAGTTGGAGGTCTTCCTTAGCCATCCCGTTGATCCACGCCTCATCCAACGCCTCGGGATAGACCGCGTCGCGCAGGGCGCGGACGACCCGGCGGAGCTGAACGGGTTCATGGGTGGTCGCCACGGCGAGAAGCCACGGTTCAGCATCAGTCACGATCTCGTGGCCGATGTGCTTGAGGCCGAAGGTGAAGAGCTTGACGTGGTCCAGGCGGATGGCGCCTTCCACGGCCGCCTCGGCGACGGCGGGCAGTTCCCGCATCGTGTGGTCGGCCGCGATCAGAGACCGCGTGGTGCGGGCGTCGAGGCGCAGGTGGTCCCGCGCCCAGGCGGTGACGGTGGAGGCGCCGTCGAGTTCGTGGTCGGCGGTGCGTTCCAGCTCCGCCAGATGGTGAGCCTTCGCGGCGTCGAGGGCGTCCTGGGCGGTCTGGATCGCGACCAGAGCGGACCGGTGGTCGGTGCTGGTGACGGCGTGCGCGGCGGTACGGAGTGCGTGCACCGTGGGCCCCGAAACCATGGTTCGAGTGTAGTCGAACAGGTGTTCGATGGCAAGGGATTGGGGGCAGATTTCTGCTGGGGTTGCAGGTTTTCTGACAGGCAGTCCGCTCAGATCGGGGCGGACGGAAACAACCTGCTTCTGGTCGTTGCTGCATGTCCGTCACGACGGCGCGAGGTCGGCTGTCCGGGTCTCGATACTGGTCCTCGTCCCTCGGACCAACTCGACCACCGGGTGGGGTGGTGACGGTTCGACTCAACCTGGCGGGGTCTCGATACGGCCGCTCGCAGAGCTCGCGAGCCACTCGACCAGCAGGTGGGTCCGCGCTCGCGAGACACTCGACCAGCGAGGGGCGGGGCGCTCGGTCAGCGGGGGGGGTTAGATCTGGATCTCGCCGATCAGGGGTGAGAACGGGGAACGACGCGGACGGGGTGCGTCGATCGCGCGCTCGACCGCGACGACGTCGGGAGCCGCGACGACGCCGCGCACCCCGCCCACGAGCCGCACGACCAGCACGGGAGTCACGGCCAGAGCCGCCACGACCAGCAGGATCCCGAGCGCCCCACCCAGCAGTCCGTCCGCGGCGTCGGCGACCGCCGCCACGACCGATCCCCCACCGACGTAGACCAGCGCCCACGTGCAGGATCCGGCGAAGGAGGCCGGCAGGAACATCCGGTACGACAGGCCCGCCGTACCCGCGGCGGCCGGCGTGACGGTGCGCAGCACGGGCAGGAGCCGGGTACCGAACACCGCGAGCGCGCCACGGCGGCGCAGCAGATCGGTCGCCCGGTCGAAGTGCTCCACCCCGATGCGCCGTACCGGCCGGGTGGAACGCAGTCGCTCGCCGTACCGCCGGCCGAGCAGATAGCCCACGTGGTCACCCGCGCACGCACCGACGGCCACGAGGACACCCAGCGCGACCATGAGCTGCCACGACGGCAGGGTCGCCGCGAGGAGCACGATCGCCGTCTCCCCCGGCAGGAACATGCCGACGCCGAGACCGGACTCCGCGAAGGCGATGCCCAGTCCTGCGGCGAGCGACCACACGACGTGCATGGGAAGAGGCTCCGCCCACCACGCATCGCGCCGTGGTCCACCGCATGACGGCCCGGTGAACGTTGCCCGCACGAGCGGGCCTGGGCTCAGGGAGCCAGCCGGTCGCGCTCCCACGCATCGCCGTTCGCGCGGAAGCGGATCCGGTCGTGCAGGCGGTTCGGACGGCCCTGCCAGAACTCGAAGACCTCCGGCACGAGCCGGAACCCGCCCCACTCGTCGGGGCGCGTGCCCGCGTCGGGCGAGGCGGCGGCCTGTTCCCACCGACGCTCGAGCTCGGCGCGACCCGCCACGACCTGCGACTGGGGCGACGCCTGGGCGCTGATCCTGCCGCCCGGCGGCCGTGAGGCGAAGTAGGCGTCGGACTCCTCGGCACTGACCGGGGCGACCCTGCCCTCGAGCCGGACCTGGCGCGACAGGTCGTGCCACAGCAGCACTGCGGCCGCCCGAGGGTTCTCGGCCAGCTCGGTCCCCTTGCGGGACGTGTAGTTCGTGTAGAACACCGCGCCCTGCGCGTCCAGCGACTTGAGCAGCACGATCCGGACCGACGGAGCACCGTCGGGCGTGGCCGTCGCCAGGGCCATCGCATTCGGTTCGGTGATGCCGGCCGCGACGGCCTCGGCCAGCCACCGGTCGACCAGCGCCAACGGATCCTGGCCCGCCTCGGAATCGTCGAGACCGGTGGCGCCGTACTCACGCCGCATCGCCGACAGATCGGGGGTGACCATGACCACACGGTATCGGGGGTGGCACGATGAGGCCCATGACTGAGGTACACCACGGGCTCGAGGGCGTCATCGCGTTCGAGAGCGAGATCGCCGAGCCCGACAAGGAAGGGTCCGCGCTGCGCTACCGCGGCGTCGACATCGACGACCTCGTCGGACGGGTGCCGTTCGAGAAGATCTGGGGCCTGCTCGTCGACGGCGCCTACGAGCCGGGACTTCCGCCGGCCGAGCCCTTCCCCATCCCGGTGCACTCCGGCGACATCCGCGCCGACGTGCAGAGCGCGATCGCGCTCACGGCCCCCGCCTGGGGCATGAAGCAGCTCTACGACATCGACGACGTGCAGGCGCGCGAGGATCTCGCCCGCGCCGCCGTCATGGTGCTCTCCTACGTCGCCCAGGCCGCCCGCGGTGTCGGTCAGCCCTTCGTGCCGCAGAGCGAGATCGACCAGTGCTCGACCGTCACGGAGCGCTTCCTGAAGCGGTGGCGCGGCGAGGTCAACCCCGATCACGTCAAGGCCATCGACGCCTACTGGGTCTCGGCCGCCGAGCACGGCATGAACGCCTCGACCTTCACGGCTCGGGTCATCGCCTCGACCGGCGCCGACGCGGCCGCGGCCCTCTCCGGCGCCGTCGGCGCGATGTCCGGCCCCCTGCACGGCGGAGCACCCGCTCGCGTGCTGACGATGATCGAGGAGGTCGAGAAGCTCGGCGACGCCGAGGCGTACGTCAAGAAGCTCCTCGACTCCGGCGAGCGACTCATGGGCTTCGGCCACCGCGTGTACCGCGCCCAGGATCCGCGTGCCCGCACGCTGCGTCGCACCGCCCAGGAGCTCAAGGCGCCTCGCGCCGAGGTCGCCGAGGCGCTCGAGAAGGCGGCGCTCAAGGAGCTGCGGGAGCGTCGACCGGACCGCGTGCTGGAGACCAACGTCGAGTTCTGGGCGGCCATCATGCTGGACTACGCCGAGATCCCGCCGCACATGTTCACCGCGATGTTCACCTCGGCTCGCACCGCCGGCTGGAGCGCGCACATCCTCGAGCAGAAGCGCACCGGCCGCCTGATCCGTCCGTCCTCGATCTACACCGGCCCGCCCTCGCGCCGGGCCGACGAGATCGAGGGCTGGAACCCCGACTGGGCCGACGCCTGAGGCTGCACCCTCACCACGGCACCCCTAGCGTGGATCGCATGACGATCCCTGATCTTCCGCTGTCCGACTCCGTCTCGATCCCGCAGCTCGGTTTCGGGGTGTTCCAGGTCGACCCTGCGACGACCCAGGAGGTCGTCGAGCAGGCGCTCGAGGCGGGCTACCGGCACATCGACACGGCCAAGGTCTACGGCAACGAGGAGGGCGTCGGCCGAGCACTGGCCGCCTCCGGCATCGCCCGTGACGAGGTCTTCGTGACCACCAAGCTCTGGAACGCCGACCAGGGACGTGACGCGACCCTCGCGGCGTTCGACGCGAGCCTCGACCGGCTCGGTCTCGACGTGCTGGACCTCTACCTGATCCACTGGCCGACGCCCGAGCACGGCACCTTCGTGGAGACCTGGAGCGCGTTCGAGCAGCTGCGCGACGAGGGCCGCGTCCGCGCCATCGGCGTCTCGAACTTTCGCGCCGAGGACCTCGCGACCCTGGCGGAGGCGGGGCTCTCGACGCCGTCGATCAACCAGGTCGAGGCGCACCCGCTCCTGCCGCAGGTCTCGCTGCGCGAGTACCACCAGGCGCACGGGATCCTGACCGAGGCGTGGAGCCCCCTGGCCCAGGGCGAGGTCCTGGACCTGCCGGAGATCACCGGCATCGCCGAGGCGCACGACGCCACGCCCGCCCAGGTCGTGATCGCCTGGCACCTGGCGATCGGCAACGTCGTGATCCCGAAGTCGGTGACTCCGGACCGGATCCGCTCGAACTTCGCCGCGTCCGACCTCACGTTGAGCGACGACGAGGTCGCCACGATCAGCCGCCTGGACCGCGGCCACCGGATCGGCCCCGACCCGAGCACGTTCCACGCGGCCTGACGCCGCCGCCGACGCCGACCCCGACCCCGATGCCGCGACTGCAGCACCGGACCCACGGTTCCCTATGCTGACCCGGTGAAGACGTGGGTGGTGAAGGGGATCACGACCCTCGTCCTGGTCGTCGCCGTCACGGCGGTGGGCCTCGGCCTCACCGGGCCGGACGGCCAGGTGCGTCCGTCCGACCGCTCGCCCTCGGCCGGCTCGGAGGAGACCGCGACGCCGGAACCCGAGCCCACCACACCGGCACCGGAACCCACCCCGCTCGCACCCGCCGATCCGACCGCACTGTCACCCGTCACCGGCACGTGGCCGGGGCGGCCGGACGGCACTCCGGAGGTGTCCCCCGGCGTCGTCGACTGGTGCCCGGCGGTCCAGGTGCAGGTCAGCGACGCCGCACGGCGCGCGGTCGGCGAGCAGGCCGCCGCTGCGGCCGCGTGCCGAGCCGTCGCCTTCACGTTCGAGGCGCGCTACTCGCGCCTGGCCCTGCCGCGCGAGACGTTCGCGGCCACGGACTTCGCCGGGGTCGAGGACCAGCTGACGGAGCGCGCCCGGACCTCGACCTATCCGGCCCGAGTCGCGGCGGTCGTCGCGTCCCCCCGCAGCACCGCGGCGCGCGAGGGCACGGGCGTCGTGCTGCTCGACGGCCCAGGTCCTGGAGGCGGGCGCCAGTTCTTCGGTCCGCCGTGGTCGGAGACGGGCTACGCGGACCGACCGGTCTGGGTCGACCCGACCTGGAGCGTCGTCACGATCGACCTGCAGCGCGGCGGATCGCCACCGCTGCTGTCGGCGCGACTGGAGGCGTCCGCCGGAGTGCCCGTCTGGAACCCCGCCACGGCGGCGCCCGAGAAGCTCACCGTGAGCACGACGGCGAGCTATGTCCTGGCCGGCCCCGACTGGCGGGTGAACGGCTGGACGCTCAGCCAGGACGTCCGGGGATTCACCCCGCTGACGTGACCGCTCCGGGCCCGAGAATGAGGCCGGGGTCGACCATCCCCCCGAGATGGTCGACCCCACGGCACTGCGACAAGACTAGCCGCTCCTAGTCCTTTGTGACTAGTCCCTGTCGGCAGACGTCCTCGCCGGCTCGCGCGGCGGGAGCCGGAGCCGCGCGTCGACACCGGTCGAATCGCGATCTTGACCAGCAGTGACGCGATCACGAGGCGCCGGGCGGCCCCGTCCGCTCGACTGCGACACCCGCCCCGTCGTCTCACATGGCGAGATCTTGGGCGACTCACAGCCACGACACGCCGATGGCCCTCGCGTGGTCAGGTCGGGCCATGCTTGACTGACTAGGTCGAGCCGTCGGAGTCGTCGCCCTCCCTGCGATGCCACCGCCATCATGACCGCGGTCCGCGGCGCGGCGTTGGGCCCGCGCCGCTCCCTGCGCGGGCCCTTTCCCTGTCCGGGCACACTGCGCCCCGCCCGGACCCTCTCCTCTGCCTGCGCCCCGCGGCGACTCAGGCGTCGTAGGCGGCCAGCAGCCGGTCGGCCGCCTCGGCCGCGCCGAGGCGGCCCGCCAGGATCTCCTCGCGCACCTCGGCGCGCACGTCACGCACGCCCTCGTGACGGCGCAGACGGTCCTCGAGCTCGTCACGCACCAGGGCCCACGTGAAGTCGAGCTGCTGCTGGGCGCGCTTGGCCGCGAGCCCCTTCGGGCCGAGGAACTCCCGGTGCCGCAGGACCCGGGCCCAGACCGTGTCGATGCCCGAGCCCTCCAGCCCGGAACAGGTCAGCACGGGCGGAACCCAGTCCTGGGTGCCGGCATAGACCATCCGCAGCGCGCCGGCGAGGTCCTTGGCCGTCACCTCGGCCTCCCGCACGCGCTCCCCGTCGGCCTTGTTGACCGCGATGACGTCGGCGATCTCGAGGATGCCCTTCTTGATGCCCTGCAGCTGGTCGCCCGTGCGGGCGAGCGTGAGGAACAGGAACGTGTCGACCATGCCCGCGACCGTGATCTCCGACTGCCCGACACCGACGGTCTCGACCAGGACGACGTCGAAGCCCGCGGCCTCCAGGATCGTCATGGCCTGGCTCGTGGCGCGGGCGACACCGCCCAGCGTGCCCGCCGACGGCGAGGGGCGGATGTAGGCGTTGCGGTCGACCGCGAGCGCCGACATCCGGGTCTTGTCACCCAGGACCGATCCACCGGTGCGGACGCTCGACGGGTCGACCGCCAGCACCCCGACCTGGTGGCCGCGGCCGGTCAGGTGGGTGCCGAGCGACTCGATCGTGGTGGACTTGCCCACCCCGGGCACGCCGGAGATGCCCACGCGCACGGCACCGCCGGCGTCCGGGGTCAGGGTCGTGAGCAGCTCCCGCGCCGTGGCGCGGTGGTCGGCTCTGCGGGACTCCACGAGCGTGATGGCCCGCGAGATGGCCGAGCGGCGTCCTGCTCGGACACCGCTCGCCAGCTCGTCGACGTCGATCGCCGCCATCGCCGCCCGGCCCTCAGTCCTGCAGCTGGGCGCGGAGCTTGTCGAGCAGGGACAGGGCGGAGTCGGCGATGACGGTACCGGGGAGGAAGACCTCGGCGGCACCCATCTCCTGGAGCGTCGGGACGTCGTCAGGCGGGATCACGCCGCCCATCACGACCATGATGTCGCCGCGACCCTGCTCCTCGAGTGCTGCCTTGAGCTCCGGCAGCAGCGTGAGGTGCCCCGCCGCGAGGGAGGAGACTCCGACGATGTGGACGTCGGCGTCGATCGCCTGCTGGGCGACCTCCTCGGGCGTCGAGAACAGCGGGCCGACGTCGACGTCGAAGCCCAGGTCGGCGAACGCCGTGACGATGACCTTCTGGCCGCGGTCGTGGCCGTCCTGGCCCATCTTGGCCACGAGGATGCGCGGCCGGCGGCCCTCGGCCTCCTCGAACTCGGCCGTCGCGTCGATGACGCGCTGGATGTTGCCGCCCTGACCGGCTTCCGTGCGGTACACACCCGAGATCGTACGGATCACGGCCTGGTGACGCCCGTAGACCTTCTCGAGCGCGTCGGAGATCTCGCCCACGGTGGCCTTGGCCCGGGCCGCATCGACCGCGAGCGCGAGCAGGTTGCCGTCCAGGGAGCCGTCGGTCGAGGAGCCACGCTCGGCCGAGGCGGTGAGGGCCTCGAGCGAGCGTCGCACGGCCTCGTCGTCGCGCTCGGCGCGCAGGCGCTCGAGCTTGGCGACCTGAGCGGCGTAGACCGCGGCGTTGTCGACCTTGAGGACGTCGAGCGGGTCCTCGTCACGCAGGCGGTAGGTGTTGACGCCGATCACGGCCTGCTGCCCGGAGTCGATGCGGGCCTGCGTGCGGGCCGCGGCCTCCTCGATGCGCATCTTGGGGATGCCCTCCTCGATGGCCTTGGCCATGCCGCCGGCGCCCTCGACCTCCTGGATGTGCGCCCAGGCGCGGTTCGCCAGCTGCCGGGTGAGCTTCTCGACGTAGTAGGAGCCGCCCCACGGGTCGATGCTGCGCGTCGTGCCCGACTCCTGCTGCAGCAGCAGCTGGGTGTTGCGCGCGATGCGAGCACTGAAGTCGGTGGGCAGCGCGATGGCCTCGTCGAGCGCGTTGGTGTGCAGGCTCTGGGTGTGTCCCTGCGTGGCCGCCATGGCCTCGATCGCGGTGCGCTGGACGTTGTTGAAGACGTCCTGCGCCGTGAGCGACCAGCCCGAGGTCTGCGAGTGCGTGCGCAGCGACAGCGACTT
This sequence comes from Aeromicrobium sp., assembly GCF_023146395.1. GTDB lineage: Bacteria > Actinomycetota > Actinomycetes > Propionibacteriales > Nocardioidaceae > Aeromicrobium. The sequence continues at coordinate 194,762 of NZ_JAGLCD010000012.1, read as the reverse complement.
GGGATTCGTCGGGCCGAAGTCCTTGACCAGCCGGGCCCAGAGCGCACGCCCGGCCCGCATCTTGGCGATCTCCATGTAGAAGTTCATGCCGATGGCCCAGAAGAAGCTGAGCCGCGGCGCGAACGCGTCGACGTCGAGTCCCACGTCGAGGCCGGCGCGGATGTACTCGACCCCGTCGGCCAGCGTGTAGGCGAGCTCGAGGTCGTTCGTGGCCCCGGCCTCCTGGATGTGGTAGCCGGAGATGCTGATGGAGTTGAACCGCGGCATCTTCTGCGCCGTGTAGGCGAAGATGTCGGAGATGATCCGCATCGACGGGGCCGGCGGGTAGATGTAGGTGTTGCGGACCATGAACTCCTTGAGGATGTCGTTCTGGATCGTCCCCGCGAGCTGTTCCGGCTTCACCCCCTGCTCCTCGGCCGCGACGATGTAGAGCGCGAGCACCGGCAGCACGGCGCCGTTCATGGTCATCGACACGCTCATCTCGTCGAGCGGGATGCCGTCGAACAGCGTGCGCGTGTCGTAGATCGAGTCGATCGCGACCCCGGCCATGCCGACGTCGCCCTTGACCCGGGGGTGGTCGGAGTCGTAGCCGCGGTGGGTCGCGAGGTCGAACGCGACCGAGAGGCCCTTCTGACCGGCCCGGAGGTTGCGGCGGTAGAACGCGTTGGACTCCTCCGCGGTGGAGAAGCCCGCGTACTGGCGCACCGTCCAGGGCTGGGTCGTGTACATGGCCGGGTACGGGCCGCGCAGGAACGGCGCCTGGCCCGGGTAGGTGTCGAGGGCGTCCGCGCCCTCGAGGTCGGCGGCCGTGTACAGCTCCTTGACGTCGATGCCCTCGGGGGCGGGCCAGGACTCGACGCCGTCGGCGGCGCGCGCGTAGGCCTCGGGATCGGGCGTGGGCTGCTGCTCGGGATCGAGCGGGAAGTCGGCGAAGCTGCTGGGCACCGAGGTCATCGCGCCAGCTCCTCTCGGGTCGTGCGGAGGAAGGCGAGGGCGTCGAGCCCCGCGAAGGCCTGCGCGTCGGCGCCCACGTCGACCTTGCCGGCGACGACGACGTGGCGGGCACCGGCCTCCCGGAGCGCCGCGACGAGATCGGCACCCCACTCGGCGTAGGCCTTGTCGTTGCCGGTCAGGCAGACCACCGGCGAGCCGTCGTAGGCGGCCAGCACCTCGTCGACCCCGCTCGTGGCTCCAGCGGCGACAGTGTCGATGCCGCCGGCGGCGAGCAGGTTGGCCGCGAAGGTGGCCCGCGCCGTGTGGGCCGCGATGGGCCCCATCGTGGCCAGGAAGACCGGCGTCGCAGCGCGGTCGTCACGCATCGCCTCGAACTCGTGGGCGTAGCGGAACACGGCCGGTGCCGTGGGGTACGGACGACGCTCGGGCTGCTGCTCCTCGAGGTTCGGGAACTCGCTCACGCCGGTCAGCGGCATCGCGCGCTTGGCGACCAGCAGGCTGCGGGCCTCCCGCGTGGCCACGATCCGCTCGGCCACGAGGTCCAGCGCGGCCAGCACGCCACCGGCGGCCTCCAGCTCGGCGAAGCCCGCCCACGCCGCGTGCGCGAGGTCGTCGGTGAGCTGCTCGACGAGGTGGGAGCCACCCGCGGGGTCGGTGACCTTGGCGACGTGGGACTCGCTGATCAGCAGGCTCGAGGTGTTGCGGGCGATGCGCCGGCTGAACGCCTCCGGCAGGCCCAGCGGCTCGTCGAACGGCAGCACCGTGACCGACGCCGCGCCCCCGACCCCGGCGGCGAAGGACGCGACCGTGGTGCGCAGCATGTTCACGTACGGGTCGTAGGAGGTCATCATCGGCCGTGACGTGACGGCGTGCTGGCGCTGCCCGCGGCCGGACTCGGCGACGCCGCTGAGCTCGGCGACACGGGCCCACGTGCGACGGGCCGAGCGGAGCTTCGCGATCGTGGGGAACTGCTCGTCGGTCGCGGCGATGCGGAACTCCAGCAGGCCGGCGGCCTCGTCGACCGTCAGACCGGCCTCGGTCAGGGCCCGCAGATAGGTGGCTCCCGCGGCGAGCAGGTAGGCGAGCTCCTGGACGTCGGAGGCGCCGGCGTCGTGCACCGCCGTGCCGTCGACGACGATCGCACCGATGCCCAGGGGCAGGGCCAGGCGTGCCGCCTCGGCCGCGACGCCCAGGTCGGTCTCACCCCCGCCGAGCTCCATCCGCTGCCGGACCGCGGTGCCCACGGGGTCGACGCCCAGGTTGCTGCCGTGGTGGGCCGTGACGGCCTTGTCCTCGATGACCGCCACGAGGGCGCGCGCCGCGCCGAGCGGGTCGTGGGCGTCCTGCACCACGACGGGCGCGAGATCGACGAAGACGGGCTCGAGGATCGTCGCGAGCGCGTCCGTGGGGACCCCGTCCGGGCCGAGCGTCAGCCAGAGCGAGTTGACGCCGTTCTCCAGGTCGGTCACGACCTCGTCGGCCGTGCGCTGCGGGTCCGGATCGGTGAACCAGGCCCGGATGTCCCAGGCACGGTTCTCGCGCAGCGCCTCGGTGCCGCGCGTGAAGGGCGCCTGACCGGGAAGACCCGTCGGGGGCAGGTCAGCCGTGAGCTCGGGGGTGCCCAGGGGCGTGACCTCGATGCCGTCGAGGGTCGTGGTCGTGAGCGTGGCCCAGGCGTCGCTGTCGGGGGCGTCGTCGGCGAGCCTGCGGCTCTTGCGCAGGACGGCCGCCGTGGCCTTCTCCCACGCCTCACGTGTCGATTCCAGGCCCTCGGCGAGCGGAACGGTCACCTCCGCAGGGGTGGCCGGCGTTTCGGCTGACATGTGCCGCATCGTACGAGGTCCCGAGCCCTCGCGCCCACCCGGCCCGGTCACCGCTGACTGCAGCGTCAGGCGCTCGCGCTGCGGACCGCCTCGGCGAGCTGGGCGCGCGCTCGGCTGATGCGGCTCTTGACCGTCTGCACGCCGATGCCCTGGTGGGCGGCGATCTCGTCGTACGTCATGTCGCCGTACTCGCGCAGGACGAGCGCTTCCCGAAAGTCCTCGCCGACCTCGCGCAGCGCAGCCGTGACGAGGTCGCGGTCGTCGACCTGACCCGTCGTGTCGGCGACGACGACGAGGTCGACGATGTCGTCGGTGTCGATCGGAATGCTGCGGCGCTTGCGACACACGGCGATCGACGCGTTCGCGGCGATGCGGTAGCACCACGTGCTGAACTTGGCGTTGCCCCGGAACTTGTGGATGTTCTGCCAGGCCGCGATCAAGGTGTCCTGCAACGCGTCCTCCGCGTCCTGCGGGTCGGCCGTGATGCGCAGGCACACCGACCACAGGACGTCGCGGCTCTCGGTGACGAGCTGGGTGAAGGCATCGGCGTCGCCCGCGCGGGCGCGCTCGACGAGGGAGTGCTCGTCCCCTACGGCCTGCGTCATGTGACCCCCCAGTCGGTCGACCGGCCACCAGTATGTCCGTTCCGGGGCCGGTCCACTACCGCACGCGATGGGGAGGCCTCCCCGTGTCGGGCGGTCGGAATCTAGGGGGCCGGTGGCGGAGGTGGGGGCGGCGGCACGGGCGGGAGCTCGGCACGGTGCGCGATGGCGCGGTACGACTGGGCCAGCACCCGCGCCGCCTCGGCCTCGCCGGGAGCCAGTGCCAAGGTGGCCCGCGACTGCGCCTCGCCGGAGCGACGCCGCGCCTCCGAGGCGACCTCCGCCGCGGGGGCGTCGCGGCCCAGCCCGAGCTGCTCGGCCGGGTGGGTCGTGCGACTGAGCCGTTCGAGCTCGGGGATCAGGTCGGTCGCGACGCGGGTCGAGCGCAGCATGCCGATGGCCTGGATCTCGCGCACGATCTGCAGCTCCGGCGCCACGAGCGCCTGCTCGACCAGGTCGAGCACGACCTGGTCGGCCCCGCTGTGTCGTGCGGCACGCTCGACCGCGTCGAGGGCGCGCAGGGCCTTGAGCCCCCCGGCGCGCGCCTGCACGTGGTCGCGCAGCAGGCGCTGCAGTCCGGCCAGGCCCGAGACGTCGCCGAGCCACTCGGCGAACGTCTCCGAGCCGTCTCCGGCCTGGAGCCGCCCGGCCTCGAGGCCGAACGGGCCCAGCTTCTCCTGGAGGTCGCGCACCCGTTCGGCGGGCAGGACCGCGTCGAGACCGACTCCCGTGCGCAACCGGACCGGGGCGACGTCGGCCAGGGCGGCCAGGTCCAGGACGTCACGTTCGCGGAGGCGTCCGGTGCGGGAGGTCTCGGCCAGGAGTCCGGACACGGGGACCACGTCGCCGACCTCGCCCGCCCGGGACACCGCCAGGTGGCGCGCCTGGTCCCGCGCCGGCCGCAACGGGTCGTCCGCGGCCGCGTCGGCCAGCAGGTCGGCCTGGGACAGCACGCCGATCGCGTTGACCGCCGAGCCGTTCATCTCACCCGACGCCGCCCGGAACTGCGTCAGGAACTCCGCCTCGTCCTCGCGCTGCTCCTGGCGGAACACGAAGAGCACCGCATCGGCGTCACCGCTCGCGTGCTGCGAGGTCAAGGAGTCCCCGAGGATCGCCGAGCGGGTCGCGCTCTCGCTCTCGGGGGTCAAGGACGCCAGACCCGGGGTGTCGATCAGGGTCAGGCCGCGCAACGGGGCCGACTGCAGGCGCACGACGAGCCGCCGGACCTCCTCGACCGGGACGGGGAGGTCCTCCGGAAGACGTCCGTCCACGAGGGAGATCGCGATCTCCCGCCCGTCGTGGCAGTGGACGACGGCCGCGCCGTCGGGAGAGCCGAACTCGAACCACGTGACGACCCGGGTGCACTCACCGGCCCGCGTCGGCGCGATCCGGCGCCCGATGAGGGCGTTGACGAGCGTCGACTTGCCGGCCTTGACCCGCCCCACCACGGCGAGGCGCAGCGGATCCGGCAGGGCCGCCCGGCGGCGCGCCGTGACCTCCCGGACGGCGGGGCTGGCCACGGTCTCGATCTGCCGCAGCAGGGCGTCGACCCGCTGCACGACCGTCGTCACCCGTCACCCGATCCCGTCGTCGTGATGCAGGTCGTGGTGACCAGCGGCCTCGGACGTAGGGTCCTGGTCGGGCGACCACGGGGCGTCGTCCCAGCCGTCGGCCCCGGGGTCGTGATCGTGGTCCAGCACCACTGGCGCGTCGTCGTCGCTCTGGTCCGCATCGTCGTCATCGTCGAGGTCGTCGCCGGCGTCGATCGCGTCGGCCGCGTCACCGACCGGGTCGTCGTCGGGAACCAGGGACTCCTCGGACGTCTCGGCCTCGGGGTCCAGCGCGTGGGCGAGGGCCCGGAGCCACGTGGACTCCGGGACCGGGGCGATCGGCAGGTGGTCCGACATCGCGATCAGGCCCTGGCCGCCGCGACCTCGTCGCCCCGCAGGACGACGGGCAGCATGGCCCACTTGCCGTCGAGCAGCGACGAGACCGCGTCCGACTGCGGGAGGCCCGAGCCGACCGCGGAGGCGGCCGTGTCGGGAGCCGGCTCGTCACACACGACGGCCTGGTTGTTGCCGTCCTCCCACGCGTCCTCGAAGTACTCGATCGGGATCTCCATGGCCTCACCGTCCGGCGTGCCGGTGTCGTTGACGTACACGACACCCTTGTCCTCGTCGATGCCGGTGAGCATCACGATGTGGTTGATTGCGTTGTTCTCCGGACCCGGGTCGTAGCCGTACATCGGGCCCCAGTACTCGTCGGCGTCGACCATGACGGCCACGCCCACGTCGTCGGCCAGCATCTCCTTGAGGTCCTGGATCTCCAGTCCGTCCTCGAGCTCGGCCGGGACGTCGTAGGCCTCGAGCATGTCGACGATGTCCGGGGCGTACATGCCGGTCGTGGTGCCGTCGGGGAGCACCTCCATGACGCCGTTCTCGACCGCCCAGGTCGCGAACTCCTCCTCGTTCGTGAAGGTCTGGCCGGTGTACTCCGAGACGATCTGCGCGATGGCCGACGGGGCGCACGTGCCGTTGACGGCCTGCTCGAACCAGAGCTCGGCGTCGCCGAACGGGTCACCCACGAGGCTCGTGCTGTCGGGATCGCCCTGCGGGTGCTTGCCGTCGTCGTCCTGGTCGTCATCGTCGTCGTCGTCGAAGTCGATGTTCTTGGTGTCGTCGTCGTCCTGGGTCTCGCCGTCGGCGAACCAGCTCGTCGGGCCGTCGGAGCCCTTCTTCTCATCGTCGTCATCGTCGTCGCCGAATCCGGTCTGCTGGAACTCGGACTCGCCCAGCTCGTCGCCGAAGCTGTCGACCAGGTCGGGGGCCAGCTCCGTGGCCTGCTCCAGGTCGACGACCGTGGGCTGCGCCGAGGTGTCGCCCGGGTCCTCGTAGACGCCGACCTGACCGTTGCCGAGGTCGATCACGGCGAGGTCGACCTTGCCGTCGCCGTCGGAGTCGATGTCGGCGGCGTCGACCTTGCCGTCACCGTCGGTGTCGTACGTCGCGATCGACGAGTTGTCGTCGAAGTACTCGACCACCGTGTCGACGACACCGTCACCGTCGAGGTCGTCGAACTGCTGGTTGCCGATCAGGTCGTCACTCGGGTCGGACATCGTGGGCTCCTCGGTGCTGGGGTGGTCCGTCACGTCTCAGACGTGGCGGGGGACGGATTTGTTCCCGAGCCCTCCTGGTCGGTTCGCGCGGCCGTCGCGGGACGCCGCCGCAGCGCCTCGTCCATGACAGCCTGCAGCTCCTCGCGCTGTGCGCGCAACGCCTCGAGGTGGCGTGTCTCGTTGGCGACCTCGCGCCGCAGGCGCTCGGGCGTCTCCGCCGCGGACCGCCTCGCCGCCTCGAGCTCGGTCTTGGCCGAGTCGAGCGCGGCCTTCAGCTCGTGACGGAAGGCGATCGTGACGTCGCGCAGCATGACGGTGCGAGCCCGGTCGACCGCGAAGCGCAGGTGCGTCTCGGCACGGTTCACCGCGGTCGCGGCGGTCTGGGTGACGAGGCGCTCCAGGTTGTGGGCCCGTCGGGCGCGGTAGTTCACGAGGTACCACGCGGCGCCACCCACGATCGAGAACACCGGGGCGATGATGGCGGGGGCGATCAGGCCTGCGACCAGACCGCCCATGCTCGAGCCGATCATCGCGGTGCTCGCGAGAGTCGCGTCGAAGCTGCCGCTGTACTCGGCCTCGGCGACCTCGGCCATCGCGAGGTCGTCGACATCGGGGTCGAGGCGCACCGCCGTGGCCAGGTCACGACCGATCGAGCCGAACAGCTGCTCGGCCTGGCCCTGGAAGCCGTCGGTGAACTCGCCGATCGCCCCCGTCACGATCGCGCGCAGCTGCGCCGTGAGCGCGAGCGCGACCTCCTCGACGACCTTCTCGGGATTCTCGGAGCGTCGCTCGTGCGCGACGGCCACCCACTGCTGCCGGACGGCCGCCAGCTGCTGGGAGGCACGGTGCAGCACGTCGGCCCGCAGCACGCTGGAGTCGGAGTTCAGGTCGAGCGACCACCGGTCGCCCTGCTCCTGCAGGCCGCGCAGCCGCTGGACGAGCGCGTCGAGCTCGGGCACCTGTTGACCCGCGGACTCCAGGGCCTCGATCGTGCGGCGCCGCTTCTCCTCGTACCGCTCGATCCCCGAGAGCCCCGAGCGCAGGGCGTTGGCCACGGCGATCGAGGCCGGGGAGACGAGTCGCTCCCGGATCGCGCCGGCCAACACGTCGAGGCCCGCGTACTCGCGCAGGTCAGCCGCCTCGCCCGGATCAAGGCCGCCCTGCTCGAGCGCCGCGACCTCGAGCGCCACGGTGGCCGACACGGGGCAGATGGGGGCCTCGGCGAACCGGGGCGCGTGCCGGCGCAGCAGGTCACGGTTCTCGGCCATGACCTCCTCCCAGCCCGACGGATACTGGTCGATCTTGGTCAGGGCGAAGACGACCTGCTCGACCTTCGCGGAGACCTCGGTCAGGAACTCCAGCTCCGGACGGGTCAGGACCTGGCCCGCGTCAGTCACGACGACCAGGACGCTGCCCTGGCTGGCGGCCAGGGCCGCGAGCTCGGCGTGCCCCTGGGTCAGGCCCGCGATGCCCGGGGTGTCGACCAGGGCCACGCCCGGGAGGACCTCGGAGTCGTGGGCGATCGAGATGCCGACGAAGGCGGCGTCGTCCTCGCTGCCGGTGCTGCCGGTGACGGCCACCTCCCGTGCGGCCACCAGCCCGACCTGCCGGGTCGTGCCGTCGGCGAGGTGCACCCGGGCCTGCCCCTCGACGAGGTCGTCGGTGGGCGGCCCGACCCGGACGAAGCCGGCGGTGACGACCCCGAGCCCTGCGGGCACGAGGTCCGGCTGGCCGAGGATCGCGTTGACCAGGGTGCTCTTGCCCCGCTTGACCTCACCCACCACGACGGCCGACGGCACCGTGGGGGCCGAGACGGCCAGCGCCGACGACATGGCCTGGGCCCACGGCTCGAACTCCGTGCCCTTGAGCGCCATGACCGTCGACCGCACGGCACGGCCCTGGGCGGCCGTGAGCCTCGGGCGGTCGGGCGCCAGCGCCGTGCGGGCCGAGGTCATCGGACGGGCCGGCACATCACGACGAGGCCCACCACTGGTACAGCTCCGGCAGCTGGTTGTCCTCGGCCGAGGCCCAGATCTCCAGCAGCGCCTCGGTGTCGGTCCAGGCGACGTAGCTCGTGCCGGACTCCTCGCTGTACTGGAGCAGGACGCGCCCGGCATCCTCGCCCTCGCCCTCGTAGTTCCACGTGCCCCATCCCGGCGCTCCCGAGAGCTTCTGGGGCCCGGAGAGTCCCTCGTCGTCGATGACGGCCTGGAACACGTCGTCCATCGTGGTGGCATCGCCGTAGCCGTAGACGTTGACGTTCTGCGGGGTGAAGTCGGCGTCCGGGTCGTCGGCGGGGAAGCACCCGATCGCGACCTGCGCGTCCTGCGGATCGATGCTCGCGCAGTCGGCCGGCGACAGCGGGGCGTTGGCCGCCAGGGCGTCGTTGAGCAGCGTGCACTCCTCGTCGCTGAGCTCGGGGCTCGCGGAGCACTCGGGGTCCTGGACCGGCCCGTCGGTCACGGCGTCGCGGGTGGGCTCGGCGTCGCTCGAGGTCTGCGGCGTGGGTGCGTCGTCGCCGCCCAGGATCGTGACCGCGGCGGCGATCCCTCCACCGACCAGGACGAGCGCCGCGGCCGCGACGCCGATCAGCACCGAGCGGCGCCGGCGCGGGTCCGTGGGCCGCGGGCCGCGGGGAGCGCCCGGACCACCGCCCACCGGGCCGGTGGCGGCGGGCACCGCCGGGATGCCCCCCGTGGTCTCGGCGGCGACCGGGGCTGGCGTGGGGGCCGGGGCAGGCGCCGGCGCTGGAGCGGCTGCCGGTGCGGGTGCCGGGGCGGGTGCCGGTGCCGGGGCCGCCGGTGCTGCCATCGGGGCGATGGCGGGCTCGCGCAGCTGCCGGCCGAGCGGCGACAGGGCCCCCAGGCACGTGATGAGCTTGGGATCGTCGAGCGTCGCCGCGGGCTGGCCCACGACCCGCGCGAGCGCCGTCTGCAGCGGGCGTACGAGGGAGGCACCGCCGGTCAGGTACACCGTGGCGAGCTCCGTGGGCTGCAGGCCGGCCCGGGCACAGGCCTCGATCGTCAGCGCCGTGATCTGCTCGACGTCGTCGGCGATCGACTCGGCGAACTCCTCCGCGGTGATCGTGACGGTGGCGGTGCCGCCGCTCGTGACGACGGGCACCGTCGTGGACTCGCTCTCGGACAGCGCGTGCTTGGCCTGGGCCACCTGCTCCCGCAGCGCCCGACGCGCGCCGAGACCGGCCGCGCTCTCGAGCGCGGCGAGCACGTCGGTGTGGCCGCCCGCGCGCACGGCGTCGAGGACCAGGCCCTCGAGCCGCAGGTCGAACAGCCCGCCGCCGAGGTCGGGGCGACCGGCCGTGGCGACGACCTCGAACGGCCGCCCGGCCTCGCCCGTGACCCGCAGCACGGCGATGTCAGCCGTGCCGCCCCCGACGTCGACGACGCACAGGTGACGTCCACCCGGCGGCAACGGCGCGTGCTGGGCGTAGCGCGACACCGCGGCGACCGGCTCGGGCAGCAGCCCGACCGCCGACCGGGGGAAGCCCGCGCGCTCGGCAGCCTCGACCAGGACGTCGCGACGCGCACGCTGGTAGCCCGCCGGATACGTGAGCGTGAGCTCCGAGGGTCGGCCGCCCCCGGCGACGCGCGACGCCCGCTGGGTCACGGTGCGCAGGACGGCGGCGACGAGGTCGACGACCTCGCGGTCGGTGCCGCCGAGCTGCACGACGCGCTGGCCCACGAGTCGCTTGGGATTGCGCTCGAAGGCGCTCGGGTCGAGCAGCATGCGCCGGGTGGCCTCGACGCCGACCGTGAGCCCGCCGGCATCGGCGAAGACCGCCGACGGCATGACGTCACCGCCGTCGGTCAGGCGCACCGTCTGCGGATCGCGGCCCTCGAGCTGGATCGCCGCGGTGGAGTTCGACGTGCCGAAGTCGATCGCGAGTCGCCACGTGCTCATGCCGCCGCCCTTCGATCCGATCGGCCCCGGCCGGTCTGCGCTGTCTCGCAGCACCCTAACCGTTGCGGGCGGGTGCGGCTCATGACCGGTATATCGCCGCGCGACGGGCCGGACAACGGGGACCGCTCCCCCCGGCAAGCGGGCCGCCGCGCGACAATGGACTCGTGAAGATCCCCGCAGACCTGCTCCCGCGCGACGGCCGATTCGGCTCGGGCCCCTCGAAGGTGCGCCCGGAAGCCCTCGCCGCACTCGCCGCGACCGGCACGGACCTCCTGGGCACCTCGCACCGCAAGGCACCCGTCAAGAATCTCGTGGGCGCGATCCGTACCGGGCTGGCCGATCTCTTCGCCCTGCCGGACGGCTACGAGGTGGTCCTCGGGGTCGGCGGCTCCCACGCGTTCTTCGACGCCGCGACCTTCGGGCTGGTGCAGAACCGTGCCCAGCACCTCGTGCACGGGGAGTTCAGCGGCAAGTTCGCGAAGGCCGTCGCGGCCGCGCCGTTCCTCGACGATCCCGACATCCGCGAGTCGGCCCCGCACACGCGTCCCGCGCCCGAGGCCGTCGCCGGTGTCGACACCTACGCCTGGGCCCACAACGAGACCTCGACGGGGGTGTGGGTGCCGGTCGAGCGGGTCCCCGGGGCCGACCCCGGCGCACTCGTGCTGGTCGACGCCACGTCGGCGGCGGGCGGTCTCGCGGTCGACGTCAGCCAGACCGACGTCTACTACTTCGCGCCGCAGAAGTCCTTCGCGTCCGACGGCGGGCTCTGGATCGCCCTGATGTCGCCCGCGGCGATCGAGCGCGCCGAGCAGATCACGGCGTCCGGTCGGCACGTCCCGGGCTTCCTCGACCTGCCGACCGCGATCGCCAACTCGCGCAAGGACCAGACCTACAACACCCCCGCGCTCGCCACGCTGTTCCTGCTGGAGCAGCAGGTCTCCTGGCTCAACGGCCGCGGTGGCCTGGCGTTCGCGGCCGCCCGCACGGCCGACTCCGCCGCGCGTCTGTACGACTGGGCCGAGGCGCGGGACTACACGGCCCCCTTCGTGCCGGACCCGGCCGAGCGGTCGAACGTCGTGGGCACGATCGACCTCGTGGGGGTCGAGGCGGCCGAGGTGTCGGCGGCGCTGCGCGAGAACGGCATCGTCGACGTCGACGGGTACCGGGGGCTCGGGCGCAACCAGCTGCGCATCGGCATGTTCCCCGCGATCGAGCCCGACGACGTCAGCGCGCTGACGGCCTGCATCGACCACGTCGTGGCGAACCTCGGCTGAGGTCGCGACGGCCAGGAGCCACGATCGCTCAGACTCGGTCGTCCCCCGCGCCGATCAGTCGACCTGGGTGGCGCCGCGGTGGAGCTCGCGGTGCTCGGTGTAGATCACGGCGTTGCGGTGGAGCGTGGCGACCTCGTCGTCGGTGAGCTCGCGGCGCACCTTGCCCGGCACCCCGGCCACGAGCGAGCGTGGCGGCACCTGCATGCCCTCGGTCACGAGGGCGCCGGCGGCCACGAGCGACTCGGCGCCGATGACCGCGCCGTTCATGACGACCGCCCCCATGCCGATCAGGCAGTGGTCCTCGATCGTGGCGCCGTGCACGACCGCGTTGTGACCCACGGAGACGCCCGCGCCGAGCGTCACGGGCTTGCCCTGGTCGACGTGGAACGCACAGCCGTCCTGCACGTTGGAGTCGCGCCCGATCGTGATCGGCGCGTTGTCGGCCCGCAGCACCGCCGAGTACCAGACGCTGGCCCCCTCCCCCAGCTCGACGGAGCCCACGAGCGTCGCGTTCAGCGCCACGAAGGCGGACTCGGGGACGGAGGGACGACGGCCTTCACCCAGATCGATCAACATGGCCCCACGGTAGACGTCAGGTCAGCCACCGGGTGATCGGGTCGATCGCGAAGTACACGACGAACAGGCCCGCGACGATCCACATCAGGGCGTGCAGCTCGGCCGCCTTGCCCCGGGCGACCTTGAGCAGCACGTACGTGACGAACCCGGCACCGATCCCGACCGTGATCGAGTACGTGAACGGCATCAGGGCGATCGTGAGGAACGCCGGCAGAGCGATCTCGACGTCGTCCCAGTCGATGCCGCTGACCTGGGTCATCATGAGGAAGCCCACGAGCACCAGGGCGGGCACGGCGGCCTCGCTGGGGATGTGCTGGACGACCGGCGCCGCCAGCGTCGACACGAGGAACAGGACCCCGGTCACGATGGACGCCAGCCCCGTGCGGGCGCCGTCGCCGACGCCGGACGCCGACTCGATGTAGGACGTGTTGCTCGAGACGCCGGCCGCTCCACCGGCTGCCGCCGCGACCGAGTCGACGATCAGGATCCGCTGCGCGTTGGGCGGGGTGCCCTCGTCGTCGTTGAGACCGGCCTCGGCGCCGACCGCGGTCATGGTGCCCATCGTGTCGAAGAAGTCGGCCAGCAGGAGCGAGAACACCAGCAGGAACGCGGCGACGATGCCGATCCGGTCGAAGCCACCGAGCAGGTTGAAATTGCCGAGCAGGCTGAAGTCGGGCACGTCGAAGACCGAGTCGGGCCACGACGGGACGTTCAAGTTCCATCCCGTCGAGGTCGGGTCGCCGCCACCACCGGGGGTGTCGGTGAGCGCCTGCACGAGGCCCGCGAGCGCGGTGCCGAACACGATGCCGATCAGGATCGCACCGGGCACGCGGCGCGCGTGCAGGACGAACATCACGAGCAGGGTGATGCAGAAGACCAGGACCGGCCAGCCGGACAGCGTGTTGCCGATGCCGATGCCGATCGGCGGCGCGGGAATGCCCGTCGTGCGCACGAATCCGGCGTCGACCAGCCCGATCAGGGTGATGAACAGGCCGATCCCGACCGCGATCGCGGTCTTGAGCTGGGTCGGCACGGCGTCGAAGACCGCCTTCCGGAAGCCGGTCAGCACCAGCACGAGGATGACGAGCCCCTCCAGCACCACGAGGCCCATCGCGTCGGCCCACGTCATCTGCGAGGCCACGGAGTAGGCCACGAAGGCGTTGAGCCCGAGTCCGGCGGCGATCGCGAGCGGGAAGTTGGCGACGGCGCCCATCGCGATCGACAGGAGTCCTGCGATCAGCGCGGTGCAGGCCGCGATCGTGGCGAAGCCCGAGCCCGGCTCGGACCCGCCGCCGAGGTAGTTGCCGTCGACGTCGGCGACGCCCGCGAGGATGATCGGGTTCAGCACGATGATGTACGCCATCGTCAGGAACGTCACGACGCCGCCGCGCACCTCCCGGGCCACGCTCGAACCCCGCTGGGAGATCTTGAAGTAGTCGTCAACCGCGGTGGCCATGCTGCTCCTCAGGTGCGCCGGTGCGACGCCGCCCCGGCGCCGCACAGCATCATGGCCGACGCCGCCGAGCCAGGAGAAGCGACCCGGCCAGAAGACACACGATCGTCACACCGACGAGGACCGGGAGGGTCGCCGAGCCGAACGGTCCGAAGGCCGCGTCGACGTCGTCGCTGGCGGGCGCGGTGGCGTCAGCCGGCGCGACGGGTTCGGGCGTCACGAGCGGGACCCGGTACAGCGGCTCGCCCACGCCCTCGGAGCCGACGAGCACGCTGGTGCCGTCGGGCTCGACCGCGATCGTCTCGCCCTGCGGCTGCGTGGGCAGGCTGATCGACCCGACCGCGGCGAAGTCGGCGCGCACGTCGTAGAGCGTCGCGTCGAGATAGGTGCGCACGACGGCGTAGCGGCCGTCGGGGGTCATCGCGGCATCGGTCACGAGCAGCGGCACCTCGACCCCGGTCGACGTCGCGGTGCTCACGGCGTCGGTGGGCAGGTCGTCCGGCAGGGCGAGGACCTCGCCGCCCAGCCACCCCTTCGTGACGACCCACGTGGCCGAGCTCGTGGGATCGACCAGGAGGGCCTCGACGTCCTCGCGGCCCGTCGCGAACGCGACGGGGTGGACGCCGGGCGTGACCTGCCCGTCGGCGCGCCCGGGCTCGGGCAGGGAGTACAGCATCGCGTCGTCGCGCACGGCGTTGTTGTCACCGGTGTCGGCGATCCAGAGCGTACCGTCGCCGTCGAGCGCGAGCGCCTCGGGATCACGCCACGGAACGTCCTCGATCTGGGTGACGCCGACGACGTCGCACGTCTCGAGGTCGAGCGCGTAGACCTCCGGCTCGCTGCCGGAGTCGTTGATGACGTAGGCGGTGCCGGCGTGCGTGGCACTCACGGCGAGTCCGCTCTGCTCGTCGATCCGCGGGTCGTCGACGGTGCACGCGACGCTGGTCGAGGCCGGGTCCGCGTCCGAGTCCTGGCTCGTGGTCGCGGCGCCGGCCCGGCCGACCAGCGAGGCCAGCAGGACCACGACGAGCAGCGCGATCAGCAGGCCCGGGATCAGCAACCGGCGGTGGCGGGGGTTCATCGAGCACCAGCATGACAGGCAGGGCCGTCGGGCCGTGCCGCCGGAGCCTCACGAGTAGGGTGGGCCTCGTGAGCGACGACGGTCAGGTGCTTCCCGGGGACGGCCCCGAGACGATCGAGCGCAAGCTCGGCCATCGCGAGCGCGAGCGCCTGGAGCGGGCGGCGCGTCGTCACGAGCTGGGGCGCCCCGACATCGTCGAGCTCGAGATCGGTCGCACGACCCACAAGGTCGCCGAGGTCGAGCCGATGGACGTCGACGGCGTCCGCACGATGGTCGTCGGCACGGTCCTGTGGGCCGTGGCCGCGATCGCCCTGCTGCCCTTCCTGGGCACGCTGCGCGACCAGGGCGACGACTGGTGGTTCTGGACCACGGTCGCCGGCTTCGGCCTGGGCTGCATCGGCATCGAGTACTGCCGCCGGCGACGCAACGCGCTCGCGCGACGTCCCGGCCAGCGCCGCGCCTGACACCCCCGTGGGTCGCGCCGGCTGACCGAGTCTGAGGGGTTGAGGGTGCCCGGGCACCCTCAACCCCTCAGAGTCGGTCGCACAGCAACCACCAACCCTCAGACTGCGTCCCACCGGGGGCGTCAGGCCACCGGGACCGCGACCTCGTCCTCGCGCTCGGCCTCGTTCTCGGGCGCGCGGTCGATCGTGGTGCGCAGCGGGATCTCCTTGATGCAGAGCGCGGCCACCAGGCTCACGACGGCGACGACCGCAGCGATCGCGAAGATCTGGCCCGTCGCGTCGCCGTACGCGGCGCGCACGATGCCGACGACGGGGGCCGGCAGGGCGTCGAGGTCCAGCAGCGAGCCGCTGCCGGCCGCAGGCCCGGAGATGCCTCGGCTCGCGAGCTGGTCGGTGACGCTCGTCTTGACGTCGTGGGCCAGGATCGCGCCCAGCACCGAGACACCGACCGCGCCACCGAGCGAGCGGAAGAACGCCACCGTGGCGCTCGCCGCACCGATGGTCCGGACCGACACGGTGTTCTGCACCGCGAGCACGTAGTTCTGCAGCAGCATGCCCATGCCGAGCCCCATCACGCCCATCGACGTCATGGCGTGCCACTCCGGGGTCGTGTGGTCGACCGTCGAGAGCATCGCCAGGCCGACGACCAGCAGGCTCGATCCCGCCACGAGGAAGCGCTTCCACCGCCCGTAGCGGGTGATGAGCTGACCGCTGAGCACCGTGCCGACGAGCGACCCGGTCATGAGCGGGATGCTCAGCACACCGGCGAAGGCGGCCGAGTGGCCTCCGGCCACCTGGAAGTACTGGCCCAGGAAGACCGACCCGCCGAACATCGACATGCCGACCGCGATGCTGCCGACGATCGCGAGGGCCGTGGTGCGCTCCCGCACGACCGCGATCGGCAGGAGCGGCTCCGGGTGCCGGGTCTCGACCACGACCACCAGCACGGCGGCGACGAGCGTCACGCCCCAGAACAGCGCGGTCTGCGGGGAGAACCAGGCGAAGGAGGTGCCGGCGAACGTGACCCAGATGAGCGGCAGCGAGGCCGCGATCGTGATGAGCACCGCGCCGCCGAGGTCCAGGCGCACCTTGCGCCGGATCGTCGGCAGGTGCAGCTGACGGTGCAGGACCACGAGGCTCATGACGGCCAGCGGCACGCACACGTAGAAGCACCAGCGCCAGCCGAGCCCCGGGGTGTCGACGATGACACCGCCCAGCAGGGGTCCGCTCACGGTCGCGACGGCCATCGTGGCGCCCATGTAGCCGCTGTACCGACCACGCTGGCGCGGCGGGATGATCGATCCGATGATCGACTGCGACGTCGCGATCAGGCCGCCCATCGCGAGCCCCTGCAGCACGCGGCAGGCGATCAGCCAGGGCACGCTCTGCGCCGCCCCGGCCAGGATCGAGCCGATCACGAAGGCCACGAGCGCGACCTGCACCAGCGACTTCTTGTTGAACAGGTCCGAGAGCTTGCCCCAGATCGGCATCGACACCGTCATCGCGAGCAGCGAGGACGTGACGACCCAGGTGTACTGGGTCTGCGAGCCGTTCAGGTCGGCGATGATCGTGGGGAGCGCGTTGGACACGATCGTGGAGCTGATGAGCGCTGTGAACATGCCAGCCAGCAGGCCGACCAGGACCTGCAGGATCTCGCGGTGGCTCAGCTCGACGGAGGCAGTTTCTTGTTGCACGATGCAACCATACTACGGCCGCGCAGATCCGTCTCGTCGCCCGAGGGCGACTGCTGTCTCAGGAGGCGTCGGGGTCGCCGGCGTCCGTCGCCGACGTGGACTCCTCGGTGACCGCGTCGGTCGCGGCGGGAACCGGGGCGACCTCCGGATCGGCCGGCGCCTCGGTCTCGACCGCGGTGGAGCCCGCCTCGACGGAGTCGGACCCCGGCTCCACCGAGGTCGGATCAGCCGAGGCCGGATCGACCGGCTCCGGATCAGCCGGCTCCGGGTCAGCAGGGTCCGGGGCCGGCACGTCGCGCTCGGCCGCCGGCTCGGGGCGCGCGACGACGTCGTTGGTGATCGTGTCGAAGTAGGGGTCCGGCAGCACCGCGACGGCGACCGCGCGACTGAGCCGCACGCCGGAGTGGGCACCACATCCGTGCTCGAGGGCGACGACCCGCCCGTCGTCGTTGGCCATGCCGTTGGCACACACCCCGAAACGATCGGCCAGCGCGCCGGCCAGTCCGACGCGGAAGCCGCACGTGCGACACGTGCCCGACGCCTGCTGGGCGATCGCGACGTGCGGGCCGCCCTGGCCGTCGTGCCAGCGCTGCGCCGCCATGTCGCGACCCTCGAGCGAGAGCACGAGGCTGCGTCCCGCGGCCAGCTCCTGGGCCGCGAGACGGTCTGCGCCACCCTCGACCTCGGTGTCGAGGTCGCCCGCCGACCACGCCGGCACGAGCCGGAGGTCGTCGGGCTCGGGCGGGAGGACGTCACCGGGCCCCAGGTCGCCCGGGCGCACGCGGTCGCGGTACGGCGTCCACGGCGGCGCGACGATGGCGTCGGCCCCCGGGAGCAGCACGACGTCGTTGACGGTGGGATCGGCATCGGCCGAGACCGCCGTGAGCGAGACGACCCACGTCCAGCCGCGATATCCGGGCTGCAAGGCCTCGAAGACGTGCGACACCAGCCCGTCGCCGTCGACCTCGGCCCGCACGTGGGACCCGACGACCTCATCGCCCGCGGCCTCGGCCACGACCGTACGGGCGAAGGCATCGGCGGCCTGCAACATCTGCTCGACGGACATGCGCTCGATTGTCCCTCATGCCACCACACGGTCTCGACACGGGTGAGGCAGGATGGGTGACATGGGTGCCCCGTTCGACGACGACAGCCGCTCGCGGCCGGCGGCACCTCCGCACGACCGTCCCGAGACGGCCCATCCCCGCCGTGACGCGGGCCAGGACGAGCCGTACGACCCGGCGTGGCCGGGAGGTCGCGACGCGGCGCCTGCGGGACCGAGACCCGCCGTCAAGGTCGTGCGCGGCACGGGCCGCGCCGTCGCCGGCGGAAGTCAGTGGGCCTTCGTCCGCGCCCGCCGCTTCACCCACTCCTCGGGGGCCGGCGAGACCGGCCTGTCACGGCTCCTGGAGCTCCACGCGTTCAACACCGCCGGTGACGCCGCCGTCGCCATCTCGCTCGCCGGCACCGTCTTCTTCACGGCCCCCACGGGCGAGGCCACCGGCCAGGTCGCCCTGTTCCTCGTGCTGACGATGCTGCCCTTCGCGATCGTCGCGCCGCTCATCGGACCGTTCCTCGACCGGTTCCAGCGCGGACGCCGCTGGGCCATCGGCGCGACGCTGGCGGTGCGCGCCTTCAGCTGCTGGGTCCTGGCCGGCGCCGTGGCCGATCAGTCGGCCACCTTCTTCATCGCCGCGCTGATGTGCCTGGTGTCGTCGAAGGCCTACGGCATCACCCGCGCCTCGGCGGTCCCCCGGCTCCTGCCGGAGCAGCTGACCCTGGTCAAGGCGAACTCCCGCATCTCCCTCACCGGGACCGCGGCCGGGGCGATCTCCGCACCCTTGGCCGTCGGAGCCGCCTACTTCGGCGCCGAGTGGTCGCTGCGCTACGCGTTCGTGCTGTTCGTCGTCGGCACCGTGCTCGCGGTGCTGCTGCCGCCGCGCGTGGACTCCAGCGACGGCGAGGACAAGATCGACCTCACGGCCGCCAACGGAGTCACGGGCGTCCTGGCACCGCGGGGTGTCGTGAACGCCCTGCGGTGCAATGCCGGCCTGCGGCTCATCACGGGGTTCCTGACGATCTTCATGGCGTTCGTCCTGCGCGAACCACCGGACTCCTTCGGCTGGAACGGCAACGCCACGATCCTGCTCGGACTCGTGATCGGCGCCGCCGGTGCGGGCAACACCGTCGGCGTGCTGGTGGGCAACGTGCTCAAGTCGCGCGCGCCCGAGGCGATCGTCGTGTTCGTGCTGATCCTCGACACCGCGGTCCTGGTCGTCGTCTCGCTGACCCTCAGCTGGGTCACCGCGATGGTGCTGGGCCTCACGGCGGGCCTGTGCCAGTCGCTCGGCAAGCTCAGCCTCGACGCCCTGATCCAGCGCGACGTCCCCGAGCGGGTCCGCACGTCGATGTTCGCCCGGTCGGAGACCTTGATCCAGCTCAGCTGGGTCACCGGGGGCCTGATCGGCATCGGCCTGTTCACGATCGACGCGAGCGTCAACCTGGGCCTGCTCGTCGTGGCCGGCATCGGACTGGCCTGGCTGGCCTTCGTCGTGGCCAAGCTGCGTCAGGGTCCCCGCCGCGCGGTCGAGGTCGATCGCGGCGATCCCGAGCCGCAGCCCTGAGCTCACCTGGCGCCGCTCACGACGCCTGACGTGACCTCAGCTCGGGTCGAGCTCGCCCGCGAGGGCGCGGAGCACCTGGGCGACCGGCTTGGCCTTGCGGGCATCGGGGTGACGGCCGTGCCGGTACCCCTCCCCCAGGTCGTCGAGCATGCGGATGAGGTCCTCCACGATCACGACCATCTGCTCGGGATCCTTGCGCTTGGCCTGGACCTGCTTGCGCCCCGGCGCCGCGGTCTCCAGGATCCGCAGCTGCAGCGCCTGATCGCCCCGGCGCCCCTGCGCGATGCCGAACTCGACCCGCTGGCCCGGCTTGAGCGTCTCGACTCCCGCCGGCAGCGCATCGGAATGGACGTAGACGTCCTCACCCTCGTCCGACGACAGGAAGCCGAAACCCTTGGCGGCGTCGAACCACCTCACCTTGCCCGTGGGCATGTCGTTCCTCTCGTCGTCGGATCGTGCGATGCCCCACTGTAGTGGGTGCCCCCGCGTGTGGCGCACGGTCGCAGGACCGTCAGCGCGGCAACCGGGTCGTGGGAGCCGGCGCGGGATCGACCGCGGGGACGTCAGGTCGCGGGACCGGTGGGACGGGATCGGTCTCGGGCGCGGCGTCGGGCGCAGGGCCGGTCTCGACCGCCGGCTCGACCACGGCGGCCTGCTCGCCGGTGTCCTCGAAGCGGGCCTCGATCGTCTGGAAGCCCTTGTGCCGCTGCATCTTGGCGTAGCTGATGTAGGCCCGCTGGTCGGCGTCGGTCAGGACGACGTTGTCGGTGAAGGGCGTCAGCAGGGCCCGCGGGTAGAGCCGCCGCGCCACCACGACCATCGCCTCCAGGCCGATCACGACCATCAGGGCGGCCAGGAAGATGAAGCCCATGAGTCCGAGCACCAGCGCGAACGTGCCGTTCATCTGGCTCGCGCGGTTGATGACCCCGGAGACGTAGGCCTGGCCCAGCACCTGCAGCAGCTGCCAGAGCAGCGCCGTGACGACCGCCCCCGGCAGCACCCGGCGCCACGTGGCCCGGCTGCCGCTGATGAGGTGGAAGATCATCATGAAGACCACCACCGTCAGCGCGAAGCCCACCCAGCCGAAGACCCGGTTCAGGTCGTCGCTCCAGGAGGTGTTGATGCTGTCGAGGTTGGCCAGGACCGAGCTGGCGATCGCGATCGTGAGGATCCCGAGTCCACCGATCGCGAGGAAGATCAGGCTGCGGAACCGTTGCAGGAACGGATTGGCCCGGCTGTTGCGCGGCACCGCCCACACGACGTTCGCAGCGTTCTGCACCGCCTGACCGAGGTTGATCGCGCCGTACAGCGCGGTCACGACACCGATCACGATGGCGGTCGTGCTGCCGCTGAGCCCCTCGGGGCGTCCGAGCTGGTCACCGACGATCGGGAACTGGCTCAGCGCCGTGTCGAGGAGACGGTCACGGAGCTCGGGATCGCCCTGCAGGAAGAAGCCCAGCACGGAGGTGCCGATCAGCAGGATCGGGAAGATCGCGAAGAAGGCGTAGTAGGCGATGATCGCCGCGAGATAGGGCCCCTGGTCGTCGAAGTACTTGTAGATGACCGCCAGGGGCAGGCCGAGCAGGCGGTGACGACGCTGGAACGCGTCGAACCTCCCGATCGTGGGCGCGTCGGTGTCGCGATCGTCGCTCATCGGCGCCCCCTCATGCGGCACCGACGCGCCAGCGCGCGGTGCGCAGGACCGCGGCGAGACCGAGCTCGTCGAGCACCGCGCGACTGCGGCGAACCAGGCGGGGCTCGAGGGCAGGTGCGGACGCGAGCTTCACGGCATCAGCGTGCCACACCGGTCACGGATCGGCGTTCCCCCGCGGTGCCGGCGAGGGCGACGAGAACGCCGTGGGAGGCGACGTGTCACGATCGGACGGTGCGCACCATCGGCCTGATCGGCGGCATGAGCTGGGAGTCCACCGCGGAGTACTACCGGATCCTCAACGAGTCCGTCCGCGACCGCCTCGGGGGCCTCCACTCCGCCCGCGTCATCGTGGACTCCCTGGACTTCGCCGAGGTCGCCTCCCTGCAGTCGGCCGGCGCCTGGACCGAGGCCGGCCAGCTGCTCGCTGATCGCGCCGCCCGACTCGAGCAGGCTGGCGCGGACCTCGTGGTGCTCGCGACCAACACGATGCACCTCGTCGCCGACGCGATCCAGGCCCGCCTCTCGGTCCCGTTCCTGCACATCGGCGACGCTGCCGCCGACGCGATCGAGGCCGCGGGTGTGACCGTCGTCGGCCTGCTCGGCACCCGTTTCACGATGGAGAACCCGTTCCTGGTCGACCACCTGTCCCGGCGCGGCCTGCGCGTGCTGCTGCCGCCGGCGCAGGACCGGACCCTGGTCCACGACGTGATCTACGACGAGCTCGTGCAGGGCGTGGTCCGCGAGGAGTCGCGGCTGGCCTACGCCGAGGTCATCGACCGTCTCGTCGCGGCCGGCGCGGAGGGCGTGCTGCTGGGCTGCACCGAGATCGAGCTGCTGGTCACGCCGGGGTGGACCCGGGTCCCCACCTTCCCGACGACCCGCTTGCACGCCGAGGCCGCCGCTGCCGCGGCGCTCGCGCCCTGAGCACGCTCAGTCGAAGTCGGGCAGCTCCCGCTTCATGACCTTGCCCGTGGGGTTGCGGGGCAGCTCCTCGAGGAACTTGACCTTGCGCGGCACCGCGAACCGCGCGACCCGCTCCTTGGCGTAGGCCACCACGGTGTCGAGGTCGAGCGTCTCGCCGTCCTTGACCACGACGTAGGCCGCGAGGCACTGGCCCCAGTCCGGGTCGGGGATGCCCGTGACGACGACGTCGGTGATCGCCGGATGCTCGATCAGCGCGTCCTCGAGCTCGCGGGGGAACACGTTCTCGCCGCCGGAGATGATCATGTCGTCGTCGCGCCCCGCCACGAAGAGCCGGCCCTCCTCGTCGAAGTAGCCCAGGTCGCCCGAGTGCATCAGACCGTCGGCGAACGACTTGGAGTTGCCGTCGGTGTAGCCCCCGAACTGCATCTCGTTGCCGACGTAGATGACCCCGGTCTCGCCCTGCGGGACCTCCTTGCCGTCACCGTCGAGGATCTTGACGATCGTGCGCCACGGCACCCGGCCCGCGGTGCCCGGCGCCGCGCGCAGGTCCTGCGGCGAGGCGATCGAGACCCAGCCGGTCTCGGTCGCGCCGTAGAAGTTGTAGACCGAGTCGGTGAACAGGTCCATGAAGTGGTTGGCCAGGTCGCCCGCGAGCGCCGAGCCGCTGCTCGCGGTGATCTTGAGGCTCGAGACGTCGCTCTTCTCGACCGCCGTCGAGGAGGCGTCGACCAGGCGCTGCATCATGAGCGGCACCACCACGAGGACGTCGGCCTTGTACTGGTCGATGTCGGCCAGGACCTGCTCGGGCTTGAACTTGCGCCGCAGCACGTAGGTCGGGACGGTCGACAGGCCGAAGCCGAAGTTCAGCAGCCCCCACGAGTGGAACAACGGCGCCGCCAGCACGACCGTCGAGTTGCCCGAGTACGGGATGGCCCCGAAGAAGGTCATGAGCGGGTCGAGGTTCTCCGGCTCCTTGCGGTTGGCCCCCTTGGGCAGACCCGTCGTGCCGGAGGTGAAGATCACGATGCCGCCGGGGCGCTCGGGCTTCTTGTGCGGCTTGGCCGACTCCGCCGCGGCGAGCTTCGCGAGCGTCGGCAGGCCGTGGGTGTCGTCGTCCTCCCAGGCCACGAGGATCTGGTCACGGTCCAGCTCGGAGGCGACGGTGAGGAACTCCTGGTCGACGATCGCCAGACCGGCCCCCTCGCGGCGCGTCAGCTCGCCGAGCTGGTTGGCGCTGGCCATCGTGTTGAGCAGGAGCACCTTCGCTCCACGCTGCATCAGGGCGATCATCGCCACGACCATGTGACGGTGGTTGCGGCACAGCAGCGCGACCGAGTCGCCGGCGCCGATGCCCTTGGTCGCCAGTGCGGCCGTGGCACGGTTGACCTCGTCGTAGAGCTCCTGCCAGGTGATCTCCCCGGCGTCGTCGATGATCGCGAGCTGGTTCGGGAACCGGGCCGCTGCGGCTCCCGCCGCCGACGGGAAGCCCGGCCCCCACGTGGCGAGCTTGATGCCGGCCTTGAGGAGACGGTGCGGCGGCTGGACCTTGAGCAGTCCGATCTGCCGCAGGACCTTCAGCTTGTACCCGACATCGCCCACGAGCTGGCCACCTGTTCCTCGAGACATGTCCCGACCGTATGCCGCCAGGACCGGATGCGCAGCAGCGTAACAGCGGGTTACCGGGCGGGCTCCTCCGCCAGCAGCTGGGCCTCCTCCTCGGTGAAGATGCGCGACCGGATGATGAAGCGCTTTCCGGTGGGGCCCTCGAGGGAGAATCCGGCGCCACGGCCCGGGACGACGTCGATCGTGATGTGGGTGTGCGACCAGTATGCGAACTGCTCCCGCGAGATGTGCACCGGCACCAGGCCCGCCGGATCGATGTCCGGGTCCGGCCCGATGTCGAGGTCACCGAGGTGCACGTCGGTGGGGCCGACGATGTAGAAGCCCTGCGTGAAGCACATCGGTGCCGAACCGTCGCAGCACCCGCCCGACTGGTGGAACATCAGCGGCTTGCCGTGCGACGCCCGCAGCTCGCGCAGCAGGTCGGCAGCGTCGGCGGTCATGGCGATGCGGTCCACGGTCATCACGGCTCCTGCAGTGCGGTCGGGGCGGTCGGTCGGGAAGGTCGGGAACGAGGTGCACCCCGGCCGGGGGCCGGGGTGCACCAGCTCAGGGGCGCCGGCTCAGAAGAAGCCCTGCGCGTTCTCCGAGTACGACACCAGCAGGTTCTTGGTCTGCTGGTAGTGGTCGAGCATCATTGAGTGGTTCTCCCGTCCGATGCCCGACGACTTGTAGCCGCCGAAGGCCGCGTGCGCCGGGTAGGCGTGGTAGCAGTTCGTCCACACCCGTCCGGCCTGGATGTCGCGACCGGCGCGGTACGCCGTGTTGGTGTTGCGCGACCACACGCCAGCGCCGAGACCGTAGAGGGTGTCGTTGGCGATGCTCATGGCGTCGTCGTAGTCGTCGAAGCCCGTGACCGAGACGACCGGACCGAAGATCTCCTCCTGGAAGATCCGCATCTTGTTGTGGCCCTGGAAGATCGTCGGGGCCACGTAGTAGCCACCCGACAGGTCGCCGCCGAGGTCGACCCGCTCACCACCGGTGATGATGCGCGCACCCTCCTGCACCCCGATCTCGAAGTAGCTGAGGATCTTCTCGAGCTGGTCGTTGCTCGCCTGGGCGCCGATCATGGTGTCGGTGTCGAGCGGGTTGCCCTGCTTGACCAGCTTGGTGCGCTCGGTGGCCGCCGGCAGGAACTGCTCGAGGATCGAGTTCTGGATCAGTGCACGGCTCGGGCACGTGCAGACTTCGCCCTGGTTGAGCGCGAACATCGTGAATCCCTCGAGCGCCTTGTCGTAGAACGCGTCGTCGGCCGCTGTGACGTCCTCGAAGAAGATGTTGGGGCTCTTGCCGCCCAGCTCGAGGGTGACCGGGATGAGGTTCTGGCTGGCCATCTGCATGATGAGGCGGCCGGTCGTGGTCTCGCCGGTGAACGCGATCTTGCGGATCCGGTTGCTGGACGCGAGCGGTGCGCCGGCCTCCGCGCCGAAGCCGTTGACGACGTTGAGCACGCCCGGCGGGAGCAGGTCGGCGGTGAGCTCGACCAGCAGCATGATCGAGGCCGGGGTCTGCTCGGCCGGCTTGAGCACGACGGCGTTGCCGGCCGCGAGGGCGGGGGCGAGCTTCCAGACCGCCATGAGGAGCGGGAAGTTCCAGGGGATGATCTGGCCCACGACGCCGAGCGGCTCGTGGAAGTGGTAGGCGACCGTGTCGTCGTCGATCTGCGACAGGTGACCCTCCTGGGCCCGGATCGCGCCGGCGAAGTAGCGGAAGTGGTCGACGGCCAGGGGCAGGTCGGCCGCCATCGTCTCGCGGACGGGCTTGCCGTTGTCCCACGTCTCGCCGACCGCGAGCATCTCGAGGTTCTCCTCGATGCGGTCGGCGATCTTGTTGAGGATCACGGCACGCTCGGCGACCGACGTCTTGCCCCAGGCCGGGGCGGCGGCGTGGGCCGCGTCGAGGGCGGCCTCGATGTCCTCGGCGGTGCCACGGGCGATCTCGGTGAAGACCTTGCCGTTGACCGGCGAGACGTTCTCGAAGTACTGACCCTTGACCGGGGCGACGTACTCGCCGCCGATCCAGTGGTCGTACCGGGACTTGTAGCTGACGACACTGCCTTCGGTGCCGGGCTGGGCGTAGACGGCCATGCGAACCACTCCTGCGTGATCGGGTTGGAGAGCCGCCTCCTGGCGGCAAGCGTGACGCTAGTCACATGCTCGTTGCCTCCGGGTTGCCCGAACGTTGCACCCCTGCCGGGGCCCGCGTCAGGAGAAGATCAGGCAGGACGAGGTCGCGTGCGCCAGCAGGCGCCCCTCGGTGTCGAGGATCTGCGCCTCGGCCAGCGCCGTGCGCCGGCCTCGCTGCAGGACCGTGCCGCGCGCCTCGATGCGACCGGTCTGCGCCGTGACGGCACGCAGGAACTTCACGGTGAGGTCGAGCGAGGTGTATCTCTCCCCCACACCGAGCGTCGAGTGCACCGAGCAGCCCGCCGCGGTGTCGAGCAGGGTCGAGATGACTCCGCCGTGCACCGTGCCGAGCGGGTTGTAGTGACGCTGCTCGGGCACGAGGGCCACGCGCATCGCCCCGACCTCGCCGTCGAAGTCGATCATGCCGACCAGTGCGGAGATGGGCGCCGGCGGCATCCGGCCGTCGCGCATCGCGAGAAGCTGCTCGTAGCCGGTCATCGCGGCGGGGTCGAGGACGGGGTCCTGGGTGTCGGTCACGTCCTCAGCGTGGCGAACGCACCTGAGTCTGTCAAACAGACGTAGGGTGGCGCCATGAGCACGCCTGCAGCCCTCACGTGGTCCACCACCAACTGTCCGGTCGGCCGCGCGATGGACATCCTCGGCGAGTCGGGCACCGTCATCGTGCTGCGGGAGATCTTCAACGGCGTGCGCCGGTTCGACCTGATGCAGCGTCACAGCGGCCTCTCCCGCGCGGTCCTGAGCCACCGGCTGGCCCTGCTCGTCGAGCACGGCATCGTCCACCGCGTGGCCTACCGCGACCCGGGCGAGCGGGAGCGGCACGAGTACCGGCTCACGACCCGTGGTTTCGACCTGCAGCCCGTCATGGTGGCCTTGGCGGACTGGGGCGGGAAGCACCTCTCCGGTCCCGAGGGCCCCGCGGTCGAGGTCGAGCACCGCGACTGCGGCGCGCGCACCCACGTGGCCCTGGTCTGCGAGGAGGGCCACGTGATCGACCGCCTGCGGGACGTCCGCACCCGCCCGGGCCCCGGCGCGATGCCCACCTGAGAACCCGACCGGCGCGCGTGTGACGAGTCGCGCGCCTCAGCTCAGGGCGTCGTCGAGGCGGGCGACGTGGGTCTCGACCTGGGCGTAGCGGGGCGAGGAGACCGGGAGGATGTCGAGCGCGTGCTCCCACATCTCGAAGTCGTCGCGCCCGTGGGCGGTGTCGGCGAACGTGAGGATCGCATCGGCGTCGTCGCTGGCCAACAGGGACGACCGCACACGCAGGTGGAGCGCGTCGCGCAGCTCGACCACGGCGGGCGCGGTCGACTCCGGGAGCACGGGCCCGCGATAGGCCGCCACGGCCCGGCGCAGATGACCCGCCGACAGGTCGTCGCGCACCGCCGCGACGTCGGTGGCCACGGCGTTCGCGAGGCGGTACGGGCGCGATGCGAGCTCGACGGGCCCGAGCACGCCCCGCAGGCGGGAGATCTCGGCGCGAATCGTGACGTCAGCCTGCTCGTCGTCGCTCAGCGCGACGGCCAGCTCGCCGGCCCGCCAGCCCTCGAGCCGCTCGGTCAGCAGCAGGAACAGCTCGCTGTGGCGCAGACCGAGGCGCGACAGCGTGCTGCCGTGGCGGAAGGTCGCCCCTCGGGCGCCCAGGACCTCGAGCGTCGGCATCGTCCAACCCGCGCCGCTGACCGACGCGCTCGGCGCGGGCGGGCTGAGCCGCTGGATGCGCAGCTCGGCCTCGACCGCGGCGACCGTGGCGCGCACGAGCGACAGGCTCTGCACCGTGGCGACCTCCGCGGTTCCGGTCAGGTCGAGCACGCCCAGGACCGCCCCGGTGTCGGGATCGTGGATCGGCGCGGCCGAGCACGACCAGGGCGTGACGTTGCGCGAGAGGTGCTCGGGCCCGAAGATCTGCACCGGCTTGTCGAGGGCCAGGGCCGTGCCGGGCGCGTTGGTGCCCGCGCTGGCCTCGCTCCAGTCGGCGCCCGGCAGGAAGTGCATGCCCTCGGCGCGGGCCCGCAGGTCGTGCGACCCCTCGACCCACAGGAGCTGGCCCACGGCATCGCTGACCGCGACCAGATGACCGGCTTCTGCCGCCGACTCCACGAGCAGCTCGCGGATCACGGGCATCGCGATGGCGAGGGGGTGGGCGGCCCGGATCTCGGCGAGACGTTCGTCGTCGAGCACGATCGACGCCAGGGTGAACTCGGGGTCGATGCCTCCGGCGAGACTGCGCTGCCACGAGTCGTGGACCAGGGTGCGCAGGGCCGGATCGGCCAGGCCCGTCGAGACGAAGGCGTCGTGGGCGCGCGCGAGATACCGGGCGAGCTGCTCGGCATCGGCGCCGGGCGGCACCGCGAGGTCGTTGCTGCGTCCCATGCGCGAAGCGTACTCCGGCATGTGACGCGGGTCACGGGGCGAGCCTCGCTGCGTCGAGCGAGCTCAGGTGCGCCGCACGGCGAACCGCGCACACAGCATCTCCCCGTTGACCCCCGAGTCGAGCAGCTCGAGCTCGACGGGCCCGTCGAGCAGCGGCGCCCCCGAGCCGAGCGTGACCGGCGCGATCGAGACGACGACCTCGTCGAGCAGCCCGGCCGCGGCGAGGTCGGCTGCCACGCCCCCTCCCCCGACGACCCAGACGTCCGCGCCGTCGGCAGCCTCCACGAGCTCGCGGTGCACCTCGGTCACGTCGGCGCAGGTCGCACGCACGTCGGCGCCCTCCGGTGCGACCAGCTCGCGATGGGTCAGGACGAACGTCGGCTGCTCGTAGAACCACGGGTCACCCGACTGCGCGCGGTGCCGCTCGATCCAGTCGAACGTCGACCGGCCCATCACGAGGGAGCCCACGCCGGCCATGAAGCGGTCGTGCGACCACGGGCTGTCGTCGTCGAGCCGGCGCGACAGCAGCCAGTCCAGCGAGTGCTCCTCGGTCGCGATGAACCCGTCGAGGGACGTGGCGGTGACGTAGACGGTCCTGGTGCTGGTGCTGGTCATGGGCTGGGTGTGCTCCTTCGGGCGATCCACTCGAGGGGGTCACCCGCGTCGGCGGGAACCCCGGCGTCGCGCAGCATCGCGCGGACGAGCAGGCGGCGGTGGGCCGAGAACGTGAGGACGTGCGTCACGATGCCGCCGAGGACGAAGCTCTCCGGCGGGTCGCACAGCGCGTCGACGACCCGGTCTCCCCACGTCCCGGCCGACTCCGCGCTGCGGACCATCGCCAGCCAGCGTGCCGCAACCTCGTCGTGGTGGTCCAGCAGCTCCGGCACCTCTCGACGGACCTGGGCCGGCTGGTCGTCTCCCTCGATCGCGGCGAGCCAGACCTCCTTGGCCCAGACGATCGCTCGCAGCACCGCGTCGACCGACTCCTCAGGCCCGTCCCAGTCGAGGACAACCTGCCCGGGGTGGGAGTGGTTCGCGACCACCTCGGTCGGCAGCAGCGCGGCTCGCTCCAGCAGGGCTCGCGTGTCGGCCACGTCGTGGTGCACCTGCAGCTCGAGGACCTCGTGCCCGGCCGTGGCCGAACCGCCCTCGCTGATCCACAGGTGCATCGGCGGGTGGAAGTGCACGCCGTTCGGCGCCGGGAGCCGGTGCGGCGCACCTGCGGCCGTCGCGCCAGGTGGGTGCCCGAACGCTCGGGAGTAGGCGCGCGCGAATCCGTCGATGCTGTCGTAGCCCGCCTCGAACGCGACCTCGGTGACGCTCGCGCCCCGGCCGAGGCGCCACGCGGCGCGCTCCAGCAGGACTCGACGACGCAGCGACACCGGCGGCTCGCCGGCGCCTGCTGCCACCGAGCGGGAGAAGTGGAAGGGCGAGGAGTAGGCCGCTCCGGCCATCGCGTCGAGGCTCGAGCTCTCCTCGTCCAGGACGGCGTCCAGCAGCTCACGCAGGCGGTCGCGTGGCGGGGTCGGCGGCGGGGTCGTCACGGATCCAGTCTCACCGAGGCGGGCCCGTGACCGCCCGACCGTTCTTGCTCACCTGCCGCTCGCCGGGTCCAGCCGTTGACGGCCCGGTTACGGCGTGTCGTCGAAGCTCCAGGTCGTGCCCTCGCGGACCACGCGCGCAGGCACGCCCGCCACGACGGTGCCGGCCGGCACCTTCTGCCCCCGCACCAGGCTGCGCATCGCGACGCACGCGTCCTCGCCGATCTCCACGTGCCCCGTCACGACGGCCTCCCGACACAGCCAGACGTGACGGCCGATCCGGATCCGCGCCCCGAACGGGTTGATCCGGTCGCCCGTGGCGACGTCAGTCAGCCGGTGCATGTCGTCGGTCGCGAGGTACACGTCGGCCGCCCACAGCTGGTCGCCCTCGACGAGGACCGATCCCCCGTTGCGGGCGTCGATGACGGGCTGCCGCGTCGCCACGACGGGACCGTGGAGCACGACCTGCGAGTCGGCGCCGCAGTAGATCTCCCCGGCCGTCAGGACGACCCGCTCCCCGAGGAAGATCGTCGCGCGGTCACCGCCGGCCAGCAGCGAGGTCAGGTGCTCCATGGGCGACCCGATCGCGATCACGACGTCGCGCATCGGGAACAGCGTGAGCTGCTCCAGCACGCGGGGCGGCAGGTACGCGCCCGCGGCCAGGTACAGCGCGTTGTCGCAGTCGTGCCACCACGTCGGCAGGCCCTCGCCGAGCAGCCTCCAGGACTGCGCGTCGATGGCCTCCGCCCGGACGCCCGCCTCACGCAGTCGCTGCCGGTGTGCGTCCTTCATGACCGCATCATCGCGCACGGGCTGCCGTCACCCGGCGAGCACTCCCGCCGGGTCGGCGAGCAGCGCCTCGAACGCCGCCTCGGCCGCGCCCAGCAGCACCGAGTCCCGGCCGAGCGCCGGGCGCGTGAGACGCACCTGGGCTCCGGGCGCCGCCATGACACCGCGGCGCATCGCCGTGAGGATCTGGGGCTCGACCAGCCGGTGCAGCGAGGCCAGGTAGCCCCCGAGCACGACGACCTCGGGATTCAGGAGGTTGACGACGTTCGCGAGCCCGTGACCGACGTGCCGGGCGATCTCGTGCAGCGACTCCGACGGGCCGTCGAACGCGTCCAGCACGACGTCGAGCGTCGGCACGACATCGGCCGGTGCGCCGATCGCCCGCGCGATGGCCACGGCACCGATCTCGGTCTCCCAGCAGCCGCGATTGCCGCAGTGGCAGTGCCGCCCGTTCGGGTCGTAGGACATGTGGCCCATCTCGCCCGCAAACCCGCCCGCACCACCCAGGGGTCGACCGGCGGTGATGACCCCGGCACCGACACCGACGTCGCCGGAGACGTACACCAGGTGGCCGACGTCGACGCCGGCACCGCGCACGTGCTCGGCGAGCGCGCCGAGATCGGCGTCGTTGGCCAGCACGTGGGCCACGTCGAGGTCGAGCCGTTCGCGCACCAGCTGCTCGAACGGCACCTCGTGCCAGCCCAGGTTCGGGGCGAACAGCACGACCCCGTCGGACTGACGGACCACGCCCGGGACGCTGATGCCGATGCCCACCAGCGAGGACTCCGGCGGCGCGTCCGCGCGCACCGTGGCCACGAGGTCGACGATCGTCTCGGCGACGTGTGCCGGAGCAGGCTCCGGGGGCAGGTTCACCCGGGTGCGCACCTCGACGTCGCAGCCGAGCCCGACCCGCCCGACGACGACCCGGTCGACCCCCACGTCGATCGCGAGGACGTACGCGCGGCGCGAGACGACCTCGAGCCCGGCCGACGGCCGGCCTGCGCCGCTGCGGGACGTCACGGGCCCGGAGCTGCGCACCAGCCCCAGCTCCTCGAGCGTGGCTGCCAGACCGCCGATCGTGCTGCGGTTGAGGGCCATCTGGGTCGTGAGCGACGCCCGGGTCGTGCGGCCGGTGCGGTGCACCGAGCGCAGGACCGTGCCGAGATTGTGACGCCGCACGGCCTCCTGGTTGGTCCCAGTGCCCGTGCGCGTCACGCCGGGCACGTTAGCCCACGCCGGCGGCCGAGCGCCGACGCCGGGACACCGCGTCGACCGCGGCCGCGAGCAGCAGGACCGACCCGGTGACCACGAAGTTGATGTAGCTCGGCTGGTCGAGCAGTCCCAGGCCGTTGGTGATCGTCGCGATCACGAGGCCACCGATCACGGCGTCACGGGCCTTGCCACGCCCCCCGAACAGGCTGGTGCCACCGATCACGGCGGCACCCACGGCGTACAGCAGCGTGTTGCTGCCGCCCGAGGACGCCGAGACCTTGCCGGCGTTGGAGGCGGCGATGATGCCGCTGATCGCCGCCATCGACGAACCGATCATGAATGCCTGGACCCGGATGCGATCGACCGCGATTCCGGCCCGGCGGGCTGCCTCACGGTTGCCGCCGACGGCGTACAGGTGCCGGCCGAACGTCGTCCGGGTCAGCACGTACGTCCAGAAGATCAGCAGGAAGCCGACCAGGGGCAGCACCCACGGGATGCCCTCGATCGGGAAGTTCGGGTTGCGGCTGCGGTTGGCGTTGAGCACGGCGGTCAGGCCAAGCACCACCACGGCGAGACCGACGATCTTGACGACCACGACGCTGAGCGGCAGGTGCTGCAGGCTCTGACGCACCTGGTGGCGGTGCCGCAGCAGCGACAGCGCGGCGTAGACGGCCACGACGCCGCCCGCCAGGGCCCAGCCGCCGACGACCGACACGTTGTCGATCGAGATGCCGCGGATGACGTCGTCGTCGACGCGGACCGATCCGCCCTCGCCGATCATGCGGAGCAGGGCGCCCTGCAGGCCCAGGAAGAACGCGAGCGTGACGACGAAGGAGGGAATCCCGAGCTTGGCGACCAGCAGGCCGATGACCAGGCCGATCACGGCACCGGCGGCGATGCCCGCGAGAACGGCCACGGGCCAGCCCTGACCCTGGTCGCGGATCATCAGCGCCATGACCGCCGCCCCCGTCGCACCGGTGAACCCGGCCGACAGGTCGATGTCGCCCAGGAGCAGCACGAAGACCAGGCCCATCGCGAGCACGCAAATCGCGCCCGCCTGGGTGATGAGGTTGGCGATGTTGAGCTCGGTGAGGAACGTGTCGCTCGCGAGGCTGAAGCCGATCACGAGGGTCAGGAGGCCGAGCGTCGCCGGGAGCGCGCCCATGTCGCCGCCGCGGAGGCGGGTCAGGTAGTCGCGGCCGGCCTCGCGCAACCCGGTGGCGCTGTGGGCGTCCGACGCGAAGTCGGACCCGGCGAGCCCGGAGGTCGGGGTCGTGTCGGTGGACATCTGGTTCCTGCTCTCGAGGTCGAGGGTGGGCGGATCAGGCGTGCGTGGCGGACGGGGCGAGACCGAGGTCGCCGCTGCGACCGGCCGTGATGAGCTCCACGACCTGCCCGTGCGTCACGTCCTTCGTGGCGACGTCGGCCGCGACGCGACCCAGGTAAAGCGCCGTGATGCGGTCGGCGACCTCGAACACGTCGTTCATGTTGTGCGAGATCAGCACGACACCCAGGCCCTGGTCGGCCAGCCGGCGCACGAGGTCGAGCACCTGGCGGGTCTGCGCCACTCCGAGAGCCGCCGTGGGCTCGTCGAGCAGCACGACCTTGGAGTTCCAGAGCACCGCCTTGGCGATCGCCACGGTCTGTCGCTGCCCGCCGGAGAGGCTGGCCACGCCCTGGCGCACCGACTTGACCGTGCGGACCGACAGCGAGGCGAGCGTCTCGCGGGCTCGCTGCTCCATCGTCGACTCGTCGAGCGCGGGACCCTTCGTGAGCTCGCGGCCCAGGAACATGTTCTCGACGATGTCGAGGTTGTCGCACAGGGCGAGGTCCTGGTAGACGACCTCGATGCCGAGCGCGGCGGCCGCCTTGGGGCTCGTGATGTGGACCCGCTTGCCCTCGAAGTACTGCTCGCCGGAGTCGGCGGCGTAGATGCCCGCGACGGTCTTGACCAGCGTCGACTTGCCGGCGCCGTTGTCGCCGACGAGAGCCGTGACCTGGCCGGGGTGGACGGCGAAGTTCACGTCGTGCAGGACGTGGACGGCGCCGAAGATCTTGTTGACGTTGCGCAGCTCCAGGAGCGGGGTGCCGGTCATGCGGGCCTCCGAGACGGGGGTCAGGGGTGGGGGCGAGGGGCGGGAAGGGCGCGAGGTGCTCCGTCCCCCGAGGCGCGCGTCGCGCCTCGGGGGACGGAGCGGGGTGACATCAGGAGATGCCGGCCGCCTCGCAGAGGGCGGCGAAGTCGCCCGCGCAGACGTCCTCGGCCTTGGCGCCGCCGTCGTCGATGACCGACTTCACGTTGTCCTTGGTGATGGACTCCGGCGTCAGCAGGATCGAGGGCACGTCACGGTCGCCCTCGGAGTCCTCGGTCGTGCCGTTGGTGTCGGCGTCCTCGCCCTTGACGAGCGCGATCGCCGCGTCGGCCAGCGCGCCCGCCTCGAGCTTGGCGGACTTGTAGACCGTCATGCACTGGGTGCCCGCGAGGATGTTCTGCAGACCCTCGACGGTGGCGTCCTGACCCGTGACGGGCACCTGGCCCGCCTGGCCGTTCTTCTCCAGGATCGAGATGACCGAGCCCGCGAGACCGTCGTTGGCCGCGTAGACGCCCTGGACGTTGCCGCCGGCCTGCGTGTACAGCTGCTCGAAGATCGTCACGGCCTGCTCGTTGTCCCAGTCCGGCACGGCCTGCTCGCCGACCTTGGTGTAGGACGTGATCGGGTCGAGCACGCTGTGCGCGCCGGCCGAGAACAGCGTCGCGTTGTTGTCGGTGGGGCTGCCGTTGAGGTAGACGATGTTGGCCGACTCGTCACCGAGGCAGTCCGCCAGTCCCTGACCCTGCAGCTCGCCGACCTTGGTGTTGTCGAACGAGACGTAGTAGTCGGCCGAGCCCCCGAGGGTCAGACGGTCGTAGTCGATCGTCTTGACGCCCTGCGAGGCCGCCTTCTCCTGGATCGCCGCACCGGAGTCGGAGTCGAGGTTGACGATCGCGAGGACCGTGACGCCGTCGGCGATCATGCCGTCGGCGATCGTGGCCATCTTCTCGGCGTCGCCCTCGGCATTCTGGATCGTGTAGTCGACGTCGGCGTCCTTGAACGCCGCCTCCAGCGCGGGCCGGTCGGCGCTCTCCCAGCGGACCGAGGACTTGGTGTCGGGCAGGATGACGCCGATCTTGCCGTTCGACGCGTCACCGCTCTCGCCGCCGTCGTCACTGCCGCAGGCCGCGAGCGACAGCGTCGCTGCCATCGCGACGGCCACCATGATGTTGCGCGTTCGCTTCATGCGGACGCCTCCTAGCTCTGTGGTGCGAGTGGGATGTCGGGCCCGCGGAACGGAGCTCGACGTGAATTGTTGTGTCGCACAACATATGCAGGTGATCGGGGTCACGTCCAGTGTTTCGGACACATTTCCTCCGCGAAGTTCCCCGCCGAGGCCCGCCGGGCCCGCTAGACCCAGGTCGCCGGGCGGGCCACGACATCGGCGAGCGCCCGGTGCGCGGCGCCCGTCGCGGCGGCGGCGTGGTCTCCTCGGGCGACCGTGACCTGCACGGGCTTCCAGCGCGACCCGATGACCCGCGCGTCCAGGCGCGCCCGGATGGCCTCGATCGTGGCCGGGTCGAGCGCGGCGAGGTGACCGCCCAGCACGACCGAGGAGATGCCCACGACGTTGACGACGCTCGCGAGGGCGACGCTGAGCGCGTGCGTGACCTGCTCGACCGCGGCGACACAGCGCGGGTCGCCGGCCGCCGCCCCGGCCGCGAGTCCGGTGGCGACCCGGTCGCGGGGCAGGCCCGACACCTCGGCCACGGCGCGCAGGCCCACGTACTGCTCCAGACATCCGGTCGACCCGCAGCCGCAGGCCGGGCCCGAGGGGTCGACGCACACGTGCCCCAGCTCCCCCGCGGCCCCGTGCTCACCCGCCACGACGCGGCCACCCGACACGATCGCGCCCCCGACCCCGACCGCGGCCGAGACGTGGACGAAGTCGGTCCACGGCCCGAGTCGCCCCGGCCGCGGCTCGGCCTCCACGAGGGCGGCCATGTCCGCCTCGTTCGCCACCAGCACGCGATGGCGACCCCCGACCGAGGCCAGGATCCCGGCGACGTCGACGTCGTTCCACCGCAGATTCGGGGCGCGCAGGAGACGACCGTCGTCGTCGACGATCCCCGGCAGCGCCACGCCGACGCCCACGAGGCGCCGCCCCTGGAGCCCGCGACGCACCTCCCGGGCCTGGTGGGCCAGAGCGTCGAGCACGGACTCGGCGTCCCCCGCACTGGAGCCCACGACGCGTTCACCCACGACCCGGCCCCGCAGGTCGACCGCCCGGACGAGCAGCCGGTCGGTCTCGACCGCGAGACCGAGCCCCACGATCCCGGTGCCGGGCAGCAGCCCCTTGGCCGGGCGGCCCCGTGCCCCCTGCGACCGGTCGACCTCGTCGACCACGCGGGCCGCCACGAGCTCGTCGACCAGGCGCCCGGCCGTCGCCCGCGTCATCGACAGCTCGGCGGCGAGGTCGGCCCGCGAGGGCGGGACCTCCGCACGGCAGACCGCCGCGACGATCGCCGCGAGATTGCGCTCCCGCAGGCTCGACTGGCGCACCGCGACGGGCGCGGGTGCGCTCCAGGGCGTGGCACCCGGCTCGACCATGCGTTGACAGTACCGGACCGAGCGACTTAAGTTCACTCATCAAACTAATCTCGAGGAGCTTCTCATGACGGTCCGCCGCCCCACCCCCGACGACCGCTTCTCCTTCGGTCTGTGGACCGTGGGCTGGACCGGCACCGACCCCTTCGGCTCGGCGACGCGGCCGGCGCTCGATCCCACCGAGTACGTCTCCCGGCTCGCTGATCTCGGCGCCTGGGGCATCACGTTCCACGACAACGACGTGTTCGCCTTCGACGCCGACGAGGCGGAGCGCGAGCGCGCCGTCAGCGCGGTCAAGGACGCGGCCGACGCCGCGGGCCTCGTGATCGAGATGGTCACCACCAACACGTTCAGCCACCCCGTGTTCAAGGACGGCGGGCTGACCTCCAACGACCGCGGCGTGCGGCGGTTCGGCCTGCGCAAGGTCCTGCGCGCGGTCGACATCGCCGCCTCCGTCGGCGCGTCGACCTTCGTCATGTGGGGCGGCCGCGAGGGCTCGGAGTACGACGGCTCGAAGGACGTCCACGCCGCCCACGAGCGGTACAAGGAGGGCCTCGACACTGTCGCGGGCTACATCAAGTCCCAGGGCTACGACCTGCGGATCGGCCTGGAGCCGAAGCCGAACGAGCCGCGCGGCGACATCTTCCTGCCGACCGCCGGCCACGCGTTGGCGCTCATCTCCGAGCTCGAGCACGGCGACATCGTGGGGCTCAACCCGGAGACGGGCCACGAGCAGATGGCGAACCTCAACTACACGCACACGCTGGGCCAGGCCCTCTGGCACGACAAGCTGTTCCACATCGACCTCAACGGCCAGCGCGGCCTCAAGTACGACCAGGACCTCGTGTTCGGCCACGGCGACCTGATCTCGGCCTTCTTCACGGTCGACCTGCTCGAGAACGGCTTCCCGGCCACCCCGGACGGTCCGCGCTACACGGGTCCGCGTCACTTCGACTACAAGCCGTCGCGCACCGAGCACATGGACGGCGTCTGGAAGTCGGCCGAGGCCTGCATGAGCACCTACATCGCCCTGGCCGAGAAGGCGACGGCGTTCCGGGCCGATCCGCGCGTCCAGGAGGCCATGGCGCACGCCGGGCTCTTCGAGCTCGCCGAGCCGACGATGGCGCCCGGCGAGACGGTGGCCGACCTGCTGGCCGGCGACGACGACTTCGACCCCGAGGTCGCGGCCGAGCGCGACTTCGGCTTCGTCGCGCTCCAGCAGCTCGCCGTCGAGCACCTCGTCGGCTGACGTGACGCTCGTCGCCGGCGTCGACTCCTCGACCCAGTCCTGCACCGTCGTCGTGGTCGACGCCGCGGACGGTCGGGTCCTGCGGACCGGCCGGGCGCCGCACCCGGACGGCACCGAGATCGACCCGGAGCACTGGTGGCAGGCCCTGACGGACGCGATCGCCGCGGCGGGGGGGCTCGACGACGTCGCGGCACTCTCGATCGGGGGCCAGCAGCACGGGCTCGTGGCGCTCGGCAGCGACGGCGCCGTGCTGCGCCCGGCCCTGCTCTGGAACGACACACGCTCTGGACAGGCGGCTGCCGATCTCGTGCGGGAGCGAGGTGCGCAGGCCTGGGCCGAGGACACCGGCACGGTGCCGGTCGCCTCGATCACCGCGACCAAGCTCCGGTGGATGGCCGATCACGAGCCAGAGCTCGCCGCGCAGATCGCGGCGGTGGCGCTCCCGCACGACTGGCTGACCTGGCGACTGCGCGGCACCGGCCGCCTCGACGACCTGACGACCGACCGGTCCGACGCCTCCGGCACGGGGTACGTCGACACCGCGGGCCACTACCGCCGCGACCTCCTGGCGCACGCCCTGCGCCGCGCCGATGCCGACGCGATCACGCTGCCCCGCATCCTGGCTCCGTCCGAGGGGCAGAGCGCCGGACGCCTCGTGCTGGGCCCCGGCTGTGGCGACAACGCCGGGGCCGCCCTCGGCCTGGGTCTGCGGCCGGGCGACACGAGCATCTCGATCGGGACGTCGGGCGTGGTCGCGACGGTCGCCGAGGACGCGACGCACGACGCGTCCGGGCTCGTGGCCGGGTTCGCCGATGCGACCGGCCGGCACCTCCCGCTCGCGGCCACGCTGAACGGCGCGCGGGTGCTCGATGCCACGGCGCGCCTGCTCGGGGTCGACCACGACGGCCTGACCGCCCTGGCCCTCGCCGCGGAGCCGGGCGCGGGCGGCCTCGTGCACGTCCCCTACCTCGAGGGCGAGCGGACCCCGAACCTGCCCGGGGCGTCCGGCTCGCTGCACGGCATGAGCCTGCGGTCGATGACGCGTGAGAACCTCGCTCGCGCCGCGGTCGAGGGACTCTGGTGCCTCCTGCACGGCGCGCTCGACGCCGTGCGGGCGCAGGGCATCACGATCGAGACCGTCACGCTCGTGGGTGGCGCCGCCCGCTCGGCCGCCGTCCGCGAGGTGGCACCGTCGGTGCTCGGCCTGCCCGTCACGGTGCCCCCGCCGGGCGAGTACGTCGCGATCGGCGCCGCACGCCAGGCCGCCTGGGTGCTGGCGGGCGGCGCCGAGCCCCCGGCCTGGGCCCTGGCCAGCACCACGGTCGTGACCGGCGAGCACCGGCCCGAGATCGCCGATCGCTACCGCGCGTCGGCCGCCGCGTACGTCCAGCGGGTCGAGGAACGATAGGTCTGCCCCGGTCGCAGGACGACGTCGACGCCCGGCCGGTGCGGCCCGTCGGGCACCTGCTGGGCCTCGATCGCCACCCCGCCGGCGGAGCCGCCGGTGTACACCTGCACGCTCGGCCGGTCGCTCAGGACCTCGACGCGCCGGGAGCCGTCGGCCGCGGCGAGGGACGCCATGACCCGGGCGTCGTGACCTGGCACGAGCCAGGCGTGGTCGAACCCGCTCTCGCGGCTGACGCTGACCCCTCCGCGCAGGTCGAACGGTGTGCCGTCGACGGGCGCCGATCCGGGCAGCGGGACGCCGCGCTCGTCGACCGGGAGGTACAGCTCCGCGGGCACCGTGACGACGGGCTCGGGCCCCAGGTCGAAGTACGGGTGACTGGCCAGGCTGACGACCGTCGGCGCGTCGGTGACGGCCGAGAGGACGACGTCGACCGATGCGTCGTGGAGCCGGTACTCGGCCGTGGCGACGAGCCGGCCGGGAAAGCCCTGGTCGCCGTCCGGGCTCTCCAGCCGCAGCACCAGCCGGTCGGGCGCGCGGTCGACGACCTCCCACGTGCGCCGGTCGAAGCCACCGGCTCCGCCGTGCAGCGTGGAGGAGCCCTCGTTCGCGTCGAGCCGGTGCTCCACGCCGTCGATCGTGACGACCGCGCCCGCGATGCGGTTGGCGTACCGGCCCACGACAACACCGCAGTACGGCGCCGCCGCGGCCACCCGGTCCGTCGGCGCCCGCGAGACCACGAGGCTCGCACCGGCGCCCGGAGCCGGCACCCAGGCGTCGACCGCCGCACCATGGTCGAGCACCGACATCCGGGCCCCGCCGGGACTGGTCAGCTCGAAGCGTTGCACGACCGCGACGCTACTCCCCCGGCCGGTCCACCAGCGCCGCGAGCGCGGCGGGCGCCTGGCGGCAGTAGGAGTCGGTCAGCAGCTCGGCGAGCTCGGCCAGGTCGGTGCCCTCGTCAAGGATGAGACCGACCGCGTCGGAACCCCAGCCACCCACCCGGAACCGAGGGCCGCCCAGGTGCACGAAGGCCGCGACCTCATCGGGATCGGCCCGGAACGTGACGCGCAGCAGCTGGTCCTCGCCGCCGAACACGTGGGCCACCGTGGCGCCCCGCACGCGCCACCGCGTGCCGGCCCAGGCCGCCTCGGCCACGCACTCGGGGAAGGCCGCGCAGATCGCGTCGATGCGCTCGACCCACTCGTCAGGGACCTCGGACCTCGCCACGGCTCCCACCCTGCCAGCGACCACCGACAGCGCGAAAGCGGGAGCCACCGTGTCCTCGCGGCCGCCACGTCTCAGCGCGGGGTCGAGGACACGCAGCCCGGACGACCCGGTCGGGAGGTGACCTGCTCGTCCATCGCGGGGCGGGAGGTGACCTACTCGTCGATCAGCACGATCGATGGACGAGTAGGTCACCGCTCGATGACCGCTCGCTGCCAGCGGGAGCGACGCAGGGCCCCGGACCTGTCGGTCCGGGGCCCTGCGTTCAGCGTCGGTGGCTGGGGCTCAGAAGCCCATGCCGCCCATGTCGCCCATGTCGGGCGCGCCGCCACCGGCGGGGACCGGCTCCGGCTTGTCGGCGACGACGGCCTCGGTCGTGAGGAACAGCGCCGCGATGGACGCCGCGTTCTGCAGCGCCGAGCGCGTGACCTTGGCCGGGTCGATGATGCCCGCGGCCAGCAGGTCGACGTACTCGCCCGTGGCAGCGTTCAGGCCGTGGCCCGGCTCCAGGTTGGCGACCTTCTCCGCGACGACGCCGCCCTCGAGACCGGCGTTGACCGCGATCTGCTTGAGCGGGGCCGACGACGCCTTGCGGACGATGTTCGCGCCCGTGGCCTCGTCACCCTCGAGGTCGAGCTTCTCGAACGCGACCTTGGTGGCCTGGACGAGCGCGACGCCGCCACCGGCGACGATGCCCTCCTCGACGGCCGCCTTGGCGTTGCGCACGGCGTCCTCGATGCGGTGCTTGCGCTCCTTGAGCTCGACCTCCGTGGCCGCGCCGACCTTGATGACGGCCACGCCGCCGGCCAGCTTGGCGAGACGCTCCTGGAGCTTCTCGCGGTCGTAGTCGGAGTCGGAGTTCTCGATCTCGGCCCGGATCTGGCTGACCCGGCCGGCGATCTGCGCCTCGTCGCCGCCGCCCTCGACGATCGTCGTCTCGTCCTTCGTGGTGACGACCTTGCGCGCGGTGCCGAGCAGCGTGATGTCGGCGTTCTCGAGCTTGAGACCGACCTCCTCGCTGATGACCTCGCCACCGGTGAGGATCGCGATGTCGGTCAGCATCGCCTTGCGGCGGTCACCGAAGCCGGGGGCCTTGACGGCGACCGACTTGAAGGTGCCGCGCATCTTGTTGACGATCAGCGTCGCGAGGGCCTCGCCCTCGACGTCCTCGGCGATGATGACGAGCGGCTTGCCCGACTGCATGACCTTCTCCAGGACCGGCACGAGGTCCTTGATCGAGCTGATCTTGCTGTTGACGATGAGGATGTAGGGGTCCTCCAGGACCGTCTCCATGCGCTCGGGGTCGGTCACGAAGTAGCCCGACAGGTGACCCTTGTCGAAGCGCATGCCCTCGGTGAGCTCCAGGTCGAGGCCGAACGTGTTCGACTCCTCGACCGTGATGACGCCCTCCTTGCCGACCTTGTCCATGGCCTCGGCGATGATGTCGCCGACCGTGGTGTCGGCGGCCGAGATGGACGCGGTGGAGGCGATCTGCTCCTTGGTCTCGACGTCGACGGCCATCGCGA
The DNA here is from genome assembly GCF_023146395.1 of Aeromicrobium sp. Lineage (GTDB taxonomy): Bacteria > Actinomycetota > Actinomycetes > Propionibacteriales > Nocardioidaceae > Aeromicrobium. The sequence goes on along the minus strand of NZ_JAGLCD010000012.1, from coordinate 152,877 downwards.
GCAGCTGCTCGCTGACGGCGGCCACGGCGGCCTCGATGCCCTTCTTCAGGCCCATCGGGTTGGCGCCGGCGGCGACGTTGCGCAGACCCTCGCGCACGAGCGCCTGGGCCAGGACGGTGGCCGTGGTGGTGCCGTCACCCGCGACGTCGTCGGTCTTCTTGGCGACCTCCTTGACGAGCTCGGCGCCGATCTTCTCGTAGGGATCCTCGAGCTCGATCTCCTTGGCGATGGAGACGCCGTCGTTCGTGATCGTGGGGGCGCCCCACTTCTTCTCCAGGACGACGTTGCGACCCTTGGGGCCGAGCGTGACCTTGACGGCGTCGGCGAGCTGGTTCATACCGCGCTCGAGGCCGCGCCGGGCTTCCTCGTTGAATGCAATGGACTTGGCCATGGTGCTGTCTCTCCGCGTCAGTTGCGTGGATGGGGATCGGTCGGGGGTGCCCGCGACGGACGGTCTCCGGCGGTCGGGGAACCCTGCTCCCCTGCGGCGGCGACCTCACCGGTCCGACCGATGGGTTCTGGCACTCTCAGCATACGAGTGCCAATGTCGAAGTTAGCACTCGCCCCGGGCGAGTGCAAAGGGGTGGGGCAAGGGCGGGCCGGCGGGCGCGCACCTCACACGCTGAAGAGCAACCAGAGGCCCGTGAAGGTGAACGCGATCATGACGAACAGCATCGCGAGCTGACCGCTCAGGCGGTGGCTGCGCGGCAGCACCACGAGGGCGCGGTCGTGCGCGGCCAGCACCGCGAGGATGTGCCCCACGACGACCGCCGTGACCTTGAGCGAGGCCAGGAGCTCGGGATCGCGCGACAGGATGTACGACGCGCTCAGCTCGCCGAAGGGTTGCCAGCCTCGACCGAAGGGATCGAGCAGGAGGATCAGGGTCTCCTGCCCCTTCTCGACCAGGTACGTCGCGTAGTGCGCCACGATGTAGCCCACGACGATCGGCACGAGGGTGTGGGCGAGCTGGCCCGGCAGGGCCCGGCGCTCGGCCGTCGACACGCCGCCCGTGGCCGCGGCCGCGGCGGCGAACAGGCCGCCGGCGACCAGGCAGAAGCCGACGAGCACGGCGGTCTGCTCGAGGTCGCCGACGTCGCGGCGCTGCCAGAGCGGGGACGCCGAGAACGAGTCGAAGGCCGTCGATCCCAGCAGCACGCCGAGCACCGCGACCAGGCCCGGGGCCACCGGCACCTGCGTCAGGCTCCGCATCGGGTTGTGGAGCTTCCACCGCCCGTCCAGCACGAACGGCGAGAGCCGTGCGACGACGGCGCTGTAGACGTCGAACGGGTCGGCGCGGTCGAACCACGTCGGCCCCACGACGACCCCGCCGACGATCATGGCGGCGCCGTAGACCCCCACCCACCAGCGCACGGCCTCGACGCTGCCGGGATCCGGGGACGCCAGCTCGAGCCACACGAAGGCGAGCAGGCCGAGCGCCGCCGGCCAGTAGCCGAGCCGGGCGGGCCAGGCCACGAAGCCCTCCGGTCGACCGAGCGCACGACCCACCAGGGCCTGGATCGTGCGCCAGGGCGACAGGTCGCGCCAGACGTGGCCGAACATCAGCGCCAGCGGCACGAGCCCGACCCACACCCAGACGTACGTGCCGCCCAGGCCACCGTTGGAGGCATCGCTCGGGCCGGCGAACAGGGCGGTCAGCACCCAGACGGTGAGCAGCAGGCCGAGCACGGCGAGCCAGGGGCGTCGCGGCGGTGGCTGTGCCGCCGGGCCGCCGGCCTGGAGCCGCGGCTCCTTCCACGCCAGGGCCAGGACGGCGAACGAGATCGTCAGGGCCCACGACGCACCGATGACCGCCGCGGTGAACGGGATGGGCAGATCGGTCGCCCCACCGATGCCATGGGCCGGGAGGACGACGGCGGCCACGCTCACGAGACGACGAGCTGCACGATGACCGCGTCGGCGTGGTGCGACTCCACGGCGACCTGACCGGGACGGTCGACCGTGAACTCCAGCTCGCCCGAGGCCCCCGCGGGGACGTCGAGCGAGTGCTCGGGGTCGGAGTGGACGTGCACCTCGTCGGCCTCGCTCGACCGGTTCGACACGACGAGCCGCACCGGCTGGCCGATCTCCACCTCGACGCGGTCGCCACGCGGCGTGGGGCCGTCATCGGCCAGCGTCACCTCCACGACGACCGTGTCGTCAGCCGGTTCCGCGGTGCCGCTCGCCGGGGTGCTCGGACTCGGGGCCGGATCGGCGCTGGCCCCGGCGTCCCTGTCCCCGCCGTCGCCGCAGGCCCCCAGGACCAGCACCAGCGTGGTGACGGCCGCAACGGCGATCGTCCTCATCGGTCCCCCTGCTCGTCGTCGATGTTCTTCAGGTCGTCCGGGATCTCGTCGAGACCGCGCTCGAGGAGCTCCTGCTCACGACGTTCGTCGAGGCGGTCCTTGCGTGCCACGTAGACCACGACCCCGACCACGACGATCGCCGGCACGAACGCCGGGATCGCCAGGAGCAGCGGGTGGTGAGCCCGGTCCACGACCTCCGCGGCGAGCTCGAGCGATCCGGTCATCCCGAGACGGTGTCATGAGCCGCCGCCTCGGCCGCCGCCCGCTCGCGCAGCCGGGACGAGAAGCGCGAGACCGAGACGCAGATGCCGATCAGCACCGCGAGGCTCGTGACCAGCACGACGAGGTTCGCGACACCCCACAACCAGGCGGGAGCACTGAAGTCGCGCTCGCGCTGCAGGATCTCGATCTCGGGCACGAACTGGACCGGCTCGCCGTCGGTGGCGCTGAACTCCTCGGCGTCGATCGCCTCGTCGGGCGCCAGGTAGATCGGCGCCGCCGTGAGGGTGCGGCCGTCCTGCACGCGCAGCAGCGTCTTCCAGGTGCCGCCCACCGGGACCGGGATCGTGGACTCGTAGGTGTTGTCGCCGACCTTCGCGAGGTTGTCGGTGACAACGCCCTCGCCGCCGCCCTGCCACGCCGTGATCTGGACCCAGGTCGGGTCGCCGTCGACCAGGCCGTCCGACAGCGTGGCGGTGACCGTCATGACGTCGCCCGCAGGCGTCGACATCCGTGTCGTCTCGAACGTGGCCGTGGCGTCGTCGGGAACCGTGGCCCACAGGCCGTTGGCGACGGCCGCCGACGTCACGAGGACCGAGGCCGTGACGATCGTGCGACCCACCGCGCGTGACGGGAGACGTCCCTGCAGCCCGAGCGCGAACAGCGCGCCGCACAGCCCCGACCCGATCGCGACGGGAACGGTCATCGCCAGGCCCTCGAGCCACATGTCCTGGGTCCAGGCGAACGGGAAGACCTGGTCGTTCCAGACCTTCTCGATCGCGGTGCCGACCGTGCCGATCAGCAGACCGGCGACGGCACCGAAGGCGAGGTAGTGGCGCCGCAGTGCCGTGAGGGCGAGCAGCTCGACCAGCAGCGCGCTGCCGAGGTAGAGCGGGAAGACGTGATCGGCCTGCCCGAAGACCGGCCCCACGATGAAGGAGACGAGCCCGCGCATGCCGAGGAAGAACGACGCCGCGAACAGGGCGGCGCCGGGGCCGACGAACAGCCGGGCCGCGACGAGCGTCAGACCGGCGGCCGCCGCGATCATCATCGGGGCGAAGACCATGCGGAACTGGGCGATGCCGAAGTCGAACTCCGCCTGGAAGACCGACAGGCCGATCAGGAGACCACCGAAGGCCGCGCCGTAGGTGAGGAACCGGGCCAGACCACCGCGGTCCTGGTGCTCGGCCGAGAACTCGCCCTCGCGGCGCAGGAGGATGATGCCGGCGGTCGACAGGCCGGCGCCGCCGATCAGCATCAGGTGGGTGGGGCCCCAGAGGGTGACGTCCTGACCGAAGAGGCGGTGCCACACGTCGTCAAGCGGGAAGCCGATCAACGCGTAGAGGCCGCACGCCGCGATGTAGATGCCGGCGACCGGGGCGTACCACTGACGGGTGATCTTGACCGACGCGATGCCGGGCTTGATCCCGTCGCGCGGCCACACGACGGCACTCATGCCGGCGATGAACAGCGCAAAGAGCCCGTAGAGGATCAGGTAGTGCGCCGGGTTGGCCAGCGGACCCTCGTCGCGTCCGCGTCCGGCGTGCAGGCTCACGTCCCAGAGGAACCCGAGCAGGGCCACGATCAGCGAGCTCGCGACGAAGGCCGTCGCAATGGCCGACCAGCCCGGTTCGCCCAGACGCCGATTGAGCTCCTCGCCGAGCTTCTGGAACCACTCGATGCGGTGCGTGCGATGCGCCCACGCGATCCACAGCAGCACGAGCGAGACGACACCCGCCGCGACGGAGAGCCCGAAGACCTGGTCGAGCGCGGCGCCGCCGACGGGTGCGGTGTCCTGTGCCTGGAGAACCATACCGGGAGTATGGCGTTTCGGATGTGACATGGCAACTGTTTCGTCACACTCCCGTCACGCGGGCTCGGTCACACGACTCGACAGCCGTCATCGTGACGATGTCGCGCGTCACGCGGACCCCGAGCGGTGACCTGGCGACCGTTCCGCTGTCTCGAACGGAGGCAGAGGCACCGCTCGCTGTCGCGCACGGCTCAGCGGTAGCCGCCTGCCACGGCGGGAATGATCGAGATCTGGGTGCCGTCGGGGGTCGTGGTGTCGAGGCCCTGCGCGAAGCGCACGTCCTCCTCCGCGACGTAGATGTTGACGAAGCGGCGCAGCTTGCCGTCCTCGTCGACGACGCGCGCCTTGAGGCCCGGGTAGCTCGACTCCAGCGAGTCGAGCACCTCGGCGAGGGTCGCCCCCTCGGCCGTGACCTGAGAGGAGTCCCCGGTGTACGAGCGGAGGATCGTGGGGATGCGGACGGAAACGGACACGGGATGCTCCTCGGAACTGGTGGGGCGCTCAGGCGAGCTGGGCGGCGACGAAGGCGTCGTAGGTCGGGGCGATCGTGGCGGCCGGACCCACGGCGCCCGACACGGCGTCGAGCGTCTTGAGGCCATGACCGGTGTTGATGAAGACGGTCTCGAGCTCGGGGTCGAGCTGACCGGTCTCGACGAGCTTCTTGAGCACCGCGAGCGTCGTGCCGCCGGCGGTCTCGGTGAAGATGCCCTCCGTGCGAGCGAGCAGCACGATCGCGTCCCGGATCGCGTCGTCGTCGACCTGCTCAACGCCGCCGCCGGTGGACCGGGCGATGTCGAGGACGTAGATGCCGTCGGCCGGGTTGCCGATCGCGAGCGACTTGGCGATCGTGTCGGGCTTGACCGGACGGATCGCGTCGTGCCCCTCGGCGAACGCCGTCGCGACCGGGTTGCAGCCCGCCGCCTGGGCGCCGAAGACCTTGTAGGGCTTGTCCTCGACCAGGCCGAGCTTGATGAGCTCCTGGAACGCCTTGTGCACCTTGGTGAGCTGCGAACCGGACGCGACCGGGATCACGATCTGGTCGGGCAGCCGCCACCCGAGCTGCTCGGCGATCTCGTAGCCGAGGGTCTTGGAGCCCTCGGCGTAGAACGGGCGGACGTTGACGTTGACGAAGGCCCACCCGTCCTCCTCGCCCGCGATCTCGCTCGCGAGCTTGTTGACGTCGTCGTAGGTGCCGTCGACCGCGACCAGGTTGTCGGTGAAGACCGCGGAGTTGACCTGCTTCGGGGTCTCGAGGTTGCTGGGGATGAAGACCACGGTGCGGATGCCGGCTCGCGCCCCGGCCGCGGCGACCGCATTGGCCAGGTTGCCCGTGGACGGGCAGGCGAAGACCTTGCTGCCGAGCTCACGGGCGGCGCTCAGCGCGCACGCGACGACGCGGTCCTTGAAGGAGTTCGTGGGGTTGGTGCTGTCGTCCTTGACCCAGAGCTTGGCGATGCCGAGCTCCGCGGCCAGGTTGCGAGCCTCGAGCAGCCGCGTGAAGCCCGGCTCGAGGTTGGGGCTGGACTCGATGTCGTCGGGCACCGGCAGGAGCGCCTTGTAGCGCCAGATGTTGGCCGGACCGGCCTCGATCTGCTCCCGGGTCACGTCGCCGAACTGGTAGGCGATCTCGAGCGGACCGAAGCATTCGTGGCACACGTAGTGCGGGCCGAGCTCACGGGTCGCGCCGCACTCGCGACAGACCAGCCCTACGGCGGGACCGAAGGCACCTTCGCGCAGGCGGGGCGCGCTGTCGGTGGCGGGCGGAGTGGGGGCAATGATGCTCATGGAGCCTCCTCGTTCATCTTCCCCGGATGCGAGCCGGGCCGGACGGAGCACCTGGTCGAGATCCGACTGGTTGCTGGGGCTTCGGCGGGCCGTGTCCCTCCACCCCTCATGATGAGTGGGACAAGCCTACGAACGCGTCTCGCGATGTGTCCAATCGGTCCGGATGGTGGACGTCCTGACGGCGTCACCATCTGCCCTGCCCTGTTTCGCCGGCGGAGCGGCGAACCTCAGGCCGGAGGGTCGACGAGGTCGGCGAGCGCGACGAGCCAGTCGGCGATGCCCTCGGGTCCGTCGAGGACCAGGTCAGAGCGCGCCACCAGGGCGTCCTGCTCGCTGGAGGCCGAGCACACCTTGACCGTCGCGACGCCCCGGCTGGCCAGCTCGTCGAGAGCGTCGAACGCCGGCAGGTCTCCGAGGTCGTCACCGGCGAACACGACGGTGTGCACCGCGAGCCCGCCGACGACGTCACGCAGCGCCTCGCCCTTGGTGATGGAGGCGGCGCGGAGCTCGAACACCTGACGGCCCGGCTCGAAGGTCAGGTCGAGCGAGGTCGCCAGGTCGCGCAGCGGCCCGACGACGGCCTCGGCCGCCGACGGGGCCAGGCCGCGGGTGTGCACCGCGACCGCGAGACCCTTGTCCTCCACCAGCGCTCCCGGCGCGCCCCACGCGTCGAGCAGGCCCGGCAGGTCGGCGACGAGCCGGTCGACGACCTCGTGGCGGTCGGCTCCCTCGACGACCCCGGTCTCCGGCGTCCACCGCTCCGCGCCGTACTGACCGCGCACCTCGAGCGACTTCAGGCCCGGGCGCGTGTCGAAGTGGCCCAGCTCCCGCACCTGGGCCACGGGGCGACCCGTGATGATCGCCAGGCCCCCCAGGCGGGGTCCGAGCCGGTCGAGCGCGGCGATCGAGCGCGGGTGCACGGCAGCCGCGGCGGGGTCGTCGACGATCGGCGCGAGCGTGCCGTCGAAGTCCAGGGCGAGCAGGACTCCGGCGGGGTCGTCCGCGACGATCTGGAGCAGGTCGTCGGCAGTGGTCACGACAACGATGATGGACGACTGATCAGCACGGCCGTCAGCCGGTCGTCCCGCATGCCGTCGACGCTCGGTCGAATGCGCGTGATCCCGAGGTCCTGCGCGAGCGTCTGCGCCTGCGCCTCGAGCTGCGGCGGGTAGTAGACGGTGTTCTCCGGATACGTGCCGCGGGTGTCGCCCGTGCGCAGGTCGTCCCAGCCGAGGTCGCCGAGCAGATCGGCCGCATCGCCCGCCAGGCCGTTGACGCCCGAGCCGTTCAGGATCGAGACACCGGGCGACCGGTCGGCCACCGGCTCGGGCTCGGGCTCGGCGGAGGGCGGCGGGGCCACCGTGGTGGGTGCCGCGGTGGTGGGTTCGGAGCTCGTGGCGGCGGGGGTCGGCGTGGCGGAGGCCGACTCGCTCGCCGAGGCGACCGACTCCGGGTCCGACCCTTGTGTGGCGTCCCAGGCCAGCCAGCCGAGACCCGCGGCGCCGACCACGATCGCGATGAGGGCCACGACGATCAGCCAGACCGGTGGGACGAACGCCCGACGGCCGACCGTGCGACGGTGGTCCATGACCTCAGACGTCGATGCCGAGCCGCCGCGCCGTGCGCGACCGCGCCCGGTCGGCCCGCAGCCGGCGCAGCCGCTTGACCAGCAGCGGGTCGAACGCCAGGGCGTCCTCACGGTCGAGGAGGGCGTTCAGGACCTGGTAGTACCGCGTGGCCGACATGTCGAACTTCTCGCGGATGGCCTGCTCCTTGGCACCGGCGTACTTCCACCAGGTGCGCTCGAGATCGAGGATCTCGCGTTCGCGATCATCGAGGGACCCGGCGGGCGTGCCGTGGCTCTCCTGGGATCGGGGCGCAGCGCTCATGCCGCCATCGTAGCGGCGAATCACACGCGTGTCATTCGTTCCGAGCGCGTCTCGCCCGAGGTCTCGCTAGGGTGGCTGCATGGCCTCCGGCAGCAGGACCTTCGGCACCGCGGAGTTCGTCGTGATCGCCAACCGTCTGCCGGTCGACCGCGTCAAGGCCCCGGACGGCACCACGACGTGGCGCACCTCGCCTGGCGGCCTCGTCACCGCGCTCGAGCCCGTCATGCGGCGCAAGGGTGGCGCCTGGATCGGCTGGCACGGCGCCCCGGACGAAAAGCTCCGCCCGTTCACGCACCAGGGCCTCAAGCTCGTGCCGGTGCACCTGTCGGAGTCGGAGGTCGTCGAGTACTACGAGGGCTTCTCCAACGGCACCCTGTGGCCGCTGTACCACGACGTCATCGCCCCGCCGGCGTTCCACCGCGAGTGGTGGGACGCCTACGTCACGGTCAACCGCCGCTTCGCCGAGCGAGCCGCCAAGGTCGCCGCCGAGGGCGCGATCGTGTGGGTGCAGGACTATCAGCTCCAGCTCGTGCCGGCGATGCTGCGCGAGCTGCGACCCGACGTCAAGATCGGCTTCTTCCTGCACATCCCCTTCCCGCCCACCGAGCTGTTCCAGCAGCTGCCGTGGCGGCGCGAGATCCTCGAGGGCCTGCTCGGGGCCGACCTCGTGGGCTTCCAGCTCAACGGCGCGTCGGGCAACTTCATCCGCCTCGTCCGCCAGCGCGTGGGACACAAGACCCACCGCGACTCCGTCTACCTGCCCGACGGCCGTGTGGTCCGGGCCAAGGCCTACCCCATCTCGATCGACGCGAAGGGCTTCGAGGAGCTCGCCCGCGACCCGGCCGTCGTGGCCCGTGCGGCCGAGATCCGCGAGAGCCTCGGCAACCCCGCCACGATCGTGCTGGGCATCGACCGGCTCGACTACACCAAGGGCCTGCGCCAGCGCATCCGCGCGTTCGGTGAGCTCATCACGGCCGGGTCGGTGCACCCTGACGACGCGGTCTTCGTGCAGGTGGCCACGCCGTCGCGCGAGCGCGTCGACCAGTACCGGCTCCTGCGCGACGACGTCGAGCGACTCGTGGGCCGCATCAACGGCGACGTCGGGCGCATCGGACGCCAGGCCATCACCTACCTCCACGCGTCCTACCCCCGCGAGGAGATGGCGGCGCTGTACCGCGCCGCCGACGTCATGGTCGTCACGCCCCTGCGCGACGGCATGAACCTGGTCGCCAAGGAGTACATCGCCTGCCGCTACGACGAGCGCGGCTCGCTCGTGCTGAGCGAGTTCGCGGGTGCCTCGGGCGAGCTCAAGCAGGCGTACCTGGTCAACCCGTACGACATCAACGGCATGAAGGCCGCGATGCTCGAGGCGATCAAGGCCGGTCCGAAGGAGCAGGGGCGCCGCATGAAAGCGCTGCGCAAGCAGGTCATGGAGAACGACATCGACCAGTGGGCCAACGACTTCCTCGTCGACCTGGCGCCCGAGACCCACACCAAGCGCACGCGACCGGTCTGATGTCCGACGCCCCCTGGCGCGATCGGCCCGTCCTCGCCGGTGAGCAGGTCACGCTGGTGCCGCTGCAGCCCGAGCACGCCGGCGGCCTCCTGGCGGCGGCCGACGACGACGAGGTCTTCCGCTGGCTGCCGGTGCGCCGACCGGGCGACATCGGTCAGATGCGCGCCCTGGTCGCCGAGATGCTCTCCCGCGATCCCGCCCAGCTCGCCTGGACCCAGACCGCGACCGCCACGGGCGAGATCACCGGCTTCACGACCTACTACGACATCGACCCCGCGCAGCGCACCGTCGCGATCGGCTGGACCTGGCTCGGCAGCCGCTTCTGGCGCACCGGCCTCAACACCGAGGCCAAGCTGCTCCTGCTGGGGCGGGCCTTCGACGACCTGGGCTGCGTGCGGGTCGTGTGGCACACCGACGTCAACAACGAGCGCTCCCAGGCCGCGATCGCCCGGCTCGGCGCCACCCGCGAGGGCCTGCTCCGCAAGCACAAGCGCCGCCCCGACGGCTCCTGGCGCGACACCGTCCTCTACTCGATGCTCGACTCCGAGTGGCCGTCAGCCCGAGAGCGCCTCCTGCGCCGCTGACCCCCACCCCTCCCGTGCCGCTCGCGAGAGACTTTGTTGGTGCCGACGAGAGACTTTGTTGGTGCCGAGGAGCGAGTGTGTTGGGGCTCGGGCCAACAAAGTCTCTCCTGACCACCAACAAACTCTCTCGGCAGCGGTAATTCAGGTGCGGCGGGTGCGGGCGAGGAGGATCAGGGAGACCGCGAGGGCCAGCACGGTCGCGGTGAAGGTCACGGCGAACGCCGGGGTGTGACCTCCGTCCGGGGCGATGCCGGGCACGCCGTCGGCCAGACGGCCCGCGAGCGACGAGCCGAGGGCGTAGCCCACGCCAGTCGCCCCGGCGAGAAGTGTCATCGCGGTGCCCACCCGGTCCGGGGCCACGATCTGGCCGGCCGTCGCGAAGGTGCTGATCATGAACGGCGCCACCGCGAACCCGAGCAGGGCGATGACCGCCACGAGCTGGCCCACGGTCTCGACGAGCAGCAGGGGCGCCGAGAGCACCACGAGGCCGGTCGCCGCCGCCACGAGCCGCTGCGGGTAGCCGATCTGCTCTGGAAGGGCCGCGACCGCGAGGCCCGCGATCGCGCTGCCGATCCCGAGCGTCGCGTGGATGACGCCGGCCAGGCCCGGTTGCCCCTCGGCCGTCGCGAGCACGGTCGACCCGGTCTGGGTGGCGCCGAACAGCATCCCGATCAGGAGCTGAGCGGCCGCCAGAATCAGCAGCAGACCCGTGAGGAGTCGGCCCGTGGAGGCCACGGCGCTCGGGTCGGGCCGGGTCAGCGCCGCGGTCGGGTGGAGCGCGAACGCCGAGCCGAACAGCGCCAGCACGACCGCCGCCAGCAGGAGCGCCTCGGACGGATCGACGAGCACCGCGAGCAGCCCGACCGTGGCCGGTCCCAGCACGAAGGAGAGCTCGTCCGCGGCACCCTCGTACGAGAACGCGGCGTCGAGGAGCCTGCGCCGGTCGCGCGTGCCCACGAGGACCGGCCCCCAGCGCACCCGGGCCAGCGGACCGATCTGCGGGATCGCGAGACCCGCGAGCGCCGAGGTCGCGATCACCAGCGGCGACGGGGCGTCGCTGACCGCCACGAGCACCAGCAGCACGAGCCCGGCACCCCCGACGAGCGACTGCCCCAGCACGACGGGCCGCTGGCCCGTGCGGTCGGCCAACGAGCCGAACACCGGCGCCCCTACGGCGTTCGCCACCGCGAGCGCACCCGCGGCGCCGCCCGCGACGGCGTAGCTCCCGGTCGTGTCGCTCACCAGCAGCAACGTGCCCATCTGGCTCATCGCGAGCGGGACGCGTCCGAGGAAGGCGATCGCGACGTACACCGGTCCCACGGTCCGGACCAGCAGGCGGTAGGACTGCAGCGCACTCACGGACCGAGGCTACGCTGCCGACGTGCCCCGCCCGCTCGCCGACATCATCGCGCCCGACTGGGCCGAGGCGCTCGCCCCCGTCGTCGACGACGTCGCGGCGATGGGCGAGTACCTCCGCCAGGAGATCGCCAAGGGGCGGCGCTACCTGCCGGACGGCGAGCACGTGCTGCGCGCGTTCACCCGACCGCTCGCCGACGTGCGTGTCCTCGTCACGGGCCAGGACCCGTACCCCACCCCAGGCCACCCGATCGGGCTGAGCTTCGCGGTGGCCCCCGACGTGCGCCCCCTCCCCCGGAGCCTGCAGAACATCTACACCGAGCTGCAGAGCGACCTCGGCGTGCCGCCCGCCGCCCACGGCGACCTCACCGCGTGGGCCGAACAGGGCGTCCTGCTCCTGAACCGGGTGCTCACGGTGCGGCCCGGCAATCCGGGCAGCCACCGGGGCAAGGGTTGGGAGCGCGTCACCGAGCAGGCCATCCGCGCCCTCGTCGCCCGGGGCGGGCCGCTCGTGGCGATCCTGTGGGGCCGCGACGCGCAGAGTCTCGCCCCGATGCTGGGCGAGGTCCCCCAGATCACCTCCTCTCACCCCAGTCCGCTATCGGCGTCACGCGGATTCTTCGGCTCGCGACCGTTCAGCCGCGCCAATGAGCTCCTGGAGGCCCAGGGCGCCAGCCCGATCGACTGGCGCCTCGACCGAGGGACCTCGCCGCCTGCCAACTAGGCTGAGCGCATGACCGACCGCGCGCCGTCCTCCCGTCCTGTCAAGGACCGCGCCGTCGTGATCGACCGCGGCTTCGCGATCTTCCAGCGTTGGGCCCTGCGCGCCGTCGTGATCGCTGCCGCCGCGTACGTTCTGGGGTGGGTCATCGGCCACACGTGGATGATCTGGTTCCCGGTCGCCCTGGCGCTCGTGATCTCCACGGTCCTGGCCCCGCCCGTCACGTGGTTGCGCCGGCGCCGCGTGCCCTCAGGGCTTGCCGCGGCTGCCGTCATGATCGGGTTCATCGGCATCATCAGCACGACGATCGCGATCCTGGCCCCCCAGGTCGCCGGTCAGGCGCCGGACATCGCCGACAAGGCCGTCAGTGGCCTGTCCGAGGTCCGCGACTGGCTGCGCAACGGCCCGTTCGAGGTCACCGACAACCAGATCACCAACGCCATCTCCGCCGTGCAGGAGCAGATCCGCACGAGCGCGTCCGCCATCAGCGCCGGCGTGTTCTCCACGATCGGGGTCGCCACGGGCGTCGTCCTCAACATCGTCGTCACCTTGATCCTGACCTTCCTGTTCATCAAGGACGGCCACCGGTTCCTCCCGTGGGTCGGCGCGCTCGCGGGCCAGCGCGCCGGCGTCCACACCGTCGCGGTGCTGGGACGGGCCTGGGACACGCTCGGCGGATTCATCCGCACGCAGACCTTGGTCTCCCTCATCGATGCCGTCATCATCGGCATCGGCCTCCTGATCGTGGGCGTGCCGCTCTGGGTCCCCCTGGCGGTCATCACGTTCTTCGGCGGGTTCATCCCGATCATCGGCGCCTTCGTCTCCGGCGCGCTGGCGGTGCTGGTGACGCTCGTGACCAACTCGCCGCAGGACGCCCTCATCGTCCTGCTCATCGTCTTCGCGGTACAGCAGCTGGAGGGCAACGTGCTCTCGCCCTGGCTGCAGGGCAAGACGATGAACCTGCACGCCGCCGTCGTCCTGCTGTCGGTGCTGGCCGGCGGCTCCCTGTTCGGCATCACCGGCGCCTTCCTCGCGGTGCCGGTCGTGGCCACGGTGGCCACGGTGCTGCGCTACGTCAACGAGCAGATCGACGCCAACGTCGACATCGCCGCACCGCCGGGAGACTCCGCGGCCTCGGCGCGCAGGCACCAGGACGACGAGGACGTCGAGCCTGCTCACGACGTCGCCGACGCCGGCCGACCGTGACCCTGCCCCACCTGACCGTCCGCGGGCGGTCCCTGCGACGTGACCGCGCGCTGATCATGGCGATCATCAACCGCACCCCCGACTCCTTCTACGACCGCGGCGCGAACTTCGCCGACGACGCCGCCCTCGAGGCCGTGCGCCGCGCGGTCGCGGAGGGAGCCGACGTGCTCGACGTCGGCGGGGTCAAGGCTGGCCCCGGTGACGACGTCGACGCGACCGAGGAGCTGCGCCGCACCGCCGGCTTCATCGGGGCCGTCCGCGAGGAGCACCCGGACGTCGTCCTCAGCATCGACACGTGGCGGGCCGAGGTGGCCCGCCGGTGCCTGGAGGCCGGGGCCGACCTGGTCAACGACACGTGGGCCGGCGCCGATCCCCGCCTGCGCGACGTCGCGGCCGAGCACGGCGCGGGATTCGTCTGCTCGCACACCGGAGGCGCCGTGCCCCGCACCCGCCCGCACCGCGTGCACTACGACGACGTCGTGGCCGACGTCATCAGCACCACGACCCGGGCGGCGCAGGACCTCGTCGCGGCCGGGGTCCCGCGCGAGGGCATCCTGATCGACCCGACCCACGACTTCGGCAAGAACACCTGGCACAGCCTCGAGCTCGTGCGGCGCACCGATGCGCTCGTCGCCACGGGGTGGCCGGTGCTCATGGCGCTGAGCCGGAAGGACTTCATCGGCGAGACGCTCGACCTGCCCCCTGAGGAGCGGCTCGAGGGAACCCTGGCGGCCACCGCCTGGGCGGCCCAGGCGGGTGCGGCGATGTTCCGCACGCACGACGTCGCGGCCACCCGCCGGGTCCTGGAGACCGTGGCGACGATCGCCGGGGACCGGCGTCCGACGAGGACGGTGCGCGGTCTTGCCTGAACACGAACGACCGGGCCCCACGGCCGTCGACGACTGGTTCGCCCGGCGCACCCTGGCGGCCACCGAGCACGACCCCGCCGAGCTGGCCGCCCGCAAGGACGGTCTCCGGGTCGCCGCGGTGCTGCCGGCCCGCGACGAGGAGGCCACCGTCGGTGACATCGTCCGCGCCCTCGGGGCAGGCCCGCTCGACCGGCACGGACTTCTCGACGAGATCGTGGTCGTCGACTCGCACTCGCGTGACGCCACGGCAGACGTCGCCGCGGCGGCGGGGGCACGCGTCGTGCGGTGCACGGCCGATCCGCAGGACGGCAAGGGCGGAGCGATCCGCAGCGGCCTGGCCGGGACCGACGCCGATCTCGTCGTGTTCCTCGACGCCGACGTCGAGTCCTTCCGCGAGGGCTACGTCACGGGGCTCCTGGCTCCCCTGCTCGACGACCCGACGCTCGCGCTCGCCAAGGCGTTCTACGACCGTCCGTTCCGGCCCGAGGCCGCCCGTGGCGTCGGCGACGGCGCGTCAGGGGGCCAGCGCGCCAACGGAGGCGGCCGGGTCACCGAGCTGGTGGCACGCCCCTCGATCGCCGAGCGCGCCCCCGAGCTGGCCGGCTTCGCCCAGCCGCTGGCCGGGGAGTACGCGGTGCGCCGGCGGGCCGTGGCCGGGCAACCCGTCGTCTCGGGCTACGGCGTCGACCTGGGGCACCTGCTGCTGACCTGGCGCGCACACGGGCTCGACGCGATGTGCCAGGTCGATCTCGGGCACCGGACGCACCGCCACCACGACCTCGACGCGCTCGGGCGCATGGCGGCCCAGGTCCGCGCGGCGTTCCTGCTCTGCCTCGACGGTCAGCGTGAGGTCCGGACCTCCCACACGCGCTTCGCGCGCGACGCCCAGGACCGCCTGGTCCGGACGCGGGAGACGGTGACGACCCGGCTCCTGGCCCCCGTCGGCCGCTGAGGCCGGCCCGATCAGCCCGTACGGTCACCCCTGACTGCGTTAGGGTGCCAGCATGACCGACCTCACTCCAGGCACGCGTTCGGGCGACTCGATCGGCTGGGCCGTCGACCATGGGGTCCTGACCCTGTGGCTGCGTCGCGCCACCACCTTGAACGCGATCGACGGCGCGATGCTGGAGGACCTCGCCGACGTCGTGGAGCAGGCCACCGACCACGGTGCCTCCGTGATCGCTCTGCGCGCCGAGGGCCGCGGCTTCTGCTCGGGGGCCGACATCGGGGGCGACCCGACTGCTGACGACGGTCCGGCCAAGACCGACACGATCGTCGCCGGCGAGCGCCTCGTGCGCGCCATGACGACCTCCCCGCTGCCGGTCGTGTCGGCCGTCCACGGCCCGTGCGCCGGCATCGGCGTTCCGCTCGCGCTCGCGGCGGACCTCACCCTGGCCAGCGACCAGGCGTTCTTCATGCTCGCGTTCACCCGGATCGGCCTGATGCCCGACGGCGGGGCCACGGCGCTCGTGGCGGCCGCGGTCGGCCGCGCCACCGCGATGCGCATGGCGTTGCTGGCCGAGCGCATCACGGCGGCAGACGCCGCCGCGCAGGGGCTCATCGCCTCGGTCTCGCGCGCCGACACCTTCGACGCCCACGTCAACGACGTCCTCGCACGGCTGGCGGCCGGCCCGTCGGTCGCGTACGCCCTGACCAAGCAGGCCGTGAACGACGCGACCCTCGCCAGCCTCGACCACGCGTTCGAGGTCGAGCTCGAGGGTCAGGCGGGGCTGCTGGTCGCCGCCGACTTCGTCGAAGGCACGACGGCGTTCCGCGAGAAGCGCGCCGCGGTGTTCACGGATCGCTGACGGCAGACCCCCCGACGCTGCCGGACGCCGCGTCGCCGGGATGTGGCACGATGCCCTGCAAGGTGCCCGAGGATGGCGCCGCGCCAACGAGAGGAACCCACGGGCGATGACCGACGTCGACGCAACTCTGGACGCTGCCGGACTCACCAACACGCACGTCCGCGAGTACGTGAAGCACTGGTTCGAGATCACGGGCGCCGAGCGCCTGGAGGTCGTCAACGCCAGTGACGACGACCGCCTCGTCGCCGAGGCGGTCGAGGCCGGGGAGCTCCTGCCGGTCGGCCAGGGCCGCTACTACTCGCGTTCCTACTACAAGGACACCGCGCGTGCCGAGGAGCGCACGATCGTCGCCACGAGCGACGAGGGCGACAAGGGCGTCTACAACAACTGGCGTCCCGCCGCCGAGATGAAGGACAAGCTCGTCGGCCTCATGACCGGCGCGTCCGCCGGCAAGACGATGTACGTCATCCCCTACCTGATGGCGCCCCCCGGCTCGCCGCTGGAGAACTTCGCCGCCGGCGTCGAGCTCACCGACAACCGCAACGTCGTCATGCAGATGATCCGCATGGCCCGCGTCGGCGTCGACCACATCAACGATCTCGGCGACTCCTTCGTGCGCGCCGTGCACGTCACGGGCGACCTGCCGAACCTCGGTCAGGGCACCCCGGACGACCAGCGCTACTTCGTCACGGTCGCCGACGAGCGCACGATCCTGCACTACGGCTCCTCCTACGGCGGCAACGCCCTCCTGGGCAAGATCGCCCACGGTCTGCGTCAGGGCGCCTACGACGGCTGGAAGAACGGCTTCCTGGTCGAGCAGTTCATGCTGCTGGGCGTCGTCGACAAGGAGACGGGCAAGAAGTACCACATCTGTGGCGGCTTCCCGTCGGCCTCGGGCAAGACCAACCTCGCCATGACGCTGGCGCCCGACGCCCTGGGCGACCGCTACTACGTCGAGTTCTACGGCGACGACATCGCGTGGCTCTGGGTCGGCGACGACGGCAAGCTCTACGGCATGAACCCCGAGAACGGGGTCTTCGGCGTCGCCAAGGACACCAACGAGAAGACCAACCCCACGGCCGTCGACTCGATCGTCGAGGGCACGGGCGCGATCTTCACCAACGTCGCCTACAACGCCAAGACCCAGGAGGTCTGGTGGGAGGGCAAGGGCCCCAAGCCCACCGACCTGGACGGCTGGGAGGACTGGAAGGGCGATCTCATCGCCGACCGCTCGGGCGAGGAGGTCGACGCCCCGTGGGCGCACCCCAACAGCCGGTTCACCACGACGCTCGCCAACGTCCCCAACGTCGCGAAGGACTTCGAGGACCCGGCCGGTGTCGAGATCCACGGCGTCATCTTCGGTGGCCGCACGCGTGACCGCGAGCCGCTCGTGCGCGCGATCACCGACGTCGCCGAGGGCGTGTACGACGGCCTGACGCTGGGCGCCGAGGCCACGGCCGCGGCCGACGGCCTGGAGGGCGTGCTCCGCTACGACCCGATGTCGATGCGTCCGTTCATGTCGTACGCCGAGGCCGACTACGCGGCGCACTGGCTCGAGGTCTTCAGCCGCACCACGACCAAGCCGATCTTCGCGCACGTCAACTGGTTCCAGCGCGGCGACGACGGCCGCTTCCTGTGGCCCGGCTACCGCGAGAACCTGCGCCCGCTCGTGTGGCTCATGCAGTACAAGAACGGCGAGGTCGAGGGTGTCGAGACGCCCGTCGGCGTCATCCCGAAGCGCGAGGAGCTGCTGCTCGACGGGCTCGACGAGCAGGCGCTGGCCGATCTCGACACGGTGCTCACGATCGACACCGACCGCTGGAAGCAGGAGATGGGCCACCGCGAGAAGCACCTGGCCCAGTTCGACGGTCTGCCCGAGGAGATCTGGGAGGCGCACCGCCGCGTCGCCGCCGCCCTCGAGGCCTCCGAGTAGGCAGCGCACTCAGCACCGACGCCGTGGGGCGGGCCCGTTGATCGGGTCCGCCCCACGGCGTTCTGCCGTCCTCTGGCGGTGAGTCAGCAACCTCTCGCGGGCATGAGCGGTTGCCAGCCCACCGCTCCGCGACGCGGGCGGTGAGCCGGCAACCTGGTGAGACCGGTGAAGGTTGCCTGCTCACCGCCCGGCCACGACGCGTCAGACCGCGTGCACCGCGGCGAAGAACGCCTCCACGTAGTCGGCACCGGTCGTGCCGCCCATCCCGTGCTGGGTCAGGATCGCGGCGCCGACCCCCGCGCTCGGGTCGACCCAGAGGGAGGCGCCCGTGCCACCGTGCCAGCCGAACCGACCCGCGTGAGATCCCGGGAACCGGGGCTCGAGATCGATGGCGACACCGTGGCCCCATCCCAGTGTGGGCCCGAGGTCGGCCACCGCCATCGGTCGCGCCCCCGCTCCGAGGCGGTCCTGGCCCAGGTGCCGCACGGCTGCCGCGGGCAGCACTCGGCCACCCGGGGCGTCCCCCTCGTCGAGCAGCAGCTCGATGAATCGCGCCAGGTCCGCGGCCGTCGAGAGCAGCCCGGTGGCCGACGACCGGAAGGCGGGGAGCTCGACCAGGCTCGGATCGGCGGGCGGAGCGACCTCGACCCGTTCGCCGACCCGGTTGGGGAAGTACTGCGCGGGCACCCGGCCCAGCTGAGCCGGACCCACGCTCCATCCGGTCTCGGTCATGCCGGCCGGCGTGAGCAGGCGATCGCGCAACAGCTCGTCCAGCGGGGTCGCCGTGGCCCGCTCCAGCACGACGGTCAGCAGGTCGTACGACATCTGGTAGAGCCATCCCTCCCCCGGCTGGTGCGCCATCGGCACCGAGGCCAGGCGTCGCACCCACTCGTCGGGGTTCACGGGGCTCGGCAGCCACGTCGACTCCAGCTGCTGCTCGGCCTGGGCCCGCTGGAGCGGCGTGCCCTCGAGCACCGGTCCCCACCCGAGGCCGGCACCCATCTCCAGCACGTCGCTCACGGTCAGGGACCTGGCCGGCGGCACGACATCGTCCAGCTCGGCGTCGGGTGCGCGCAGGACCTGCCGGCCGGCGAGCTCCGGGACCCAGCGCTCCACCGGGTCGTCCAGGCCCAGCACGCCGTCGCAGGCGAGGGCCGCGGTCAGCACCGCCACGATCGGCTTGGTCAGCGAGGCGACCCGGAAGATCGAGTCGTCGGCGTAGCGGCCGAGGGACTCGACGTGCACGGTCCGGTCGTCGCCGGAGCCACGCACGATCGCCCAGGTGGCGCCCGGGATGTCGTGGTTGGCGGTGAGCTCGGCCACCCTGCTTCGGACACGGTCCTCGAGGTCGGTCATGGCTCCATCGTGGCAGTGACTTGACCGCGGCGCGTCGCAGCCAGCAGGCTCGGCGGGTGGCTGTCACTGATCCGCGCGAGCGCGTGGGCACCTGGCGCTTCGATCGCGACATCGAGGACCGTCTCGGCCCGGCGCGCCACGTCGTCGGCACGACCGAGCTCGCCGTAGGCGAGGACGGGCGCGTCCGCTGGAGCGAGACCGGGACCATGACGTGGGACGGCGGCGAGACTCCGGTCTTCCGGAACCTGTTCGTGGAGCGGCGGCCCGACGGCTGGTGGGTCACGTTCGAGGACGGCCGCGACTTCCACCCGTGGTCCGTGGGCCAGACGGTCGTGCACCCGTGCGGCGCCGACACCTATGAGGGGCGGATCCAGATCGACCGGCCGGACGACTGGACCGTGGTCTGGAACGTCTCGGGCCCGGCGAAGGACTACACCATGACGACCCGACTGACCCGCGAGGTGAAGCGGTAGCGCCCGACCGACGAGATGTGGACACTTCGGCACGCAGCGGGGGCCGAAACTCGTGCGGACGTGTCCACATCCAGGCGGTGAGGTAAAGCGACCTTAGCCGTCGCGGCGGGCGAGGGTCAGGGCGAAGTCGCCGTCGGTCCAGAGGTGCTCCACCGTGAATCCACCGTCGGCGAGCTCGCGGCGCAGCTTCTCGGGGCGGAACTTGGTGGAGATCTCGACCCGGATCTCCTCACCGGCCGCGAGGTCGACGACCAGGTCGGCTCCGGGAAGCGTGACCCGCTGCGGCGACTCGGCCCGCAGACGCATGTCGATGCGCTCCATCGCCGGGTCCCAGAACGGGACGTAGCTGAAGGCCTCGAGGTCGAAGTCGGCGCCCAGCTCGCGGTTGAGCACGACGAGGCTGTTGAGGATGAACTGCTCCGTGATGCCCGCGGAGTCGTGATAGGCCGCGACCAGGCGGTCGGCCTCCTTGACGACGTCGGTGCCGAGCAGCAGCCAGTCACCCGGGGCGAGCGAGTCGGCGAGGGCGCCGAGGAACGCCGCCCGCTCCTCGACGTAGAAGTTGCCGATCGTGCCACCCAGGAACGCCACGAGCTTGCGGTCGCCCGTGGGCAGGTGGCTCAGGTGCAGCGTGAAGTCGCCGGCCAGGGGCTCGACCGAAAGGCCCGGGTAACGCTGCGCGAGCATGACGGCCGCCTCGCGCAGCGTGGACTCGCTGACGTCGACCGGCACGAAGCGGCGCAGCGATCCGCCGGCGTCGAACGCGTCGAGCAGGGTGCGGGTCTTGTCGCTCGTGCCGCTGCCGAGCTCGACGACCGTGGAGGCACCTGTGACGCTCGCGACCTCGGCCGCGTGCTCCTCGAGCAGGCGGCGCTCGGCCTCGGTCGGGTAGTACTCGGGGAGCCGGGTGATCTGGTCGAACAGGTCTGAGCCGCGGTCGTCGTAGAGCCACTTGGGCGGGAGGGTGCGCGGCACCGAGCCCAGCCCTCGTCGGACGTCGGCGACCAGGCTCCCCGAGGCACGCTCCGGGTCGAGCACGACGCGCACGGCCGGTTCAGGACGCTGACTCATGCCCGCACCCCACCGTCGGCCAACCGGACCCCGGTCATGGGCCATCGGGCACCCGCCGGGAAGAAGTTGCGGTACGTGTGCCGCGCGTGACCCGGGGGCGTGAGCGCGGATCCGCCGCGCAGCACCATCTGGCCCGACATGAACTTGCCGTTGTACTCGCCGATGGCGCCGTCGGGGGCCGAGAACCCGGGGTAGGGCAGATAGGCCGACGAGGTCCACTGCCAGGCGTCGCCGTGCACCTGGCGCAGGTGGCCCGTGGCCGGACCCGCGGCGGTGGCGTGCAGCGACGGCGCGCCGTCCGCCGCAGGCGGTGTGCCGTCGGCCACGACGGCGTGCTCCCACTCGGGCTCGGTGGGCAGGCGCATGCCGCGCCACGTGGCGTAGGCGTCGGCCTCGTAGTGGCTGACGTGCGTGACGGGCAGGCCGGGATCGACCGGATGGGTGCCGTGCAGCGTGTGCTCGGACCAGACCCCGTCGTCGTCGCGCCAGTAGAAGGGCGAGCGCCACTGCTCACCCGTGACCTTGGCCCAGCCGTCGGAGAGCCAGAGCTCGTGCCGCTGGTAGCCGCCGTCGGCCATGAACTCCATCCACTCGCCGTTGGTGACGAGGCGGTCGGCGATGCGGTACGGCTCGAGCCAGGCACGGTGCCGCGGGAGCTCGTTGTCGAAGCTGAAGCCGCTGCCCTCGTGGCCGACCTCGACCAGGCCGCCCTCGACGTCGATCCAGCCCATCTGGTCGGGCTCGGACCGGGGCGAGGGGCTGCCGGCGTAGACCGGCCGCAACGGATTGACCGACAGCACGTGCTTGATGTCCATGAGCAACAGCTCCTGGTGCTGCTGCTCGTGGTGGAAGCCCAGCTCGATCGTGGAGCCGAGCTTGTCGAGCGTGCCGTCGTCGAGCGTGCTGATGAGGTCGCGGACCCGGGCGTCGACGTTCTGGCGGTACAGCCCGACGTCGTGCGCACCCGGCCGCGTGATGGCGCCGCGCTCGGCGCGCGTGTACCGCGGACCGACGGCCTCGTAGTAGCTGTTGAACAGGAACCAGTACTGGTCCTGGAAGGGCGCGAACCCCGGCTCGACCTCGGCCAGCAGGAAGGTCTCGAAGAACCAGGTGACGTGCGCCCGGTGCCACTTGGTGGGCGAGACGTCGGGCATCGTCTGGACCGTCTGGTCCTCGGGGGACAGTGGTTTGGCCAACGCCTCGGTGTGGGCGCGCACCTGGGCGAAGCGCGCCTCCAGCTCGGCCGGGTCCCAGCGTGGTTCCGACATCCTCGACTCCTCGTCTCGGTTGCGTTCCACGATAGGTGGGGCCACCGACAGTCGCACGGGACCTGACACCGCCACGCGAGAAGTTCACCGAGTTCTCACGTGCGTCGCCGAAGGAAGGGGCGCGACGTCGACCCCGAGAGTCGTGGCGCGAGAGAAGCACCCTGCTGGAGCCACCGACAGGAGTCGAACCCGCGACATCTTCTTTACAAGAGAAGCGCTCTACCAACTGAGCTACAGGGGCGCGTGGCCGAGCCACCCGACCAGGCTAGTGCATGAACCTGCCGCGACGGCTCGGTCCGTGGGCATACTGAGACCGTGACCGACCCCGCCCACCTCCTGCACGCGACGCGCGAGCTCCCAGCGCCGCTGGCCCTCCTGGACGGGGCCGCGCTCGAGGCGAACCTGGCCGATCTCGCCCGCCGCGCCCACGGGGTGCCGGTGCGGGTCGCGACCAAGTCGGTCCGGGTGCGCGCGGTGATCGACCAGGCCCTGGCGCACGAGGCGTTCCAGGGGCTCATGACGTACTCGCTCGCCGAGAGCCTGTGGCTCGCCGACCTCGGGCACGACGACATCCTGCTGGCCTACCCCAGCGTCAACGCCCCGGCGCTGCGCGACCTCGCCGCCGAGCAGCACCGGCGCGACGCGATCACGGTCATGGTCGACTCGCTCGACTCCCTGGACGCGATCGACGGCGTCCTCGGGGTCCGGCACCCCACGATCCGCGTCTGCCTCGACGTCGACGCGTCGCTGCGGCTCGGACCGATCCACCTCGGCGTGCGCCGCTCCCCCGTGCACACCGCGAAGCAGGCCCGTCGGGTCGCCGAGGCGATCGCCCGCCGGCCCGGCTTCGAGCTCGTCGGCGTCATGTTCTACGACGCGCAGATCGCGGGACTGCCGGACACCTCACCGGCGGTGCGCCTCGTGAAGAAGCGTTCCGCCGCGGAGCTCGCCGAGCGCAGGTCCGCGGTCGTCGAGACGGTTCGTGCCGTGGCCGACCTCGAGCTCGTCAACGCGGGCGGCACCGGCAGCCTCGAGGTCACCGGTCAGGACCCGGCGATCACCGAGCTCACGGCCGGATCCGGCCTCTTCTGCCCGACCCTGTTCGACGGCTACGACGCGTTCGAGGCCCGCCCCGCGGCCTTCTTCGCCCTCGACGTCGTCCGCCGTCCGGCGCGCGGGATCGCGACCTGCTTCAGCGGCGGCTACATCGCCTCCGGGCCGGCCGGCGACGCTCGCGTGCCCACCCCGGTCTTCCCCGAGGGCCTGACCCTGATCGGCACCGAGGGCACGGGCGAGGTCCAGACGCCGCTCACGGGCAAGGCCGCCCGCATGCTGCGGCCCGGCGACCGCGTGCTCTTTCGCCACGCCAAGGCCGGCGAGATGTGCGAGCGCTTCGACGCGATCCACGTCGTCGACGCCGCAGGCCCGGTCACGTCACATGCCACCTACCGCGGCGAGGGGAAGAACTTCGGATGAGCCCATCGACACCCACGTGGACCAACTGGGCGGGCAACGTCCGCAGCGCTCCGGTCGCCCTGGAGCACCCGACGACGACAGCCGAGGTGCAGGCGATCGTCGCCCGCGCGGCTCGCGACGGCCGCACGGTCAAGGCCCACGGCGCGGGCCACTCGTTCACCCCGATCGCCGCGACCGACGGCATCGCCCTGAGCCTGGCCCGCATGAACCGCGTGCTCGACCACGACGTCACGACTGGCCTCGTCCGGGTCCAGGCCGGCATCTCGTTGCACGAGCTCAATCCACAGCTCGCGGCGTTGGGGCTGGCCCTGCCCAATCTCGGCGACGTCGACCCGCAGTCGGTGGCCGGCGCGATCTCCACCGGCACCCACGGCACCGGCGGCCGGCTGCAGGGCATCGCCGCCGCGGTGGCCGGTCTCCAGCTCGTGACTGGCGACGGCGACCTCCTCGAGGTCGATGCCGAGCACCCGTGGGCCACGGCCATCCCGGTCAGCCTCGGCGCACTCGGCATCGTCACCGAGGTCACGCTGCGGTGCGTGCCGGCCTTCCTGCTGCAGGCCCGCGAGGAGCCGGCGAGCCTGCCCGATCTCGTCGGGCGGCTCGACGAGCTCGCTGACGACTACGACCACGCCGAGTTCTACTGGTTCCCGCACACCGAGAAGGCCCTGCTCAAGCGCAACACCCGCGTGCCCCACGGCACCGCTGCGGCGCCGCTCGGGCGCCTGCGCCACTGGTGGGACGACGAGTTCCTGTCGAACACCGTGTACGAGCGTGTGCAGCGCGTCGCCGCGCGACGCCCCGGTCTCGTGCCGCACATCAACGCGATCTCCGGGTCGATGCTGGGCGCCCGTACCTACACCGCCGACTCCTTCGACGTGTTCGTCTCACCACGCCGGGTGCGGTTCCGCGAGTCGGAGTTCGCGGTGCCCCGGGCCGCTCTGGCGCCGGTGATCGAGGAGCTGCAGACCTGGTTCGCGGCCCGCCACGAGCTCGTGTCGTTCCCGATCGAGGTGCGGTTCACCGGTGCCGACGACGTCTGGATGTCGACCGGGCACGAGCGCGACAACGCCTACGTCGCGGTGCACCAGTACCACCGGACCGACCCCACGGCCTACTTCGCGGCAGCGCAGGACATCTTCACCGCGCACGAGGGTCGGCCCCACTGGGGCAAGATGCACACCCTCGGCGCGGACTACCTGGCGACGCGGTACCGCCGCTTCGAGGACTTCCTCGCGATCCGCGAGGACGTCGACCCGAAGCGGCGGTTCACCAACGCCTACCTGGACCGGGTGCTGGGCACCTGATCCTGCCGGGAGGTCAGTGCGAGTGACCCTCGGTGGCCGAGGCACCCACGACGACCAGACGGCCGGGCTTGCCGTCTACCTCGACGGTCTCGAGCGTGCTCGTGGCGAGGTCGAGCGTGTGGATCGCTCCGGCGAACGGGTCGGTGATCCAGAGGGTGTCGCCCGCGACGGCGAGGTACGGACGGTCCTCCTTCCAGTCCTCGGTCTTGTCCCACTCCGCGATGGCGGGGACGGTCGAGACCGCACCCGTGGCCAGGTCGACGACCCGCAGGGCGCCGTCCGTGCCGATCACGATCGCGCGTCCCTCGCTCACGACGATGTTGCTGAACGCGGCGCCCAGCTCGACGACGCTGGCGGTGTCGGCCGCGGTGTCGTACAGCGCGAGGCGGGTCTCGAGCTCCGGCTGGTCCTCGGCCGACAGCGTGCCCGCGACGACCGGACTCTCGTGGTCGGACGCGAGCGTGCCCGTGCCAGCACCCTCGACGGGTGAGGCGATCGAGCGCGCCTGCCCACCGTCCACGACCAGGATGCCCGTGTCACAGCCGAAGGCGTAGCCCGTCTCGCCGACGTGGGTCTCGCCGTGCAGGCCCGGGCAGGTCTCGAATCGGTTCGTCTCGGTGCCCGTCGCATCCAGCACGGCCACACCGGTGGCGTCGCCGTCGACCGCGACCGTCGCGAGGAAGCCGCCGTCGGAGGTCGGCACCGCGACCCCGTGGTGCGGCTCGCCGAGCTCGAAGACCTGCGGCTCGATCGTCCCGCCCTCGAGCTCGTCGTGGTCCAGCACGCCGAAGGAGCCCTGGTCGTCGTACCAGATCACGCTGCGCTCGTCGTCGCTGACGGCGTGGTACGAGAGGTGGTCGAGCTCGAGCTCGGTCTCGGTCGGCTCGGTCGTGAAGAAGTGGCCGTGGTCGCCGTGCGCCTCGACCCACGTGCCGGCGTCGATCAGGCCGATCTTCTCGTCCTGGTGCGCGAGCGTGAAGACGTGGCGGCCGTCGGCGGCGGTCTGCACGTAGGGGGCGGAGTCGGTCGCGATCGTGCCCTCGGAGGTGATCGTGGTGGCGTCGAAGACCTCGACGTGGTCCGCGTAGGCGACGACGAGGCGCGGCGTGGCCTGGTCGACCTCGACGGGCTCGGCGGCGGCCGACGACTCGTCGGCGGCGTCGGTCTCGGAGCCGCAGGCGGCCAGGCCCAGGGCCAGCGCGCCGAGCACGGCCGCGTGGCGGCGGCGAAGGGGGTGGCGAGATGAAGAAGTGATCATGGGGCGACACTTCATCAGTTGGTGAGAACGATTGTCAAATTCATTCTCAGGGACGCAGTCAGGTGTCGAGCTGTTCCGCTCCGAGACGCTCGAGCAAGGCCGCCGAGAACCCCTTCCCCATCGACGCGAGCACGCCCTGGATCGTCGACGTGACGGCCGGACGTGCGAGCCGCGGGAGCGGCAGGTCGACGCGCACCCCGAGCTCGATCCGCAGGTGCGTGCCCTCCGCCACCTCGATCAGGTCGTAGACACCGTCCACGCCTGCACGCTCGTGCCGACCCTCCGGCGGGTCGTGGACGAACTCGATCCGGTGCGGTTCGTCGGTCTCCAGCCGCGCGGTGAACGCCGGCGCCAGGCTGACGCCCAGCCCCGGAACGGTCTGCAGCTGCCAGTGCCAGTGATCGCCGTCGGCCTCGATCCGCTCCACCAGCGGCGTCATCGACGCGATCGCGTCGGGATCGACCAGCGCGTCCCACACCGCGCTGCGCTGCGCCGTCACGACGGCCTCGGACGTCCTGCTCGCCTCGAACCAGGTCATGGACCCATCCTCACCGCGGCGGCACGCCCGTGCGCGGCGAGGACGACCTCAGCGCTGCTGGGAGATCGCGTACAGCGCGATGCCGGCGGCGACGCCGGCGTTGAGCGACTCCAGGTCGGACGCCATCGGGATGCTGACGAGCTGGTCGCAGTTCTCGGCCACCAGACGCGAGATGCCCTTGCCCTCGCTGCCGATCACGACCACGAGCGGCCCGTCGGCGAGCTCGAGGTCGGGCAGCGAGACGTCGCCGTCGGCGGCCAGGCCGACGACCATGACGCCCGCCTCCTGGTACGCCTTGATCTGCCGCGTGAGGTTGGTCGCGCGGGCGACGCGCACGCGCGCTGCGGCACCGGCGGAGGTCTTCCACGCCGACGCGGTCATCTGGGCCGAGCGTCGCTCCGGGATCACGACGCCGTGGGCGCCGAAGCCGGAAGCCGACCGCACGACGGCGCCGAGGTTGCGGGGGTCCGTGACGCCGTCGAGGACGACGATGAGCGGGTCCTCGCCGCGCTCGGCGGCCAGGTCGAGCAGGTCGTCGGGGTGGGCGTACTCGTAGGCGTTGAGCTTGGCCGCGATGCCCTGGTGGACCGCACCGGTCGTGAGCCGGTCGAGCTCGCCGCGCGTGATCTCCAGCATCGGCACGTGGTGCTCCGACGACAGCCGGAAGATCTCACGGAGCCGCTCGTCGCGCTCGATGCCCTCGGCGATGTACAGACCCGCCACGGGCACCTTCGCGCGCAGCAGCTCGACGACCGAGTTGCGGCCGGCGACCCACTCCGGCCCGCCGTCACTGCCCTTGCGCTTGGGCCGGGCGGCCTGGCGCTTGTCGGCGGCCTTGGCCATCTTGTAGGCCTTGTGGTTCGGACGCTCCTCGGCGCGCGGCGTGGGCCCCTTGCCCTCCAGGCCCTGGCGGCGACGCCCTCCCGATCCGGCCGTGGGATTGCCCTTGCCGGACTTCTTGATGGCGCCTCGGCGCTGGCTGTTGCCTGGCATTACTGTCCCTTCACCGTCCACCGAGGTCCGTGGGGGGTGTCCTCGATCTCGATCCCGGCGGCCGTGAGCTGATCGCGCACCCGGTCGGCTGCCGCGAAGTCCTTGTCAGCGCGCGCGGTCGCGCGCTGGTCCAGCAGGTCACCGATCAGGCTGTCGAGCGCCGCGTCGGCGCCCGATGCGCCACCGCGGGCGACCCAGACCGGAGACAGCGGGTCGACGCCGAGCACGTCGAGCATGCCCCGCACCTCGGCGAGCGTGGCCGCCAGCTCCGGTCCCCCGGTGGCGAGCTGCCCGTTGCCCCGGGTGACCGACCCGTTCAGGATCGCGAGCGCCGCCGGCACCGCGAGGTCGTCGTCCATCGCGGCCGCGAACTCCGCTGGGACCTCGCCCGGCTCGCCCGGGCCCACGAGCTCGGCCGCGCGGGTCACGAAACCGGTGATCCGCTCGACGGCCACGGCGGTCTCGGCCAGGGCCTCCTCGGAGTACTCGATGACCGAGCGGTAGTGCGCCGCGAGCAGGTAGTAGCGCACCGCGATGGCCGGGAAGCGCTTGACGACCTCGCTGACCGACAGCGTGTTGCCGACGCTCTTGGACATCTTGGCGCCGCCGAGGTTAAGCATCGCGTTGTGCATCCAGCGCCGGGCGAACGCCTGCCCCGCGGCCGAGGACTGGGCCAGCTCGTTCTCGTGGTGCGGGAAGCGCAGGTCGAGCCCGCCGCCGTGGATGTCGAACTCGTGGCCGAGGTACTTCGCGGCCATGGCCGAGCACTCCAGGTGCCAGCCGGGGCGCCCGCGACCCCAGGGGGTGGGCCAGCTTGCGGTCTCAGGCTCCCCCGCCTTGCTGCCCTTCCAGAGCGCGAAGTCGCGGGGGTCGCGCTTGCCCTCGGGCGGCGCGTCCTCGGCGGCCTGCATTTCGTCGACCTTCTGGTTGCTGAGCGCGCCGTAGGCGGGCCACGAGCGCACGTCGAAGTAGACGTCGCCCGAACCGTCGTCGGCCGCGTACGCGTGGCCGCGCTCGATCAGCGTCTGCATCATCTCGATCATCTCGGGCACGTGCCCCGTGGCGCGCGGCTCGTAGGTGGGCGCTGTGCAGCCCAGCACCTCGTACGCCGCGTGCAGCGCCCGCTCGTTCTCGTAGGCGACCGCGTA
Organism: Aeromicrobium sp.; assembly: GCF_023146395.1. Taxonomy (GTDB): domain Bacteria; phylum Actinomycetota; class Actinomycetes; order Propionibacteriales; family Nocardioidaceae; genus Aeromicrobium. The sequence continues at coordinate 123,990 of NZ_JAGLCD010000012.1, read as the reverse complement.
CCAGGGGCGCCCCTGCTCGCGGCCCTTCGCGATGATCTTGTCGTCGACGTCGGTGACGTTGGCGATGATCGTGACCTCGTAGCCGGCCCGCTCGAGCCAGCGCCGCAGGACGTCGAAGACGACCTCCTTGCGGATGTGGCCCAGGTGCGGAGGGCCCTGCACCGTGAGACCGCAGTGGTAGATGCTCACCTGCCCGGGCACCACCGGCACGAGGTCGGTCGTCTCCCGGGTCGCAGAGTCGTACAGGCGCACCGTCACACGCACGAGTCTATCGGCCCGGCGCCCTCTCCCCGTCCCCCGCGGGGGGCGGGGAGCGTACGGCATGATCGAGCCATGAGAACCGGGATCGGCACCGACGTGCACCGGCTCGTCGACGGCCGCCCGTTGTGGGTCGCCGGCCTGCTCTGGCCGGACGCGCCCCGGGGCCTCGACGGACACTCCGACGGCGACTGCGCGGCCCACGCCATGGTCGACGCGCTGCTCAGCGCCGCCGGGCTCGGCGACATCGGCTCGGTCTTCGGGGTCGACGATCCGCGCCGCTCCGGAGCCTCCGGGGTGGAGTTCCTGGACGAGACCGCCAACCGGGTCCGGGCCGCCGGTTTCGAGATCGCCAACGTCGCGGTCCAGGTCATCGGCAACCAGCCACGGGTGGGCTCACGCCGCGACGAGGCCCAACAGGTGCTCGGCCAGGCGATCGGCGCCCCCGTGAGCGTCTCGGGCACCACGACCGACGGCCTCGGCCTCACCGGCCGCGGCGAGGGGGTGGCCGCGATCGCGACCGCCCTGCTCACGCTCGCCTGAGCCCCCGACGACGGAGTCTGAGGGTTTGTGGCTGCTGCGCGACGCAGTCTGAGGGGTTGAGGGGGCCGGGACACCCGCATTCCCTCAGGTTCGGTCGAACCACGGCCGGGACCGCCGGCCGGGCCCCCACAAAAAACTCGACCACCGGCGGCGAACCGCACGGTGGTCGAGCTCTGCTGGCTGACGATCAGCTGGCGAGGACCTCGTCGAGGCGGGCCTCGGCCTTGTCCTCGTTGGTGTTCTCGGCGAGCGCGAGCTCGGAGACCAGGATCTGACGGGCCTTGGCGAGCATGCGCTTCTCGCCGGCGGAGAGGCCGCGGTCGTTGCCGCGGCGCCAGAGGTCGCGCACGACCTCCGAGACCTTCATGACGTCGCCGGAGTGCAGCTTCTCGAGGTTCGCCTTGTACCGGCGCGACCAGTTGGTCGGCTCCTCGACGTGCTCGGCACGCAGGACGCTGAAGACCCGCTCGAGGCCGTCGGCGTCGACGACGTCGCGCACCCCCACGAGATCGAGGTTGCAGGCGGGGACGCGGACGACGAGGTCGTTCTGCGCGATGATGCGCAGCACGAGGTAGTCACGATCCTCTCCCTTGATCTTCCTGGTCTCGATGTCCTCGATCACTGCCGCCCCGTGGTTCGGGTAGACCACCGTTTCGCCGACCGTAAAAGTCATAGAGAAAGCACCTTTCCTAGAAAGCCCAGTTTACCACGCGGAACTCAGGCCCTTCTTGGCCGTTTTTCATGCCGACGGCGACGATCGCCGGTCGGTGCGTGGCCGGATGCCGGAATTGGATAGGATCGGCCCCGTTGCCCGCCCCCCGCGAAAGGCCCTCGCCGTGCGTCTGCCCCGCCACCGCCGAACTCTCGTTGCGACCGCTGTCGTGGCCGCCGTGCTGTCCACCGGCGCCTGCGGCACCAGCTTCAACGCCCAGACGAACCAGCAGTACCAGGCGGCCGTGGGCGCCGACGACCGGGAGGCCGACATCCAGGTCCTGAACGCCCTGCTCGTGGTGAGCACCAACGGCGCCGCGACCCTCTCGGCCACCCTGGTCAACAAGACCGACAGCGACCAGCGCCTCACCTCGGCCACCCTCGTCGACGGCGAGGGCAACGAGCTCGAGCTGGTGAGCACCGACTCCGAGGATCTCGAGATCGTTCCCGGCCAGGCCCGCACGCTCGGCCAGACCGAGGAGGCGGCCCGCCAGTCGCCGAGCAAGGTCTACACGACCTCCGGCATCGACCTCATCGGCCTGTACTACACCTTGACGCTGACCTTCAACGGCGCCGACGACGTCGAGATCCGCATCCCGTCGGTCACGCGGACGTCGGTCTACGCCGACGTCGCACTGCCGCCGGGCGCCGACCCGGGCGGCAACCTCAAGCAGCCCGGCTTCGAGGCGACCCAGAAGAACGCCGAGCGGGAGGGCTCCTCGTCGCACTGACGTGACGCTCCCCGCAACGACGACGGGCCCCCACCGCGTGGTGGGGGCCCGTCGTCGTTCGATCGGCGGGTGATCACTCGTGCGAGGGGACCTCACCGGTGACCAGGTAGACGACGCGGCGCGCCATCGAGACCGCGTGGTCGCCGATGCGCTCGTAGTAGCGCCCGAGCAGCGCCAGGTCGATCGCCGGCTCCACCCCGTGGTCCCAGCTGTCGCCGAGGAGCACGCGGAAGAGCTCCTTGCGGAGCTTGTCCATCTCGTCGTCGGTGTCCTCGAGCTTCTCGGCGGCCACCAGGTCGCGGTTCGCCACGATGCGCGATGCGGCGTGGATCATCTGGTCGGCCACGGAGGCCATCGCCATGATGGTGGGCTGCAGGCTGGTCGGGACGGCGACCTCCGGCATGCGCAGGCGGGCGACCTTGGCCACGTGGACCGACAGGTCGCCCATGCGCTCCAGATCGGTGAGCATGCGCAAGGTCGCGACGAGCTGGCGCAGGTCGGTGGCGACCGGCTGCTGGGTGGCGAGGAGCAGGAGCGCGCGCTCCTCGATGCCCTCGATGGTCTCGTCGATGACCTTGTCGCCGTCGATGACCTGCTCGGCAAGCGGTGCGTCGGCGTTGAGGAGGGCGGCGGTGGCAGCGGCGACGGCGCGACGCACGGAGCCCGTGAGGGTCACCATGTCGTCGACGATCGCGTCGAGCTGCTCGTAGTAGAGATCACGCATGACCCTGAGGCTAGTCCGATGCGGTGAACGAGGAGCGACCCCCGGTGAACGAGACGTGAACGGCCGCCGAAAGACCCGCGATGACAGGGGTCGGCAAGCGATCTTGAGGTGAACGGCACCGTACGATCGCGCTTGTGGACACAGAAGTCGCCTGGGTGCTGTCCGGCGCCGCCGGACTCGTGCTCGGGGCCGCGATCACCTTCATCTGGAGGTTCGACGAACGACGACGCGAGGAACCGGAGGTCGTCGAGGCACCCCTGGTGCCGAGCGGCGCCGAGGCGGTGCTGCGCGTGCTGTCCTCCTCGGCCGTCATCGTCGACGTCGACGACCGGGTCGACCACGCCTCCGCACCGGCTGTGGCGCTCGGCATCGTCCGCGACGGTCATCTGCATCCTGAGGAGCTGCTCGCGCTCGTGCGTCAGGTGCGACGCGACGGTCAGATCCGCGATGCCGACGTCGAGGTGCCGATCCGGCGCTCGGCACCGCTCCAGGTGCACGTCCGCATCGCGCCGCTCACGTCCCGCCTCGTGCTGGTGCTGGCCGAGGACCGCACCGCCGCCCAGCGGCTCGACATGATCCGGCGCGACTTCGTCGCCAACGTCAGTCACGAGCTCAAGACTCCGATCGGCGCGATCAAGCTCCTCGCCGAGGCCGTGGCGGAGGCGACCGACGACCCCGAGGCCGTCGCCCACTTCTCGGCCCGCATGTCCGACGAGGCCGACCGCCTCACCCGCCTGGTGCAGCAGATCATCGACCTGTCCCGGCTGCAGGCCGACACCCTCAGCGAGGACGCCGTCACGATGAAGGTGGGCGAGCTCGTCGCCGAGGCCTGTGAGCACTCGCTGACCGAGGCCGAGGCCAAGCAGATCGACCTGCGCTCGACGGTCGACGGCGACCTCTACGTCCTCGGCGACCGCGCCCAGCTGCACGCCGCGGTCAGCAACCTGGTCGAGAACGCCGTGACCTACTCCCCCGAGGAGTCACGGGTCGCCGTCACGGCCAAGCGGGTCGACGACGACGTCAAGATCACGGTGTCGGACAACGGCGTGGGAATCCCCGCCTCCGAGCTCGAGCGGATCTTCGAGCGGTTCTACCGGGTCGATCCCGCACGGGCGCGGTCGACCGGAGGGACGGGCCTCGGCCTGTCCATCGTCAAGCACGTGGCCGCCAGCAACGGTGGCTCGGTCGAGGTCTGGAGCGAACCGGGACTCGGTTCGACGTTCACGTTGGTGCTCCCGGCCTTCGATCCCGAAGTCGATGAGGAGAAGTAAGTGACCAAGGTTCTGGTGGTCGAGGACGAGACCAGCTACAGCGAGGCCCTCTCCTACGTGCTCCGCAAGGAGGGCTTCGACGTGGCCGTCGCCGAGACGGGTCCCGACGCGCTGCTGGAGTTCGACCGCAACGGCGCCGACATCGTGCTGCTCGACCTGATGCTGCCCGGGCTCTCGGGCACCGAGGTGTGCCGACAGATCCGCCAGTCCTCGTCGGTGCCGATCATCATGGTCAGCGCCAAGGACACCGAGGTCGACAAGGTCGTGGGTCTGGAGCTGGGCGCCGACGACTACGTCACCAAGCCGTACTCGCCGCGCGAGCTCGTGGCCCGCATCCGCGCCGTGCTGCGCCGCGGCACGGTCGACGAGATCGACGACACCGCCTCCCTGGAGGTGGGCCGCATCCGCATGGACGTCGACCGTCACCTCGTGAGCGTCGACGGCACCGAGGTGCGGCTGCCGCTCAAGGAGTTCGAGCTGCTCGAGTTCTTCCTGCGCAACCCCGGGCGCGTGCTGACCCGCGGGCAGCTGATCGACCGGGTGTGGGGGGCCGACTACGTGGGCGACACCAAGACTCTCGACGTCCACGTCAAGCGGCTGCGCGCCAAGATCGAGCACGATCCGGCCAACCCCGTCACCCTCACGACCGTGCGCGGCCTCGGCTACAAGCTGGACGGGTAGGGCGCCTCGCTTCGCTCGTCCAGCGACTCGTTCCTCGTCGCTGCCGGGCTTCGCCCGGGCGCCTGCCTCGCTTCGCTCGGCCCATGGATCCGCGCGGGCCCTTAGGTCGGGGGAGGCTCCGGGCGTAGGTGAGGGCCAGGGACAGCCAACGAGCGAGATCGACGTCGTCGGTGACCGCTGCCGGTTCGATGTCGAGCCAGCCCTTCATCGGGCGGCCCCGCATCTCGGTCTGGACGACACCGGGCTCTGCGGCCAGCTGGTCGGTGGTGTCCGGGTCGCAGCGCACCATGAGCTCACCTCGCGAGTTCGCGCAGGCGGTCATGCGGCCCGCGTCGAGAAAGGCGTGCCCGCCGAACATGCGTCGTTCGTCGGTCACGCCGCGTTCGGCGAACCACTCACGCAGACGCTCCACGAGCTCCGGGTCGCTGGCCATGGCTCAATCCTGGCGCCGATCACGCACGAAGTCTCTCGTGACCACCAACGAAGTCTCTCGTGACCACCAACAAACTCTCTCGCGAGCGGTACTAGCGGCCCTGGTTGGCGACGGCGGCGATGGCGGCCTCCGCGGCGGAGGGGTCGAGGTAGGTGCCACCGGGCACCGTGGGGCGCAGGTCGGCGTCGAGCTCGTAGACCAGCGGGATGCCCGTGGGGATGTTGAGACCCACGACCTCGTCCTCGCCGAGCCCGTCGAGGTGCTTGACGAGCGCCCGCAAGGAGTTGCCGTGCGCCGTGACGAGCACCGTGCGGCCGTCGAGCAGGTCCGGCACGATCTCGTCGTACCAGTAGGGCAGCATCCGGTCGAGCACGTCGGCCAGGCACTCGGTACGCGGCAGGAGCTCGTCCGGCAGCGCGGCGTAGCGCGGGTCCTCGGCCTGGCTGAACTCCGAGTCGTCGGCCAGGGGCGGCGGCGGGGTCGTGTACGACCGGCGCCACGTCATGAACTGCTCCTCGCCGAACTCCTCCAGCGTGGCCTTCTTGTCCTTGCCCTGGAGCGCGCCGTAGTGACGCTCGTTGAGCCGCCAGGAGCGCTTGACCGGGATCCAGTGCCGGTCGATGCCGTCCAGGACGATCTGCGAGGTCCGGATGGCCCGGCGCAGCAGCGACGTGTGCGACACGTCCGGCGCGAGACCCGCATCGGCCAGGAGCGTGGCACCGCGGCCCGCCTCCTCGACGCCCTGCTCGTTGAGGTCGACGTCGACCCAACCGGTGAACAGGTTCTTGGCGTTCCACTCGCTGTGCCCGTGGCGCAGCAGGACGAGCGTGTAAGTCATGACCGCGAGCCTACCGATCCGGAAGGTCTAGCGGTTCTCCGGCCAGGGCTCGCCACGCTCGTTGCGGACCTTCTCGAGCGACTGCACGTAGTCGTGCTGGGAGTACACGCCCGAGAGCGACCACTCGTCGTCGACGACGATGGCCGGGAGCTGGTCGAATCCCACGTCGAGCGCACCGATCTCGAGCGAGGCGGCGTGCTGGGCGTGGACCGCGTCGGCGTACTCGGTGCTCGCCAGGAGCGCCTCCGCGGTCTCGAGGTCCAGGCCCACCAGCGCGGCCCGCGTGGCCAGCACGAGGTGGTCGGCGATGTCGGCTCCCTCGAGCAGGTGGGCCCGCCAGAGCTGCTGGGCCAGGTCGTACTGCACGCCGGGTCCGGCCTCGTCGGCCCATGTGAGCAGGCGCCAGGCGTCGAAGGAGTTCGCCTCGACGGCGTCCTCGAAGTTCAGGTCGATCCCGGTGATGCGTGCCGCTCCGGTGACCCGGATGTTCATGAGCTCGGCCTTGTCGGCGCCGCCGAGCCGCTCGGCCAGCGCCGTCATGAGCGGACGACCCTGGGACACGACGTCCGGCTCGAGCAGGTGCGCCCGCAGCGTCGTGCGGACGGGCTCACCGGTCAGGATCGTGTAGGTCGCCGCCGCCCGGGTGAACCGCGTGGCGCCGATGAACGACCACGGGTCGGTGACATCGACGAACAGCGTGGCCTTCATGGGTCCCACGCTACCGGCGGGGCGTGACGCCACGCGCCGCGCGGGCCGCGAGCGGCCTGGGAGAATGGGCCCGTGGACGAGGTCGACCGGTGACGGGGGTCGTGGTGCTCGTCGCCCTGGGGGCGTCGGCCCTCATCGTGCTGCTCGTCACGGTCTTCACGCTCTCGGCGACGCGGCGGACGCGGCCCGACCTCGGACCACGGCCTCCCGTGGGCCCCGGCCCCGCCCCGGACGGCTCGGTCGCGCCACCCCCACGACCTGGGGCGGTCGACGGCACGTGGGACGCCATGATCCCCGGCGGCGGCTTCCTGGGCGCGATGGGTGGCTCGCTCAACGCGACGTTCGGCCGGATCGACCTCGTCGGTGGCCGGTTGGCCTTCACGCGCGACGGTGCCGACGCCCCCGACTGGCAGGTGCCGTGCACGCACCTGCGGATCCGGCAGCTCAGCGCGCTCGCGCCCAAGGGCGACGTCGAGCTGAACGGACCCATGGGCCCGGTGCGCTGCACGGTCAGCCGGGAGCGCGTCAACCGGTTCACGCAGAACGGTTTCAAGGACCTGCGCGAGCAGGGCTACGCCCGTGAGTTCGTGCAGGCGGTGCTGACGAACGGCGCCGTGCACGGCTGAGCGAGTCACGCCGGTCACGCGGGTCGTGGCGGGAGCCTGCCCCGAGCGACGCCGGCGTCGGTCAGCTGCTGCTGTCGGGCCGCAGGTGCGTGAACGCCTCGAGATTGCGGGTCGACTCGCCGCGCGACTCGCGCCACGCCCACTCCTTGCGGATCGACGAGGCGAAGCCGAGCTCGAGGATCACGTTGAACGACTCGTCGGCGTAGGTCAGGACCGCGCCGAGCAGCCGGTCGATCTCGTCGGGCGTCACGGCGTGCAGCGGCAGCCGGCCGTCGAGGTAGATGTCACCCGCGGCGTCGACGGCGAAGGCCACCCCGAACAGCTTGAGGTTGCGCTCCAGGAGCCACCGGTAGACGCCCTCGTGGTTCTCGTCCGGACGCCGCGCGACGAAGGCGTGGATGCCGAGCGAGTGGCGTCCGACCTCGAGCCGGACGGAGGTCGTGAGCTTGCGCTCACCTGGCAGGTCGACGTCGAACACCCCGGGCGAGTGCTCGGTGTGATCGAGCTCGGCCTCGGTGAGCGCGTGGAGGATGACCTCGCGCGGTGACGGATCAGCTGGGGACACGGACGACTCCTTGGCTGGCGGCGGCGTAGGACGCGAGGGTGCTCTCGGCGGTCATGTCCCAGCTGAAGCCCTCGGCGTGCAGGACGGCCTTGGCCCCCATCGCGTCGCGCAGGCCCGGATCCAGCACGAACGGCCGCAGGGCGGCCGCGTAGGCGGCCGGGTCCTGACGATCGACGAGGACCCCGCTGACACCGTCGGCCACCGCGGTGGGGAGTCCCCCGACCCGCGCCGCCACGACCGGGGTGCCACACGCCTGGGCCTCGATCGCGACGAGACCGAACGACTCGTTGTGCGACGGCACGCACACCACCGTGGCCGCGGCGTACCAGTCGGCGAGCTCGGCCTGGGGCACCGTGGGCACGAACGACACGACATCGGTCAGCCCCAGCCGGTCGGTGAGATCGGCGAGCGAGGTGGGGCGCTCGAGCCCGGACCCGGAGGCACCACCCACGACGGCGACCTGCAGACGCGAGCGCAGGCCCGGGTCGTCGGCGAGCAGTCGGGCGGCCGCCCGCACGACGAGGTCGGGCGCCTTGAGCGGTTGGATCCGGCCGGCGAAGAGCACCAGAGCGACGTCGGGGGCGATGCCGAGCCGGCGGCGGGCCTCGGCCCGACGGCCCGCCCGGAAGCGGTCGAGGTCGACGCCGGGGTGCACGACGTCGACCCGCTCGGGATCGGCGTCGTACAGGCCGATGAGCTGCGCCCGCTCGTCGTCGGTGTTGGCCACGAGGCGGTCGGCGAGGCGGACGATCTCCTCCTCGCCGCGGACCCGTCCGAGGGGCTCGGGGGCGTCGCCGGAGGCGAGCAGCGCGTTCTTGACCTTGGCCATGGTGTGCATCGAGTGCACCAGCGGCAGGCCCCAGCGGTCGCGGACCACGGTGCCGACCTGGCCTGACAACCAGTAGTGCGAGTGCACGAGGTCGAAGTAGTCGGGACCGTGCTCGGCCTCGACCCGCAGCACGTCGCGGACGAAGGCGCACTGCTGCGCCGGGAGGTCCTCCTTGCGCAGGCCCTCGAACGGACCGGCGGCGACGTGACGCACCGTGATGCCCGGGGCCACCTGGGCCCACGACTCCTGGTGGCGCGAGGTCGCACGGGTGAACATCTCGACCTCGACGCCGCGGGCGGCGAGTCGGCGCGAGAGCTCCATGACGTAGACGTTCATGCCGCCGGCGTCACCGTCACCCGGCTGCGCGAGCGGTGAGGTGTGGGCCGACAGCATGGCCACCCGTCGAACACTCACCTGGCCATCATCTCCCACGCGCCGAAATCCGCTACCTGCGGCTCTCGCGGCCCGGGCGTCCCGGGCCTCCCGGCACGCTCGCGGACGCCGCGCGCTGACCCCGGCAGGCACCGGCCACGGCGGCGCGGCACGATGGTGACATGACCCGTCCCCGCACCGCCGTCGTCACCGGAGCCAGCAGCGGCATCGGCGCCGCCACCGCCCGCGAGCTCGCCGCCGCCGGCTTCCGCGTCTTCTGCGCAGCCCGTCGCGTGGACCGCCTCGAGGCCCTGGCCGCAGAGATCGGCGGCACGGCCGTCGCGTGCGACGTCACCGACGCCGCCGCCGTGGCCCGGCTCGCCGAGACCGTCGGCGACACGCTCGACGTACTCGTCAACAACGCCGGGGGCGCGCTCGGCGTCGACCCGGTCGCCGAGGCCGATGTCGACCAGTGGCGCCGCATGTACGAGATCAACGTGATCGGCATGGTCCAGGTCACCCGGGCGCTGGTGCCGGCCCTCGACGCCAGCGGCGCGGGCACGATCGTCAACGTCGGCTCGACGGCCGGCCACTGGGTGTACGAGGGCGGCGGCGGCTACGTCGCGGCCAAGCACGCCGTGGCCGCCGCCACCGAGACGCTTCGCCTGGAGCTCAACGGTCGTCCGGTCCGAGTCACCGAGATCGCCCCCGGCATGGTGCAGACCGAGGAGTTCTCCCTCGTGCGCCTGGGCTCGCAGGAGCGTGCCGACGCGGTCTACGAGGGCGTCGAGGACCCGCTGTCGGCCGAGGACATCGCCCAGACGATCGGCTGGGTCGTGGGTCGACCGGCGCACGTCAACGTCGACCTGCTCGTCGTGCGCCCGCTCGCGCAGGCCAGCAACAAGAAGGTCCACCGCGGGCCCCTGCTGCGCCGCTCCTGACGATCAGCGGGCCACGGGATCATCAGCTCGCCGGCTCGGCAAGGAAGTCGAGCAGTTGGTCGACGTCGGCCTCGGTGGGCTTGGGGAGCGTCGACTGCCCGTGGGCGAACCCGATGCCGGCATAGACCAGCAGGCCGGCCCTCGTGCGCGCCACCGTCGGGTCGTGACCGAGCTCAACGATGGCCCGCTCGACCAACTCGAAGACGTGTTGGTCGGACTCGCCGACGACCGCAGCGACCTGAGGGGTGCTCCGGGCCCACTCGCGCAGCGCGCGTTCGACGCTCCAGCTCGCATCGTCGATCAGGTGCAGTGTCATGATCCGGAGTCGCTCGCGTGGCGGCAGGCGGTCGAGCTCGGCCAACTGGTCGAGGCGCTCCCGAGTCTCTTCGCACCATCGCTCTGCGACCGCCGCCTCCAGCTCGGTGAGATCGGCGAAGTGCCAGTAGAAGCTGCCACGAGTCACTCCGAGGTCGGCGCAGAGTCGATTGATCTGCAGCGCGGCGACACCCTCGGCCATGAGCAGGTCGAGTGCTCCACGGGTCCAGTCCTGCGCGCTGAGCCGCGCGGTTCGCGGTGCCATCACCCTCCCCCATTCGGTCGCGGCCCAGCCTAGTCGGGACCGGCAGGGCCTTGCCCGACCACTGTGAGGGCTGTCACAATCCAAACCGTACACCTATGTATGGTTCATCGTGTCGGACACGAGGAGGTGCCGTGGCAGCAGGACCCGTGAGCCGTCGTTCACTGATCGACGCGGCCACTGCTCTCCACCCCGCCGACAATGCGGCCGTTCCACGACGCGCTCCCGATCCTGCCGGTGTGGGACGGCTTCTCGGCCACCGTCACGGCGCGCACGACGCGACACCAGTTCCACCCGACTCGGCGCCCACCCCCTTCACCCAGGACGTCGATCGCGCGCTGCACGGCGTCGCGCTCGGGGGGAGGTCATGCACTGGCCGACCGAGAACGAGCTCGACGTCGACCCGGACGCCACGTTCCGACCTCACGGCGCGGTCGCCAGGCCGGCGACCCAGGCCACGGCGGACACCTGGAGCAGATCCAGGACGACGTCTGGCACTGCCACATCCTCGACCACGAGGACCACGACCTGATGCTCCGTTTCCGGACCCCCGCCCCGAACCCCGCCCCGTGACAGGACAGCCATGACCACGACCTCCCCCGATCGCGCGCTCAGCGACGACGTGCGCTGCCCGACGAACTTTGGTTACTGGAGAGCCAAGGAGACGCCCGCCTGGAAGAAGCGCGAACGCCTGGCCAAGAGACTCTTCCGACACGACCTGTTCCCGACCGATGAGCAGGCCGCGCTGCTGTGCGAGGACCTGTTCGCCGGCGACCCGGTCGCGGAACGCTTCGTCGCCGAGGTGTTCTTCGGCGAGATCGGTCACCGCCGGGGGCGCGAGATGCTGATGCACGCGCTCCAGCACGGTGTCGACTCCGTGCCCGACGCGCCCGAGTCGATGCGCGCGCTGTTCGCCGAGTTCGAGACCGTCCCCGACTGGGTCGACCCCGCCCTGGTCGCGCAGGGTGCCGAGGTGTGGCGGCGGTGGGGCACCATGCTCTTCAGCGTCGCCGGAGTCATCACGCTCGAGATCTACACCGAGGGCGCCGTCGCGATGCCGCTGTCGCTGGCGGGCGGCTACGCGGGCGACAACGCCCTGCGCCGCTTCCTCGAGACCTCGAAGTTCTGGATCGACATGTCCGAACCGGGCCAGATCATGACGCCCGGGTCCGCCGCCCGGACGACCGCCATGATGGTGCGAGTCATGCACGTCTCGGTGCGCAAGCGGGTCGGGGAGCACCCTGACTGGGACACCGAGGCGTGGGGCCTGCCGATCAGTCAGACGTACGAGCAGATGACGCAGATCGGTGGCGCGGTCGCACCGGCCCTCGCCTTGTGGCTTGCTGGCGTCCACACGACGCCCTCGGAGATGCGCGCCCTGATCCACTTCAACCGGTACATGGGTCATCTGATCGGCGTGCAGCCCCGCTGGGCCACGACGACGATCCGCGAACAGCTGCAGGTCCTGGCGATGGCCACGGCCGCACGGACGTACGACTCCGGCACGGCCGGCAAGGAGCTCATCGAGTCCTTCCCCGCCGCGTTCGCACCGCGCCCTGGGCAGAAGGGCCTCGCCCGACTCCGGGCCCGCTACAACCACCGCGTGTACGCGGCCTACTGCGCGCTCTGGATGGCACCAGGGACCCGCAAGGGCTACGACATGCCGTCACCGTGGCTCGGCCTGCTCGTCGTCGTCCTGCGCCTGCCGCTCATGCACACCGTCGAGCTGCTGCGCCGGATCCCCGGACTCCGTCAGCTGCACGCGCGAGTCGTCGACCGGCACCGCCGCAACTGGTACGAGGCGCAGATGGACGGTCGCCAGGCCGAGTTCGACGCCAGCAGCGCCCTGCGGCGGTAGCCGCGAATCCAGCGCTGCGGTGGTAGCCGCGAATCCAGCGCTGCGGCGGTAGCCGCGAATCCAGCGCTGCGGCGGTAGCCGCGAATCCAGCGCTGCGGCGCTGACCTTCCTTCACCACCCACCCCACGGAGACCCTCATGGACAAGACCATCGTCGACGCCTGGAACGGCCCAGGAGGCCGCGACGGCGAGCTCACCATCGTCAGCCCGCGCGACAACGCACTGCACGCGACCGACGCCGGGGCCTTCGAGCACTGGTACGTCGACGCGCACCTGGACTCCGGTCACACCGTGATCGGCTTCCTGACCAAGCGTCGCCCGGAGCAGCGCCCGGGATGCGACCCGTCGATCGAGATGCTCGTCTACCACCCCGATGGAACGCGCACGCAGGTCAACGCCTCCTACCCGAAGAGCCAGGCGTCGTTCTCGACCGAGTCGGCCGACGTGAAGATCGGTCCCAACTCGATCCGCAGCGAGTACCCCTCGGACGGGCTGCCGGTGCACCACGTGCATCTCGAGGGTGACGGACTCGTCTTCGACCTGACGTTCGCCAACGAGATGCCGAGCTGGATGCCCGGCTCCGGACGGACGACCTACGGGGCCAAGCAGTACTTCGGCTGGGTCGTGCCGGGCCCGCGCGCGAAGGTCACCGGCTCGGTGCAGATCGGCGGCGAGACGATCGACGCGACCGGCATCGGCTACCACGACCACAACTGGGGCGTCGGTCAGATGCCCCGCATCATCGACCGGTGGCACTGGGGTCGCCTCTACACCCCCGAGTTCACGATGCTCTTCGCGACGGTCCTGACGCAGAAGCGGTGGGACCGCCACATGACCACCGCCGCGATGATCGCCCAGGGCGACAAGGTCATCTTGAGCTCGGGCGAGTTCGAGCTGACCGAGGGGCCGATGCCGTACGACGACGTCGCGCACCGCGCCCGCCCGGAGTGGATCCGGCTGAGCGCGCCCGGCGAGTTCGATCTCCGCCTCGACGTCCGCCGGATCTCCCACGCCCACGACCTGCTCGACGACATGCCGGTCGTGCGGAACCGGGCGGTCAAACCGCTCGTGCGAGCCCTCATCGGCCGGCCCGGGTACTTCCGGTTCGAGTCCGACTACGAGCTCACGATCAACGTTGACGGCCTCGACGAGAAGCTGACGGGCTCGACCCTGCACGAAATGGTGGCCCTCGGCTGAACGACGACGAAGATCCCGGGATCGTGGCCGCTCCGACGGCCGCGATCCCGGGATCTTGACGTGGGCCCGACCAAGGTCCCGGGTTGACGGTCGCCACCACGACCACGACCCCCGGAGCTTCGTCGTGCACCGGTCAGCCGGCGACCGGTCAGCCGGCCGCTCAGACCGTGTCGAGGAGCAGGCTCAGCAGGGGCGGGCCCGAGCGATCCACCGTCGTCCGGTTGAGGGGCGTCGTGAAGCGGCTCGGGTCGTTGCCCCGGACGAGCTGGGTGCCACCGCGCGGAGTGGCCGGCAGACCCTCGGCGCACCCGATGCCCTCAGGCACCTCGGCCGCGCTGAAGTCGTTCGGCGACCGCCACTCCGAAGCAGGGATGAACCCCTCCCGGCACACGTCGGGGGCCTGAGCCATGGCCAGGGCGAAGTGCGACTTGTTGTCGCGTCCCGGCGTCACGCCACTGGCGAGCGCGAGCGGGGCGACGACGAGCGTCTGCTCCAGCGACGTGAGCCGGTCGCTCGTGACCGTCGCGAGCCCCGCCACGTCGGCGAGCAACGACGGGAGCACCGGCGTCAGGTCCGCCGCGAGCCCGTCGAGCGCTGCGCCCGCGTCAGCACCGCTGGTCAGGATCTGCCGGACCGCAGCATCGTCCCGCGCCACGACGTCGGTCACGACCGCGAGCGAGGAGAGCGTCGCGGCGATCGCCGGCGTGAGATCGGCCTGCGTCTGCAGCACGACCTCGCCGCTCGCGAGCAGCGTGGTCAGGTCCGGCAGCGACGCCTGGCCCGCATCGAGCAGCACGCCAGCGTTGTCGATGATCCGGCCGACGTCCTCGCCCCGGCCGCCGAGCGCGGTGCCGAGCTCGGTCACGACGGTCGAGAGGTCGCCGGTGTCGATCGAGGTCACGAGACGGTCGATCGAGAGCAGGAGGTCCTCCTCCGCGACCGGGGTCGTCGTGTCAGCCGGCCGCACGACGTCGCCGTCGGCGAGCATCGGGCCGTCAGCGGAGCGCGGGACGAGGTCCACGTACTGCTCGCCGACCGCGGAGCGGTTGTGCACCTCGGCCACCAGGTCACGTGGCACGCGCATGTCCTCGTCGATGCGGAGATGGGCCGTGACGCCGTCGCGGCGGAACTCGACCCGCTCGACCGAGCCGATGCGCACGCCGCGGTACGTGACCTCGGCCGCCTCGTAGAGGCCGCCGCTGTCCTCGAGCTCGACGGCCACCGAGTACGAGTCGTCACCGACGAGATCGGTCAGCCCCGCGTAGCGAGCCCCTGCGTTCGCGACCGCGATGGCCCCGATCACGAGGAACAGCAGCAGACGACGTCGCGTCACGGCCCTCATCGGCCGCCCCCGAGCAGCAGGCTGAGCAGTTCGGGCAGCACCTGGTTCGACCCAGCAGGTGCCGGTGACGGCGCCCCAGCGGCAGCCGGCGCGGGGGCCCCGTCGGTGTCGGTCGGGGTCGGGGGCACCGTGAAGAGGCCTGGGAGCGAGGTCGCCGTCTCGAGCAGCGCCTCGGGCGAGAGCAGGTTCGACAGCAGGAGCAGGGGCGTCAGGTCGATCTCCAGGTCGAGGTTCACGTAGTCACCCTTCAGCGCACCGAGCATCTCGTCGGGGAACGGGAAGGTCAGGATGATCTCGAGCGCGCGCGGAAGTCGGTCCCCCGCGAGGGCCAGCTGCTCCAGGACGGGTTGGAGCGACTGGAGGTTCGCCTGAAGATCCGCACTGGCGGCCGATACGACGTCGCTCGCGGTGGCGCCGAACGAGTCGAGCGCCGTGATCATCACGGCGATCTCGCCGCTCTGGCCCGCGAGCACCTGCGTGCCCGCCTCGATCGCGTCGATCGAGGTCTGGATCTGTGCGCGATTCGCGGACACCCGGTCACCGAGCCGCTGCACGTCCTCCATCGCGGCGATGATCGTGCCGCGGTTCTCGTCGAGCGTTCCCACGAAGGCGTCCAGCTCGGTCAGGAACGTCGTGGTGTCGACCGTGCCGGCGTCGAGCGCCTGGTGCAGCTCGCTGCTGATCGTCTGGAGCTGCGCGATGCCTCCGCCGTTCAGCAGCAGCGAGAGCGCTCCCAGCACCTCCTCGACCTCGACCCCCCGGCCCGTGGAGGCGAGGGTCACGGCGTCGCCGTCGGCGAGTGGTGCGGCGGCGGATCCCGGGGGCACCACGAACTCGACGAACTTCTCCCCGAGCAGGCTCGTCTGCGAGACGCGCGCGACAGCGTCGGACGGGATCGTCGTCTCGTCGTCGACCAACACCGTGACGACCGCCGTCCAACCCTCTCGGCGGATCGTGTCGACCCGACCGACCGTCACTCCGTCGAGGCGCACCGTGGAGCTGGGCGCGAGGTCGCGCACGTCCTCGAAGGTCAGCTCGAGCCGGTATGGGTCGTCACCGACGTCCGGCGCACCGGGGAGGGGAAGGTCGTTCAGGCCGCCGTAGCCACACCCCGAGGCGAGCACGGCGCTCACCACGGCCGCAACGATCGTCCGTCGTGTGCGGATCATGGCGCCACCCCCGCAGTCGTGGTCCCGAGTGGCCCGGTGAGGGTCGACAGGAGACCGGACCAGTCGACGCTGCCAGGATCGGTCACCGATGCCTGCGGCAGCAGGTCGGCGGCGCCGGGGACCGGCACCGGCGGCACGGCCGAGCTGCCGTCCACGTCGACGCCTCCCTCGAGGGGCAGGAGCGCGAACGCCCCCGACAGCAGCGTGCAGAGCGCGCCCGGGTCGACCGGCGACTGCGACGAGATCGCCTGGCAGAGCAGACCGTCTGCATTGCGGAGGACCTCGACGAGGTTGGCCCGCGTGCGCACGTCCTTCGTGACCGGCTCGTAGGCCTGCGTCAGGTTGGTCAGGCCGAGCGGCGCCAGCTCCAGCACCTGCGCGAGCGAGTCCTGCTCCGTCATGAGTGCCGCCGCGACGGACTGGAGCGACTCGACGTTGTCCACGAGGTCGGCGCGATTGGTCTGGACGAACGTGGCGACCTGCCCGAGCGCACCCGAGAGCGTCTGGAGCAGCAGATCGAGGTTGTCGTCATCTGCGGCGAGGCTCGTCGAGAGCGAGGCGAGATCGGTGATGAGACCGCTCAGCGCCGTGTCGTGCTCGGCCAGCGTGCCGGTGAACGTCGAGAGACCGCTGATCGTGGAGCTCAGGTCATCCGATCCGTCGGCCGCGACCTGGGAGAGGTCGGCCAAGGCGTCGATCGACGTGCCGATGTCCTCGCCCTGACCGTCGAGCGTCGCGGCTCCGACCGCCAAGACGTCCGACAGGGCCCCTTCGGCATTGGCACCGTCCGGACCGAGCGCGTCCACGAGCTCCTGCGTCGCCTCGAACGACCGGTCGAGCTCGACCGGCACCGCGGTGTCGTCCAGGTCGAGCCGCGCACCGTCGGCCAGGACGGGGCCCTCGACGTAGGCGGGCGTGAGCTGCACGTAGCGGTCGGCGATGACCGACGGCGCGACGATGACCGCCTTGACGTCGGACGGCAGGTCGAGGTCGGCGTCGTAGGTCATCGTGACCTCGACCCCGTCGGGCTGGGGCTCGAGCGACTCTACCCGGCCGACCGTGACCCCCATGACCTTGACGTCCGAGCCCACGAAGACGCCCACCGTGCGGTCGAACCGTGCCGTGACCGTGCGGACGTCGTCGCCGGACCACCACACGACTCCGGCCACCACGACGCAGACCGCGACGACCGGCACCACGACCCCACGCAGACGCTGCAACGACTCGACAGCCCAGCTCGACAGGCTCCTCACGGGACAGCCACCTCCCCGATCTGGATCTGCGTCGGCACGTTCGGGATGAAGGAGTCGAACCAGGGTCCGGTCCCGATCGCATCGCTGAAGACCCGGGCGAACGTCGACAGGTTCGCCGCGATCGCGGTCAGGTCGGTCTGCCGCTGCTGCAAGAGCGTGACGGTGGCCTCGAGGTCGGTCAGCGCCGGTGCCAGCTGGGTCTGGTTGTCGGTCACGAGCGTCTGCAGCTCCGCCGCGAGTGCCTGGGTGCTAGTCAGCAGTGACGAGATCGCTGCACGCCGGTCGTCGAGCACGGCGACCAGACCCGCGGCCGCTTCGATGAGGCCGGCCACGTCGGCGCTGCTCGCGGCCAACGTCGAGCTCAGCGTCGACGACTCCTGCAGGAGGCTCGCGACCTCGGCATCCCGATCGGCGATCGTGCTCGACACCTCGCTCAAGCCCTGAACTGCGGCCTGCACGTCGGCGGGAGATTCGCGGAACGTGTCGGTGACGGACGCCAAGGCCGCCTGGAGCTGAGCGGTGTCGATGCCTTCGATCGTCTCGGTGAGCCCGCCGAACGCCGCGACCACGTCGAAGGGCGGTTCGGTGCGCGACACGGGGATGGCCTCGGACGTGTCGAGCTGCCCCGATCCGGCGGGCAGGACTTCGAGGAACGAGCTGCCCAGCAGGTTGCTGACGCGAATCGCTGCTGACGTCGACGTCCCCAGCTCGACGTGGTCCTCGATCGTGAACCGGACCAGCACGTGCCCTCGTCCGAGGTCGATCGACTTCACCGTGCCGACGTCGACGCCCGCGATCTGCACGGGGTCGCCGACGTGCAGGCTCCCGACCTCGGAGAACTCGGCCGACACGGTCCGGCCGCCTGCCCCCACGAAGGGCATGCGGTGCAGGTTGAACACCATGACCGCCAGGAGCACGACGACGGCCGCGGCCACCAGACCCCGTCGCGCCGCAGCGTTGCGGTTCCGCGCGGCCATCAGTCACACCTCGGGGAGGGGTCGACGATCACGATGGGATCGAGTGCCTGCTGGAGCGGTGCCAGGAGCGAGTCACCCGAGGAGTCGATCGTGAAGCGAACCGCGCACAGGTAGTAGTTGAAGAAGGACCCGTAGGAGGCGGTGCGAGTGAGCCGTGCGAGCTTGTCGGGGACGTGGTCGAGGACGTGCTCGACCATCTCGCGGTTGGCCGGCTCGACGAGCGTCGCGGCGATCTCGCCGAGCGCGGCGACGTCGGCGGTGATCGGCGGGTTGGCCCCCTGCAACAGGTCAGCGGTGATCCGGGTCGTCTCCTCCAGGTGCACCACGGCGTCGGCGACGGTCTGTCGCTGGCCGTCGAGACTGCCGACGAAGGTCTGCAGCGCCGAGACGATCTCGGCGAGCTCGGTGTGACGCTGCGAGACCGTGCCCACCCCGGCGTCGAGCGATGCGATCGTGTCGGAGATCAGCTGGTCGCGTTCGGCCAGCCCGGTCGTGAGGTCGGCGGTGTGGCTGATGAGCGCCTGCACCGTCGCACCGTCGCCCTGCAGGGTCTGGACGATGTCGAGCGCGAGAGCGTTGACCTGGCCAGGTTCGAGCGCCTGGAACAGCGGCTTGAATCCGCCCAGCACGGCATTCAGGTCCAGGGCAGGAGCCGTGCGATCGACACCGATGGGCGTCCGCGGGTCCTGCGGTGCGGCCGCTGCATCGCCGTCCTTCCCGCCGTCCTCGACGAGGGCGACGTACCGGTCACCGACGAGGTTCAGGTAACGGATCTCGACCCGCGTCATGGTCGTGACGGTCAGGTCGTCGTCGACCTCGATCTCGACCCGTGCCTGTCCGTCGCTCGTGACCGAGACGTCAACAACCGATCCGGCGGGAACTCCGGCGACCCGCACGTCGTCGCCTGGGACGAGGCGGCTGGCCGAGGTGAACTCCGCCGTGAAGGTCGTGCGCGAGCCGGCCGACCCGATCGGCGTGATCGTGCCCGCGATCGTCAGGAGCACGAACGTCGCCACCATGGCGAAGACCACCAGCTTGAGGGCCGGGATCCAGAGGGCTTCCCGGTTCACGGCGCACCCGTCTCCGTCGGCATCAGGATCGAGAGCAGATCGGTCGAACCCGCCGCGGGTCCGGGCCTCGGCTCGACGCCGTCCTTCGTCACGACCCCCGGGTACGGGATGGGCGGATCCGGCAGCCCTCGGCAGTCTGGTCCGTACCCGGCGTCACCGAAGGCCAGCGCGTCCGCCGCGGTGTACCCCGTGGTCTGCGGACCGAACTGCAACCGTCCGAAGATCCTGTCGTCGTACGCCGACGATGCCGACGAGCGGTTGAGCCCGTAGAAGCCGTCGAGCAGGCACACGATCTCGGGCGAGTACGTCGCGAGCATCTCCAGGGTCGGCCGGGCCACCGCGTTCGCCCGCACGAGGTTCTCGCCACTGGCGGCGAGGAGTGCCTCGACGGCCCCTGCCGCCTGGGTCGTGGTGCTCGTGAAGGTCGCGACGTCCCCGGAGCGGTCCGCGAGCGTCTGGGCCGTCACGGCACCGTTCGTGAGCACCGTGACGATCGAGGGCATCACGTCGGCGTAGTCGGACGAGACCTCGGACACGAGCTCGAGGTCACGCACGAACTGTGGGGCGAGGTCGTTGAGCGAGGCGAGGTAGGGCCCGGCCTCGTTGATCAGCTGGCCGATCTCCGCTCCGCGCCCGTCGAGCGCCGTCGTGAGAGCCGACAGCGTCGCCGCGAGGTCGTCGGGCTCGACGGCCGTGAGCAGCGGCTCGAGACGGTTCAGGACGTCGGTGATCTCGACGGTCTCCCGAGTCGTGTCGAGAGGGATGCGCGCGCCGTCGGAGACGACGTCGTCGGCCGGGTCGGAGTCGGACAGGAGCTCGACGTACTTCTGGCCGAACAACGTGGTCGGTAGGACGCGTGCCGTGACGTCGGCGGGGATGCGGTCGGCGGCCTGCCGATCGATCGCGAGCTCGACGCTCGCTCCCCCGGTGGGACCGCCCGAACCCGGCCGCACCGACACGACCCGACCGACGATCGCCCCGTTCATCCGCACGTCTCCACCGGCGTTGAGCTGGGCACCCACCTGGGAGGCCTCGACCGTCACGGTCGTCTCGTCGCTGAAGACGTGTCGGTAGGCCGCGATCGAGAGCCACAGCAAGCTGGCGACGACGAGCAACCAGACGACGCCGAGCAGGCGCAGCCGCCGGGTCTGGGCGGGGGACGCCAGGCTCGAGGCGAGATCGGTGCTCATCCGGTGATCCTCACCGTCGTCGTCGAGCCCCAGATAGCGAAGCTGATGAAGAAGTCGCTGACGGTGAGCACGACGATCGACGTGCGGATCGCTCGGCCGACCGCGAGACCGACTCCCGCCGGACCTCCGCTCGCGAAGTAGCCGTAGTAGCAGTGGATGACGATGATCGCGACGGCGAATACGAGCACCTTGGCGAACGACCACAGCACGTCGACGGGAGCCAGGTACTGCAGGAAGTAGTGGTCGTACGTGCCGGTCGACTGCCCGTGCACGCCGGTCGTGACGATGCGGGTCGCCAGATAGGACGAGAACAGCCCGATCGCGTAGAGCGGCACGATCGCGACGACCGCCGCGATCATCCGGCTCGTGACGAGGAACGGGATCGACGGAATGCCCATGACCTCGAGCGCGTCGACTTCCTCGTTGATCCGCATGGCCCCGAGCTGCGCCGTGAAACCGCAGCCGATCGTGGCGGCCAGGGCCACGCCCGCGATCAGCGGCGCCGCCTCCCGCGTGTTGAAGTAGGCCGAGAGGAAGGCCGAGAAGTTGGTGGCACCGATCTGGTCGAGCGAGGCGTGGCTCTGCAGCCCGACCTCGGCGCCGACCGCGAACGACAACGCGATCATGACGCCGACGGTTCCCCCGACCACGGCCAGGCCCCCGGAGCCGAAGGCGACGTCGGAGAGCACGTCGGCGACCTCACGGCGGTACCGGGCCAGCGTGCGCGGCGTCCAGCGCACGGCCGTGGCGTAGAAGCGCAGCTGGTGCCCCAGGTGCTCCAGCTGGGGCAGGCCGGGCCGGCTCATCCGCCGACCTGCGGAAACAGGGCGAAATATGCGGTGGTCAGGAAGTAGTTGACGGTGAAGAGCAGCAGGAAGGTCATAACCACGGTCTCGTTCACGGCCTGTCCCACGCCCTTCGGCCCGCCGCTCGCGTGCAGGCCCTTGTACGAGCCGACGACGCCGGCGATGATCCCGAACACCAGCCCCTTGACGAGGCTCGACCACAGGTCGGGGATCGTCGCGAGGGTCGCGAAGGACTGCACGTAGACGCCGGACGTGCCGCCCTGCAGCATCACGTTGAAGAGGTAGCCGCCTGCGATGCCGACGCCCATCACGACCGACGTCAGCAGGACCGCGACGATCGCCGCCGCGACGACCCGTGGCAGAACGAAGCGGTGGATCACGTCGACGCCGAGCACCTCGAGCGCGTCGATCTCCTCGCGGATCTTGCGCGAGCCGAAGTCGGCACAGATCGCCGATCCGCCGGCACCGGCGAGCAGCAGCGCCGTCGCGATGGGCGCGCCCTCGCGGACGATCGCCACGACCGAGGCTGCACCGGCGAAGCTCTGTGCTCCCAGCTGCTGCGTCAGGCTGCCGATCTGCAGCGCGACGACGGCGCCCAGGGGGATCGAGACGAGCGCGGTCGGGACGATGACGATGCCGGCGAGCTTCCACGCCTCGCGGATCAGCTCGGGGGTGTTGAAGTTTCGCCGGGGCACGGCCCGGCAGATCGCGAGCACGAAGTCGACGAAGTCGCCGATGCCGGCGAGAAGGTCGCGGATCTGAGTCGAGAGGGGTGAACGATCGGCGACACGCCGTGCACTCGCCACGCTTCCGGCCATCACCACCTCCTCGCTCGCCCGCTGCACCCCCAACGACGATCCGTGACGCGGGTCACGTCCTGGGCCTGTCAGCACCGTACACTCATGAATGGTTCGACGGGAAGGAATCGTCCGCGGTGGGTGTTGACTGCTCGCGTGGACCAGACGACGGCGGCGACCGGGAACGCGCCGGAGGGGCGGATCGACCGAGGCGGGGGTGGGATCGCCTTCGGCGCCGCCGCGTACCTGTGCTGGGGCTTCTTCCCGCTGTACTGGCCGCTGCTGGACCCGGCCGGGCCGCTCGAGGCGCTCGCCCACCGGGTCGTGTGGTCGCTGGTGTTCGTGGCCCTGCTGCTCACCGTCACCCGGCGGTGGGGCTCGTTCCTCGCGATCACCCGCCGGCCGCGCGTCGTGGCGCTGCTGTTCGCCGCGTCGATCGTCATCGCGATCAACTGGGGCACGTTCATCTACGGCGTCACCAACGACCGGGTCATCGAGACCTCGCTCGGCTACTTCATCAACCCCCTCGTCACGGTCATGCTCGGCGTCGTGGTGCTGGGCGAACGGCTCCGACGGCTGCAGTGGACCGCCGTCGCGATCGGCGCCGTGGCGGTCGTGGTGCTGACCGTCGACTACGGCCGACTGCCGATCGTGGCGCTCTCGGTCGCGTTCTCCTTCGCCGCCTACGGGTTCCTCAAGAAGAAGGTCGACCTCGGCACGATCGAGGGACTCGGCATGGAGACGCTCCTGCTGACCCCGTTCGCGCTGGCGTTCCTGACCTGGCTGGCGTTCAACGGCACGCTGGTCTTCGGCCACGCGGGGCCGGGCAATGCCCTGCTCCTGGCCGGCACCGGCGTCGTCACCGCCATTCCGCTGCTGCTGTTCGGCGCGGCGGCCACCCGGCTGAACCTCACGACGATCGGCCTGCTGCAGTACCTCGGCCCGGCCCTGCAGTTCATCTTCGGACTCGTGGTGTTCCACGAGACCATGACGCCCGCGCGCTGGGCCGGCTTCGGGCTCGTGTGGCTCGCCCTCGTGCTGTTCACGACCGACGCCCTCCGGAACCGGAAGCGCCCCGTCCCCGTGGAGCCGCTGCCCGTGTAGCTCGCCACAACCAGCCGCAGCCGACTGGGCGCGGCGCTGGCGGACAAGCGGCATGGACCAGACGTGATGCGTGGGAGCGGTGAGCCAACAACCTCTCGCCCGGGTGGGCGGTGAGCCAGCAACCTTCTCCCTGTCGGATGAGGTTGCCTACTCACCCCCACCTTCGAGCAGCGGTCACCGAGCACCCTTCAGCCCGCGGGAACGGTTGCTGACTCACCGCCCCGGCGACCGCGCTCGGTCCGTGGCCGCTTGTCCTCAACTCATCGCTGAGCCGAGGCGCGCAGTTTCAGCCCAGGCGGGTCGCGACGGCGTCGCAGAGCTGCTCGAGCGTCGCCCGGGCCGGGATGTCGGGAAGCGTGTGCAGCAGCGCGCGGGCCGCGTCGGCCTCGGCCTGCACGTGGGCGCGAGCCTCGTCCATCGCCGGGTGGCGACGCAGGGCCGCGAGCGCCTCGGCGTGCTCGGCGTCGTCGACGAGCGGCTTGGACAGCAGCTCCTGGAGCCGCGCATCGGCCGGGTCGGTCGAGGCCAGGGCGAGCAGCACCGGCAACGTCGGGACGCCCTCCCGCAGGTCGGTGCCGGGGGTCTTGCCCGACTCCCCCGTCTCGCTCGCGATGTCGATGATGTCGTCGCGCAGCTGGAACGCCGCGCCGATGCGCTCGCCGAACTCGGTCAGCGCCCGCTCGACCTCGACCGGAGCGGCCGCCATCATGGCGCCGAACCGCGCGGCCGTGGCGATCAGCGAGCCGGTCTTGTCGGCGACGACCCCGAGGTAGTGCGCGAGCGGGTCGCCGTCGCCGGGGCCGATCGTCTCGCGGATCTGGCCGTGCACCAGGCGGGAGAACGTGCGGGCCTGGATGCGCACGGCCTCGGGCCCGAGCGAGGCCACGATCTCGGAGGCCTGCGCGAACAGGAAGTCGCCGACCAGGATCGCGAGGGTGTTGTCCCAGCGGGCGTTGGCGCTCACGGCACCGCGCCGCTTGTCGGCCTCGTCCATGACGTCGTCGTGGTACAGCGTGGCCAGGTGGGTCAGCTCGACCACGACCGCCGAGGGGACGACACCGGGCGCCGCCGGGTCACCGAACTCGGCCGCGAGCGTGACCAGGAGCGGTCGGAAGCGCTTGCCCCCGGCGCGCAGCAGGTGGGTCGCCGCCTCGGCGACGAACGGCTCGTCGCTGTGCGCGGCCTCGGCCAGCTGTCGCTCGATCTCCGACACGCCCGCGACGATCCGCGCCTCCAGCGCGGGGTCGGCGACCGCGACGGGCAGGGCCGACGACGAGGTCTGCACAGGTCCTCCTGCTCGGTCTGGCGGCTTCCTCAGGGGATGAGGGAACCGGTCTGCTGCACCAACTCAAGCACAGGGCCCGGAGCGATGCCGAGGATCACCGTACCGACGGCGGCCAGCACGACGACAGCCGTGGTGACCACAGCGCCCGAGGCGACCGCCACGCCGTCGGGTTCGGCGAAGAACATCACGGTGATCATGCGGACGTAGAAGAACGCGGCGACGGCACTGACGAGCACGCCGACCACGACCACGGGACCGTATCCGGCACCGCCGGCCTCGATGAAGACCGACAGCTTGCCGACGAAGCCACCGGTCAGCGGGATGCCGGCGAACGAGAGCATGAAGATCGCGAAGCTCACGCCCAGCACGGGGTTCTCCCGCCCGAGGCCCGCCCACCGCGCCGAGGCCGTGGCCTCGCCGCCGGCGTCGCGCACCAGCATCACGACGGCGAACGCGCCGATCGACGCCAGACCGTACGTCGCCAGGTAGAACAGCACCGACGCGGCGTCACTGCCCCCGAGCACGCCGGTCAGCAGGAAGCCGGCATGGGCGACCGAGGAGTAGGCCAGCATGCGCTTGACGTCGGTCTGGGCGATCGCCAGCAGCGACCCGACCACCATCGTGACGACGGCGACGACGGCGATCATGGGCTGCCAGTCGGTCTCGGTGGACGCGAACAGCACCCGCATCAGCGCGACGAAGGCGGCGGCCTTCGTGCCGGCGGCCATGAAGGCCGTGACGGGTGTCGGGGCACCGACGTACACGTCGGGCGTCCAGGTGTGGAACGGCACCGCTCCGACCTTGAACAGCAGGCCGACGGCCATGAGCGCCACCGCGGCGACGCGCAGCTCCGTGTCGTCGTGCAGCTCGCCGAGGGCCCCGATCGCGAACGAGCCGGAGTAGCCGTAGGCGAGCGCGATGCCGTACAGGAAGAAGGCCGAGCTGAAGGCCCCGAGCACGAAGTACTTGAGCGCGGCCTCCTGGCTGAGCAGGCGACGCCGCCGGGCGATGCCGCACAGCAGGTAGAGCGGGAGGCTCAGGACCTCGAGTGCCACGAACATCGTGAGCAGGTCGGCGCTCGCCGCGAACAGCATCATGCCGAGCAGGGCGAACATCGCGAGCGGGAAGATCTCGGTGTGCTCCACGCGCAGGCGCAGCGCCTCGGCCTCCGCGTCCGACCCGGGACGGTCGGCGGCGCGGCCGGTGAACGCGCTCAGGCCGCCGTCGAGGCGCCGGTCGGCGAACAGCGCGACACCCAGGATCGCGAAGATCGCCAGCATCATCCAGGTGATGACCGCGGCCTCGTCGGCCACGACCGTCCGGCCCGGCTCGTCGGTCAGGCCCAGGTCGCCGCCGGCGTAGACCACGATGCTCGCGACCAGGGCCGCGACGGTCGCTGCGGTCGCCAGCGCCGTCTGGACGACGAATCGGGGCCCGCGGGGGCAGAAGGCCTCGACGAGCACCCCGAGGAGCGCCGCCGCGGCCACGATCAGCAGCGGTGACAGCAGGGCGTAGTCGAGCTCCGGAGCCGGGATCACGGCAGACCTCCCAGGACGACGGCCACGGCCGGATTGACGAGGTCGAGCATCGGCTGCGGGAACAGGCCCAGCCCGATGATGATGACGACGAGCGGCGCCAGCACGACGACCTCACGAGTCGTCAGCTCGGTCACGACCCTGGACTGCTCGACGAGCGGGCCGGTCATGGTGCGTTGGTACAGCACCAGGACGTAGACCGCGGCCAGGACGATGCCGAGCGTCGCGATCACCGCCAGCGGGACGTTGACCGTGAACGTGCCGGCCAGCACGAGGAACTCGCTCACGAACGGGGCCAGGCCCGGCAGCGAGAGGCTCGACAGACCGGCGATGAGCAGGACGCCCGCCATCACGGGGGCGATCTTCTGCACGCCCCCGAAGGCGGAGATCTCGGCCGAGCCGCGGCGACTGATCATGATGCCGGTCACGAGGAACAGCGCCGCGGTCGAGAGCCCGTGGTTGAACATGTAGAGCACCGACCCCGAGGTCGAGGTCTGCGTGAACGCGAAGATGCCCAGGATGATGAACCCGAAGTGCGAGACCGACGTGTACGCCACGAGCCGGCGGATGTCGGTCGAGCCGATCGCCGCGAGCGCTCCGTAGACGATGCTCACGACGGCCAGCGCCATGATCGTCGGCGAGGCCCAGTCGGCCGCCCCGGGGAACAGCTCCAGACCCCACCGGATCATGCCGAACGTGCCGACCTTGTCGATCACGCTGACCATCAGCACCGACGTCGCCGGGGTGGCCGAGGCGGCGGCCTCCGGCAGCCAGGTGTGGAAGGGCCACAGCGGCGCCTTCACGGCGAACGCGGCCATGAAGCCCAGGAAGAGCAGCCTCTCGGTGTCCTCGGCGAACGGCAGGTTCGCGAGGTCGGCGAGTCGATAGCTCGCCTCGCCGGCGTCCGACGAGACGACGTACAGCCCGACGATCGCCGCCAGCATCAGCAGCCCGCCGAGCAGGTTGTAGAGCAGGAACGTCGTCGCGGCCTTCTGCCGACCCTCGCCTCCGTAGCTGCCGATCAGGAAGTAGATCGGCACCAGGGTGGCCTCGAAGGCGACGTAGAACAGGAAGGCGTCGGTCGCGGTGAACACGAGGATCGCCAGACCCTCGAGCACCAGCATCCAGGCGACGTAGGAGTTGGCGCTGCGGTAGCCGGGCAGCTCGTCACGGTACGCCGCGAGCAGCACGACCGGCGTCAGGATGACGGTCAGCAGGACGAGGGCCAGCCCGATGCCGTTCAGGCCCACCGAGTAGGTGGCCCCCAGCGGCTCGATCCAGGCATGTTCCTGCACCATCTGGTAGCCGCCCTCGCCGGCGTCGAACCGGGCCGCGATGACGAGGGCCACGACGAGCGCGACCCCGCTGGCGCCCAGGGCGACGTGCCGCGCGAGGAGCTGCTGACCTCGCGAGGCACGCGGCAGCAGGGTGACGAGGAGGGCACCGACGATCGGCACCAGCGCGAGGAGGGTGATCATCGCCAGATCACCGCCAGCAGGCCGAGGGTCAGCACGAGCGCACCGACGAACACCCCGAGCGCATAGCTGCGGACGAAGCCGTTCTGCCAGGTCCGCATCGCGGCGGCACCGTCCCCGATCAGGGTCACGAAGCCGGTGACCGCGCGGTGCAGGCCGAACTGGTCGAACCACGCGACGCCCCGCGCGAGAGTCACGGTGGGCCGGACCGCGACCCACTCGTTGATCGTGTCGCCGTAGAGGTCGGCGCGCGCGGCACGGGTCAGGACCGAGACCCGCTCCGGGGTCTCGCTCGCGATGGGCTTGCGGCCGTACGTGAACCACCCGAGCGCGACACCCGCCGCGACGACGGCTGTGACCAGGACCGAGACCGCGATGGGCGGCCACTCGGCCCCGAGGATCTCGACGTGATGGTGCTCGGTGTGACCGACGACGGGCTCGAGCCAGTCGGTGATCCAGTCACTTAGCACCAGGAGCCCGCCCAGGACCGAGGCGGCCGCCAGCACGATCAGCGGCACCGTCATGACCCGGGGCGACTCGTGCGGGTGCACCTCCTCGCGCCACCGCTTCTGGCCCGCGAACGTCATCGTCACCAGTCGTGTCATGTAGAACGCCGTGATGCCCGCGCCCGCGACGGCCGCGAGGCCGACCCAGACGTTGTGGGCCAGTGCCGCCTCGATGATCTTGTCCTTGCTGAAGAAGCCCGAGAACCCGGGGAAGCCGATGATCGCGAGATAGCCCAGGCCGAAGGTCGCGAACGTGACGGGCAGCGCCGTGCGCAGCGCGCCGTAGTGGCGCATGTTGACGTCGTCGTCCATCGCGTGCATGACCGAGCCCGCGCCGAGGAACATGTTGGCCTTGAAGAAGCCGTGCGTCACGAGGTGGAAGATCGCGAACGCGTAGCCGGCCGGGCCGAGGCCCGCGGCCAGCATCATGTAGCCGATCTGGCTCATCGTGGAGCCCGCGAGCGCCTTCTTGATGTCGTCCTTCGCGCAGCCGATGATCGCGCCCGCGATCAGGGTCACGAGGCCCACGACCACGACCGCGGTGCGGGCGGTCTCCGAGGCGTCGAAGATCGCGTTGCTGCGCACGATCAGGTACACGCCGGCCGTGACCATCGTGGCGGCGTGGATCAGGGCCGAGACCGGGGTCGGGCCCTCCATCGCGTCGAGCAGCCAGCCCTGCAGCGGCACCTGGGCCGACTTGCCGCACGCACCGAGGAGCAGCAGCAGTCCGAGCACCGTGATCGTGCTCGCCGCGGTGCCGGCCACCGAGTCACCGACCGCGGCGATCTCGGTCGTGCCGAACTCCTTGAACATCAGCATGATCGCGAGCGCCATGCCGATGTCGCCGACGCGGTTGACGACGAACGCCTTCTTGGCGGCTGCGGCGGCCGACGGCTTGTGCTGCCAGAACCCGATCAGCAGGTACGAGGCCAGGCCCACGCCCTCCCAGCCGAGGAAGAGCACGAGGTAGTCGCCGGCCAGGACCAGCACCAGCATCGCGGCGATGAACAGGTTGAGGAACGCGAAGAAGCGGCGGCGCCGCTCGTCGTGCTCCATGTAGCCGATCGAGTAGACGTGGATCAGCGTGCCGACCCCGGTGATGAGCAGCACGAACAGGGCCGCGAGCGGGTCGAACACCAACGACATCTCGACGTGGAAGCTGCCGGGCCCCTGGCCCGTGGAGATCCACGTGAACAACGACTCGGTGACCGTGCGGTCGCCCGAGTCCCGCGCCAGCAGCCGGAAGAACAGCACCAGGCCCCACACGAAGGACGCCGCCGAGGCCGCCGTGGCGACGAGGTGCCCGTGCCGGTCCGACCTCCTGCCCGACGTCAGCAGGAGCGCCGCGCCCAGGGCCGGGAACGCGACGAGCAGCCAGATCATCATCCGCGAACCTGCCTGACCTCGTCGACGCTGACCGATCCCCGGGAGCGGTGGATCGCGATGATGATGGCCAGCCCGACCACGACCTCGGCCGCCGCGACGACCATGACCAGGAAGGCGGCGAGCTGGCCGTCGAGATTGCCGTGCTCACGGGCGAACGCCACGAAGGCCAGATTGGTGGCGTTGAGCATCAGCTCGACGCACATGAACACGATCAGGGCGTTGCGGCGCACGAGCACGCCGACGGCGCCGATCGTGAACAGGATCATCGACAGGGTCAGGAGATCGCTCACGACGACTCCTCCTCGGCGCCTTTTTCCGCCCGTGGCCCGGAACCCCCGCCGGTACCGTCTTCCGCCCGGGGCTCAGTATCGTCTTCCGCCCGTGGCCCGGAACCCCCGCCGGAACCCCCGCCAGATCCCTTCTCCGCCCGTGGCCCGGAACCCCCGCCAGTGCCGTCACCGAGACCCGGCCCCGTGATCGGCGGGCGGATGACCTGCCCGCGGCGCACGAGCGCGCCGGGCACCGAGGACTCCAAGGGAGTGCCGTCGGGCAGCAAGGCCGGCGCGTCGACCGCGTTGTGCCGGGCGTAGACACCCGGGGTGGGTGCGTTGCCGGGGTGGCGACCCTCCGCGCCGAAGTCGCGGATGCGCTGCGCCGCGCGCTCGGCCTGGCTCGGCTGGGCGGTGAGCCGCTCCTGGTGGGCCAGGACCATGGCCCCGAGCACCGCGGTCACCAGCAGGGCAGCGGTGAACTGGAAGGCCAGCACGTAGGGCCCGAACATCAGGGCCGCGAGCCCCTCGACGTTGTCGTCCTCGACCGCGGCGACCGGCATCGAGAAGCCGTTCGCGACGACCTGGCCGATGCCCACGACGAGCATCGCGCCGAAGCCCAGACCCACCAGGGCCGCGGCGACGCGCTGGCCCGGGAGCGGCTCCGTGACCGCCTCGGGCCCGGCCTCCACACCCACGAGCATCACGACGAACAGGAACAGCATCATGATCGCGCCCGTGTAGACGATGATCTGCACCGCGAACAGGAACGGTGCCCCGTTCGCGGCGTAGAGCACGGCGAGGCCGATCATCACGACCGCCAACGACAGGGCGGCGTGCACCGCCTTGCGGGCGAACAGCAGGCCCAGCGCGGCGATCACGACGATCGGCGCGACGACCCCGAACGCCGTCATTCGACGACTCCTGCCACACCGGCAAACCGCTGATCGAGCGAGGCGTATCGAGATCCGCTCATCCGGCGGGCTGACGAGGCACCGGACCTCACCGTGGTCTCGACACGGGGTCCTCGTTCCTCGGACCCCACTCGACCACCAGAGGCGGGCATCATGGTGCCGCCGCTCACTCGTCCGCCTCCACGATCGGCAGCTGCTTCCCGCGGTAGTAGTCCTGGTGATCGTCGCTGATCATCATCGCGTGCGGCGGCTCGGTCATGCCGGGCAGCAGGGGCGCGAGCAGGTCGGACTTCTCGTAGATCAGCGCCTCCCGGCTGTCGTCGGCCAGCTCGTACTCGTTGGTCATCGTCAGCGCCCGGGTCGGGCACGCCTCGATGCACAGACCGCACAGGATGCAGCGCAGGTAGTTGATCTGGTAGACGCGGCCGTACCGCTCCCCCGGGCTGAAGCGTCCCGACTCGTCGGGGCTCCCGTCGGGCAGGACGTCGACGTTCGACGCGCCCTCGACGTAGATCGCGTCGGCCGGGCACGCCCAGGCGCACAGCTCGCAGCCGATGCACTTCTCGAGCCCGTCGGGCCAGCGGTTCAGCTGGTGCCGACCATGGAAGCGCGGGGCCGTGGGCACCTTCTCGAAGGGGTACTGCTCCGTGACGACCTTCTTGAACATCGTCCGGAACGTGACGCCGAAACCGGCGACCGGGTCCCACAGGTTGCCTTTGATGCTCATCGTGCCTCCTCCTTCTCGGAGTCGTCGAAGGGCAGGGGCACGGGATAACCCTCGTGGGCTGATCCGGTGGCCTGCTCGGGGCGCTCGGGGGCGGGCTTCTCGCGACGCAGGGCGATGACCGCGATCAGCAGCACCGCCGCGACGACACCGGCCCAGTTCACGACCGCTTCGTCGATCGAGCCCTCGTTCTGCAGCTTGCGCAGCACGATCACGACGAAGATCCAGCCCAGCGACACCGGGATCAGGATCTTCCAGCCGAACGCCATGAACTGGTCGTAGCGCATGCGCGGCAGGGTGCCGCGCAGCCAGATGAACACGAAGATGAAGAACAGCGTCTTGCCGAGGAACCACAGGACGGGCCAGTAGCCCTCGTTGGCGCCCTCCCACACCTGGGCGATGCCGAACGGCGCCCGCCAGCCACCGAGGAACAGGGTCGTGGCCAGGGCGGAGACCGTGACCATGTTGATGTACTCCGCCAGGAAGAACAGGGCGAACTTCAACGAGCTGTACTCGGTGTGGAAGCCGCCGACGAGCTCGCCCTCGGCCTCCGGCAGGTCGAAGGGTGCGCGGTTGGTCTCGCCGACCATCGAGATGACGTAGACGACGAACGACGGCAGCAGCGGCAGGAAGTACCAGAGGTCGGTCTGGGCCGCGACGATCTCGGAGGTCGACATCGTGCCGGCGTAGAGGAACACCGTCACGAAGCTGAGGCCCATCGCGACCTCGTAGCTGATGACCTGGGCGCTCGAGCGCAGGCCGCCAAGCAGGGCGTAGGTCGAGCCGGACGACCAGCCGGCGAGCACGATGCCGTACACGCCGATCGAGGTGACCGCCAGGACGTACAGGACCGCGACCGGCATGTCGGTCAGCTGCAGCGGCGTGACCGTGTCGGTGAACGGGATCGTGACCTCGGGACCGAACGGGATGACCGACCAGGCCAGGAAGGCCGGGATCGTGGCGAGGATCGGCGCGAGGACGTAGACGACCTTGTCGGCCGCCTTGACGACGATGTCCTCCTTCAGCGCGAGCTTCACACCGTCGGCAAGGCTCTGCAGCAGACCGAACGGACCATGGACGTTGGGGCCCACGCGATGCTGCATGCGCGCCACGACCCGGCGCTCGAGCCAGATGTTGAACAGCGTGTAGACGACGAGGATCACGAAGATCAGCGCCGCCTTCAGCGCGACGACCCAGAACGGCTCGTTCCCGAAGATCTCACTCATGCGTCGACTCCGCCCCCGTCGTCGCGGTCGTGACGCTGCCGTGGCCGATGCCGAGCTCCCGCAGGTTGACCCCGTTGTTGCCCGGCACCCAGACGACGCCGTCGGGGAGGTCGTCGACCACGACCGAGAACGTGGCCGAGCCGCCGAGCACCACGGTGCCGGTCTCGGGCACGCCGAGCGACGACCAGGTCGCCGCGCTCGCGCGGGCCACGGCGGGCCGCGCGGTGGCGGAGTACTCCGCCTGCCCCTCCTGGCCACGCCCGTCGTCGATGAGCTGACGCCAGGTCGAGATCACAACGTGCCCCGCGGGGGGCCCGGCCGGCGCGGTCGGGGCCGCGGACGGTCCGCCCGCGGCTGCGCCGTCCCAGCGACCGATCGAGTCGTGGTCGACCAGGGCGTCCGCCGGGGTGCGGAAGGTCAGGGGGCGTCCCATCTCCTCGGCGATGCCGGCCAGGACGCGGGTGTCGGTGACCGAGCCCGGTTCGTGCAGGGCCGTCGCGAAGCCGCGGCGGCGGCCCTCCCAGGTGACGAACGTGCCGGACTTCTCGACCGGCGGAGCCACCGGGAGGACGACGTCGGCGTGCTCGGTGACCTCGCTGCGCCGCACCTCGAGGCTGATGACGACCGGGGCCGCGGCAAGAGCCGCGCGCGCCCGCGCCGGATCGGGCAGGTCGGCGATCTCGACGCCACCGACGAGGAGGCCGAGCACCGCGTGGTCGGCGGCGTCGTCGACGATCGTCGCGAGGTCACGTCCGCGGACCCCCGGGACTCCCGCCACGCCCCAGGCCGCCGCGAGGTCGGCCCGCGCCTCGGCCACGGCCACGGGTCGCGCACCCGGCAGCAGGTTCGGCAGGAGGCCGGCCTCGACGGCGGCTCGGTCACCCGCGCGCCGCGGAACCCAGGCGAGCCGGACCCCTGCGCCGAGGGTCGCGAGCGCCGACAGCAGACCCGGGACGAGCGCCGCCCGCTCCCCCACCAGCACGACGTCACCGGCACCGAGCTCGAGCCCGGCCAGGGCGGCGACCTCCTGGCCCGGCACGGCGGGCACCAGGGTCGCCCCGAGCTTCTCGCTGCCGCGGCTGAGGTGGCTCGCGATCGTGACGACCTGGGTCTTCGCGGCCCGCACCGCCTTGCGCAGGCGCAGGAAGATCGTGGCGGCCTCGTCCTCGGGCTCCAGCGCGACGAGCACGACCCGGCGCGCGCGGGCGAGCTGGTCGTACGTGACGCCCAGGCCCGACCCGGCCACGTGGGACGCCAGGAAGTCGGCCTCCTCCGGGCCGGTCGCCCGCGACCGGAAGTCGACGTCGTTGGTGCCGAGCGCGACACGGGCGAAGGCCGACCAGGCGTGGGCGTCCTCGAGCGTCAGGCGCCCACCCGGCAGCACGCCGACGGACCCACGGACCGACTCGAGCAGACGACCGGCCACCGCGAGCGCCCCGGGCCACGACGTCGGCTGCAGGTCACCGTTCTCGTCACGTACTAGCGGGGTCCGCAGGCGATCGTCCTGACGGCTCCAGGTGAACGCGAAGCGGTCCTTGTCGCTGATCCACTCCTCGTTGACCTCGGGATCGTCCCCGGCCAGACGTCGCATGACCGCGCCGCGGCGGTGGTCGACGCGGATCGCGGCGCCGCACGCGTCGTGCTCGGCGACCGAGGGCACCGAGACGAGGTCGAACGGCCGCGACCGGAACCGGTAGTCGGCGCTCGTCAGGGCGCCCACGGGGCAGATCTGGATCGTGTTGCCCGAGAAGTACGAGTGGAACGGCGCCCCCTCGGCGCCGTCGGACGACGGGCCGATGCCGACCTGCTGCTGGGCGCCGCGCTCGACCAGCGCGATGAACGGGTCGCCGGCGACCTGCTCGGAGAACCGCGTGCAGCGCGCGCAAAGCACGCAGCGCTCCCGGTCGAGCAGGACCTGGGCCGAGACCGGCACAGGCTTGGCGAAGGTGCGCTTGGTCTCGTGGAACCGCGACTCGCCCCGGCCGTGGCTCATGGCCTGGTTCTGCAGCGGGCACTCCCCGCCCTTGTCGCAGACCGGGCAGTCGAGCGGGTGGTTGACGAGCAGGAACTCCATGTTCCCGCGCTGCGCCGTGGCGGCGACGTCGGACGTGAGGTGGGTGCGCACGACCATGCCGGGCGCCGCCTCGATCGTGCAGGAGGCCTGCGGCTTGGGGAAGCCGCGACCGTTGCCGGCGTCCGGGATGTCGACCAGGCACTGGCGGCACGCGCCCACCGGCTCGAGCAGCGGGTGGTCGCAGAAGCGCGGGATCTCGATGCCGACGACCTCGGCCGCGCGGATCACGAGCGTGCCCTTCGGGACGCTGACGCTGACGTCGTCGATCGTGAGCGTCACGAGCTCGACCGGGGCCTGGGTCTCGTGGTTGGCCTCGATGGTCATCGGATCTCCTCCCCCGGGCTTGCCGCTGGCCGAGCACTGGCGAGGCTTGAGCCGGTGTGTCGAGACCCGGTCAGGTGCTGGATGGTCTCGATACTCGTCCCTCGTCCCTCGGGACGAGCTCGACCAGCGGTGATGCGGGTCATGCCGTGGCCTCCGTAGCGAAGAGGGTCGACGCGACCGGCGGGAAGAGCTCGGCCGACGGGGTGTGCATGCCGGACTCGAACTCGTCGCGGAAGTACTGGATCGCCGAGGTGATGGGGCTCGTGGCGCCGTCGCCGAGGGCGCAGAAGGACCGGCCGAGGATGTTGCCGCACAGCTCCTGCAGCAGCTCGATGTCGCCCGCGCGGCCCTGGCCGGAGTCGAGGCGGCGCAGCACCTGCACGAGCCACCACGTGCCCTCGCGGCACGGGGTGCACTTGCCGCACGACTCGTGCTTGTAGAACTCGGTCCAGCGCAGCACGCAGCGCACGACCGACGTGGTCTGGTCGAAGACCTGGAGCGCCTTCGTGCCGAGCATCGACCCGGCGGCGCCCACGCCCTCGTAGTCGAGCGGCACGTCGAGGTGCTCGGCCGTGAGGATCGGGGTGGAGGACCCGCCCGGGGTCCAGAACTTCAGCTCCGCGTCAGTGCCGTCAGGACTGGGGCGCATGCCGCCGCCGAGCTCCAGCAGCTCGCGCAGGGTGATGCCGAGCGGCGCCTCGTACTGGCCCGGCCGCTTGACGTGCCCCGAGAGCGAGTAGAGCGTGAAGCCCTTGCTCTTCTCGGTGCCCATCGAGCCGAACCACTCGATCCCGTGCTCGACGATGGCCGGCACCGAGGCGATCGACTCGACGTTGTTGATGACGGTCGGCGAGGCGTACAGGCCCGCGACGGCGGGGAACGGGGGCCGCAGACGCGGCTGACCGCGCCGCCCCTCGAGCGAGTCCAGCAGCGCGGTCTCCTCGCCGCAGATGTAGGCGCCGGCACCGGCGTGCACCACGACGTCGAGGTTCATGCCCGAGCCGCCGATGTCGCGGCCGAGGTGACCGGCCTCGTACGCCTCGCGCACGGCCGCCCGGAGGCGGCGCACGACGTGCAGCACCTCGCCACGCACGTAGATGAAGGCCCGCTCGGCCTCGATCGCACGCGAGGCGATGATGACGCCTTCCACGAGCGTGTGCGGGCTGGCCATCATGAGCGGGATGTCCTTGCAGGTGCCCGGCTCGGACTCGTCGGCGTTGACCACGAGGTACGTGGGATTGGGGTTGTCCTTCGGGATGAACGACCACTTCATGCCGGTGGGGAAGCCGGCCCCGCCGCGACCGCGCAGACCCGACTCCTTGACGAGGTCGATGAGCTCGGCCGGGGTCGTCGTGAGGGCCTTCGCGAGGGCGCGGTAGCCCCCGCGCCGGGTGTAGGCGTCGAGCGTCCAGGCCCGGTCGTCGGCCCAGCCCGCGCTCAGCACGGGTGTCAGCACGTCAGTCATCGGCCTTCCCTTCCGCCTGCGGCTCGGAACCCCCGCCGGAGGCTTCCTGCCGATCTCCCGCGCCCCCCTCGACGTCGGCCCCGGACTCCTCGGCCACGGTCTCCGACTCGGCTCGCTGGGTGTCAGCCTCGGCGACGGCCTCGCCCTTCGACTCCTGTGCCGCGGACGCGGCGGAGTCGGCGACCGGCGCCGACCAGCCGCGCTCGTTCGCGATCTCGAGGCCGACGAGCGAGGCGTCACCCGCGGCCGGGCCCTCGTCGACGCGCCCGTCCTCGAAGCCGGCGAGCACCCGCTCGGCCTCGCGCCAGGAGGTGATCTCGGCGCCCCGTGGCGAGGCCACCTGCTCGCCGTCACGCAGGCGGTCGACCAGCTCGACCGCGCTCGCGGGGTCCTGGCGGTCGAAAAACTCCCAGTTGACCATCATGACCGGTGCGAAGTCGCACGCGGCGTTGCACTCGACGCGCTCGAGCGTGACCTGGCCGTCCTCCGTGGTCTCGTCGTGCCCCACGCCGAGGTGGTCGCTGAGCCGCTCGAAGATCGCGTCGCCACCCATCACGGCGCACAGCGTGTTGGTACAGACCCCCACGTGGTGCGTGCCCATCGGGCGGCGCTTGTACATCGTGTAGAACGTCGCAACACCTGACACCTCCGCTGCGCTCAGGTCCAGCAGCTCGGCGCACAGCTCGATGCCGGCGGTGGACACGTGACCCTCGACCGACTGCAGGAGGTGCAGCATCGGCAGCAGCGCCGACCGCGCCTGCGGGTACCGCCCCATCAGCTCCCGCAGCTCCCCCACCGTCGCCTCATCGAAGACGCTCATGAGCAACCCCCGGAGGATCCGAGGGCCGAGCGAAGCGAGGCAGTGGTCCGCGCGAAGCGCGGCAACGCTTCCAGCGGGCCGCCACCACTGGCCGCCACCATCGGCCGAGCGAAGCGAGGCAGCGGTCCGTGCGAAGCACGGCGCGGCGAAGCCGCGAGGCGGCCGGTGAGACTGCGATGCGAAGCGAGCAGGCTCATCGGTCGACACCGCCCATGACGGGGTCGATGCTGGCGACGGCGACGATGACGTCGGAGATCATGCTGCCCTCGCTCATGATCGAGGTGCCCTGCAGGTTGACGAACGAGG
This sequence comes from Aeromicrobium sp., assembly GCF_023146395.1. Lineage (GTDB taxonomy): Bacteria > Actinomycetota > Actinomycetes > Propionibacteriales > Nocardioidaceae > Aeromicrobium. The sequence goes on along the minus strand of NZ_JAGLCD010000012.1, from coordinate 86,111 downwards.
GATCGCGGAAGTGCACGCGGTACGGGCGGGTGCCGCCGTCGGAGACCGCGTGGCAGCCGATCTCGCCGCGCGGCGACTCGACCGCGGTGTAGACCTGTCCGGGCGGCACCCGGAAGCCTTCCGTCACGAGCTTGAAGTGGTGGATCAGGGCCTCCATCGACTCGCCCATGATGTGGGCGATGTGCTCGGCGGAGTTGCCCTGGCCGTCGGCGCCGACCGAGAGCTGCGAGGGCCAGGCGATCTTGCGGTCGGCGACCATGGTCGGCTCACCCTGGGAGTCAGCCAGGCGGGCGAGGCACTGCTCCACGATGCGCAGCGACTCCCACATCTCGTCGAGGCGGACGCGGAAGCGACCGTAGGCGTCGGGCTCGTCCCACGTGACGACGTCGAAGTCGTACGTGTCGTAGCCCCAGTAGGGCTGGGTGCGCCGCAGGTCCCAGTCGTAGCCGGTGGCGCGCAGCACCGGACCGGTCAGGCCGAGCGCGAGGCAGCCGGAGAGCTCGAGGTGGCCGACTCCCTTGAGCCGGCGCTTGAAGATCGGGTTGGCGTTGCACAGCGCGGCATACTCCGGCAGGCGCTTGCGCAGCACCGCCACGGTGTCGCGGACCCGCTGGAGTCCGTCGTCGGGCAGGTCGAGCGCGACGCCGCCGGGCCGGAAGTACGCGTGGTTCATGCGCAGGCCGCTGATCGCCTCGAAGCAGTCCAGGATCAGCTCACGGTCGCGGAAGCCGCACGTCATGACGGTCAGTGCGCCGATCTCCATGCCGCCCGTGGCGATGCACACCAGGTGGGAGCTGATGCGATTGAGCTCGAGCATCAGGATGCGGATGTCCTGCGCCCGCTGGGGCACCTGGTCCTCGATCTGCAGCAGCCGCTCGACCGCCGCGACGTACGCCGCCTCGTTGGAGAAGGGCGCCACGTAGTCCATGCGGGTGCAGAACGTGACGCCCTGCGTCCACGTGCGGTACTCCATGTTCTTCTCGATGCCCGTGTGCAGGTAGCCGATGCCGGCGCGCGCGTCGGTGACGGACTCGCCGTCGATCTCGAGCACGAGGCGGAGCACGCCGTGGGTCGACGGGTGCTGCGGGCCCATGTTGACGACGATGTGGTCGCCGTCGGCCAGGGACGGGTCGATCGTGTCCCAGTCCTGACCGGTCACGGTGAAGACGGGTCCGTCGGCCGACTCGGTCGTGCCCGCGTACGGGTCGTTCGTGGTCGTCATCAGCTGTACCTCCGGCGCTCGTCGGGGGCCGGGATCGTCGCACCCTTGTACTCGACCGGGATGCCGCCCAGGGGGTAGTCCTTGCGCTGCGGGTGCCCGGGCCAGTCGTCCGGCATCAGGATGCGGGTCAGGCCCGGGTGGCCGTCGAAGACGATGCCGAACATGTCCCACGCCTCACGCTCGTGCCAGTCCGCCGTCGGGTACACGCCCACGATGCTCGGCAGGTGCGGATCGGCGTCGGCGACCGAGACCTCGACGCGGATCCGACGCCGGAAGCTCATCGAGGTCAGGTGGATCACGACGTGCAGCTCGCGGCCGACCTCGCCCGGGTAGTGCACGGCCGACAGCGACGAGCACAGCTCGAAGCGCAGAGTCGGGTCGTCGCGCAGGTGTCGTGCGGTCTCGACGAGCAGCTCGCGGCGGACGTGGAACGTGATCTCGCCGCGGTCGACCACGACCTTCTCGATCGCGCCGCCGGTCCCGGCCTCCCCCACTCCGTCGACCAGGTGCTCGGCGACCTCGTCGAACCAGCCCCCGAACGGCGCCGTGCTCGCCGGCGGCATCACGACCGGACGGGTCAGGCCACCGAAGCCGCTGGTGTCACCGGAACCGGAGACCCCGAAGGCGCCTTCGCGCACCCCGATGACCTCGAGCTGCTGGGCGTCGCTGGGCACGACGTCGTCCCCCGGCACCGAGCCGGGCGTGGCCGTCTCGTCGGTCACCTCAGCAAGCCCTTCTGCGCCAGGGTCGGGGTGGCGGACAGCGCGACGGTCTCGAGCTCGGTGATCTCGTTCTCGCGGTTCACGCCGAGCTTGGTGTGCTGGATCTTGTCGTGCAGCTTGAGCACGGCGTCGATCAGCATCTCCGGACGCGGCGGGCAGCCCGGGAGGTACATGTCGACCGGCACGACGTGGTCGACCCCCTGCACGATCGCGTAGTTGTTGAACATGCCGCCCGAGCTCGCGCACACGCCCATCGCCAGCACGTACTTCGGCTCGGCCATCTGGTCGTAGATCTGCCGCAGGACGGGCGCCATCTTGTTGCTGACCCGGCCCGCCACGATCATCAGGTCGGCCTGACGGGGGCTGGGCCGGAAGACCTCCATGCCGAAACGTGACGAGTCGAACCGCGGCGCACCGAACGTCATCATCTCGATCGCGCAGCACGCCAGGCCGAACGTGGCCGGCCAGAACGAGGCCTTGCGCATGTAGCCCGCGAGGCCTTCGACGGTCGACAGCAGGACTCCGCTGGGGAGCTTCTCCTCCAGACCCATCAGGTCCACTCCATTCCACCGCGACGCCACTCGTAGGCGTAGACGATCGTGAGGTTGACGAGGAAGAGCAGCACCGCGAGGACCGCGAACCACGTGAGCTGGTCGAAGGCGACCGCGAACGGGTACAGGAAGACGATCTCGATGTCGAAGACGATGAACATCATCGCGGTGAAGAAGTACTTGACGCTGACCTTGCCGCCACCGTCGGGCAGGGGGCTCGGCGAGATGCCCGACTCGTACCGGTCGAGCTTGGCGCGGTTGTACCGGCGCGGGCCGGTGAGCGGCGCGATCGCGATGCTGAACACGGCAAAGCCCGCGGCGAGCGCGCCCAGCACCAGGACCGGGGTGTAGGCGTCCATCGCACCTCCCGCAGGGCATTCGGTCGGATGATCGACGGGCTGTGAACCGGGTCACATCCACGTCGAAGCACACGCTACGCCCGCCTGGGGGTCCCTTGTAACTTAGGTCACACTAAGCGTGTCGCGGGGTCCGCCGGCGGGGTCCGGCTGCGGCAGGATGGACCCGTGCACCCCGGTCCGGAAAGCCCCGTCCGACGGGTTCTCGTCGCGGGGCGCCCGGGCGCCGGCAAGTCCACCCTGGCCCGGCGTATCGCCGATGCCGCGGACCTTCCCTACACCGAGCTCGACGCGCTCCACCACGGCCCCGCCTGGACACCGCGACCCGAGTTCGACGCCGAGGTGCTCGCGCTGGCCGAGTCCGACGCCTGGGTCACCGAGTGGCAGTACCCGCAGGCTCGTCCTGTGCTGGCGGCCCGCGCGCAGCTGCTGGTCTGGCTCGACCTGCCGCTGCGGGTCACGATGACGCGCCTGACCCGGCGCACCGTCGGACGCGTGCGCCACCGCACCGAGCTGTGGGCCGGCAACGTCGAGCCTCCGTTGCGCACCATCGTCACCGAGCCGAACCACATCATCCGGTGGGCCTGGCGCACCCGCCACGACTACCGCACGCTCGTCCCCGAGGCTCAGCTCAGCCATCCCGACCTCGCCCTGGTCCACCTCCGGAGCCAGACGGCCGCCGACGCCTTCCTCACGACCCTCTAGGTTCCGCCACACCCTCGAGGTTCCGCTCGCGAGAGACTTTGTTGGTGGTCAGGAGCGACCTTGTTGGTGGTCGCGAGCGACTTTGTTGGCCGTCAGCCCGGCTTGACGGAGTGGTGCAGGACGACGATGCCGCCGGTGAGGTTGTGCCACTCGACTCGCCCCCAGCCCGCCTCGACGAACCGCAGCGCGAGCCCCTTCTGGTCGGGCCACGCACGGATGGACTCGGCGAGGTAGACGTACGAGTCGGGATTCGACGACACGGCCCGGGCGACCGGCGGCAGGGCCCGCATCAGGTAGTTGACGTAGAGCCCGCGGAACGGCGCCCACGTGGGCGTGCTGAACTCGCACACCACGATGCGCCCGCCCGGCCGGGTGACCCGCAGCAGCTCGCGCAGGCCCTCGACCGGGTCGTGGATGTTGCGCAGACCGAACGAGATCGTGACGGCGTCGAAGGAGTCGTCGGCGAAGGGCAGCCGCATGCCGTCGCCCGCCGTGAACGGCAGGTCGGGGAACTGCCGCTTGCCGACCCGCAGCATGCCAAGCGAGAAGTCGCACGGCACGACGTGCGCACCCGCTGCCGCGAAGGGTTCAGACGAGGTGCCGGTGCCGGCTGCGAGGTCGAGGACCCGCTCACCCGGCTGCGGGTCGACGAGGGCAACGACGGCGCGACGCCAGCGCCGGTCCTGTCCGAGCGACAGCACGTCGTTGGTGAGGTCGTACCGCGCGGCGACCTGGTCGAACATGCTCGCGACCTCGCGGGGGTCCTTGTCCAGGTCGGCTCGACTCACCGGATCACTCTCCCACGGGTATCGTGGATCGTCGTGACCAACCCCGCCGAACCCGCTGCCTCGGACGCCCCCGTGCGCCTGCTGGTTCGCACCCACCAGGTCGAGGTCGACGACCTCCTGGACCTCGTGCCCGAGCGCGACTTCCTCGCCTGGGTGCACGATGGCGACGGCCTCGTGGGCTGGGGCCGGGCGGCGAGCTTCGACGTCACCGGTGCCGATCGGTTCGACGAGGCCTCGCGCTGGTGGGACACCGTGCGCCACCAGGCCGTCGTGCGGGACGACCTCGAGGCGCCGGGCTCGGGGCTCGTGGCGTTCGGCACGTTCGACTTCGCCGCCGACGGGGCCGCCCACCTGACCGTGCCGGAGGTCGTCGTGGGCCGCCGGGACGGGCGCGCCTGGGTCTCCACGATCGGCACGGCCCTGGCTCCCGTCCCCGACCTGCACCCCGGCGACCGCCCCCAGCGGCCCGGAGCGGTCACCTTCGACGACGGCGACGTCGACGCCTGGACCGATGCCGTCGGCGCGGCGGTCCGGCGCATCGACGCCGACGAGCTGGACAAGGTCGTGCTCGCGCGAGCCAGCCGCGCCGAGTTCGAGCGACCGCTCGACGTCCGCTGGCCGCTGAGCCGGCTCGCCCGCGACTACCCGGCCTGCTGGACGTTCCACGTCGACGGCTTCTTCGGCTCGACTCCGGAGATGCTCGTGCGGCTTGATCGCGGCCTCGTGACCTCGCGGGTGCTCGCCGGCACGATCCGCCGCACGGGTGACGACGCGCACGACGCGGCCCTGGCTGGATCGCTCGCGCGGTCCAGCAAGGACCTCGAGGAGCACGAGTACGCCGTGCGGTCGGTCGCCGACGCACTCCACACCCACTGCTCGGCGGTGCAGCGCTCGGAGTCACCCTTCGTGCTGCACCTGCCCAACGTCATGCACCTCGCCACCGACGTCGCCGGGGTGGTCCCCGCGGGCACGTCGGTGCTCTCGGTCGTGGCCGACCTCCACCCGTCGGCCGCGGTCGGCGGCACTCCCACGGCCGACGCGGTCGAGCTGATCGCGCAGATCGAGGGGCTCGACCGCGGGCGCTACGCCGGTCCGGTCGGCTGGATCGACGGCAACGGCGACGGCGAGTGGGGCATCGGGCTGCGCTCGGCCGAGCTGGCCCCGGACGCCCGCTCGGCCCGACTCTTCGCCGGCTGCGGCATCGTCGCCGGCTCGGTGCCCGCCGACGAGCTCGCGGAGTCCGACGCCAAGCTCATCCCGGTCCGCGCGGCCCTCTCCCCCCGCGACTGAAGTTCCGCTCGCGAGAGAGATTGTTGGTACCGGCGAGAGACGTCGTTGGCACGAAGTCTCTCCTGACCACCAACAAACTCTCTCGTGGCCACCAACAAAGTCTCTCGCGAGCGTTACTCAGGTGGGGGTGACGGGGGTGGGCCACCGGGGGGTGAGGGTGTCGCCGGAGGAGGTGCCGCGGAGGCGACGACCGACCCACGGGCCGGCGTGCTCGCGGGCCCAGGCGAGATGGGCCGAGCGGCGCTCCGCCGGCGTCAGCGGCGGGGGCGGCGGCAGCACCGGCGGCCGGAGGTCGTGCTCGACGCCGAGCGCGTCGAGCACCGCGGCCGCCATGCGCTCGTGGCCAGCCCGTGACATGTGCAGGCGATCGACGTCCCAGTACCGGTCGTCGCGATACTCCCGCAGACGCCAGAAGTCGACCAACGTGGCCCCGTGCCGCTCCGCGACCTCGCGCACGAGCTCGTTGTAGATCGCGAACCGGCCGCGCAGGAACGCGAACACCGGCGACTCACCCGGGTCGTACGCCGTGAACATCACGACGTGCGCCTGCTCCGAGAGTCGCGCCACGGCGGTGTCGTACTCCGCCACGAGGGCGTCGATGTCGATCCGGGGCCGCAGCACGTCGTTCGCGCCCGCGTAGACCGACACGAGATCCGGCTCCAGTGCCAGGGCCGGCGCGACCTGTTCGGCCAGGATCGACCGCATCTTGCGGCCGCGGATCGCGAGGTTCGCGTAAGTCAGCTCGGGATCGTGCTGCGCGAGGGCGGCGGCACATCGGTCGGCCCATCCGTGTACCCCGTTGGGGCGGGTGGGGTCGGCGTCGCCGACGCCTTCGGTGAAGGAGTCGCCGAGGGCGACGTAGCGGCGGAATCGCATCCGGCAAGGCTAGACGCCACCTCGGCCCCGACGACCGGGGCACCCGAGAGCACCGGCGGCGTCAGGGCGGGGTACCGCGGCGAGAGGCCGTCGCCGAGCGACCGCCCGCGCAGACGGCGCACGAACCACGGGAACGCGTGCCGGGCCAACCACGCCAGTCGGTGCCGGCGCCCGCGCGGAGCGAGCACCGACGACGGCTCGGCCGGCACCATGGGCCCGAGGCCGATCGCCTCGCAGACCGCACCAGCCACGATCTCGTGCCCCGGCGCGGCCAGGTGCAGACGATCGTCGCCCCACAACCGGCGGTCACCCAGATCGAGCACGTCCCAGAGGTCGACGACGGTGGCACCGTGGCGACGCGCGATCCGCCGGACGAGCTCGTTGTAGATTGCGATGCGCCCCCGGAAGGGACGGAAGATCCACACCGGCTCGGGGTCGCTGATCGTGAACAGCAGCACTCGAGCACCCGTGGCGCGGACCGTGACGACGACGTCCTCGTAGACCGCCATGAGCTCGTCCATGCGGACCCGCAGGTGCATCAGGTCGTTGACCCCGGCGAACATCGCGACGAGGTCGGGGCGCAGCGCGAGCGCCGGCCCGAGCTGCTCCGCGACGATCTGCTCGAGGCGCTTGCCGCGGATCGCGAGGTTGGCGTACTGCACGCCCGGCGTCACGGCCGACATCTGCTCGGCGACCCGGTCGGCCCACCCGCGCACACCGTTGGGTCGCTGGGGATCGGGGTCGCCCATTCCCTCGGTGAAGGAGTCACCGAGGGCGACAAACCGCCGGTGGATGATCCGCCTCGTCACCCCTGCAGGCTACGGGGCGACACGCGGCCCACCGCCAGGCGGCCGGTGAACGACACGTGACCCGACGGGCAACTCTCGTCGCCCGCCGGGCCCGGGGCCGCCCGCGGACCGGGTCAGCGCAGCGTCTTGCGACCGCCGTAGAGCAGGTTGATCAACATGGCCGCGTTCTTGTCGGTCTTCTCGTCGCGCTGCATCGAGGTCAGGTTCAGGAGCGGCTTGAACCGTTGACGCGTGATGGACTTGGCGTACGTGAACTCGCGCAGACCGTCGGCGCCGTGGATGCGTCCGAACCCGGAGTCACCGACACCGCCGAACGGCAGCGACGGGACGCCGGCGAACATCGCGACGGCATTGATCGAGGTCATGCCCGAGCGGATCCGCTCCGCGATGCTGACCGCCCGCCGCTTGCCGTAGACCGAGCCCGCGAGGCCGTACGCCGTGGCGTTCGTGAGCTGCACCGCCTCATCCATGTCGTCGACCGGGTTGACCACGAGCGTGGGCCCGAAGGTCTCCTCCGTGACGGCCTGGGAGTCCTCCGGCACGTGCGTGATGATCGTGGGCTGCACGAAACGGTCGCCGACCGCGTCCGAGCCACCGAGGACCACGCGGCCCCCCTTGGCGATCGCGTCGTCGATGTGGCGCTGGATGACGTCGAGCTGCGAGGGCATCGTGATGGGCCCGATCAGCGAGTCGGGCGCGGCATGCGCCGTGACGGCGCGAGCCTGCTCGAGCAGCTCGGTCATGAACGGCTCGAAGACCGCCCGGTGCACGTACACGCGCTCGGCGCCGATGCAGGTCTGCCCCGCGTTGGACATGCCCGACCAGAGCACACCCTCGGCGGCCGCGGCCAGGTCGGCATCCTCGTCGACGATGACCGAGTCCTTGCCGCCCGCCTCGATCACGACCGGCACGAGGTTCTCGGCGCACGCGGACATGACGCGCTTGCCGGTGTTGGCCGAGCCCGTGAACGCGACCTTGTCGACGCCCGCGCGACACAGCGCCGCACCGGTCTCGCCGTAGCCCGTGACGAGCTGCAGGACCGGGCGACCACCGACAACCTCGGTGAACGTGTCGACGAGCCAGCGGCCGACCCCCGGCGTGTACTCACTGGGCTTGAACACGACGCCGTTGCCGGCCGCCAGCGCGTACGTGATCGAGCCGAGCGGGGTGAAGACCGGGTAGTTCCACGGTCCGATGACCCCGATCACGCCGAGCGGGTTGTAGCGCACCGACGAGGCGTGGTTGATCGCGAAGACTCCGGAGGAGACCGACGACGGCCCCAGGACCTTCTTGGCGTTCTTGGCCGCCCAGTTCACGTGGTCGATCGCGAGCCCGATCTCGAGCTGGGCGTCGCCGTGCGGCTTGCCCGTCTCGAGGTGCACCAGGTGCGAGATCTGGGCGAGGCGCCGGGTGATGACGCTGCGCCACTGCAGCAGGAACTCCTTGCGGCCATCGAAGCCGATGTCGCGCCACCAGATCGCGGCCAGGCGCGACCGCTCGACAGCCGCCTCGACCTCTTCGGCACTGTGGATCGCGTGCTCACCGACGACGTCGCCGGTGCGGGGGTCGAGCGACTCGAACGTGGGGCCCTCGCGGACCGGCAGCGAGGAGATCGGGGGCTCGCCCGCGCCGAACAGCGGGCCGGACAGCTCGGGACCAGAGGGCGAAACACTCATCGTGACTCCTTGATGAGATCGGCGGCCTTCTCGCCGATCATGATGGTCGGGGCGTTGGTGTTGCCGCGCGGGACGCGGGGCATCACGGAGGCGTCGGCCACCCGCAGGCCCTCGACGCCCATGACGCGCAGGTCGGCGTCGACGACCTTGCCCAGCGAGCACGTGCCTACCGGGTGGTACACGGTCTGGCCCAGCCGCGAGATCGTCGCGATGATCTCGTCGTCGGTGGGGTTCCAGCTGCTCGGCGTCCAGGGGCGGTCGACGTAGCGGGTGAGCGGCCCGGTGGACGCGATCTCGAAGGCCGTGCGCATGCCGACGAGGATGCGGTCCAGGTCGGACGGCTCGGAGTAGTAGGCCGGATCGATCTCGGGGTGCCAGGTGGGGTCGGCCGAGCGGAGCGTGATCTGGCCGACGCTCTCGACCCGCACGAGGGTGGGCGCGATGACGAGTCCGCGCTTGGTGACCTCGTGGAGGCCGTTGTCCCAGAAGCCCGTGGGCAGCACGTGCAGCTGCAGGTCGGGCGCCGGCTGGTCGTCGCTGGACTTGAGAAAGGCCCCCGACTCGGCGACGTTCGAGCTCAGCGGACCACGGCCGAGCTTCTGCGCCTTCAGCAGGTTCACCAGGTTCAGGCTCTCGGCCAGGTCGGACGTGTTCTTGGTGTCGAACAGCACGGCCGTGATGGGGTGGTCCTGCAGGTTGCGGCCGACCTCCGGGGAGTCCACGACGACGTCGATGCCATGCTCGCGCAGCTGCGCACCCGGCCCGATGCCCGACAGCATCAGCAGCTGGGGGCTGTTGACCGCCCCGCCCGACAGGACGATCTCGCCCTCGGCGCTGACCGTCTCGGTGACCCCGTGGCGGCGATACGTGACCCCCGTGGCGCGCGTGCCGTCGAGCTCGATCTTGGTGACGAACGCCTCGGTGCGCACCGTGAGGTTCGGGCGGTCCATCGCGGGACGGATGAAGGCGTCGGCGACCGACCAGCGTCGACCCTTGCGGCACGTGACCTGGTAGAGGCCGGCGCCCTCCTGCTCGGCACCGTTGAAGTCGTCGGTGGGCTTGAGTCCCGAGGCGACCGCGGAGTCGACGAAGGCGTGCGTCAGCTCGTGGTTGTACCGGCGGTCCTCGACCCAGAGAGGCCCGTCGGACCCGTGGTACTCGCCTCCGAGGCGCTGGTTGCCCTCGGAGCGCTTGAAGTACGGCAGGACGTCGTCGTAGCCCCAGCCGTCGGCGCCATGGACGTCGCGCCACTCGTCGTAGTCGGCCCGGTTGCCGCGGATGTAGATCATCGCGTTCATCGACGTGCAGCCGCCGAGGGCCTTCATCCGGGGCCAGTCGGAGCGACGCCCGGAGAGCATCTTCTGCGGCGTCGTGCGGTAGGCCCAGTCCCACTTGGTGCGGAACAGGGTCGAGAAGCCGGCCGGCAGGTGGATCATGTCGTCGTCGTCCATGGGCCCTGCCTCGAGCAGCAGCACCCGGACCTGCGGGTCCTCGCTGAGCCGGGCGGCGATGACGCCGCCCGCGCTTCCGGACCCGATGATGACGTAGTCGAAGACCTCGGAATTGTGACCCACGCCACCACCGTACTCCCGGTCGGTTGACCGTGCCAGTGTCGCTGTCAGAATGCGGCGACGGCGGCCGCGGAGAGGGCCGCGGCGTCGGCTCGGCGCGTCGACCGGTCGAGCGGCACCTCGACGACCGAGAGCCCGCGGGGCGCCACGGTGAGTGCCCGGGCGAGGTCGTCGACCGCCACGATCTCGTGGGCCACCCCGTGGGCCCGGCACAGCGCCGCGAGGTCGGCCCCGGTGGGCGTGCCGTAGATCCGCTCGAACGCGTCGGCGAAGGGCGGGGCGCCCTGCTCGAGCAGTGAGAAGATCGCACCGCCGTCGTCGGACGCGACGACCACGCGCAGGTCGGGGCGAGGCTCGGCGGGTCCGATCAGGAGTCCGTTCGCCCCGTGCAGGAAGGTCAGGTCGCCGACGAACGCCGTGGCGGGTCGCCCGGCCGCGAGGGCGACGCCCGCGGCGGTCGAGAGCATGCCGTCGATGCCGGCCAGGCCCCGGTTCGCCACGACCAGGTCGGGGGCCGGCCCGGGGGGCAGCAGGTCGAGGTCACGGACCACCGACGACGAACCCACCACGAGGACGCCGCCGGCGCTCGCCCGCCACACGGCGCCAGCGAGCCGGTGGGCCGCCGGCGCGAGGTCCTCGATCGCCGCGCCGGCGACCCGGTCCGCCTCGACCCACGCGGGGAACCAGTCGGTGTCGTCGGCCTCGTCGACGTCGACCCGATCGACGAACCGGACGTTCGGTCCCGCCGGACCCGGGAAGGTGTGGCGCCCGCCCACGTGGACCACCTCGATGTCGTCGCGCAGCAGCAGCGAGGTCACGGGCCGTGACAACGTGGGGTGGCCGAGGCACACGACCCGCTCGATCCGGTCGGCGACGGGGTGGCCGGCCAGGATCAGCCGGTAGGCGCCGATCGCGTGCTCGTCGCGGGCGCCGGAGCTGGGCTCGGCCAGCAGCGGCCACCCTCCGGAGTCGGCGATGCGGCGAGCCTCGGGACCGGCGCCGTCGCCGGCGACCACGACCGTCCGCGGCCCCGGGGCCAATTGCTCTCCCGGCATCGGCATCGGGACCGGCGGCACGCACCGCTCCACCTCGAAGTACCACGAGCGATTCTCGATCAGGGGCTCGTCGAGCTCGAGGTTGAGGTGCACGGGTCCGGCGCTCGGCCGGAGCCCCTCGACCGTGTCGACGAACCTCACCCGGGGGAAGATCTCGCGCTGGTCGGTGGTCTGGCTGGCGCCCGTGCCGCGCATGCGCGCCGGCCGGTCGGCCGTGACGGCGACGACCCGCGCGCCGGTGTGCCAGGCCTCGAGCATCGCCGGGTGAAGATTGGCCACCGCCGTGCCCGACGTCGTGACGACCGGCACCGGCAGCCCCGTGACCTTCGACATCCCCAGCGCGAGGAACCCGGCCTCCCGCTCGTCGACCCGGACGTGCAACCGCATCAGCCCCTGCGCATCGGCCGCGTGCAGGGCCAGCGCCAGGGGTCCTGACCGCGACCCCGGGGCCAGCACCGCCTCGGTCGCGCCGAGCCCCAGGAGGCGCTCGACGAGCAGGCGGGCGGTCTCCACCGACTCCGGAGCGGCACTCATGCCGGCCGTCCCGCGAGCGGCGCGACCCGGGCGACCCGGTCGAGCCACCAGGCCGTGCGCTCGTCATCGGCCCGGACGGCACGCAGGCGCTCCAGGTCGGGGACGGGGCGGCGCACCGAGAGCAGCCCGTCGACCGGCGCGAGCGGGTCCGCGACGACATCGTTCTCGAGCAGCGCCTGGGTGCCCAGCCCGCAGGCGTAGGGCAGCTCGGGCAGCGCGGCAGCGAGCGCGAGCCCCGCAGCCAGGCCCACGGAGGAGTCGACCGCACTGGAGACCACGATCGGCAGACCGATCTGCTCCGCGATCGTCAGGCAGGCCCGCACGCCGCCCAACGGGGCGACCTTCAGGACCGCGATGTCGGCGGCCTCGAGCTCGGCCACGCGATAGGGGTCGTCGGCCTTGCGGATCGACTCATCGGCCGCGACGAGCACGTCGGTCTCCCGCCGGACGCGGGCGAGGTCCTCGACCCGCTGGCAGGGCTGCTCGACGTACTCGAGCCCGACCTCGGCGTCGAGCGCGCGGACGGCGGCCACGGCCTCGGCAGCGCTCCATCCCCCGTTCGCGTCGACGCGGACACGACCCTCCGGGCCCAGCGCCTCGCGGACCGCCGCGACGCGGGCGAGGTCGTCGGCCAGGCCCTGGCCCTGCTCGGCAACCTTGACCTTGGCAGTCCGGCACCCCGACGCCCGCACGATCTCCGCGGCCCGCTCGGCCGTGACGGCCGGGACGATGCAGTTGACGGGCACCTGCTCGCGCACGGGTGCGGGCCACCCGAGTGTGGCCGCCTCCTCCGCCGCAGCCCACCAGGAGCGGGCCTCGGCGTCGCCGTACTCCAGGAACGGTGCGAACTCGCCCCAGCCGGCCGGGCCCACGATCAGGACCCCCTCACGCCGCGTGATGCCGCGGAAGCGGTCGCGCAGCGGCAGCGAGAACACGATCGGTGTCGCAGAGGACGTCACACTCAGGGAGCCTAGTCACCCGAGCGACCGTAGGCTCGAGACATGGCCACCATCGCAGTCGTCGGAGGGGCGGGCCAGATCGCTCGCCTCCTTCATCCCAAGCTCATCCATGCCGGCCACCAGCCGCGCGCGCTCGTCCGCCGCCAGGAGCAGGCCGACGAGCTCGAGCAGGCGGGGGTCGAGACCCGGTTGTTCGACATCGAGAACGACGACGACGAGGCGTTGCAGGCCGCGCTCGAGGGTGCCGACGCGGTCGTCTTCGCCGCCGGCGGCGGGCCGGACGGTGACGCTGCCCGCAAGCGCACGGTCGACCTCGAAGGCTCGATCCGGTCGGCCCAGGCCGCCGAGGCGCTCGGCATCGCGCGCTTCGTCCAGGTCTCGGCGATCGGTGTCGACGCTCCGCTCGGCGACGACGTCGAGAACGTGTGGCGCGTCTACGTCGAGGCGAAGCGCGACGCGGACGCGCACCTGCGCAACTCATCGCTCTCGTGGACGATCCTGCGTCCGGGCGGCCTCACCGACGACCCCGGCACCGGGCAGGTCACGCTCGGCGTCGACGTCGCCCGGGGTGAGATCCCCCGCGAGGACGTCGCCTCGATGATCGCCGCAGTCGTCGACGACGGCCGCTCGGTCCGCCAGCAGTGGGACCTCGTGGGCGGCACCACGCCCGTCCTCGAGGCCGTCACCCAGGCCACCGCCGGGACCCACTGAGACGTACCGCTCGCGAGAGACTTTGTTGGTGGTCACGAGTGACTTTGTTGGTCCACCGCCGCAACAAACTCTCTCCTGTGCACACACAAACTCTCTCGCGAGCGGAGATTCAGGTGGCGAGGGCGCGGGCGGCGATGCGGTCGGGCTTGCCGTTCGCGAGCATCGGCACGGCGTCGACCAGCACGACCTCGCGCGGACCCCACGTGCGCGGGTGGCCGGCAGCCTCGACCGCGTCGCGGAGCCGCTCGGCAGAGAGACCGTCGAGGCACACGGCGTCGGCCGGCACCACGAGCGCGACGACGCGCTGCCCCCACTCCTCGTCGTCGACGCCCACCGCCAGGGCGTCGACGACTCCCGCGGCGTCCTGCAGCGCCTCCGTGACGGCGGGGAGCGGCACGTTGACGCCACCGCTCAGGACGACGTCGTCGATGCGCCCCAGGACCCTCAGCTCCCCGCCGACGAGCTCGCCGCGATCGCTCGTGGCGAACCACTCGTCGGTGCGGGGCGCACCCAGGTACCCGTCGAACAGGACGTCGCCGGCCACCATGACCTGGCCGTCGTCGATCCGCAGCCGCACGCCGTCGAGCGGGAAGCCGTCGTAGACGCAGCCGCCGCACGTCTCCGACATGCCGTAGGTCCGCACGACCGTGAGTCCGGCGTCCTCGGCCCGCTCGACCAGCGACGGACGCACGGGTCCGCCTCCGACCAGCACGGCGTCGAGCTCGGCCCACGGCCCCGCGCGGTCCGCCTCGAGCAGGCGGTGCAGCTGGGTGGGCACGAGCGAGGCGTAGCGGCGGTCGGCCGAGTACGCGTCGATCGAGGTGACCGGCTCGATCCCGGTCAGCAACGACCGGACGACGACCTGCAGCCCGGCGACGCCGGTCGGCGGCACCGCCAGCAGCCACTGACCCGGGCCACCGAGTCGGGCGTGCGTGGCGGTCGCCGAGGCCCTGACCGCGCTCGGCGAGAGCACGACGTCCTTGGGGCGCCCCGTGCTGCCGCTCGTGCGGATCCACAGGGGCTCGTCGCCCTCGATCCAGGTGCGCAGCAGCGGCACGAGCTCGTCGACGGTCCCCGAGACCGGCCGGAGCGACGCGGTCACGGGGTCAGACCTCGTCCCACGGGTCGGCAGCGTCCTCCTCGGCCGCACGCCGCTTCGCCTCCGCGCGGGCCTGGTCGCGCTGGGTGATCTGGTAGGCCAGCGCGCCGGCCACGACGACGACGGCCGCGAGACCGCCGTACTGCGCCCAGCCGTCCTCGAGCGTCAACGTGCCCCAGCCCAGCAGCACGGCGATGACGAGCAGGCCCCACGGAAACGGTCGGTCCACCCCGCCACCGTACCGAGCGGCAGGCTGGCAGACTCATCGTCCATGACCGCCGGCCCCACGTCTTCCATGCCCCGCGGACTCGCCCTGTGGCTCGCGGGCGCGCGTCCCCGCACCCTCCCGGCCGCCGTCGCCCCGGTCGCCGCCGGCACCGGCGCGGCCGTGCTCGCCGACGGATTCGTCTGGTGGAAGGCCCTGCTCGCCCTCGGGGTGTCGCTGGCCCTCCAGATCGGGGTCAACTACGCCAACGACTATTCCGACGGCGTGCGCGGCACCGACGACGACCGGGTGGGTCCGCTGCGCCTGGTCGGTTCCGGCCTCGTGCCGGCGAGGCGGGTCAAGGCGGCCGCCCTCGGCTTCCTGGCCCTCGGCGGTGCGCTCGGGCTCGTGCTCGCCGCCACGACGACGTGGTGGATCCTGCTGATCGGCGCCGCAGCCCTCGTCGCGGCCTGGACCTACACCGGTGGCCCGTCCCCCTACGGCTACCGCGCGCTCGGCGAGGTCAGCGTGTTCCTGTTCTTCGGGCTCGTCGCCGTCGTGGGCACGACCTTCGTCCAGGTCGAGGAGGTCACGGCGGCCAGCGTGCTCGCCGGAGTCGGCGTCGGCGCCCTGGCCTGCGCGATCCTCGTGGCCAACAACCTGCGCGACATCGCGACCGACACCGTGGCGGGCAAGCGCACCCTCGCAGTCCTGCTCGGGGACGCCCGCACCCGAGGGTTCTACGTGGTGCTCGTGGTCGTGGCGGTCGCGACGGCCGCCGCCCTCGCCGTCACCGCGACGCCGTGGGCCCTCCTCGCCCTGCTGTTCGCGCCGCTCGCCGTGCGGGGCGTGCGGGTCGTGACCTCCGGCGCGACCGGCCCGGCGCTGATCCCCGTGCTCCAGTCGACGGGTGTCGCCGAGCTCGTCTTCGCCCTCGGCCTCACCGTCGGCCTCTGCCTCGCCTGACGCACCGAGAGGGCGGTGAATCAGCAACCCTCTGAGCCGCGGGTGAGGTTGGGTGCTCACCGCCAGCGTCGAGGAGCCGTGGCCGCTGGTCGCTCACCCAGAACGACGGAGTCAGGCCAACCGACCGGTGGCGTCGTAGGTCGCGAGCTGGTCCGCGAACGGGGCGGGGTCGATGCCCTGGGCCGTGACCCAGGCGGGGTCGGCGTGGCTGGCCCGGTAGCGCTCGCCCCCGTCGCACAGCAGCGACACGATGCTGCCCGACTCCCCTGCCTCGGCCATGCGCGTCGCGAGCACGAGCGAGGCCCACACGTTGGTGCCGGTGGAGGGCCCGACCTCTCGACCGAGCCGCGCCGACGTCCAGGCCATCGCCGCGAGCGAGGCCCCGTCGGGCACCTGCAGCATGTCGTCGATGACGCCGCCGACGAAGGACGGCTCGATGCGCGGGCGGCCGATGCCCTCGATCCGTGACGTCGTGGTCGTGACGACGTCGGAGGAGTCGGCAGCCCACCCGGCGTGGAAGGCCGAACCCTCCGGGTCGGCCACGAGGATCCGCGTGTCGTGGCGGCGGTAGCGCACGTACCGGCCGATCGTGGCCGAGGTTCCTCCTGTGCCGGCGCCGACCACGATCCAGGTCGGCACGGGGTGGGACTCGGCCGCCATCTGCTCGAAGATCGACTCGGCGATGTTGTTGTTGCCCCGCCAGTCCGTGGCGCGCTCGGCGAACGTGAACTGGTCCATGTAGTGACCGCCGCACTCGGCCGCGAGTCGACGGGCCTCGTCGTAGGTGTCGGAAGCGGACTCCACGAAGTGGCAGCGGCCCCCGTGCCACTCGATCAGCGCGACCTTCTCCCGGCTCGTCGAGCGCGGCATCACGGCGACGAACGGCAACCCCAGGAGCCGGGCGAAGTACGCCTCGCTGACGGCCGTCGATCCGCTGGACGCCTCGACCACCGTCGAGCCGGGTCCGAGCCAGCCGTTGCAGATCGCGTAGAGGAACAACGACCGGGCGAGCCGGTGCTTGAGGCTGCCGGTCGGGTGGACCGACTCGTCCTTCAGGTAGAGATCGACGCCCGCCGTGGGCAGGGCGACGGCGTGCAGGTGGGTGTCGGCGCTGCGATTCGCATCGGCCTCGACGACCCGGACCGCCTCGGCGATCCAGGCCCGCTGCTCAGTCGACGTCTTCGGCACTGCGCGACTCCTCGATGCGGGCGGAGATCTTCTCCGCCCGCTCCTGGACCTGCAGCGCGAGCGCCTCGCGCTGGCGGGTCAGGAGCACGAATCCCAGGGCCGACGACACGACCATCGCGACGAACACGACGACCAGGTTGGTCATCTCGCTGAACTCCAGCAGGCCGAATCCGAACCCGACACCCGCGAGCACGGCGTACGTGCCGGCGAGGAGTCCGAGTCGGGCAAGCGTGTAGGTCCAGAACGGCGACATGACGCCAGCGTAGTCAGCCTGCGCGCAACGGCCGAATCGCTGGGCCGATTCGCTACGGTGTGCGCCATGGGCAAGTTCATCCTGGCGGGCGTCGCGATCGTGCTCGTCATCTACGCCATCTTCGACGCCGCGGCGACGCCGCGCTCCCAGGTCAAGCTCCTGCCCAAGCCCGTGTGGCTCCTCCTCATCGTGATCGTGCCGGTGCTCGGAGCGCTGGCCTGGATCTTCGCCGGCACCAAGCGCCTGCGTCCCGGGCCCGGCCGCGGTCCGCGTCCGCCGCGCGGCCCCGACGACGACCCCGACTACCTCCGCGGCATCTGAGCTCGATGCCGCCGGACTGAGCGCCTGGGGTCACGCCTCCCAGCGGAACAGGCGCGCCGAGATCGTGGCGAACACGGCGGCGAAGCCGAGCAGGATCACGATCGGCAGCACGATCGCCGACGGACCCTGTTCGCGCACCATGACGTCGAGCATGCCCTGGTTGAGGTGCTTGAGCGGCAGGGCGTTGCTGACCGCACGGAGCCACGCAGGTGCCCCGTCCAGCGGGAAGAACGAGCCGGACAGGAACGCCATCGGCAGCACGATGAAGTTGGCCAGACCGATGGCACCCTCCTCGGTCTTCGAGACCGCACCCGCGAGCATGCCGATCGAGAGGAAGGCCAGCGTGCCGGCGAGCAGGAGCGGCACCACGAGCGGCCACCACCCCGAGAGCTGCAGACCGAACGCGCCGACGCCCAGACCGATGAAGATGACCGCCTGCACGAGCGCGATCACCAGGCTCACGCCGACGCGTGCGAGCACGACCGAGCTCGTGCGAACCGGGGCGAGCCGGAGTCGCCGCAGCAGTCCGCTCTTGCGCCACATCACGAGATTGGCCGCTGCGCCGAAGGTCGCACTCATCGCGACGGCCCAGCCGAGCAGGCTCGGCGTGACGTACTGGATGGCCTGGAGGGACTCGTCCTCCACCTGGCTGGCGGTGAACGTGAAGGCCGGCGGCTCGCCCGTGGCCTGCTGGTAGACCGCCGTGTTGGCCTGCTGCACGATCGCCTGCATGACCCCCTGGATCTGCGCACCGGCCACCGCGTCGGCAGCCGAGTAGCGCACCGTGACCTCGCCGCCCTCCTCCGTGACGACCGCCGTGGCGTCACCGTCGCGGACCTTCGCCAGCGCGGCGTCGAGATCGTCCTCGCGCGTGATCGCGATGGCACGGTCGATGGCCTCGCGCGCCTGCGTCGGTGCGTCGTCGATGACCGAGACGTCCCCGACCACGATGACGTCGGCCGGCCTCGACTGACCCTGGTCGGTGAAGATGCCGCCGAACAGCACCAGGAACATCAGGGGGAAGGCGATGGCCCAGAACAGGGTCATGCGGTCGCGCACGAAGCCCTTGAACATCGCGAGGGTGAGCGCCTTCAGGGGCCGGGCCGCCCGCGCGTCACCGGCTCCCGTGGAGGAACCGCTCCGGTCCGGCGCCGCCGTGCTGGTGCCCGTCTCGGGCTCGGTCTCGGTGCTCATGCGCGGTACTCCCGTCCGGTCAGGTCGAGGAAGACGTCCTCCAGCGTGCCCTTGCTGACGCTGAGGCCCTCGAGGGCCTCCCGGCGTCCGAGCTCGGCCAGGACCGTGGCGGGCTCGCGCGTCTGGATGACCAGACCCGAGCCGTCGAGCCTGACCGACTCCGCGCCGGGCAGCCCCCGTGCGTCCTCCAGCGCGATGGCCTCGGCCGCGAGCCCGATCCGGGTCGCGGCGTCGAGCTTGCGGATCAGCGCACCCGGGGTGTCGAGCTCGAGGAGACGGCCGTGGTCGACGATCGCGACCCGGTCGCAGAGCTCCTCGGCCTCCTCCATGTAGTGCGTCGTGAGCACGACCGTGCGACCGGAGTCGTTGATGCCGCGCAGGACGTCCCACAGGTTGCGCCGGGCCTGGGGGTCGAGCGCCGCCGTGGGCTCGTCGAGGAACACGACGTCGGGATCATGCACCAGGGCACACGCGATCGAGAGCCGCTGCTTCTGGCCACCGGAGAGGTCCTCGACCTGGGCCGTGGCCTTCTCGGTCAGGCCGACCTGCTCCAGGAGCTCGTCGAGCCGTGCGGCCGGGACGCCGTAGATCGCGCCGAACGTCTGCAGCTGCTCGACCGCGGTGAGCCGTTCGAAGAACGCCGACGACTGCAGCTGCACCCCGATGCGACGCTGCAGGTCGGGCTCACGCCGGGCCGGGTCGCGGCCCGCGACGCTCACGCGGCCACTGGTGGGGCTGCGCAGACCCTCGATCGTCTCGAGCGTGGTGGTCTTGCCCGCCCCGTTCGGCCCGAGCAGACCGAAGAACTCGCCCGGCGCGACCGTGAAGCTGATGCCGTCGACCGCCGTGACGTCGCCGTAGCGCATCGTCAGCTGGTCGACCTCGATCTGGACTCCCATGGTGCCGACGCTATCGGCACGGGGCACCGGCCCGCGTCCGCCGAAAGTCGGACATCGAACGGTGGCAGAGCAACAGCACGGACCAGGACGCCGGTAGGGGCGGTGAGTGTTCCACCGTACGAGGCGTCAGAGGGTGGATGACTCACCGCTGATGGCGGACAACTCACCGCCCCCTGGTCGTGGGGGCTCAGCGCGGTCGTCGCCTCGCCTGGCCGACCTGCTGCGGCCCATGCCGCTGGTCCGTCAGACTGGCGACGTCAGCTCACTTGGCGTACGAGTGCAGACCCGGGACGAAGATGTTGACGCCGTAGTAGCTGAACAGGAACGTCGCGAAGCCGAGCAGGGCGATGACCGCGGCCCGGCGACCCTTCCAGCCGGCCGTGGCCCGGGCGTGCAGGTAGCCGGCGTAAACGACCCACGTGACGAAGGCCCAGACCTCCTTGGGGTCCCAGCCCCAGTAGCGGCCCCACGCGTAGTGCGCCCAGATCGGCCCGGCGATCAGTGCGCCGAACGTCCAGAGCACGAAGCCGACCGCGTGCGTGCGGTAGGCCAGGCGGTCCATCGCGGCGATCGTCGGCACGCGGCGCAGGATCGGACCGACTGCGCCCCGGTTCTCGGCCCGCTCCTTGAGCAGGTAGAGCAGCGACGCCGAGGCGCCCACGAGGAACAGCGCACCGGCGATCATGACGGCGGCGACGTGGATCACGAGCCAGTAGGAGTGCAGTGCCGGAACGAGCGGACCGGCGGGGACGTAGGCCGACCAGGCCAGTCCGAGGATCGCCAGACCGAAGCCGGTCACGAGCGGGGCGATCCACTGCACCGACGTGATGCGGACGAGCACGAGGTACACGACCAGGGCGATCGAGACCCCCGTGAGCCCGAACTCGTACATGTTGCCCCACGGCACGCGCTGCGAGGCGAGCGCGCGGGTCACGACACCGGCGACCAGCAGACCGGTGGCGACGACCGTGAGCGCCACGCCGACCCGGCTGAGGACCGCGCTGCGCGGGGGGACGTCGTCGTCCTCCGGCGGGGCCACGGCGACCGTCCCGGGCGCGCCGGAACCGGCCGCTGCGGCGACAGGCTCGACGGCCTCCTGGCGGACGAAGAGCAGCTCACCCAGGTGGGCGAGGAACGCCAGCGCGAGCACGACGGTGCCCGAGGCGACGGCGTAGTTCGAGAACTCGGCGTAGTCGGCGAGGGTCATGGGGTCTTCTTCTCCTGGGGCTCGAGCTCGTCACGGAGACGGTCGATGAAGGACGTCAGGTCGTCCGGCAGGTCGTCGCGCGGGACGCGGTCGAGCGCGGCAGCCTCCACCACGGTACGCGAGCCGTCCGAGACGGCACGCACCCACGTGCGGCGGGGGCGGACGAACAACGAGAGGATCAGCCCGCCGAGCCCGACCGCGACCCCGCCGAGCGGCAGGCCCGCGAGCGGCGAGGAGCTGATCTGGAACCGGGCGAACTGGCGCAGCTCGGTGAACTCCACGGTCGTGCCGTCGGGCAGCGTGCTCGTCTGCCCGGGCTGCAGCTCGATGCGGAAGGGGTTGCCGTCCTCGTCCAGCACCTGCGTCATCCTGCTCGTGTCGAGGACGTAGACCGACTGCGGCGTGCCGTCGTCCAGGCCCAGGTCGCCCGTCCACGCCTGCAGCGCGACGTACGGGTTCGCGGCGGCCGGGAAGAGCGAGATCGAGGCCGCATCGTCCGACGTGCGCGCCGCGGTGGGCAGGAAGAAGCCCTGCAGTCCGAGCTGCTCGGGGCTGATGTCGGGCACCTTGACGACGCCCCCGGAGGTGTACGTGGCGTCCTCGGGCAAAAACGGCACGGCCTCGTCGAACACGACCGTGCCGGACGGGTCGGTGACCCGGATGACGGGCGAATAGCCCTGCCCGACGAGGAAGATGTCGGTCGAGCCGATCGAGAGCGGGTGGTTGACCCGGATCGAGTAGTCCTGGTCGTCGCCGTCGAGGCCCTCGACGAACGTGCCGTCGGCCTGGAACAGGCGCGGCGCACCCCGCTGCGGACCGTCGCTGACGTCGAACTCGGCGATCAGGTCGTCGAGCTCGAGCGAGAACGGCGGCAGGCTGTCAGGGTCGAACCACGTGCCGGACGTGAACTCGTCGTACTGGGTCAGGACGTTGGAGAAGCGGTCGCCCTCCGTCACGATGACGGCGCCGCGGTATCCCAGCAGCGAGCCGATGGCCACGCCGACCAGCACGACGACGACGCTGACGTGGAACACGAGGTTGCCGAGCTCGCGCAGGTACCCGCGCTCGGAGCGCAGCTCGCCGCGGCCGCCGCCGTCGTCGGTCACGACGTCGACGCGGGCCCGGCCCACGACCCGGCGCGCCGCGGCGAGCACGGTGTCGACGTCGGCCGTGGTCTCGAACGTGCCGGAGGCCGGCAGCCGGTCGAAGCGACGCGGCGCCTGGGGCGGCCGAGCGCGCAGGGCCCGCCAGTAGACGCGGGAGCGCGGCAGGATGCACCCGATCAGCGAGACCATCAGCAGCAGGTAGATCGCGCTGAACCAGGGGGACGCGTAGACGTTGAACGCCCCGAGCTTCTCGAGCCACGGTGACAGGTCGGGATGACGCAGGCGGAAGGCCTCGACGGCCCGCGCGTCGACCCCGCGCTGCGGCACGAACGACCCGGGCAGGGACGCCACGGCGAGCAGCAGCAGCAGCAGCAGGGCCGTGCGCATCGAGGTGAGCTGCGTCCACATCCACCGCAGGAACTCGCGGGTCCCGAGCGCCGGTGCCGTCGCCGTCGTGCGGTCGCGCTTGCTCACCCGGCCGTCCTTGTCCCGATCGTTGCTCACGTGGTCACTGCTCTCACAGGGCGGTGCTGAATCCGCCGGCCCACGACTGGAGGTCGGCGATGATCGCGTCCCACAGGCCCGTCACGAGCATGACACCTACGACAAAGAGTAGTAGACCGCCGGCGACCTGGAACCCGCGCTGGTGCCGACGCACCCATCCGGCCGTGCGGGCGAACCGGGCGAAGCCGAGAGCGGCCAGGACGAACGGCACTCCCAGGCCCAGGCAGTAGACCAGGGTCAGGAACGCGCCACGTCCCGCCGTCGCCTCGTTGCCAGCCAGGGCCAGCACGGCGCCCAGGGTGGGGCCGATGCACGGGAGCCAGCCCAGCCCGAAGAAGACCCCGAGCACCGGCGCGATCGCCACCCCGACCGTGGGCACGGCGTGGATGCGCAGGTCCCGCTGCATCCGCGACCCGAAGCCGAGGAAGACCAGGGACAGCAGGATCACCAGGACGCCCGCGACGATCGAGAACGTGCGCTGGTGCTGCGCGAGCCGCAGGCCGAACGCACCGAACAACGCACCACCCGCGACGAAGATCGCCGAGAACCCGACCACGAACAGCACGGCGCCGAGCACGATCCGGGGCCGCGACTCCCGGTCGAGGTCCTGCACCCCGACCCCCGACACGTAGGAGAGGTAGCCCGGCACCAGCGGCAGCACGCAGGGCGAGAAGAACGAGACCAGGCCAGCGACGACCGCGACGGGAACCGCGAGCACGAGTGAGCCCGACAGGACCGTCTCGCGGAGCCACTCGTTCACGAGCCGCCCTCGGCGCCCGACTCGGCCAGCAGGTCGTCGATGATGCCGCCGAGCGTCGAGGCGTCGACCTCGTCGAGGATGCGGGCCGCGACGCGGCCCTCGGCATCGATGACCCACGTCGTCGGGATGGCCTGGGACGGCAAGGAGTCGACGAAGCGGAGCTCGAGCCCGCCGCCCTCGTCGGAGAAGCTCGGATAGGTGATGCCGTAGGTCTGGTTGAACGCCTCGGCCGCCGCGTCCTTGCTGCGATTGACGATGCCGAGGAACTGCACGTCGTCGGCATAGGCGTCCGAGAGCTCCTTGAGCACGGGCGCCTCCGCGCGGCACGGCGGGCACCACGAGCCCCAGACGTTGATCACCATGACGGTGCCGGTGAAGTCGTCGGTCGAGAGCGGGTCACCGTCGAGATCGGTGCCCGAGAGCTCCGGGAGCTTCTCGCGGTCGTCGGGGTCGACGACCGTGACGGTGCCGTCGGAGCTGACGTACCCACCCGTCGACCCGCTGTTGCCGGCCCCGCTGCAGCCGGCCACGACGGCGAGGCAGGCGAGCACGGCGAGGAGCGGTCGCAGGATCCTCATGCGCCGCCGACGAACTTGCCCTTGAGCGCCTCGGGCAGGAGGTCGCCGGCCGGCTCGGCGTAGGAGAAGCCGGCGTAGTCGTCGCCGTCGAAGGTCAGGCTCGTGATGCTGGCCAGCGTGCACTGTCGCTTGCGCGGGTCGTGCAGGAAGGAGTTGCCCTCATAGGCCTGCCGCGCGATCCACACCGGCAGCTGGTGCGACACGATGACGGCCTCGTGCCCGCGAGCGGCCTCGCGGGCGTCGGCCACGGCCGCTTGCATGCGGTCGGCGATCTCGGCGTACGGCTCGCCCCACGACGGACGCCACGGATTGCGCAGCTTCCACCAGTTCTTGGGGTGGCGGAACGCCTTCGGGCCGGCCCCGACCGTGCGGCCCTCGAAGAGGTTGTCGGCCTCGATCACGCGGTCGTCGGTGACGATCGGGGCGTCGAGGATCTTCGACAGCGGCGCGGCGGTCTGCTGGGCCCGCTCGAGCGGGGAGGCGACGACGTGGACGATCTCGTTCTTGGCGAGGAAGTCAGCGGCCCGCTCGGCCATCTGGTGGCCCAGGTCGCTCAGGTAGAACTCGGGCAGACGGCCGTAGAGCACGCCGTCGGGGTTCTCGACCTCGCCGTGTCGCATCAGGTGCACGATGGTTCGGGTGCTCATGGTGTCCTCGGGTTCGGTGCTCGGTCGTGGGGACGGTCAGGCCGGCTGCGCGGCGGCGGCGGCACGGGCGGCCGCGGGCAGTGCCTCGACGATTCTAGAGAGGGCACCTGAGTCGTGGGCCGCCGAGACGAACCAGGCCTCGAACGCACTCGGCGGGAGGTAGACCCCAGCCTCCAGCATCGCGTGAAAGAACGGCGGGTAGCGCCAGGCTTCCTGCGCCTGGGCGCCCGCGAAGTCGCGGACCTCGTCGACCCCCCAGAAGACGCTGAACATCGTGCCGGTGCGTTGCACAGCGTGCTGCACCCCGGCCTCGGTGAGGGCCTGGCCCACCGCCTCCTGCAGCTGGTCGGAGACCTCGAGCAGGTGGGTGTAGACCTCCGGCGTGGCAAGACGGAGGGTCGTGAGCCCGGCCGTGGTCGCGACGGGATTGCCCGACAGCGTGCCGGCCTGGTAGACGGGGCCGACCGGGGCCAGCAGGTCCATCAGGTCGCGTCGCCCGCCGAAGGCCGCCGCCGGGAAGCCACCGCCCATGACCTTGCCGAACGTCATGAGGTCGGGCGCCCAGCCCTCGACGGCTCCGTCGAGGCCCCACTGGCCGTGGCGACTGGCGCGGAAGCCGGTCATGACCTCGTCGCTGATGAGCAGCGCACCGTGCTGGCGGCAGGTCGCGGAGAGGAAGGCGTTGAACCCGGGCTCCGGGGGCACGACGCCCATGTTGCCGGGGGCGGCCTCGGTGATGACGCAGGCGATGCGGTCGCCGAGCTCGGCGAACGCCGCCGTCACGGCCTCCCGGTCGTTGTACGGCAGCACGACGGTGTCGGCGGCGACGTGGGCCGGCACGCCCGGGGTGCCGGGGATCCCGAGGGTCACGACTCCGGAGCCCGCTTCGGCCAGGAGCGCGTCGACGTGGCCGTGGTAGCAGCCGGAGAACTTGACGACCGTGTCGCGGCCGGTCGCGCCACGTGCGAGGCGGATCGCCGACATCGTCGCCTCGGTGCCGGACGACACGAGCCGGACGCTCTCGACGGGCGTGCGACCCACGATCTCCTCGGCGAGGGCGACCTCGGGCTCGCTCGGCGTGCCGAAGGAGGTGCCCCGCGACACCGCCTCGGCGACGGCGGCCAGCACCTCCGGGTGCGCGTGGCCGAGCAGCATGGGCCCCCAGGACCCGACGAGGTCGACGTAGGTGGCGCCGTCGACGTCGGTCAGGATCGCGCCCGCCCCCGAGCGCATGAAGCGCGGTGCCCCGCCGACGGCGCGGAAGGCCCGTACCGGGGAGTTGACCCCACCTGGGGAGACGGCCTGGGCGCGGCGGAAGAGCTCGCGGGAGTTCGTCGTGTCGGTCACGCCGTCCAGTGTCCCAGCCGGTCCGAGCGGGCCGCGCCCATGGGCCTCGGTCCGGACCGGCCCCGCCCCCGGCCTCCCGCGTCCGCGGAGCCCGGTTCACGCGCGCGACGTAACCCAGATCACGTAGCATCGTTGTACCGATGCCGCTCGCGTGGTGCCGAACGGTCACAGCCAGTTACCATGCGGAGCGGGGGAACCTCGAACGTCGGGGTCGCAGTACCGGAGGGACATTGATGCGGTCAGGAAAGTTGACCCGGTGGCAGAAGGCCGGAGCCCTGGTGCCCATGGCACTGCTCGTCGGCGCGTGGGGCGTGGCCCTGGCGAACTCCGGTCTCGCGTCCGCGACGGACAGCGACGACCCCAGCGACGTCCCCTCCGTTCCGAGCACCGCCTTCGACGATCCCGCGAGCGTCCAGGAGGCCCCCGCCGGCATCGACCCGCGCGCCGGCACTGACGGCACGGTCGCCACCTTGTCGACCGACGGCATCCCCAACGCCGCGCTCTCGGCGTACAAGCGCGCCGAGACGCTGCTCGCCCAGGCCGACGCGGGTTGCCGCCTGCCCTGGAACCTCGTGGCCGCGATCGGCCGCGTCGAGTCCAACCACGGACGCACGGCGGGCAACCAGCTCGACGCTCGTGGCACCGCGACGCCCGGCATCTTCGGTCCGCAGCTCGACGGCACGAACGGCACCGCGAAGATCACCGACACCGACGCTGGCGCGCTCGACCAGGACCCGGTGTTCGACCGCGCCGTCGGCCCGATGCAGTTCATCCCGGGCACCTGGAAGTCGGTCGGTGTCGACGCCGACAACGACGGCGCCAAGAACCCGCAGAACATCAACGACGCCGCGACCGCGGCCGGCATCTACCTGTGCGCCGGCCCAGGCGACCTGAGCAACCCGACCGACCTGCGTTCCTCGGTGCTGCGCTACAACCGGTCGGAGGCCTACGCCGACACCGTCATCGCGATCTCCGAGGCGTACGCGCAGGGCAACTACACGCAGTCGCCCAACAACCTGACCTCGTCGAGCCCGCTCGTGCAGCGCAGCGTCGACCAGTCCACGACGCAGGAGCAGCGCGACGCGGCGGCCCAGGAGGAGACGGCCGCAACCACGCCGACCACGCCGGACGCCTCGACGCCCACCACCCCCGGCTCGACCGGCGGCGGCGGCTCCAGCACTCCTGGCGGTGGCTCGACCGGCGGCGGGGGCAGCACCCCGACCACACCGGCGCCCGGCGTCACGGGCCTCGTGGGTGGTCTGGTGAACGACCTCACGGGCCAGCCGGCCCCCGGATCGACCACCCCGACCGCGCCGCTCGGCAACACGATGAGCTGGCTCCAGGCCCAGACCCAGTGCCTCACGAGCGGGATCTCCGCCCTCGACGTCGCCGGGCTGCTCGCCTGCGTCACCAACCTGCTGCGCTAACCACCTCGCGTGCGACGAGGCCCCCTCCGGAAGCTTCCGGAGGGGGCCTCGTCGCGTCGGGCGGCGGTCACCCCTCCAGGTGCCGGCCCACCTCGACCAGGTGGTCGATCACGGTGCGCACCGCCAGGCGGGCCCGTCGGTCCGGCCGACTGAGCGCCACGATGCTGCGCACCGCCCGCACCCCGTCCAACGGCCGCAGCACCACCCCGGCGCGCGCCCGGGTCGTGAAGCGCGGCAGCAGGGCGAGACCCGCACCGGCGCCCACGAGCGCCTCGACCAGGTGGTTGTCGCGCAGCCGCAGTCGTCGCTCGAGTCGCTCCCCCGTGTGGTTCTCGACCGCGAGGAGGATCGTGTCGAACGGATATCCCTCGGGGACCCCGATCCAGCGGGTGCCGACCAGGTCGTCGGCGTGCAGGCGTCGACGCGACGCGAGGGGATGGTCGCTCGGCAGGGCGACGTCGATCGGCTCCCGCACGAGCGGCGTGCTGACGAGCTGCTCGGCGCCGCTCGGCACGTCACCGGCGAGACTGTGGGCGATCACGACGTCGACGTCCATCGACCGCGCGGCGTAGTCGGCCTCGGCGAGGTCGAAGTCGTCCAGGCGCAGCTCGATCGCCGAGCCGCGCAGCCGCTCGAGCAGGCCCGGGAGCAACGCCTCCCCCGCACTCGGGAGCGTGCCGATCGAGACGGTCCCCCGGGGCTCGCCCAGCTGCGCGTCGAGACGTGCTCGCACCCCGGCGAGCGCGACCCCGACGTCCTCAGCGCCATCAGCCAGGATCGCGCCCGCCGCGGTCAGTCGCACGCCCCGCGAGAACGGTTCGACGAGCGCAGTCCCGAGGTCGCGCTCAGCGGTGCGCAGCTGCTGGGAGACGGCCGAGGGCGTGCGATGGGTCGCGGCTGCGACCGCGGCGAGCGTCCCGCGGTCACGGAGCTCGCGCAGCAGCTCCAGGTGACGAACATCCATGAAGGTAGCCTAAGGGTTTACTTCAGAACTCTTCGCTGGTGCTTCACGCTCACGGCGGCCAGACTCATCGCGTGCCCGCTCGCCACATCGCCCTCGCCTGCCTGGTCGCGGCCCTCTGGGGCGTCAACTTCCTCGCGATCCACGCCTCGCTGCAGCAGTTCCCCCCGATCTTCCTGGTCGCGCTCCGGTTCACGCTGCTCGCGGTGCCGACGCTGCTGCTCGTGCCGCGCCCCGACGTCCCGACCCGGTGGCTGCTCGGTTACGGCGTCGGCTTCGGGATCGTGCAGTTCCTGGGGCTGTACCTGGGCATGGAAGCCGGCTTCCCGACCGGGCTCGCCTCGCTCGTGCTGCAGGCCTCGGCCCCCTTCACGGTCGTGCTCGGCGCGGTCCTCCTCCGCGAACGCCTGACGGTCCGGCGCGTCGCCGGCATCGCCGTCGCAGTGGCCGGACTCGGTCTGGTCGGGCTCTCCCGCGGTGGCGCCGACGGCTGGTGGCCGTTCTGGCTCGTCGTCCTCGGCGCGCTCGGCTGGGCGTTCGGCAACGTGTCGACCCGGCTCGCGGCGCCCGAGCGCCCGCTCCACCTGATCTGCTGGATGGCCGTCGTGCCGCCGCTGCCCATGCTCGCGCTGTCGCTCGTCGTCGAGGGCCCGGGCGAGATCGGCGACGCGTGGTCGACCGCGGCCACGACGACAGCGATCCCGGCCTGGATCGGACTGGCCTACACCGTCGTGCTGGGCACGGTGGTCGGCTCCGGCATCTGGGTCTGGCTCATGAAGCGCCATCCGGCCGGGGTCGTCGCCCCGTTCTCGATGCTGGTGCCCGTCGTCGGGATCCTGACCGCTGCGGTCGTCCTGGGCGAGCAGCCGGCCGGGCTCGAGATCGTCGGCGCGGTCCTCGTGGTCGGCGGCGTCGTCTGGTCAGGCCGGCTCCCGCGGGTGCCCGACCTCGAAGGCACGCGCCGTCAGCGCAGACGTGCCGCGATCTCGGCGGCCCAGTAGGTCAGCACGATGTCGGCCCCCGCGCGCCGGATCGAGAGGACGGTCTCGTCGATCGCGCGGTCGCGGTCGATCCAGCCCTGGGCGGCGGCGGCCTCGACCATCGCGTACTCGCCCGACACGTTGTAGGCCGCCACCGGCACGTCGGTGCGCTCCCGGACCTTGGCCACGAGGTCGAGGTATCCGAGCGCCGGCTTGACCATGACGACGTCGGCCCCCTCGACGAGATCGAGCTCGAGCTCGCGCAGCGCCTCGCGGGCGTTGGCGGGATCCTGCTGGTACGTCCGTCGATCGCCCTGGAGCGAGGAGTCGACCGCCTCGCGGAAGGGTCCGTAGAACGCCGAGGCGTACTTCGCGGTGTACGCGATGATCGCGACGTCGAGGTGCCCGGCGGCGTCGAGCGCCTCGCGCACCACGCCGACCTGGCCGTCCATCATGCCGCTCGGGCCGACCCAGTGGGCGCCGGCCTCGGCCTGGGCGACCCCCATCGCGGCGTACACCTCGAGCGTCGCGTCGTTGTCGACCCGGCCCGCCGCGTCGAGCACGCCGCAGTGACCGTGGTCGGTGAACTCGTCGAGGCACAGGTCGCTCATGACGAGCAGGTCGTCGCCGACCTCGGCGCGGGCGTCGGCGATCGCCACGTTGAGGATCCCGCCAGGGTCGAGAGCCCCGGAGCCGGTCGCGTCCTTCGTGGTCGGGACGCCGAACAGCATGACGCCCCCCAGGCCCAGCTCCGCGGCCGCCCGGTAGGCCTTCTTGGCCGACTCCCGGGTGTGCTGCACGACGCCCGGCATGCTCGCGATGGGCCTCGGCTCGTCGAGCCCCTCGGCCACGAACATCGGCAGCACGAGCTGGGAGGCCACCGTGTGCGTCTCACGCACGATCCGTCTCGTGGCCGCCGAGGATCGCAGCCGGCGCGGGCGGTGCGGCAGGTTCGTCATGGGATCGAGCGTAGTCCCGTCCCGGAGGGGGACCGAGGTTGAGGGATTGTGGTGGCGGGCTTCGCACAGTCTGAGGGGATGAGGGTGCTCGGGCACCCTCATCCCCTCAGACTCGGTCGACCCCCGGGAATGAACTGAGGGCTCGTGGTTGCCCCAGCAACCACGAGCCCTCAGTTTGCGTCACACACCGGCGCCGTGAGCCGACCTGGTCTCGATACGGCACTCGTTCCTCGCGCCTCCTCGACCCGCAGCCTCCGGGAGGCCGCTTCGCGGCGACGCTGGAGGCTACGCCTTACGGCGGGTGGACGGACGACGCTGGGACGGCTTGGTGACGGGCTCGCCCGCCTCCAGGAACGCGACCCGGCGGGCGGCGCCGAACGAGGCCAGCGCGTCGGCCAGCACCTCGACCGACGGGGACTCGGCCATGACGTCGACCCGCAGACCGTGCTCCTCGGCGGTCTTGGCCGTGGCCGGACCGATGCACGCGATGACCGTCGACGGATGCGGCTTGCCCGCGATCCCGACGAGGTTGCGCACCGTGGAGCTCGACGTGAACAGGACCGCGTCGAACTTGCCGGTCTTGATCGCGTCGCGCGTCGGAGCCGGCGGCGGGGCTGCCCGCACCGTGCGGTACGCCGTGACGTCGTCGACCTCCCAGCCCAGCTCGATCAGGCCCGCGACGAGGGTCTCGGTCGCGATGTCGGCCCGCGGGAGGAAGACCCGGTTGATGGGGTCGAGCGTCTCGTCGTACGGCGGCCAGTCCTCGACCAGGCCCCGGGCGCTCTGCTCGCCCGACGGGACGAGGTCGGGACGAATGCCCCAGGTGGCGATGGCCTCCGCAGTCTTCTCACCGACCGCGGCGATCTTCAGGCCCGAGAACGCGCGGGCGTCGAGCCCGTACTCCTCGAACTTCTCCCGGACCGCCTTGACGGCGTTGACGCTCGTGAACGCGACCCACTCGTACCGGCCCTCGACGAGCCCGCGCACCGCCTTGTCCATCTGCTGGGGGTTGCGCGGCGGCTCGACCGAGATCGTGGGGACCTCCTCGGAGACCGCACCGTAGCCGCGCAGCCGGGCAGCCAGACTGGCCGACTGCTCCTTGGTGCGCGGCACCAGGATGCGCCAGCCGTACAGCGGCTTGGTCTCGAACCACGACAGCGCATCGCGCATCTGGACGACCTCACCGACGACCGTGATGGCCGGCGCGGTCATGCCCGCGGCCTTGGCGTCGGCGGCGATGCCCTCGAGGGTCGAGACGATCGTGCTCTGCTCGGTCGTGGTGCCGACGCGGGTCATCGCGACGGGCGTCTGCGGCGACCGGCCGGCCGCCACGAGACCGTCGGCCGCCTCACCGATGCGGGCGACCGCCGAGAGCAGGACCACGGTGTCGTCGCCGCCGAGCTCCTCCCAGGCGACCTGGGTGTCGCCGACGCTGACGACCCGGAACTCACGGTGCTGCCGGTTGGTCAGCGGCACCCCGGCGTAGGCCGGCACGGCCTGCACCGACGAGATGCCCGGCACGATCTCGAACTCGATGCCCGCCTTGGCGCACGCTGCGGCCTCTTCGGGCCCGGTGGCGTACGTGAAGGGGTCACCGCTGATGAGTCGGACGACGTGGGCGCCGGTCTTGGCGTGCCGGACGACGAGGCGGGCCCGGGCCGCGTGCGTGAGCAGTGAGCCGTCCTCGCTGACGCCGCCGTCGACGACCTCGGCACCGGCCGGGGCCAGAGCGGTCTGCTCGGGGAGCTCGGTGATCACGACGTCGGCCTGCAGCAGGAGCTCGGCCGCGCGGACCGTGAGCAGGCTGGCGTCGCCGGGGCCGGCACCGACGAAGCTGACACGGCCGAGCTTCTTGGCCGGCTTGCTGGCGCGAGTCGGCGCGGACGCGGTGGCGTCCGGAGCCGCGGTGGTGGTGGTCACGTGGGTACTTCCTTCTGGTGCGGACGAGGTCCGCGGGTGGTCGGGTCGAAGCGGCGGATCAGGCGACGGGCGCCATGATCTGGTCGGCTCCCTCGGCCAACATCTCGGTGGCGAGACGCAGGCCGAGCGCGGCGGCGTCCGAGGGGACGCCGATCGCGGACAGGCGGATGGATGGACTTCCGGACGGATCGGCCACGACGGCACGCAGCCAGAGCTCGTCGCCGTCGTCGCCCCAGGCCACCTCGGCCAGGGCACCGACCGGGGCACTGCACCCGGCCTCCAACGTGGCGAGCAACGCGCGTTCGGCCGTGACGGTGGCGCGGGTGTCGGGGTCGTCGAGCACCCCGAGCAGGTCGATCAGGTCGGTGCGGTCCGAGCGGCACTCCACGGCGAGCGCCCCCTGCCCGGGCGCGGGCAGCACCTGGATCGGATCGAGCACCTCGGTGGCCTCCTCGGCTCGGCCCAGACGCAGAAGGCCGGCGTGGGCCAGGACGACCGCGTCGACCTCGCCCGAGCGCACCTTGCCCAGGCGGGTGCCGACGTTGCCCCGGATCGGGACGACCTCGAGGCCCAGGCCGAGCGCGTTGAGCTGCGCGGCACGGCGCGGCGACCCGGTGCCGACGCGGGAGCCGGGCGGGAGCTCTCCCAGGGTCAGACCGTCGCGGGCCACGAGGACGTCGCGGACGTCCTCGCGCGGCGGGATCGCCGCCAGGGCCAGGCGCGGGTCGTCGGCGGTGGGAAGGTCCTTGA
The DNA here is from genome assembly GCF_023146395.1 of Aeromicrobium sp. Lineage (GTDB taxonomy): Bacteria > Actinomycetota > Actinomycetes > Propionibacteriales > Nocardioidaceae > Aeromicrobium. Next base: position 53,015 of record NZ_JAGLCD010000012.1, on the reverse strand, counting down.
GCGAGTGCACGGCCAGGTCGACCTCGTCGGCGACGAGCGCCTCGCGCAGGGCGGCCACGAAGACCCCCGTGCCACCGATCTGGTCGAGCGGGGCCGAGGACCGGTCGCCCTCGGTGCTGATCGTGACCAGCACGACCTCACGACCCGTGAGCTCGCGAAGCCGGTCGGCGACGTGCCCGGACTGGGTGCGGGCGAGCTCGCTGGCGCGGGTGCCGAGACGCAGGGGCTCGGTCATTCAGCTCCCTCCCCCACGGCGGACACGCGGTCGACCGCGGACGGGTCGAGCGCGAAGAGGTCGGCCAGGGCGTCGGCGTACGTCAGGCCTGCCGGACCGTCGACGAGCTGCTGCACGCGGACCGTGGGCTGGTGCAGGAGCTTGTCGGAGACCCGCCGCAGGGCGTGGCGGATCTCGGCGCGCTGGGCGTCGGTCAGGTCGCCGAGCCGCGCCTCCAGACGGTCGGTCTCGGACTGCACGATCTCGACGGCCATGCCGCGCAGGGCCACGACGGTCGGGGTGACCCGCGAGGCCGCCTTGGCGGCCAGGAACGTGCCGACCTCACCGTCGACGATCGCGCGCACCGCGGCGACGTCGGCGACGACCTCGGAGTCGGCGGCGCGTTCGGCCAGGACCTGCATGTCGATCAGGGTCGTGTTCGGCAGGGTCGTGACGTCGGCGGCGATGTCGCGCGGGAGCGCGAGGTCGACCAGCGTGATCGGCCGGCCGTCCTGGGTGGCCGCGGCGATGCGGTCACGGTCGAACACGACACCGGTCGCACCCGTGCAGCTGATGAGGATGTCGGCGGCCCGGAGCTCGAGGTCGAGCGACTCCCACCGCACGGCCCCGACCCCGAACGTGGCGACGAACTCCGCCGCCCGCTGGTAGGTGCGGTTGGTGAGCATGATGCGTTCGGGGGCGACACCTCGCTCGATCAGCGTGCGGACCGCGAGGCTCGCCATGGTGCCGGCACCGGCCACGAGGTAGCGGGTCTCGGCGTCGATCTGCCGCCCGTCCGCTGGGTCACCCGCCGCCATGGCCTCGTTGGCGGCGTCGAGGGCAGCCGTGACGACCGACGGCGCGAGCCGGTCGATGCCGGTCTCGGCGTGCCCGCGCTTGCCGATGCGCAACGCCTGCTGGAACAGCGCGTTGAGCGCCGGCCCGACGGTGGACTCGGCCTGGGCCGACTGCAGCGACAGCCGGACCTGGCCGAGGATCTGGCTCTCGCCCAGGATCATGGAGTCCAGGCCCGCGGCGACGGAGAACAGGTGGGCCACCGCGGCGTCGTCGTAGTGCACGTAGAGGTGGTGGACGAGCTCGTCACGGCCGAGGCCCGCGTGGTCGGCGAAGAGCCGCGACAGCTCCTCGATCGCGCCGTGGAAGCGCTCGGCCTCGACGTACACCTCGACGCGGTTGCACGTCGAGATCACGACGGACTCGGTGATGTGGGGCGACTCCAGGACCTTGTGCGACAGCTTGACGCCGTCGTCGGTGTCGAGCGACGCGCGCTCGAGGACCTCGATCGGGGCGGTGCGGTGGGACATGCCCAGCACGAGAACGCTCATGCGGTCACCGTCGATTCATCGGTGGGAGAGTCGCCGATGGCCAGGACATCGGTCAGGGGGTGCAGAATCGTCACAGTGCTCCTGCACCGCGCGACCTCGGGATTTCCCTGTCGGGACAGGCCTGCGGCGCCCGCACAGTCTACGATCGGTGATCCTCGTTCACCAAATCGTCACGTCGTGACGTCGGCCGCTCAGGGCGCGAGGGCCGTGCGGAGCCGGTGCGGGTCGACCCGCCAGAAGTCGTGCTGACGGCCGTCGACGAACGTCACCGGCACCTCGTCGGTCCACCGCCGCGCCAGGGCCGGATCGGCATCGACGTCGACCGTGGCCCAGGTGTCGCCGGTCTCGCCCGTGACCTGCTCGACGACCGCGACGGCTGCCTCACAGAGGTGACAGCCCTCCCGCACGAGGACCACGACGCGCGCGGAGCCGAGGGCCTCCGGCGACGAGCCCCCCGCGAGCGGACCCGAGGTCATCGAAGACCCAGGTCGGACCCCCGCGCGAGCGCGCGGAGGCGTCCCTTGGCGACCTTGCCCGTGGGCGAGTACGGGAGACCTTGCACGATCTCGACCGTGGTGGGCTGCTTGAACCGTGCCAGCCGGGTGCGGCAGGCGGCCTCGACGGCCGCCGTGACCTCGGCCTCGTCGGTGCCCGGGAGGGGCACGACGAACGCGACGACCCGCTCACCCGTGGACTCGTCCGGCAGGCCGACGACGGCCACCTGGTCGACCCCCGGGGCCTCGGCGATGACGTCCTCGACCTCACGGGGGTACACGTTGAAGCCCGAGACGATGACGAGCTCGCGCAACCGGTCGACGAGCGTCAGGTCGCCGTCGTCGTCGAGCAGGCCCACGTCGCCGGTCGGGTACCAGCCGTCGGCGTCGGGACCGTCGCTGCCGTCGGGCCAGTAGCCCGTCAGCAGGTTCGCGCCTCGCACCCAGATCTCCGCCGGGTCGCCCGGGGACGCGTCCTGACCGTCGACCGTCTCGACGATGCGCACCTCGATGCCCGGCAGGACCGCTCCCACCGAGTGCGGCTTCGGTGCACCGTCGGCGTCGCGCCGGGCTCCGATCGTGACGGCGACGACGGGCGAGGCCTCGGTCAGTCCGTACCCCTGCTCGATCGCGTGCCCCGAGGACTCCCGGAAGTCGCGGGCCAGGTCGGGATCCAGCGCGGAGGCGCCGGACACCACCACCCGCACCGACGCGAGCTTCTCGCGCAGGTCCTGGCGCCCCGACCAGGCCGCCACGACCGGTGGGGCGACGGGCAGGTACGTCACGCCCTCGCGGACGACCAGGTCGAGCAGGGCGTCGGGGTCGAAGCCGTCGACCAGGACGAGGGGGGCGCCCTGGTGCACCGCCTGACCCAGCACGCAGTTGAGGCCGTAGATGTGGAACATCGGCAGCAGCCCGAGGCACACGTCGTCGGCCGCGACGACCTCGAGCGTGGCGACCTGCTCGATGTTGGCGATCAGCGCCCGGTGCGACAGCATGACGCCGCGCGGCCGGCCGCTCGTGCCCGAGGTGTAGAGGATCACGGCCAGCGCCTCGGGATCGGCCGGAGCCGCCGGCGAAGACTCGACCGCGGCCTCCAGGAAGGCTGCGAAGGCGGTCTCACCCGGCCCGGGCTCGGGCCCGTCGACGACGACGGTGAGGTGGGCGACGCCGGCCGCGGCCGCACGGACCGCGTCGACGGCGGCAGCGTCGGCGAGCACCAGACGCGCCCCGGAGTCGACGAGCATGCGCTCGACCTCCACGGGCGTCGAGCGCGGGTTGACCGGGACGGCGACCATCCCGCCCCGCAGCACGGCGAAGTAGGCGATCACGAGGTCGATGCGGTTCGCCATGACGAGCGCGACCCGGTGCCCGGCTCGCAGCCCCTGGGCGCTGAGGCCTCGCGCGACGGCGTCGGCCGCCTGGTCGAGCTCGGCCCACGTGACGGCGCGTCGTTCCTCGCGAGCCTCGACCAGGGCCGTGCCCTCGGGGTCGCGGCGCGCGGCGGCGGCGAGGATCTCGCTGACGTTCACGGTCACGGTCACGCTCCCAACTCTTCCACACCGCGGGCGCAGGCCGCGGCCGAACACCCGGGCCTGGTCCCGGGTCGCACGGTAGCCTCACGACATGAGTCGTCCGCCGTCCGTCCCCCGGCCCGTCTCAGCGGCCGATCGGCGGCGCAATCTCAAGTCGCGGTCGGTGCTGGCCGGGCAGGCCGCCGCAGCCGCCGCCGAGGTCGAGATCGCCCTCGCGCCACGCGCCGATCCGAGTGCCGCCGCGTTCTTCGACGTCGACAACACGATCATGCAGGGCGCGTCGATCTTCCACCTCGCGCGCGGCCTGTACCGGCGCGACTTCTTCTCGGCCCGCGATCTCGCCGGCGCCGTCTGGCAGCAGGCCTACTTCCGGATCTCCGGCATCGAGGACCCCGAGCACATCGCCAAGGCCCGCAGCTCGGCCCTGGCGTTCATCGCCGGGCACCGGGTGGCCGAGCTCGAGGAGATCGGCGAGGAGATCTTCGACGAGCACATGGCGCACAAGATCTGGCCCGGGACCCGGGCGATCGCGCAGACGCACCTGGACCGCGGTCAGCGGGTGTGGCTCGTCACCGCGGCCCCGGTCGAGATCGCGCAGGTCATCGCCCGCCGCCTCGGACTGACTGGGGCCCTCGGCACGGTCGCGGAGCACGTCGACGGCGTCTACACCGGCGCCCTCGTCGGCGAGATGCTGCACGGCGAGGGCAAGGCCGTCGCCGTGCGCGCCATCGCCGAGCGCGAGCACCTCGACCTGGCCCGCTGCTCGGCCTACTCCGACTCGAGCAACGACCTGCCGATGCTGTCGCTCGTGGGCCATCCCTGCGCGGTCAACCCCGACGCGACCCTGCGCGCCCATGCCCGTGCCAACGACTGGGAGATCCGCGACTACCGCACCGGTCGGCGGGTCGCCCTGGCCGGCTTCCGCACGGCCGGCGTGGCCGGCGCGGGCGTGGCCGCCTGGCAGGTCGCCCGGCGACTGCGCCGCTGATTTCGCCAAATCCCTGGGCGAACGGACTCCCGGCCGATAGACTGCTCGCGATCTGGGAGGGTCATGCGGGAGAATCTGATCGGACTTCGAGCGGTGCTGGCGGTGGCCGGCACGCGGGCCGACGACGTCATTCTCCTGGCCGCCATGGCCCAGGCCACCTCCACCTCGGCCCCGGGGTCCGGCGGCGACGCCCCCGAGCCCGAGCTCGACGCCGAGGGCCTGCGTCTGCGGGCCCTGGTCGACCTCGCCGTCGGTGGTGACGCCGAGGCGTTCGGCCAGCTGTACGACCACTACGTCGGCGGCATCTACCGCTTCATCTACTACCGCGTCGGCTCGGCCCAGCTCGCCGAGGACCTCACGAGCGAGACGTTCGTGCGCGGACTGCGCGCCATCAGCCGCTTCAGCTGGCAGGGCAAGGACTTCGGGGCCTGGCTCACCACGATCGCCCGCAACCTCATCACCGATCACTTCAAGTCCAGCCGCGCCCGCCTCGAGATCGTGTCCGACTCCGTGCCGGAGACCCGGTCGAGCCCGCCGACCCCCGAGGACGAGGTGCTGAGCCTGGTCTCGAACACGATGCTCCTCGAGGCGGTCAACGCCCTCCCCGAGGAACAGCGCGACTGCATCCTCATGCGATTCATGCAGGGACTCTCGATCGCCCAGACCGCTGCGGCCCTCGGTCGCAGCGAAGGCGCGGTGAAGCAGCTCCAGCTGCGGGCGGTCCGCCGGCTCGCCAAGAACGTGACGGAGGATCTGCGATGACATTTCCCCGTTCGTTTCGCGTCATGATCCGTAACTCCCGCCGTCTCATGGTCGTTCGCTTCTCTGACCACTCCACGGCGACAAGGCAGGAATCATGACGAGCCGCAAGCGCGAGGCCGATGCATTCGAGGCCGCCCTCCGAGGTGCGCCGGCCGACCCTGCCGTCACCGAGATGGTGCGCCACGCCGAGGCGCTCTGCGCGCGGGCCGCGACCGTGGCCCCCGCCGACGACTTCCGCCAGGCGCTGCGCGAGCGCCTGATGGCCGAGGCCCCCGAGCTGCTGGTCGCCCAGGCCCGTCCCGCGGTCGCTCCGACCCGCACGCTCGGCGTGCGCCGCCGTGTGGCGCGACTCAGCGCCGCCGCGATCGTCGCGGTGGGTGGCATCGGCATCGTCGCCTCGAGCGCCCAGGCCGTGCCCGGCGACATGCTGTACGGCGTCAAGCGCAGCGTCGAGTCGGTCGAGCTCGCCCTGCACCGTTCCGACGCCTCCCGTGGCCAGTTCCAGCTCGAGCAGGCCCGCGAGCGCCTGGCCGAGGCCGAGCACCTCGCCGACGAGGGCGAGCTCGACCGCGCCGCAAGCGCCCTGGCCGACTTCCGCACCCAGGCCGGGGCCGGAACGGCCGATCTCTTCACGCACTACGAGGCCGACGGCGAGACCGCCACGGCCGAGTCCGTCAACGACTTCGCCGCCGACTCCGCCAGCACCCTGACCGAGCTCGCCCCGCAGTTCCCGGGCTCGTCCGCGGACCCGGTCGAGCTGGCCATGGACGCCGTGCGCGACATCGCCACGCAGGCCAGCAGCCTGTGCCTGGAGTGCAGCCCGGTCACGCTGCCCGAGCTGCAGGCCAGCGCCAGCCCGACACCGGAGTCCGACGCCAGCACCACACCTCAGGCGGGGCCGTCCCAGGCCATCACCACCGCCCCGTCGGGCTCGGCCACGCGGTCACCCTCGACCAAGCCGTCGCCCAGCCCCTCGCTCGCCGCTCCGGTCACCCCGGCGCCGTCGTCGACACCCTCGACGCCCGCCCAGATCCCGGTCGTCACACCGCTGGTCGAGACCCTGCTCGGCGACGACGGACTCGTCCCGTCGCTGCTCGGCGGGCTGCTGGGCCGCAAGTAGTCCGCACGACAGTCCCTCGTCGACCGCCGCGGGCCATGCGCCGGCGGTGATCAGAAGAAGGCGCTGCCCCGGTCGACCAGCAGGGCGTAGAGGGTCTGCTGGATCGTCTCGCGCACCTGGTCGGTGACGTTGAACAGCAGCATCGGGTCGTCGGCGGCCTCAGGCTCGTACGCATCGGTGCGGATCGGCTCACCGAACTCGATGATCCACTTGCTCGGCAGTGGCACGAGTCCGAGCGGACCGAGCAGCGGGAAGAACGGCGTGATCGGCAGGTACGGCACCCCGAGCAGCCGGGCGAGCGACGGGACGTTGCCGATCAGCGGATAGATCTCCTCCGCTCCCACGATCGAGACCGGGACGATCGGCACCTGCGCCCGCATGGCCGACGACACGAATCCGCCGCGTCCAAAGCGCTGCAGCTTGTACCGCTCCGCGTACGGCTTGCCGATGCCCTTGAAGCCCTCCGGCCAGACCCCGGCCAGCTCACCGCTCGTGAGCAGCCGCTCGGCGTCCTCGGTGCAGGCGAGCGTGGCGCCGATCTTGCGCGCCAGCTGGCTGACGAACGGCAGCTGGAAGACCAGGTCGGCCCCCAGCGGACGCAGGTTGCGCTGGGCGTACTTCTTGACCGCGTACCCGACCATGACCCCGTCGAGAGGCACCGTGCCGGAGTGGTTCGAGACGAGCAGGGCACCACCGTCGGTGGGGATGTTCTCGATGCCGCGCACCTCGAGGCGGAACCACTTCTCCGCGAGCGGCTCGACGGCCCCGACGAGGATCTCGGTGATCTGCGGGTCGAAGCCGAACTCGTCGACCGCGTACTCACCCCCCATCCGGCGGCGCAGCGCGGCCAGCAGGGTGGCGAGCCGCGTGTCCCAGTCCGAACCCAGCACCCGCTGAGCGGCCTGGATGACGGCAGCGACGATCTCGTCGATCGGGATGCCCGCGGCAGCAGGCGCCGCGCCAGCCGTGCGCGTGCGGCGCTGGGCCTCCTCAGCGGCCTCCGCCGCGGCCCGGGCGGCGTCGTCCTCGGTGACCGCCCGCAGACGACGACCGGTGGCGGTGCTGCGCGCCGACGAGCTGGGCGTCGTCGTGCGGTCACCCGCCGCGCCGGTGCGCGCCTCACCCTTGGTCGACGAGGTCGTGGCGGAGGAGGTCGGCGAGGACCGCTTCGACGCCGCGGACTTCTTCTTCGGGGCCGCCTTCGTCGAGGCCGGCTCGGCGGCGGGCTTGGGGCTCGCGGCGGACTTCGGGGACGCCTCGTCAGCGGCCGGTCGCGGCGTGGCCTTGGCCTTGGTCGGCGGCTTGCGGGGCGCCGTGCCTCCGGCGAGCGAGCGGGCGGCCGAGGACGGCGAGGTCCGGCCCGAGCCGGGCTTGGCCGACCGGGCACCGATGTTCTTGCGCGGATCCTCACTCATCGCCGGTTCCCCCCTCGTTCACTCATGCCCGAGCTCCCAGTCCCGACAGGACCCCGGGACGCACTGCGGCGCGGAACTGCTCCACGATCTGCTCGGTCGTGTAGGTCGGCTCGAAGCCGAAGATCTCCTTGAGCGCGGACGTGTCGACCGCGCGGCCGTACATCAGCAGCCGGTGCAGGTCGGGCGAGATGTCGGAGCCGACGGCACGCAGGACGCGGCGGGCTCCGCTGGCGAAGCCGAACGGCGGCACCGGGACGACCGGGCGTCCGAGCCGGCGCGCGACCTGCGACAGCAGCACGACGCCGTCGCCGGCCACGTTGAAGGTGCCCGGCCGGTCCTTGCGCACCGACTCGATCATGATGGCGAGGAGGTCCTGGACGTGCACGAACTGCAGGCGCGGGTCATAGCCCAGCGCCGCCGGCAGGGCCGCACTGCGGAAGTACTGGCCCAGCGGCGAGAAGTGGTCGGCGTCGAGCAGGTGAGCCGCGCGCAACGTCGTGATCAACACCTCGGGCCGGCGCCGCGCGAAGCCACGCGCGTAGGACTCGACCTCGACGATGTCCTTGGGAAAGCCCGACCGGACTCCCCCGCGGGCGCCCGTGGACTCGCGGAACAGCGCCGGGTCGCGAGGCGAGGAGCCGTACACCGCGGTGGACGAGCCCAGGACGAGCTTGCGCACGACGGCCGAGCGCTGGCACGCGGCCAGCAGCTGCATCGTGCCGATGACGTTGAGCTCCTTGCCGCCGCCGCGACCGCGCACCTGCGGGCTCAGGTCGAGATGCACCACGGTGTCGACGTCCTCGACGGCGATCACCTTGCCGATGACCGGCGTGCGGATGTCGGCGCGGACGAACTTGACGCCGCTCAGGTCACCGGCAGGCAGGACCGTGTCGACGCCGACGACCTTCTCGACCGAGGGCTCGTCGGCAAGGCTCCGCGCCACGAGCGTGGCGAAGGAGTCGGAGACGCCCGTGACGAGAACGACCTTGCCCATGGCGCCTGGGGACTACTTGCCCAGACGACGACGCTGCACGCGCGTGCGCTTCAGCATCTTGCGGTGCTTCTTCTTCGACATCCGCTTGCGACGCTTCTTGATGACAGAACCCACGGAGGAACCCCAGTACTGGTATTGACGGAGATGACGGCTCAGCCTACCCGCCCGACCCTCATCGGCACACACCGCCAAGAGCGGCACGGCGACGAGGGCGGACCGAGGCCTGCGCCGGGGGGGCCGCGCCACGGGTGCCGGACGCGGCGGACCGGCGACCCGGGTCAGCCGGCCTGGTAGAAGGACTTGTCGATGAAGTCGTCGACGGCCTTCTGCGTGACGCGGAAGGACCGCCCGACCCGCACCGCCTCGAGCTCACCGCCGTGCACCAGGCGGTAGACGGTCATCTTGGAGACACGCATCTGCGCCGCGACTTCGGCAATGGTCAGAAACTCGCCAGCGGACGCCATCTGCGTTCCCTTTCACGTGAGGGCACGCGCGCTCTCCGGCTTCCCCACCGGAGAGGCAGCGCGCGTGCTTGTCGGTGACACTAGTGGGTCCGGCTCCCGGGCGTACAGGGGTTGTCCGAATTCGCCTCAGCAGACCCTCAGGAACCCTGCGCCCCAGATCTCCCGCGAGGACGCGGCAGCGGCCGAGCGTCTCAGTACAGCGGATCGATGCCCACGAGCGGGAAGACCGCCTGCCGCGCCGCGTTGATCGACCGGTCGAGCCAGCTCGCCGGATCGAAGCCCTGCTCCCAGGCCCGGTAGGACGGGGTGCGGCCGTCGCTCATGCGCGTGGGTGCCACGACGCCCTGGCGGTGCTGCACGAACGCCTGCCAGTCGGCCGGGGTCGGGGTCGCGGGATCGATCGGGTGGTCCGCGACGATGCCGAGCAGATGGGTCCACGACCGGGGCACGACCTCGGTCACGGCGTAGCCTCCGCCCCCCGTGACGACCCACTTGCCGTCGCACAGCTCGTCGGCGAGCTCGCGCAGCACGACGTAGGACTGGCGCTGCCCGTCGACGCTGAGCATCAGATTGGTCAGCGGGTCGTCCATGTGCGAGTCGCAGCCGTGCTGCGTGACCAGGACCTGGGGCTTGAACTCCCGCAGCACCTGCGGCACCACCGCGTGGAACGCGCGGAACCACCCCGCGTCCGACGTGCCCGGGGGCAACGGGAGGTTGACCGCCGTGCCGGGCGCCTGCGCGCCGCCGGTCTCGGTCGCGAAGCCCGTGCCGGGGAACAGCGTCTGCGGGCCCTCGTGGATCGAGATCGTCAGGACCCGGGGATCGTCCCAGAACATCGTCTGCACCCCGTCACCGTGGTGCGCGTCGACGTCGACGTAGGCGACCCGGTCGGCACCGTGGTCGAGCAGCCACCGGATCGCCAGGGCGATGTCGTTGTAGATGCAGAAGCCGCTGGCCCGGTCGGGCATCGCATGGTGCAGGCCCCCGGCCACGTTGGCGGCCCGGGGCGCCTCACCGGTCCACACCCGGCGGGCCGCCTCGACGCTCGCCCCCGCGATCAACGCGCTCGCCTCGTGCATCCCGGCGAAGACCGGATTGTCGTCGCCCCCGAGGCCGATCGCCAGGTCGCGGTGGATCGGATGGGCGCTGAGCTTCTGCACCCGCTCGATGTAGCCCGCCGAGTGGATCGCGCTGAGCTCGTCGTCGGTGGCCGGCACCGCGCCGACGAGATCGAGGTGGTCGAGCACCCCGAGGCCGCCCGCGAGCTCCAGCGTCAGCTCGACCCGGACCGGCGCCATGGGGTGGGTCGGACCGAAGTTGTACGACGTGACGGCCTCGTCGAACACGACGACCGGACGTTGGCTGTGACCCACCTCTCGAGCGTAGTCCCCGAAGGTCCGTCGCGAGGCGCTGACCCGGTGTCAGCCGGAGAGCTCGGCCGACCGGCGGGCTGCGGCGACGACGCCGGCTCGCAGGCCGTCGGCCACGCCGGCGTCGTCGAACGCGGCGATCGCCGCGGCGGTCGTGCCCCCGGGCGAGGTGACTCGCCGACGCAGCTCGGCCGGTTCGTCTCCGGAGCGCTCGAGCAGGGTCGCCGCTCCGACGAGCGTGCGTGTGGCCAGGACCCGCGCGGTGGCCTCGTCGAGCCCCGCCTCGACCCCGCCGGCGATCATCTGCTCGACCAGGTAGAAGACGTAGGCCGGGCCGGAGCCCGACACCGCCGTCACGGCGTCCTGGAGCGACTCCTCGACCACGACGACCTCGCCCCCCGCGCCGAGCAGGGTGGCCACGGCCTCGACCTGCTCGCGCGTGCACGTCGACCCGGCGGAGATGCCGAACATGCCCTGACCGACCAGGGCCGGCGTGTTCGGCATGGCCCGCACGACGGCGACGCCCGCCGGCAGGGCGGCCTCGAACGTCGCCGTGGTCACCCCCGCGGCGATCGAGACGACCGTGGCCGCCGGCGACACGACGTCGGCGACGTCCGCCAGCACCGCGGGGACGTCCTGCGGCTTGACCGCCACGACGACGACCTCGGCGTCCTGCACCGCGCCGCGGGCGTCGGTGACGACGACGCCGTGCGCCTCCCGGAGCGACTCCGCCCGCTCGGGACTCTTCTCCGCCACCCGCACGTCGCCGGAGGCCTGACCGGCCCGCAGGATCGCGGCGAGGATCGTCTCGCCCATGACACCGGCACCCAGGAACGCGATCGTCGTCATGGCGTCCACCTTAGGCCGCGCTGATCCGGCCCCCGTAGGGTCACGGTGTGCGCCTCGACCCGTTCCTCGCGATGCTCGTGGCGTCAGCGGCCATCGGCGCACTCCTGCCGGCGACGGGTGACGGTCTCGAGATCGTCAAGACCGTGTCGATGGTGGCCATCGGCGGTTTGTTCTTCCTGCACGGGGCCCGTCTCTCGACCCCAGAGACCCTGCAGAACCTGCGTCACTGGCGACTCCAGCTTGCGATCCTGGCGACGACGTTCGTGGTCTTTCCGCTCGTGGGTCTCGGCGTCAGGCAGCTGCCCGAGGCGGTCCTGCCCGGCGAGCTCGGCGCCGGCGTGCTGCTGCTGTGCCTGGTTCCGTCGGCCATCCAGGGCTGCATCGTGTACACGCGCATCGCTCACGGCAACAGTGCCGCGGCCGTGGTCAGCGCGTCGGTGTCGAACCTGCTCGGCGTGTTCCTCGTCCCCCTGTACGTCGCCCTGCTGATGGGCGGTGACACCCAGGTCGACGGAGCGTCGGTGATCCGCATCGTCCTGCAGCTCTTCGCGCCGTTCGTCGCGGGCCAGCTCCTGCGCCCGCTCATCGGAGGCTGGGTCGAGCGCCACGACCGCTGGCTCCGGCCCTTCGACCGCAGCACGATCCTGCTCGTCGTCTACGTGGCCTTCAGCGAGGGCACCGAGGCGGGGATCTGGACGGCGGTGCCCACGAGCTCGTTCGCCGTCGTCGCCGTCATCTGCGCGGCACTCCTGGCACTCGCATTCGGGTGGACCGCGCTGCTCGGCCGATGGCTCCGCTTCCCGCGCCCCGACCGCACGGCTCTGCTGTTCTGCGGCTCGACCAAGAGCCTGGCGAGCGGTCTGCCGATGGTCGCGGTGCTGTTCTCCGGGCCCGCGGCCGCCCTCGTCGTCCTGCCGCTGATGATCTACCACCAGTTCCAGCTCATCACGAGCGCCGTGCTCGCCCAGCGGTTGTCACGCCACGGTCCGGGCGACGCCGGCGCCGTCAGCGGTGGTTCGTGACGGCCAGGCCGACGCCGAGCCCGATCATCGAGACGCCGCCCACCGTGCCGACGGCCTGACCACGCCGCGGAGAACGGGCGAACCATTCCCGCAGCTGGCTGGCGATCAGCGCCCACAGCCCGTCCGACAGCAGACCGATCACGAACCCGACCAGGCCCAGGAGCAGCATCTGCACCGGGAGGTGGCCGGCTCCGCGGTCGAGGAACTGCGGGAGCACGGCCCCGAAGATCATGAACGCCTTCGGGTTCGTGACCCCCACGACGAAGCCCTGGCGCACGGCGCGGCCGACCGGCATCGGACGGTCGTCGCCCACCGTGACCGACGTGAAGTCCGCCCGGTGGCGCAGGGCCTGCACCCCGAGCCACACCAGGTAGGCCGCCCCGACGAGCTTGATGACCGTGAAGACCAGGATCGACTCCGCCACCACGACGCCGAGCCCCAGGGCCACCGCCGTGATCAGGACGAGCAGGCCCAGCGAGTTGCCGACCACGGTGGCGAGCGCGACGGCCCGCCCGTAGACCAGGGCACGACCGATCACGAAGACGACGCTCGGGCCCGGGATCGCGATCAGCACGAACGCCGCGAGGCCGAATGCCACGAGCTGCCCGGTCGTGATCATCAGACCTCCAGGTGCCGGCGCGTGAAGTCGAGCGCCTCGATCAGGGCGTCCTCGCGCGTGCGGGTGTCCAGGGCCTTGCGCGTGTTGATCTCGACGACGACCTCACCGGTGTAGCCCGTGCGCGTGACCTCGGCGAGGAACTCGGCGCACGGCTGGCTGCCGCGTCCGGGGATCATGTGCTCGTCCTTGGCACTGCCCAGGCTGTCGGCGATGTGGATGTGCGCCAGACGGTCGCCGAGGTCACGCACCATCTGCACCGGATCCTGCCGCGCCGTGCCGCTGTGCGAGAGGTCGACCGTGACGTGGGCGTAGTCCTGCCCGACCGGGTCCCAGTCGGGCGCATAGGCCTGGAACTCGCGCCGGCCCGTGCGCCAGGGGTACATGTTCTCGACGGCGTAGACCAGGCCGTGCTCCGTCTCGAGGTCGGCGATGCCCTGCACGAAGTCGGTGGCGTACTCGCGCTGCCAGCGAAACGGCGGGTGCACCACGATCGTGTCGCAGCCCACCGCGTGGGCCATGTCGGCGGCGCGGTGCAGCTTGCCCCACGGCTCGGTGCCCCAGACGCGTTGCGTCAGCAGCAGCGTGGGCGCGTGCACCGAGACGACCCGGACCCCGTGGAACTCCGCCAGGCGCGAGACGGCCTCGATGTCGGCGCTGACCTCGTCGGTGCCGACCATGACCTCGACGCCGTCGTAGCCGATCCGCGCGGCGGCCTCGAAGGCGCTCGCCGTGGAGCCCGGGTAGACCGACGACGTCGAGAGCGAGACGCGGACAGGGGTGGACACGACGGCCAGCCTAGGCCCGACCCCCACCGCAGGGAACGCGTCGCCCGGCCGCCGCCGTCACCACGGGCCGAGCCGCAGGCGAGGCGGGCGCCCGGGCGAAGCCCGGCACCGGTGAGGAACGAGCCGGTGGAGCGGCGACGAAGGAGCCGCGCGCCTCAGCTGAAGACGACGGTGCGCGGGCCGTTGAGCAGCACGCGGGACTCGGCGTGCAGGGCCACGGCCCGCGAGAGCGTGCGGGCCTCGACGTCGCGGCCCACCCGGGCCAGGTCGGCCGGCGTCATCCGGTGGTCGACGCGCTGCACCTCCTGGTCGATGATCGGACCCTCGTCGAGGTCGGCCGTCACGTAGTGGGCCGTGGCACCGATCAGCTTGACGCCGCGGTCGTGCGCCTGGGCGTACGGACGAGCTCCCTTGAAGCTCGGCAGGAAGCTGTGGTGGATGTTGATCGCGCGGCCCGAGAGCGCGCGGCACAGGTCGTCGCTGAGGATCTGCATGTACCGCGCCAGCACGACGAGCTCGATGTCGAGCTCCTCCACCAGGCGCAGGACGCTGGACTCGGCGGCCGGCTTGTCGCCGGACGGCACGTGGTGGAACGGCACGTCGTAGGCGGTCGCGAGCCGCTCGAGGTCACGGTGGTTCGACACGATCGCCGGCACCTCGATCGGCAGCGAACCCGTGCTCTGGCGGTACAGCAGGTCGTTGAGGCAGTGCCCCTCCTTCGACACCATGACCAGCGTGCGGGTCGGTCTCCCGGCCGCGACGAGCTGGAAGTCCATCGCGTGATCGGCCGCCACCGACGTGAACGACTCGCGGAGCTCGGCGACCGGACGGGGGTGGTCGAAGTGGACCCGCAGGAAGAACTCCCCGTCGGCGGTGTCGGTGAACTGCTGGCTGTCGAGAATGTTGCCGCCCGACTCCGCGATCCAGCGCGAGACGGCAAACACCAGGCCCGCCCGGTCGGGGCAGGTGAGGGTCAGGACGATCGTGGACGTCATCGGTGGCAGGGTCCTCGCGTGTCAGAGTCGGTCGATGCGCTCGAGCAGCACGCCCTCGCGCAGCGCCCAGGGGCAGATCTCGAGCCGTTCGAGACCGAACAGGCTCATCGTGGCGTCGGCGACCAGGGCTCCCGCGAGCAGCTGGTGCGCACGGTCGGCCGAGACCCCGGGCATCTGGGCGACCTCCTCGACCGTCAGCTCGCGCAGCTTGTCGACGAGGGTCACCAGGTCGGCGTGGGCCAGCGAACGGCGCACGAAGCGGCCCTCCCCCGACGGCGCGGCACCGCAGACGCGGGCCAGCGACCGGAACGTCTTGCTCGTCGCGACGGCGTGGTCGAACCCCCCGGCCCGCAGGATCGGACCGGCACCCGAGGCGATCTCGGCCCGCACGTGACGGCGCAGGTCGTCGACGTCGCGTCCGGCCTCGACCCAGTCCCGGGTGAGCCGGCCGGCGCCCAACGGCAGGGAGTAGGCCACGTCGGGGCTCTCGTCGGCGCCGGCGGCGATCTCGAGGGAGCCGCCCCCGATGTCGAACACGCCCATGCGCCCCGCCGACCAGCCGAACCAGCGACGCACCGCCAGGAACGTCAGGCGTGCCTCGTCGGCCCCGGCGAGCACCTGCAGATCGAGCCCGGTGGCCGCGTTGACCTCGGCGATGACCGCCTCGGCGTTGCTGGCCTCGCGCACCGCCGAGGTGGCGAAGGCCATGACCTCGGAGCAGCCCTGGTCCTCGGCCACCCGCTTCGCCTCCTGGCAGAACTCCACGAGGCGACGGACGCCGTCGGGCGTGACCGCGTCGTCCTCCAGGTGCTCGGCCAGCCGCAGCGGCTCCTTGTAGGAGTAGGCCGCGACCGGCGGCCCCCCACGGAAGGCGTCGACCACGAGGAGGTGCCCCGTGTTCGAGCCGATGTCGAGAACGCCCATGCGCATGCCCGCCATCGTCCCACGCGCTCGGCTCGCGAACGGGCCGCCCCGACGTAGAGTGGCCGGCACCATGCCCGAAGTCGACCTCGGTTTCCCCCGCTCCTGGGTGGAGTTCCCCAATCCGGACGACCCGTCCGAGGTCTTTCGGTGCGACCTGACCTGGCTGACGTCCCGCTGGACCTGCATCTTCGGCAACGGGTGCCCTGGCATCTACGCCACGAGCCCCGAGGCCGGCTGCTGCACGCTCGGCGCCCACTTCGCCGACGAGGAGGACCACGCCACGGTTGCCACGTTCGTCGACCGGCTGACCCCCGAGCGCTGGGAGCGCCACGACGACGGAACGGCCCACGGCTGGACCGAGCGCGACGAGGACGGCGAGCTCAAGACGCGCGCCGTCGACGGCGCCTGCATCTTCCACAACTCGCGGGACTTCCCCGGCGGCTACGGCTGCGCGCTGCACGGCCTGGCCCTCGAGGAGGGGCGCGAGCCGCTCGAGGCCAAGCCCCAGGTCTGCTGGCAGCTGCCCCTGCGCCGCCAGTTCCGCGAGGTCGATCCCGGCGACGGCGAGGAGTACACCGAGGTCACGATCGGCGAGTACGTGCGGGCCGGCTGGGGCGCCGGCGGCCACGACCTCGACTGGTACTGCTCCTCCAACACCGACGCGCACGTCGGCGCCGAGCCGGTCTACCGGTCCAACCGTGCCGAGCTGACCGCACTGATGGGCGCCGCGGGGTACGCGGAGCTGGCGCACCACTGCAAGGCGTTCGAGGACGCCGGACATCCCGTGCCCCACCCGGCGTCGGCGCGTCCCCAGCATCAGCGCCAGCCGTGACTTAGGCCACCCTGAGAAATTTCGGCCCGGTCGCTCGGGCGACACTGGCGGCATGCATCTCGACCACGTGACGTTCGCCGTGGGGCCTCATGGGCTCGACGCCACGACGGAGAAGCTCGGATCCCTGCTCGGCTCGACGTTCCTGGACGGCGGGGTCCACCCCCGCTTCGGCACGCGCAACCGGATCCTGCCGCTGCGCAACCGCCAGTACCTCGAGGTCGTCGAGGTGCTCGACCACCCCGCCGCCGACAAGATGGCCTTCGGCCAGGTCGTCCGGGCGCGGTCCGAGGCTGGTGGCGGCTGGCTGCACTGGTGCCTCGCGGTCGAGGACCTCGCTCTGGTCGAGGAGCGCATGGGCCGTCACGCGGTGCCCGGCAACCGGCACCGGCCCGACGGCTTCAACCTCGAGTGGCACCAGATCGGCACGAGCTCGATGAAGGCCGATCCGCAGCTGCCGTACGTGACCCGCTGGGACATCCCGGCGGACGAGCACCCCTCCCAGGCCGCCGCCTCGGACGTGGAGCTCGTGCAGATGGAGATCGCCGGCGACCCCCAGCGCGTGGCCGACTGGCTCGGCGAGAACGTCTTCGACGCCCTGGAGTCGATCAAGGTCGACTGGGCCGCCCCCAACGGCATGCCGGGCATCCTCGCCGCCACGTTCCGCACGCCCCACGGCGACGTCCGCATCTGAGGATTCGTTTCCCCGCGCCATGGCGGTTCGGCGCCGCGTCTCTTGAGGACAAGCGGTCACGGACCACGTACCTGGGTGCGGTCGCCGGTCCGGGCGCCCGCAGGCGGCGAGTTACGGAGTTCACTCGGCAGACCGTGACTTAGCACGGCACCTGTGCCGTGGGATGTCACCGTCCTCCGTGCCACGTCCACTGAGCCGCGCGCCGGCCTCCGGCGTCAGTCGTCCCCGCGGCTCATGGCCGGGCGCTCCTCGGCCCGGCCAAGGTGGCTCGCCGGCTCGAACGAGTCCGCGTCGGCCTCGCGCCAGTCGCGACCCCACCCCGTCGGTGGCGCGGTCAGCAGCTGCTCAGGCTCGAGCCACTCGAAGAGCTCCTGGTAGGTCTGGGTGACCTGCGGGTCGACCCGGCGGAAGAGCTTGCGCGGACTGAGCTGGTCGAAGTCGTCCAGGCCCATCGAGGCGATGATCTGCCGCGCCGAGTTGACGGTCTTCTCCTGGTACTGGAAGACCCGCTCCTTCTTGTCGGTCACGACCAGCCCGCGAGCGCGCTGCGGGTCCTGCGTCGCGACGCCGACCGGACACGTGTTGGTGTGGCACGTCTGCGCCTGGATGCAGCCGATCGCAAACATCATGGCCCGCGCCGCGAGCGTGAAGTCGGCGCCCTGACAGATCCGCTTGACGATGTCGATGCCGGTCGCGACCTTGCCGCTGGCGCCGATCCGCACCTGCCCGCGCAGTCCCACGCCGACCAGCGCGTTGTGCACGAACATCAGGCCCTCGGTCAGCGGCATCCCGACGTGGTCCTCGAACTCGACCGGCCCCGCGCCCGTGCCACCCTCGGACCCGTCGACGATGATGAAGTCCGGTGCGCTGCCCGATGCGACCATGGCCTTGCAGATCGCCAGGAACTCCCGCCGCGAGCCGACGCACAGCTTGAAGCCGACGGGCTTGCCGCCGCTCAGGTCGCGCAGCCGGTCGACGAACGCGATGAGCTCCAGCGGGGTCGAGAACTCCGGGTGCACCGGCGGTGAGACGACGGTCGTGCCGACCGGCACCCCCCGAGCCTCGGCGACCTCGGCGTTGACCTTCGACCCGGGCAGCAGCCCGCCGAGCCCGGGCTTCGCGCCCTGCGAGAGCTTGATGTTGATGGCCTTGACCTGATCCAGCGTCGCGCGCGCGGTGAACGCGTCCGGATCGAAGCGACCCTCCGGGGTCCGGCAGCCGAAGTAGCCCGAGGCGACCTCCATGATCAGGTCGCCACCGTGCGCCGTGTGGTGCCGGGAGATCGACCCCTCGCCCGTGTCGTGCGCGAACCCGCCGAGCGCCGCCCCCCAGTTGAGCGCCTCGATCGCCTGGCCCGAGAGCGACCCGAAGCTCATCGCCGAGACGTTGAGCAGGGCGATGTCGTACGGCTTCGTGCAGCGAGGGCCCCCGAGACGGACCCGGGGCTGCGGGGTGTCGGGCTTGGGGCGGGCCCGCATCGAGTGCGCCACGAACTCGTAGCCCACGGCGTTGACGTCACGCTCGGTCCCGAACGGCTCGTCGCCGTGGTTGCCCTTCGCGCGGTCGTACACGAGGTCGCGGGTCTCCCGGTCGAACGGCGTTCCCGCGGTGTTGGTCTCGACGAAGTACTGCTGGATCTCCGGGCGGATGCGCTCCAGCAGGAAGCGCAGATGACCCACGACCGGGTAGTTGCGCGTGATGCTGTGCTGGGTCTGCAGGAGGTCGAACACGCCGACCAGGCCGAGGCCCGCGGCCACGAGGCCGATCACGGCGAGAAGCCAGTGGCCGCTCGTCACCCCGACCGTCACGGCGGCGACGCCAGCACCACCGACGACCCCCACCACCAGCGCGCGCTTCACCTCGCCAGCATCGCATCGCGCCGGCGGGCGTGCACACCGCCACACCCCCACGCCCGTGTCGGCGTCCGCGCCTACGCTGGCCCCCATGGCGACCACCAAGGCGACCAAGCCGGCCCGCCCCACCTACCGCTGCAGCGAGTGCGGCTGGACCGCCTCGAAGTGGGTCGGCCGGTGCGGCGAGTGCCAGGCGTGGGGCACCGTCGACGTCGCCGGGAGCGACCGCGCGGCCGGACGCACGGCCGCGGCCGCCGTCAGCCGGCCGGCCGTGCCGATCGGCGAGGTCCGCTCCGAGGACGCCCGCGCCGTCACCTCCGGCATCGCCGAGCTCGACCGCGTCCTCGGCGGCGGGGTCGTGCCGGGCGCCGTGCTGCTCATGGCCGGTGAGCCGGGCGTCGGCAAGTCCACGCTGCTGCTCGAGGCCGCCGCCTGCTGGGCCCGCGCGGGCCGTCGCACCCTGTACGTCTCGGGCGAGGAGTCGGCGGCGCAGGTGCGGCTGCGGGCCGAGCGCACGGGTGCCATCACCGACGAGCTCTTCCTCGCGGCCGAGACCGACCTCGGCGCCCTGCTGACCCACGTCGAGCAGGTCAGGCCCAGCCTGCTGATCGTCGACTCCGTCCAGACGATCGGCTCGGCCGACGTCGACGGCGTCCCCGGGGGCGTCACGCAGGTGCGCGAGGTCGCGGCCGCGGTGATCGGCCGCGCCAAGGCCGATCACATCGCCACCCTGCTCGTCGGTCACGTCACGAAGGACGGCTCCGTCGCCGGTCCCCGCGTGCTGGAGCACCTCGTCGACGTCGTCCTGCAGTTCGAGGGCGACCGCACGTCCCGCCTCCGCCTGCTGCGCGCGGTCAAGAACCGCTTCGGCCCCGTCGACGAGATCGGCTGCTTCGACCTCACCGGCACCGGCATCGTCGAGGTGCCCGACCCCACCGGCCTCTTCGTGTCACGGCACGAGCAGCCCGTCGCGGGCACGTGCGTCACGGTCACGATGGAGGGTCGCCGGCCGCTGCTGGCCGAGGTGCAGTCGCTCACGGTGCCCGCCACGGCCGGTGGCAACCCGCGTCGCACCTCCAGCGGGCTCGACGGCTCCCGGGTCGCCATGATCCTGGCGGTGCTCACGAAGCACTGCGGCCTGCAGGTCCAGCAGTCCGACGTCTACACCGCCTCGGTCGGTGGCGCCCGGCTCTCGGAGCCGTCAGTCGACCTCGCCACCGCGATCGCCCTCGCCTCGGCGGTCCGCGACAAGCCCTGCCCCTCCGATCTCGTCGCGATCGGCGAGGTCGGGCTCGCCGGTGAGGTCCGTCCGGTGCACGAGCTCGCGCCGCGGCTGCGCGAGGCCGCCCGCATCGGGTTCAAGCGCGCCATCGTGCCCGCCGGCAGCGACCTCACGGGTCTCGACGGCGTCATCAGCGTCGCGGCCGTGGGCGACGTGGCCACCGCGATCCGCGCCGCGCTCGCGTGACGGGCTCGCCCTGGTCCGCGGTGGTCGTCACGCCCCTACACTGAGCCCGTGCCGAACACCCCTGACCTGCGGACCGTCCTGGCGTCCGTCGCGCCCGGCACCGAGCTGCGCGAAGGTCTGCAACGCATCCTGCGCGGTCGCACCGGCGCGCTCATCGTGATCGGCCAGGACAAGCAGATCGACGCCCTCTCGACGGGCGGCTTCGTGCTCGACGTGCCGTTCTCGGCGACGGGCGTGCGCGAGCTGGCCAAGATGGACGGCGCGATCATCCTCGACGCGAACGCCCAGCGCATCCTGCGCGCCAGCGTCCACCTGATGCCCGATCCCAGCATCCCCACCGTCGAGTCCGGCACGCGCCACCGCACGGCCGACCGGGTGGCCCGGCAGACCGGCCTGCCCGTCATCTCGGTGTCGGCGTCGATGCACACGATCGCGGTCTACTCCGGCGAGGTCCGCCACGTGCTCGAGGAGTCCGCGGCCATCATCGGCCGCGCCGACCAGGCCCTGCAGACGCTGGAGCGCTACCGGCACCGCCTCGACGAGGTCGCCGACTCGCTCTCGGCCCTCGAGATCGAGGACCTAGTCACGGTCCGCGACGTCGCCCAGGTCGCCCAGCGCCTCGAGATGGTCGACCGCATCGCCCGCGAGATCGACGCATACGTGCTCGAGCTCGGCGTCGAGGGACGCCTGCTGGCGCTGCAGCTCGACGAGCTCGTCAGCGGCGTGCAGAACGAGCGCGAGCTCCTCATCCGCGACTACATGCCTCGCGGTCGTCGCGCGCGCCCCACGGCGCAGGTGCTGACCGATCTCGAGGCCGTCGACGCCCCCGACCTGGTCGACCTGGGCCGGATCGCCCGGGCCATGCGCATCGGCACCGACGACACCCTCGACGCACCGCTGTCACCGCGCGGGCACCGCATGCTCGACCGCGTGCCGCGCATCCCGGCCACCGTGGCCGAACGGGTCGTCGAGCACTTCGGCTCGCTGCAGAAGCTGCTCGCCGCGAGCGTCGACGACCTCACCCTCGTCGAGGGCGTGGGTGAGCTGCGGGCCAAGAGCCTGCGCGAGGGGCTGTCCCGCCTGGCCGACTCCAGCATCCTCGAACGCTACGTCTGAGCGTCAGCCGACCGGCACGGCCTCGGGGTCGGCCTCGGGGTCCGTGGCGGGGTCCGGCGACGCGGGGTCGGTGGCCACCGGGTCCGGCGCGGGGGGCGGTGGCGCCGGCGCCAGCGCGAACGTGACCTCCCCCGGCTCACCGCCGAGCGTGCCGAGCTTGAGGGTGTACTCCCCCGCCGCCACGTACGCCTCGGTGTCGGAGCACCCGGCACCCGAGACGCGACCGTTCCAGGTGGCGGTCGTGACGGTGGCCCACTCCGGGCTGAGCGAGACCGGCGTCGACAGGATCGAGGTCCGGCAGGACGTCGAGTCGTAGACGGGACTGCTGCCGTCGTCGATCACCACGACGAGCTCCGAGGCCGATGCCTCGAGGACGCAGGCCGTGCTGGACGAGGTCGAGATCGTCAGGGCCACGGTGACATCGGCCCCGGCGGTCTGGTCGGCGGGCACGCTCGGCGTGATGCGCACGGTCTGCGGGTCGCACGCGCTGTCGCCGGTCGTGAGACTCGCGGGAACCGTGCCCTCGGGCATCTCGGAGGCCTCGGTGGGGGCCGGCGTCGGCGACGACGCAGGGGCCGAGGAGTCGCCGGAGTCGCCAGCGCCCGTGAAGGCGCGCACGAGGAGCCAGACGACCAGCACCACGCCCAGCACCCCGGAGACCAGGATGAGGCGACGGCGCCGGTAGACCTCAGGAGGCAGCGGACGACTCACCCGGTCACGGTATCGGTCATGGCGGGCGTGACAGGATCGACCCGCCATGACCCCGTCTGCCGAATCAGCGACCACCGAACCGAGGGATGCCGCCGACCTCCACGCGCGGATCGGCGCCTGGTTCGAGGTGCACGCCCGCTCCCTGCCGTGGCGCACCGACCCTCGCCCCTGGCCGGTCATGGTCTCGGAGTTCATGCTGCAGCAGACCCCCGTGGTGCGGGTGCTGCCGGTGTTCGAGACCTGGATGACGCGGTGGCCCACGCCGGCCGCGCTGGCCGAGGAGCCGGTCGGCGAGGCGGTGCGCGCCTGGGGTCGCCTGGGCTACCCGCGCCGCGCCCAGCGCCTGCACGCCGCCGCCGCCGCGATCGTCGAGCGCCACGGCGGTGAGGTCCCGGGCACGTACGAGGACCTGCGGGACCTGCCGGGCATCGGCGACTACACCGCGGCCGCGATCGCCTCGTTCGCCTTCGGCCGGCGGCACGTCGTGCTCGACACCAACGTCCGCCGGGTGCTCGTGCGCGTGGCCGAGGGACGGCAGTACCCGCACACCTCGGTCACCAAGGACGAGCGCGCGCTCGCGACGTCGCTGCTCCCCGACGAGCGGGCCGACCGCTGGGCCGCGGCCACGATGGAGCTCGGCGCGGTCGTGTGCACGGCCCGGGCCCCGCGGTGCGAGGCGTGCCCCGTCGCCGACCTGTGCCGCTGGCGCCGGGCGGGCCACCCCGAGCACGACGGGCCGACTCGCCGCGGTCAGGCCTGGGCCGGCACCGACCGGCAGTGCCGTGGCCGCCTCCTGGCGGTGCTGCGCGAGTCCGCCGATCCGGTCCCGAAGGCCGAGCTCGACCTCGTCTGGGACGACATCGGCCAGCGCGAGCGCTGCCTCGACTCGCTGATCGACGACGGCCTCGTCACGCCCCGGCCCGACGGCACCTTCACGCTGTAGCCCCTCCCGGCCCCAGATCTGCTGGCCAATCCACCCTTTCCGCACGGGCCACCGGTGGATTGGCCAGCAAATCTCGGCCTGCCGGTGCGACGAGGCCCCCGCACCCTGAGGGGTGCGGGGGCCTCGGTCGGTCAGGCGCTGCGGATCACTCCGACGTGCCGGCCTCCACCGCCAGGGGCTCC
Organism: Aeromicrobium sp.; assembly: GCF_023146395.1. GTDB lineage: Bacteria > Actinomycetota > Actinomycetes > Propionibacteriales > Nocardioidaceae > Aeromicrobium. The sequence goes on along the minus strand of NZ_JAGLCD010000012.1, from coordinate 29,323 downwards.
TCGCCCTCGGTCAGCTCCAGGTCGGCCTTGGCCGTGCCGGTGAACGTGAAGGTCGCGCTCGGGCCCTCGCCCTCGACGTCGACCAGCACGATCTGGCCGGCCCGCAGCTCGCCGAACAGCATCTTCTCGGCCATCGTGTCCTCGATCTCGCGCTGCACCGTGCGGCGCAGCGGACGCGCACCCAGGACCGGGTCGAAACCACGCTTGGCCAGCAGGTCCTTGGCCGGCTGCGTGAGCTCGATGCCCATGTCCTTGTCGGCCAGACGCTTCTCGAGCGACGCGATCATCATGTCGACCATCGCGATGATCTGGTCCTGCGTCAGCGGCGGGAACACGACGATCTCGTCGACGCGGTTCAGGAACTCCGGACGGAAGTGCTGCTTGAGCTCCTCCGAGACCTTCGCCTTCATCTTGTCGTACGAGCCCTGGACGTCCGACGCCTGGCTGAAGCCGAGGTTGACGCCCTTGGCGATGTCACGCGTGCCGAGGTTCGTGGTCATGATGATGACGGTGTTCTTGAAGTCGACCATGCGGCCCTGGCTGTCGGTCAGTCGACCTTCCTCCAGGATCTGCAGCAGCGAGTTGAAGATGTCCGGGTGGGCCTTCTCGACCTCGTCGAACAGCACGACGCTGAACGGCTTGCGGCGCACCTTCTCGGTGAGCTGGCCGCCCTCCTCGTAACCGACGTAGCCCGGAGGCGCACCGAACAGGCGCGCGACCGTGTGCTTCTCGGAGTACTCCGACATGTCGAGCTGGATCAGGGCGTCGTCGTCGCCGAACAGGAAGTTGGCGAGCGTCTTGGACAGCCACGTCTTGCCGACGCCCGAGGGGCCGGCGAAGATGAACGATCCGCCCGGGCGACGCGGATCCTTCAGACCCGCACGCGTGCGACGGATGGCCCGCGACAGCGCCTTGATGGCCTCGTCCTGACCGATGACGCGCTTGTGCAGCTCGTCCTCCATGTTGAGCAGTCGCGTGGACTCCTCCTCGGAGAGCTTGACGATCGGGATGCCGGTGGCCAGGGCCAGGACCTCGGCCACGAGCTCCTCGTCGACGACCGCGACGGCGTCCATGTCGCCGGCCTTCCACTGCTTCTCGCGCTCGGCCTTGGCCGCGATGAGCTTCTTCTCCTCGTCGCGCAGGGAGGCAGCAGCCTCGAAGTCCTGCGAGTCGATCGCGCCCTCCTTGCGGCGGCGCACGTCGGCGATCTGGTCGTCGAAGTCCTTGAGGTCCGGCGGCGCCGTCATGCGACGGATGCGCAGGCGCGAGCCCGCCTCGTCGATGAGGTCGATCGCCTTGTCCGGCAGGAACCGGTCGGTGACGTAGCGGTCGGCCAGGTTGGCCGCCGCGACGAGAGCCTCGTCGGTGATCGTGACGCGGTGGTGCGCCTCGTACCGGTCGCGCAGGCCCTTGAGCATCTCGATCGTGTGCGCGACCGAGGGCTCCGGCACCTGGATGGGCTGGAACCGGCGCTCGAGCGCGGCGTCCTTCTCGAAGTGCTTGCGGAACTCGTCGAGCGTCGTGGCCCCGATGGTCTGCAGCTCGCCGCGGGCCAGCATCGGCTTGAGGATGCTAGCGGCGTCGATCGCGCCCTCGGCGGCACCCGCACCCACGAGGGTGTGGATCTCGTCGATGAACAAGATGATGTCGCCGCGGGTGCGGATCTCCTTGAGGACCTTCTTCAGGCGCTCCTCGAAGTCACCGCGGTAGCGCGAACCGGCCACGAGCGCGCCGAGGTCGAGCGTGTAGATCTGCTTGTCCTTGAGCGTCTCGGGCACGTCGCCACGGACGATGTCCTGGGCGAGGCCCTCGACGACCGTGGTCTTGCCGACGCCGGGCTCGCCGATCAGCACCGGGTTGTTCTTGGTGCGTCGCGACAGGACCTGCATGACCCGCTCGATCTGCGTCTCGCGACCGATGACCGGATCGAGCTTGCCCTCGCGAGCGGCCTGCGTGAGGTTGCGGCCGAACTGGTCGAGGACGGTCGAGCCCTGCGGTGCGGACTCCTGCGGCGCGCCGGCCGTCTCGGCCTCCTTGCCCTGGAAGCCCTGCACGAGCTGGATGACCTGCTGGCGCACGCGGTTGAGATCGGCGCCCAGCTTGACGAGGACCTGGGCGGCGACGCCCTCACCCTCGCGGATCAGGCCGAGCAGGATGTGCTCGGTGCCGATGTAGTTGTGGCCGAGCTGCAGCGCCTCGCGCAGCGACAGCTCGAGCACCTTCTTGGCACGCGGCGTGAAGGGGATGTGGCCGCTGGGGGCCTGCTGGCCCTGGCCGATGATGTCCTCGACCTGCGCACGCACGGCCTCGAGCGAGATGTCGAGGCTCTCGAGAGCCTTGGCGGCAACGCCCTCGCCCTCGTGGATCAGGCCCAGGAGGATGTGCTCGGTGCCGATGTAGTTGTGGCTGAGCATGCGCGCTTCCTCCTGCGCAAGCACGACCACACGACGGGCCCGATCGGTAAATCTCTCGAACATGGCGTCCCTCCCGGTGTTGGGCTGTCCGTCCAGTCTACGGGCGGACAGGTCCTGTGCAGACCGCTGTCCGCACACCTAGACAACTGGACCACGGGGGCCGGTGTTCCCCGCGTTCGCTCTCGGCGTACAGCGGCGCCCCCGGGACGATCGTCGTGACGACCGTGCCGGGGCGCCGCCGTGGCCCGGTCAGGCGTCGAGATCGGCCTCGACGAGGTCGGCGATCGCGGTGAGCGCCGCCTCGTCCTCGGACTCCACCGTGACGGCGTCGCCCTTGGCGGCCCCGAGCGTCATGATGAGCAGCGCCGAGCCGGCGTCGACGGGCTCGCCGCCGGCCGTCGCGAGCGTCACGGGGGCCGACTGGGCCGCCGCAGCCGCGGCGATCGTCGCGGCCGGTCGGGCGTGCAGGCCGACGGCGGAACCGACGGTCACGGTCTTGCTGGGCATGCTGTCTCCTTCTGCGGGGCGTCGGCCGTCAGGCGTTCGCGGGGACGGTCTCGTGCTCGTACTCGAACGCGGCGTCGGTGCGGTCGTGTCCGAGCTGCTTCAGGGCCGTGACGGCCAGCGCGCTCACGAGCGTACCCACGACGATCGCGGCGAAGAACCAGAACACGTGGTCGATCGCGAAGAACACGAACACGCCGCCGTGCGGGGCCGCGGAGGTCACGCCGGCGGCCATCGAGATCGCCCCGGCCGTGGCCGATCCGAGCATCATCGACGGGATGACGCGCAGCGGGTCGGCGGCGGCGAACGGGATCGCGCCCTCGGAGATGAACGCGGCGCCGAGCAGCCAGGCCGACTTGCCGTTCTCGCGCTCGGCCGGGGTGTACAGGCTCGGGCGCAGCGCGGTCGACAGTGCCATGGCAAGCGGCGGCGTCATGCCGGCGATCATGACGGCCGCCATGATCTTGACCTCCGTGCCGCCCGAGGCGATCGCGTCGGCCGTGAGGCCGGTCGTCGCGAAGACGTAGGCCGCCTTGTTGACCGGACCACCGAGGTCGAAGGCCATCATCAGACCCAGGATCACGCCGAGGATCACGATCGAGCCGCCCGAGAGACCGTTCAGCCAGTTCTCCAGGCCCGTGGACGCATCGGCGATCGGACGGCCGAGCACCAGCAGCATCAGCAGGCCTGCGACGATCGTCGTGACGAGCGGGATGATGACGACCGGCATGAGTCCGGCGAGCCAGCGCGGGGCCGGCCGCTGGGCGAGGAAGCTCGCGATGAGTCCGGCGATCAGGCCACCCGCGATGCCGCCGAGGAACCCGGCGCCGATCTGGTTGGCCAGGAAGCCCATCACGAAGCCGGGCGCGATGCCCGGGCGGTCGGCGATCGCGTAGGCGATGTAGCCGGCCAGCGCCGGCACCAGGAAGCCGAACGCCCAGGACCCGAGCAGGAAGATCAGCGCGCCGAGGTAGGTCAGCAGGGGCGTGTTCCAGGCGGCGTTGGTGCCCGCCTCGGGCAGGTTGAAGAGCGTGTTGTCGGCCAGGATGTCGTTCGCCCGCTCGGTGATGTCGTACCCCGCGAGCAGGAAGCCGAGCGCGATCAGCAGACCGCCTCCGGCGACGAACGGGATCATGTAGCTGACGCCCGTCAGGAGCCACTGGCGCAGCTTGAAGCCGACTCCGCCGCCCTCGACCTGGTCCGCAGCGGTCTCGACCGATCCGCCGACACGGCGGGCCCGGGGATCATTGGCGGCGGTGCGCGCCTCAGCCAGCATCACCGACGGCTCGTTGATCGCGCGCTTGACGCCGCTCACGACGACGGGCTTGCCCGCGAACCGGCTCTCGTTCTTGACGCCCACGTCGGTCGCGAAGATCACGGCGTGCGCGGCGGCGATCGTCGCGGCCGACAGCGGCGTGCTGCCGGAGGAGCCCTGCGTCTCGACCTGGAGGTCGATGCCCTCGTCGGCCGCGGCCTGCGCGAGCGAGTCGGCCGCCATGTAGGTGTGGGCGATGCCCGTGGGGCAGGCCGTGACCGCGACGACCTTGAAGGTGCCACCGGCGGACGCGGCGTGCCGCGGCTCGGCGGCGGTCGGCTGCGCAGGCGGGGTGGACGGGGTGGACGGGGTGGACGGGGTGGACGGCGCAGCCGCGCCGGCTCCCTCCGCGGGCGCGAGCACCCCGTCGACCAGGGCGACGACCTCGTCGGCCGTGGTGGCGGCGCGCAGGGCGTCGGTGAACTCGGCCCGGACGAGCGCGCGAGCGAGCGACGACAGGAGCTTGAGGTGCTCGGTGCCGGCGCCGTCGGGCGCGGCGATCATGAACACGAGGTCGGCCGGGCCGTCGGGCGCCCCGAAGTCGGCCTTCGGCGCGAGGCGGGCGAACGCCAGGGTCGGCTCGGTGACGGAGGTCGACCGGCAGTGCGGGATCGCGATGCCGCCCGGCAGGCCCGTGGCCGACTGCGCCTCGCGGGCGAGCGCGTCGGCCGTGAGGCCGTCCGCCTCGGTGGCCCGACCCGCGGCGGCCACGCTGGCCGCCAGTCGGGCGATGACGTCGGACGCCTCGGTGCCGAGATCGGCGTCGAGGCTGACCAGGTCCGCGGTGATGAGTGATGACATGACAGTCCTTCAGGGGTGCTGCGGGGTGGGGGTGGTGGACAGCTCGCGGGCGTGCGGCGCCTGGAGGGCGGCGACGTCCGACGGACGTGGGGGCGTGGAGCCCGGGAGGGCAGCGGCGGCGCTGCCGTGGAGCACGGCGCTGACGAGCGCCGAGGGCGCGTCGGCGCCGCGGGAGTCGGCGATCAGGTACCCGGCCAGCGCCGAGTCCCCGGCACCGACCGTCGAGAGCGGCGTGATCGGAGGCGAGGTCGCGAACCAGGTGCCCTCGGCCGTGGCCAGGACGGCACCGGCCCCGCCGAGCGTGAGGAGCACGATCGCCGGGCCCCGCTCGGCGCGCAGCCGCTGGGCCAGCTCGCCGGCGAGGCGCGGATCGGCCTCCACCGCGTCGGCGTCGCCGCCCAGCAGGTCGACGAGCTCGTGCGCGTTGGGCTTGACCAGGTCGGGGGCCGTGGCGGGATCGCTCAGCACCGCCGCGAGCGGATCGTCGGAGGTGTCGACCGCGACCCGGGCGCCGAGCCCGCGCAGTCGTGCGGTGAGATCGCGGTACCAGTGCGCCGGCACGCCCGACGGCAGGGAGCCGCACAGCGCGACCCACGCGGCGCCGACCGAGGCGCCCAGGACGGCGCGGACGAGGTCGTCCAGCTCGGCCGCGCCGAGCTCGGCGCCCGGGGCGTTGAGCTTGGTGGTGGTGCCGTCCGGCTCGGCGAGCGTCAGGTTGACCCGGACGCGCGGGGCCACCGGCGTCGCGACGTGGGGCAGGCCCGTCTCACGGACCGCCGTGACGAAGGAGTCGTGGTCCGCCGCGGGGAAGACCGCCGTGACGGGCTGACCTGTGGCCGCGACCGCGCGGGCCACGTTGACGCCCTTGCCACCGGGCTGGTCCAGCGGCGCTGCCGTGCGGGCGACGCCACCGCGCTCGAGCGGCCCGCCCAGCGTCAGCAGGCGGTCGATCGCCGGATTGGCGGTCACGGTGACGATCAGGCGCGGCAGGTCCGTGCGGGCGGCGGTCATGCGAGCACCACCTCGATCCCGGCGTCGCGCAGGCGGGCGACGGCCTCGGCCGGTGCCGCGTCGTCGGTCACGAGCACGTCGACGTCGTCGAGCGTGGCGAACGTGACCAGGAAGTCCGTGTCGAGCTTCGTGGCATCGGCCAGCACGACGGTGCGACGGGCCGCCGTCACGACGGCTCGCTTGACCGCGGCCTCGGCGAAGTCGGCGGTCGTCAGGCCCCGCTCGGGCGAGATGCCGTTGGCGCCGATGAAGGCGACGTCGGCGCCGACCTGCCCGTAGGCCTCGACCGTGGCCGAGCCGACGGCAGCACCCGTGGCGTCGCGGACGTGACCGCCGAGCACGTGCAGGTCCATCGACGTGGCGCGGGCGAGCTGGGCGGCCGTGACGACTCCGTGGGTGATCGCGACGAGCGAGAGGTCGGCCGGGAGGTGATCGACGAGGGCCGCGGTCGAGGTGCCCGCGTCGACGATGATGCTGCCCCCGGCATCGGGCAGGTAGGCCAGCGCCGCCACGGCAATGGCCTGCTTCTGGCCGGCCTGGCGCGTCTCGCGCTCGACGAGGTCGAGCTCGACAGCCTGCACCGACGTGCGGGCCACGGCACCGCCGTGGATCCGTCGCGCGACCCCGTGCCGCTCCAGGGCGGCCAGGTCGCGCCGGACGGTCTCGCCGGACACCCCGAACTCCTGGGCCACGTCGATCACGCTGACCCGGCCGTCGGCCCGGAGCTTGCGCGCCAGGGCGGTCCGTCGTTCGGCTGCGTACACCGGTGGTCCTTCCGTCTGTCCCACCCGCTCCACCCGCCGGATCGACGGATGTGGATTGTTGTGGATTTCTGTTGCTTTGTGTTGTTCTACGCGTTAACGTGACGTCACGTCAAGCACCTTGACGAAAAAGTCCTCACCAACGTGTCGCCTCCGTCACGGTCAGGAGTCAGATGAGCACCACCGGTACCCCCGTCGTCCCCGGTGTGGGAGCCGGCCCCGTCGTGCGGCCGGGCGCCCGCACCGAGGCCCCCGCCGACGAGGCCTTCGTCGACCGCGACACGACCGTCGCGGCCTTCGCCGCCGCGGCCGCGACCGTGGCCGAACGGCTCACCGCTCGCGCGAGCCACGCCTCCGGCGCCGCCGCCGAGGTGCTGCAGGCCACGTCGGCCATGGCGACCGATCGGGGCCTGGCCACCTTCGTCGCGAAGCACGCCGACGGCGCGGGACCGGCGACCGCCACGACGCTCGCGGTCACCGACCTGGCCGCCATGTTCACCGCGGCCGGCGGGCTGATGGCCGAGCGGGTGACCGATCTGCACGACGTCCGCGACCGCGTGGTCGCGGAGGTGCTCGGGGTGCCGGAGCCGGGCGTGCCGGAGCCCGAGGTGCCGTCGGTGCTGTTCGCCGACGACCTCGCCCCCGCCGACACCGCGGGTCTCGACCCGGCGCGCATCGTCGCGATCGCGATCCGCCTCGGCGGCACCACGAGCCACACCGCGATCATCGCGCGCCAGCTCGGCATCCCGTGCGTCGTCGGGGTCAGTGACCTTCCGCTCGACCTGCCCGCGGACGGCACCGCCCGGGCCCTGGTCGACGGCGCGACGGGCGAGGTCGTGCTGGACCCCGACCCCGCCGACGTCGAGGCACGGCGCGCCGCCGACGACGAGCGCCGCGGCGCGGTCGCCGCGTGGGGCGGGCCGGGCGCGACGTCCGACGGCCACGCCGTCCAGGTGCTCGCCAACGTGCAGGACGGCGCGGGGGCCCGCCGGGCCGCCGCGCAGCCGATCGAGGGTTTCGGCCTCTACCGGACCGAGCTGAGCTTCCTGGACCGCGGCACCGAGCCCACGGTCGACGAGCAGGCCGCGATCTACCGCGAGGTGTTCGCTGCCGTGGGCGCCGGGCAGAAGGTCGTCGTGCGCACGCTCGACGCCGGCTCGGACAAGCCGCTGCAGTTCGCCGACATGGGCGACGAGCCCAACCCGGCCCTGGGCGTGCGCGGACTCCGGATCGCCGAGTCGCGCCCCGAGCTGCTCGACCACCAGCTCGACGCGGTCGCCGCCGCGGCCGCGGACAGCGAGGCCGACGTGTGGGTCATGGCCCCGATGGTCTCGGTGACGCCGGAGGCCGCGGCCCTGGCCGAGCGCATCCACGCTCGTGGCCTCCAGGCCGGGGTCATGATCGAGACGCCGTCGGCCGCCCTGCTCGCCGATCGCATCCTCGAGCACGTCGACTTCGTCTCGATCGGCACGAACGACCTGAGCCAGTACACGTTCGCGGCCGACCGGATGTCAGCGGCGCTCGGTCACCTGACCGATCCGTGGCAGCCGGCCCTGCTGATCCTGATCGAGCAGGTCGCGGCCGCCGGACGCCGGGCGGGCAAGCCCGTGGGCGTCTGCGGAGAGGCGGCGGCTGATCCAGTGCTCGCATGCGTGCTGGTCGGCCTCGGGGTCACCTCGCTCTCCTGCGCCGCCACGGCCGTGCGCGCCGTCGGCGCCCAGATCGGCGCCGTCACGCTCGAGCAGTGCCGCGCCGCAGCGCACGCCGCGCTCCTGACCGACACCCCCGAGGATGCCCGCACCGCAGCCCGCGCCGCCCTCGCCTGAGCCGTCCCCAGCCGAGCGAGCGGTGACCTACGCGCCGAACTCACGCCGAGCGGTGAGTGGTGCGCCGAATTCGCCCTCGATTCGGCGCACCACGCACCGCTCCGCCGGGGTTTGGCGCGACACTCACCGCTCGGGGCGGGAGATCACTCGGCCCGGGTGATGGGGAACAGGATCGCCTCGCGGATGCCGATGCCCTGCAGCAGCATCACGAGCCGGTCGACGCCCAGGCCCACGCCGCCGGCCGGGGGCATGCCGAACTCGAGGGCGCGCAGGAAGTCCTCGTCGACGTCCATCGCCTCCGGATCGCCCGCGGCCGCGAGGCGCGCCTGCTCCTCGAGCCGCTCGCGCTGGATGACCGGGTCGTTGAGCTCGGAGTACGCCGGGGCGAGCTCGACCCCGTTGATGATGAGGTCCCACGCCTCGACGAGCCCGGGCGTCGATCGGTGCTTCTTGGCCAGCGGCCGCACCGACTCGGGGTAGTCGCGCACGAACGTGGGCTGGATCAGCGTGTGCTCGACGAGCTTCTCGTACAGCTCGAGCACGACCTGGCCCGCGTCCCAGCCGGGCTGGAGGGCGACGCCGCGCTGGTCGGCGATCGTGCGCAGCGACTCGACCGACGTCGAGGTGTCGACGGGTCGGCCGACGGCGTCGCTCACGAGCTGGTGCACCGTGGCGTGACGCCACTCGGCCTCGAGGTCGATCGTCGAACCGTCGCGGGCCGGCACGACCGTGCGACCCACGGCCCGGGCCGCGTTGACGACGAGGTCGCGGGTGAGGGCGGCCATCGAGTCGTAGTCGCCATAGGCCTCGTACGCCTCGAGCATCATGAACTCGGGGTTGTGCGTGTTGTCGACGCCCTCGTTGCGGAAGGTCTTGCCGATCTCGTAGACGCGGTCGATACCGCCCACGAGCGCCCGCTTGAGGTGGAGCTCGATCGCGATGCGCAGCAGTGCCGGCTCGTCGAAGGCGTTGACGTGGGTCGAGAACGGTCGCGCCGCCGCCCCACCGTTGGTGTGCTGCAGGACAGGAGTCTCGACCTCGACGTACTCGCGGCCGTCGAGCGTGGCCCGCAGCGACTGCAGGACCTTCGCCTTGACGCGCACGTTGTCACGCGCCTCCGGCCGCACGATGAGGTCGACGTAGCGCAGTCGGGTGCGCGCCTCGTCCGACAGCGGCCGGTGCTCGTTCGGGAGCGGCCGCAGCGTCTTGGCGGCGAGGTCCCACGAGGTGGCCGCGACGCTGAGCTCGCCGCGGCGGCTCGTGATGATCTCGCCCGTGACCGACAGGTGGTCGCCGATGTCGACCAGTCGCTTGAAGTCCGCGAGCGACTCCTCCCCCACCTCGGCGAGCGACAGCATCGCCTGCAGCTCGGTGCCGTCTCCCTCACGCAGGCGGGCGAAGCACAGCTTGCCGGTGTTGCGCTGGAAGATCACGCGGCCCGTGATCGAGACGATCTCGCCCGAGTGGTGGTCGGGACCGAGGGCCTCGGCGTCGTACCCGTCGACGATCGCCCGGAGCGTGTGGGTCCGCGGGACCGAGATCGGGTACGGCGCACGGCCGGAGTCGATGAGCTCCTGCCGCTTGTCGCGGCGGATGCGCAGCTGCTCGGGCAGGTCGTCCTCGGGCTCGGACACAGGTACGTCGGTCACGTCGCCAGCGTAGTGGTGCGACGCCCGTCACCTGGGAGTCGCGTCAGCGCTTGGACGCCTGCGAGCCGGAGATCTTGATCCAGACCAGCAGCACGATGACCGCGCCGATGACCGACCCGATGATGCCCGACGTCCGCAGGGAGGCGTCGGCGTTGAACAGCAGGTTGCTGAGGAAACCGCCCACGAACGAGCCGATGATGCCGACCAGGATCGTGGCGGGGATCGAGATGTTCTGGCGGCCGGGGACGAGCAGGCGCGCGAGGGCGCCGGCGATCAGGCCGACGATGAGCAGCCCGAGGATGAAACCGATCATGAGAAGCTCCTTCGAGCCATGGGGGGTGTGGTCGCGCGGGGCGCGGGCACAGAAGAGGGCCCGGGCGAACCCGGACCCTCAGCGGTGTGGCTGACCTACTTGAACGCGTCCTTGATGTTCTCGCCCGCGTTCTTCAGGCTGCCCTTCGTCTGATCCTTCTTGCCCTCGGCCTGAAGGTCCTGGTCGTCGGTGGCGTCTCCCGCCTTCTCCTTGGCCTGGCCCGTCAGCTTCTCGGCGGTGTTCTCGGCCTTGTCGGCGATACCCATGGTTCCTCCGATCAGTCACGGCCGGCGTGTCCGGCCCTCACCTCCACGGTAGGTCGGTGGTGGGCGCCCGCAACTCGGTGCCGAGCGTTGTCGCGCCGGGTAGCGTCGACTCCGATGAGCAGGCACCGGACCGACCGGCGGATCACCGCAGGTCTTGTGGTCGGCACCGTCGCGATCGCGCTGGCGGTCGCCGCGACGGTCGCCGCGAACCGTCCTGCCCAGTCGTCGGACGCCTCGACCACCCCGGCGGAGACGACCCGGACGCAGGAGTCCGCCCCGGCGGCCTCCTCCGCCCCAGCACCGACCGAGCCCGATCCGGAGGCGACCCCGACCGACCACCTCGGCGGAGTCTCCTTCGACTCCGAGGGCGTGCTCCACATCGACGGACACGTCGTGGTCAACAAGTCCTTCGCGCTGCCGGAGACCTTCGGGCCCGGCGGCCTGCACCCCGACCTCGTCGGCGCGTTCGACGCGATGGCTGCCGAGGCCTCGGCGGCCGGCATCTCGCTGCGCATCGTGTCGGGCTACCGCAGCTTCGCGCACCAGGCGGACAACTACACGCGCCGGGTCGCCTCGGTCGGCCAGGACGCGGCTGACCGAGGCATGGCCCGCCCCGGGCACTCCGAGCACCAGACCGGTCTGGCGATCGACGTCAACGACCTCTCCACGAGCTTCGGGCAGACCCCGGCCGGACAGTGGGTCGCCGCGAACGCCCACCGGTTCGGCTTCGTGATCCGCTACCCGGAGGGCAAGGAAGCGGTCACCGGGTTCAAGTACGAGCCGTGGCACCTGCGGTACTTCGGCGTCGAGCTCGCCACCGAGCTGGCCACCTCAGGTCTGACGTTCGAGGAGCACTTCGGCCTGCCGTCGTCGTACTGAATCCTCGGGCGGCGTCAGGAGGCGTGATTGCGCTCGTGGACGAGGCGCAGGCCCGTCAGCGTCAGCCACGGATCACGGTGCGTGATGGTGCGGCAGTGGTCGATCACGACGTCGGAGTACGCCCCCGTGGCGATCACGGCGACGTCGTCGACCTCGGCGTCGAGGGCCTCGACCATGCGCTCCACGAGGCCGTCGACGAGGCCGGCGAAGCCGTAGACGGCACCGGACTGCACGGCCTCGACCGTGTTCTTGCCGATGACGCCCCGCGGGATCGCGAGCTCGACACTGCGCAGCTGGGCGCCCCGACGGGCGAGCGCCTCCAGCGACAGCTCGATCGCCGGCGCGATCGCGCCGCCCACGTAGCGGTTGGCCTCGTCCACGACGTCGAAGATCGTGGCGGTTCCGTTCATGTCGACCACGACGGCGGGCCCGCCGTAGAGCTCGGAGGCGGCGAGGGCGTTGACGATGCGGTCGGCGCCGACCTCGCGCGGGTTGTCGGTGTGGATCGGGATGCCGGTCTTGACCCCCGGGCCCACGATCGAGACCGGCAGCGCCGCGTAGTGGCGCTCGAGCATCGTGCGCAGCTCGACCTGGATCGCGGGCACGGTGCAGCACATCGCCACGGCCTCGACATCGGCGAGCCCGGCCGAGCGCACGAAGCCGAGCGCCAGCAGGTACCACTCGTCGGCCGTGCGGCGCGCGTCGGACGAGACGGTCCAGTGGTTGACCAGCTGCTCGCCGTCGAAGACCCCGATGACGGTCTGGCTGTTGCCGACGTCGAGGGTCAGGAGCGTCACGCGCGGCCTGAGACCAGCGGGTTGCTCTTCAGACCGGTCGCCCGGGGCCCGACGCCCCCGCCCGGCACGTCGCTGCCGAGCGTCACGTCACCGCGGATCAGGCCGGTGGCCGGGAGCGCCTCGGCCGGGTCGGAGCCCGTGCCGATGATGCCGTTCTCGGCGTCGACGAAGACCACGTTCGGCTCGAAGGTGCGCGCCTCGGCGTCCTCCATCTGGCCATAGGCGATGAGGATCACCAGGTCCCCCGGCTGCACGATGCGGGCGGCGGCGCCGTTGATGCCGATGACGCCCGAGCCGCGCTCCCCCTCGATCACGTAGGTGACCAGGCGGGCGCCGTTGTCGATGTCGACGATGTGCACCTGCTCGCCCGGGAGGAGATTGGCGGCGTCGAGCAGGTCGGCGTCGACCGTGACCGAGCCGACGTAGTGCAGGTCGGCCTGCGTCACGGTGGCGCGGTGGATCTTGGAGGTCATGAGGGTGCGGAGCATGGTCAGCTTCCTTCCGGGGGGTTCCCCGGGGCGTCGGCCCCGAGGGTGAGAGCGCAGTTGTCGAGGAGTCGGGGCTTGCCGACACGGGCGGCGATGAGCAGTCGCGCCTCGCCCGGCCCGGGATCGCCCAGGTCGGGCGAGGTGACGGCGACGTAGTCGGGCTCGACGCCGAACGCGGCCAGTCGCGCCGTCGCGGCCGCGCGGACCGCGTCCGGGCCCGCCGAGGCGGCGGCCGTGCCGGCTGCGAGCGCCTGGGACAGCGCGACCGCGCGCGTGCGCTCGTCGGACGTCAGGTAGCGGTTGCGCGAGCTCAGGGCCAGGCCGTCGGCCTCCCGCACCGTGGGGCAGCCGACGACCTCGACGTCGAGGCACAGCGCCTCGGCCATCAGGCGGATCAGCGTGAGCTGCTGGTAGTCCTTCTCCCCGAACACCGCGACGTCGGGGCGCACCAGGCCGAAGAGCTTGGCGACGACGGTCAGCACGCCGCGGAAGTGGGTGGGGCGCTGCGCGCCCTCGAGGATCGCGCCGAGCGGGCCCGGGTCGACCGTGACCTGGTCGTCGGTGCCGTGCGGGTACATCGTGGCCACGTCGGGAGCGAACACGACGTCGACCCCGGCCTCCTCGCAGCGCTGCAGGTCCTCGTCCCACGTGCGCGGGTACTCGCCGAAGTCCTCACCCGCCGCGAACTGCGTGGGGTTGACGAAGATCGACGCGACAAGCGTGTCAGCCAGCGGGCGCGCGTGCTTCATGAGCTGGACGTGGCCGTCGTGGAGGGCGCCCATCGTGGGAACGAGGGCGATCGTGCCGCCCACCGCCCGCAGCTCGGCGACGGTGCGGACGACCCGGGGCCCGGTGGCGCCGCTCATCGCTCGGCTCCTGCCGCCAGGGCGCCCCGCAGCGAGGAGGCCGCGGACTCGTCGATGCGCCCGTCGGCCAGTGCGCGCTCGATCGTGGCGGCCGAGAGGGCGGTGTACGTGGCGGCGACGTCGGCGTCGGCGATGGCGCCGACGTGAGCGGCGACCGTCTGGGCGTCTCCGCGCGCCACGGGCCCGGTGAGCGCAGCGTCACCGTAGGCGAGCGTGTTCGTGACGGAGGCCCGGACGAGCGGCTCCAGCACCGCGGACGGGTCGGCGACGCCGATCGAGCGCAGCAGGTCCATCGCCTGGTTCAGGACCGTGACGACGTGGTTGGCCCCGTGGGCCAGGGCTGCGTGATAGACCACGCGGTCGGCCTCCGCGACGTGCACGGGAGTGCCACCGACCGCCTCGGCGAGCGTCTCGACGGTGGCGCGGTCCGCGTCGGTCGTGGTGAGCCCGATGACGCACGGGCGGTCGACGTCGACGTCGCTGCCGGTGAACGTCATGGCCGGGTGGAACGCCGCGGTGCTCGCGCCGACCTCGGCGAGCGGCGCGAGCACGGCGCGACCGTGGCGTCCGCTCGTGTGGAGCACGAGCTGGCCCGGACGTACGTGCGGGGCCAGCTCCTGGGCGACCGCGGCGAGCGAGTCGTCCGGCACCGCGAGCACCAGGACCTCGCTCGCGCCGACGACCTCGACCGGGTCGAGCACCGGGACACCGGGCAGGAACGTGCGCGCGCGCAGCAGCGACGCCTCGGACCGGGCGGCGACCGCGACGACCGGGTATCCGGAGGCGCGCAGGCGGGCGCCCAGCACGGCACCGACTCGACCGGCGCCGACGATGCCCACAGGGGCAAGCGACATGATGTTGCCTTTCGTTCCAGTCCCCGAGGGGTACCAGACAAAGTGACGCGGTCAGTCTATCCCGGAAGGCACCCATCGCGACCATGACCCCGGTCACCTGCACCTGGATCGGCTCCGCAACAGGCGAGCGACAAACGGCCACGGACCACGAGCGCGGCCGGGGTGGGTCGCCACCCGCGCGTTAACGTCGTTCCATGAACCGCGAACCCACCCCCATGGACCGCGTCGCCGAGAGCTGGCTCGACACCCTGCTGGAGCTGCAGCCGGAGTGGCACGTGGAGCTGGGCAGGCCGGGGCGCGAGGGCGAGTACGCCGACCACTCCCCCGATGGCCACGCCGCTCTCGCCGCCGCAGCAGCCGCGACGCTCCGCACGGTCCGGGAGACCGAGCCGGTCGACGAGGTCGATCGAGTGACCCGCCTGGAGCTGGAGCGCACGCTCGAGCTGACCGAGGAGCAGTTCGCCTCGGGCGAGTGGCGCCGCGACCTGAACGTCATCGCCTCGCCCGCCCAGTCGCTGCGCGAGATCTTCGACCTCGTCCCCACGACGACCGACGACGACTGGCACCACGTCGCGCGCCGCCTGCGGAACGTCCCGGCGGCCGTCGACGGGTACGTCGCGACGCTGACCGACGGGATCCAGCACGGCCAGACCCCCGCCCTCCGCCAGGTCCGCGAGGTGCTGACGCAGACCCGCGAGCTCGCCGGGCCCGGCTCGTTCTTCCTCGGGCTCGCCGAGCAAGGGCCCGACGGTCAGCAGCAGGAGCTCCAGGCGGCGGCCGCCGACGCCGCCGCCGGGTACGCGCGGCTCAGCGAGTTCCTCGCGCACACCCTCGCACCGGCCGCGCGTCAGCAGGACGCGGTCGGCCGCGAGGCCTACGCCCTGGCCTCGCGGTCCTTCGTCGGCCTCGAGGTCGACCTCGACGAGACCTACGCGTGGGGCGTCGAGGAGCTCCGGCGCATGGTCACCGAGCAGGAGGAGGTGGCCCGCGAGATCGTGCCCGGCGGATCCGTCGCCGAGGCCATCGCGGCGCTCGACGCCGACCCCAGCCGCATCCTCCACGGCACCGACGCGCTGCAGGCGTGGATGCAGGACACGAGCGATGCCGCGATCGCGGCGCTCGACGGGGTGCACGTCGACATCGACCCCCGGCTCCGGGCGCTGGAGTGCCGCATCGCCCCGACCCAGACCGGCGGCATCTACTACACGCCGCCGAGCGAGGACTTCGCCCGCGCCGGGCGCATGTGGTGGAGCGTGCCCCCGGGCGTCACCGAGTTCGGCACCTGGCGCGAGCGCACGACGGTCTACCACGAGGGCGTGCCCGGCCACCATCTCCAGTGCGGCATCGCGGTGGCCGCGGCGGCGACGCTCAACGGGTGGCGACGGATCAGCTGGAACTCCGGGCACGGCGAGGGCTGGGCGCTGTACGCCGAGCGCCTGATGGCCGACCTCGGCTTCCTCGACGACCCGGGCGACCGGCTCGGGATGCTCGACGCACAGCGGCAGCGCGCCGCCCGTGTCGTGGTCGACATCGGCGTGCACCTGGGGCTGCCCAAGCCCGATGGCAGCGGTCCGTGGCGCGGCGACGACGTCCTGCCGTTCATGCGCCAGCACATGCACATGGACGAAGGATTCGTGCGCTTCGAGGCCAACCGCTATCTCGGCTGGGCCGGGCAGGCCCCGTCGTACAAGATCGGCGAGCGCGAGTGGACCCGCCTGCGCGACGACTGGGCCGCTGCGCGCGGCGCGGACCTGAGGCGGTTCCACGCCGACGCCCTGGCCCTGGGCGGCGTGGGCCTGGGCACGCTGCGCACGACCCTGCTGCCCTAGACGCGGGCGCAGTCAGCTGGGCGTCGGGCTGGCCGTCGAGCGGGATCCGTCGTCGCCCTCGTCCTCGTCGTCGTCGCTGGGCAGGCGGCACACCCGCTCCATGACCAGACCGGCGGCCACCAGCAGGGCGGCCGCGACGGCAGCGGCACCGCCGTGCACGACGCGGTCGCGGCCGTTGGCGGTCTCGAACAGGTCCAGGTAGACCAGCGCGAACCCGGCGTAACCACCGAGCAGCACCGCGCCGACCCGGGACGAGGCCTGGGCCAGGGCGAGGTGGAACAACGCACGGTCGGCGTTGACCCGCTGACGGTCCTCGTGGACGGCCTTCCAGGTGACCCTCGCGACGATCGCGACGAGGCCGGCGGCCCCGGCGAGCAGCAGCGCAGGACCCCAAGAGAGCAGCGGGACGTCGCCCCCCAGACGGCGGACCAGGACCGGGAGACCGGCCCCGATCACGAGCCCGGCGCTGACCAGGACGGCCAGCAGCCGGATCGAGGTCGGACGCACGGACCTCATCGGATCAGAGCAGGATCTCGAGATCCTCGCGCTTGACCACGCCGGAGGTGTCGACACCGCCGATGAGGTCGGCCACGAAGCCGTGCCCAGGGATCTGCCCCTCCGGGTCGATCTCGAGCCACGGCACGAGCACGAAGCCGCGCTCGTGGGCCCGCGGGTGCGGCAGCTGCAGCTGCTCGTCGGCCGCCACCCGCTCGCCGACCACGATGACGTCGACGTCGAGCGTGCGCGGCGCGTTGGCCTCGTCACGCTCGCGGCCGAAGGCGTCCTCGATCGCCAGGGCGCGGTCGAGCAGCGTGTGCACCGTGAGGGTCGTGTCGATCAGCACCACGGCGTTGAGGAACTTGTCCGAGCCGGCGGGAGCGCCCACGGGCTCGGTCTCGTAGACCGAGGAGATCGCGACGACCTGCACCTCGGGGGTGTCCTCGAGCGCCGAGACGGCACCCTGGAGGCGGGCATGGCGATCGCCGAGATTCGAGCCGATCGCGAGGACGGCCTGACGGATGGGACGCATGCCACCGGTCATGGTGTCCGCGTCCAGCACGTAGGGGGTGGGCGATTCGGTCACTGTCTGCTCCGCTCGATCGTGACGGCCACGTCGGTGAACGTGGGCGTGATGGGCGCGTTCGGCTTGTGCACCGTGACGCTCGCCCACTGCACGCGGGCGTCCGTCAGACACAAGTCCACCATACGCAGCGCCAGCGACTCAATGAGGTCCACGGGGGGACCCACGAGGATCGCGTGGATGCCGTCGGCCAGCTCGCCGTAGTGGACCGTCTCGGCGAGGTCGTCGGTGCGGCCGGCCGCCGTGAGGTCCAGCCCGAGCACGGCGTCGACGACGAACTCCTGCCCGTCGCGGCGCTCGTGGTCGAACACGCCGTGGTGGCCGAAGCCCCGCAGGCCGGTCAGCTCGATGCGGTCAAGACCGTCGGGGATCGTCACGCCTCCCCCTCCTCGCCGGCCTCGGCCTCGAAGTCGATGACGGGCGAGGCGTGGCGCGTGTGGAACAGCCACCGCCCCTGGCGCAGCACCAGGACGCTCGTGCTCGTGACCCGCCCCCCGGCAAAGCTCTCGGCGCTCTCCAGGCCGGTGCCCGACAGGATGTTCTCGGTGCACGTGACGATCGCCACGGCGCCGTCGGAGGTGTACGAGGCGTGCACGTCGGTCAGAAAGAACTGCAGGTAACCGGCCTGCGCCATGAGCATGGTCCACGACCGCAGGATCGTGGAGGTGCCCCGCACCGGCATCGTGCCCGGATGCGCGCAGGAGGTGTCAGGTCGGTCGATCCAGAGCGCCGCCATCAGGTCGACGTCGCCGGACTCGATCGACTCGTAGAAGCTGCGGTGGACCGCCAGCACGTCCCCGCTCATGTCTCACCCACCACTCGATCCTCGCAGACGACCGACCACCCGGACGCCGTCGGCCGAGGCGCGCACCTCGTGGACCCGGACGGCCCAGGCGCCGGCGCGGGCCGCCAGGACCGAGATCGCGGCGGAGGCGTCGTCGCGCTCGACGGCCGGGCGCAGCTCACCGCCCGTGGCGAGCAGCTCGCCGAGGAAGCGCTTGCGGCTCGCGGCCACCAGCAGCGGGTGCCCGAGCGAGGCGAACGTGCCGAGCGCCTCCAGCACCTCCCAGTTCTGCTCCCCGGTCTTCGAGAAGCCCAGGCCCGGGTCGACCACCAGCCGGTCGGGCCGGACCCCGGCCGCGAGCGCGCTGTCGACCTGCCGGCTGAGCTCGGCGCGGACGTCGGCCACGACGTCGCCGTACCGCGTGTGGTCGGCCTCCTGCATCGCGGCGGAGTGAGCGCGCCAGTGCATCACGACAAACGGAGCCCCGACGTCGGCCACGACCCGCAGCATGTCGGGATCGGCCCGCCCACCCGAGACGTCGTTGACCAGGGCGGCGCCGGCCTGCCACGCCGCCTCCGCCACACGGGCGCGCATCGTGTCGACCGAGACCGCGATGCCGTCGCCGGCAAGAGCCCGCACCACCGGCACGACCCGGTCGAGCTCGGTGGCCTCGTCGACCCGCTGGGCGCCGGGCCGGGTCGACTCCCCGCCGACGTCGACCAGGTCGGCCCCGTCGGCCACGAGCCGCCGACCCCGCGCGATCGCCGCGTCCGCGTCGAGCCACAGCCCCCCGTCGGAGAACGAGTCGGGGGTGACGTTGACGACGCCCATCACGAGGGTGCGCCCCGCGCGAGGGGCGCCGCCGAGACCGGGGATCTGCGGGCGGGTCACGTGCCCCTGATGAGGTTCATCGCCTCGGCTCGGGTCGCGACCTCGCGCAGCTGACCGCGGACGGCGCTCGTGATGGTCCTGGCCCCGCCCTTGCGGACACCGCGCATCGTCATGCACAGGTGCTCGGCCTCGATCACGACGATGACCCCGCGCGGGTCCAGCACCTCGATCAGGGCGTCGGCGATCTGCGTCGTGAGACGCTCCTGCACCTGGGGCCGGCGGGCGAACACGTCGACCAGGCGCGCGAGCTTCGAGAGCCCGGTGACATTGCCCTCGGCGGCCGGGATGTAGCCGATGTGGGCGACGCCGAAGAACGGCACCAGGTGGTGCTCGCACATGCTCCACATCTCGATGTCCTTGACGAGCACGAGCTCGTCGTGGCCGACGTCGAACGTGGCGCTGAGCACCGCGGCGGGGTCCTGGTCGAGGCCCGCCACGAGCTCGGCGTACGACCGCGCGACGCGGGCCGGGGTCTCGCGCAGCCCGTCACGATCGGGGTCCTCACCGATCGCGAACAGCAGCTCCCGCACGGCCGCCTCGGCGCGCGCCAGGTCGACGGCCACGGTCAGTCCGTGCCGTCGACGACGGGGCCGACGTCGACACCCTCGTCCGAGGTCGTGGGCTGGGGCGGCGCGATGACGACCGGCGGCTCCTGCGACGGCTGACGCGTGTCGGAGCCGGTCCACGGGGGACGGATCTCGCGGCGACGCAACGGCTCGAAGATGCGGGCCACCTGGGCCTTGTCGAGCGTCTCCTTCTCCATGAGCTCCACGACGAGCGCGTCGAGGACGTCGCGGTTCTCGTGGAGGATGTCGAAGGCCTCCTGGTGCGCGACGGCGATCAGGGCCGTGATCTCCTCGTCGACCGTGGCCGCGACCGACTCGGAGTAGTCGCGGCTGTGTCCCATGCCGGTGCCGGCGCCGAGGAACGGCTGGCTGTTGTCGCTGCCGAGCTTGATCGCGCCGATGCGGTCGCTCATGCCGTACTGCGTGACCATCGCGCGGGCCAGGCCCGTGGCCTTCTCGATGTCGTTGCCCGCTCCCGTCGTGGGGTTGTGGAACACAAGCTCCTCGGCCGCGCGACCGCCCATCATGTACGCGAGCTTGTCCTGCAGCTCGGCGCGCGTCTGGCTGTACTTGTCCTCGTCGGGCAGCACCATGGTGTAGCCGAGGGCCCGCCCGCGCGGCAGGATCGTGATCTTGTGCACGGGGTCGCTCTGCGGCAGCGCCGCGGCCACCAGCGCGTGCCCGCCCTCGTGGTAGGCCGTGACGAGGCGCTCGTTCTCGTTCATGAGTCGGGTGCGCTTCTGCGGGCCGGCCATGACGCGGTCGATCGCCTCGTCGAGCGCCTCGCTCGTGATGACCTTGTCGCCGTTGCGCGCCGTGAGGAGCGCCGCCTCGTTGAGGACGTTGGCCAGGTCGGCGCCGCTGAACCCGGGGGTCCGCTTGGCGACGCTGCCGAGCTCGACGTCGGGGCCGAGCGGCTTGCCGCGAGCGTGCACTTTGAGGATCGTCTCGCGACCCTTCAGGTCGGGCGCCTCGACACCGATCTGACGGTCGAAGCGGCCCGGCCGCAGGAGAGCCGGATCGAGCACGTCGGGCCGGTTGGTGGCCGCGATGAGGATGACCCCGCCGCGCACGTCGAAGCCGTCCATCTCGACCAGCAGCTGGTTGAGCGTCTGCTCGCGCTCGTCGTGGCCGCCGCCCATGCCGGTGCCACGGTGCCGGCCGACGGCGTCGATCTCGTCGATGAAGACGATCGCCGGCGCGTTGGCCTTGGCCTGCTCGAAGAGGTCGCGCACGCGACTGGCGCCGACGCCCACGAACATCTCGACGAAGTCGGAGCCGGAGATCGAGTAGAACGGGACGCCCGCCTCGCCGGCGACGGCGCGCGCGAGGAGGGTCTTGCCGGTGCCGGGCGGGCCGTACAGCAGCACGCCCTTGGGGATCTTGGCGCCGACGGCCTGGAACTTGGCCGGCTCCGCGAGGAACTCCTTGATCTCGCCGAGCTCCTCGATCGCCTCGTCACACCCGGCGACGTCGGCGAACGTGGTCTGCGGGGTGTCCTTCGTGAGCAGCTTCGCCTTGGACTTGCTGAACTTCATGACGCCACCGCCACCGCCCTGCATGCGGCCCATGAACCAGAACAGGACCAGGACGATCAGCAGGATCGGCAGGAGGGTGAACAGCAGCGACACGAACGTGTTGGTCGTGGGGTTCTCGACGTCGAAGCTCTTGAGCTTCTTGTCGGCCACCGCGGTCTCGGCGGACTCCACGAGACGGGCGCCCTGGTCGCCGAGCCACGTGGCCCGGACCTGCTCGTCGTCCTTCTTGAGGGTTGCCCGGATCTGCTGCTCGCCCTCGACGAACGTGACCTTCTCGACCTCGTCGTTGTCGAGGTACTTGACCATCGTGGAGGTCTCGACCTCGCGGTACCCGTCGGACGAGGACGAGAACTGCAGGATGCCGATCACGACGAGGGCAATGACGACGATCCAGAGCCAGGGGCCCTTCACGATCTTCTTGACATTCATGGGGCGTCAGCCCACCCTCTCCTCGGCGAATCGACGGTAGGTGAACGGTACACGCGCACAGGTCACGCGTGGGCAACGTCCGGGGGACCCGTCAGGTTCCCTGCGACGGGGCTCAGGGCCCGGCATCGCAGGACGGTTCAGCGGTACACGTGCTCGGCGAGCGTGCCGATGCAGCGCAGGTTGCGGTAGCGCTCGTCGAAGTCGAGGCCGTAGCCGACCACGAACGCGTTGGGGATGTCGAAGCCCACGTACTTGACGTCGACCTCCATCTGGAGGGCGTCGGGCTTGCGCAGCAGCGTGGCGATCTCGACCGAGGCCGGCTTGCGCGACTTCAGGTTGGCCACGAGCCAGGAGAGCGTGAGGCCGGTGTCGATGATGTCCTCGACGATCAGGACGTCGCGACCGCTGATGTCGGCGTCAAGGTCCTTGAGAATGCGCACGACGCCGGAGCTCTTGGTGCCCGACCCGTAGGACGAGACCGCCATCCAGTCCATCTGGACGTGCCGCTCGAGCGAGCGGGCCAGGTCGGCCATGACCATGACCGCACCCTTGAGGACGCCGACGAGCAGGACGTCGCGCCCCTCGTAGTCGGCCTCGATCCGCTGCGCCATCTCGCGCAGTCGGGCCTGGATCTGCTCCTCGGTGAAGAGCGTCTGGGTGAGGTCGAGATCGGCTTCGATGTCTGCGCGGTCCACGGGTTCAGGGTGCCACAGGGTCACGACGCCGGCTGGGTCGGGAGGAAGTGCAGGCGGTCGGCCTCGCGGGTGCACGCGATGCCGCCCGGCAGCTCGATCGTCCGTCCGCCTCGCGGGTCGGCCACGAGCGAGTCGAGTCGCAGGACGTGGGCCGCGGTCAGCTCGCCCGCCGACGCACCTGCCGCGAGCGCGAGGCGGTGCAGCGCCCGGGTCCGCACGGCCGGGTGCTGCACCGCGAGGTCGGCCACCGTCGGGTCGGGGTGGGCGTCGAGCCACCCGGAGGCCAGCGATTCCAGCAGCTCGGCATCGCGCGCCAGCTGCTCGGCCGTGCGGGCCAACGCCTCCGCGACCCCTCCGGCGAGCACGTCCTCCAGCAGGGGAAGCACCTCGTGCCGCACCCGCACCCGTCGGAAGCGGGGATCGGCGTTGTGCGGGTCGTGCCAGGGGTCGAGGCCGAGGGCCGCGCAGATCGACGCGGTCGCGGACCGCCGCAGGCCGAGGAAGGGCCGGCGCACGAGACCGGACCGCGGGGTCATCGCGGCGAGCGAGCGCGCCCCGGATCCGCGTCCGAGACCGAGCAGGACCGTCTCGGCCTGGTCGTCGAGGGTGTGCGCGAGACAGAGGGCGGCGGCTCCAAGCTGGGCGGCGTGCTCGCGCAGGGCTGCGTGCCGCGCGGCGCGGGCGGCAGCCTCAGGGCCGCCCTCCTGCCCGACCTCGACCGTGACGACCTCGGCCGCGAGACCGAGGTCGCGGCACTGCTCGGCGGCCCGCGCGGCCACGTCGGCCGAACCCGGCTGGAGGCCGTGGTCGACCACGACCGCCGTGACGTCCCAGGCGGCGCGACCGGCGACGAACGCGAGGCTCGCGGCGAGCGCGAGCGAGTCGGCACCGCCCGACACCCCGACGACGACCGCGCTGCCGGGTTCGACGTCGCTCAGCCCGTCGCGCACCGCGGCGCGACCTGCCGCCACCGCCGGGTCCAGCCGTCCTCCGCCCACGCCCCCACCCTCTCAGCCCGTACCGCTCGCGAGAGAGATTGTTGGTGGCGAGGAGCGACTTTGTTGGTGGTCAAGAGCGACTTTGTGCGAGGCCGGAGTCGCTGGCCGCAACGAACTCGCTCGCGACCACCAACAATCTCTCTCGTGACCACCAACAAAGTCTCTCGCGAGCGTCAGGCGTGGATGCGGGAGAGCCAGAGCTCGGGGTCGAGGATCTCCTCGTGGGAGGGAAGGGTCTCCGGGGAGGTCCAGACGGCGTTGAACCCGTCCATCCCGGCACGGTCGACCACAGCGCGGACGAACTCCGCGCCCTCCTTGTACTGGCGGAGCTTGCCCTCCATGCCGAGCAGCTTGCGCACCAGCCGGTCGACGGGGCTCGCCTTCTCGCGACGCTGCGTGAAGCGGCGGCGGATCGTCGCCACGGTGGGCACGACCTCAGGACCGACGCCGTCCATCACGACGTCCGCGTGCCCCTCGAGCAACGACATGACACCCGTGGCACGCCCGACGAGTCGGCGCTGCTCCTCGGTCTGGAACAGCTCCGTCAGGGACAGCTCGATCTCGCCGCGCAGGGCGCGACCGATCTGCTCGACGACGTGTGCCATCGACTCCGAGTCGGTCTGGTCGAGGAACTCCTGGACGATGCCGCGCAGGTGGTCGCGCAGCCACGGATTGGCCGTGAACTGCACCCGGTGGGTCTCCTCGTGCAGGCAGACCCACAGCCGGAAGTCGGCAGGGTCGACCTCGAGCTTGCGCTCGATCTGCACGATGTTCGGGGCCACCAGGAGCAGCCGACCGGGCTCGCCTCGCGGGCCCGTCCAGAACGGGTCGTACTGGCCGAGCACCCGACTCGACACGAGCGCGAGCACGGCCCCGAGCTCGGCACCGCTGACCGCTCCCCCGACGCGTCGCAGCATCGGGTTGCTGCGCTCGTCGAGCTTGTCGAGCGCCGGGCCGAGCAGGCCTGAGAACGAACCGAGGTTCGCCTCGATCCACCGCGGACGGTCGACCACGAGGATCGGTGTGGCGTCGGTGGGCGCCGCCAGTCCCGTGTACTCGCGCACCGGACCCTGTGACCTGGCGGCCGCGACCCTGAGCTGTTCGACGACCTCAGCGGCCTGACCGGGCGAGACGTCCGGGCCCGGACGGCTGAGCCGTGCTCCCGTGCTGCGGGCGAGCCGCCAGTCGATCATGCCCTTCAACCTACGGTCCCCGGCCCAAGTCTGCTGGCCCCCAACGCCGGGGCGGCGTGTTCAGGCCGCGCAGCCGCAGCTCGCGAGGGACGCGACCACGGCGTCGACCGCCGCCCTGGCGTCGAGCGCCTGGGCGATCTCGGCCTGGTCGACCATGACCGCGACGATCAGCACGACGCCGTCGGCCGTCGTGACCGTGCCCGCGAGCGAGTGCACCTGGTTGAGGGCGCCGGTCTTGACGCGGGCCAGTCCGCGGCCCGCGAGCCCGACGAACCGCTCCACGAGCGTCCCGGTGAACCCGGCGACCGGGAGGTCGGCCGTGAGCTGGGGGGCCGCGAGCTCCGCGGCGGCCACGACCGAGGTCAACGTCGAGGGCGCGATGCGGTTCTGCCGCGACAACCCGCTGCCGTCGCGCAGCACCAGTCCGGTCGTCTCGACCCCGCTGGCCTCGAGCGCCGCGATGACCGCGCCGGTGGCGCCCTCGAAGCTGGGGTCGACCCCGGCGCCCAGCGCGACGTGCCGTGCGATGACCTCGGCGGCTCCGTTGTCGCTCGTGACGGCCATCCGCTCGACCGCCTGCGCGACCGTGGGGCCTTCGACCTCGGCGACCGGCACCGCGTCGACGGGTGCCGGTGCAGGCTGGAGCTCGACGACCGTGACGCCGCGCTCGGCGAGCTGGGCGGCGAAGATGCCAGCGGCCGAGCCCGAGGGGTCCTCGACGCGGCGCTGGTCGACCCTGCCGCGGTCGACCCACAGGGCCGTGATCGGACTGACCTGGTTCTGGGCCGCGTAGGTGGGCTCCCACGCAGGGTTGTCGGCCGGACCGGTGAACAGCGTGTCGTCATAGGCCAGCCGCACCTGGGTCACGCCGTCGGCCACCAGGGCCTCGGCCGTGCGGTCGGCCAGCGTGCCGAGGTCGGCCGGGGCCGCGTACCCGCGATCGGCCGGCGTGGCCATGAGGTACGGGTCACCGCCGCCCACCAGGACCAGGCGATCCCCGTCGAGCACCGTGGTGGTGCGGAACCGCTCCTCCGGGTCGAGCGTCGTGAGCGCCGCGTACCCCGTCAGGAGCTTCGTGGTGGAGGCGGGGATAAAGGTGTCGGGCGAGGTCATCAGCAGCTCGTCGCCGTCGAGCTCGCGCACCGAGACACCGACGTGCGGACCGAGGATCGGCTGCCCGGCAGCCCCCTGCACCGCCTGGGTGACGGCTGCGGGGTCGGCCGTCGCCGACGGGATCGCCGAGACCGTCTGGTCCCCCGGCGCCGGCGCCTCCAGGTCCTCGGGCGCAGACACGTACCGGTCGCCGCAGTCGCCCCCGCAGAGGACGTCGTTGAGCGCCCCGCGCTGGTGCAGCACGACACCGCCGGCGACGGCACCCACCAGAACCACGACGGCGGTGACCCACGCCAGGGCACCGAGGACTCGCCTGGCGGCGCTTTTCCTCACCCGGTGGCTGCTGCGCGACGTCACATGGGCCAGACTATAGAGACGGTCTCCCGTCCCGGATCCTCGGAGCGGACGGCCACCGACGACTGACGACCTGCCGTGAGCGACTCCGGCCGGCCACCACCTGGAGGACATGTGATCTTCGACGTCACCGTGGAGATTCCCAAGGGCGAGCGCAACAAGTACGAGCTCGACCACAAGACGCATCGGCTCCGTCTGGACCGGACGCTGTTCACCTCGATGACCTACCCCGCCGACTACGGGTTCATCGACGACTCCCTCGGCAACGACGGCGATCCGCTGGACGCGCTCGTCGTGCTGCCGTTCCCGACGTTCCCCGGATGCGTCATCGAGTGCCGCGCGATCGGCATGTTCAAGATGACCGACGACGCCGGCGGCGACGACAAGATCCTCTGCGTGCCGGCCAGCGATCCGCGCCAGGTGCACCTGCAGGACATCACCGACGTCGCCGAGTTCGACCGCGGCGAGATCCAGCACTTCTTCGAGACCTACAAGGACCTCGAGCCCGGCAAGTTCGTCGAGAAGGGCTCCCTGTGGGTCGGCCGCGAGGAGGCCGAGGCCGAGATCCAGGCCAGCTTCCAGCGCTTCAAGGACAACGGGGGGTATTGAGCCTCCACCTCTGCATGACGAGGGCCCCGCAGCCGAGCTGCGGGGCCCTCGTCATGTCGTCAGCTGTTCTTGGCCCGGACGAGGGAGCGGATGGCAGCGGCGAACACGCTGACGTCGATCGAGGCGTCGAGCGAGCGCATCGCTCCCATCCCGATGCCGAGGCTCAGCAGCGAGGTGGCCGCCTGGTCCGGGGTCAGGGCGAGCTCGATGCCCTCCTCCTCGGCGATCTGCGCGATCAGACCGGCCGCCATCGAACGCATCTCGCGATGGCGCTTGACGAGCTCACGCGCGACGAACGGGCTGTGCCGGGCCGCGGCCGCGAACTCGACCTCGAGCGCGGTGTACCGGGGGTTGCCGACGCTGCGACGCGCCCACTCGACGAAGGCGTCGATGCGGCTGTCGAGGTCGGTGTGGGCGCTGAACGCCTCGACGATGCCCTCGATCTGCTCGGCGTGCATGCTGTCGAGCACCGCGAGGCACAGCTCCTCCTTGCCGGCGAAGTTCGAGTAGACCGCACCCTTGGAGAACCCGGCCGCGACGGCGACCCGGTCGAGCGGCGTGGCGGCGTAGCCCTCGGTCAGGAAGAGGTCGCGCGCGACCTCGACCAGACGCTCGCGCGTCTGCGCCTGGCGCTCGGCCCGGGTGATCCGCGTTCCGTCGACCGTCACGTCGTCCTCCTCACATCGGTGCCGTTTCGTCTTGGCGCGGCACTCAGATACCGATAGTATCTGAAACGTGATCAGCACCGACACCCTCATCATCGGCAGTGGCTTCTCCGGCATGGGCATGGCCATGAAGCTCCGCGAGGCCGGCCGCACCGACTTCCTCGTCCTCGAGAAGGCCGACGACGTCGGCGGCACGTGGCGCGACAACACGTACCCGGGCGCGGAGTGCGACGTCCAGAGCCACATGTACTCGTTCTCGTACGAGCTCAACCCCGAGTGGTCGCGCGAGTACTCCGGGCAGGCCGAGATCCACGCCTACATGCGCGACGTCGCCCAGAAGCACCGCCTCCACGAGGTCATCCACTTCAACACCGAGATGACCGGCGCAACGTGGGACGAGGACACCCAGCGTTGGACCGTCACCACCAACGGCGAGACGTACGAGACCCGCGTGCTCGTCTCGGGCATCGGCGGTCTGCACATCCCCAACATCCCGAGCATCGCGGGCGCCGAGTCGTTCCAGGGCGCTCGCTTCCACTCGGCCCAGTGGGACCACAGCGTCGACCTGACCGGCAAGCGGGTGGCGGTGATCGGCACGGGCGCCAGCGCGATCCAGTTCATCCCGCAGATCGCGCCGATCGTCGGCCAGCTCGACGTCCACCAGCGCACCGCACCGTGGGTCGTGCCGAAGTCGAACCACGACATCACGGGCAAGAAGAAGGCCTTCATCTCGAAGGTCCCCGGCGGCACCCGCGCCTACCGCAACCTGCACTACTGGATGAACGAGGCCACGCAGCTCGGCTTCACCGGACCGCTGCAGAACATCACCTCGGTCGTCGAGAAGAAGGTCTCGGGCTACATCCGCAAGACCGTCACGGATCCCGCGACGGCCGAGAAGCTCATCCCCGACTACCGGCTCGGCTGCAAGCGCGTGCTCAAGACCGACAACTACATCCCGGTCTACAACCGCGAGAACGTCGCGCTGATCGACACCGGCATCGAGGAGATCACGCCCACCGGCATCCGCACGAAGGACGGCGACTTCCGCGAGGTCGACGTCATCATCTACGGCACCGGCTTCCACGTGACCGACGCGTTCCAGTGGGTCCACGTCACGGGCGAGGGCGGCCGCGACCTGTCGCAGACGTTCGACGAGGGCGGCATCGAGACCTACAACGGCATCGCCGTGACGCACTTCCCGAACTTCTTCCTCCTGCTGGGGCCCAACACGGCACTCGGCCACAACTCGGTCGTGTTCATGATCGAGCAGCAGACCAAGTGGATCATCAAGCTGCTCCAGGCCATGGACGCCCGCGGCGCCGGGGCGGCGCAGCCCACGCCGCAGGCGCAGCGCGAGTTCAACGACCGGGTGCAGGAGAAGGTGTCGAAGGGCGTGTGGAGCCAGGGCGGCTGCACGAGCTGGTACCTCGACAGCCAGGGCAAGAACCGCACGATCTGGCCCGGGTTCACGTTCCGCTACTGGTGGCACCTCCGCCAGGTCCAGACCGACGACTTCATCTGGCACACCGCCGCGAAGCGGGAGAAGCAAGCCGCCTGACGCACCTTGAGGAGGTCCTCACTGAGGTCCCGTACGCCTCATAGGAGATTGGTTGAGGCGGAGCTGACGACGTCGTTCACCACGAGCACGGCGAAAAGTGGCCCCAGGTAGGCGAAGACCATCACTGCCCCGGGACGTAGCAAGTGCTCGATGGCGTCAGCGAGCCAGGCCTGGGCCGTGACGACTGCTCGGGACGGGTTCACGGCGTTTGCGCCGTTCGTTCCGCTCCCACCGGGGAGTTGTGTCGGCGCGCCTAGGTGTAACCGGTCATGAGGT
>NZ_JAGLCD010000011.1 GCF_023146395.1 Aeromicrobium sp. | reverse complement strand
TTGACCAACGTCCCTGGGCATCACAGCTAGCCGAGCAGTGCTGCGACCCGCGGGGCGATCGCGGCCAGCGCGTGACCCCGGTGGCTGATGCGGTCCTTCTCGGCCGGCTCGAGCTCGGCCGTGGAGACGTCGTACCCCGTGGCCGCGAACAGCGGGTCGTAGCCGAAGCCGCCCCCACCGAACGGCGCGTGCAGGACGCGACCAGGCATCTCGCCGTGCTCGACGACCTCGGTGCCGTTCGGGAGGCACAGCGCCACGGCGCACACGAATCGCGCCGTGCGCCGGAGGTCGGGAACGTCGCAGAGCTGGCTGAGCACCAGGTCGTTGTTGGCCTGGTCCTTGCCCGCGCCCGTGACGCCGGACCAGCGCGCTGAGAGCACACCGGGCATCCCGTTGAGAGCGTCGATGCAGAGTCCGGAGTCGTCCGCCAGGGCCGGCAGGCCCGTGACCTCGACGCACGCGCGCGCCTTGATCAGCGCATTGCCGGCGAACGTCGGATCGGTCTCGGGCGGCTCGTCGTACGACGCGACGTCGCCCAGCCCGAGCACCGTGAGCCCGGGCACGAGCGGGGCGAGGATGCGCTGCAGCTCGGCGAGCTTCTTGGCGTTGTTGGAGGCCAGGACGACCTGGGCCCCGCTCATCGCGCCCCACTCATCGCGCCAGCGCCTCCTGCTGCAGGCGGGTGAGCTCGGCGCAGCCGCCCGTGGCGAGCTCCAGGAGCGCGTCGAGCTCGGCCTTGACGAAGGGTGCGCCCTCCGCGGTGCCCTGCACCTCGACGAAGGCGCCCGAGCCGGTCATGACGACGTTCATGTCGGTCTCGGCGCGCACGTCCTCGACGTAGGGCAGGTCGAGCATCGGGACGCCGTCGATGATGCCGACGCTGATCGCGGCGACGGACTCGCGCAGCGGGTCACCCTTGAGCGCACCCAGGCCGTCGAGGTGACGCACGGCGTCGGCGAGGGCGATGTAGGCGCCCGTGATCGCGGCGGTGCGGGTGCCGCCGTCGGCCTGCAGGACGTCACAGTCGATCGTGATGGTGTTCTCGCCCAGCGCCGTCGTGTCGATCGCGGCGCGCAGCGAGCGGCCGACGAGGCGCGAGATCTCGTGCGTGCGGCCACCCACGCGACCCTTGACCGACTCGCGCGAGGAGCGCTCGTGGGTCGCGGCCGGCAGCATCGCGTACTCAGCCGTGACCCAGCCCTTGCCCTGGCCCTTCAGCCAGCGCGGCACGCCCTCGACGGCCGAGGCGGCGCAGAGCACGCGGGTCTTGCCGAACTCGATCAGGCACGATCCCTGGGCGTGGTCGAGCCAGTTCCGCTGGATCGTGATGTCGCGCAGCTGGTCGACGGCACGGCCGTCCTCTCGAGTCGTCATGGGACGAGCCTAGGGACCCTCAGAAGTCGAACGTGTCACCGGGGCGGACCACGGAGTACGGTCCGTCGTACGCGGCCTTGAGGTCGGCCTCGACCTCGTCGGCGTCGGTCCAGGCCGGGATGTGCGTGATGAGCAGCCGGCCGACGCCGGCCTCGGCGGCACAGCGGCCGGCCTCGGCGCCGGTGAGGTGCAGGTCGGGAGGATTGGCGGCCGACTCGACGAACGACGCCTCGCACAGGAACAGATCGGCACCGGTCGCGAGCTCGTCGAGGTCGGCCGTGGGCCCGGTGTCGCCGGAGTAGACCAGGACCGATCCGCCGGCCTCGATCCGCATCGCGTACGCCGGCACGGGGTGCTTGACGCGGGCGACGCGCACGGAGAAGGGCCCGACCTGCTGGACGGGCTCGTCCTCCCAGACCGCAAAGTTCAGTGCGTCGAGCGGCGGTTCTCCGCCCGGACCGCCGGCGTGCGCGAGGTACTCCTCCGCCCCGCGCGGCGCGATGACCTTGATGCTCTCGTACGGGCCGGCCGGGTGGTACTTCGCCAGGACGACGAGGCTGACCAGGTCGATGCAGTGATCAGGGTGCAGGTGGCTCAGCGCGACGGCGTCGATGTCTCGCGGGTCCATGTAGCGCTGCAGCTGCCCCAGGGAGCCGTTGCCCATGTCGAGCAGGAGGCGCCACGTGCGCCCCTCGTGCTCGGTCTCGACCAGATAGCTGCTAGCCGCCGAGTCCGGTCCGGGGTAGGAGCCCGCACAGCCGACGATCGTGAGCCTCATGTACCGACCTCCGTGGGTGCCGCTGTGCCTGTCATCGGGGCGAACCCCCGGACTCGACCGACCTCCGGGCCGAGGAAGCGTCGTCCGTGTTCCGCGAACTCCTCGGGATCACCCGTCGTCAGGAAGTGGTGGCGCGGCTCCGGGAGACCGGGATCACGCGTCAGGCCGTTTCGGGCCAGCAGGCGATAGACGTCCTTCGCGGTCTCCTCGGCGCTGGAGACCAGCGTGACGGCGTCGCCCATGACGTAGGACAGTACGCCGGTCAGGAGCGGGTAGTGGGTGCAACCCAGCACGAGCGTGTCGACTCCTGCCTCACGCAGTGGCGCGAGGTACTCCTCGGCGACCTGCAGCAGCTCGTCGCCGCCGGTCACGCCCGCCTCCACGAACTCCACGAACCGCGGGCACGCGCGCACGTGGAGGTCGATGCCGGGATTGGCCGCGAAGGCGTCGTCGTAGGCGCGCGACGTCGCGGTGGCGGTGGTGCAGATCACCCCGACCACGCCGCTCCGGGTGGCGTTGACGGCACGCCGGGTGGCCGGGACGATGACCTCCACGACCGGCACGTCGTACCGCTCGCGGGCATCGCGCAGGACCGCCGCGCTGGCGGAGTTGCATGCGATGACGAGCAGCTTGACGCCCTGCTCGACGAGACGGTCCAGGCACTCCAGCGCGAACTCGCGCACCTGCCCGATCGGACGCGGCCCGTAGGGCTGGCGAGCGGTGTCGGCGACGTAGAGCACCGGCTCGTGCGGCAGCTGGTCGAGCACCGCACGCACCACCGTCAGGCCCCCGAAGCCGGAGTCGAAGATGCCGATCGGTGCGTCCGCCACAGCCCGACCCTAACCGGTCAGAGCGGGAGCTTCGGCTGGGGCGGGGCGTGGGTCGGGTCGACGCCGTCGAACAGGCTCGAGACCGACTCACCGGCATGGATGCGGGCGATCGCCTCGGCGAACAGCGGCGCGACCGACCGGATCCGCAGCGCCGGCCAGTCGGCCGGCGGCGGGACCGTGTCGGTCGTGACGACCTCGCCGATCGTGGGGTGGTCGCGCAGGCGCTCGACGGCGTTGCCGGTGAAGAGCCCGTGGGTGCACGCCACCGAGACGTCCGTGACCCCCTCCTGCTCGAGCATCGTGACGAGCTCGACGATCGAGCCGCCCGTGGCGATCTCGTCGTCGAGGACGATGACCTTCTTGTCGCGGACGTCACCGACGATCGCGTCGATCACGACCTTGTCGTCGGCCTTGCGCTGCTTGCTGCCGGCGGCGACCGGCAGGCCCAGCAGGCGGGCGAACTGCGAGGCGGTCTTGGCGTTGCCGAAGTCGGGCGAGACGATCACGGTGTCGGCGAGATCGCGCTCGCGGTAGTACGCGGCCAGCTCGCCGATCGCGGTGAGGTGGTCGAGCGGCATCGCGAAGAAGCCGTGCACCTGAGGGGCGTGCAACGTCATCGTGACGACCCGGTCGACCCCGGCCGTGGCGAGCATGTCGGCGACGAGCTTGCCGCCGATCGAGATCCGCGAGGCGTCCTTCTTGTCGGACCGGGCGTACGCGTAGTGCGGGATGACGACCGTGACCGAGGCCGCCGAGGCGCCCCGCGCGGCATCGACCATGAGGAGCAGCTCCATCAGGTGGTCCTGCGTCGGCGGCACGAGCGGCTGCACGATGTAGACGTCGCGCTGACGGCAGTTCGCCAGCAGCTGCACCTGCAGGCAGTCATTGCTGAACCGTGCCGTCTCCGACGGGGAGAGCGACACCCCGAGGTGGCTGCAGATGCTCTCAGCGAGCTCACGATGGGCACTGCCGGAGAACACGACGATCTGGCTCACGCTCGGAAGCCTAGGGGAGGTCGGCGCTCGCGCCTACTCTCGACCGGGACTCAGCCGGCCGTCAGCTCCGGGCGGGTCAGGCCCAGAGCTGGCCGTCGAGGGCGTCCTCGGCCTCGTCGAGCGTGCCCTCGTAGGCGCCGGTCGAGAGGTACTTCCAGCCGCCGTCGCACACGACGAAGACGATGTCGGCGCGCTCGCCGGCCTTGACGCTCTTGGCCGCCTGGGCCTGCGCCGCGTGCAGGATGGCGCCGGTCGAGATGCCGGCGAAGATGCCCTCGGAGTCGATCAGCTCGCGCACGCGCCGCACGGCGTCACGCGGCCCCACGCTGAAACGGGCGTCGATCAGGCTCTCGTCGTACAGCTCCGGCACGAAGCCCTCGTCGAGGTTGCGCAGCCCGTAGACCAGCTCGCCGTAGCGGGGCTCAGCGGCCACGATGCGCACCTCGGGCCGGCGCTCGCGGAAGAACCGGCCGACGCCCATCAGGGTTCCCGTGGTGCCGAGGCCACCCACGAAGTGCGTGACCTCCGGCAGGTCGGCCAGGATCTCCGGGCCCGTGCCGCGGTAGTGCGCCTCGGCGTTGGCGGGGTTGCCGTACTGGTAGAGCATGACCCAGTCCGGGTTCTCGGCCGCGATGCCCTTGGCGACGCGGACGGCCTCGTTGGAGCCTCCTGCGGCGGGCGACGGGATGATCTCGGCCCCCCACATGCGCAGCAGCTGGCGGCGCTCCTCGGAGGTGTTCTCGGGCATGACGCAGACCATCCGGTAGCCCCGCAGCTTCGCGACCATCGCCATCGAGATGCCGGTGTTGCCGCTCGTGGGCTCGAGGATCGTGCAGCCCGGCGTCAGCCGACCGTCGGCCTCGGCGGCCTCGATCATGGCCAGCGCCGCGCGGTCCTTGATCGACCCCGTGGGGTTCTGGTCCTCGAGCTTGGCCCACAGCCGCACGTCCGGGGTCGGCGACAGGGTCGGCAAGCCCACCAGGGGTGTGCCGCCGACCGACTCGATCAGGTTCGCGAAACGCGTCACGCGGGCAGGGGTGCCGGGCCCTGGGCGGCAAGATCAGCACTGCGTGCCGGGCCCTGGGCGGCGAGATCGGCACTGCCACCGGCGACCGCCGGGAGGATCACGACGGTCGAGCTGTCGCTCAGCTCGGTCGCGAGGGAACCGGTGAACCGGATGTCCTCGTCGTCGACGTAGATGTTGACGAAGCGGCGCACGGCCGGCCCGTCGGCGCCGTCCTCGACGAGTCGCTCCTTGATGCCCGGGTGCGACGACTCGAGCGCGTCGATGAGCTCGGCGACCGAGGAGCCGGAGGACTCCACGGCGCGCTCACCACCGGTGTACGTGCGCAGGATCGTGGGGATGCGGACCTCGATGGCCATCAGGCGGACTCTCTCTTCGGATCGGGGACGTCGTCGGGCGTGACATCTGGGTAACGCTCGACGATCGAGACTTCTTCCTCGGTGACCTCGCCGTCGACGATCCGGTAGGACCGGAAGTCGACCGGGCCGGACTCGTGGGCGCCGTCGCGCGTGCTCACGAGCACGTAGTGGGCGTTGGGCTCGGAGGCCAGGTTGACGTCGGTGCGGGACGGGTAGGCCTCGGTGGCGGTGTGCGAGTGGTAGATCACGACGGGCTCCTCGTCGCGATCGTCCATCTCGCGATACAGGCGCAGGAGGTCGCCGGAGTCGAACTCGTAGAACGTGGGCGACATCGCGGCGTTGACCATCGGCACGTGGCGGGTCGGGCGGTCCGACCCGAAGGCCCCGGCCACGACGCCGCAGGCCTCGTCGGGGTGGTCGCGTCGGGCGTGGGCGACGATCGCGTCGCGGATCGCACCAGAGATCGTGAGCACGACTCTGATCCTATCGACGCCGGCCGGGTGGTCCCGTCGGGCGTCCGCGGAGCGGTCGCTGCGGGCGCAGTCGGTCAGCCGAGCACGCTGACGAGCGACTCCTGCACGTAACCGAGCCAGTCGTAGACGTCGCCCATGGCCGCGACGGCGTCGTCGTCGGAGACCGCGACCCGGGCCGCGTCCTCCTCGGTCTCGATGCCGAGGCGCACGGCGATCGCGAGCCGGATGTCGGTCAGCGACTTCAGCCACGCCTGCACGGCCTCGGGGCCGAGCTCGACCTCGACGGGCTCCTGGCCGCGGATCTCTCCCGCGTCGGGGTCGTACCCGCCGACGACCAGGGACGACAGCACCGCCTCGGCGTGGCTGACCTTCGCGGCCGTGAGGGACTGCTCGGTGTAGCGGCGGAACTCGCCCGACTCACCGGACTCCTCACCGGAGTACGCGTCCGGCAGCAGACGGCGCAGCACCGGGTCCTCCGGCGGGAGGGAGGGGCCGTCCAGGCCCAGCTGCGCCGCGAGGGGGTCGGAGTCGGCGACCGACTCGCCGTGCCGGTCGCGCAGCAGCTCGATGACCTGGCGCGCGAGATTGGCCAGCAGCGCCGCCTCGCCGGCGTCGAACGTGGCGGTGACACCGCCGCGACGTCGGCGACTGAACGGCTTCACGCCTCGTCCTTCTGCACCGTGGCCCAGAGTCCGTAGTCGTGCATCGCCTGCACGTGTCGCTCCATCTCCTCGCGCCCGCCGCTGGAGACGACGGCCCGCCCCTCCTGGTGGACCGCCATCATCAAGGTGTCGGCCTTCTCCTCGGTGTAGCCGAAGTACGTGCGGAACACGTAGGCCACGTAGCTCATGAGGTTGACCGGGTCGTTCCAGACGATCGTGACCCACGGGCGGTCGACCACGAGGTCGAGAGCGACATCGCTGTCGACCTCGGTGTCGGCATGCTCGACGGGAGCGGTCTTGGGCACGTCCCCCATTGTGACCCAGTCCCGGCGCGGGACGAAACCTGTCGGGACCCCGAGCGGGGGACGCAGTCTGAGGGGTTGTGGTCGCTCCGGCGATGGAGTCCGAGGGGTTGAGGGTGCCGGGACACCCTCAACCCCTCAGACTCCGTCGCCCTGGCGCGCTCCGTGGCTCCGCCTACGCTGACGAGGTGACGTCCACGGCGCTGATGACCGACCGCTACGAGCTGACGATGCTGCAGGCCGCCCTGGCCGACGGCACGGCCCACCGCCGGAGCGTGTTCGAGCTGTTCTCGCGGCGCCTGACGGGCGGACGACGCTACGGCGTGGTCGCCGGGCTCGGCCGGGCGCTCGACGCGCTCGAGCAGTTCCGGTTCGGCGAGGCCGAGCTCACCTGGCTCCGTGAGGCCGAGGTCGTTGACGCCCCGACGCTCGACTGGCTGGCCGACTACCGCTTCTCCGGCTCGATCTGGGGCTACGCCGAGGGCGAGGTCTATCTCCCGCACTCCCCCGTGGTCGTGGTCGAGTCGACGTTCGCCGAGGGCGTGCTGCTGGAGACTCTGCTGCTGTCGATCCTCAACCACGACTCCGCGATCGCCTCCGCCGGCGCCCGCATGATCGCGGCGGCCGCCGGGCGCCCGTGCATCGAGATGGGATCGCGTCGCACGCACGAGGAGGCGGCGGTGGCCGCGGCCCGCGCCGCCCATCTCGTCGGGTTCAGCGCGACGTCCAACCTCGAGGCCGGCCGCCGGCACGGCGTGCCCACGACGGGCACCAGCGCGCACGCGTTCACCCTGCTGCACGACACCGAGCGCGACGCCTTCACGGCGCAGGTCGACTCCCTCGGCACCGGCACGACCCTCCTGGTCGACACCTACGACGTCGCCGAGGCGATCCGCACCGCGGTCGACGTCGCCGGCCCGGAGCTCGGCGCCGTGCGGATCGACTCCGGCGACCTCGTCGCGCTCGCGCACCAGGTCCGCCAGCAGCTCGACGACCTCGGCGCCACCGACACCCGCATCATCGTCACGAGCGATCTCGACGAGCACGCGATCGCCGCGCTGGCCGCCGCGCCCGTCGACGGGTACGGGGTCGGCACGTCCCTCGTCACGGGATCTGGAGTGCCGACATCGGGCTTCGTCTACAAGCTCGTCTCCCGGGCCGACGACGACGGCACGATGGTGTCGGTGGCGAAGGCCAGCACGCAGAAGACCTCCGTCGGCGGTCGCAAGTACGCGGTGCGCCGCCTCACCGACGGGGTCGCCGAGGCCGAGCTCGTGGGCGTCGGCGAGCCACCGGCGCACGACGGCGACGACCGGTCGCTGCTCGTCGAGCTCGCCAGCGAGGGCGAGCGCGTGCACCGTCCGACACTGCAGGAGTCCGCAGCCCACCATCGGCGGGCCATGGCCGAGCTGCCCGCCGCCGCGACTCAGCTCTCCCCCGGCGGCCCCGTGATCGACACGGTCCTGACCTGACCCGCATCCCGGGGTCGTCCTAGGGTGGAGCGATGACGACAGCGCTGATCGTGGTCGACGTCCAGAACGACTTCTGCGAGGGCGGCTCGCTGGCCGTGGCCGGTGGTGCTCAGGTCGCCGCCGACGTCGCGGCGCTCATCGAGTCCGGCGCCTACGCGACGGTCGTGGCGACCCGCGACCACCACATCGATCCGGGCAGCCACTTCTCGCAGACGCCCGACTACGTGGACTCCTGGCCCCCGCACTGCGTCGTCGGCACACCGGGGGCCGAGCTGCACGAGCCGCTGCGCGCCGACCACTTCGCGGCGGTGTTCCTCAAGGGCGAGTACGAGGCCGCCTACTCCGGCTTCGAGGGACACGACGCCGACAGGGCGACCCTGGCGCGCTGGCTGCGCGACGCCGGCGTCACGGCGGTCGATGTCGTCGGCATCGCGACCGACCACTGCGTGCGGGCGACGGCACTGGACGCCGCCCGGGAGGGCTTCGACGTCCGGGTCGTCGAAGGCCTGACGGCCGCCGTGGACCCGGAGAACCTCGATCGTGTGCGCCAGGAGCTCACGGCCGCCGGAGTCACGGTCAGCCCGTCGCGCTGACCCGCTCCGCGAGCTCGTCCTCGGTCGGCATCGTCGCGGGGAACGTGCCGAGCCGGGCCACGATGTGGCCGTTCGGGTAGCTCTTGACCCGCGCCAAGTCGCGTGCGAACGTCGGCTCGCGCCGGGCCGGCAGCCGGGCGATCACCCGGCCCCGCAGGCGCAGGGCGGCGCGCGAGGCCCAGCGCACCGGCGCCGGGGGCCTGCGGTACCCGAACGCGGCGAGGAGATGGTCGTCCATCAGGCTCCGGGCGAAGGCGTCGACCGCCGGGGCGAGCGGCTTCGGGTAGAAGGACGTCAGGAGCTCGAGCGTCGCGTCGGCGACCGCCCGGGTCTTGCGGTCGGGCCTGAAGTGCTCGGCCTCGTAGGCGTCGAGCAGGCGGCTGAATCCGGCATAGTCGTCGGGCAGGTCCGTGATGCCCATCAGCGCGCCGACGCGCCGGTAGTACTCCAC
Source organism: Aeromicrobium sp. (assembly GCF_023146395.1). Taxonomy (GTDB): domain Bacteria; phylum Actinomycetota; class Actinomycetes; order Propionibacteriales; family Nocardioidaceae; genus Aeromicrobium. Next base: position 71,020 of record NZ_JAGLCD010000011.1, on the reverse strand, counting down.
CGAGGCCCTGATCTCGTGGCTTCGCAGGCGCCGGTACCCGTAGTCCTCGACCCACCGCACCGGCATCACGACGAAGGTCGCGAGCACGTACCGCATGTCGTCGTTGCTGATGTCGTAGCTGCCGTGCATCTGATTCATGCGGCGCACGGACTGCCGGCCCGCGGCGGAGTCCGGACCGTGCTCGATGATGCCCTCGAGGATCAGCACGGTGTCGTCGTGGCGGCGCTGCGTGTCGGTCGTGAACTCGCCCGTGTCGAACAGCAGCCGCCCGATGCTCGGCACGGCGTAGGTGCGGAACAGCGCGAAGCTCAACGCCTGCTGCAGGTCCCAGGGGAACTCGTGCAGCGCGAGCAGCTGGGTGATGCGCAGACGGTCGTGCACCGGGTCGAGACGATCGATCTCTCGCTCCCAGTGGTCGCGGCGCAGGGGCAGTCGCATCGGCACTCCTCATCGTGACAGCGGGACTGTCACGCTAGGGCACGGCGGGGCGACTTTCCACCCTCGCGACGCGGCCGTCAGGGCCCCGACGCGATCAGGACGCGAGCGCCTCCGCAAGCAGCTCGAGCGAGCGCACGCGCGCCGGGGCCTCCCCCGCGCCGACCCCGACGTGCTCGGAGGCGATCGGGTGCAGCATGACCTCGTCGACGTCGAGCTCGGTGGCCAGCTCGGTCAGGTGCGCCGCGACCGACCCGGGGTCGCCCACCCCACCCTGCCTCAGCGACGAGGCCACGATGGCCTCCAGCTGGGGCGGCAGGTCGTCGACGGGATCCTCGGCGAGAGCGAGGGGGTGCATCGGCAGGCCACCGCGCAGGCGCGCCATGTTGACCGCGTTGGGGCGAGCGAGGTCGCGGGCCTCCTCGGCGGTCGGCGCGACGGCGACGTTGGCCGTCAGGAACGTCGAGGGCCGGTCGAGCAGGTCGCTCGCCTGGAAGTTCTCACGGTAGAACGCGAGCGCCTCGCGGGTGCCGTGCCCCGAGAAATGATGCGCAAACACGTACGGCAGGCCCTTCTCGGCCGCCAGCTGCGCCGAGTACATCGACGATCCGAGCAGCCAGAGCCGCGGCACGCTCGCAGCAGCCGGCGTGGCCTTGAGGACGTACGGGCCCCGGCTCAGGGACTGCGGGACCGGGACCTTGACCCCCTGGGTGCCCATCAGCGCCACGACGTCGTCGAGGTACTGCGGGAACAGGCGGACGTCGTCGTCGCCGCGCCCTGCCGCACCCCGCAGCGCGACCGAGGTGACCGGGTCGGAGCCGGGGGCGCGTCCGATGCCCAGGTCGATGCGTCCGGGGTACGCGGCCTCGAGCAGGGCGAACTGCTCCGCCACGGCGAGCGGCGCGTGGTTGGGGAGCATGACGCCCCCCGACCCGAGCCGGATGCGCTCGGTGGCGGCGGCGAGCATCGCGATCAGCACCGGCGGGCTCGTGGCGGCGACCGACGGCATGTTGTGGTGCTCGGCCACCCAGTACCGCTCGAACCCGAGCCGGTCGGCGGTGCGGGCGAGATCGACGCTGGCGCGGACGGCATCGCCCGTGGCCTGGTCGGTGCGGACGGGGACGAGATCGAGCACGGAGAGCCTCACCCTCGTCCCAACACCCGAGGAGGGCCAGACCTTCCCGGCCGGTCAGCCGGCCACGGGGGCGGGCTGGAACGCGACGATCGCGTCGACCGCGCCCTGAAGCCTGGCGATGACCTCCTCGGTCCCCAGCACGTCGACGTCGATCGAGGTCTGCGAGACCGTGACGTCCTCCAGTGCGACTCCCCCAGCGATCGTGGCCGACCGGAGGGCGTGCTCGTGCGACCACACGCCCCCGTACGGGGTGGGGGTCACACCGATCGCGGCGACCGGCTTGCCCGTGATGGCTCCCTGGCCGTACGGACGCGAGAGCCAGTCGATCGCATTGTTGAGCACGGCCGGCATCGTGCCGTTGTACTCGGGCGTGACGATCAGCAGTCCGTCGGCCCGCGCCACGTCACCGCGCACCTGCTCGGCGGCCTCCGGAGCAGAGCCGGCGTCGAGGTCCTCGTTGTAGAACGGCAGCCCGTCCAGGCCCTCGACGACGCCGAGGGTCACGCCCTCGGGTGCGTGGTCGCGCAGGTACTCGGCGACCTGGCGGTTGACCGACTCGGCGCGAAGGCTTCCGACGAGCACGGCGATGTGGGTGGTGGCAGACATGAGCGCTCCTGGGGTCGAGGTAATCGGACTACAGTCCGTTTCATACTGTACACCTAACGGACCACGGTCCGTTTGCTGTGTTCGCCGCGATCCTCCCCGCACCGACCGACGCGCGACCTACAGTGAGGCCCCATGAGCGACACCTCCGGCCTGCTGCCGCTCCCGCTCGCCGGAGAACCAGTGGCCGAGCGCAGCGACGCCGCCCGTAACCGGGCGGCACTGCTGGGCGCGGCGCGAGAGCTCGTCGCCGAGCACGGGGCCGAGAACGTCACGATGGACGACGTCGCGGCGCGAGCCGGCGTCGGCAAGGGCACGGTGTTCCGCCGGTTCGGCAGTCGAGCCGGCCTGATGGTCGCGGTGCTCGACCAGAGCGAGGCGCACTGGCAGTCGCAGGTCATCTCGGGCCCACCGCCGCTCGGACCGGGCGCTCCGGCGTGGGAGCGGCTCGAGGCGTTCGGTCGCTCCCGGCTCGAGACCACGATCACGCACGGCGACCTCCTGCGCGCCGCCGGCGCCGGCGGGAGCCGCTCCGGCCCAGCCGCCTCCTTCGTGCTGCAGCACGTGCACCACCTGCTGCTCGAGCTCGGCGTCACGGGCGATGTCCGACTGCTCGCGACGGCCCTGCTGGCGCCCCTGGAGATCGAGCTCCTCGACGAGCTCCGCACCACGGGGATCGACACCGAGCGCATCCTGCGCGGCTGGCTCGACCTCGCCCGCCGCATCGTCGGCGGCCGCTAGCCGGTGCCGCGCACCCGGCGCGTCAGCTGCTGGCCTTCATGGCCCACCGACGGACGAGGTCGATGCGCTGCTGGAGGATCTCGACCGAGGCCGACGCGGCGGGCGGACCGCCCGTGGAGTCGCGCAGACGCGTGTGGGTGACCCCGTGGGGCTGGCCCGTGCGGTGGTGCCACGCACCGACCAGGCCGTTGAGCTCGCGGCGCAGCTCGCTGCGGCGCTCGTGCAGGACGGCCTCCTCGGACACCTGGTCGACCTTGGGCCGTGCGGCCTTGCTGCGCCGCGACTGCCGCAGCAGCTCGGCGACCTGGTCGGGCTCCAGCAGGCCCGGGATGCCGAGCAGGTCGAGCTCCTCGCCGTCCTCGACCAGGCCGTCGTAGCCGAACTCGCCGCCGTCGTAGAGCACCTTGTCGAACGACGCCTGGCTGCCGAGCGCCTGGTACTGGTTCTGCAGCTCGGCCGAGCCCGCCTCGGCCTCCTGCGCCTGGGCGAGCAGCTCGGCCTCGGCCGCGAAGAGGTCGTCCTCGTCCTTGATCGGCCGGCCGATCACGTGATCGCGCATCTTCTCCAGGTCGCTGGCGTGACCGAGGAGCCCCGCGACGCTGGGCAGGAAGATCGTGGCGGTCTCGCCCCGCCGGCGAGCCCGCACGAAACGGCCGACCGCCTGCGCGAAGAACAACGGCGTCGAGGTCGTGGTGGCGTAGACCCCGACCGAGAGACGCGGGATGTCGACCCCCTCGCTGACCATGCGCACCGCGACCATCCACGGCTCCATGCCGGCGGAGAACTCGGCGATGCGCTGGCTCGAGCCCGCCTCGTCGCTCAGCACCACGACGGGGTCGACCCCGGTGATCTCGGCCAGGATCGCGGCATAGGCGCGCGCCGAGGTCTGGTCGGAGGCGATCACGAGGCCGCCGGCGTCGGGCACGTCGCGGCGCACCTCGGTCAGCCGCCGGTGGGCCGCCGTGAGCACGGCCGGGATCCACGAGCCCTTCGGGTCGAGCGCGGTGCGCAGCGCCTGCGCGCTGCCGTCGCGCCCCAACGGCTCGCCGAGGCGGGCCTGGATCTCGTCGCCCGCCCGCGTGCGCCAGTGCAGGTCGCCCGAGTACGCCATGAAGAGCACGGGTCGCACCACGCCGTCGCGCAGCGCGTCGCCGTAGCCGTAGCTGTGGTCGGCGACGCTCGTGAGGGTGCCGTCGTCGGCCGGGGCGTACTGCACGAACGGGATGAAGCTGTCGTCGGATCGGAACGGGGTGCCGGTCAGGCACAGGCGCCGCGCCGCCGGCTCGCAGGCCTCGCGCACGGCGTCGCCCCAGGTGAACGCATCGCCCGCGTGGTGCACCTCGTCGAGGATCACGAACGTGCGGCGGTGCTCGATGCGCACGCGGTACGCCGTGGGGTTGGTGGCGATGCCGGCGTAGGTCACGGCGAAGCCCGTGAAGTCCGAACCGAGCACGCCGCCGGCGGCCATCGTGGGGTCGAGCGCGATGCCGACACCGGCCGCCGCCTGGGCCCACTGCACCTTGAGGTGCTCAGTGGGCGCGACCACGACGACCCGGTCGACCACCCCGCGCGAGAGCAGGTCGGCCGCCAGCGTCAGGGCGAACGTCGTCTTGCCGGCACCCGGCGTGGCGACCGCCATGAAGTCACGCGGCTGACGCCGGGTGTACTCCTCGAAGGCGGCGCGCTGCCAGGCCCGTAGCCGGGTGCTACTCACCCGAGCCGGAGGAGCCGGAACCGGACCCCTCGTCGTCGTCGCCCTGCATCGAGTCCCAGATGTCCTTGCACTCGGGACACACCGGAAAGCGCTGCGGGTCACGGCTCGGCACCCAGACCTTGCCGCACAGGGCCACGACCGGGGTGCCCATCACCATGGCCTCGGTCAGGACGTCCTTGGGGACGTAGTGACTGAAGCGCTCGTGGTCACCGTCCTCGGTGCGCAGGTCAGTGCGCTCGTCGAGGACGGTCTGCGTTCCGCGGCCGAAGAATCCCACGCCGACATCGTACGCGGCCGCGGTGACGTGCGGACCCAGGACGGGGCGCGTCGTCAGTTGTCGCCGGGATCGACCGGGAGGGTCGTCCAGTACCGCAGGTCGCCGGACTGGCGGCGCACGACGTCGCGCCACAGCGACTCCGGGTCGCGACTGATCAGGTCGGCCGGATCGGCCTCGACGACGAGCCAGGACCCCTCGTCGACCTCGCCCTCCAGCTGGCCGGCGGACCACCCTGCGTAGCCGGCGAACACGCGGAGCCCGACGAGCTGACGCGGCGCCGGCGGGGGGCCGTCGAGATCGACCAGCCCGACCCGTCCGGCCATGGGACGCCAGCCCGATGGCGGGCCGTCGGCCGAGACCGGGTCGGCCAGCACCCCGACCGCGAGGGCGCCGTCGGTCGCGACCGGACCGCCCTGGAACAGCAGGGTCGGCGAGGTCGCCGACGACGTCCACGCCGGCAGCACCTGGTGCAGCTCGGACTCGAGCGGCCGGTTGACGATGACCCCGAGCGCGCCGTCGTCGTCGTGGTCGAGCAGGAACACGACGCTGCGCGCGAACACTCCGTCCGCGATGGCCGGAGTGGCGACGAGAAGGCGACCCCGCCATGCACCCATGCCTCTATGATGCCCGCATGGCTGACCCCGCGTCCGGAACCGGCGCCGACGGCGACGACGAGTTCCTGATCGACGGCCTCGCGGCACACGTCGGCATGACGGTGCGCAACGTCCGGGCCTACGCCGGGCGCGGCATCCTGCCGCCACCCCGTCTCGAGGGACGCACGGGCTACTACGGGCGCGAGCACGTGCAGCGGCTGCAGCTCGTGCGGGAGCTGCTCGACCGCGGGTTCACGCTGCAGGCCATCGAGTCGAGCATCCGCGACGCCCGACCCGCCGTCGCCGGCCACGCCCTCGACCTGCTGCGCATCCTCGACGAGCCGCACGACGTCGAGCCGGAGATCATGTCGCGCGCCGGGCTCGCCGCACTCGCCGGCGTCGACCGCGACGCCCAGCTCATCGACGACCTCGCGACGCTCGGACTCGTGCGCTGGCTCGACGACGACAACGTCGAGCTGCTGCAGCCCCAGATCGTGCGCATCGGCGCCACCGTCGTCAACCTCGGGCTCGACCCCAGCACCGTCATCAACCTCTACCCGCTCATGCGCACGCACCTGCGCGCGATCGCCGACGCCTTCGTGACGTCGGTGTCGGCCGAGATCATCGATCCGTTCCTCGAGGCGGGGCTCCCCGAGGCCGACTGGGACCACATCCTGGCGCTGACCGAGACGCTGCTCCCGACCGCGAGCCAGGTCACTGTCGCGATCCTGCGCGAACAGCTCGGCGACGCGATCGACGAGGAGCTCTCGGTCAAGCTCGAGATGCTCCGCGCCGCCACCGACACCGCCTGAGCCGGCGCGCCTGAGCCGGCGCGCCGAAGCTCAGGCGGCCAGCGCGTTGCGCAGCCGCGTCAGCAGGCTCGGCTGCGCGGCTGCGGCGGGTGCGATCTCCGGGAGCACTGCGACGTCGCGCGCCGAGTCGGCGATCTCGCGACCGCGGCCCGCGAGCGTCGGCGACATCGCCGGCACGCCCGCGGCGCGGGCGAGGAGCTCGTTCTCCTTGGTCACGGCCTTGCGCAGCACCGGGGCGCCGCGGTGGAGGTCGAGCAGGCGGCGCGCACCCGGAAGGAGGGCCGCGGTGTCGACCCACGCGTTCACGACCCCCATCTCCGGGGTGTCGTCGCCGTCACCGACCAGCTGGTCGAGCCGGGTGCTGAGGGCCGAGGACCAGCGAAGCTGGACGTCGAGCAGGAGCAGGTGCGGGTCGGGGTAGACGTCACGGGCGCCGGGCACGGCGTCGAGGGCGGCGTCGAGCGTCATGGTCGCGTCCGCGTCGGCGATCGCCAGCACGTCGGTCACGATGGTCTTGCGACGGCGGTAGGCATCCCAGGTCATGGTCGCGATCCTTTCGTCGGGGGACGTACTGAGGGTACGTACTTCGAGTATGGCGTATTTCCGCAGGTCAGACGCCATCAGGACCCTGTGATTCCCCCCACCCGAGGGGCGCCCCCCTAGGATGTGAGGCATGACTCATCCGGCCAAGGTCCTGCGGGCCGCCCGCAAGGCCACCGGCACCTCGTCGGGGCGGGGCTACTCCTCGGGCACCAAGCGGGCGCTCGTCCAGAGCGCGACCCGCCTGTTCGCCGATCACGGCTACGCAGGCACCTCCCTCGACGAGGTCGTCGCGGCCTCCCGCGTCACCAAGGGCGCGTTCTATCACCACTTCCCGAGCAAGCTCGCGCTCTTCGACGCGGTCTTCACCGAGCTCCAGGAGGCGGCGATCCGCAGCATCCGGGCCGCCTTCGACGCCGAGAGCGATCCGTGGGAGCAGGCTCGTGCCGGGCTTCGGGCCTACCTCGACGTGAGCCGCGAGACCGAGTACCGCCGTATCTGCATGCAGGAGGCGCCCGTCGCCCTCGGTCAGGAGGCGTTCGCCGAGTCCGAGCGCGCAGCGTCCTTGGGCTTCGTCAACGACGCCGTCGACCGGCTCGTCGACGACATCGGTGAGGTCGCGGTCGACCGTGAGGCGCTGGCCGCGGTGTTCTACGGGGCGATCCGCTCCTCGGCCGAGTTCGTGGCCGAGTCCAGCGATCCCGACCTCGCCAGTGCCCGGGTCGCGGAGTCGATCGACGTCATCCTCACCGGCCTGCGCACGCTCGGCCAGCTCGTCGGCGACTGACCCTCGGCGTGGGGCAGGCGGCTACTGGAAGGTCGCCGAGCCCCGGTCCTGGGAGACCAGCTCGACCCAGGTCTTGCCGGGCGGGATCGTGACCGGGTTGCCGGCCGAGTCGGTGAACGACAGCGTGCTCGCGAGCGCGTCCTTCGACCACGTCACGTCGATCGCCTGGCCCCCGATCACGACGATGCCCGTGCCGCTGCCCTGGAAGATCGTCTCGGGCACGGCGTTGCCGGCCGGGTCGCGGTAGCCGGCGTCGCGCTCGGCGGCGAACACGACGACGAGGTTGTTGGCCACGAACTCCTCGCCGGGCGCGGCGAACCCGTTGGTGCGTGTCCAGCCCCCGTCGGCGAAGGCGAAGGTCGTCGTGTGGCTGCGCGAGAAGACGACGCTGCCGGAGGTGACCGGGCGTGCACCCGCGGCGGCGGGCTGCTCCTCACCGACCGGCGTGAACGAGAAGTACGGGCCCGGGATCTCACTCGGCGCCGCCTGCGCAGCGAGCGACGCGAGATCGACGAGGCGGTTGTAGGGGCGCTTCTTGGCCGAGTCCGTGCTGAAGCCGGGCGCGTTGTTGTCCTCGGTGTAGGTCGTCAGGCCAGCGGCACCGACCGCGTCGTACGCGGGCCCGGCGCCACCGGAGGCCACGACATGGGCACCCACGGGCGCAGCGATGCCGGCATCGGTGCCGCGCAGCGAGCGCACGTGACCGATCTTGTCCGGCAGTGTCGTGTAGTAGAACGCCGCGAGTCGCGTGATGCCGCCCTCGACCATCTCCTCGACGACCATGTCGGCCTGGTTCACGCCGTACTGCGGCGCCCCTGACTTGCTGTTCTCGACCTTGACCACGAAGACCGGGTTGGCCGGCGACTCCCCGCCGAACTCCTGGCCCGTGAGCGGCGAGACCTGCACGACCGTCTGGCTCTCGCCCTTGGTGGACTCCTTCTCGCCGGAGTCCCCGTCATCCCCGCCGCACGCAGCGGTCACGAGGACGAGAGAGGTCACGACGGCGATCAGGCGAAACTTCATGCCCGCCAGCATGCCCGACCACTCCCACCGATCCCGCTCGGACACGCGGGAAGCCTCCCGGCCCGGGCGGGGCGAGGCGGGGCGAGGCGAGGCGAGGCGAGGCGAGGCGAGGCGAGGCGGTGGATCTTCCACCGTATGAGCGCTCATGCGGTGGAGAACTCACCGCCCACCCCCATGGTGGCCTTCTTTCCGTGGAGGACTCACCGCCCCACCCCCGGTCAGGTGGGAAGGCGTCCGACGTGCGGTGTCGGTGGGCACTGCGACGATGTCGGGGTGTCCGACCCGCTCGCCCGCTTCGCGCCGGCCACTCGCGCGTGGTTCCGCGAGAGCCTGGGCGAGCCCACGGCCGCCCAGGCGGCAGCCTGGTCCGCACCGGACGACCGCCATCTGCTCGTGGTCGCTCCCACCGGGTCGGGCAAGACCCTCGCGGCGTTCCTCAGTGCGATCGACGGCCTGCTCCACCGCGAGCCGCGCGCGCCCGACGCCAGCCCGCCCGGCACCTCGGTCCTGTACGTCTCGCCGCTCAAGGCCCTGGCCGTCGACGTCGAGCGCAACCTCCGCTCCCCCCTGGTCGGCATCTCGCGCACCGCGGCCCGCGAGGGCACCTCGGTCGTCGACGTCAGCGTCGGCATCCGGTCCGGCGACACCCCCCAGCAGGAGCGCCGCCGCCTCGCCACCCACCCGCCCGACGTGCTCATCACGACCCCCGAGTCGCTGTTCCTCGTGCTCACCTCCGCGGCCCGCGAGTCGTTGCGCGACGTCCACACCGTCATCGTCGACGAGGTGCACGCCGTCGCCGGCACCAAGCGCGGCGCCCACCTCGCGCTCAGCCTCGAGCGCCTCGACGCCCTGCTCGAGCGCCCGGCCCGGCGGGTCGGCCTGAGCGCCACGGTGCGCCCCGCCGAGGAGGTCGCCCGCTTCCTGGGCGGTGGCCGACCCGTCGAGACGGTCGCCCCCACCTCGCCGCGCCACCTCGCGCTCGACGTGCGGGTGCCCGTCGACGACCTCACCGACATCCCGGCGATCGACGACGACAGCCCCGCGGGCACGATCTGGCCCCACGTCGAGCGGCAGGTGCTCGATCTCGTGCTGGCCCACCGCTCCACGCTCGTGTTCGTCAACTCGCGCGGCCTCGCCGAACGACTCACCTCGCGACTCAACGAGGCCTGGGCCGAACGTCAGGGCCAGGCGCGTGACCCGGCGGCCGACACCCGCGCGCCCGCCCAGGTCTCCGGCGGCAGCAACCAGTCCCGGGGCGTCGCCGACCCGGACGGGCCGGAGCACCTCGTGGCCCGGGCCCACCACGGGTCGGTCAGCAAGGAGCAGCGCGCGCTGATCGAGGACGACCTCAAGACCGGGCGGCTCCCGTGCGTCGTGGCCACGTCCAGCCTCGAGCTCGGCATCGACATGGGCGCGGTCGACCTCGTGGTGCAGGTCGGCTCCCCGCCCACCGTCGCGTCGGGGCTGCAGCGGGTGGGTCGCGCGGGCCACCAGGTCGGGGCCCTGTCGCACGGCGTCCTGTTCCCGACCTCGCGCACCGACCTGCTCGGAGCCGCCGTCACGGCCGAGCGCATGATGGCGGGCGCGATCGAGACGCTCCGGGTCCCCACCAACCCGCTCGACGTGCTCGCCCAGCAGACCGTCGCGGCGTGCGCCCTCGACCCGGTCGACGTCGAGGCGTGGTTCTCCACGGTCCGCCGCTCGGCCCCCTTCGCCACGCTGCCGCGGCGCGTCTACGAGGCCGTGCTCGACCTCGTCTCCGGCCGCTACCCGTCGGAGGACTTCGCCGAGCTGCGCCCGCGAGTCGTGTGGGACCGCGACGCGGGCACGCTGACGGGCCGCCCCGGCGCCCAGCGGCTCGCCGTCACCAACGGCGGCACGATCCCCGATCGCGGCATGTTCTCGGTGGTCCTCCCGGTCGACGAGGAGTCCACCTCCAGCCGCCCGGCTCCGCGGCGCGTCGGGGAGCTCGACGAGGAGATGGTCTACGAGACGCGTCTGCACGACGTCATCTCGCTCGGCGCCACGAGCTGGCGCGTGCAGGAGATCACGCACGACCGCGTCATCGTGGTCCCGGCGCCGGGCCTGCCCGCCCGCCTGCCGTTCTGGAAGGGCGACGCCGCCGGTCGTTCCGCCGAGCTGGGCCAGGCGATCGGCGCCGCCGTGCGCGAGCGCACGCCCGGCGGGGGTTCCGGGCCCCGGGCGGACGAAGACACCGGCGGGGGTTCCGGGCCCCGGGCGGATGACGACACCCCCTCGCTGCTCGACGACCGCGCGACCCGCAATCTCGATGCCTATCTGGCGGAGCAGCGGGCTGCCACGGGCGTCGTGCCCACTGACCGCACCCTCGTCGTCGAGTCGTTCCGCGACGAGCTGGGCGACTGGCGCGTCGTGCTCCACTCGCCGTACGGGCGTCGCGTCCATGCCCCGTGGGCCCTGGCGGTGGCGGCCCGCATCCGCGATCGGTACGACCTCGACGGCGCCGTGGTCGCCTCCGACGACGGCATCGTGGCGCGACTGCCCGACTTCGACGGCGACGCCGCCCCGGCGCTCGCGGAGCTGTTCGCCTTCGACCCCGACGAGCTCGAGCGCATCGTCACGACCGAGGTCGGCGGCTCGGCCCTGTTCGCCGCGCGCTTCCGCGAGTGCGCGGCCCGCGCCCTGCTGCTGCCGCGCCGCAACCCTGGCTCACGCGCACCGCTGTGGCAGCAGCGTCAGCGTGGCTCACAGCTGCTCGAGGTCGCCCGCCGCCACCCGGAGTTCCCGATCCTGCTCGAGACGGCCCGCGAGTGCCTGCAGGACGTCTACGACCTGCCCGCCCTGAGCCGGCTCATGCGCGGCATCGACGACCGCACCGTCGCCGTCGTCGAGGTCACGACCGACCAGGCCTCGCCCTTCGCCCAGAACCTCGTGTTCGGCTACGTCGCGGCCTTCCTGTACGAGGGCGACGCTCCTCTGGCCGAGCGCCGGGCCGCCGCACTCTCCCTCGACTCCGGGCTGCTCGCCGAGCTGCTCGGCCGCGCCGAGCTGCGCGACCTCCTCGACCCCGACGTCGTGCGCGACGTCGAGGCCGAGCTGCAGCGCACCGCTGCCGACTTCCGGGCCCGCGACGCCGAGCAGGTGGCCGACCTGGTACGACGCCTCGGGCCGATCCCCACCTCCGAGGTGCAGCAGCGGTCAACCGAACCCGACGCGTCGGCCGCCTGGCTCGCCGACCTGCAGGAGGCCCGCCGCCTGATCGAGGTCAACGTCGGGGGCCGGCCCATGTGGGCCGTCGTCGAGGACGCCGGCCGCCTGCGAGACGCGCTCGGGGTGTCGCTCCCGCTCGGCGTCCCCGCAGCGCACCTGGAGTCGCCCGCCGACGCGCTCGGCGACCTCGTCTCGCGGCACGCCCGCACGCACGGACCCTTCTCCGCCTCCGGGCTCGCAAGCCGCTGGGGACTCGGGGTCGGACCCGTGCGCGACGTCCTGCGCCGACTCACCGCCGACGGGCGACTCGTCGAGGGCGAGTTCCGCACCGACGCCGACTCCAGCACCGCCACCCACGACCGCACCGAGTGGGTCGACGCGGAAGTCCTGCGCCGCCTGCGCCGGCGCAGCCTGGCCGCCGCCCGCCGTCAGGTCGAGCCGGTCGACGCCGGCACGCTCGTGCGCTTCCTGCCGGGGTGGCACGCACTCGACCGACGCCGCCGCGGCGAGACCGGCCTGCTCGACACGATCGACCAGCTCGCGGGAGTCGCGCTCCCGGCCAGCGCCTGGGAGTCGGTCGTGCTGCCTGCCCGCGTCGGCGACTACTCCCCCGCGATGCTCGACACCCTCCTGGCCGAGGGCGAGGTCGTCTGGATCGGTGCCGGCACCTTGGGCAGGTCCGACGGTTGGCTCCGGCTGCTCCCGGCCGACCTCGCCGGCCTGCAGGACCCGATCGAGATCGAGCTCACCGACCTGCACCACGAGCTGCTCGCCCAGCTCCGAGCCGGCGGGGCGTTCCGGTTCACCGAGCTCGTCCCGGGCCTGGACGACCCCGACTCCCGCGCGGCCGACGTCATCTGGGAGCTCGCGTGGGCGGGCCTGGTCTCGAACGACTCGTTCGCGCCGGTCCGGTCGCGTGTGGGTGTCCGCGCCGCCCGGAGCGCCAGGCCCACGAGCCGACCCCGCCGCCTCAACACCCGGGCCCTGCGACCGGCCGCCCCGCCAGCGCTCGCCGGTCGGTGGTTCGCCCTGCCGGACGACCCGGTCGACCCCACGCGCCGCGCCGTCACCCGCGCCGAGGTCCTCGTCGCGCGCCACGGCGTCCTGACCCGCGGTGCGGTCATGGCCGAACAGGTGCCCGGCGGGTTCGCCGAGGTGTACCGCGTGCTGCGCGAGGCCGAGGACCGCGGCGCCGTCCTGCGCGGCATGTTCGTCGAGGGCCTCGGCGCCACCCAGTTCGCGGCCACGTCCACGATCGACGTGCTCCGCTCCCACGTGCGCGAGTCCGACGACGAGGCCAGCGGTCCGGCCTACGCCCTGGCCTCCACCGACCCCGCGCAGCCCTTCGGCGCCGCCCTGGAGTGGCCCGCGACGCTCGCCGCGGCCGACAGCACCCACCGCCCGTCGCGTCGAGCCGGCTCACTCGTGCTGCTGCACGACGGCGTCCTGGTCGCCTACGTCGAACGGGGCGCGCGGCGCATCCTCACCTTCACCGACGATCCGGCCCGCCTCACGGCGGCCGCAGCCGCCCTGGCCGACCTCGGACGCACTGGCCGAGTCGGTCGGCTCCGCGTTGAGACAGTCGACGACCGCAGCGTGGGCGGCACGGCCCTCGGTGAGGCCATGGCCGCTGCTGGCTTCCGCGCGCACCCGAAGGGACTCCAGCTCGATGCCCGAAGGTGACACCGTCTTCCGCACCGCGGCGAAGCTGCACCGGGGCCTGTCGGGAGAGGTCCTGACGCTCTCCGACTTCCGGGTTCCCCGGCACGCCACCGCCGACCTCACGGGCCTCGTGGTCGACGAGACGGTCAGTCGCGGCAAGCACCTGCTCACCCGTGTCGGTCCGTGGACCATCCACACCCACCTCAAGATGGAAGGCGTGTGGCACGTGCACCCACTGGGCACGAGGTGGGAGCGGCCGGCGCACTCGGCCCGTCTCGTGCTCGAGACTGCCGATCGCCAGGCCGTCGGATTCTGGCTCGGCATGGTCGACCTCGTGCCGCGCGACGCCGAGCACACGGTCGTCGGCCACCTCGGGCCCGATCTGCTGGGCGCCGACTGGGACCTCGACGAGGCGCTGGCCCGGCTCGCGGCGGCACCGACCCGCCAGGTCTTCACGGCCCTGCTCGACCAGCGCAACCTCGCCGGCTTCGGCACCGAGTACGTCAACGAGATGCTCTTCGTGCTCGGGGTCCACCCCACCACCGCGGTCGGTGAGGTGCCCGACCTGCGTCGGCTCGTCTCACGGGGTCAGCAGATGATCCGCGTCAACTCCACGCGCTGGCAGCGCACCTTCACCGGCACCACGCGCCCCGGCCAGGAGCGGTGGGTGTTCCACCGCGAGCGCAAGCCCTGCCGGCGGTGCGGCACCCGCATCGCGACCGCCGATCTCGGTGACGTGCCCACGCAGGAACGCAACGCGTTCTGGTGCCCGCACTGCCAGCCGGTGCGCGGCTGAGCCTCAGACCGCGGTCGGCGCCTTCGCCGGCGCGACGTCCCAGATCATCGCCTCGTCGAGATCGGTGCGCCGGTGGTCGATCGAGTCGAGCCACCAGTTCTGACGGATCGTCCACGGCCGGCTCGAGCCCTGCTGGGGCATCTGCTGGGCCACGCGCTGCACGTAGCCCGACGTCAGGTCCAGGAGCGGACGCTCCTCGCCTCCCGGTCCGTCGGGGTGCGGGGCGCCGAACCGGCGGCCCGTGGCCCGCAGGTGCTCGACGAAGCGCGCCACGTACTGGGAGGTCAGATCGGCGCGCAGGGTCCACGAGGCGTTCGTGTAGCCCACGCACCAGGCGAGGTTGGGCACCCCGCTGAACATCAGGCCCTTGTAGGTGTAGAGGTCGTGCGGGTCCAGGACCTGGCCGTCGACCTCCACCTCGGCCGTGCCGAAGTTCACCAGCTGCAGGCCCGTGGCCGTCACGACGACGTCGGCGTCCAGGTGCCGGCCGTCGGTCAGCTCGATGCCGCCGTCGGTGAACGTCGCGATGTGACCGGTGACGATGTCGGCCTTGCCCCGGCGCAGGGCGCGGTAGAGGTCGCCGTTGGGCACGACGCAGAGCCGCTGGTCCCACGGGTCGTAGCTCGGGTTCAGGTGCGTGTCGACGTCGAATCCCTCCGGCACCGCACGACGTGCCCGGGCCAGCAGGATCCGACGGGCGAGTCGGGGGAATCGCTGGCAGAACTCGTAGAAGCCCACCGCGACCGAGGCGTTGCGGAACCGGTTGAGCCGGTGCGCGAGCCCCGCGGGCAGGAGCTTCTGGGTCAGGCCGGCCAGCGGATCGACCTGCGGCAGGCTCGTGATGAACGTCGGCGAACGCTGCAGCATCGTGATGTGCGCGGTCTGGTCGGCCAGGGACGGCAGCAGCGTGACGGCCGTGGCCCCGGACCCGATCACGACGACGCGCTGGCCGCTGACGTCGAGGTCCTCGGGCCAGAACTGCGGGTGCACGACAGTGCCCGAGAACGCCTCCAGCCCGGGAAACTCCGGCGTGTAGCCGGTGTCGTAGGAGTAGTACCCGCTGCAGAAGTACACGAAGGAGGCCGTCATCGTCACGGTGCCCGGACCGTTCGCTCCGTCGGCCGTCGTCGCGGTGACGGTCCACCGGGCGTCGTCGCTGGACCAGCTGACCCGGGTGACGCGGTGCCCGAAGCGGATGTGTGGCACGACGCCGTCGGCCTCGGCCGTGTCCTGGATGTACTGACGGATCTCGGCTCCGTCGGCGATCGAGTTGCGGTTGGTCCACGGCCGAAACGGGTAGCTCAGGGTGTACATGTCGCTGTCGGAGCGGATGCCCGGGTAGCGGAAGAGGTCCCACGTGCCGCCGATGTGGTCGCGCGCCTCCAGGATCGTGAAGGTCGAGGTCGGCGAGATCTCGCGCAGCCGGTGGGCCGCGCCGATCCCGGAGAGGCCGGCTCCGACGATCAGCACGTCGACGTGGTCGGTACTCATGAGCGGCTCCCAGTTCGATGTGACACTACCGATGTCACCATACCGATGGTACGTCGGGGTGTCACCGTTTCTGCCTAGACTGTCGCCGTGACCGCGACCGACACTCCGACCCAGCCCCGCTCCACCGAGCTCCGCGAGGGCCTGCGCGGCTACGGGGCCTTCCTGATCGTGACCGGTGGCATCGCGCTCGCCTCGGCCTTGATCCTCACGATCGAGAAGGTCAACCTGCTGGAGAACCCGCAGGAGGCCCTGGCCTGCGACCTCAGCGCCTTCGTGAGCTGTGGGGGCGTCGTCAACCAGTGGCAAGCCTCGGTGTTCGGCTTCCCGAACCCGCTCATGGGCATCGTCGGCTTTACGATGGTCGTGCTGCTCGGCGTGCTGCTGGTCTCGCGCGTCATCCTCCCCCGGTGGTTCTGGGGCGGTATCGCGATCGGCGTCACGTTCGGCATCGGCTTCGTCACGTGGCTGCAGAGCCAGAGCATCTACGACATCCAGGTGCTCTGCCCCTACTGCATCGTCGTGTGGCTCATGATGATCCCGATGTTCGTGGTCTCGATCGGCCAGGTCCTGATCGAGTACCGGCCCGAGTCGGCACTCACCCGTTTCGTCAACGACTGGCGCGTCCTGATCGTGGCGCTCTGGTACGTCGTCATCGCGACCCTGATCTGGTTCCAGTTCGGCACGACCCTCTGGGCCTGATCTTCCTGGGCCTGGTCCTCTCGGGCCAGGCTCGTGTAGCCCGGACGGCCCCACTGCCGCCGGGCCACCTGGGAGTCACCTGAGGTCCACCATCGCGTCACCGGGCCTGCCTACGTTCCCGGCCATGCCTTCCTCCCCCACCCGGCCCGCGACCTCTCGCCGGCTCCGACGCTCCCTGGGCGTCGTCCTGACCACCTCGGCGCTCCTGGCGCCGCTGACGCTGCTGGGCCCGGCCCAGGCCGCCGACACCGTCCACCGCGACTCCGCCGACGAGGCCACGCTGGCCCTCGACGTCCTCGGCACGTTCCGCACCAACGTCTTCGACGCCAGTGCCGCCGAGATCGTGACGTTCCACGCCGCGACACAGCGCACGTTCGTGGTCAACGCCGAGTCGGGCGAGATCGACGTGCTGGACGCCGCCGACCCCACGGCACCGACCCTGGTCGGCGCGATCGTCGCCTCCGACGCGGCAGCGATCGGCGAGGGCGCCGTCGCGAACTCCGTCGCGATCCGCCCCGACGGCCTGGTCGTCGCCGCGATCGAGGCCCCCACCAAGACCGACGCCGGCTGGCTGCTGTTCGCCGATGCGGCGTCGCTCGAGATCCTCGGCACCGTCCAGGTCGGCGCACTGCCCGACATGGTGGCCGTGACGCCGGACGGGACCCGCGCGGTCGTGGCCAACGAGGGCGAGCCGGCCGACGACTTCAGCCTCGACCCGGAGGGGTCGGTCGGCGTCGTCGACCTTCCGGCGACGGTCGCGGCCCCCACGCAGGAGGCCGTGCGCACCGCCACGTTCCACGAGTTCGAGGCCGACGGCAGCCGGACCCTCGACCCGGCCGTGCGGATCTTCGGCCCGACGCCGGAGGAGGGCAACCCCGTCTCGCGGAATCTCGAGCCCGAGTACGTCGCGATCGCCCCGGACGGCACGACGGCCTACGCGGTCCTGCAGGAGGCCAACGCGGTCGCCGTGGTCGACCTCGCCACCGCGACCGTCACCGACATCTGGCCGCTCGGCGCGAAGGACCACAGCGTCCCCGGCCAGGGTTTCGACCCCTCGGACCGCGACAGCGCCTCGAAGGGCCCCGAGATCAAGATCGGCGAGTGGCCGGTCAAGGGCCTGTACATGCCCGACGGCATCAACGCCTACCAGGCCAGCGGCTCGACCTATCTCGTCACCGCGAACGAGGGCGATGCCCGTGAGTGGGGCGACTACGAGGAGCCGTCGCGCGTCAAGGACCTCGGCAAGGGTGGCGTCCCGCCGATCTGCGAGGACTCCCCGCTCGCCGAGCTCCGCGGCGACGCCGCGCTGGGCCGGCTCAACGTCTCGACGGCCTCCGGCCTGAACGAGGCGGGCACGTGCTTCGACGAGCTGTACTCCTTCGGCTCGCGCTCCTTCTCGATCTGGACGACCGACGGCACCCAGGTGTTCGACTCCGGCGACGACTTCGAGCAGACCGTGGCCCGCGTGGTCCCGAACTACTTCAACTCGAACCACTCCGAGTCGAACTTCGAGGGCCGCAGCGACGACAAGGGCCCCGAGCCCGAGAACCTCACGATCGGCACCGTCGGCGGCCGCACCTACGCGTTCATCGGCCTGGAGCGGGTCGGCGGCGTCATGGTCTACGACATCTCCGACCCCGCGAACGCCGAGTACGTCACGTACGTCAACAACCGCGACTTCGCGGTCTCGGTCGAGGACGGCATCGAGGAGGCTGCCGACCCGGCCGCATTCCTGGCCTCGGCCGGAGACCTCGGGCCCGAGGGGCTCACGTTCGTGAGCGCGACCGACTCCCCCACGGGCGAGGCGCTCGTGATCGTCGGCAACGAGGTCTCGGGCACCACGACGTTCTTCGGGGTGACCGACCTCGTCGAGCCTGAGCCCGCGCCGTTCACGGACGTGACTTCGACGCACGTCTTCTTCTCGGAGATCTCGTGGCTGGCCGGCCGAGGCATCACGACCGGGTACGCCGAGGCCGACGGCACCACGACGTTCCGGCCGTCGCAGCCAGTCCTGCGTGAGCAGATGGCCGCCTTCCTCTACCGCTTCGCCGGGCAGCCGACGTGGGAGGCGCCTGCGGTGTCGCCGTTCACCGACGTTGCTCCGACGCACACGTTCTACCGCGAGATCACGTGGCTCGCCGACCAGGGCGTCACGACGGGGTACGCCGAGGCCGACGGCACCACGACGTTCCGGCCGTCGCAGCCAGTCCTGCGCGAGCAGATGGCCGCCTTCCTCTACCGCACGGCGGGCAGCGACTTCGTCGACGAGGACGGTCCGACCTTCAGCGACGTACCGACGACCGCCACGTTCTTCGACGAGATCGAGTGGCTCGCGATGACTGACATCACGACCGGCTACCTCGAGCGAGGCGAAGCGCCGACGTTCCGGGGGTCGGAGTCGGTCCTGCGCGAGCAGATGGCGGCCTTCCTCTACCGGTTCGACCAGCTGTCGTCGTGAGACTGCACGTCGCCCTGCGCCGCGGGAGGATCCGCGACGCGGGGCGACGTGCCTCAGGCGCGCTTCGACGTGACGACGTGCTCGGCGAACAGGCCGGGCCAGGCCACGATCCCGTACGGGGTGCGCGCGACCTCGAGCCGGCTGCCATGGATCATCCGGTGCAGCCGGTTCGCGGTCGTCATGGGGTGGGTGCGGTCCCCCGTCCAGGCCAGCACCAAAGTCGGCACCTGGAGGCGGACGACGAGCTTGCGGTGGGGCAGGTCGCTCGCGGCGGCCCCGCGCAGCACCGACGGCAGCAGGGCCTCCGGCACGGTCGGTGCGGTCTCGGGCGCGTGGCCCATCGCCGGCACCGCGGGCGACTCGACGTCGAGCGCGTGGAACGCGCCGATGCCCTCCCGCTCCACGAGGTCGGCGTTCGCGCGGTATGTCTCGGCCTGCTGGCGCCGGGTCCGGCCCGCGGTCGGCGGGGTCACCAGGGTCAGGCTCGCGAAGCGTCCCGGCTCCCGCGTCGCGGCATGCAGCATCGTGCCGGTACCCATCGACGGGCCGACGGCGTGAACCGTCTCGCCCGGGGCCACGTGGTCGAGCAGCGCGAGCAGGTCGACCGCCAGCCGGTCCCACTGGTACTTCACGGGATCAGCGGTGCCGGTGGACTCACCGTGCCCCCGAGCGTCGTAGCGCAGGATCCGGTGCCCGCGCAGCGCCCGCGACAGGTCGAGCCCGAGCTGTCGGTCACGCTCACGGCTCGAGGTCAGGCCGTGCAGCTGCACCACCAGGGGTCCCTCGGTGCCGTCGACGTCGAACGCCAGCGTCGCGCCGTTCGTGGTGAATGTGTCCACGCCACCTCGCGCTCTGTCGTCTGCCGCCCGTCGCCCGGCACCCCCGCCCATGTCCTGCTTCCCGGGCATCGCCGCGCCTAGGATAACCGCGATGCGACTCACGAACGTGGCTCACATGGTGCTCCCCCCGGGTCGTGTGACGAGTCTCTCCACGGGGCCGGCCGGCGTGCCTGGCGCCGTGGTGCCGATCTCCTACGACCAACGCCTCCACACCAGCGCCGGTGACCGCGCCGGGTCGTGGATGGCGCTGGCGTTCCGGCTCGACGTTACGGCGACCCCGGCGCAGCTCGCGCACGCCTGGTCGGCCGTCGTCGCACGCCACGGCACGCTGCACACGGCATTCTCCGACGCCGGTGGCGAGCTGACGCTGCGCGAGACCGAGCTCGTCCACGGCGACTGGGTCGAGCACCCGCCGGCGGATCCGTCCGAGCCGTCGCGGCTCGTGCTCCGCCGGGTGCTGGACGAGTCCTGCCGTCCCTTCGCCACCCCGTCGCACCGGCTCTGCGTCGTCACGCCGGACGAGGGCCACGACCCTCGCCCCGTCGTGGTCATCGCCGGCGACCACGCCCACCTCGACATGTGGTCACTCCTGGTGCTGCTGCGCGACCTGCGGGCGTGCCTCGCCGACGTCGTCGCCGGTCGGGCTCCGGGAGCCGGCCTCAGTCCGGCCCCGCCGTTCGCCGCCCACACGCTGCTGCTCGAGCAGCAGGACGCGACGCCTCACTGGGTGGGCCGCCGTTGGGCCGAGGTGCTCGCGGCCGGCGGCGGGAGCCTGCCCGTCTTCCCCCTGCCGCTGGGTGACGTCAGCGAGCCGCGCGCCGAGGTGGTCGAGGTGCGCGACGTGCTCGACCCGGGGCAGCTGGAGGCGCTCGAGAAGCAGGCCGCCGACCACGGAGTCCGGCTCACGGCGCTCGCGATCGCCGAGGTCGCGGCGGTCACGACCGAGCTCTCCGGGCACGCGTTGCGTGCCGTGTTTCCAGTCCACAGCCGCGACGACCCCTCCTGGTACGGATCGGTCGGCTGGTTCATCACCAACTCGGTGCTCGACTGCACCGACCCCTCGCCCACGGGATGCGCGGCCGCCCTGCGGGAGGCGATGAAGCTGGGCGCCCATCCGCTGGCCCCGATCCTCGGCCACCTCGACCACGAGCTCGCGCCGCCCGGCATGTTCGCGCTCTCCTGGCTCGACACCCGGCGCCTGCCCGAGGTTCCGCCCGGGCTCGAGGTGCAGTGGGTCTCGGCCGTGACCCGTCCCGACGGCGTCATGGCGTGGTTCCTCGCCGGCGACGACGGCCTCCACCTGCGGTGCCGCTACCCCGACACGCCGCAGGCGCGCGAGCACGTGGGGCGGTGGCTCGACGCGGTCGTGGGGCGGTTGGCGGGGGCAGCGGGGGCTGGGTCGGGGTCGGCGGGGGCTGGGGCTGGCTGACGGGCGTTCGCCTCACTGGTGGCGTGGCACCGGCGCTCGCAGGCTGCGGGGAGCTGCGGGGATCCCTCAGAATGGGCGACTTCGTCGCCGACAGAGGGGCCCACTCGATTCACTGCACTTTCGATAACGCCACTGAGGCCGCCCCCACAGAACGGGGGCGGCCTCAGTGGCGTGGTGGAGCTGCGGGGAATCGAACCCCGGTCCTATGACGCTGCATCAGGGCTTCTCCGGGTGCAGTTCGTCTGGCGCTTTTCTCAGCCTCGGTGCTCGGACGAACGCGTCACCGACAGGCTCAGCCACGCAAGAGTCCCGATCACGCCTCGTGGCACGGCATGACCAGCAAGTCCCCTCAATGAGACAGACGATCCGGGACGGGGACGCTCCCGGGTCTGCCCTTCACCAGTCGCTGTCAGGCAGCGAGGGCGAAGTCAGTGCGCTTGGAATCGGCACTTATTGGGTTGCAACGATCGTTTGAGAGATGACGTTGCCTTCTCTACCCGCTTCACCTGATCCGAACGACCACAGTCGAAACCGATCAGCCCCTCTGGAGTTGTCAAACCCCTCGAACGTCAGGGGCCACTGCCGAAGCAGTCTGCTCAGCATAGCGCGGCGGGCCGACGGAACATTCCCGTCAGCCCACCAGCACCACGTCTCAGAGCTTGTAGTCCTTGAGCAGCGAACGACCGATGATCATCTTCTGGATGTCGGACGTGCCCTCACCGATCAGCATGAACTTGACCTCGCGCATCAGGCGCTCGATCTCGTACTCCTTGGAGTAGCCGTAGCCGCCGTGGATGCGGAAGGAGTCCTCGACGACCTCGTTGGCGTACTCCGAGGCGAGCATCTTGGCCATGCCGGCCTCGACGTCCATGCGCTTGCCGGTGTCCTTCAGGCGGGCCGCCTTGACCATCATGGTGTGGATCGTCTCGACCTTGGTGGCCATCTCGGCGAGGCGGAACAGCACCGCCTGGTGGTCGGCGATCTGCTTGCCGAACGTCTTGCGCTGCTGGGCGTAGGCGATCGCGAGCTCGAATCCACGGATCGCCAGTCCACACGCACGGGCGGCGACGTTGACACGGCCGACCTCGACGCCGTCCATCATCTGGAAGAAGCCCTTGCCCGGCTCCCCGCCGAGGATCTGCTCGGCCGAGATCTGGTGGTCCTCCAGGATCATCTCGGTCGTCTCGACGCCCTTGTAGCCCATCTTCGCGATCTTGCCCGGCACCGTGACGCCCTGGGCCGTCTCGCCGAAGCCCGGCTCCTTCTCGACCAGGAACGTCGTCATGTTCTTGTAGACGCTCTCGGCGCCCTCGTCGGTCTTGCACAGGACCGCGACGAGCGTGGACGTGCCGCCGTTGGTCAGCCACATCTTCTGGCCCGTGATCGAGTACGAGCCGTCATCGGTCTTGGTGGCCTTGGTCGAGACCGCCGAGACGTCCGAGCCGAGGCCCGGCTCCGACATGCTGAACGCACCCCGGACCTCGCCCGTCGCCATCTTCGGCAGATACTTCTTCTTCTGCTCCTCCGTGCCGTGCTGCATCAGCAAGTAGGCGACGATGAAGTGCGTGTTGATGACGCCCGAGACGCTCATCCATCCGCGCGCGATCTCCTCGACCACGAGCGCGTAGGTCAGCAGCGACTCACCCAGGCCGTCGTACTCCTCGGGAATCGTCAGGCCGAAGACGCCGAGCTCCTTGAGACCCTCGATGATCTCGGTCGGGTACTCGTCGGCGTGCTCGAGCTCCTGCGCGACCGGGATGATCTTCTCGTCGACGAACTCGCGGATCGTCGAGAGGATCGCGGTCTGCTCCTCGGTCAATCCCTCGGTGCTGGCGAGACGTCCCATGCGGTGGCTCCTGATGAAAGAAGGGGGGCGACAGCCCACAATGATCAGGGCGACTCTACCCACCGGTAGTCGGGCGCACCCGAGGAGCCGGGTCAGTCGACCAAGGGCGGTTCGGCCAGCACCGGCTCGCGCGGTGAGCGTCGTGTGACTACGAGCACCAGACCCATGAGGATCAGTCCGAGACCGACCCACACGCCCGCGTGCGGCGACTGGTCGAGGAACGCGCCGGCGAGCAGGGCCGCCAGCGGCACCTCCAGCAGGAGCATGAGCGAGACGACCGTAGGGCTCATGACCGCGAGCAGGTGGTTGATGATCGAGTGCCCGAGGAACTGCGCCGCGACCGTCACCCCGGCGATCAGCAGCCAGTCACGGGCCGAGAACCCCACCAGCGGGACCCCGCCGACGACGACCGCGACGAGTAGCGCCGCGCTGCAGACCGAGTAGCACACCGCGGTGTAGGCCGTCGTCGACAGCTCGGTGCGCACGGCGCTGCCGGCCACGAGGTACAGCGCCGCGAACAGCCCGCCCGCGACGGCGAGCGCATCGCCCACCAGGGCCCGCGTCGACACCGTGAAGTCGAAGCCGGAGACGACCAGGACACCGGCGATCGCGACGGCGCACCCGAGACCGGCCTGCAGCGGGACCGAGCGCCCTCGCAGCCGGTCGATCAGCAGGACCCAGACCAGCTGGGTCGTGACGAGCGCGGTGGCGGCGGCGACCGACGTGAGCTTGAGCGACCCGACCCACGTCGCGAAGTGGAGCGCCAGCATCACCCCCGCGACCACCGCGAGGCGGCGCCCCCGTGCTGAGAGCGCCGCGAGCTCCCCGCGCCGGCGCAGCAGGGTCACGGGCGCCAGCACGGCCGAGGCTGCGGCATTGCGCCAGAACGCGATCGCCAGGGCCGGCGCGGTCGTGGCGGCCATCAGCGGCCCCGAGGCCGAGACCCCGAGGATGGCCACCGCAGCCAGAAGCGCATTCACCGGACCAGTGTCGGGGATGCGGGCGAAGCGCCTCGGACCACCCTCTGCTGGTCGAGTGGTCCCCACTTCGCTGGTCGAGTGCTCGGCGAGCGCTAGCGAGCCGGCGTATCGAGACCCCGTCAGGTGCAGGTAGCCGTGACCACCGGCCGGTCCGACCGCTCGAGGTCACGCGAGCAGCATCTCGATACGCCGCGCTCGTCCCTCGCGCACCACTCGACGACTTCGCTGACCGGCTTCGCCGGTGGGGGTCTCACCCCCAGCTGCCCTCGAGCTCGGAGAGGGCGCTCTCCAGGTGCAGCAGGAGGCGCTGCAGGTGCGGGACCGTGCGACGGCAGCCGATGATGCCGACGTCGAGGTAGCCGGCGCGGCTCGTCAAGGTGATGTTGATGGCCTGGCCGTCGAGCGCGATCGAGACGGGGTACATCCCGTCCAGGCGCGCGCCGTTGAAGTACATCTCCTCGGTCGGACCGGGAACGTTCGACACGATGACGTTGAACGGCGGATGCGTGTACTTGACGAAGCCGGGCACGGGCGTGAACGCGAGCGGCAGCATCTGCAGCGCCGAGAACGCCAGGATCTGCGTCGGGGTGAGATCACCGAGGATCCGCTTGGCCTGGCGCGACGAGTAGGCGATCTCCTCCAGGCGGGTCGAGCCGTTCTCCCGATCGGTCGCCAGGTTGACGATGATGACGCCGACCTGGTTGCCGCCGTCGCGGCCGGTCTCGGCCGGGTCGCCGCCCGAGCGCAGCGACAGCGACACCGGCACCATCGCCGTCATGGGGTCGTCGGGCAGGGCGTGGTTCTCGATGAGGTACTCCCGCAGGGCGCCGGAGACCATCGCGAGCACGACGTCGTTCATCGTCGTGGCCGACGACTTCGCGACCCGCCGGATGCGCTCGATCTCCCACGACTGGGCGGCGAAGCGCCGGGCCCCACCGATCGGGACGTTGAACATCGTGCGGGGCGCTCGCGGGAGGGTCAGGTCGTTGGAGCCGATCGCCTCCATCGCGATCCGGGCCGAGGCGGGCAGCAGACCGGCGAGGTCGCCGGCGACGTCGCCCACCGCACCAGCCAGCGACCGCGCGAGGGCGAGCGGGCCGAATCCGCCCGACCCGGTCGATTCACCCGGGGCGTTCCGGGCGCGTTCGGGCTGCAGCCACGGCGGCAGGCAGTCGTCGGCCTCGGGGTCGGTGCTGAGCGAGCGCTGCATCAGCCGGATCGCGGACACGCCGTCGACCATCGAGTGGTGGACCTTGTTGTAGACCGCGAAGCGGCCGTCCTGGAGGCCCTCCACGACGTGGCACTCCCACAACGGGCGGTGCCGGTCGAGCAGCGAGCTGTGCCACAGCGACGTGGCCTGGAGCAGCTCGCGGATGCGCCGCGGCTCCGGCAGCGCCGAGTGCCGCACGTGGTAGTCGAAGTCGATCGTCTCGTCGTGCGTCCACCACGTGCTGCCGACCGCACCCACGGGTTCGGCCGGTCGCTTGCGGAACAACGGGTTGACGTTGTCGTTGCCGCGGAACTGGTCGAGGACCTCCCGCACGTAGTGCGGGCCGGCATCGGCCGGCGGCTCGAACAGCTGCAGCCCGCCGACGTGCATGGGGTGCTCCCGCGACTCGGCCAGCAGGAACATCGAGTCGGTCGGCGGCATGAACGGCATGTGGGGGTTCCTCGCGCGGGGTGGTCTGTGGTCGCGTACGCTCACTCAACGAATGTGAATCACATCACAACATGACACACGATCGCGTGAATCTTCGCAGGTCGTGGGGTGAATGATCCGGTCAGGACCGGGTCGCGAACGGTAGGGAGAGCACGCATGGGAAGCACGCACCTCTCGGTCGCCGCGGACGCGCAGTTCCGCGCCGGAGCCAGCCTGCCGTCGCAGGTCCTGGCGTTCGGCCTCAAGCACACGGTCCGCCCGCTGCTCGACGCCTGGTCGCGCCTGCCGTTCGACCTGTTCCCTCCCAATCTGCTCGAGCAGGCCGCCCGACTGCTCCCGGCGCCCGAGGGCACCCGCTGGCGCCGGGTCGACCTAGGCCTCTGCGGCGCCGAGCTCGTCCTGGGCGCCGGAGTCGCCGACACGCCCGGCGAGGGCGGCGCGATCCTCTACCTGCACGGCGGGGCGTTCCTCACGTGCGGCCTGAACACCCACCGGCGCCTGGTCTCGCGCATCTCGTCGGCCTCAGGCGTGCCGGCGCTCAACGTCGGCTACCGACAGATGCCCTACGAGCCCATCACGGAGTCGGTCGCCGACGGGCTCGACGGCCTCCACTGGCTGCTCGCCCAGGGCCACCGCATCGAGGACGTCACGATCGCGGGCGACTCCGCGGGCGGCTACCTGGCGTTCGCGGTCGCGCGCGCCGCGATGGACGCCGGCCTGGGCCGACCTGCCGGCGTCGTGGCGCTCTCTCCGCTGCTCGACTTCGACCCCGCCGGCAAGGCCGTGCACCGTAATGCGCACCGTTGCCAGACGTTCTCCCTGCGCGCCGTCTCGCGCCTGACCGACGTCTCGGAGAACCTCGAGACGCGCCGGGGCGTGTCGGGCCGGCGCACGTGCCCGGTCAACATGCCCCTCGCCGACATGCCGCCGACCCTGATCCACGTCGGCTCGCGCGAGATCCTGCTCGCGGACGCCGAGCTCATGGCCAACCGGCTCGTGGCGGCCGGCGTGCCCTGCGACCTCACGGTCTGGGACCGCCAGGTGCACGTGTTCCAGGCGGCCGCGTCCTGGGTGCCCGAGGCCCGCGCGGCGATCGACGAGATCGGCACCTTTGTGGCCGGGCTCGAGGCCCGGGAGACCTCGCGCCCGTCCTCGACGCAGCACCTCGGCCACGTCAGCGCGGTCACCGCCCGGCGCAGTTCCGCAGCACCGGCCTGACGTCAGGCCCGCCGGTAGGGTGCTGACGTGAGCAGCATGCCCGGACGCATCTTCCTGTCCCGCATCGTCGGACAACCGGTCTTCGACCCG
Source organism: Aeromicrobium sp. (assembly GCF_023146395.1). GTDB lineage: Bacteria > Actinomycetota > Actinomycetes > Propionibacteriales > Nocardioidaceae > Aeromicrobium. Next base: position 44,003 of record NZ_JAGLCD010000011.1, on the reverse strand, counting down.
GCCGGCGACCGCGTGGGCAAGCTGCGCGACGTCGTCGTGACGATCCGCTCCACCGGAAGTCGACCACGTGTCCTCGGGCTCGTGGTCGAGGTCCTGGGGCGCCGGCGCGTGTTCCTGCCGATCACGCGCGTGACCTCGCTCGACGGCGGCCAGATCATCACGACCGGCGTGGTCAACATGCGCCGGTTCGAGCAGCGCAAGCACGAGACGCTCGCGGTGCACGAGCTCTTCGACCGCCAGGTCACGACCCGCGAGGGCCTCGCCGGGGAGGTCTTCGACCTCGCGATGGAGATGGACGCCCGCCGCGACTGGCACCTGACCCACGTCGCGGTGCAGGAGTCCAGCAAGCGCTTCGGTCGCCGGGGCGCCACGCACACCCCGGAATGGTCCGACGTCGTGGGCCTCGCCGACGAGGACTCCGCCCAGGGCGCCCAGCACCTGCTCGCGACGATGGACGACCTGCGGGCCGTCGACCTCGCCAACGCCCTGCTGGAGCTCACGCCGAAGCGCCGGCTCGAGATCGCCGCCGAGCTGGGCGACGAACGGCTCGCCGACGTCCTCGAGGAGCTGCCCGCCCGCGCACAGGTGGAGATCCTCGGCGTCCTACACCCCGAGCGCGCCTCGGACGTCGTCAGCGAGATGAACGACGACGACGCCGCCGATCTCCTCGGGTCGCTGCCCCCGGCCACGGCCGAGCAGATGCTGCAGCGCATGGAGCCCGAGGACGCCGAGGACATGCGCCGCCTCCTGACGTACGAGGAGGGCACGGCGGGTTCGATGATGACGACCGATCCGGTCGTGCTCGCCCCGGACGCCACGATCGCCGAGGCCCTCGCGCGGGTCCGCGAGCCCGACCTGATCCCCGCCCTCGCCTCGATGGTCTACGTCTGCCGCCCGCCGGTCGAGACGCCCACGGGCCGGTTCCTGGGCGTCGTGCACCTGCAGGCGCTGCTGCGCCACCCCCCGTCGACCCTCGTCAGCGCGATCGTCGACGACGACATCGAGTGGCCGCGCCCGGAGTCCTCGCTCGCCGACGTCTCGGGCCTGCTCGCGGCGTACAACCTGGTGGCCCTGCCGGTCATCGACGAGTCCAAGCACCTCATGGGCGCCGTCACGATCGACGACGTGCTCGACCACCTCCTGCCCGAGGGCTGGCGCGAGTCGACCCGAGAGTCGGTGCGTCATGGCTGAGCAGTCGCGGCGCGACGCCGCGCGCCAGAGCCGCCTCGACCAGCCGCGTGACCGCCGGCGCGGGTGGCACCCGCGCGCCGACTTCGACACCGAGCGCTTCGGCCGCTTCGCCGAGTCGTTCGCCCGCTTCATGGGCACCGCCACGTTCCTGGCGGGCATGACGGTCTTCATCATCGTGTGGCTCGGCTGGAACGTCCTGGGCCCCGAGAAGGCGCGGTGGGACCCGTACCCGTTCATCTTCCTCACGCTGATCCTCTCCCTGCAGGCCTCGTACGCGGCCCCGCTGATCCTGCTGGCGCAGAACCGTCAGGAGTCGCGCGACCGCGTCCAGCAGCAGCAGGACCGCGACGCGACCGCGCAGTCCCACGCCGACATGGAGTTCCTGGCCCGCGAGGTGGCCAGCCTGCGCCTGGGCCTGGGCGAGGTCGCGACCCGCGACTTCCTGCGCAGCGAGCTGCGCGGCCTGGTCGAGGCGCTCGACCCCGCCGAGGAGGGCGAGCGACGCGAGAAGCCGCCCAAGCCCAAGAAGGACAAACGCGACTGAGGCTGGACTCATCTCGGGCGCGCCGGGCTCCCCCGTACGATGGAGGACATGGCTGCCGTCACCGAGGAACAGGTCCGTGAGGCGCTGACCCGCGTCAACGACCCCGAGATCAAGCGTCCCATCACCGAGCTCGGCATGGTCGACACGATCACGATCAGCGACACCGACATCACGGTGCGGCTGCTGCTGACCGTCGCGGGTTGTCCACTCAAGGACACCTTGACGCGCGACGTGACCCAGGCCGTCGCCGGCGTCGCGCCCGCGCACCTGGTCCACGTCGACATGGGCGTCATGACCGACGAGCAGCGCACCGCGATGCGCGACATGCTGCGGGGCGGAGCCGCGGAGAAGGAGATCCCCTTCACCCAGCCGGGCAATCTCACGCGCGTCTACGCCGTGGCCTCGGGCAAGGGTGGCGTCGGCAAGTCCTCCGTCACGGTCAACCTCGGTGTCGCCATGGCGCTGCGCGGGCTCAAGGTCGGCATCCTCGACGCCGACATCTACGGCCACTCGATCCCTGACCTCATGGGCGTGGGCGATCACCGTCCCACCCAGGTCGACGACATGATCATGCCCGTCCCGGTGCCGGTCAGCTCGCTCGGCGACCACCCCGACGCCGCGGCCGCCCCCGACGTCAAGGTCATCAGCATCGGCATGCTCAAGCCGCGCAAGGACCAGGTCGTCGCGTGGCGCGGCCCCATGCTCGACCGGGCGCTCGTGCAGATGCTGAGCGACGTCTACTGGGGCGACCTCGACGTCCTGCTCCTCGACCTGCCGCCGGGCACGGGCGACATGGCCATCAGCGTCGGCCAGCACCTGTCCACCGCCGAGGTCCTCGTCGTCACGACCCCGCAGCAGGCGGCCGCCCAGGTCGCCGAGCGGGCCGGCACGATGGCCTCGATGCTCCACCAGCGGGTCGTCGGGGTCGTCGAGAACATGTCGTACCTGGCACTGCCGTCGGGTGAGCGCCTCGAGGTCTTCGGCAGCGGCGGCGGCCAGCAGGTCGCCTCGACCCTGGCCGAACGCCTCGGGCACGACGTCCCCCTCCTCGCGGAGGTCCCGCTCGACGAGCAGCTGCGCCTCGGCGGCGACGAAGGCCACCCCATCGTGGTCGCGCACCCCGAGTCGGCCTCGGCCGTCGTGCTGCAGGCCGCCGCCGACCGCCTCAGCGGACGCTCGCGCGGTCTGGCCGGCATGCAGCTCGGCCTGACCCCGGCCGGTCGACTCTAGGTCTCACCATGTTCGGCATGGGCTGGGCGGAGATCGGGGTCATCCTGGTCGTCGCGATGCTCGTGTTCGGCCCCGAGCGTCTGCCCGAGCTGGCCAAGCAGGCCGGCGGCTTCGTCCGCACGGTGCGGCAGATGGCCGAGAACGCCAAGAACGACCTCGGCCGGGAGATCGGTCAGGACCTCTCGGGACTCCAGCTGCGTGACCTCGACCCGCGCGAGGCCGTGCGCCGCACGTTCCTCGACGAGCCGTCGGGCCGCACGCCCGCGACGGCCGCCGTGACCGCGGTGTCCCGGTCGCTGCGCCCCGGCGAACGCCCCCCCTTCGACACCGAGGCCACCTAGGCCCCACCGAGGCGGACGCAATCTGAGGGGTCGTGGTTGCCCGCGCCACCGCGCCCCCTCAACCTTCGTCATCAGCGGTCGCGATCTGAGGGGTTGAGGGTGCCGTGACACCCTCAACCCCTCAGCCTCGATGCCGTTGCTGGGCGAGGATTCTAGGCCGCCGAGATCCAGCCGGTCATGCGGTCCAGGCCGTCCTCGACCCGCTCGATCGCGGACCGGTCCGGGGTCGACGGAAGCTGCGCGACGACCTCGGCGACGCTCGCGACCGACGCGTCGGTGACGACGGCGTACACGACCCCGTCGGCCTGCCAGGCGGCGACATTGGGCTGTCCCTCGCGGACCCACACGACCGAGTCGGCCAGCGTGCGCCGCTGGAAGTCGGCGAGCGCGGCGTCGTCGAGGCGCCCGATCTGCTCGATCAGGTGCAGCTGGACGTGCTCACCGGAGTAGCGCAGCGCGATGGCCGCGTCACCCAGGAGACGACCGTCGACGCGCTCGAGATCACCGGCCAGCACCGTGTGGCACGGCCACCCGTCGGCGTCGAGCCGGGCGAGCTCGCGGGGGCTCAGCGGTGTGGTGTCGCTCGACGCGGCCGCAGGAACCGTCGTCGACGTCGCCACCACGTCGGGGGCACGGCGGCTCGCGGCCTCCGCCAGGAACTCACTGACGTACGCGTCGAAGTCGGGGTCCACGGGATCGCCCGTGCTCGGCAGCGGCGGCGCGAGCACGTACGCCAGCAGGAGCACGGCGGCCGAGGATCCCACGAGGGCCACAACGACGCCGACCGAGCGCCGCAGGGCCTGCCGCCGGGGCGAGTCCGGCTCCCTGGGGTCGGAGGCCACGGCCGCCAGCGCCGCCGCCAGGTGGGCCGGCACACCCGCCGGCCCACCCGCGGGCGCGGTCCGCGCCATCCGGCGCTTGAGCTGCTCCTGCTCGGCAACGACTGAGCGGCACCGCTCACACTGCTCGAGGTGGCGACGAGCGGCCAGCTCCCGCGCGGGCGGGAGCTGCCCGTCGACGAACGCCGCGACATCGGCACCGAGATGGGTCATCCGACCCCGACCGGTCCCCAGACCCGGGTGCGCCCCGTCGTGGGCGCCCGGTGCGACAGCGCAGCCCGCAGCTGGGTGCGCCCGCGGTGGATGCGCGACCGGACCGTACCGAGCTTGATGCCCAGCACGTCGGCGATCTCCTCGTAGCTCAGGCCTTCGACGTCGCACAGCACGACGACGACCCGGAAGTCCTCCGAGAGCGCCTGCAGGGCCTGCTCGATGTCCGGGTCGAAGCCCGCACCGTCGACGGCTTCTTCCGGGCGGAGGTCCTGGGCCAGCAGGCGGTCCTCGGCGCCGTCGGCGAAGCGGTCCATGCGGATGCGCGAGGCCCGGCGAGCCCGGTCGAGGAACAAGTTGGTCGTGATGCGGTGCAGCCAGCCCGGGAAGTTCCCCGGCTCGTAGGTGTCGAGCGAGCGGAACACCCGGACGAAGACGTCCTGGGTCAGGTCCTCGGCGTCGTGCGGGTTGCCCGTGAGCCGCAGCGCAAGCCGGTAGACCCGCGCGGAGTGCTCCGCCACGATGGCGTCCCACTCCAAGGAGGGGTGCGGCTCGGTCGTGACCACGGAGTTCCTGTCGCTCGTCATGCACTGATCGTGCCGGTTCTTGCTGAGAGAACGCTCAGCACCGGCTGACGGTTCCCCAAACCCGGCGACCCGTGGCCCGGCCTGCGGTTCCACCGCCATTGTCCCGCGTGGTGCCGCCGCCTGCAGGTCGAGCGGGACTAGGCTGGAGCCGTGGCGGAGGACAGCATGATCAACGCGGCCAGCCTGGCGTTCGCCGAGGGCTACCCGCGCGAGGACGCGATCCTCGCCGAGGCGCGGCAGCGCGCCACGGTCGTGGGGGTGGCTCCCATCGGTGCGGGCGGTGGCGCGACGCTCGCGTTCCTGGCCGCTGCCGTCGACGCCAAGGCCGTCGTGGAGGTCGGCACCGGCACCGGCGTGTCCGGGCTGTGGATCCTGCGCGCCAGCACCGACACGGTGCTGACCTCGGTCGATCTCGAGGCCGAGCACCAGCGCCATGCGCGCGAGGTCTTCACGCTCGCCGGCATCGCCCCGCAGCGCTTCCGGCTCATCGCCGGAGCCGCGCTCGACGTCATGTCGCGCCTGGCTGACGGCAACTACGACCTCGCCTTCCTCGACGGCGACAAGGTCGAGTACGCCGAGTACCTCGACGAGGCGGTTCGCCTCGTCCGGCCCGGCGGGCTGATCTGCTTCGACAACGCGTTGTGGCACGACCGCGTGGCCGATCCCGCGCAACGCGACCCGGAGACGAGCGCGATCCGCGACCTGCTGCAGCGGGTCAGTGACGACGAAGCTCTGCGCGCGGTCCTGCTGCCGGTCGGTGACGGCATGCTGGCCGTGCAGAAGATCGCCTGAGCTCAGCTCTCGAAACGGGCCGACGAGCGGAACCCGGCGGGCCCCCGCACGGCGGCGACGACCTCGAACGCCTCGATCAGCTCCGGCCCGGACCCGATGATCTCGCTGCCCGCCGCCACGTCGGCGCTCGCGGTGAAGGCAGCCTGGAACTCGGCTCGCGCCTGTTCCGAGACGAACACGTAGGTGCCCTCGAACCACTCACCGTCGCGAGCACGCCACGTCTTGTAGCGCAGACCGTCGAGTCCGGCGAAGCGTGAGAGCGACACGTCCTCGACGTAGGCGTGCAGCCGTTCGAGCGTGCCAGCCGGTGCGCCGGTCAGGGACCAGCGCACCGAGAGGCCGAACATCAGACGGCTTTGAGTGCGTCGCCGAGCGTCGCGGCTTCCTCGTTGTTGAGCTCGACGACAAGGCGTCCCCCACCCTCCAACGGGACGCGCATCACGATGCAGCGTCCTTCCTTGGTGACCTCCATCGGACCGTCACCGGTCCGAGGCTTCATGGCCGCCATGAGTTCCCCTCTCGTCGAACAGGCCCACCGTGGTGGCGGGCCCGTGCCTCATTATCTCCCATGCGCCGACGCGATGCGACGCCACGGGTGTGTCAGATCGATGTCGGGCCGCGTTCGGGCCTCAGGCGGGCGCCGTGGCGCAGTCGGCCAGGTGGTCGTCGACGACGCCGACCGCCTGCATCAGCGCGTAGGCCGTGGTGGGGCCCACGAACCGGAATCCCCGCGCACGAAGGCGGCGGGCCAGGGCCGTGGACTCCGGGGTGACGGCCGGGACCTCGGCGACGGTGCGTGGGCGAGGGCGCGGACCAGGACCACTGGCCCAGATGATCTCGTCGAGCTCGCCGTGCAGTTCCAGCACCGCGCGGGCATTGCCGATCGCGGCCTCGATCTTGGCGCGGTTGCGCACGATGCCGGCATCGGCCAGGAGTCGCTCGACGTCGGGCTCGCCGAAGCCGGCCACGACCTCGGGGTCGAAGCCGGCGAACGCCTCGCGAAACGCGGGCCGCTTGCGCAGGATGATGGCCCACGACAGGCCGGACTGGAAGGCCTCCAACGTGATGCGCTCGAACAGGCCGACGTCGCCGTGGACCGGACGCCCCCACTCGGTGTCGTGGTACTGGACCATGTCGGGCGCGGTGCCCCAGGGGCAGCGCGGCTGGCCGTCACGGCCGGGAAGGACGCTCACGGCCCGATCGTGTCACGGGGCACCGACACCGCTACCGGCTGAGCCAGGTGCGGAGCTTGTCCTCGACGCCGCGCAGGTGCGCCACGGGAACCTGCTCGTCGGCCTTGTGCGCGTACAGCGGGTCGCCCGGACCGTAGTTCACGGCGGGCACCCCGAGGACGGTGAACTTCGCGACGTCGGTCCAGCCGAACTTCGGTCCGACCTCGGCGCCGACGGCCTCCACGAACGCCGCCGCCGCCGGACGCTGCAGACCCGGCAGGGCCCCCGGCGCGGAGTCGGTGACGGCCAGGTCGTACTGCGGGAAGGTCTCGCGCAGGAACGCCAGCGCCTGCTCCTCGGAGCGGTCGGGCGCGAAGCGGAAGTTGACCGTCAACGATGCGGCGTCGGGCACCACGTTGCCCGAGACCCCGCCGGAGATCGCGACGGCGTTGAGGCCCTCGCGGTACGTCAGCCCGTCGATCTCGACCTCGCGCGAGACGTAGGCCTCGAGCGTGGCGAGCGCCGGCGCGAGGGCGTGGATCGCATTCGACCCCATCCACGAGCGGGCGGAGTGGGCCCGCTCCCCCGTCGTGCGCAGGTCGACCCGCATCGTGCCCTGGCACCCCGCCTCCACTCCTGCGTTCGAGGGCTCCATCAGGATCGCGAAGTCCCCCTCGATCCACGCAGGATGCTCGCGGGCCAGGCGGCCCAGTCCGTTGTGGACCGCCGCGATCTCCTCGGCCTCGTAGAACACGTAGGTGACGTCGCGGGTCGGCTCGGGCACGGTGGCCGCCAGGCGCAGGGCCACCGCGACACCGCCCTTCATGTCGCACGACCCCAGGCCGTGGAGCACGCCGTCCGCCAGGCGAGAGGGCAGGTTGCCGTTCGCGGGCACGGTGTCGAGGTGCCCGGCGATGACCACGCGCTCGGCACGCCCGAGGTCGGTGCGAGCCACGATCGTGTGGCCGTCGCGCACGACCGACAGGTGGGGCAGGCGCCGCAGCGCTATCTCGACCTCGTCGGCGATGAGCTGCTCGTCGAGGCTCTCGGACGGCAGGTCCACCAGGGCCGCGGTCAAATCGACGACGTCTGAGCTCAGGTCGAGGGCCATGGGTCCCACTCTGTCACGCAGGCGCCGGGCCGGTCACTCGGCGTCGAACACGCAGAACTCGTTGCCCTCGGGGTCGGCCATGACGGTCCACGGCTCGTCGTCCCCCGCTGCGCGCAGCAGCATCGCGCCCCGGTCCCGGAGGTCACGGACCGACGCGCCGGGGTTCAGCCGGACGTCCCAGTGCACCCGGTTCTTGACCGCCTTCGGCTCGGGCACCGGGGCGAAGTCGAGTCCCTCCCCGGGGAGGCCGGGGACGTCCTCGACGCTGGAGTAGGCGCCGCCGTCGTCGCGCACCAGACGCCCGCCCAGGACGTCCGCCCACCAGGTCGAGATCACCAGGTGGTCGGCGGCATCGATCTCGAGCGCCTTGAACCCCGGTACGGCGCCGTCCTTGACGAAGACGCAGAACTCGTTGCCCTCCGGGTCGCAGAAGGTGGTCCAGGAGAACTCGCCGGGCTCGCCGAGCCGCTCGAGCGCCCCGAACGGCTCGAGCGAGGCCTCCCACACGTCGAGATGGACCCGGTTCTTGACGGTCTTGGGCTCCGGCACGCCGTTGATCCAGATCGTCTGGCCCGGGTCGTCGCCGCGGAGCACGGCAGCCGTGCCGTCGCCGAGCACCTCCCGGCGCAGCCCGAGGCGCTCGGCCCAGAACTGGGCCGATGCCGCGGCGTCGACCGCGTCGATCACGAGATCCTTCCAGGTCACGAGGCTCATGGGACGAATCTAGGCCCGTGCCGTCGCCCCGGCACCCCTCGTGGGCTGGTGGACTCAGTCCTGGACAGCCTTGATGATCGTGACCGCCGCGGTGACGCGGTCGGGCTCCCCCCGCCCCGCGACAGAGTCCTCGATCGCCCACATCGCCTGGTGGGCCTCTCGCACGACGACCCAGTCACGGGCCCGCTGCTCGTCGAGGCCGGCGACGTCGACCAGGGTGTGGAAGCGCCGCCGCACCGCGAACCTCGGGTCGCGGGCGGCGAGCACCTCGTCCCACCGGTTCCAGAGCATCGGGGCCGGCTCGTAGTGGGGGTCGCCGGAGAGCGGCTGCGGGTCGATCGCGAGCCACGCCGCGCGTTCCGCGGCCAGCACGTTCTCGTCGTGGAGGTCGGTGTGCACGAGGGTGCCGTCGGTGGCCGGGTCCGTGGCGAACGCGCGGCCGAGGTGCACGGCCTGATCGACCATGCGGCGCGGGAACGGTGCCGATCGAGGCAGCGCGGCGAGGTCCTCGGTCCATCGCGCGACCTTCGCCGAGAGGCGGTCCAGGCGCGCCGGGGCCGGCACGTGGAGCGTCGCGTAGAGGCCCGCCACCACCTCGCACGCATCCAGCGCGTCCACGGTCAGGAGGTCGGTCGGCTGCAGACGCTCGAGGAGGAGCACGTTCGACGCAGGGTCGGCCGCGAGCATCCGCACGGCACCGCGTCCGTCCCACCGCCGCAGCGCGAGCCACTCCTGGCGCGGCTCCTCGAACGGCCACCCGGCCTTGAGCACGGCCGGTGTCCCGTCGGACAGCACCGGCACCACGACCGCGGTGTGCCCGTGCAGCGGCGGGCCGTCGACCACGAGGTCCCACGCCTCGATCGCATGGGCGAGCCGGCGCGGCACGGAGCCGATCCACGCCGCCCACCGCTCGCCGCGGCCGGCGTGCGCGAGGAAGCCGGCGGGCAGCTCGAACGGCAGCAGGCTCACGTCACGAGCCTGCCAGCCGCCCGGCAGTGGTCAGAGCGTCGACTGCACGCCCGCGAGGAGCTGGCGTCCCATGACGATGCGCTGGACCTGGTTGGTGCCCTCGTAGATCTGGGTGATCTTGGCGTCGCGCATCATGCGCTCGACCGGGTAGTCCCGGGTGAAGCCGTAGCCGCCGAGCAGCTGCACGGCGTCGGTCGTGACCTGCATCGCGGTGTCGGAGGCGAACGCCTTGGCCGCGGCGCCGAAGAACGTGAGGTCGGAGTCGCCGCGCTCGGAGCGACCGGCGGCCGCGTAGGTGAGCTGGCGGGCGGCCTCGATCTTCATGCCCATGTCGGCGAGCATGAACTCGATGCCCTGGAACTCGGCGATGGCCTTGCCGAACTGCTTGCGCTCCTTGACGTAGCCGAGCGCGTAGTCGAGGGCCCCCTGGGCGACGCCGACGGCCTGCGCCGCGATCGTCACGCGGGTGTGGTCGAGGGTCTTCATCGCGATGCTGAAGCCCTCGCCGACCTCGCCGATGATGCGGTCGCCCGGGATGCGCACGTGGTCGAGGTAGACCTCACGCGTCGGCGAGCCCTTGATGCCGAGCTTCTTCTCCGGCGCACCGAACGACACGCCCTCGTCGGACTTCTCGACGACGAACGCCGTGATGCCCTTGCTGCGCTTCTCGGGATCGGTCTGCGCCAGGACGGTGTAGAACTCCGACTCGCCGGCGTTGGTGATCCAGCGCTTGGTGCCGTTCAGGACCCAGTCGTCGCCGTCGCGGGTGGCCTTGGTCTTCTGGTTCGCGGCGTCGGAGCCCGCGTCGGGCTCCGACAGGCAGTAGGAGAAGCCGCCCTCGCCCGCGGCGAGCCGGCTGAGGTAGGTCTTCTTGATCTGCTCGCCGCCGCCGATCTGCACCGGCAGCGAGCCGAGCTTGTTGACCGCAGGGATCAGCGACGACGACACGCAGACCCGGGCGACCTCCTCGATCACGAGGACCGTGGCCAGCGCGTCGGCGCCGGCTCCGCCGTACTCCTCCGGCACGTGGGGGGCGTGGAAGTCAGAGGCGAGCAGGGCCGCCGCCGCCTCGTGGGGGTAGCGGGCCTCCTCGTCGACCTGCGCCGCGTACGGCGCGATCTTGTTCTCCGCGACCGCACGCACGGCCTCGCGGATCGCCTGGTGCTCCTCGGACAGCACGAACATGTCACTCATCGTCGACTCCTGGTGGACGGACCTCACGGGCCCGGGGTGGAGGGCCGCGTCTCTATTCTAGGACGTCCGACTAACGGCAATCCCAGCACCCGACCTGCCAGATCGCGAGACGTCGCCCAGACTGGGACCGTGACACGGCGATTCGACGGGCACATCGTCGGCCTGGGCACCACGAGCGGCACCCGCGTCGTGGTGGGGATCTGGGAACGCAGCCCGCACGGGCCGTTCGCCGACGCGATGGTCGAGCGACCCGACGGGCACCGCATCCTGCTCGCGCCCGACGCCTGGGTCGCCGACCTGGTGGCCACGACCTACCGCTTCGACGAGGTGCAGGTCGTGGCGGTCGCGCTCGACGGATGGTCGATCCAGGCCGGACCGCTGCAGGCGCGGTGGACCCCCGGCGCCCGCGCGCCGATCGGCTGGCTGCTGCGGTGCGTCCCCCGCCCCGTGGCTCACCACGAGACCTGGGCGCGCCTCTGCGACCCCGTGGCGCGGTGCGTCATGCCGGGCGTGCGCACCCACGGCACCGCAGGCCAGGGCCGCACCGAGTGGTATGCCGCGACCGACGCCTGGCAGGTCACGTCGGCCACCGTCAGCTGGGACGGCCAGGACCTCGGCCCCCTGGCGCCGGTCGACCCGCCGGTGCGGTTCGGCTTCGCGTCGGCACCGCGGACCCCGACGCTCAGCCGCGTCACCTCCTTCATCCGCGACCGTCCCTGACCGGGGCTCACCTCCCGCGCGACAGTGAGACGCACTTCACATCCGCGCCGGACAATCTCACACCCTCTCGATGGCGCGATCGCCCGGTGTCTCCGGCACAGTTGAACGGTGGACTTCCGCCAGGGTCCGCACGTCTTTCGCAAGGAGCAGTGGAGCGTTGACCGAGAACGCCAGTCTTTCCGTCCCCTCGACCTCACCCCTGCCTGACCAGGTCACGACCGACGTGCTCCTGGTGGGGGCCGGCGTCATGAGCGCGACCCTCGGCACGATGCTCCGCACCTTGGAGCCGGACTGGTCGATCACGGTGCTGGAGCGGCTCGCGGCGCCGTCGCTGGAGAGCTCCGGCCCGTGGAACAACGCCGGCACCGGCCACTCCGCCCTGTGCGAGCTCAACTACACCCCCAAGCTTCCCGGCGGCGACGTCGACATCTCGAAGGCGCCGGTCGTCAACGAGCAGTTCCAGCTCTCGCGTCAGTTCTGGTCGCACGCGGTCGAGAACGGCACCTTGTCGGACCCGTCGACGTTCATCAACTCGGTGCCCCACGTGAGCTTCGTGCAGGGCGCGGAGAACGTCGAGTACCTGCGCAAGCGCCACGACAAGCTCGCGGCCAACCCGCTGTTCGAGGGCATCGAGCTCGTGACCGACCGTGACGAGTTCGCGCGGCGCCTGCCGCTCATGGCCGAGGGGCGCGACGAGTCCGAGGACGTCGCGATCAGCTGGGCCGAGAACGGCACGGACGTCGACTTCGGGGCGTTGACGAAGCAGTTCGTCGACCACCTGGCCCGCACCGGCGCCGACATCCGCTTTGACCACCAGGTCAAGAACCTGACGCGCGAGAGCGACGGCTCGTGGCGCGTCGTCGTCAAGGACCGCCAGCACGGCAAGTCCGTCGTCATCCGCGCCAAGTTCGTCTTCGTGGGTGCCGGCGGTGGCGCCCTGCACCTCCTGCAGCGCTCCGGCATCGAGGAGATCAAGGGCTTCGCCGGCTTCCCCGTCAGCGGGCAGTTCCTGCGGTGCCTGGACGAGGACGTCGCGGCCAAGCACCAGGCCAAGGTCTACGGCATGGCCGCGGTCGGCGCCCCGCCGATGTCGGTGCCCCACCTCGACACCCGCGTGATCGACGGGCACCGCTCGCTGCTGTTCGGCCCCTACGCCGGCTGGACCCCGAAGTTCCTCAAGCAGGGCTCGTTCACCGACCTGCCGAGCTCGATCCGCCCCGACAACCTCCTCCCGATGGCCGCGATCGGCGTCACGTCCTGGTCCCTCATCAAGTACCTCGTGCTCGAGCTGGCCAAGACCCGCGGCGGCAAGATCGACGCGCTGCGCGTCTTCGCCCCCGAGGTCGAGGACCAGGACTGGGAGCTCATCACGGCGGGCCAGCGAGTCCAGGTCGTGCGCCAGAAGGGCCGCTTCGGCGGCTCGCTCGAGTTCGGCACGACGGTCGTGAACGCCGCCGACGGCTCGATCGCCGGTCTCCTGGGCGCCTCCCCCGGCGCCTCGACGGCGGTCGCCGCGATGCTCGACGTCCTCGAGCGCTGCTTCCCGGCACGTTTCGAGGCGTGGCGCTCCCAGCTCAAGGAGATCGTGCCGTCGTTCGGCACCTCGCTCGCCGAGAACCCGGCCCTGCTCGCCGACCTGCGCACCTGGACCGACAAGACCCTCGAGCTCACTCGCTGATCGCTGACCCGTCCGCTGGGCGTTGAGTGGCGCGCCAGGCCGCGCCCGAGTGTGGTGTGCCCGCCACCGCTGGTGGGCGGGTCCCGGCGCGTCCCTGGAGGTCAGCGCGGGCCGAACCCGGCGGGCCCGGAACCCGCGGCGCCGCCGCGAACCTTCGCGCCCTTGGCCCGCGCAGCGTCGGCGAGTCCGGTCTGGAAGTCGAGCATCCTGCGCGTGAGGTCCGCGTCGCCCACGGCCAGGATGCGTGCCGCGAGCAGTCCCGCGTTGCGCGCGTTGCCGATCGAGACCGTGGCGACCGGCACGCCCGCCGGCATCTGCACGATCGAGAGCAGCGAGTCCATCCCGTCGAGGTACTTGAGCGGGACCGGGACGCCGATGACGGGCAGCGGCGTGACGGCCGCAAGCATGCCCGGCAGGTGGGCGGCACCGCCGGCACCGGCGATGACGACCTCGAGGCCACGCCCGTGGGCATCACGGCCGTACGCGAGCATCTCGTCGGGCATGCGGTGCGCCGAGACGACATCGGCCTCGAAGGCCACGTCGAACTCCGCCAGCGCCTCACCGGCGGCCTGCATGACCGGCCAGTCGGAGTCGGACCCCATGACGATTCCCACGCGCGCGCTCATGCGCCGATCCTAGCCAGCGCCCCTCCGCCCGACGGGCGGTGAGTGATCCACGGTTCCGGGTGGGGCGGTGAGGCTTCCACCAGCGGCGGTGAGTGATCCCCCGTCTGAGCTCTCGTGCGGTGGAAGACTCACCGCCCCGCGGATTCAGTCGGTGGCGATCAGGGCCACGGCGATCACGATCGCGACGCCGTGGCCCCACAGGACCTGGCTCGAGTTCGCGGCACGGGCCCACGCGTTGGGCTCGAGGCCACCCAGGTGCACGCCGGCCAGCTTGTCGATCGGGCGCACGTCGAGTCGGACGCGGGCGCAGGCCTCGGCTCGCAGCGCCGAGGCGGGGTCGCCGCTGCGCACGAGGGCGCCGATGCGGCGCCGGTACGACCAGACCGCCACGACGCAGGTCGAGACCCAACCGCCGATCCACAGCATCAACAGTCCGCCCAGACCCGCCTGGGCCGACTGCCCACCGGTCAGGGCCAGCGCGACGAGGACGGGGCCCGCGACCAGGAGCGGCAGCAGCACGACCATCCAGGCGAGCAGCGCGAGGTGGGCCCGCGCGGTCAGCCAGCGCGCACGCGGGGAGGTGAGCCGCTCCACGAGGTCAGCCGTCGGTCAGGATCGCCGCCGCGCGGCGCGCATCGGCCAGGACGGTGTCGAGGTCGGCACCGACGACCGTGACGTGACCGACCTTGCGACCGGGCTTGACGCTCTTGCCGTACAGGTGGACCTTCGCGTGCGGCACCGCGGCCAGCGCGATGGGAAGCTGCGCCTCCAGATCGGTCACGGTGCCGCCGAGCACGTTGACCATGACGCTCCACGGCGCGAGCGGGGTGGAGGGCCCGAGCGGCAGGTCCATGACCGCCCGCAGGTGGTTCTCGAACTGGCTCGTCACGGCGCCGTCGATGCTCCAGTGCCCCGTGTTGTGCGGTCGCATCGCGAGCTCGTTGACGAGGATCCGGCCGTCGGTGGTCTCGAAGAGCTCCACCGCGAGCATCCCGACGACGTCGAGCTCCGTGGCGACCTGCTCGGCCAGCGACGCGGCCTGCGCGGCCAGGTCCGGAGCGAGGTCGGGCGCGGGAGCGACGACCTCGGCGCAGACCCCGTCGGCCTGACGCGACTCGACGACGGGGTAGACCTCGACCTCACCGCCCGGGGTGCGCGCGACCTGGGCCGACAGCTCCCGGCGGAAGTCGACGAGCTCCTCGGCGATCAGGCGCACCCCGGGCGCGAGCGCCCCGTCGTCGAACAGGGCTGCGGCGTCGGCCGGCTCCCGCACGACCCAGACACCCTTGCCGTCGTAACCGCCCCGCGTGGTCTTGACCACGGCGGGCAGGCCGAAGTCGACGACGTCCTGGGTCGTCTCGACGACCGCCCACCGCGGGCAGGGCGCGCCGAGCGCCGTGAGCCGGGTGCGCATCTCGCCCTTGTCCTGGGCGAACAGCAACGCGTGCGGGCCGGGGCGCGGTGCGTGACCGGCGGCCTCCAGCGCGCGCAGGTGCTCCGGAGGGACGTGCTCGTGGTCGAACGTCACGACCGTGACGCCCTCGGCGACACGCTCGAGGTCGGCGAGCACCGTGTGGTCACCCACGATCGAGTCGGCGACGACCTGGGCCGCCGAGACGTCGGGACCCTCGGCCAGCAACCGGATGCGAAGGCTCAGGGCGATCGCCGGCTGCTGCATCATCCGGGCCAGCTGGCCTCCACCGACGACGGCCAGGTGAGCGCGTGACATGCGCCGAACTCTAGCGAGGCGGCACCACGGGGATGAGTCCGCCCACTCGGGCGGTGAGCTGGTCGCCTATCGCCCACTCGGGCGGTGAGCTGCTCGTCTTTCGGAACGCTCGATCGACGAGCAGCTCACCGCCCGTGCCGTCCATGGGCGAGCAGCTCACCGCCCGTGCATGGTCTGTGGCCCGCCGGGACCGTGCGCCTCAGCGCGAGCGGAAGGCGCGGCGCTGCGACACCGTGATGGGGGCGACGTCGCCGAAGCCGCGCAGCGGGCGGGGCGGCAGGGCGCGGGTCGCGAACTCCGGGCCGAGCGAGGCCGCGGTGGCCTCGTCGACCAGGACGCGGTTGGCCCGCGCGACGTGCGAGAGCCGGGCCGCGAGGTTGACCGGCGGGCCGAAGACGTCACCGAGGCGGCTGACGACCGATCCCGTGGCCAGACCCACCCGGATCGCCGGGACGTCGTCGCGCGAGCCGACGGTCGTGACGAGATCGAGGGCGATGCGCGTGGCCACGACCGGATCGACCGTGACGTAGAGGACGGCGTCGCCCAGGGTCTTGATGACGCGCCCTCCCCCCACCGTGATGACGTCGGCGCCTCGCTCCTCGAACCGCTCGACCAACGAGCCGAGAGCCGCGTCGTCGAGCTGGTTGGTCAGCGACGTGAAGCGACTCAGGTCCGCAAAGCCGACCGTCATGGTCGTCGTGCGCAGCTCGGTGTCGTTCGCGCCGATCGCCTCCATGCGCGCGGCCGCCACCGTGAGGTGGCGGCGCCAGACCTGGACCAGGATGTCCTCGAACCGCGGTGCGACCTCGGCCGCGAGCGTCAACGCGACCCCGAGACGACTGTCGGCCCGCCCCACCTCGACGTCGCGCTCCATCTCGTCGACGAGCGTCGCGACCTCCCAGTCGGCCAGGCGGGCCATCGTGACGCCCATGGCCCGTGCCAGGCGCAGCACGGTGTCCTCGGTCAGCAGGTCCGACTCGATCGCCGCCTTGACGAGCTGGAAAGCCGCGACGTCGGCCTCACCGAACGCCTGGCGCCCTCCCGGCTCGGGGAAGCCGAGCGCCCGCCACAGACGCCGCGCGAGCTCGGGGTCGAGCTCGGCGTCGACCGCCGCCGCGGCGATGTCGCGATCGAGCTCCTCGCGCAGCAGGAGTCCGAGCAGCCGGTTGCGCAACGAGACCCGGCGCGGCTCGCGCAGGGGCTCGTCTGACGGCGGTGAGGGGGAACGGGTCATCGCGGCGGCTCAGTCGTCGTTCTGGTTCTGCACCTCGAACACCAGGTCGCTGATCAGGCGGTGGAACTTCTCGACCGACGGGATGTCGTCGAGCGTCATCCCCTCCTCGTCGGCCGCGTTGTGGACGATCAGGGTGCCCGAGCGCAGGATCCGGTCGTTGAGGTTCTTCTCGTACGAGACGTCGTTGATGCGACTGAGCGGGATGACGCGTCCGTGCCGAGTCAGGATGCCCCGCTGCTCCACGACCCGACGGTTCGTCAGGGTGTAGGTCCACAGGTACCAGCGCAGGAACGGCACGACCGAGAACCACACGAGCACGACGAGCGCGACCGCGATGATCGCCCAGCGGACGTAGCCATCGCCGGCGTCTCCGGCCTGCGCGGCACCGAAGGAGCCCGCGAAGGCCGCCACGAGGAGCACGACGAAGGGCAGGAAGAGCGCCTTGACGTGCGTCCGGGTGGTCAGGATGTTGTGCTCACCGGACATGAGCATCTTCTCGGACAGCGCCATGGGGTGATCTTGTCATGCGGTGCGCCCCACGGGCAGGGTCTCGCCCTCAGTCGCGGGCCCGGACGTGCGTCACGTCGCCCGCGCTGACCGCGGTGCGACGCTGGTCCGCGCCGGCCACGACGAGTCGCCCGTCGGCGTCGACGTCCTCGGCCGTGCCGTGCAGGACGGAGCCGTCCGGCATCGCGACGTCGACGACCCGTCCGACCGTGGCGCACCGCGGGACGTACGCGGCGCGCAGCGCTTCGGCGTCGCCTCGGGCCCAACGGTCGTAGGCCTGGTCCAGGTGCTCCAGCAGCCGGGTGAGCACGTCGAGGCGATCCAGCTCGCGGGCCCCGGCGATCCGCAGGGACGTCGCGTGGGGCACGGGGAGCTCGTCCTCGGTCAGGTCGACGTTGAGCCCGATGCCGACGACCGCTGCCGCGGGCCATCCGGTGGCGGGGGTCTCGACTCTCTCGAGCAGGATGCCCGAGATCTTGCGCCCGTCGACCAGCACGTCGTTGGGCCACTTGACGCGGCCGCCGACCCCCAGGGTGGCCAGGGTCGCCTCGACCGCGAGGCCGACCGCGAGGGGCAGCCAGACCCAGTGACGGAGCGGGACGTCCGGTCGCCAGACGAGCGACACGGCGATGCCGCTGCGCGCCGGCATCGAGAAGGTGCGGTCGAGCCGGCCTCGGGCGGCCCGCTGGTGGTCGGCCGTCACGACCGAGCCGTGCGGTGCCCCCTCGCGAGCCCACTGGGCCGCGTCGGCGTTGGTGCTGCCGGTCTCGGCCAGCACCCGGAGGCCGCCGAGCCGGTGCGCGAGCGCGGCTGACAGGGCTGCGGCGTCGAGCGGCTGGCGGTGAGAGCGGGCGTCCACGCGGCCAGAGTCGCACAGCGCTGGAGGCAACCTCTCGGCACGGTCACCACTGACGGTGGTTACGCTGACCCCCGTGACCGAACAGACGACTGACGACCTCGAGATCCGTCCGGAGCTCCACACCACGGCCGGCAAGCTCGACGACTTCCGCGACCGCAACCGCCAGGCGACGGTCGTCGTCGCCGAGAACGCCGCCGAGAAGCAGCACAAGCGTGGCCGCAAGAGCGCGCGCGAGCGCATCGAGATGCTCTTCGACGAGGGCTCGTTCGTCGAGCTCGACGCACTGGCCCGCCACCGCAGCCACTCCGCCGCGCTGCAGGACAAGCGCCCCATGGGTGACGGCGTCATCACCGGCTACGGCACGGTCGACGGCCGCCAGGTGTGCGTCTTCAGCCAGGACTTCAGCGTCTTCGGCGGCAGCCTCGGCGAGGTGTACGGCGAGAAGATCACCAAGGTCATGGACCTGGCGATCAAGGCCGGGTGCCCCATCGTCGGCATCAACGAGGGCGCCGGCGCCCGCATCCAGGAGGGCGTCGTCTCGCTCGGCCTGTATGGCGAGATCTTCAAGCGGAACGTGCACGCCTCCGGCGTCATCCCGCAGATCAGCATGATCATGGGCAACTGCGCGGGCGGCCACGTCTACTCGCCCGCCGTCACGGACTTCACGATCATGGTCGACCAGACCTCCGGCATGTTCATCACCGGCCCCGACGTCATCAAGACCGTCACCGGCGAGGACGTCACTATGGAGGAGCTCGGCGGCGGTCGCACGCACAACACCAAGAGCGGCAACGCCCACTACCTCGCCTCCGACGAGGACGACGCGGTCGACTACGTCAAGGCGCTGCTGTCGTACCTGCCGCAGAACAACCTCGAGGAGGCGGAGGTCTACGACGAGGCGTCCGACCTGGAGCCGAACGAGACCGACGAGGCGCTCAACACGCTGATCCCCGACTCCGACAACGTCCCCTACGACATCCGCACGGTCATCGAGACCGTGGTCGACGACGGTGACTTCCTCGAGGTCCAGCCGCTCTTCGCGCCCAACATCGTGATCGGCTACGGCCGCGTCGAGGGCCGCAGCGTCGGCATCGTGGGCAACCAGCCGATGCAGTTCGCCGGCTGCCTCGACATCGATGCGTCCGAGAAGGCCGCGCGCTTCGTGCGCACGTGCGACGCGTTCAACATCCCGGTCCTGACCTTCGTCGACGTGCCGGGCTTCCTCCCGGGCACCGAGCAGGAGTGGAACGGCATCATCCGCCGAGGCGCCAAGCTGATCTACGCGTACGCCGAGGCCACCGTGCCGCTGATCACGGTCATCACGCGCAAGGCCTACGGCGGCGCGTACGACGTGATGGGCTCCAAGCACCTCGGTGCCGACGTGAACCTTTCCTGGCCCACGGGTCAGATCGCCGTGGTCGGCGCCTCGGGCGCGGTCAACATCCTGTACCGCAAGCAGGTCGCCGCGGCGGACGATCCCGAGGCCATGCGCCAGGAGCTCATGACGGCCTACGAGGACGAGCTCTGCAATCCCTACATCGCCGCCGAGCGCGGCTACATCGACGCCGTCATCGAGCCGTCGACGACGCGCGCCGAGGTCACCAAGGCCCTGCGTCTGCTCAAGACCAAGCGCGAGACGCTGCCGCCCAAGAAGCACGGGAACATTCCTCTGTGATGAGCGACGAGCCGAACGAGACGCCCGAGACGGCCACGGAGCCGCAGAAGCCGGCCCTGCGGGTCGTCTCGGGTGATCCGACGCCCGAGGAGCTCGCCGCTCTCGTGGCGGTGCTGGCCGCCCGCTCGGCCGCAGCAGCCGACGCCGCGTCCCGGGCGCGCAAGCCGGTGCGCTCGGAGTGGGGCAGCCCCGCGCGCGCCGTGCGGGGCACGCACCGCCCCGGTGTCGACCAGTGGCGTCGCTCCTCCTGGGGCTGACGTGCCGCTGAGGCACGAGCCGGACACCTCCGTCGCCGACTGGATCGTCGAGGCGGACGTCCCGCGCGAGGTCCTCTCGCTGCAAGGGCCGCCCGGGTACGAGGCCTACGTGACCGTCCACCTGGACGGCCAGGACGCCGATCCGTACCGGTCCGACCCCGACCTCGTCGCCCTCGTGACGCGCCTGGCCGCGGCCCACACCGCGACGCCCGACGACGCGCTGTTCGCCCTGTGGGACGGGTGGGGCGAGCTCGACGAGGGCGACGCCCGGTTGCTCGGTGTCGACGTCGGGTACCGCGTCTTTCCTCGACTGTTTCGTCCGCACCCTCGCCCGGCGACCCCGCCGGCTTTCGCGCCGTCGGTCCTGTCGGCGACCCGCCTCGACCTCGGGGGGACGCGCTCGTACCTGCTGTTCCGCGGCCGCCTCGACCAGGTCGGCGACTGGGGCGCCCGACCGCTGGCGCCCCAGTGGCCGCGTCAGCTCCCCGGGGCGTCCCTGACCTGGCCTCGTGACCGCGCCTGGTTCATCGCCGCCGACATCGAGCCCTCCTGGTTCACGGTGGCGGGATCGCGCGAGCTGATCGACACGCTGCGTTCTCGTACCGACCTGGTCACGGGCTCGACCGGGTACGGCCGCCCCAAGGAGTGCTCATGAAGATCGTCCTCGCCTCGCAGTCGCCCGCACGCCTGGCGACCCTGCGGGCTGCCGGCATCAAGCCCGAGGTCGTCGTGTCCGGGGTGGACGAGTCGCAGATCGTCTCGCGCGACCCGGCCAACCTCGCCTCGGCCCTGGCCCAGCTCAAGTGTCGGGCCGTGGCAGCCGGTCGACCGGAGGACCTCGTGATCGGGTGCGACTCCGTGCTGGCGTTCGAGGGCGAGATCCTCGGCAAACCCGGCGATGCTGCGACCGCCACGAGCCGGTGGCGACGCATGCGGGGACGCTCGGGCGTCCTGCACACGGGCCACTGCCTGCGCCTGCGCGGCGAGGAGGTCGTGGAGGCCTCCTCCACGATCGTGCACTTCGCCGACGTGAGCGACGACGAGATCGCGGCGTACGTCGCGACGGGTGAACCGTTGCACGTCGCCGGCGCCTTCACGATCGACGGCTACGGTGCGGCCTTCGTGCGCGGGATCGAGGGCGACCCGCACACCGTCGTGGGCATCAGCGTGCCGCTGCTGCGCGAGCTCGTGGCCGACCTGGGCCTGCGCTGGACCGATCTGTGGTCGTTCATCCACCCGAACGAGTGAGGTGCGTCGCCGCGTCGTCGAGGCTTCCGGCTCCGTAGGTGCGCAGCAGGTCCGCCACGGCCGGGTACTGCTCCTCGAGCAGTCCGGCAGCGGCCAGGTGGTCGGTCGCCGACGCCACGCTGCGGAACACGGCCTGGACGGCTGCGGCGGTCTCGCGCGGGGACGTCCGCCGCGCCGTCCCGGTCAGGGCCTCCCCCGAGGCGCCGGCACCGGCGATCTCGGTCAGGGCCTGGTCGATCGTCATCTGGCCGGTCTCCACGCTGGCGACGCACTCGACCATGACCTGCAACCGGCGCACCGCGCTGGGGTTGCCGATCTTGATTCGTCGGGCGCTCATGACCTGCGACAGCATCGGCGCCGAGATGCCGAGCAGGACAGCCAGGCGGGACTGGTTGAGGCCGAGGACCGCCCGACAGCGGTCGAGCACGTCGCCCAGAGGTTCACCGTAGAGCTCGCGCTGCGCGGCGCGGTTCGCCTCGACATCAGCCACGCGTTCCTCCGAAAATTTGCACTCGCGAATGCACCCATGTTGACAGCCCCAGCGGAGCGAGGCAAACTGCTGTCAAGATTTGCAACTGCAAAGTTTCTGGGGAACTATGCGACACCTGCTCGCTCTCGCGCTCGTCGCGATGACCACACTCGTCGCCGTGCCGTCGACCGCCGCCGAGTCCGGCGACGACGAGCCCGTCGGCCGTCTCATGCTCGTGCTGGACTCCTCGGGATCGATGAGCGAGCTGACCGGCGACGGGCGCACCCGCATCGACGCCGCGAAGGACGCCCTGCGGGCGGTCGTCAACCAGCTCCCCGACGTGCAGCCCGTCGGCATGCGGGTCTTCGGCGCGACGCAGCCCACCCGCGCCGGCGCCGAGCTGTACTGCAGCGACTCGCAGAACGTCGCCCCCGTTGCGACGGACAACCGCGACGACCTGAACGCGGCGATCGATGCCTACGAGCCGTACGGCGAGACCCCCATCGCGTACGCCCTTCAGGAGGCCGGCACGGACCTGGGCACCGAGGGCCAGCGGTCGATCGTGCTCGTCAGCGACGGACTCGCCACGTGCGAGCCCGATCCGTGCGTCGTGGCCGAGCAGCTGCGCGCCGGTGGCGTCGACGTGCGCATCGACGTCGTGGGGCTCAACGTCGACGCCGCAGCGCGCGCCAGCCTCGAGTGCGTCGCGTCGGCGGGCGGCGGCACGTACTACGACGCGACCGACACCGCGAGCCTGGTCGACGGTCTGACGACGGCGCAGACCAGGTCCGCCCGGCCTTTCGACCTCACCGGCGAGCCGATCGAGGGCACGCCCGACGTGAGTGACGCGCCCCGCATGACGGCGCCGGGACAGTACGTCGACACCCTTCCGGTCGACGGTGAGCTGTTCTACCGCATCCCCCGCACGCAGATCGGCTCCACGATCCACGTCGGCGTCTCCTACATCGGCGAGTCCGGCTCGGCCGGCGAGTCGGTCCGCATGTCGCTGTACCCGGGAAGCGCGCCCGAGGGCTTGTCGTGCGCCTCGGGAAGCGCGTTCGGCAACGGCATCGGATCGGCCAATCCCTACCACTTCGACGGAGTCGCCAGCTGGAAGGCGACGCCGGACGACCCTTGCAACATCGACGAGGACCT
Source organism: Aeromicrobium sp. (assembly GCF_023146395.1). GTDB lineage: Bacteria > Actinomycetota > Actinomycetes > Propionibacteriales > Nocardioidaceae > Aeromicrobium. Next base: position 20,952 of record NZ_JAGLCD010000011.1, on the reverse strand, counting down.
GGTCCTCGCCCTGGAGAACTCCAATCCCGCGAACGCCGGGAAGCCGGTCGAGATCGCGGTCTACGAGGAGCCACCCCTTGCCGACGACGCTGATCGGGACGTCGAGCCCGCACCGGAGGCGCCCTCGTGGCAGACCCTGGAGCCGAGCGGCTCGCCGGAGACCGATGTCGTGCCGGGCTCGAGTCTCGCGAGCGCCCCGGTCCTCACCGACGGCTCCTACGAGCTGGGCATCAATCAGGGCGAGACCCAGGTCTTCGCGGTTCCGCTCGACTGGGGCCAGAACCTGCAGGCTCAGATCGACATGACGTTGACTCAACAGACCATCGATGCCGCCCACGTCGGCTACGGCTTCTCGATCGACGTCGTCGGGCCGCTGCGCACCGACGACGGCGACAATCTTTACGGCAAGGGCCGCCCTGCCGACTGGAACGAACCACTGATCCTCGCGAGCACGGCAGGCACTCCACTGAGGACCGGGACGCAGACGCCGACGGTCGCCTACCTGCAGCGAGCGGGGGCGTTGCCCGTCCGCGGAGCCGCCATCCCGGGGTACCGGTACGTGCAAGTCGCCTTCGAGGCCAACGTCGGGAGCAACACCCAGCCGTACACGCTGACGCTCAAGACCAGCGGCGAGGCAGGGGACGGTGCCCCCGAGTACGACACGTCACAGCTGTCCGCACCCGAGGCGGACTCCTCGCTCGTGTCGTCGCCCGTGCGGAACGTCGACACCGAGGCGACCTCGGCCGACGGCGACGCCGGTGACGACGGCGGGTTCCCGGTGCTGCCCGTGGGCCTCGGCGCAGCCGGCGTGCTCGCCCTTCTGGCGGCCGGGGCTCTGCTGATCCGCTCGCGCGTCAGCGCAGGCCGGTGACGACGGCCGCGACGACCAGGGCGAGGCCGGCGACCCCGAGCAGCCAGACCCCGACCGGGGTCCCGCGGCGCGAGCCGGCCTCACCCTGCGCCGGCTCGCGTGGCACCCCGGGCCCGGCGACGGGAGGGGCCGGGAGCGGCTGGCGCGGGGCCACACGGCGACGGCGGGTGGGGTCGGTCTCGCGGACCGCTGTCGCAGCGACCTGGGTGGGTCCGGGCCCGGTGGGCGAGCTGGTCGCCGGCTGCTCGTCGCGACCCGCTGCGCCGGCGGGACCCCCGGGTCCCCAGCCGTCGGGCCATTCGGGCAGGTGCGAGAACACCTCGACGGGCTCCCCCGAGGCGGCCGGTACCGGCACGGCGACGAGTGCCGCGCCGGCCTCGGCGGCCGTGGCGTAGCGCTGCTCCGGATCGGGATCGACCAGACGCGCGATGACGCTGGCGAAGGGGCCCGGCGGGACCACGACCGATCCGTCAGACCTGGGGCGTTCGGCGGTGAGCATCTCGACCAGCACGACGCCGGCCGCGTAGAGGTCCTGGCGCGGATGCGGGTCGGCATCGGTGAAGACCTCCGGCGCCGCGTAGCCCGGTGTGTGCACGACCTCCCAGGCCCGGGTCAGCCGGGGCTCGTCGCGGACCGCTGCGATGCCGAAGTCCGACAGCCGCAGGACCGGGGGCGCCGTGCCCGTGGCCTCGAGCAGCAGGTTGGCGGGCTTGACGTCGCGGTGCACGAGTCCGGCGTCGTGCACCGCCTGCAGCGCGAGGAAGAGCTGACGGCCGACCTCACGCACCCAGGCCGCCGGCAGCGGGCCGTGGTCCGCGACGACCTGGGCCACCGAGCCGCCGCCGATGATGGGCATCGCGAAGAGCACCGTGCCGTCCTCGGCCGACCACCCCGTGGGCGCCACGACGTGGGGGTGCTCCACCCGGGTCGAGGACTCGCGCACGAATCGCAGCAGCGAGGCGCTGTCGGCCTGCCGCTGCAGCTTGGCGGCGCGGTAGACACCGTCGCGCAGGTCCCAGACCCGCCAGACGTCGCCCATGCCTCCCCGACCGAGGAGGTCGACGAGCTGGTAGCGACCCGCGAAGACCTGCGTCACCCGGCCACCCTAGCCGCGCGCGGCCGGTCCGCCACGGCGGCGATTGGCTTCTGGGGCCCGGGAGGAGGATCCTGACGGAACCATGACCCTGCCCCGCCGGCTCTCCAGCAGCCCGTTCGCCCCGCCCGCCCCGCCCGCGTCACGCAGCTACGAGGTGGGCCAGCGGGTCACGCACGACGCGCACGGCCTGGGCCGCGTCGTCAACGTCTCCGGCGAGACCGCCGTCACGGTCGACTTCGGCACCTGCACCTGCCACTTCTCGCTGCCCTGCGCGAGCCTGGACGTGCTCTGAGGGACGGCTCCGCGCCTCGCTACGGTCACCGCTGACCGCCCTGCGGCGGCGTCACCCCGAGGCCTCCCCTAGACTCGCCCCGCATCCCTGACGTGTCCGAGGAGATCATTCGTGAGCACCCCCCTGCAGAAGGTCCTGATCGCCAACCGCGGTGAGATCGCCGTCCGCGTGATCCGAGCGGCGAAGGATGCCGGCATCGGTTCCGTCGCCGTCTACGCCGAGCCCGACCGCGACGCGCTCTTCGTGCGTCTGGCGGACGAGGCCTACTCCCTGGAGGGCGCGACGCCGGCCGACTCCTACCTGTCGATCGAGAAGATCATCGCCGTCGCCCAGAAGAGCGGCGCCGACAGCGTCCACCCCGGCTACGGCTTCCTGGCCGAGAACGCCGACTTCGCGCAGGCCGTGATCGACGCCGGGCTGATCTGGATCGGCCCGCCCCCCTCGGCGATCGAGAACCTCGGCGACAAGGCCAAGGCCAAGCAGATCGCCCTGAAGGCGAACGCCCCCCTGGCGCCCGGCACCAAGGAGCCGGTCAAGAACGCCGACGAGGTCCTCGCCTTCGCCGACGAGCACGGTCTCCCGGTCGCGATCAAGGCGGTCTTCGGTGGCGGCGGCCGCGGCCTCAAGGTCGCCCGCACCCGCGAGGAGATCCCCGGCCAGTACGAGTCGGCCGTCCGCGAGGCCGTCTCGGCCTTCGGTCGCGGCGAGTGCCTGGTCGAGAAGTTCCTCGACAAGCCGCGCCACGTCGAGACGCAGTGCCTCGCCGACAGCCACGGCAACGTCGTGGTCGTCTCGACCCGCGACTGCTCCCTGCAGCGCCGCCACCAGAAGCTCGTCGAGGAGGCGCCCGCGCCGTTCCTGTCCGACGATCAGCTCGAGCGCCTCTACGCCTCCTCCAAGGCGATCCTCACCGAGGCCGGATACGTCGGCGCCGGCACGTGCGAGTTCCTCGTCGCGCGCGACGGCACCATCAGCTTCCTCGAGGTCAACACCCGCCTGCAGGTCGAGCACTGCGTCTCCGAGGAGGTCACGGGTCTCGACCTCGTGCGCGAGATGTTCCGCATCGCGGCGGGCGAGGAGCTCGGCTACGACGACCCCGAGATCATCGGTCACTCGATCGAGTTCCGCATCAACGCCGAGGACGGCGGCCGGGGCTTCCTCCCCGCCCCGGGCACCCTCACCGCCTGGGAGCCGCCGTCGGGCCCCGGCGTGCGCCTCGACTCCGGCTACGTCAACGGTGAGACGATCCCGGGCGCCTTCGACTCGCTGGTCGCCAAGCTCATCGTGACCGGCCGCACGCGCCAGCAGGCGATCGAGCGCTCGCGTCGTGCGCTCGACGAGTTCGTCGTCGACGGCATGCCGACCGTGATCCCCTTCCACCGTGACGTGCTCGACAACCCGGCCTACACCGCCACGAACGCCGATGGCAGCACCGGATCGTTCGACGTCTACACGACCTGGATCGAGACCGACTACGACAACCAGCTCGAGCCGTACGTCGCGGCCGGCAGCGAGGCGGACGAGCCCGCCGAGCGCGAGCGCGTCGTCGTCGAGGTCGGGGGCAAGCGCATCGAGGTCGTCCTGCCCGGCTCGCTCGGCGTCACCGCCGCAGCGTCCGGCGGCGCCAAGAAGGCCAAGAAGGGCCGCAAGGGCGGCGGTGCCGGTGCGGCCGTCTCCGGCGACTCGCTGACCTCGCCCATGCAGGGCACCGTCGTCAAGCTCGCGGTCGAGGAGGGCCAGGAGGTTGCCGAGGGCGACCTGGTCGTCGTGATCGAGGCCATGAAGATGGAGCAGCCCATCAACGCCCACAAGGCCGGCGTCATCACGAGCCTCGCGGCCGAGGTCGGTGCGACCATCGGCGCCGGCGCGGTCGTCGCCGACATCAAGGACGCCGACGCCTGAGCGGTCCCCGTCACACGAGCAAGGCCCCCGCGGACGTCCGCGGGGGCCTTGCTCGTCGTGGGCGAGGGTGCGTCAGGACACCGTGGGAATCGATCGCAGCTCGGCCATCGCCTGGTCGATCAGGGCGTCGGCGTCGGCGGCGCCGCGCGACTGGCGCAGCAGCGACCACGCGCGGCTCGCGATGACCGTGGCCGGGTCGACCGCCGACTCGCGCCGCTTCCACCGCGGTGCGACGACCTGCGGGTCAGGCGTCGTGCAGTACGCCTCGAGCTCGTCGTAGCGCTCGTCGAGCACGCGCGAGGACGGGTCCAGGTTCGCGATCAGCAGCGTGCCCGTGGGGTTGGAGTTGAGCGGCAGGAGCACGAGGTCGGGACGGTGCTCCTCGAGGATCTCCATGACCTTGTAGACGTCGCCGGCCCACGCGTTGGTGCGCCGGATCCGGAAGGCCTCCAGATCGTTGCGCGGCAGCATGTCGTCGAACACGATGACACCCGAGCGCGACATGAGCTTCTCGAGGTTCATGAAGTCTCGCAAAGCGAACTCCGACAGGTGCATGCCGTCGATGAAGGCGAAGTCGAGCGGGACACCGTCGAAGTGCTCGACCGCGTCCGGCTTGGCGAAGAAGTCGTCGCTCTTCTCGATGTGCACCTGGATGTGCTCACCGAGGTCGTACGTGATGTGGGGAGCGGGATCGACCCCGATCGAGGGCATGTCGACGTAGGACAGGCTCGCTCCGTTGTCGATGCCGATCTCGAGGTAGGTCCGCGCGCCGATGGCCTCCTGCAGGCCACGCAGGACCTGGTGGCGACCGAGGGAGGCCGTGGGGAACTTCTCGAACCGGTCCGGCGTGACCCAGCCGACGTTCTGCTCCTGGTTGACGATGCCCTCGAGCTCGATGCGCTCCAGCTCGGCGATGCGCTGCGCCCGGCGCTGACCGTCGAAGCGTCCGGCGAGCGCACGCCAGAGGTTGTTGGCGCCCTTGTAGAGCCGTGATCCGGTGCGCGTCTCGATCGCGTGCAGGATCTTGTCCTTCACGGACTCGTTCAGCAGGGGCACGTGGGGTCCTCTCGTCTCGGCGCAGGCCGATGGCGTTCGCTCCGGGTGGCCCGGCGCATCCCTCGCGCAGGGCGGCGGAGACACCGCCAGCGTCTGCTCCAGCTGGGCACGACGCCAAGGGCTGGGCCGCACCCGAGCAGTATAGGACGGGGCCGGACCTGACCCCGTCCTCCACGCCGTCAGGAGATCGGCGATCCCGCCGTGTAGTACGCCTTCTGGGCGGCGGGGAGCTGCTCGATCGGCGGCAGCTTGCCGCCATTCGCCTTCAGCAGGGCCGCGTACGACGTCACGTGCTGGATCGTCCGGCCCGAACCGCGGTAGATCTCCGCCCCGCCGGCGAACTGCACGTACGTGCCGTCGAGCTCCGGCGCCCCCTGCGGCACGAGCGCGGCCGTGGCGCTGCGCCAGCTGACGATCGACGGCGTGGCGCCTCCGGCGAGCTCCAGCAGGCGGCTCCACGAGCGCACGTGGTGCCGTTCGCCACCGACCACCACGAAGACGTGCGGCTGGCCGGGCACCTGCACGAACAGCGGCGTCGAGGCGGGGGCGGCCGCGGACCCGAGGACCGGGCAGGCCGCGGCGCTGATCGCAAGCGGCCTGAGCCCAGAGCTCTCCCACTCGCCCACGGTCGCCAGTCGGCCGTTGCCGGCCAGGTAGCCCGCGCCCGCGCAGGTCACGGCCGGCGCGAGCGGGCCCGAGCGCGGGTTCGTCGCGAGCAGGCCGTCAGGGATCGTGACGAGTCGCGTCACGCCGAGGTCGGCAGCGATGTCGAAGGACGTGATCGGCGTCAGGTCGAGATCGGTCGAGCTCAGGTACACCTGGCTCTTCGACTGCTCCTTGACGAGCACGCCGGCCTCCACGACGGCCGGTCCCTGGCTGTACCGGGCCGCACCTGCCGCCGACATCTGGGCCACGTAGGCCGAGCTGCCGCGGACCGCGACCCACGCCGCGTTCGTCGTGATCGGGCGACGCTGCCAGCCCGACATCAGGTTGATCGCCGCGCCGGTCTCGATCGAGAACACCGGCCCGACCTCGTCACCGGTCCGGAAGCGTCCCACCTGCCCGGCCGAGAGCGGCAAGAAGGAATTGACGCGGTAGCCGTACCGGTCGACCAGGTCGGTCGAGGGGAATCGATGCTTGGTGCCGTCGGACTGCAGCAGGTAGAGCGTCTGCGTCGACTGGTCCCGCACGTAGCGCGACGCGGGAGTGCCGGTCGGGTAGGCGTTCAGGGTCCCGGCGTCGACGGTGCGGACCGAGCCCCCGAAGCCGGCGGCGAGCACGGCGAACTCGGCCCCGTCGACGACGTGGTGCTTGGTGCCGTCGACGAGCAGGTACACCTTCGGGTCGGCCGCCGTCTTGACGAAGCTCGTGCCGACGGACGCCAGACCTGCCTCGACCTGGTCGGCCATGCCGCCGGGTCCGTTGAGCCAGCCGAACACCTGGTTGCCGGGGCACGCGGTCGACTTCACGCTGCGGTGGCCGTCGATCCGCCTGATCGTGACGCCACCGATCGAGTACGAGCCCTTGGCGGGCACCCCGAACAGCGAGTGACGCCACGTCGCGAGCCGCACGAGCGAGCTGGTCATCTCCAGCGGCGGGACGGCGCTCGTGAACTCGCCCATCAGGGAGATGCCGGTCGTGTTGGCGTTGACGGCGGAGTTGCCCGCGTGGGCGCCGTAGGGCGTCTTGGTGATGCCCCCGGCACGACCCTCGAAGATCTGGCCGTAGCGGTCGATCAGGAAGTTGTAGCCGATGTCGCACCAGCGCTGGCCGTCCATGTGGTACGCCTGGATCGAACGGACGATGCCGCCGGACTGTTGCGGGCTGTAGTTGTTGCTGCCTGCCGTGTGGTGGACGATCGTGCCCTGGAACGTGCCGTTGGACGGTGCCGCGCCACAGCCCGAGCCTCCGTACGGCCGCGCGCCCCAGGCCGCGCGGGTCGTGATGGGCGGCTGCGTCGTGGTGGCCTGGGTCAGCGCGGCCTGCGTCAGGGTGGGGGCCGTGCCCGGCGAGACGGTCACGAGGGTCAGACCCGTGGGATCGATGTCGGCGCTGGCCACGATGCGGGCCTGCGCGGCCTGGGACGGACCGATCCACTTCGGCTCGGTCCCGGGGATGCCACCCTCGGCCGGCTCGTCCTCGGGGTCCAGGACGGTCCACGGCGACCATGTCCCGTCCTGCTGCCAGCGGACCTGGACCTCGGCGACGTCAGCCGGGACTCCCCCGGTCCAGGTGACACCGAGGAGCTCGAACGAGGGCAGGTCGTGCGGTGCGAGCTCGGCGACGACGACGCCGTCCTGGATCGTCGGAACGGCCGGATCGGCGACCGCGACGAGAGCGGCGTCCTGAGGCGTATAGGGCTCGCGCTCGGCCTCCGGCGTGACGGTGAACTCACGCTTCGCGACCTCGGCAGGTTCCCCCGCCGTGTCCGACGTGCGCACCTGCGAGACCGTCACCGCGACGAGCAGCGCGGCCAGCACGGCCGTCACAGCCAGGATCGGGACACAGCGCAGCAGCAGTGCGCGTCGCGTGCGACGCACGCGCTGACGGCGGGATCGGCGGCCGAGCATGAATTCTCCCCATCCGGCGGTGACTCAGGGGGAAGGCTCACCGCCAGCCACGATTAGACACCACTTTGGTCCCATACGCCACAGGCCTCACATAACTACATGCGTGTGATTCTGACTGGAACGCCAGCCTTCGTCCGGCAGGACCTTCGTCACGGCCGGCACGCCGCCTGCGGGGTCACTCAGGCCGGTGGATGCGGCGTGCGACCTCCGCCACGGTGCCCGACATCGACGGGTAGACCGTGAACGCGTTGGCGACCTGGTCGACCGTCAGGCTCGTCATGACCGCGAGCGAGACGACGTGGATCAGCTCGCTGGCTCGCGGACCGACGATGACGCCGCCGATCACGGTGCCGCTGCCCCGGCGGGCGAACAGCTTGACGAACCCGTCGCGGACGCCCTGCATCTTCGCCCGCGGGTTGGCCGCCAGCGGCAGCATCGCGACGTCGGCCTCGATGCCCTGCTCGTCGAGCTTCTTCTGCGAGAGCCCCACCGTCGCGATCTCCGGCGAGGTGAAGATGTTGCTCGAGACCTCCGAGAGCGCGAGCGGGTGGACGGCCGAACCGAGCACGTGCGACATCGCGATGCGTCCCTGCTGGGCCGCGACCGATGCGAGCATCAGCACGCCGGTGCAGTCGCCGGCCGCGTACACCCCGGGCGCCGTGGTGCGCGAGACCCGGTCGACCCGCACGAATCCGCCGTCGTCGAGCAGGATGCCGTTCTCGGCCAGTCCCAGGCCCTCGGTGTTGGGGATCGAGCCGAGCGCCAGGAGGCAGTGCGACCCCTCCACGGTGCGACCATCGGTGAGCGTGACCACGACGCGGTCACCGGTCCGCTCGACCGAGTCCATCCGGGAGTTGCCGAGCACGTCCATGCCCCGGCGCCGGAACACGTCCTCGATCGTGTCGGCGGCGTCGGGGTCCTCGCCCGGCAGCACGCGGTCGCGGCTCGACACCAGGGTCACACGGGCACCCAGACCGTTGTAGGCGCTCGCGAACTCGGCACCCGTCACGCCGGAGCCGACCACGATCATGTGCTCGGGAACCTCCTGGAGGGCGTAGACCTGCTCCCAGGTGAGGATGCGCTCGCCGTCAGGCTGGGCACTGGCGACCACGCGCGGGTGCGCCCCGGTGGCGATCAACACCGCATCGGCCTCGAGGGTCTCGACGTCGCCGTCGGGCGTCGTGACCTCGACCGTGGTGCCACTCACGAGTCGGCCGGTGCCCCGCACGGTGCGCACGCCGCTGGACGCCAGGCGCTCCCCGATGTCGCGGGACTGCGCCAGCGCGAGATCGAGCACGCGGCGGTTGACCTGGGCGAGGTCGGCGTGGACGCCGGAGGGGAGCTCGACGCCGAGCTCGAGCGACTCGGCGACCTCGGTCAGCACGTCGGCCGTGGCGATCAGGGTCTTGCTCGGCACGCAGTCGGTCAGGACGGTCGACCCGCCCCAGCCGTCGCGTTCGACGATCGTGACCTCCGCGCCGTGCCGCGCCGCCACGAGGGCTGCTTCGTATCCGCCGGGTCCGCCACCGATGATCGCCACGTGAGTCACGCGACCAGTGTCCCGCACTCGCGTCCTACTTCGAAGTCAGGTGAGGTCCCCGCGGCGCCAGGCCGGGAGCTGCGCGCTGAGCTCGCTGAACAAGGCCCCGTTGAGGCCGAAGACGCCCTTGACCTCGGCCAGCACGCGCTGCTGCTCCGAGGCGTCCAGCGGCAGCGCGTCGAGGCGCCCGCGGTAGGCGTCCTTGTACGGCTTCGGCTTGGGGATCTCCGGGAACGCGTAGAACGCGACCCCGGCGCCGTCCAGGTCGAACTCGCGGGCTAGGAGCCGGCCGATGGCCTGGCCGCCCGACAGGTCACCGAGGTATCGCGTGTAGTGGTGCGCGACGAACGTGCCACCCCAGGCCGCGGCCCGCTGGATGCGCGAGACGTAGGCGTCGGTGGCCGGGCTCACGTGCGCGACGGGACCGCCCCAGAACTCCAGGTCGGCGTCGATCGCGGCCAGGCGGTCGAGCCGGGGGTCGATCACGGCCGACGCGATCGGGTCGGTGCCGAGCGAAGCGGCCGCGCCCTCCAGCGCCGCGTAGACACGGCGCAGGCACGAGAGGTAGACCGCGTAGCCCTCGCCGGAGACCCGTCCGGCCAGCAGCTCGGTCATGAACGACGAGCCCTCGGCGTCGCGGTGCTCTGCGGTGGAGCCCTCGCGCAGGAGGGCGGACAGCGGTGTCACGACGGGTGACTCCTGGGCGATGGTCATCTCACTCCTGCGGCTGGCGACGGCCCCGGGCGGGTCCAGTCAACATCATGGCGAGTTTCATGACACCACGTCGTGAACGATCTGACAATGTGACGTCATCGAGATGACATCCTGTCGGGACATGCCCTAAGGTAAGTCGAACCTTAATCAGGTTACCGTAACCTAACTCCCACCGTCATCTCATTCGTCGAGTCACTTCGGAGGAACTCGTCCCGTGCTGCGCCGTCGTCTGCTCGCCGCCCCTGTTGTGGTGACCCTCCTGGCCGCCGCGGCCTGCGTGCCAGGACCTGGAGGCGGTCACGGTGCGGTCGGCTCCGACCAGGCGCCACCGCCGCTCTCCGAGGTCACCCCGCTCGACGACCCGCGTGGCTGGGAGGGCCCGGTCCACGCCGGCCTCGGCGGGGTCGAGATCCGACCCGTCACCGACGACGCCGCTCCTCAGCTCCCCGTCACGCTCACCGACGCCCAGGGCACCGAGGTCACGGTCACCGAGGTCGACCGGATCCTCGCGCTCGACATCTACGGCACGCTCTCGCAGACGGTGTTCGAGCTCGGTCTGGGCGAGTCTCTCGTGGGACGCGACGTGTCGACCCAGTTCGACGAAGCCCGCGACCTGCCGCTCGTCACCAGTAACGGCCACGAGCTGAACGCCGAGTCGATCCTCGCCCTCGACCCGACGCTGATCATCACCGACACGTCCCTCGGACCGTGGGACGTGGTCCTGCAGATGCGCGACGCCGGCATCCCGGTCGTCGTCGTCGACTCGACCCGCAGCCTCGAGAACATCGCGACCATCACGTCCCAGGTCGCCGCAGCCCTCGGGGTGCCCGACCTGGGCGTGAAGCTCAGCGACCGGATCATGGCCGAGACCCAGGCCGTCATCGACGAGATCGCCGCCGTCGCCCCGAGCCCGCCGGCCGAGCAGCTGCGCACCGTGTTCCTGTACGTGCGCGGCCAGGCCGGCGTCTACTACATGTTCGGCGAGGGCTCGGGCGCCGACGACCTGATCGCGTCCCTCGGCCTGTACGACGTCACCGCCGAGATCGGGTGGTCCGGCATGAAGCCCGTCAACGACGAGGGCGTCATCGCCGCGCAGCCCGAGCTGATCATCATGATGACGAAGGGCCTGGACTCGGTCGACGGCGTCGACGGACTGCTCGATCGGCTCCCCGCCCTGGCCAACACCCCCGCCGGGCAGAGCCGGCGCATCGTCGACATGGACGACAGCCAGGTCCTGAGCTTCGGCCCGCGCACGCCGGACGTCCTGAACTCCCTGGCCGTGTCGATCTACGCCCCCGAGGCGCTGACATGACTCTCACGACCCCCCGCCCCTCAGCGCCCGCCGGCGCCACCGAGCCCCGGCTGCCGAGGACTCGCGTCGCCCGCAGCTCGGCCCTCTTCGGCGTGCTGCTCGTCGCCGGCGCGGTGCTGACGGTCGTCGCCGCCGGACGCGGCCAGCTCGAGATCCCCGCCGACGAGGTGCTCGGATCGATCCTGCACCGTCTCGGTCTGGATCTCGGTCCGATGCCGACCCACCCCCAGGGCGACGCCGCCCTGTGGCAGGTCCGCTTCCCCCGCGTCGCGATGGCGCTGGTGGTCGGCGCCTCCCTCGCGGCAGCCGGCGCCTTGATGCAAGGCGTCTTCGGCAACCCGCTCGCCGAGCCGGCGGTCGTCGGCGTCTCGGCGGGCGCCGCGTTCGCCGCCGGCATCGTCATCGTCTACCAGCTGACCTTCGCCGGGGAGTGGACGATCGCGATCTTCGCCTTCGCGGGCGGCCTGGTCACGACCCTGCTCGTCTACGTCATGTCGCGGGCCGACGGTCGCACCGAGGTCGTCACCCTGGTCCTGACCGGCATCGCGATCAATGCGGTGTGCTCGGCCGGTCTCGCCTTCCTGCTGTTCATCGGCGACACCCAGGCCCGCGAGGAGATCGTCTTCTGGCAGCTCGGCAGCCTCAACGGCACCCGCTGGCAGTACGTCTGGGTCGCCGCACCGATCGCCGCGGTCGGGCTGGTCGGCGCCGTGCTCCTCGCCCGCAAGCTCGACATCCTCTCGCTCGGCGACCGCGCCGCGCGGCACGTCGGCCTCGACGTCGAGCGGGTCCGCATCGGTGCCATCGTGCTCGTCGCACTCCTGACGGCCGCGGGCGTGGCCTTCGCCGGCATCGTCGCCTTCGTGGGCCTGGTCGTGCCCCACGTCGTACGCATGATCGTCGGCCCCGGACACCGGGTGCTCGTGCCCGCGTCGGCCCTGGCGGGTGCGGTGCTGCTGCTGGGTGCCGACCTCGTCGCGCGCACCGCGGTCGACACCGCCGACCTGCCGATCGGCATGATCACCTCCCTCGTCGGCGGTCCGTTCTTCTTCTGGCTCCTGCGCCGCACCCGCCGCACCGCGGGAGGCTGGTCATGAGCCTTCGCGTGCAGGGCGTCGACGTGACGATCGCCGGCCACCAGGTGCTCACCGACGTCGACGTCTCGATCGCCCCCGGTGAGCTCCTCGCGCTGGTCGGCCCGAACGGCGCCGGCAAGACGACCCTCCTGAACGTGCTCGCCGGCGACCTCGAGCCCCGGGCGGGTTCGGTCGAGCTCGACGGCCGCCCCGTCGCCGGCATCCGGGTGCGCGACCTCGCACGTCGCCGCGCCGTGCTCCCCCAGGAGCAACGACTGGCCTTCGGCTTCCGCGTCATCGACGTCGTCCGCATGGGCCGCTCCCCCTGGACCGGTACCGCGGCGGAGGACCGCGACGACGAGGTCGTCGCGGCCGCGATGGACCGCACCGACGTCATCCACCTCGCCGAGCGCATCTACCCCACGCTGTCCGGCGGCGAGAAGTCGCGCACCTCCCTGGCCCGGGTCATCTCGCAGGCGACCGAGATCGTCCTGCTCGACGAGCCGACGGCGGCCCTCGACATCCGCCACTCCGAGCAGGTCCTCACCGAGGCCCGTCGCCTCGCCCGCGCCGGGCACGCAGTCGTGGCCGTCCTGCACGACCTGTCGATCGCCGCGGCCCACGCCGACCGGATCTGCGTCCTGGCGGACGGCCGGGTGCGTGCCGACGGCCCGCCGAGCGAGGTCATGCGGCCCGACCTGCTCGCCGAGGTCTACGGGCACCCCGTCGACGTCATCACCCACCGCGACCGCCTCGTCGTCATCCCCCACACGATCGACGACGCTCTCCCCGAGGAGGCCCCGTGCGTCCCCACGCCCTGACACCGCTGATCCGGACCCACCGCCCGACGGCCACCCTGCTCGGCCTGCTCGTCGCCTGCGCCGCCGTGCTGATCGGCCCGGAATCACCCGCCGAAGCCGTCGGACGCGTGTCGGTCGCGAACCCGGACGGCGCTGCCGTCATCGACACCACCTACGCCACGGACCTCACCGTCTCGGGCTCGGGCTTCCAGTCGATCCAGGGTGGCCACGGCGGCATCTACGTCTTCTTCGGCACGGTCTCGAACGGGTGGCAGCCCAGCGCGGGCGGCCAGACCGGCCGGGACTACTTCTACGTCCCCGACAGCGAGAGCGCCGACAACCAGGGATTCCAGAAGTACGTGGCCTTCCCCGGCAGTGACACCGGCGCCTCCGCCAACGGCGGCCAGATCGACGCCGACGGCACGTGGAGCACCTCGCTGACCGTGCCGGGTGCGACGTTCCAGGCCGCCGACCGCGACGGCAACGTCAAGCAGATCGACTGCACGCAGGTGCAGTGCGGCATCATCACGATCGGCGCCCACGGTGTCGTCAACGGCACGAACGAGTCGTTCACCCCCGTCGAGGTCGGCGACCTCTACGGCGGCCAGGCCCCGGCCGACGCGGCTCCCGCCGTCGCGCCCGAGGTCGTCCCCGCCCAGCCCGGTGCCGTCACGGCCGTCGCCGAGCTCAAGGTCGACCGGACCGCCGCGCTCCCCGGTCGCATCATGACCTTCACCGCCGTGGGTCTGGTCCCCGGGGAGCTGGTCGTCGCGACGCTCGACGACGGGCTCGCGGCCGCCGGGCCGATCGCGGTCGGCACGAATGGTCAGGTGGCCGGCGCCCTCCAGCTCCCGCTCGACCTCGAGCCCGGCACCCACACGCTCAGGCTCTCCGGCGAGCAGGGACTCACCGTCTCCTTCGCGGTGCGCGCGCTGGACGACCAGGGGAAGCCTCCCTGGCTGGCCATCGGGATCGCCATCGCCGCGGGTGTGCTGCTGCTCCTGGCCCTCGCGGGCTCCGCCCTCTGGATCCGTTCTGCTCGTCGAAAGGCCGCCGCATGACCGCCCTGCGCCGCGCGCTCGTCGCGCTCCTGCTCACCGGCCTGCTGGCCGCCTGGGTCGCACCTGCATCGGCCGAGGAGATCGCGCCGCCGCCAGGGTCCGGGGCACCGGCTCCGGACGGCGAGGGCCCGACGGCCCCCGACGCCGAGGACCCGGTCGACCCCGCCGACCCCGGTCCGGTCGAGCCCGCAGAGCCCGGCGAGCCCGATCCGGTCGACCCGGTCGACCCCGTCGAGCCCGGCGAGCCCGGCACCGGCGAGCCGGACGGCACCGTGACCGGCGCCGTCCTGCGCTGGGGCCTCAACCACGAGTCGAACAACCGGGCCTTCGCGCCGCACACCTTCAACTTCTTCCGCGCCGGCAGGCTCCCGGACCCGGGCCGCGGTGGCGTCGTCATGACCTCGGCCCAATGGACCGGGGTCGACGGCAACGTGTCGATCGAGAAGTGGGACGGGTCCAGCTACCGCCCCGCCGACTGGTCCGGGCTCTCCACCGACGAGACCGGCACGACGATCCCGAGTCCGACGTCCGGAAAGTTCTCCGGTCATCAGGTCGTCTTCGCCAACGGTTCCGGAACCGTCGACCCGCACGCGGGCGCCATGTCACTGACCTGGGACGGCGACGTCACGGTCGTCTACTACTCCGGCATGAGCTTCTTCTACCTCAGCGACCCGACGCTCGACATCACCGGCGGCAGCGGCACGTTGACCGCGGAGCTGTCCGGGTTCGCCTCGTCGCAGCTCGACCCGACGCAGTGGGGCTCGGTCGCCCCACGCCGTGTCACGGTCGCCACGTTCTCGGACGCCACGATCAGCGCCGACGGCGTGCTGCAGGCCACGCCCGACTATGCGGGGGTCCTCAACGGCCTGCCCGAGCAGGTTCGCACCGGGGCGGACGCCGGATCCTTCCCGACCGACTTCATCGAGTTCCAGCAGGAGGCCGGAGCAGCGTCGTACTGGTTCTCCAGCGGTGGATCCACCGACCGGTTCAAGGCCGCACTGCCCGTGACGGTCCTCGTCGATCCCGCGATGCTGCCGCCCGCCCCCGTGGTGCCGGTCGTGTCGAACCCGGTCGCGCCGGTGAACTCGATCCTCACCCCTCCGCCGCGCAGCACCCCCCGGGCCGCGGCGCCGCGAGTGGCCCCGGTAGCGACGGTCCCAGCGCCACCGCCGGCACCGGCGGCGTACCAGTCCGCGGGTGACCACGGCTGGGTGCTCGGCCAGGTGCCGGTGTCCGACCAGCTCGTGTGGTGGCTGCTGGCAGCGGCTCTCCTGACGATGGCCGCCTCGACGGTCACCGCTTCGGCGGTGTACGCGCACCGACTGCGGCCGCGTGCGTGATCGCTCTTCCCTCCCCCGCTTATCCCCCAGGCCGGTACCCCGGCACCCCTCGAGAAAGGCACGACATGTCCAGCACCAGACTGCGTCGCGCGGTGGCCACGGCCTTCGCCGCGACGCTCGCCACGGGAGGCCTCGTCATGGCGACGACGCCGAGCGCGGCGGCAGCGGCGTCGACCGTCGCGTCCCCCGCCAGCGCCATCAGCGACGCCACCTTCGTCTGGGGCGTCAGCGGCTACGCCCAGGACGGCATCTTCGGTCCGTGGACGTTCACGGACTTCACCGGCGACGCCACGTACCTCGAGGGCAACGTCGGCGCGACGCCCAACCCCCACCCACAGACCGAGTACCTCGTCGATCCGGTCCCGGCGACCTCGTTCCCGACCTCCAAGGCCGGCAAGGCGCCCAACGCCGTCAAGTTCAGCGAGGGCACCGGTACCCGCAAGGCCGACGGCAGCACCACCGTCACGTGGGACGGCTCGTACACGGTCAACGCCTACCCGCCGCAGTTCGGCGCACCCGACGAGATCTACACCGACCCCCAGCTGACGATCAACGCCGACGGTTCGGGGTCCCTGACGTTCGACTTCACGATCGGTGCCGGCATCGACCAGGGTGGCAACGAGTTCCCGGCCGAGTCCTTCGGCCGCGTGACGCTCGCCAGCTTCGGTGCGGGTGACGTCGCCGTGGGACAGGACAACGCCATCCGGGTCACCCCCGACTACCAAGGCGTCACGAACGGCCTCCCCGGACAGGACACGAGCTGCACCGCCGCGAACGGCAGCACCGGCTGGTGGGGCTCCTGGCCGCAGGAGTTCATCGACGCGATCGACGAGACGGCCGTCGTGTCGCACTTCTACTCGACCGGCTGCGGCGGCAAGCAGGACACCAAGCCGGCTCTGCCGTTCGACGTCGACTTCGACACCACGACCCCGACCGTCACGGTCAGCGAGACCGTCGTGGATCCGACTGAGGACACCGTGACCGTCACGGTGACCGGCACGAACTTCCTGCCCGAGCTGTCGCAGGCCACCCGTGCGCCCGTGTGCGCGGCCGGCCCGCCGGCGCCGTGCGGCAAGTCCGGTGGCTACTACGTCGCGTTCGGCAAGTTCGCCGAGGTCTGGCAGCCTTCGGCGGGCGCCGCCGGGTCGACGCGCTCGGTCGACGCCGGCAACGTCGCGCTGACGAAGTGGGCCAATCCGGCCTCGAACGGCTACGTGGCCCCGAACGGGCAGAACACGGTCCTCGCCGAGAACGGTTCGTTCTCGACGACGCTCGAGCTCGACAAGGACGCGATCGACGAGATCGCGTCCGCCGGCGCCACGACGCAGTACGGCGTCGCGGTCTACCCCGCCAGCGGTGGCAAGACCTCGGTCGGCGAGGTCCTCGTGCCGGTCACGTTCGCCAGCGACCCGGACCCGGAGCCGCCGTTCACCGACCTGCTGGGGGCGCCATTCGCGGACGAGATCACCTGGCTGTCCACCCAGGGCATCACGACGGGCTACGCCAACGGCGACGGCACGTTCGCCTACCGCGGGTCGGAGTCGGTGCTGCGTGAGCAGATGGCGGCCTTCCTCTACCGCTACACGAACGACGGCGCCAACCCCGCCGAGAGTGCCCCGCTCGCGACGTTCGCCGACGTCCCGTCCGGTCATGCCTTCAGCCGCCACATCGCGTGGCTGGCCGACCAGGGGATCACGACGGGCTACGCGGGCAACACGTTCCGCCCCAGCGCGCCGGTGCTGCGCGAGCAGATGGCGGCGTTCCTGTACCGCCTGGCCGACGAGCCCGAGTTCACGCCGCCGGCCGCCTCGCCGTTCTCCGACGTCCCCACGAGCCACCCGTTCTACCGGGAGATCACCTGGCTCGCGTCGACCGAGATCACGACGGGCTACCCCGACGGCACGTTCCAGGGCTCGGCCCCGGTCCTGCGCGAGCAGATGGCCGCGTTCCTGTTCCGGTTCGACCGCCTGCCGAGCTGATCTGACGGCACGACCCGTGCGGGGTGGTCCGGAGACCGGGCCACCCCGCTCGTCGTCGGGTCGGCCGGGCGTCAGGCGCGAACGGCCCGGCTCACGAAGTCGGCGACCGTCTCGGGATCGAGGCGCCGCGGCTGCAGGCAGGCGTTGATCAGCGCGACCGCGGCCGGGAGGTCGTCGACCGCGAACAGCCCGGTGTCGCACCCCTGCTGGAGGATCTCCAGCAGCACCGCCTCGACCTCCACGACGTGGTCGCGCATCTGAGCGAGGGCCGCGGGCGACAAGAGACCCCACAGCTCGGGGCCGAAGCCGAAGTGCAGATCGCCCTGGCGCTCGATGTGGTGGCGGACGTACAGGCGCAGGGACTCCACGGGCGTCCTCGACCCGACGAGCGCGGCACGGGCGGACGTGACGTACTCCGTGGTCTCGTGCAGGGCGAGCCCGACGACGACGGCTTCCTTGTCGCGGAAGTGGTTGTAGAACGCCGTGCGACCGACCCCCGCGCGTGCCGCGATGTCGCTCAGCGTGATGGCGGCGTAGCCGCGCTCCTCCATCAGGGCGATGAAGGCCTCGAACACCTGGGACCTCACCTGCGCCCGATGGGCAGCGAGCGTGTCACCCACGATCTTCGGCACCACTCCAGGGTACGGGACACGACCGGTCCAGCAGGGCTCCTCGCTGCGCCACCGCGCCGCTCCTCTGTCGTACGGTGGCTCGGTGAACCCCTACGAAAGTGCCGAGCGCGCTGCTGACGTCCTCCGCGAGCGCACCGGAGGCGGTGACCACGACGTCGCCGTGGTCATGGGCTCGGGCTGGATGCCGGCCGCCGACGCACTCGGCGATCCCGAGCACGAGGTCCCCCTGGCCGACCTCCCCGGCTTCAGCGCCCCTGCCGTGGCCGGTCACGGTGGGACGGTCCGCTCGCTGCGGCTCGGTGACCGCCGCGCGCTCGTCTTCCTGGGCCGCACGCACTTCTACGAGGGCAAGGGAGTCGAGGCGGTCGTGCACGGCGTGCGCACGGCCGCAGCGGCCGGCGTGCGCAGTCTCGTGCTGACCAACGGGTGCGGCGGGCTCGTGCCCGAGTGGACGCCCGGCACGCCCGTGCTCATCAGCGACCACATCAACCTGACCGCGTCCTCACCGCTGGTCGGCGCCACGTTCGTCGACCTGACCGAGGTGTACTCCCGGCGCCTGCGCGACCTCGTGCGCGAGATCGACCCGACGCTCGCCGAGGGCGTGTACGCCCAGGTCACCGGGCCGCACTACGAGACGCCGGCCGAGATCGGCATGATCCGGGCGGTCGGCGGCCACCTCGTCGGCATGTCGACGGCCCTGGAGGCCATCGCGGCGCGCGAGGCCGGGCTGGAGGTGCTGGGCATCTCCCTGGTCACGAACCACGCCGCAGGCACGACCGGCGAGCCGCTGAACCACGAGGAGGTCTTGGAGGCCGGCCGCCTGGCCGCCACCCGCATGGGCGGACTCCTCGCCGACGTCCTGACGCGAATCTGAGCATGGACACCGATCTGCAGCAACGGGCGCTCGCCTGGATCGATCAGGACCCCGACCCGCAGACACGCGACGAGCTCCGGGACCTGCTCGACGCCGGTGCCGAGGCCGAGGTCCGGGCGCGGTTCTCCGGCCGCCTGGAGTTCGGCACCGCGGGCCTGCGCGGGGAGCTCGGGGCCGGCCCGCAGCGGATGAACCGGGTCGTGGTGGCCCAGGCTGCCGCGGGCCTGGCCGCGTACCTGCTCGAGCACGAAGCGGCACCGTCGGCGGTCATCGGCTTCGACGCCCGGCACAACTCCGACGTCTTCGCGCGCGACACCGCCGAGATCCTCGCCGGAGCAGGTGTCCGTGCGGTCCTTCTTCCCGAGCCCCTCCCCACCCCCGTGCTGGCCTTCGCGATCGGCCACCTCGGCCTCAGCGCCGGCGTCATGGTCACGGCCTCGCACAACCCCCCGCGCGACAACGGCTACAAGGTCTACCTGGGCGACACCAGTCAGATCGTGCCGCCGGCCGACACCGACATCTCCGCCGCGATCGACCGCGTCGGGCGGGTCGACGAGCTGCCGCGCTCCGACGACTACGAGGTGGCCGGAGCCGAGGTCGCCGGCGCCTACGTCGCGGCGGCCGCCGCGACCGTCCCACCCGGCCCCCGTGAGGTCACGGCGGTCTACACACCCATCCACGGGGTGGGCCTGCGCACGCTCGAGCGCGCCGTCGAGGCGGCCGGCTTCCCCGCCCTCCTGCCCGTGCCGGACCAGGCCGAGCCGGACCCGGACTTTCCGACCGTCGCCTTCCCCAATCCGGAGGAGCCCGGGGCGATGGACCTCGCGCTGGCGCTGGCGCGGTCGTCGGCGGCCGATCTGGTGATCGCCAACGATCCCGACGCCGACCGGTGCGCCGTGGCAGTGCCCACGGGGCCCGACGACTGGCGCATGCTGACCGGCGACGAGGTCGGGGCCCTGCTGGCCGACCTGCTGCTGCGTCGCGGGACGCCGGGCACCTACGCGTCCTCGATCGTCTCGTCGGACCTGCTCGGCCGTCTGGCCGCCGCCCACGGCAGGACCTGGCAGCAGACCCTCACGGGGTTCAAGTGGATCGGCAAGATCCCGGACCTCGCGTTCGGCTACGAGGAGGCGCTGGGCTACAGCGTCGCCCCGGCGATCGCGCGTGACAAGGACGGCGTCACCGCCGCGCTCTCGGTCCTGGCGCTCGCCGCCGAGCTGCGGACCCAGGGCCGCACCTTGCTGGACCGCATCGACGAGCTGCACCGGGAGCACGGCGTTCACGCGACGGGCCAGCTCTCGGTGCGGGTCGACGACCTGGCGATCATCGCCACCGCGATGACCACGCTGCGCACTTCACCCCCAGCAGTGCTCGCCGGTCTCGAGGTCACGTCGGTCGACGACCTCGCGGAGGGCTATCGCGGGCTGCCGCCGACCGACGGCATCCGGCTGGGCCTGGGCGAGGGCACACGCGTCATCTGCCGCCCGTCGGGCACCGAGCCCAAGCTCAAGTGCTACCTCGAGGTCGTCGAGCCTGCAGGGGACGACCTCGCCGCAGCCCGCGACCGGGCCGCGACCACGCTCGAGGCGATCCGCGCCGACCTCGCCGCAGCCCTCGGTCTCTGAGGGACGGCACGGGCCGCGAGCACCTGGTGCTCGCGGCCCGTGTCCGTCATCGTGCGGCCATCATCCCGCGGAGGTGGTGGCCTGCTCGTCGTAGCGGGAGAGGAAGGCCGCCATCTGCTCACGCAGCACCGGCTCGGACCCGCGGAACGTCCGCGACCCGTCAGCCTCGACGTAGCCCGTCGAGACGCCCGTGCTCTGCAACCAGACGATCT
>NZ_JAGLCD010000010.1 GCF_023146395.1 Aeromicrobium sp. | reverse complement strand
AGCTCGCGAGCACTCGACCACCGGGGTGATCAGCGGCGCCGGGCCAGCAGGGTCGCGTCCTCGATCTCCGTCGTCGTCCCATCGCGCTCCGCGACTCGCGGCCGGTCCTCCACGACGAGCACCTCGAAGTCGTCGGTCAACGCGGGGAGCAGGTCGGCCGCGTGCCACATGGCGTCGTGCTGCTTGCGGGAGAGCTGCTCGAACACCTCCGACGGGGCGTGGCCGACGACGAGCAGGTGACCTCCGGGGGCGACGGCAGCCGTCAGCCGTCCGACGACGTCCACCATCGCGCCACCGGGGTGCAGGAAGTGCGTCGTCACGAGGTCGAACTGCCGGCCGCCGGCGTCGAAGATCCGGGCGTCGACCTGCCACCAGTCGGTGCGGTCGCCCACCCCGGCCTCCGTGGCGTGCCGCGACGCGCGGGCGAGACCCTCGGGCGAGAAGTCGGCACCGGTCACGGTCCAGCCCTGCTGCGCGAGCCAGATGACGTCGCCGCCCTCCCCGCAGCCGAGGTCCATCGCGGTGCCCGGCGTCAGGCCTGACACCTCGGCGACGAGCTGCGGGTTCGGCTTCCCGCTCCAGATCTTCTCGGGGCCGGAGTAGCGCTCGTCCCAGCCGGCCTGCTCGAAGTAGTCGGGGGCGTCGTCATGATCGTGCTGGTGCTGGCTCATGTCGCCACTCTCCTCCCGACAAGCGCCTTCCGGCAACTTTCTTTGCCGATATGGCAAGGTCGGATCCATGGACGAGCAGATCGAGCAGGTGCTGGACGGCGTGGGACCACGACTGCGTGCCCTGCGCGTCGCCCGGGGCGCGACCCTCGCCGACCTCGCCGACGACACCGGCATCTCCGTCAGCACGCTCTCGCGGTTGGAGTCAGGCCAGCGCCGCCCGACCCTGGAGCTCCTGCTGCCGCTCTCGCGCGTGCACCAGGTGCCGCTCGACGAGCTCGTCGACGCTCCCGAGACCGGCGACCCACGGGTCCGCGCCAAGCCCGTCGTGCGTCACGGACGCACCTTCATCCCGCTGACGCGACGCCCGGGCGGCTTGCAGGCCTTCAAGATCATCATCCCGCCGCACGACCCGCCCGAGCCCTACGAACCAGGGGTGCACGAGGGCTACGAGTGGATCTACGTCCTGTCCGGTCGCCTGCACCTGGAGCTCGCCGGGAAGGTCACCGACGTCGGGCCGGGCGAGGTCGTCGAGTTCGACACCCGCATCCCCCACGTCGTGGCCAACCGTGGCGACATCCCCGCCGAGATCCTCGGCCTGTTCGGCCCGCAGGGCGAGCGCATGCACGTCAGGTCCGGGCAGTAGCCGCGCCGGCGGATCGCCGGCGGATCAGCGCGTCAGGACGATCTTGCCGAACAGCGAGCCGTCGATGACCTTGGCCAGGCCGTCGGCCGCCTGCTCCATCGGGATGACCGAGTCGATCAACGGACGCAGGCCCGTGACGTCGAGGAACTGCGCCAGCCGGTGCAGCTCGTCGCGGGTGCCCATCGTCGAGCCGTGGACGCGCATCTGCTGGAAGAAGATCCGCGTGAGCTCGGCCGGGGGCGCGTCACCGGAGGTGGCACCGGAGATCACGATCGTGCCGCCCGGACGCATCGAGCGCACCGAGTGCGACCACGTGGCAGCACCCACAGTCTCCATCACCGCGTCGACCTTGGTGGGGAGCCGGGCGCCGGACTCGAAGACCTCGTGCGCCCCGATCTCGAGGGCCTTGGCGCGCTTGTCCTCGTCGCGGCTCGTGGCATAGACGCGGAAGCCCGCCGCGCGCGCGAGCGAGATGAGCGCGGTCGCGACACCACCGCCGGCGCCCTGGACGAGCACCGTGTCGCCCTGCTTGAGGTCCGACTGCGTGAAGAGCATGCGGTACGCCGTGAGCCACGCGGTCGGCAGGCACGCGGCCTCCTCGAACGACAGGCCGGCCGGCTTCGGCACGACGTTGCGGCGCGGGACCGCGACCTGGTCCGCGAACGTGCCCGGGTGCCGCTCCGAGAGCAGCGACCGCTTCGGGTCGAGCGTCTCGTCACCGCGCCACGACGGGTCGCTGATGACCGAGTGCACGAGCACCTCGTTGCCCTCCTCGTCGTACCCCGCCGCGTCACAGCCGAGGATCATGGGCAGCGACTCGGCCTTCAAGCCCACGCCGCGCAGGCTCCACACGTCGTGGTGGTTGATCGAGGCTGCCTTGACCGTGACCGTCGTCCAGCCGTCCGGCACCTCGGGCTCGGGGCGCTCCCCCACGACGAGTCCGGCCAACGGGTCGTCGGGGTTGATGGTTCCGGCGTAGACGGCGAACATGCGAGTCAGACCCTTCTTGTCTTCGGTGCGGAGACGGCTCAGTACGGGCGGCGCGCCACGCCCTCACGGCGGGCGGTGTCGGTGACGGCCCGCGACACGGCCTGGGCCACGCGCGGGTCGAACGGCGAGGGGATGACGTAGCCCTCGTGCAGGTCGTCGCCCACGAGGTCGGCGATCGCCTGGGCAGCGGCCAGCTTCATGCCCTCGGTGATGCGGGTGGCCCGCACGTCGAGCGCACCGCGGAAGATGCCCGGGAACACCAGGACGTTGTTGATCTGGTTCGGGAAGTCCGAGCGACCCGTGGCCACGACGCGGGCGTAGCGGTGGGCGACCTCCGGGTGGACCTCGGGCGTCGGGTTGGCCATCGCGAAGATGATCGCGTCCGGCGCCATCTGGGCGATGCCCTCCTCGGGCGTCGTGCCGCCGGAGACCCCGATGTAGACGTCGGCCCCGTGCAGGGCGTCGACGATCGTGCCCGGACGGGCGTAGTCGGCCGACTGGTCGGCGATCCACTGCTTCGCGGCGTTCAGGTCGGTGCGGCCGGCGTGGATCACGCCCGCGCGGTCGGTGACCTGGATGCGGCGCACACCCGCGGCCTGCAGAATCTTCATGATCGCCACACCGGCCGCGCCCGCGCCCGAGATGACGACCTTGAGCTCGCCCATGTCGCGCTCGGTGAGCCGCACCGCGTTGATCAGCGCCGCCAGCGTGACGACGGCGGTGCCGTGCTGGTCGTCGTGGAACACCGGGATGTCGAGGCGCTCGATGAGCCGCTGCTCGATCTCGAAGCACCGCGGCGCCGAGATGTCCTCCAGGTTGATGCCGCCGAAGGAGGGAGCAAGCCGGGCCACGGTGTCGACGATCTCGTCGACGTCGGTCGTGGCCAGGGCGATCGGGATCGCGTCGACACCGCCGAACTGCTTGAACAGCACGGCCTTGCCCTCCATGACCGGCATCGACGCCGCAGCACCGATGTCACCGAGCCCCAGGACCGCGGTGCCGTCGGTCACGACGGCGACGGTGTTGGAGACCCACGTGTACTCGTGGGCCATCTCCGGGTCGGTGTGGATCGCCTCGCACACCCGGGCGACCCCCGGGGTGTACGACATGGAGAGGTCGGCGGCGTCGCGCAGCGGGACCGTTGCGGCGATCGCCATCTTCCCGCCGCGGTGCAGCGAGAAGACGGGGTCGTCGGGGTCGAGCGGGGTCGTGATGTCGATGTCGGTGGCAACCATGTCTGAAGTAGGGCTCGAGTCTGGGAGAAGGGAACGACTGAGTCGTGCGGCTCAGGACACCGGAGGGATCGAGCCTCGGCGGAGCAGGAGGCGCGAAGCGCCCGGAACGGGGCAGGTCGTGCCCGGCGACCATCGTGCCACAGGCCGGTGCTGCCGCCGATCAGACCCCATCGGTGGCCTCCCGCTCCGCGATGGCGCGGTTGACCGGGGGCGCGAGGACGCAGACGAGCACGAGGATCGCCGCCAGGCCGGCGCCGAGCGGGAGGTGGCGGATCACGAGGACGTCCGCGTCGACGTCGCGCAGGCTCCAGGCGATCAGCAGCTGGAGCAGCTGGGTGGCCACGATCGGGCCGCGGGCCCCCGCGCGACCTCGCAGCAGCAGCACGGCGGCCACGAGCTGCGTGCCGCCGTAGAGCAGGAAGAACACCGCGACGCCGACGCCGATCGCGATACGACCCCCGTCGATCGAGGCCAGGTCGGCGACCGCCAGCGCGATGACCGCCGCCGCCTCCAGCGTGACCACGACGGCGGCTACGGCGAGCAGACGACGGACGGTCGGGGACCAGGACTCGGACACCCCGACAGCCTACGGAACCCGCTCCGGGCAGCGAGTGAGGACGGCCTGTGTGACCGATCAGACACGATCCGGATTGCTACATCCTTGTAAACAGTCCGGTTTGTTGAAACCATGATGACCAGGCGCGTTCACCGGGGATTTCCCCTCGGACACCTGGACAAGATCCCCCGCGCCAGACTTTACTTTTCACATCGCTACCCGAAGTACTCGGGAAGGAGCATCCGCCATGGATTGGCGCCACAAGTCGGCCTGCCTCGACGAGGACCCGGAGCTCTTCTTCCCCATCGGCAACACCGGCCCCGCGATCATGCAGATCGAGGAGGCCAAGCTCGTCTGCCGCCGGTGCGACGTCAGCGACCAGTGCCTCACCTGGGCCCTGGAGTCCGGTCAGGACCACGGGGTCTGGGGCGGTCTCAGCGAGGACGAGCGCCGCGCGCTGAAGCGCCGCAACGCCCGTGCCCGCATCCGCACGGCCTGACCCGCTCGCGCCTCACGCGTCCAGCGTGATCGAGACGGTCGTGCCCCCGCTCGGCCGCTGCTCGAACGTCAGCGTCCCGTCGAGCTCGGTCTGCACGAGCGCCGTGACGATCGACAGTCCGAGGCTGTCGCCCGTACGGAATCCCTCGGGCATGCCCACCCCGTCGTCGCTCACGCGCAGGCGGATCCGGTCGCGGATGCGATTGGCCGCCACCGTGATCTGCCCACCTTCGTCCCCGAAGGCGTGCTCGGCGGCGTTCTGGATCAGCTCGGTCAGCACCATCGACAGCGGCGTCGCGACGTCGCCCGAGAGCTGACCGAACGAGCCGATGCGGGTCGCGTGGATCGACCGCTCCCCCGTGACGTCCAGCACCGTCCGCAGGAGCCGGTCGGCGATGTCGTCGAAGTCGACCACGTCGCCGAACGACTGGCTCAGCGTCTCGTGGACCAGCGCGATCGAGCCGACCCGGCGTTCCGCCTCCTGGAGAGCGTGACGGGCCTCGTCGGTCGACATGCGCCGCGCCTGCAGGCGCAGCAGGGCCGCGACGGTCTGCAGGTTGTTCTTGACGCGATGGTGGATCTCGCGGATCGTCGCGTCCTTCGTCATCAGCTCGCGCTCACGCAGGCGCAGCTCCGTGACGTCGCGCAGCAGGATCAGTGCTCCGGCCGGACGGCCCGACGAGGTCAGCGGGATGCGACGCACCCGCAGCGAGGCGGCCGCGTTCTCGAGCTCGCCCGATCCGCCCTCGAGTCCCACGAGGAGGCCGGGAACGGCGTGCCGCGGCGTGCGACGGTCCATCAGGCCCGCGGTGACGTCGACCAGCCGGGTGCCGACGAGGTCGCCCACGAGGCCCAGCCGCCGGTACGCCGAGAGCGCGTTCGGGCTGGCGAAGCGCACCAGACCGTCGGGCTCGGTCCGGACGAACCCGTCACCCACCCGCAGCAGGTCGACGACCGCCGACCGGTCGGCCGACTCCGGGAACTTTCCCGTGCGGATCATCTCGAGCAGGTCACCCGCGACGTCCAGGTAGGCCGACTCCAGGGCGCCGGCGCTGCGCAGGCCGGGCGCCTCCCGGCGGCGCTCGACGACCGCCACGACACGGCTGCCGTGACGCACCGGCACGTACTGCGTCGACCGGCCCGCGTCGTCGACCTCGCCGTCGACCGTGACGCCCTCGGTCAGGGCACGCTCGACGAGAGGAGCCGACCCCGACGGCAGGGACACCCCGACGACGTCCTCCAGCAGAGCCGTCGGACCGGTCGTCGGGCGGACCTGAGCGACGGCACAGACCCCCGCCTCCTCCGCCTCCGGCACCCACAGCACCAGGTCGGAGAAGGCCAGATCGGCGATCAGCTGCCAGTCGGCGACGAGCGCGTAGAGCCAGCGGGCGTCCTCGGCGGACACGGTGCTCCGCGAGCGCGTCATGTCCTCGAGCTGGCCCACGGGTCCAGCGTACGTGGCACGATGGGGGCGATGTCCGAGTCGACCTGGCTGTCCATCCGCACCACGGGCATGGACGTCCCCACCGACCGGCCGCTCGACGAGATGACCGCCGAGCTCGTGCAGATGCTCGGCGACCCGTCGCCGCGGCTGCGCGAGGAGCTCGCGTACCCCATCCTCACCGCCTGGCTGCAGCGCGGCGTGTACGACGACCTGCTCAGCGGGCTCGGTGACGGGATCGTCTCGGGCCTGGGCCACGGGCTGGGCCACGACGGCGACTCCTCGGTGATCCGCCGCTCCTACAGCGCCCTCATGCTCGCCGAGATCGTCGGCCGCGACAACGACGTCGGCCTCGTGCAGTCCGCGTCGGTGCTGGCCTGGGGCGATGCGGCGACGAGCTGGTACGTCCGCGAGTTCGACCACCGCGGCTGGATCCCGGAGATCGGCTGGGCGCACGCGATCGCCCACGGCGCCGACCTGCTCGCCGCTCTCGCGCGCTCGCGGCACTTCGGCGCGCTCGAGCTCACGGTCCTGCTCGACGTCGTGGCCGACCGCGTCCTGGCGCCCACCGCCTACGCCTGGCGGCACGGCGAGGACGACCGACTGGCGTTCGCCGTCATGACCCTGCTGCACCGCAACGCGCTGGACACGTCGTTGGTCGAGCCGTGGCTGGCGCGACTCGGTGCCGGGCTGCAGCCCCCACGCACCCGAGGTCACCTCGACGCCGAGTGGCCCACCACGGAGGCCCGCAACACCTCGGCGTTCCTGCGCGCCCTGCACCTGCAGCTCGCGCTCGGCGTGCAAGGCCGACCGGACCTGCGCGGCGACGTCGACCTCTTCGCCGAGCAGCCGGCCGACCGCGCCGACCTGCTGCTCGCGGTGCTCGACCAGATCCGGGCCGAGAGCCCGTGGCTGTACCGTCCGACGTCCCGCACGCCGGTGCCCACCACCCGCCCCACCACCTTGTAACCTCCGTCACATGACTGACGAGCCGGTACATGGTGGGGTGATCGCGACCGAGGTCGCGCGGGCACACGGCGTCGAGGCGATGTTCACGCTCTCGGGCGCGCACGTCTTCCCGATGTACGACGGTGCCGTGAACGCCGACCCGCCGATGCCCATCATCGACGTCCGCCACGAGCCCTCGGCGGTGTTCGCGGCCGAGGCCATCGGCAAGCTCACCCGCACCCCGGGCCTCGCGGTGCTGACGGCCGGCCCCGGTGTCACCAACGGCGTCAGCCCCATCGCCCAGGCGCAGTTCGCCGGCTCCCCGCTCGTCGTGATCGGCGGCCGTGCGCCCGAGAACCGCTGGGGGCAGGGCAGCCTGCAGGAGCTCGACCACCCGCCGATCCTGCAGACCATCACGGCGCTCTCCACGACCGCCCGCACGACCGCCGACATCGGCCCCACCGTCGACGAGGCCTTTCGCGTCGCCGGCTCCTCGCACCGCGGGCCGGCCTTCCTCGACGTCCCGATGGACCAGTTCTTCGACACCGCGGCGCGGCACACCGTCACCGGCCCCGCCGACCCGATCGAGCCGGACGCAGGCGCGGTGGCGAAGGTCGCCGGTCTCCTCGCGAAGGCCGAGCGTCCGCTGCTGATCCTCGGCACCGACGTGTGGGCCGACGGCGCGGAGGACGCCGCCCTGCGGCTCGTGACCGAGACCGGCATCCCCGTCATCGCCAACGGCATGGGCCGCGGCATCGTGCCCGGCGGCCACTCCCAGCTGGTCACGAAGGCCCGCTCGGCCGCGCTGGGCGGTGCCGACCTCGTGGTCGTCGTGGGCACCCCGCTCGACTTCCGCCTCGGCTACGGCGTGTTCGGCGGCAAGGACGACACGACGCCGGCGCGCGTCGTCCACCTGGCCGACTCCCCCGCGCAGGTCTCCACGCACGCCGAGCTGGCCGCGAGCGCCTCGGGTGACCTGACGCGCGTCCTCGACGGCGTGCTCGCCGGCCTGCAGTCCTCGACCGGGGCCAAGCCCGACTGGTCGGCGTGGCTCGCCGACCTGCAGGACCAGGTCAAGGCCGGTGTGGAGCGCGACAATGCCCTGCTCACCGCCACCGCCGACCCGATCCACCCCGCGCGCATCTACGGCGAGCTGCTGCCCCGCCTGGCCGACGACGCGGTCGTGATCGGCGACGGCGGCGACTTCGTCTCCTTCGCCGGCAAGTTCGTCGAGCCGAGCCGCCCGGGCGGATGGCTCGACCCGGGCCCCTACGGCTGCCTCGGCGCCGGCCTCGGCGCCGCGATGGCGGCCCGCATCGCGCGTCCGTCGAGCCAGGTCGTGCTGCTGTTCGGCGACGGCGCCGCCGGCATGTCGCTGATCGACGTCGACACGCTCGTGCGCCACAACCTGCCGGTCGTCATGATCGTGGGCAACAACAGCGCCTGGGGCCTGGAGAAGGGCCCGATGCAGATGCTCTACGGCTACGACGTCGCCGCCGACCTTGCGCCGGGCACCCGGTACGACCAGGTCGTCACGGCGCTGGGCGGCGGCGGTGAGCTCGTGAGCGACCCGAAGGAGATCGGTCCGGCGATCGACCGCGCCTTCGCCTCCGGCGTCCCGTACCTCGTCAACGTGCTGACCGACGTCGACGCCGCCTACCCGCGGGCCACCTTCGGCATCTAGCTCGGGCGCGTCCGGCAGCAACAAACTCGCCCGTGACCACCAACAAACTCTCTCCTGACCACCAACAAACTCTCTCGCGAGCGGCAATTCAGCGGCGGGTGGTGCGGACGGCGGTGGTGCGCTCCTTGCGCCAGTAGCCGGCGATGTCGCACGTGCCGCGGGCGAAACCGTGGGCCCGGGCCCAGCGACGGACCGGCTTGAGCACGCCGGCCTCTCCGGCCGCCCAGAGGAACACCCGCCCGTCGCCGGGGAGGTCCAGGGCGTCGAGGTGGCGGCCCAGTACGTCATCGCCTGCGGCAGCGACGTCGGGGTCGTCGAGGTGCAGCCACACGACCGACACCCCGGGGCGGACCGCGAGGTCCTGCTCCTCAGCGGCATCGGGCACGAGGACGGCTACCTGGGCGTCGACGCCGTCGCGGAGCTCCTCGAGCCACCGGGCCACCGCCGGCAGCGCGGTGTGGTCGGCCAGCAGCACGTGGTGGTCGAGCTCGGGCGGCACCGGGTCGGAGGGACGCGGACCGGCGACCCAGAGCGACTCGCCGCGCTCGGCCTGCTGGGCCCAGTCGGAGGCCAGTCCGCCGGGGTGGACGACGAAGTCGATCCACACCTCGCCGGCCGCCTCGTCGAACCGGCGGATCGTGTACTCGCGGTTCTCGGGGAACGGTCGCGGCCAGACGAGGGTCTCGCCGTCGTCGCCCAGCACCGGCGGCCGCGTCGTCCCGTCGGGGTCGGGGAACACGAGCTTGACGTGCTCGTCGGGCGCCGTGGTGCTCGCGAAGCCCGCGAGCCCGGGGCCGCCGAGGACGACGCGCACCATGCGCGGAGTGACGACCTCCCGCCGGAGCACCTCGAGCTCGCGGATCCCTGTGGCTGGCACGCCCCCATTCTGCCCCCACGGTTCAGGTGAGGGTAGCCTCATCAGGTGGGGACGGAGAGCAGCACGGCACCGGCGACGGTGCGCACCTCCCGGCAGATCCTCTTCGGACCGCTCACCCGCAATGCGGGCCTGATCGCGTGCGGCACCCCGCTGATCGTGCTGTGGCAGCTGTGCGAGGCCCTCGTCCCGGTCATGATCGGCGTCACGATCGACGTCGGCGTCGAGACCGGCGACCTCGGGCCGTTCCTGCTGTCGTGCCTCGCGATCGCCGTCATCTTCACCTTCCTGAGCTACGGCTACCGGTTCGGGGCGACGTTCATGAACCGCGCGGTGCAGCTCGAGTCGCACCGCATCCGGCTCGAGGTCGCCGGCCAGGCGGTCCTGCCCGCCGACGACCCGAAGCTGGCCGGTGAGTGGCTGTCGCTCGCGACGGCCGATGCCGACAAGGTCTCGCTGCTCGTGCGCCAGTTCGGCTTCACGGTGGCCTCGGTCGTCACGGTCGGCGCCACGGCGGTGTACCTCGCCCGCACCGACGTCACGCTCGCGCTCGTCATCCTGTTCGGCGTCCCGATCACGGTGGGCATCACGCAGCTGGTCTCCCCCGTCGTCGCGCGCCGGACCGAGCGCGAGCAGGCGGCGATCGCCCGGGTCGCCGGTCTCGGCGGCGACCTGGTCGCCGGGCTGCGCCCGATCAAGGGCATCGGTGCCGAGGACGCCGCGAGCGGCCGCTACCGCGCGTCGAGTCGTGCGGCCCGCGCCTCGAGCATCGTGACGGCCCGGTCGTGGGGCTACATGACCGGCCTGACCACGGTGGTCTCCGGCCTCTTCCTGGCCGTCGTCGCCTGGCTCGCCGGCTCGAAGGCGATGGAGGGCGACCTGACGCTCGGCGAGCTCGTCGCGATCGTCGGCCTGACCCAGTTCCTGGCCGAGCCGATCGCGCTGCTCGGCGCGCTCACGGCCCAGTTCGCCGCGAGCACGGCCTCGGCCCGACGCCTGCACACGGCGTTGGCGAGTCCCGTCCTGATCCTCGACGGCCCCGACCGGCTCCCGGCGGGCGTCCCGCGCGAGCTCCGGCTCCGCCGCGCCACGACGAGCTCCCTCACGGAGGTCGACCTGACCTGCGGGCCGGGTCAGCTCGTCGCCGTCGTGTGCGACCGCCCCGCCAGCGCCGACTCGCTCATCGGGCTGCTCGACGGCTCCGTCCGCCCCGACGGCGGTGCCGTCACGATCGCGGGCGTCGACCTGCGGTCGCTGGCGGCGGCCGACCGCCGCGCGACCCTGCTGGTCGTCCCGCACGAGGCGAGCCCGCCCGAGGGGACGATCCGCACGGCGATCGACCCCGACGGCACCCTCGACCCCGCCACGCTCGACGAGGTCCTGACCGCCTCAGCGGGCCACGACGTCGTGGCGGCGCACCCGGACGGCCTCGACCACGCCGTCCGGTCCGGCGGCAGCAGCCTGTCGGGCGGCCAGCGCCAGCGCCTCACCCTCGCCCGCTCGCTCGCCGTCGCGCCACCCGTCCTGGTGCTGCGCGACCCCACGACGGCGATCGACGCGGTCACGGAGCAGCAGATCGCGACCGGGCTGCAGTCCCGACTGGGTCGTGACACCGCGACGCTCGTCGTCACGACCTCGCCCACGCTCCTGGCCGCGGCCGACCACGTCGTCTGGATCCGCGAGGGACGCGTCGTCCGGGTCGCGCCGCACCACGTGCTCCAGGAGGACCCGAGGTACCGCGAGGAGGTGCTCCGGTGAGGGCGCACGACCCGCAGCGCGAGCTCTTGCCGATCGCCTCGGGCCGCGACACGGCCCGCCTCCTGGTGCGCCGGTTCCGCCGGCGCCCCGCCGTGGCCGCTCTGGCGATCACGGCGTTCCTCCTCACGGGAGCGGCCGGCATCGTCGCGCCGCGGGCCCTCGGCGCGATCGTCGACCGGGTCCAGGCCGGTGGCGACTCCGGCGACCTGACCGTGCCGGTGCTGGCGATCGTGGTCGCCGCCGCCGTCGGGGCGGTCGCCGCGGCCGCCGCCGTCGCGGCGCTCGCCCAGGCCACGATCCCCGTGCTGGCCGACCTGCGTGAGGACGTGCTCGACCGCTCGCTGCACCTCGACTCCGGCCAGCTCGAGAAGGCCGGCACGGGCGACGTCATGGCCCGGGTCGGCGACGACGTGCGTACCGTGACCGACTCGCTCGACGAGGCCGTGCCCCTGCTGCTGACCTCGCTCACGGCCATCGTGTTCACGGCCGGCGGCCTGTTCGCGCTCGACTGGCGACTCGGCCTGGCCGGCGCGCTCGCGGTGCCGGGATACGTCACCGCGCTGCGCTGGTACCTGCCCCGGTCCGGTCCCGTGTACCGCGCCGAGCGGGTCGCGCAGGGCGAGCGCGCCGAGGCGCTGATGTCGACCCTGGAGCACGCCCCGACGATCCGCGCCTTCGCTCGCGAGGCGCCGGCCCTGGGGGAGATCGACCGCACCTCGGTCAACGCCCGCGAGCTCGCGCTCCGCACGTTCTGGGTGCTCATGCGGTACGGCGCCCGCATGAACCGGGCCGAGGCGATCGGCGTCGTCATCGTCCTGACGGCCGGCTTCGTGCTCGTGCGGGAAGACGTCGTCACGGTCGGCGCGGCCACCGCGGCGGCCCTCTACTTCCACCGGCTGTTCAACCCCATCGGCGGCGTGCTCTTCGTGTTCGACGACGTGCAGTCCGCCGGAGCCTCGCTGACCCGGCTGGCCGGCGTCGCGCTGCTGCCCGAGCACGACGACCGCGCCGAGGCGCTCGGCGCGCCGGCCCGCCTGGAGCTGCGGGGCGTCGGCCACGAGTGGGAGCCCGGCACCCCGGTCCTGCACGGGGTCGACCTCGTCGTGGAGCCTGGCGAACGGGTGGCTGTCGTCGGCGCGAGCGGGGCCGGCAAGTCGACCGTCGCTGCGATCGCCGCCGGCCTGGCCTCCCCCACCTCCGGCCGGACCTTCCTGTCAGGTCGCGCCGTCGACGAGCTCGGCAGCGCCACCGTGCGCCGTCACGTCGCCGTCGTGAGCCAGGAGGTGCACGTCTTCACCGGCTCCCTCCGGGAGAACCTGTCCCTGGCCGCCCCCCAGGCCGACGACGAGGCGCTGCTGGCCGCGCTCGAGGTCGTCGGGGCACGTCGGTGGGTCACGTCGCTCCCCGAGGGGCTCGACACCCGGGTGGGCAGCTTCGGCCACGCCCTCACGAGCGCCCAGGCGCAGCAGCTCGCCCTCGCGCGCGTCGTCCTGCTGGACCCGCCCTACGTGGTCCTGGACGAGGCCACCGCCGAGGCCGGGTCCTCCGGCGCCCGCGATCTCGAGGTCGCCGCGTCGCAGATCGTCCGCGGACGCACCGCGCTCGTCGTCGCCCACCGCCTCACGCAGGCGCAGAGCGCCGACCGGGTCGTCGTGATGGACCACGGCCGCATCGTCGAGCAGGGCACGCACGACGAGCTCGTCGCGACCGGCGGCCGCTACGCGACGCTCTGGCACGCGTGGTCCGGCACCTAGACTCGCCCGCATGGCCGACCTGACCCGCACCGTCACCGCCGACGACACCGCCCGCGCGGTGGGCAGCGGCGATCTGGACGTCCTCGGCACCCCCGTCGTGATCGCGTGGTGCGAG
Source organism: Aeromicrobium sp. (assembly GCF_023146395.1). Taxonomy (GTDB): domain Bacteria; phylum Actinomycetota; class Actinomycetes; order Propionibacteriales; family Nocardioidaceae; genus Aeromicrobium. The sequence continues at coordinate 158,084 of NZ_JAGLCD010000010.1, read as the reverse complement.
GCCGCCACCATGGCCGCGCTGGAGCTGGAGCCGCAGCTCACGAGCGTCGGGACCCACGTCGACGTCCGTCACCTCGCCCCGTCGCCGGTCGGCGCGATGATCGAGGTGCACGCAGAGGTCACGGAGCGGACCGAGCGCAGCGCGACGTTCGCCGTCGAGGCACGCGACGGCGGCACCGTCGTCGCGAGCGGCACCGTGGTGCGGGCCGTGGTCGACCGGGAGCGGTTCCTCGCCCGCCTCTGACCTGTGCGACCATGGGGGGTCAATTCTTCGAGGAGGATCCCATGGGCAAGACCGGACGCAAGCGCCGCGCACGCCGCAAGAAGGGCGCGAACCACGGCAAGCGCCCCAACGCGTGACTTCTGTGTGAGACACGAAACCCCCGCACTCTGGCGGGGGTTTCGTCGTTCAGCACCGGCTTACTCGATGATGCGGGTCTCGGTGACCGTGGTGCGCGTGACCCGGGCACCGTCGATCTCGACCTGCACGGCGCGGATCGACTGCAGGACCTTCTGACGCAGTGGCTCCGGCGCCGCCTCCTGGCAGGAGCGCGAGACGAGGCTGCGCACGACCTGCTCGAGGTCGTACTCGGTCAGGCAGTCGCTGCAGCTGTCGAGGTGCGACTGGACCTCCTCGCAGGAGGCGTCATCGATCTCGCGGTCGATGAACAGGTACAGATTCTGCAGCGCGTCGCCGCAGTCAGGTCCGTCGCACGTCATGACGTCACCTCCGGAGCCGCGACCGCCATGCCGCGGTCACGGGCGTAGTCGGCGAGCAGCTCGCGCAGCTGCCGGCGCCCCCGGTGCAGCCGCGACATCACGGTGCCGATGGGCGTGTCCATGATCTCGGCGATCTCCTTGTACGGGAACCCCTCGACGTCGGCGAGGTACACCGCGTAGCGGAAGTCCTCGGGCAGCGCCTGCAGGGCGTCCTTGACGTCGGAGTCGGGCAGGTGCTCCAGCGCGACCATCTCGGCCGACTTCAGGCCGGCCGAGGTGTGCGCCGCGGCCGCCGCGATCTGCCAGTCCTCGATGTCCTCGCTGACCTGCTGCGGCTGGCGCTGCTTCTTGCGGTAGGAGTTGATGTAGGTGTTGGTGAGGATCCGGTACAACCAGGCCTTGAGGTTGGTGCCCGGCCGGAACTGGTGGAACGACGAGAACGCCTTGGCGAACGTCTCCTGCACGAGGTCCTCGGCATCGGCCGGGTTGCGGGTCATCCGCAGGCCGGCCGAGTAGAGCTGGTCGAGGTAGGGCAGGGCGTCGGCCTCGAAGCGCGCCTGGCGCTGCTCCGGGGTCTCGTCGGCACTGGCTGAGTCAGCCGTGCGGTCGATGTCATCCATTGGGGTCGAGCCTACCGGCCGAGCGGGTGCGTCACAGACGAGCATGGTGCCTCCTTCACGACCGTCAACGACGACCGTCGGGGACCTATTCCGCGGGCAGCGGTCGCAGCAGCTCCGGACCGTTGTTGCGGACGTTGTTGACCGCGGTCGAGACCGGCCACGCCTGGAGACGGCCGGGCGTCGCGGGCTGGAGCAGGGCGAACAGGTCGTCCTTCGGGTGGGGTGTCGGGTCGAGCCAGGCGTCGAGGTGCTCCGGCGCCACGATCCAGGGGGCGCGGTCGTGCAACCGACCGTCCTCGCCCTCGGCCGCCGTCGTGAGGATCGTGAACGTCACGAGCCACTCCGCCTCGTCACCCTCGGGCACGTCGGCATCCTTCGGCTTCCAGAACTCGTAGAGCCCGGCGACCCCCAGGCCCTCGCCCCCGCCGTCCGGCGTGTGGCCCGTGATGAAGAACGGCTGCTTGGGCGGCTTGCCGGAACCGGTGTCGGGGCCCTGGTACCACTCGTAGAAGCCGTCGAGCGGCACGACGGCGCGACGCCGTGCGAACGCCCGCTTGAACGACGGCTTCTCGTCGACCGTCTCGGACCGCGCGTTGATCATCCGCTTGCCGATCGAGACGTCCTTGGCCCAGCTCGGCACCAGGCCCCACCGCGCGGTCAGCAGCTCGCGCGTGGTGGCGGCGGAGTCGTCCGCGGCCCGCGCGATGACCAGCGGCGCGCGCTTGGTGGGCGCCATGTTGAAGTCGGCAGCGATCTCGTCCTCGCTCACCGCAAGGGTCGCCCCGAAGTCGTCGCTGAGCTTCTGGGACGTCCGGGTCGTGGCGTATCGGCCGCACATGCTCCCAGCGTGGCAGACCGTGCCGCCGGCGACTACTGCGTGCGGCTACTGCGTGCAACTACTCCGTGCGACTACTCCGTGAGCCGCGACAGCACCCAGGTCACGGCGTCGCCGTCGTGCGGCAGCCGTTCGACCCACACCCGGGGCTCGGGCTCGCCGGCCAGGCCCTCGCGCAGCAGACGTGCCAGCACGGCCAGACCCACGACATCGGCGTCCTCGGCCTGCGTCAGCGCGGCGAACCGGTCCGGGGCGAGCCGGGCCACGGTCTCGTGCGCCGGGAACGCCACGGCGAGCGCGTGGCCGACCTCGATACCCCAGAGATCGTCCTCGAGGCCATGGGCTCCGCGACGCCCCAGCTCGACGACGACCAGCACGTGCGACACCGCGGGCTCCCCACCGCGATGTCCGGCCTGCCGGTACACGTCGTCGAGCCGGGTCCGCAGGTGCGACACCGACGTGAGCGCCGTGAGCGGGTCGTGGCAGTCCGCGTCGGTGACCGGAGGCGGAGCGCTCCCCGTCCACGCCTCCACCACCGAGCGAACTGCCACGTACGGGGGTTCGCGGCCCGGGCTGAGCTCGGCGATCCGCTCGACCGCCTCGACCAGCGAGACCCCCTGCGACGCTGCACTCGCTCCCACCACGAGTGCAACGTCGACCAAGGACTCCCGACCACCGCGAACCGCACGGGCGAAGGCGGCGGTGGCGACGTCGTAGTCGTTCATCCGGCCCTCCCACCTCGTGCTGTCCTGCGCAGGGAACGGTGGACGGCCGCGATGATGACGCGAGTTCGCGAACTTTTTCTCGCGCGGGCCGAGACGCGGCGGTCCGGGACCTAAGTCCCGACTTGGTCAAACTGCGTGACACGACCCCGGTCTCGGTCGTTGACTGGTGGGGAGGGAAGGAGACGCGTGGGTCATTCAGGGGGACGAGCCGCCGCGGTCGACGCCCACGTCGACCCCGAGGGCCTGTCCGACGCGGCGCTGATCGAGGCCGTGCGCTCGGGCGACACCGACGCGTACGGCACGCTCTTCGAGCGCCACCGTGCGGCGGCCGAGCGGCTCTCGCGCCAGCTCGTCGCGGGCCTCGGCGCCGACGACCTCGTGTCCGAGGCCTTCCTCAAGGTCCTCGGCGTCCTGCAGCGCGGGGGCGGGCCGGACGAGGCCTTCCGCGCGTACCTCCTCACGGCCGTGCGACGCCTCCACATCGACGCCATCCGCTCCTCCACGCGCGAGCGGTCCACCGACGACGAGACCGAGCTCGATCGTGCCGTCGAGTTCGTCGACCCCGCCGCCATGGAGTTCGACCGCGGCGCGGCGGGCGAGGCCTTCCGGTCGTTGCCCGAACGCTGGCAGCTCGTGCTCTGGCACCTCGACGTCGAGGGACAGCATCCTGCGGAGATCGCCCCCCTGCTCGGCATGGCGCCCAACAGCGTCTCAGCCCTGGTGTACCGGGCCCGCGAGGGCCTGCGCCGCGCCTACCTCCAGCAGCACCTCGCCCCGACGTTGGACGCCGAGTGCCGCGAGACCACGACCAAGCTGGGCGCCCACGTCCGCCACGGGCTCGCCGCGCGCGACACCCGCAAGGTCGAGGCCCATCTCCACACATGTGCCCGGTGCACGGGCCTGTACCTCGAGCTGCGGGACGTGAACTCGGGCCTGGCGGCGGTTCTGGGGCCCGTCGTGCTGGGCGCCGCGGCGACCGGGTACCTCGGCACGGCCGCCTCCGTCGGGAGCCTCGGCGTCATCGGCGGCGGCACCGCCGCCGGACTCGCGCTGTCGACCAAGGCGGTCCTGGTCGAGAGCGCCCGGGTCGCCTCGGCCCCCGCACGACTCGCCGTCGGCACGAGCCTGGTCTCGTCGGCGCCGACCGCCGTGGCCACGGTAGCCCTGGCGGGGGCGGCCACGGTGGGCGTCGTCGCCACCACCGCTGCGGTCACGGACGCGCCCACGGTTCCGGTCACGGCCCCGCTCCCCGACCCGTCGCCCGAGATCTCCCTCGCGGACGCCGACGACGGCATCTGGGTCACCAGGCCCACCCCGACCCCGACGTCCTCGGTGGCCATCCCGACGCCGTCACCCACGCCGTCGCCGACACCGACCGAGTCGGACGCGACCCCGGAGCCGAGCGACACGCCCGAGCCCGACCCCTCGCCCACGCCACCCGGCGAGACCGGCACGGTCGACGAACCCGCCGCGCCGGGGGACGTCGACCCCGAGACCCCGCCGGAACCTCCGCCCCCGCCCGTGGTCGGCACGGACTTCGCACTCGGCGCTCCCACCGTCGTCAACGACCGGAAGGGACTCCAACGGACCATGACGGTCCCCGTCACCGGCTCCACGACCGGCGGGGTCCCGGCCGATCGCGCGGTCTCGATCCGGGTCGACTTCGACCGGGCCGTGCAGATCCGGACGGTCCCGGCGGACTGGAGCTGCACCGCGGCGCCCCGGCAGTGGACCTCGAGCGTCACGTGCTCCACGACCGTCGCCGCGGGCCGCGATGCGCGTCTGGCTCTGTCCTTCGCCGGCATCCGACCAGCCGGCACGGTCACGATGGCCGCCGAGGCCGACCCCGAGCCCGCCAACGACACCGCCTCGTTCCTGAGCCCGGCGATCCTGCTGCTGCTCTGACCTGGGTCCGAGGACGGGTTGCCGGCTCGTCGCGATGCGGTAGACAAGGACCATGACAGTTCTGCGCACGGTGGCCCGGCCCATGCTCGCCTCGATGTTCGTCGTGGGGGGCATCAACTCCCTGCGCCACGCCACGGCTCTCGCGCCGGCCGCGCAGCCCGTCTCCGACGCGATCGCGCCGCTCGCGCCGCAGCTGCCCGTGACCCCCGCCAACGTCGTGCGCGCCCACGGGGCGATCAACCTCGTGGCCGGTGCCGCCCTGGCCACCGGCCGACTGCCCCGCCTCTCGGCCCTCGTGCTCGCCGGCAACCTGGCGCCGAGCACGGTGCAGGGCCACCGGTTCTGGGCCGAGTCGGACCCGGCCGCGCGGTCCAACCAGCAGATCCACTTCTTCAAGAACCTGTCGATGCTCGGCGGCCTGCTGATGTCCTCGCTCGACCCCGATCCGCACAAGAAGATCCTGGTGCGGCGCGCGAAGGACAAGGTCGTCGAGGCCAAGGACTCCGTCGCCGCGCAGATCTCGCGCTGAGAGCCCCGGCACCGGCGGGCGCTACGCTGACCCGCGATGAGTGAACCCCTGCCGTGGCTGGCTCCCACGCCTCGTGAACCCGTGGTCGGCCAGATCATCGTGCCCGGGTCGAAGTCGCTGACCAACCGGGCCCTCGTGCTCGCGGCGGTCGCGGAGCGGCCGTCGGTCCTGACCCGGGCGCTCGGCTCCCGCGACACCAACCTGATGATCGGGGCGCTCACCGCCCTCGGCGCCCGCGTCGAGCGCCACGGCATCGACTGGACCGTGCACCCGATCGACCCCTCGCTCGTGGACCCCGTCACGGTCGACTGCGGACTGGCCGGCACGGTCATGCGATTCGCCCCCATCCTGGCGACCCTCGGCTCGGCCCCCGTGACGTTCGACGGCGACGATCGCGCGCGCGAACGCCCGATGGCGGTCACGATCTCCTCGATGCGTGCGCTCGGCGTCGAGGTCGACGACGGTGGCCGCGGCACGCTGCCCTTCACGGTCCACGGGCGCGGCGGGGTCGTCGGCGGTCCCCTCACGATCGACGCGTCCGCCTCCAGCCAGTTCGTCTCCGCGCTCCTGCTCGCCGCTCCGCGGTTCGCCCACGGACTCGAGCTCGCCCACGACGGACCCCCGATGCCGTCGGCCCCGCACGTGGCCATGACGGTCGAGCAGCTCCGGCTGCGCGGGGTCGAGATCACCGCCACCGACAGGCAGTGGCGCGTCGAGCCCGGGCCCGTGCAGCCGCTCGACGTCGAGATCGAGCCCGATCTGTCCAACGCGGGCGTCTTCGTCGCGGCGGCGCTCGTGACGGGCGGCGAGGTGCGGGTGCGCAACTGGCCCGCCAGCACCGACCAGGCCGGCGACGCCTGGCGCGACCTCACGGTGGCCTTCGGCGGCACCGCCGAGCGCGACGGGGACGATCTCGTCGTCACGGGCCCGCGGACGCTGTCGGGCGTCGAGCTCGACCTCGGCGACCTCGGCGAGCTCACGCCCGTCGTCGCCGCGGTCGCCGCGCTCGCCGAGACCCCGTCTCGGCTCACGGGCATCGCCCACCTGCGTGGTCACGAGACCGATCGGCTCGCCGCGATCGCGACCGAGTTCACCCGGCTCGGCGGCGACGTCGACGAGCTCGACGACGGCCTCGAGATCCGTCCCCGGCCACTCCACGGCGACGTGTTCCGGACCTACCACGACCACCGCATGGCCCACGCTGCGGTGGTGCTCGCCCTGCGGGTGCCCGACGTCTTCGTCGAGAACGTCGTCACGACCGTCAAGACCTACCCGAACTTCGCCCCGGTCTGGGAGCGGTTGGTCGACGCATGAGCCGGCGCGACGACGACGAGCACGCGCGCTTCGAGCGCCCGCGTCGGCGCACCCGCCCCCGCACGAAGGAACGGCCCGACTACTCGAGCCTGCCGCTCGGTCGGGTCGTCACGGTCGACCGCGGTCGCTACACCGTGCAGGTCGAGGAGGGCCAGGCCGGTGACGACCCGGCGGAGGCGGGTGTGACCGTCACGGCCGCGAAGGCCCGGAGCATCCGCGGCGTCGTCGTGGGCGACCTCGTGCGGCTCGACGGCGACGTCTCGGCCGACGAGGGCACGCTGGCGCGCATCGCCGAGGTCCTCCCCCGCACCACGGTGCTGCGGCGCACCGCCGACGACGACGACCCGATCGAGCGCATCGTCGTGGCCAATGCCGATCAGCTCGTCGTGGTCACGGCCCTGGCCGATCCGCCGCCGCGCCCCGCCCTCGTCGACCGGTGCCTCGTCGCGGCGTACGACGCGGGCATGGACCCGCTCGTGATCCTCACCAAGTCCGACCTGGCGTCGCCCGAGGAGATGATCGCCGCCCTGACCCCGCTCGACGTGCCGGTGCTCGTGATCGGCCCGGGCGCCGACCTCACGGCGGTGCGCGCGAGGCTCGCCGGCCGCACGAGCGTGCTCCTGGGGCACAGCGGAGTCGGCAAGTCCACCCTGGTCAACCAGCTCGTGCCGGACGCGTTCCGCTCGACGAGCCACGTCAACGCCGTCACGGGCCGTGGTCGGCACACGTCGACGTCGGCGATCGTCCTGGATCTGCCCGGCGGCGGACGCATCGTCGACACCCCGGGATTCCGCTCGTTCGGGCTCGCGCACGTCGAGGTCGACGACATCGTGCGCGCGTTCACCGACCTGCACGCCCTGACCCGCGACTGCCCCCGCGGATGCCATCACGGCGGCGACGACCCCGAGTGCGCGCTCGACGCCGCGGTCGCCGACGGACGCCTCGCGCCGGCGCGACTCGCCTCGTTCCGACGCATCCTTGAGAGCCGCGAGCAGGTCTGACCACTACCGTGGCCCCATGGCCCACTCGTACGCTGACGACCTGCGTCTTGCGCACGTCCTCGCCGACTCCGCCGACAACCTGTCGATGGATCGCTTCGGGGCGATCGACCTGGAGGTCTCGACCAAGCCCGACATGACCTGGGTGACCGAGGCCGACCGGGCCGTCGAGGAGGGCATCCGCCGCACGCTGCGGACGGCCCGCACCCGTGACGCCGTCTTCGGCGAGGAGGGGGGCGCCCAGGAGGGCGCCGCCTCGTCCTCGCGCCGGTGGATCGTCGACCCGATCGACGGCACCTCGAACTTCGTCCGCGGCGTCCCCGTCTGGGCGACGCTCATCGCGCTCGAGGAGGAGGGAGAGATCGTGGCCGGCGTCGTGTCGGCTCCGGCCCTCGGTCGCCGCTGGTGGGCGCACAAGGGCAGCGGCGCGTTCACCGGCAAGTCGGTCATGAACGGCCGCGAGATCCGCGTCTCGCGGGTCGGTGACCTCGCCAGCGCGTCCCTGTCGTTCAGCTCGGCCCCGAGCTGGGAGGACATCGGCAAGGCGCAGGCGTTCGCCGCGCTGACCCGCCAGTGCTGGCGCACTCGCGCCTACGGCGACTTCTGGTCGTACGTGCTCGTGGCCGAGGGCGCGGTCGACATCGCCGCCGAGCCCGAGCTCAACCTGTGGGACATGGCGGCCCTCGACGTCATCGTGCGCGAGGCCGGCGGCCGGTTCACCTCGCTCGCGGGCCAGGACGGACCGTGGGGCGCCAACGCGATCGCCACGAACGGCCGGCTCCACGACGCGGCGATGGCCTACCTCGGGCACTTCCCCGACACCGAGCCGCACGACGGCTGGGACGACGAGTCCGAGGCCGACGTGGCCCGTTCCACCGACCTCGGCAACGTCCTCGACTTCGACCGCTGACCCGGCCCTCGCTCCCCGCGGGGGGGGCGGTGAGTCCTCCACCCGAGGCGGTGGGCGGTGGATCCTCCACCGTATGAACCGCTATTCGGTGGAGGATCCACCGCCCCCTGAGACCGGCCCTATCCGAGCCGCGCCGCGAGATCGCGACCCGCGGCGCGGCCCGAGAACAGGCAGCCGCCGAGGAACGTGCCCTCGAGCGAGTTGTACCCGTGCACGCCGCCTCCGCCGAATCCGGCGACCTCGCCCGCGGCGTACAGGCCCTCGAAGACCTCACCGTCGGGACGCAGCACCTGGGACTCCAGGTTGGTCTCGAGGCCGCCGAGCGACTTGCGCGTCAGCACGTGGAGCCGCACCGCGATGAGCGGGCCCTTGGCGGGGTCCAGGATCCGGTGCGGCTTGGCCACCCGGACGAGCTTGTCGCCGAGGTAGGACCGCGCCTGCCGCATCGCCACGACCTGGAGGTCCTTGCTGTAGTCGTTCGCGAGCTCGCGGTCGCGGGCCTCGATCTGCCGGCGCAGGTGGGCGGCGTCGACGAGGTCTGACCCGGTCACCCGGTTCATGCCAGCGACGAGCTCCTCGAGGGTGTCGGCCACGACGAAGTCCTCGCCACGGCTCTTGAACGCCTCGACCGGCCCGGTGGCGCCCTTCGAGAGACGCTGGCGCACCAGCTCCCGCACGCTTTTGCCGGTCAGGTCGGGGTTCTGCTCCTGCCCCGAGAGGGCGAACTCCTTCTCGATGATCGCCTGCGTCAGCACGAACCAGGAGTGGTCGTGGCCCGTCTGGCGCAGGATCTTGAGCGTGCCCAGCGTGTCGAATCCCGGAAGCGCCGGGATCGGCAGGCGATCTCCGCCGCCGTCGAACCACATCGACGACGGGCCGGGGAGGATGCGGATCCCGTGCCTCGGCCAGATCGGGTCGAAGTTCGTGATGCCCTCGACGTAGTGCCACATCCGGTCACTGTTGATGCTGCTCGCGCCGGCCGACTCGGCGATGCCGAGCATGCGTCCGTCGACGTGTGCCGGCACACCGGAGATCATGTGGGCCGGCGGCGAGCCGAGCCGCTCGGGCCAGCGCTCGCGCACGAGGTCGTGGTTGCCGCCGATGCCGCCCGTCGTGACGACGACGGCCTGCGCGCTCATCTCGAACTCCCCCACGATCTCGCGCGAGGTGGCCTCGGCCCGGGGCAGGCTCGTGGGGGCGAGCACCGAGCCCCGGACGCCCGTGACGGCGCCACCGGTCACGACCAGGCCGTCCACCCGGTGCCGAAAGGCCAGCTGGACGAGCCCGCGCTCGTGTCCGGCGCGGACGATCCTCTCGAACGGCTCGACGATCCCCGGGCCCGTCCCCCACGTGATGTGGAAGCGCGGCACCGAGTTGCCGTGGCCCCCGGCCAGGGCACCGCCCCGCTCGGCCCACCCGACGACCGGGAACACGCTGTGTCCCTTCTCCCGCAGCCAGGACTGCTTCTCGCCGGCCGCGAAGTTCACGTAGGCCTCGGCCCACCGCCGGGGCCAGTGGTCCTCCTCGCGGTCGAACTGGGCGCTGCCCTGCCAGTCCTGCCAGGCCAGCTCGACCGAGTCCTTGATGCCCAGGCGGCGCTGCTGGGGCGAGTCGACCAGGAACAGCCCGCCGAAGGACCAGAACGCCTGACCCCCGATGCCCTGCTCGCCTTCCTGGTCGACCAGGATGACCCGTCGTCCGGCCTCCACGAGCTCCGCCGTGGCCACGAGGCCTGCGAGTCCTGCTCCGACCACGATGACCTCGGCCTGCTGCGGCGCGTGCGTCCCTGCTGCTGACATGGCCCCGATCCTGCCGCATGACGGCCGTGACCTCCATCACCGGCGCGGAACATGGCTGACGCTTATCTCAGGTTCTTCCGTCAGCGGCTCACCGGGGCGCCCTCACGGCCTCGCTGGTACCTCGCCTGTCGCGTGCGATGGGCGCACGCCGTGCAGCAGAAGCGGCGGCGATGGTGGTCGGGCACCAGGACGATCTGGCAGTCCGGTGTCGCGCACGTCGCGACCTGCGCCCGACCGCCGTCGCGGACCAGGTCGATGCAGTCGGCGGCGACGATCCCCAACCACGACTCGACGCCAGGGCCCCAGAGCCGGCGTCGTACGTGGAGCTCGCCGCGGGCATCCAGGTCGAGCCCCCAGGACGGCGCGGATTCGGTCTCGTACCGGTTCACCACCGCGAGCGACGAGGCGCGCGGCCGGCCGAGCAGGATCTGCTCCACGGCCCCGCGCACCTCGCGAAGCGCGTCGAGGCCGTCGCCGTCGACCGCCAGGTCGTCCCCGAGGTCGCCGGGCGAGAGCGTCGCGACCACGGCCTGGAACCAGTCCCCCGCGGCGGCGACGTCCGCCAGGGCGTCGGCCTCGCCGGGGGCGGCGACCACCGAGTTGACCAGCACGAGCGAGGGGCGCACCAGCGTCCCGTGATGGTGCACGTCGAACTGCATGCCTGACGCTAACACGCCCCGCTATGCGTCGCAGGACGAGAATGAGGCGTCCGTCCCGTTCTGCTCCCCCGCGTCGCGCTCGGGCCGTAAGGTGGATCGTCGTCGCCCCCGACCTGAGGTTGTCCCCCATGCTGCTCACGAACCGGCTGGTCCGACTCGTCGCGATCACCGTCGTTGCCACGGTCGCCGTCGCTGCACTCATCACGTTCGCCTTCACGTCCGACGCGATCAGCGGGGGCAGCTCGCGCACCGAGGCCGAGACCGCCCGGCCCTCGGTCTCGGTCGCTCCGCCGTCCGCGGCGGACGTGCCCGGTGCCCTGACGGCCGAGGCGGTGCCGAGCGCGCGTCCCGAGCCGTCCGAGGACGCCGCGACCGAGGTCGAGGCGCTGACGAGCGCCGGCTCGACCCCGACCTCCACCCGCGGCGACCGGCCCCAGACGGCGACGGCCTCCCCGACGCCGGCGGCTCCGACGGCAGCCCCGACGACCCCCGCGCCGACCACGCCCGCGCCCGCGCCGACGACGCCGCCGCCGCGACAGTGCTACCTGCTGATCATCCCGGTCGCGTGCCCGTGACGGGTCGCGGCTGCGGCAGACTGGGCCCGTGCTCGAGCTCGTCCTGACCGTCCTCGCGGCGGTCCTCGTCCTCGTCCTGGCCGTCGTCGCTCTCGGGGCGTGGCGGTTCCTCCGCGCCACTCGCGGGGCACGGCGTCACCTGCGCGAGCTGGGCGGTCACCGGGAGGTGGCGGTGCTGCTCGGTCGAGCCTCGGCCGGGCGCGACCAGAAGCCCGCGGTCGGCACCCTGGTGCGCACCGACGAGGTCGTCGCCTTGGTGCCGGCGACGAACGGACCCGAGGTCCAGGTGGCGCGCGAGTCCCTCACGGGCGCGTCCGTCACCTCGACGTTCCTGGGCCGCACGTTCGCCGAGCCCGCCCTCCTCCTGACGTGGGAGGAGAACGGGCTCGGGGACGCCGCCGCGATGCGCGTCGAGGACCCTCAGTCCTGGGTCACCGCGCTCACGACCGCACCGGAGTCGTGAGGCGTCTCAGCTCGTGACCGATCTCGGCGGCCATCGCCGCCGCGAGCGCGGCGGGCGTGTCGCCGTCCGGCTCCGGCAGCACGCGGTGCACCGTGCCCTGTGCGCGCAGCTCGAGCACCGAGACCCGCTGCTGCTCGGCCATCTGGGCCGCGTGGTCCACGTCGCCGTGCACGATCGCGCTGGCCCCCTCGGGCGGCAGCGGTGAGAGCCAGGCGTGCTCGGTCGCGAGCGTGACGTCGGCGGGCAGGAGCGCGAGCGCGCCTCCGCCGCACCCCTCGCCCAGCAGCACCGACACGGTCGGCACCTGCATCGTCGACATCGTCGCGATGCAGCGCGCGATCTCCCCCGCGATCGAGCCCTGCTCGGCCTCCGGGGACAGCTCGGCGCCCGGGGTGTCGATGACCGAGACGAGGGGCAGACCCAGCTCGGCCGCCAGGCGCATCCCGCGGCGCGCCTCCCGCAGGGCCGCAGGACCCATCGGTGACTCCGGGGTCTGGGTCGTCCGGTCCTGGCCGATCACGACGCAGGGGACACCGTCGACGCGCGCGAGTGCGACGAGCATCGCCCTGTCCCGCTCCCCCTCGTCGGTGCCCTGGAGCCGCAGCGTCGTGTCGCTGCCGTGACGCAGCAGGTCCCGCACCCCGGCGCGGTCCGGCCCGCGGGTGACCTCGATCGAGGCCCAGGTGTCGCGGCGGGTCGCGACCTCACCGCCACGTCGCTCCCGCGAGGGGTCGCCCACCGGATCGAGCAGGATCCCGAGCGCCTGCTCGACGACGGCAGGCAGGTCCTGCACCTTCACGACGGCGTCGATGATGCCGCGGTCGGCGAGGTTCTCGCTGACCTGCACCCCGGCCGGGAAGGGCCGTCCGTTCAAGAGCTCGTAGACCTTGGGCCCGAGGAAACCCACGAGGGCTCCGGGCTCGGCGACCGTCACGTGTCCCAGGGAGCCCCAGGACGCGAACACCCCGCCGGTCGTGGGGTGGCGCAGGTGCACGAGGTAGGGCAGGCCCGCCGCACGGTGGTCCATGATCGCCCGGCTGATGTCGACCATCCGCACGAACGCCGGGGTCCCCTCCTGCATGCGGGTGCCCCCGGACGCGGTCGAGGCGAGCAGCGGCAGACCCTCGGCCGTCGCCCGCCGGACGGCGGCCGTGAGGCGCGCGGCGGCGTCACGGCCGATCGACCCGGCCAGGAAGCCGAACTCGTTGACGACGAACGCCACGGGCCGGCCGCTGACGGTGCCACGGCCGGTGATGACCGACTCGTCGACCCCGCTGCGCTCCGTCGCCCGCTCGAGCTCGGCCCGGTACTGCTCGGGGTATCCGCTGCGGTCGATCGGCTCGTCCCACGACTCGAACGAGCCGTCGTCGAGCACCAGACCCACCAGGTCGTGGGCCGACACCTTCTCACCCATCGCGGCCCTCACGCTCTTCCGCGACCCACGCGCGGACCGCCGCACCGTGCTCGTCGAGCACCGGCGGCGCCCGGTGCCCCCGGAAGGTCGTCTCGGTGTCGCCGTCGAAGAAGCGCAACGGCGGCCCGGGGAGCTGGATGTCGCCGAGCGTCGAGTGCTCGACGTCGATCAGCAGGCCCTGGCTGCGGGTCTGGTCCCAGGCGAACACCTCGTCGATCGACCGCACCTTGCCGGCGGGAATGCCGATCTCGGCCAGGCGGGCGAGGAGCTTCTCGGCCGGCCAGTCGGCGAAGACCTGCTCGACGATCTCGATCGTCTCCTCCCGGCGGCCGACCCGCTCGGGGTTGGTGCCGAAGCCCGGCATCGCCGGGTCCAGGTCGAATCCTTCACAGAAGTCCTGCCAGAGCCCCTCGCTGCCGACCGCGATCTGCACCGCGCCATCGGCGCACCGGAACAGGCCGTAGGGCGAGATCGACGCGTGGTGGTTGCCCGCGGCGCGACCGACCGTCTCGGCGATCGTCCACCGCGTGCCCTGGAAGCCGAGGACGCCGACCGTGGCCGAGAGCAGCGACGTGCGGACGACCTGCCCCTTGCCGGTGCGCTCCCGTTCGTGCAGGGCGGCCATCAGGCCGTACGCGCCGTACATCCCGCCGAGGATGTCCGAGATCGGGGTGCCGACCTTCTGCGGGTCGTCGGCGGCCGAACCCGTGATGGACATCAGTCCGGCCTCGCCCTGCGCGATCTGGTCGTACCCCGACCGGCCGCCCTCGGGGCCGTCGTGGCCGAAGCCGGTGATCGACAGCACCACGAGGCGCGGGTTGCGCTGCATCAACGTGTCGAAGCCGAGGCCGAGCCGGTCCAGCACCCCCGTGCGGAAGTTCTCCACGAGGACGTCGGCCCGGTCGACCAGCCCGAGCAGCACCTCGCGGTCACGCTCGTCCTTGAGGTTGAGCGCGACGGACTCCTTGTTGCGGTTGGCCGACAGGAAGTACGTCGACTCACGGGCGTCCTCGTCGCCCTCGTCGGGCTGCCCCACGTGCCCGTCGCCGGCGGGCCAGCGGAACGGCGGGCCCCATCCGCGGGTGTCGTCGCCGTGGGCCGGATTCTCGATCTTGACGATCCGCGCCCCGAGGTCGCCGAGCATCATCGTCGCGTGCGGACCCGCGAGGGCCCGGGACAGATCGACGACCAGCAGGTCCGACAGGGGGCCCTGCCCGAGCCCCTGCCCGTGCAGGTCCTGCCCCGCCATCAGGCCCCCCATCCCGGGAGCACGAGCGCGGCCCAGACCAGCAGCGGTCCGGCGACCACGACGATGACGCTGTACCGGATGATCTGGCGGTAGTACGCCGGCTCGCTGATCGTGTCGGGTCGGTTGGCGAGCATCAGCGCGCCGTTGGTCGAGAAGGGGCTCACGTCGACGATGGTCGAGCTGACCGCCAGTGCCGCGACGAACATCGCCGGGTGGATGCCACCGTCGACGATCAGCGGGATCGCGATCGGGACGATGACGGGCAGCAGGGCGGTCGACGACGCGAACGCCGAGACGACGCCACCGACGTAGCAGAGCACGAGCGCCCCGATCGCGACCGCGCCGAGCCCGGCGGCCCAGCGGCCCACGAACTCCGGCGAGCCGGCCTGGGTGAGGATCGCGGCATACGTGCTGACGCCCGCGACGAGCAGGACCGTGGGCCACGCGATCTGGTTGACCGCACCCTTGTGCTGGTTGCCCGAGAGCATCGCCAGGATGACCGCCGCGGTGATCGCGACGAAGCCGATGTTCTTGTCGAACACCAGGGCCGTGAGGGCGGTGCCGACGAAGGCCAGGAGCGTCAGGACCTGCTCCAGGCGCACGCCCGAGGCCTTCTGCGTGCCCATCAGGGTGTCGGTGCCCTGGCCCCGGGTGGAGACCGGGGTGCCACCGGACGAACCGTCGGCGTGGAGGCCGCCGTCGACCTCCTCGTCGGGCTCGATGCGCTGCGCCATGAGGCGCCGGCCGCCGAGGGCGAAGAACAGGATCGTGGCCATGATCAGGTTGACGATCAGGCTCGCGAGGAAGACCGTCATCTCGCTGACCGGCAGGCCGTTCTCCTCCATGACGGAGTTCGTGATCGTGCCGTAGATGCTGATCGGGCTGAAGCCGCCGCCCTGGGCGCCGTGCACGACGAACATGCCCATCATGAGCGGGCTGATGTTGTAGCGGCCGGCGAAGCCGAGCGCGATCGGGCCGATGATGGCGCAGGCGGCGGGGCTCGCGGCACCGATCGCGGTCAGCAGCGCCGTGACCCCGAACATGACCCACGGGATCAGCGCGACGCGGCCGCCGACCGACTTGACGGCCGTCTCCACGATCAGGTCGACCGTCCCGTTGTTGCGGGCGATCGCGAACAGGTACGTGACGCCGATCAGCGTCAGGACGAGATCACCGCTGATGCCGGCGAGGATCTCCTTCTCGTCGAGGTCGAGCGCGTACATGCCGACGAGCCACGCGGCGACGTACGCCAGCGCACCCATGTTGATCGGCAGCAGCGAGCCGATGAGGAACAACGCGACCAGCGCGATGATCGCTACCCATTCCGGTCCCATGAGGGTCCTTCTTCCATCCCGTGTGACTGGCGTCACTTCCAGTGGTTCAGTGGCCTAGCCAATAGGTCAATGCGACGGTTGTCAATACGATGGCCGCATGTCACGCCTGGAATCTCCTCGCCAGCAGCTCAAGCCCGTGCAGCGTCCCCGCCTGTACGAGCAGGTCGCTGGCCAGATCACCGAGTGGATCGCCTCCAACGACATCCGCTCCGGCGACCGCCTGCCGCCCGAGCGCGAGCTCGCGACGCAGCTCGGCGTGAGCCGGGCGACGATCAGCCAGGCGCTCGTCGCCCTCGAGGTCGTCGGGGCGGTCGTGGTCCGGCACGGCGACGGGGCGATCGTGACCGACGTCGCCGGCACCCCGCGCATCGTCGAGGCGATCCGCGCCCACGCCAACCGGCTCCCGGAGATCATCGACGCCCGCGACGCCCTGGAGTCCAAGATCGCGGCGCTCGCCGCGCAGCGGCGCACCGACGAGCACCTCGCCCGGATCGACGCCGCACTCGACGCGATGGAGGCCGACGTGCTCGCCGGCGGGCGCGGCGTCGAGGGCGACGAGCTGTTCCACGCCGCCGTGACCGCGGCTGCCGCGTCGGACCTGCTCTCGAAGATGATGCAGGAGATCAGCGAGCTCGTGCTGGAGACCCGGATCGAGTCCCTGGGTCAGCCGGGTCGGCCCCGGGAGTCGCTCGCCGACCATCGCCGGATCGCCGACGCGATCCGCGCGGCAGACCCGGCCGCGGCGGCCCGGGCGATGCACGACCACGTGATGCGCGTGAGCGACGTCGCGATCCTGCACGACGACGAGTGAGCGGCCTCGAGCAGCTGCTGGTCGTGCTGGCCGGTCTCGGCGCCGGCATCGCGACCTCCTCGATCGGCGTCGCGTCCCTCGTGAGCTTCCCGGTGCTGATCGCGATCGGGGTGCCGCCCGTCGCGGCCAGCTCGTCGAACACCGTCGGCCTCGTGCCCGCCGGGGTGAGCGGCACGTTCGCGTACCGCCGCGAGCTCGCGGGGCGTCGCCGTCTCGTGGCGGCGGTCATGGTGCTGAGCGGGGCGTCCGCCGTCGCCGGGGCGCTCCTGCTGCTGCGACTGCCGTCCGACGTGTTCGAGAGCCTGGTCCCCTGGCTCATCGTGTTCGCGTGCACCCTGGTCGCGGCGCAGCCACGGGTCTCCGCCTTCCTCCGGCGGCGCGCGGCAGCCGCAGGCGGGCAGGCCCAGGCCGATCGCACCGCGATCACACCGCCACTGGCCGCCGGAACGGCGGCCTGCGGGGTGTACGGCGGCTACTTCGGGGCGGGCCAGGGCGTCATGCTGATCGCGATCCTGGCCCTGGGCCTCGATCTCCCGCTCGCCGTCATCAGCGCGCTGCGCACGATCGCCGTGTTCGCGTCCAACATCGTCGCGACCCTGATCTTCCTGTTCATCGCCCCGCTCGACTGGCACGTCATCGCGCTGCTCGCGGCTGGGTCGGTCGTCGGCGGCTGGATCGGCGCGCAGATCGGTCGCCACCTCCCGGCGCCGGCGCTCCGCGCCCTCGTCGTGGTCGCCGGCGTCGCGGTCGCCGTCACCTACTGGGCGTGACTCCCGCCGCGTCCCCGCCAGGTGGACCGAATCCGAGGGTGGACGGAATCTGAGGGATCGTGGTCGCTGACGCGACCGAGTCTGAGGGGTTGAGGGTGCCAGGGCACCCTCAACCCCTCGAACTCCGTCACTCGCGAGCCGGGTGCCCGCCGCGTACAGCTACCCGTGTTCGGCGGCGTCGGTGCGGCGGGTCACCGACTCGATGCGCACCGTCAGGTCGTGCAGCTCGTCGAGGATCGCGGGGGCCGTCCAGATCCGCTGGCCCCGACGACCCTTGGCCGTCACGACCCCGGCCGCCTGCAGCCGGTCGATGCCGTGCCGCAGCTCGGCGCCCCCGTACCCGGTCTGCTGCGACGCGAGCTCGAGCGTGACGATCGGCTCGGCCACGAGCAGCCGCAGCAGCCGGCTCTCGGGACTGCCCACCACGACGCCCCCGAGCGCCTCCTCCCACTCCCGGCCGATCTCGTGCAGGTTGGAGGCCGTGCGCCGCGACTCGTGGCTCGCGATCAAGGTGGCATTCGTGAGCATGCCGACGAGCGGACGCGCATGTCCCTGGCGGTAGGCACCCAGCGCGTCGAAGTAGCGGTCGCGATGCGCCACGAGCCCCGACGCGATCGGCACCGTGATGTTCCGCGTGGCCCGACGGCGTCGCAGGACGGCGTGGATCAGGGTGCGCCCGATGCGGCCGTTGCCGTCGACGAACGGGTGGATCGACTCGAACTGGGCGTGCACGACGGCCGCCTGGACGAGCACCGGGACGTCGTCGCGGTTGGCGTAGGCGAACAGGTCGGTGAGATAGCCCTCGACGGTCTCGGGAGGCGGCGGCACGAACAGCGCGTTGCGCGGCGAGAAGTCGCTGCCGCCGATCCAGTTCTGGACCGTGCGGGTGGTGCCCGCCTTGGCGTGCATGTCGGGATGGCGGCGGAACAGCTCACGGTGCGCGCCGAGCATCGCCGCGAGCCGCAGCTCACCCGTGCGACCGGCGTCGCCGATGACATCGGCCAGGGCGCGCGTGGCGTCGGCCATCGAGACCGCCGAGGCGTTGGCCTTGCCGCCGTGCAGCGCCTTGCCGTAGTCGCCCAGGCTGGCCTCGATGTTCTCGATCTTCGACGACGAGACCGACTCGGTCCGCAGGAGCAGCTGGTCGAGGGCGCCCAGCTTGCGCCCGTGCGTCAGGTCGAGCTGGGCCAGGCCGGCAAGCGCGGCATCCATCGTGACCTTCAGCGACCGGTCGTGCGTCATCGTCAGGTCGGCGATCGTCGGCGGGCGCCGGACCACGATCTCGCGGATCTCCCGATCGGCCTTGGGACCCTGCGGGACGGTCTGCCGCCACGGCACGACCTGGTCCACGTGCGGGGCCCAGTCCCGGGGCAGGTCGGCGGCAGACGTCACGCGATCAGTCTCGCAGCCCGCTCCGTGGCCCGGGCGAGGTCGCCGCGCCACGGAGCTCCGTGTCCGGGCACGACGAGACCGGCCTCGACCGCGCCGAGCCGCGCGAGCGAGGTCCGCGCGGCGTCGAGGTCGTGGTGGAAGAAGCCGGGCAGCAGCTGCGGCCCGCTGCCCCGCAGGAGCGGGTGCCCCGTCACGAGCGCATCGCCCGTGAGCACGACCCCCGCCGCCGGGAGCACGAAGGCCGCGCTGCCCGAGGTGTGGCCCGGCAGGTGCACCGGCACGGGGCGCCCGGGCAGGTCGAGCGGCGTGCCCGGCTCGAACGCCTCGGCGTGGACCGCCACGGGGTGCTGCGTGCCGCCGGCCCGCGTGATCGCCAGGGACCACCGCAGCACCGACGGGCGCCACGCGCGTCGGGCCACGTCGGCCGGGGTCGCGCTCTCGTGGCGCTCCCCCGTGGCGTTGGCGACCTCGTCCGGGTGCATCAGCGCCGGCGTGCCGTACCGCTCGTGCAGGTGGTTCAGGGCGCCGACGTGGTCGACGTGCGCGTGGGTCACGAGCACGGCACGGACGTCCTCGGGCCGGTGACCGATCGCCGCGATCGACGCCAGCACGGCGCCGACGTCACCGGGGTACCCGCCGTCCACCAGCGTCAGGTCCCGGCCCTCCCGCAAGAGCGCCCAGTTCACGGCGGTGCCCTCGGCCCGGAACACGTCCTTCACGACCTGGTCCATGCCGTGGGAGGCTAGCAGCGAGCCGGCACGTCGGCGATCTTGCGAGGTGAGGGACATGGCCCAGACGATCACGCCCAGCCTGTGGTTCGCCGAGGGCGCCGGCGAGGCGATCGACCACTACGTCGCGGTGTTCGACCCCGTCGTGCCCGGCGGCGCGCGCGTGACCGCCACGTCGCACTACCCGACCGAGGGGCTCAGCGACGCCCAGAAGTCGTTCGCGGGACAGGTCCTCACGGTCGATTTCGAGATCGGCGGAGTGGCCCTGACCGCGATCAACGGCGGGCCGGCGTTCCGGCCGAATCCGGCGATCTCGTTCTCGCTCGCCCTGCCGGACCGCGCGGCGGTGACCGCGGTGTGGGCCGCGCTGTCCGACGGCGGTCGTGTGCTGATGGAGCTCGGGCCGTATCCGTTCAGCGAGCTCTACGGCTGGGTCGAGGACCGGCACGGGGTCTCCTGGCAGCTCGCGCTCGCCGGGGCCGACGCTGCGCCGGGGCCCGCCGTCACGCCGTCGCTGCTGTTCACCGGCGACGCCGTGGGACGGGCGGAGGAGGCGCTGCGGCGGTACGTGGCGGTGTTCGGCGGTGCGGTCGGCACCCTCGCGCTCTACCCCGAGCCGACCGGCCCGGCCGCCGCCGGCGACCTGATGTACGGCGACGCCCAGGTCGGCGGGTCGCGGCTCGCGGCGATGGACTCCGGGGCCGTGATGGACACCCCGTTCAGCCCGGCGATCTCGTTCGTCGTGGCGTGTGACGGCCAGGAGGAGCTCGACCGCGTGTGGAGCGAGCTGTCGCGGGTGCCCGAGGCCGAACGGTGCGGCTGGTGCCAGGACGAGTTCGGCGTCAGCTGGCAGGTCGTGCCGTCGAACCTCGGCGACCTCCTGCAGCGACCGGGCGCCTACGCGGCGCTGATGGGCATGGGCAGGATCGTCATCGCCGACCTCTGACCAGCCACGGCAGGAGGTGCTCGGCCGCGAGGGGCGCGAGCGGGAGCGCACCGGGGGCGCCGGGCTCGACCCAGCGGGACTCCTCGATCTCGGCGGCGACCCGGTGCTCGGTCGAGGCCAGGTCGAGCACGAACACGTGCGCGAGCAACGCGTGGCCGGGCTCGTTGGCCGCGTCGGTCTCGAAGCTGCCGAGCGGCTCGAGCGCCGCCGGGTCGACCAGGAGGCCGATCTCCTCCTGGAGCTCGCGCACCAGCGCGTCGCGGTGCGACTCGCCCGGCTCGGGCTTGCCACCGGGGTTCATGTACGCAGCGGTGCCGCGCTTGCGCACGAGCAGGGTCCGGCCGTCCGCCGCGACGACCACGGCCGCGACGACCTCGATGACCGGAGGGGGGCTGACGGGCGGCGGGCTCACGGCACCATGATGGCCCCATGACGATCGGTACCCCGCTCAGCCCGACGGCCACCCGTGTCCTCCTCCTCGGATCCGGCGAGCTCGGCAAGGAGGTGACGATCGCGCTGCAGCGGCTCGGCGTCGAGACCATCGCGGTCGACCGGTACCCCGATGCGCCGGCGATGCAGGTCGCCCACCGCAGCCACGTGATCGACATGACCGACGTGGCCGCGGTGCACGCGGTCGTCGAGGCCGAGCGGCCCCACCTCGTGGTGCCCGAGATCGAGGCGATCGCCACCGAGGCGCTGCTCGAGATCGAGGCCTCCGGCCGCGCGACGGTGATCCCGACGGCCCGGGCGACCTCGCTGACGATGAATCGCGAGGGCATCCGCCGGCTCGCCGCCGAGGAGATCGGGCTGCCGACCTCGCCCTACCGCTTCGCCGACTCCGCCGAGGAGCTCGCCGCCGGCGCCGAGGCCGTGGGGTTCCCGTGCGTCGTGAAGCCGGTCATGTCCTCCTCGGGCAAGGGCCAGAGCGTCGTGCGCTCGGCCGCTGACGTCGCCGGCGCGTGGGCGTACGCCGCCGAGGGCGGACGGGTCGACTCCGGACGGGTCATCGTCGAGGGCTTCGTCGACTTCGACTACGAGATCACCCAGCTCACGGTGCGCGCGGTCGGTTCGTCGGGCGAGGTCGAGACGTTCTTCTGCGACCCGATCGGGCACCGCCAGGTCGACGGCGACTACGTCGAGTCGTGGCAGCCGCAGGCGATGAGCGAGGCCGCCCTCGCGGCGGCCCGCGACCAGGCCGCGCGCATCACGGGAGCCCTCGGCGGACGGGGGCTGTTCGGCGTCGAGCTGTTCGTGCGCGGGGACGACGTGATCTTCTCCGAGGTCAGCCCGCGGCCGCACGACACCGGCCTGGTCACGCTCGCGACCCAGCGGCAGAACGAGTTCGAGCTGCACGCCCGCGCGATCTTGGGTCTGCCCGTCGATCCGACGCTGCGCCGTCCCGGCGCCTCGGCCGTGGTCTACGGCGGGGTCGAGGCCCCCGGAATCGCGTTCGAGGGCGTCGCGGAGGCCCTGACGGTGCCCGAGAGCGACCTGCGGCTGTTCGGCAAGCCCGAGAGCTTCCTTCGCCGCCGCATGGGGGTCGCCGTCGCCGGCGCGGACACGACCGACGAGGCGCGAGCGCGGGCCACCGAGGCCGCCTCGAAGGTCCGCCCCGTCAGCTGAACGAGCCGTGCCGGCCCTCGCCGCCGGCGAACCGGGCCGCCCCCTCGGTGGCTTCCCGCAGCGACACGAGCCCGTGCTCCCACTCGCGGTCGATCGCGTCCGGCAGGTCGAGACCGTCCTGCTCGTAGGTCGAGAGCCGGTCGCGACGCAGGCAGGTCTGCGGGAACGCCGCAAGCTCTCCGGCGAGCTCGACCGCGGCCTCCAGCACCCCGCCCGCAGGACTGATCCGGTTGGCCAGGCCGATCGACGCGGCCTCCTCGGCCTCGACCGCCCGCCCGGTCAGGACCAGGTCGAGCGCGCGGGACTGGCCGATCAGCCGCGGCAGCCGCACCGTGCCCCCGTCGATCAGGGGCACGCCCCAGCGCCGGCAGTAGACGCCGAACACCGCAGCGGGGTCGACGACCCGCAGGTCGCACCACAGCGCGAGCTCGAGGCCGCCGGCGACGGCGTGTCCGTCGACCGCGGCCACGACTGGCTTGCCGAGCAGCAGGCGCGTGGGGCCCATGGGGCCAGGCACCTCGTCGCCTCCCGGCGGCTCGACGTGCATCCGCCCCGCGCTCACGGCGTCGAGGTCGGCCCCCGCGCAGAACGTGCCGCCGGCGCCGGCCAGGACCGCGACGCTCGCGGTGCCGTCGGCGTCGAACGCGCGAAACGCCGCGTGCAGCGCGTGCGCGTGCTCGGTGTCGACCGCGTTGCGGACCTCGGGTCGGTTGATCGTGACGACCGTGACCGGCCCCCGGCGTTCGACGTCGATGCTCATGGCAGCACCTTTCCAGAGGGACCTAGGCTCGCACCATGGCCACCGTGATCCTCGTCCGCCACGGCCGGACGACCGCCAACGCGACCGGCGTGCTCGCCGGTCGCACCCCGGGCGTCCTGCTCGACGAGACCGGTGAGGAGCAGGCCGCCGCGACGGGCGAGCGCCTCGCGGTCGTGCCGCTCGCGGCCCTCGTGTCGAGCCCGCTCGACCGCTGCCGCCAGACGATCGAGGAGATCCGCCGCCGCCAGGTCGCGCCGCCGGAGGTCACGGTCGACGAGGCCATCTCGGAGTGCGACTACGGCGACTGGCAGGGACGGCCGCTCGCGGAGCTCGCGGGCGAGGAGCTCTGGACGACGGTGCAGCGGCACCCGTCCGCCGCGCACTTCCCTGGCGGGGAGTCGATCCACCACATGCAGTCGCGCTCGGTCGCCGCGATCCGGGCGCACGACGCCGCGATCGAGGCCGAGCACGGGGCGGGCGCCGTCTGGGTGGCCGTGAGCCACGGCGACATCATCAAGGCCGTCGTCGCCGACGCCTACGGCATGCACCTGGACCTGTTCCAGCGGGTCCAGGCCGATCCGGCATCGGTCACGATCATCCGGTACGGGCGCTCGCGACCCCAGGTCGTCAGCGTCAACACCCACGCCGGCGACCTCGCGTGGCTCGCCCCGACGCCAGGCGCCGACGCTCCGGACGAGGACGCCGCAGTGGGCGGAGGAGCCGGGCCCGCGGCGTCGCCAGGGGGACGCTCCTAGCATGGGACGCATGTCCCCCACCGTGCACGCCTTCGACTGGCCGGACCGCTTCGTGGTCGGCACCCTCGGCGAACCCGGGCAGCGCACCTTCTTCCTGCAGGTCAGGACAGGACCCGAGATCCTGAGCGTCTCGCTCGAGAAGCAGCAGGCGGCCGCCCTCGCCGACCGCATCGACGAGGTGCTCGACACCCTGATGGCCGAGGAGGGCAACCCGTTCAGCGTGCCGAGCGGCACCCCGGCCGAGCTCGACGACGTCGACCCCCTCGACGAGCCTGTCCTCGACCTCTTCCGTGCGGGCACCATGAGTCTCGGCTGGGACCCGGCGACCTCGCAGATCGTGATCGAGGCGTTCGCGATCGCCGAGATCGCGCTCGACGACATCGTCCCGGAGTTCGACGAGACCATCGTCGAGATCGAGCTCGAGCCGGACGAGATGCTGCGCGTCAAGATCCCGGTCGGCAGCGCGCGGGCCTTCGCCAAGCGGGCGCGCGACATCGTCGGCGCGGGCCGGCCGGTGTGCTCGCTGTGCGGGGAGCCCATGGAGGACGACCACGTCTGTGAGCTGCCCGACGGGTTCCAGTGAGCCCGGACCTCGCCCGCGACGAGCTGGTGCTCATGGCGCAGATCCGCACCGCGTCGAACGTGACGCTGGCAGGCCGGATCGGCGCGGGCGAGGACGCGGTCGACGTCGTGTACAAGCCCGTCGCGGGCGAGCAGCCTCTGTGGGACTTCCCGGACGGCACCTTGGCCGGGCGTGAGGTCGCCGCCTACCTGGTGTCGGAGGTCATGGGGTGGGACCTCGTGCCGCGCACGTGGTTGCGCGACGGCCCGCTCGGTCCCGGGATGGTGCAGCTCTGGCGGGAGCCGGACGCGACGCAGGAGGCCGTCACGATCGTGCCGGCCGGGAAGGTGCCCGACGGCTGGCACCACGTCTTCGACGGCCTCGACGCGCAGGAGCGCGTGGTCTCCCTCGTGCACGAGGAGTCCACGGCCCTGCGTCGCATGGCGGTGTTCGACGTCGTGGCCAACAACGCCGACCGCAAGGGCGGCCACGTGCTGGAGATGCCCGACGGACACCGGCACGGCATCGACCATGGCCTGACCTTCCACGCCGAGCCGAAGCTGCGCACCGTGCTGTGGGGCTGGCTCGGCGACCCTCTCACCGACGAGGAGCTCGCGGGGGTCGACCGGGTCCGGGAGGCCCTGGTCGGCGACCTCGGAGCGGCCCTGGCCGAGCACGTGAGTGCGGAGGAGATCGAGGCGCTCGCCGAGCGGTGCGACCGTCTGCACGCGGCGGCGAGCTTCCCGGCCCCGAGCGGCTCCATGCCCGCCGTGCCCTGGCCACCGTTCTAGGTGGTCCGGATCCGGGCCGCGGTCAACGACGCCAGCAGGGCGACACCGACCGCGAGTCCCACGAGCAGCACCGCGCCGGCGACCGGCGCGGACCCGACGAAGCCGGCGAAGACGACGCTGCCGACCGCCAGCACGGTGCTCGTGACGAGGTAGTCGTTGAGCTGCAGCGCCGATGAGCTGACGCCATAGCTGCCACCCGCGGCAGCGTCGAGGACGAGCACCGAGATCGTCGAGAACGTCATGCCGATGCCCAGCCCCGCGACGCCCCAGGCCAGGACCGGGAGCACGAGCGGAACCGCGGGCACGCCGGCGAGCGTCGACCCGGCGATGCCCGCGGCGACCAGGACCGCTCCGAGGCGGACCCGGAGGACCTGGTCGCCGAGTCGGCTCCACCGTGCGGCCAGGACCGCGCCCAGGCACCACGTCACGGCGCCGGACGTCAGCACCGCTCCGACCGCGACGAGCGGCAGGTCGCGCCCCAGCACGAGCAGCAGCGGCAGGTTGACCTCGGCGAGGGTGAAGGACGCCCCCACCGCGCCACGGGTGCCGAGCATGCTGGGCACCCCGCGGGCGCCGCTCCAGGCACCGCGCGGCAGCAGCCGCAGGCCAGCAGCGAGGACCAGCACGAGGCCAGCCGCGACCAGGAGCGGCCAGCCGCTGAATCCGCGCTGTCCGCCGGCGCTCACCGCGAGGACGCCGGCCGCGGCGAGCGCGGCCAGCAGGACCCGCCGCCGCGCGGGCGACACGGGGTCGCTCGCGTCGTGCTGCACCCCCGCCGATCGCACGAGCCACCAGGCGGCGACCGCGAGGACCGGCACGCCGAGGAACACCCACCGCCATCCCACGGCTGCCGCGACCGCGGCCGCGATGCTCGGACCGACGACGGCCGGCAGGACCCAGGCGCTCGTGAGGATCGCGAAGACCCGCGGGCGCAGCTCGCGCGGATAGGCCTCGGCGATCACGACGTAGAGCGCGACACCGAGCGCGCCCCCGCCCGCGCCGTGCAGCAGGCGCCCGAGCAGGAACACCGGCATCGACGGCGCCAGCCCGGCGACCAGGACGCCCGCGCAGAACACGACGAGTCCCCCGTTCAGCACCGGGACGGGGCCGTGCCGGTCGGCCGCGGGACCGGCCACGACCAGCGCCAGGATCGAGGTCGCGAGCGGCGCCGCGAACGCCACGGCGTACAGCGACAGCCCGTCGAGGTCGCGCACGACCTCGGGCATCACGGTCGCCACGGCCAGGGCCTCGAAGGCGAACAGGAACGCGAGCGAGAAGACGCCGAGCGTGACGCCCGCGTGCTGGCGGTCCCACGGGGAGCTCGCCCCCACGCGAGCCTCGGTGGCGGTCACTGGGGTGCACCGACGACGAGCACGAGGACGTCGGGAGGGCCGAGCCGGTGATGTCTGATCGCTCGCATGGACCGATCGAACAACCTCAACTAAAGTTGAGGTCAAATGACGTCGACACGCCACCTGCTGACCCCAGGCGAGGTCGCGACCCGTTCGGGCGTGGCGATCTCCGCCCTGCACTTCTACGAGCGCAACGGACTCATCGAGAGCGAGCGCACGGCCGGCAACCAGCGCCGGTACCGCCGCGACGTCCTGCGCCGCATCGGCTTCATCCGGGTGTCGCAGCGCGTCGGCATCCCGCTCGCCGACATCGCCGCCTCGCTCGCGACCCTGCCCGAGGGCCGCACGCCGACCAAGCAGGACTGGGCCCGGCTCTCGCGCACGTGGCGCACCGAGCTCGATGCCCGCATCAGCCGGCTCGAGTCGCTGCGCGACGACCTCGACGGCTGCATCGGGTGCGGCTGCCTGTCGCTGCGCTCGTGCACGCTCTACAACCCCGACGACGTCCTGGCCGGGCGTGGCACCGGAGCGATCCGTCTCGACCGCGGTCAGGCCTACGGCGGTCGCGGGCGGTAGACGAACGTCACGAGCACGACCGAGACGATCATGAGCAGGAACCACGACACGAACTTCGTGAGCGGCACCAGCTCCCAGCCGTCGAGCTGGCTCGGGTAGAACCACGCACCGGCCGCCGTGGCGACGTTCTCGGCGATCCAGATGAAGAACGCCACGAGCCCGAACGCCACGACGACCGGCATCCGCAGCACGTGGCGGTGCACCCGGAAGTGCATCGTGCACCGCCCCCACAGCACGACGACCGCGGCGAGCAGCACGTAGCGCGCGTCGACCACGTAGTGGTGCGTGAAGAAGTTGACGTAGATCCCGAGCGCGACCAGCGTCGTCGCCCAGAGCCGCGGGTACCGGTCGAAGCGCAGGTCGAACAGGCGCATGACGCGCACGAGGTAGGAGCCGACCGCGGCGTACATGAAGCCGCTGTAGAGCGGGACCGATCCGAGGTGCAGCACCCCGCCCGGCTCGTAGCTCCACGACCCGACGGAGGTCTTGAACAGCTCCATCCCGGTGCCCGCGACGTGGAACAGCACGACGACCCAGAGCTCGCGGCCGGTCTCGAGGCGGCCCAGCACCATGAAGACCTGGATCGCGACGGCCAGAAGCACCAGCAGGTCGTTGCGGTGGAGCGCCGCGTCCTCGGGCCAGGTCAACGCCGTGACGACGAGCACGAGCAGCAGCAGGGCCCCGAACACGCAGGCCCAGGCCTGCTTGACCCCGAAGACGAGCAGCTCGACGCCGTACCCCCGCCACCCGGTCGTCGGGGCGCCCTCGAGCCGCGAGCGCGCCCAGCGCAGCAGGCGTCGCTCCAGGGAGGTCGCGTCGCCTCCCGTCCCCTCGAGCACCGGCTCAGACTACGAGAGCGGCGTCACGAGCACGCCGCGCTCGAGGAACGACGCGACGTTCGCGAGCACCAGGTCGGCCATGTCCCGCCGGGTCTCACGGGTGGCCGAGCCGACGTGCGGAGCGAGCACGACCGAGTCGAGCGCCTGCAGCTCCGGCGGTACGTGCGGCTCGTCGGCGAACACGTCGAGACCGGCGCCGGCGATCGTGCCGGAGGTCAGCGCCGCCACCAGGGCAGGCTCGTCGACCAGGCTGCCACGGCCGATGTTGATCAGGTGTCCGTCCGCGCCGAGCGCCTCGAGCTCGGGAGCGCCCACGAGCGGCGCGCCGCCGCCGGGCGCGGCCAGCACGAGGACGTCGGCCCAGTCCGCCAGCTCGGTGACCGAGGGGAACCACGGGTACGCGACCTCGGCCTCGCGCCGGTTGTGGTACCCGATCTCGCACCGGAACGCGGTCAGACGCTCGGCGATCGCCCGGCCGATCCGGCCGAGGCCGACGACGCCGACCTTGCGGCCCGTCACGTGACCTGTCAGGGGGTACGTGCCCTGTGTGATCCACGCGCCGTCTCGCACGTAGCGGTCCGCCGCACTGATCCGGCGCACCGCGTCGATCAGCAGCCCCACGGCGAGATCGGCGACCGCGTCGGTCAGGACGTCCGGGGTCGTGCTGACCACGATGCCGCGCGCCTCGACGGCGTCGAGGTCGATCGAGTCGTAGCCCACCCCGAAGCTGACGATGGCCCGCAGGTCGGGCAGTGCGGCGATCTGCTCGGCCGAGAGCCCGTCGCGCGAGGTCGTGACCGCGACCGTGATCCCCGGCCCCGGCTGCGTGACCGCACCGTGGCGGCGCTCGAGCTCGGCGACCAGATCGGACTGCAGCGGGGCGGCGATCAGCACGGGCGAGGTCATGACGCGACGCTAGCAATCGCGGCCGCAACCCATGCGCGATGATGGGGCGAGTGACGGGTGTGGTCGAGGGGTTCGCGACGATCATCGCCGTCATCACCCTCGGATGGGGCCTGGCCCGGATCGGCCTGTTCGACCTCGCGGCGCAGCAGATGCTGTCGAAGCTCGCGTTCTACGTCGCGAGCCCGGCGCTCCTGGTCACGGTGCTGTCCGAGGCCGACGTCACGACGGTGCTCTCGGCCAACCTGATCGCCACGGTGGCCGCGGTCCTGGTCGTCGTGACGGTCTACGTGCTGCTGGCCCGCTTCGCGTTCCGGCAGGACCTCGCCGACACGGTCGTCGGCGCGCTGTCCGCGTCGTACGTCAACGCCGGGAACCTCGGCCTGCCCATCGCGGCCTACGTCCTCGGTGACGCGGCCCTCGTGGCCCCGGCGCTCCTGCTCCAGATGCTCGTGCTCCAACCCCTCGCCCTGACGATCCTCGACTCGGCCGTCGCCGAGCGGCGTCTGTCGCCCTGGCAGATCGCGTCCCGCCCGTTGCGCAACCCGCTGACCGTCGGCTCGATCGTCGGCGTCCTGCTGTCGGTCACCTCGACCCCGCTGCCCCGGGTCGTCCACGACCCGCTCGAGCTGGTCGGCGGCATGGCCGTGCCGGGCATGCTGATCGCCTACGGGATCTCCCTGCGACTCGGCCCGCGGCCCGGCACCGGGGGGCGGCCGCGGCTCCTGTGGACCATCGTGACGCTCAAGATGGTCGTCCAACCCCTCGTGGCTTTCGCCGTCGCCCGCTACGCCCTCGACCTGGACGGCGCCGAGCTGCTCGCGGTCACCGTGATCGCGGCCCTGCCGACGGCGCAGAACATCTTCGTCATCGCCAGCCGGTACGAGCGGTCCACTGTGCTGGCGCGCGACGCGATCTTCGCCTCGACGATCCTGTCGGTCCCCGCCGTCGCGATCGTGGCCGCTCTCCTCGCCTAGCCTTACGGCATGTCACTGAGCATGTCCCTCGTCCGCGCCGTCCTCGCGCGGCGGCCCAAGACCCTGACCTCGGTGGAGTCGGCCCAGAAGCGCGTCGCCGAGCGCGAGGGTCCGGCCGAGGTGTCGCGACGTCTGCGCAGCACGTGCGACGTCACGACCGAGACCGTCGGCGGGTTCCCCGTCATCACGCTGACCCCGCGGACGCAGGGTTCCGGCACCGAGCTCGTCTACCTGCACGGGGGCGCCTACGTGGGCGCGATCATCCCCGCACACTGGGCGTTCCTCGGCAAGGTCGTCGCGCGCACCGGCGCGACCGTCACGGTGCCCCTGTACGGCCTGGCGCCGGAGCACACGGTCGACGACGCGTTCGCCTTCGTGCCGCCCGTGCTCGAGGCGGTGCGGCAGCGCGCTGCAGGGCGACCGGTCTACCTCGGCGGCGACTCCGCCGGCGGCGGCCTCTCGGTGAGCCTGGCCCTGCACGGCCAGCAGGTCGACGGGCTCGTGCTGATCGCGCCGTGGCTCGACCCGTCAGCGTCCAATCCCGTCGCCCCGGGCCTGGTCGAGGTCGATCCGATGCTCGACATCCCCGGTGCCGCCTGGGCCGGTCGACAGTGGGCCGGCCCGCGGGAGGTCACCGACCCCCGGGTGAGCCCGATCTTCGCCGACCCGGCCGGGCTCCCCCGCACGCTCGTCCTGCAGGGCGGGCACGACGTGCTGCTGGCCGACACCCTGAAGTTCTGCGAACGGGCCCTCGACGCGGGTGTCGACCTGAGCTTCCGCGTCGAGCCGAGCGGGTTCCACGTCTACCCCGCGGCGACGTTCACGCCCGAGGCCCGGCGCGCGGTACGCCTCATCGCGGAGTTCATGCGGGGCTGAGCTCAGCCCCGCTCGAGCGGTCGCGACGCGTCAGACGTCCACGCCGTCATGGAGCCGTCGTAGATCGCGACGTCGCCACGACCGAGGCCCTGCAGCGCGAAGGCGACGGCGGTGGCCGCGATGCCGCCCCCGCAGTACGTCACCGGCGAGACGGTCGGATCGAGAGCACCGACGGAATCGAAGAGCGGTCGCAGCTCGTCGGCGCCGCGCAGCCGCCCCTGCTCGTCGACGAGCTCGTCGAAGGGGACGTTGACGCTGCCCGGGATGCGGGCCTCGGCGAAGGACCCCCGGGCGAGCGAGTTGATCAGCAGCACCGACGGGTCCTGGGTCGCGGCCTCGACGTCGGCAGTCGAGACCGCACGCTGGGCCCGGCGGTGCGGGGTGAAGGTCGTGGCGGGGTACACGGCTCCCCCGGTGGCGACCGGGTGCCCGGCGTCCTGCCACGCCCGGAGCCCGCCGTCGAGCACCACGACGTCGTCGTGCCCCTCCAGACCGAGCTGCCACCACAGGCGGGTCGCCCAGATGCCGTTGACGTGGTCGTAGACCACGACCGTGTGCTCGTTGCCGATGCCGAGCCCGCCCATGACCTCGGCGAAGTGCTCCGACCTCGCCGCCGCGAACGGCGCTTCACCGTCGTGCTCGGTCAGGTCGAGGAGCTGGTCGGCGAACGTCGCGCCGGGCACGTGCGCCGCCTGGTAGGTCTCACGGCCGGACTCGGTGTGAGCCCCGTCCTCGTCGAACCGCAGGTGCACGGTCGCGTCGACGATGCGGATCGAGGGGTCGCCCAGGTGCTCGCTCAGCCACGAGGGATCGACGAGGCGGGGGTGGGAGGACGTCATGTGTCCGAGCCTAAGGACCCCGTGCGAGGACGCAGCCACGGACCTCCTAGTGCAGGACCTCCAGCACCTCGCGGGCCACTCCGGCGGCCGACTGCGGGTTCTGGCCCGTGACCAGGCGCCCGTCGACCACGACGTTCTCGGTGAAGTTCGGGCCGGTCTCGACGGTGGCACCGAGCTCGGTCAGCCTGGTCTCGAGCAGGAACGGCACCGCGTCGGTCAGACCCGCGGCCTCCTCCTCGGCATTCGTGAAGGCGGCGACCTTCTTGCCCGCGACGATCGGTCGACCGCTGCCCAGGGTGATGCCCACGAGCGCGGCGGGTCCGTGGCACACGGCGGCGACGACGCCGTCGTTCTCGTAGATCGTGCGGGCGACGGCCGCCACGCTCGGATCGGTCGGGAAGTCCCACATCGTGCCGTGCCCGCCCACGAAGTAGACGGTGTCGTAGTCGGTCGCGCTGACCTCCGAGAGCCGCTTGGTGCCGGCGAGCTGCCGCGCGACCGCGTCGTCCTGGAGGAACTCGACCTGCACGGGGTCGTCCTCGTCGCGCCCGTCCTCCGGCGGGACGCCGCCGGCGATCGAGACGATGTCGACCGTCCATCCGGCGTCGCTGAACACCTTCCACGGATGCGCCGCCTCACCGACGAAGTAGCCGGTCTTGCGGACGCCTCCCAGGTCGTCGTGGCTGGTCAGGACGAGCAGGGCGTGGCGAGAGGTCATGCCTCCACGCTAACCACGCCACCTGAGCGCGCCACTCGTCCGCGCCCGCTCAGTCCTGACCCGCGGCTGGCGCCTCCTCGACCCGGCTCAACGCCAGGGCCGCCAGTCCGGTCGTGATCGGCACGGCGGCGACGAGCCCCAGCGTAGCGACGAGGCTCCGCACGATCTCCTGGGCGAGGAACTGGTCGGTCACGGCCGCGCCGAGCGAGCCGGCGTCGGCCGCGACCAGCACGAGGACCGGCAGCGACGAGCCGGCGTACGCGAGGATGATCGTGTTCACGACGGAGGCGATGTGGGCTCGTCCGACCCGGTTCGCCGACCCGTAGAGCTGGCGGGACCCGTAGCCCGGGTTGGCACGGGCGAGCTCGCCCACCGTGGCCGCCTGCGTGACCGTGATGTCGTCCAGCACGCCGAGCGAGCCGATCACGATGCCCGCGAGCAGCAGGCCCCGCGCGTCGATGCCGTAGGTCGTCTCGACCGCCATCGACAGGTCGTCGGTGACGCCCGTGAGGTGCAGGGCGGCCACCGCGAGGTACGCGAGCAGCCCGGTCAGCACGAAGCTCGCCACGGTGCCGAGCAGCGCGACCGTGGTCGTCAGGGTGAATCCGTGGGTCAGGTACAGGACCGACAGCATGATCGCGGCGGAGCCGACGAGGGCGACGAGCAGCGGCGACTCCCCGTCCAGGATCGCCGGCACGATGAACCAGAACAGGATCGCGAACGTCACGACGAGCCCGGCGAGGGCGGTCAGGCCGCGCCACCGGCCGAAGGCGACCAGGGCGAGCGCCGACGCGGCCACGAGGACCCACAGCTGGGTGCCTCGCTCGTGGTCGACGATCGAGGAGACGTCACCGTCCGGGGTGTCGCTGACCAGCACGACGACGGAGTCGCCCTCGGCGATCTCCGGAGCTCCGCTGCCGTTGGTCAGGTCGACCTCGATCGTGCCGCCGCCGTCGTCGAGCCGGACCTCGGCCGTGCCGCACCCGTTGGGCTCGGCCGGCACCCCGTCGTCGCACGCGACCGGGTCGATCGCCGTGACCTGCCCGCCGACCTGCTCGCCCGCGACCTCGCCGGACGTCCGAGTGTCACCGGACGGCCAGAGCCAGATCATCGCGACGACCGTCAGGACCGCGATCGGGGCGATCACCAGGAGCGCGATGGTCCGCAGCCGCCGCGACTCAGGAGCGGCGTGGGCGTGGGCTGCGGTCATGCGCTCACGCTAGAGGACCCGCACGGCCCGGCGGATCACCCGCCCACGGGCACGGTCTGCGCGACGTCCGCGTCGTCGCCGGCCGGCTGCTGCGCGGCCGGGTCCGGGCGCCGCAGCCGCGGCACCAGCAGGGCCACGAGCGCCCCGGCGAGCGCGGCTCCCGCGCCGACGACGAAGCAGAGCTGGAACGCGCCCTCGCTGGGCACCGTGGCGCCCGGGGCCAGCTCGATCGTCCGGCTCGTGAGGATCGCCGCCATCACGGCCCCGGCGATCGTCGTGCCGACCGAGCGCATCAGGGCGTTGACGCCCACGCCGGAACCGGCCTCGTGCGCCGGGACGTTGTCGAGGATCAGGGTCGGCATCGCCGCGTACCCGATGCCGACCCCGGCGGCGCCGATCATCGCACCGATCATGAGCTGCCACGGCGAGCCCATCAGCAGCAGCGAGGCGACGTAGCCCAGGCTCACGACGACGGCGCCGATCGACAGCGTGACGCGGGCCCCGATCGCCGTCAGCAGCCCGCTCGACACCGGTGCGAACAGCATCATCATGAAGCCGGCGGGGGCCATCCACAGGCCCGCCTGCAGGATCGTCTGGCCCAGGCCGAAGCCCGTGGCCTCCGGCAACTGCAGGAGCTGGGGCATGACGATCGACTGCGCCATCATGCCGAACCCGATCAGCACCGCGGCGAGATTCGTGAACAGCACCGGCCGGCGCGCCGAGATCCGCAGGTCGACGAGCGGGTCGCCGTGGCGCAGCTCGTACGCACCCCACGCCAGCAGCACCAGGACGCCGCCCAGGATGCTGCCGACCGTCTCGGGGTCGCCCCACCCCCAGGTCGAGCCCTTGCTGACTCCGATCAGGGCCGCGCTGAGGCCCACGGCAAGCCCGACGATGCCGACGACGTCGAGGTGCGCGGGGTGCCCGTCGGACACGTGCGGCACGACCACGACCGTGAGGGCGAGGACCACCAGAGCGAGCACGGTGGAGAGCCAGAACAGCCCGTGCCAGGAGTAGCGGTCGGCGATCCAGGCCGAGAGCGGAAGCCCCAGGGCGCCGCCGACGCCCAGCGTGGCGCTGACCATGGCCACGGCGCTGTTGGCGCGGTCCTTCGGAGCGATCTCCCGCACGAGGCTGATCGCGACGGGGATGTAGCCCATCGCGACGCCCTGCAGGGCGCGACCGACCAGGAACGGCGCGAGGGTGCTCGACATTGCCGCGACGAGCGAGCCGACCGCGAGGACAGCGGCCGAGGCGACGAGCACCCGCTTCTTGCCGTACATGTCGGCGAGCCGGCCGCTCACGGGCATCGTGACCGCCGCGGCGAGGAGCGTCGCCGTGATGGCCCACGACGAGCTGCTGGCATCGGTGTTCAGGAGCTGGGGCAGCTCGCTCTGGATCGGGATGACCAGCGACTGCATCAGGGCGCCGGAGAGGCTGCCGAGACACAGGACGGCGATGACGGCCGACGGCGAGAAGACACGCCGCGCGGAGATGGTGGCACTCATGGTGCTCCTTCGGGAAGTCTGGGCGCATCGGTGACCTGCGCCGATATGTAGACTACACATCGTTGCGTCAAAGAACTACCGAGGAGCGCTATGACCCGGGTCACCGACGACATGCGCGAGACGCCCGCCGGCCTGGCGATCATCGCGATCGCGATGCTGGAGCGGGCCCAGCGCGCGGCCGAGGACGTGGCCGAGGTCCGCGTGGCCGACCGCCGACTGCTCTGGCTGCTCTCCGACGGACAGCCCCGCACGATGCGTCAGATCGCCGAGGAGCTTGGCCTGGAGCAGTCCACGGTCAACCGGCAGGTCAATGTCGCGCTGGGCGAGGGTCTGCTGGCGCGCTCCGACCCGGACGAGCACCACGCCCGACCCCTCGTCGTCACCGAGGCCGGCCTCGCACTCTTTGCCCGCTCATTCGAACGGCACCTGGGCTACGTCCGCCAGGCACTGACCGCGGTGCCAGAGCAGCGCCGCGAGCGGTTCCTCACCGACCTCGTGGCCTTCGTCGACGCCTACGGAACCGCCATCGACGAAGCGGGCTCCCCCACCGCGTGAGGAAGCCCGCCTGTCGGGTCGACGGCCGCGCCGCGGCTCAGCTCAGGACGTCGGAGGCCGAGACGTCACCGTCGGCGCCGTCGATGGCCTGCGCCAGACGGTCGACCTGGGCGTCGTCCAGCGTGACGCCAGCCTCGTCGAGTCCCTTGCGCAGCTCATCGGCAACGGTGCCCTCGGGGGCGCCGTCCTGGTAGTTCGCGACACGGTCGACGACGTTCTGGATGGCGGTCAGCTGATCATCGGTGAGAGTGCTCATGCCAGCGGTGTACCCCCGTCACGGTCCTCCATGCGTGAAGTCGACCGGGGCGGGTACCTCCCCGGCATGAACAGCCCCACACACCCCGACGCCGGTCCCGGCACCGACGGCCATGCGCCCACCAGCCCCGCCACGTCCCCCGATACCGAGCCGGATGCCGACACGCCGCCGACCCAGCCGTCTCCCGACGCCTCCGAGGTCGAGGACGGCGACCGCCCGGCGGCGGGCGAGGACGCGGTCGAGCCGCCGGAGACCGTGCCCGACGGCGATCGCCTGATCCCGGCCGACCCCGACGGCGAACCGTCCCCCTGAGCCACGTCGTGCACCGGGCCTGAGATCGCGGTTCACTGACAGCATGCGAGCCATCTGGAAGGGCGCGATCAGCTTCGGGCTGGTCTCGGTACCCGTGAAGGTCTACAGCGCGACCTCGTCGCACGATCTCCCCCTGCACCAGGTGCACGCCGAGGACGGCGGGCGCATCAAGTACCAGCGCCGGTGCGAGGAGTGCGGCAAGGTCGTCCCCTACGAGGACATCGACCGCGCCTACGAGGAAGGCGGCCGCCGCGTCGTCCTGAGCGACGAGGACTTCGAGCTGCTTCCCGCCGAGCGTGACCACGAGATCGAGGTCGTCCAGTTCGTGCCGGCCGACCAGGTCGAGATCCTCCGGCTCGACAAGGCCTACTTCCTCGAGCCGGAGGACAAGGCCCTCAAGCCCTACACGCTGCTGCGACGCGCGCTCGAGGACACCGACCGCACCGCGATCGTCCGCTTCGCTCTCCGGCGCAAGACCCGTCTGGCGGCGCTCCGCGTGCGCGGCGACGTCCTGGTGCTGCAGACGATGCTGTGGGACGACGAGGTCCGCTCCCCCGCGTTCGAGGTGCTCGGCTCCACACCCCGGATCTCCCAGCGCGAGCGCGACATGGCCTCGCAGCTGGTGGAGTCGATGTCCGACGACTTCGACCCGGGCGCGTTCACCGACGAGTACCAGGAGCAGCTGCGCGAGCTGATCGCCGAGAAGCTCGAGAAGGGCGACGACGCCGAGGTGCTCGTGACCGACGACAGCGGCGACGACGCCGGCGACAACGTGATCGACCTGATGGACGCGCTGGAGCGAAGCCTGTCGAAGAAGTCCACGACGAAGAAGACGGCGCCGGCCAAGAAGACCGCAGCGAAGAAGAAGGCGCCCGCCAAGAAGACGTCAGCGAAGAAGGCGCCGGCCACGAAGACGACGAAGAAGAAGGCGGCGAAGAAGACGTCCGGCACGAAGAAGTCGGCGTGACGTGGCCTCGCCCGTCACGACCGAGATCGGCGGGCGCCGGCTGCGGCTGACCCACCCGGACAAGGTCCTGTACCCGGCTACGGGCACGACCAAGGCCGATGTCATCCGCTACTACGTCGAGATCGCGCCGTACCTGCTCCCGCACGTCGCCGGGCGCATCGTGACCCGCAAGCGCTGGGTCGACGGCGTGGGCACCGAGCGCTCGCCGGGCGAGGTCTTCTTCGAGAAGAACCTGCCTGACTCCGCACCCGACTGGATCCCGCGCGTCGAGGTCAGCCACCGGGACCACCGCACGCGCTACCCACGCTTCGAGGAGCAGGCCGCTCTCGCCTGGGCAGGTCAGGTCGCGGCGCTCGAGCTGCACGTCCCGCAGTGGCGGGTCGGTCCGAAGGGCAATCACGAGAACCCCGACCGCCTGGTGCTCGACCTCGATCCCGGGCCGGGCGTCGGTCTGCCGGAGTGCGTCGAGGTCGCGAAGCGAGCCCGGGCGATGCTGAAGGACATCGGGCTCGACCCGGTGCCCGTCACGAGCGGCAGCAAGGGCATCCACCTCTACGCCGCACTGGACGGCTCGCACGACGCCGAGGCGATCAACGCCGTCGCGAAGCGACTCGCGCAGGCCCTCGAGGAGCAGCTGCCGGACCTGGTCGTGTCGTCGATGCGCAAGACCGACCGCCAGGGCAAGGTGCTCGTCGACTGGAGCCAGAACAACGGCAGCAAGACCACCGTGGCGCCGTACTCGCTGCGAGGGGGTGAGCAGCCCTACGTCGCCGTGCCGCGGACGTGGCGTGAGCTGAACGACCCCGACCTTCGGCAGCTGCGCATGGACGAGGTGCTGGCGCGGATGAAACGGCGCAAGGATCCGATGGCACCGCTCGGCCACACGCCAGGCCACGGGGGCGGCGCCGATCGCGAGACCGACCTCCTGCGCGAGTACCGGTCCAAGCGCGATGCCCGTCGCACCCCTGAACCGGTGCCGGCCACCCCGGCCCCGAAGGGCTCCGGCGAGGGCCGTCTGTTCGTCGTCCACGAGCACCACGCGAGCAGCCTGCACTGGGACCTGCGGCTCGAGCGCGACGGCGTCCTGCGCTGCTGGGCGCTGCCCAAGGGCCTGCCCGACGACCCGCGGCGGAACCGGCTCGCGGTGCCCACCGAGGACCACCCGCTGGAGTACGCGACGTTCGAGGGCACGATCCCCCAGGGCGAGTACGGCGGCGGCGAGTCGCTGATCTGGGACACCGGCGAGTACGACACCGAGAAGTGGAACGACGGCGAGGTCATCGTGACCCTCCGGGGCAGCCACGACGGCGGACTCGGCGGGGAGCACCGCCGGCTGGCCCTGATTCGGACCGGCACGAACTGGCTCGCGCACGTCATGGAACCGCATGGATCGTCCGGTCGAGCCTCGCTCCGCGACGCGGCGGTCGATCCGATGCTCGCGACCCTCGGCTCCGCAGCGGACGTCGAGGACGACGGCGACTGGGCCTTCGAGCTCAAGTGGGACGGCGTCCGCACGATCGCCGTCGTCGACGGGAGCGACGTGGAGCTGTTCAGCCGGTCGGGACGTCCCGTGGCGGCCACCTATCCCGAGGTCACCGAGGCGCTCGCCGGTCTGCAACCGGAGCAGCCGCTCGTCCTCGACGGCGAGATCGTCGCCCTCGGTCGTCGCGGCGCCCCGGACTTCTCGCTGCTGCAGCACCGCATCCAGCTCTCCCGCAGCGCCGAGATCACCGCTGCTCGCGAGGAGGTTCCCGTGCGTCTCCTCGTGTTCGACGTGCTGCGCGCCGGCGGCAAGGACCTGATCGGCTCGGGGTACGCACGACGCCGCGAGCTCCTGCAGGACCTCGGCCTGGACGACCTCGACAGCGTCGACCTGCCCGCCGCGGTCGAGGGCGACCTCGACGCGGCGATCGCCCAGAGCCGCGACCGTGGCCTCGAGGGGGTCGTCGCAAAGCGCCTCGGCTCGCGCTACCTGCCCGGCCGACGGTCGCGGTCGTGGATCAAGATCAAGCACCTCGCGGCGCAGTCGGTCGTGATCGGCGGCTGGCGGCCCGGGCGTGGTCGACGCGCGGGCTCGATCGGGTCACTGCTGGTCGGCATTCCCGAGGACGGCGGCGTGACGTACGTCGGCCGCGTCGGCTCGGGCTTCGGCGAACGGGACCTGCACGAGCTGGAGCATCGACTCGGACGGCTGGGCCGGAAGACCTCGCCCTTCACGGAGGTGCCGCGCGACGTCGAGCGTGACGCGCAGTGGGTCACGCCGAAGCTCGTCGGCGAGGTCACGTACGCCGAGCTGACGGCCTCAGGCCATCTGCGCCATCCCGTCTGGAAGGGCCTGCGGACGGACCTCGAGGCGACCGACATCGTGCGGGAGACCTCTGCCACCTGACCGGGTGCGGTCACCACCTCGCTGGTCGAGTGCCTCGCGAGCTCTGCGAGCGGGCGTATCGAGACCCGGTCAGGTTCGGGCACTCGGTTGCAACGGCGGGTCCGACCGCTCACCGTCAGGCGGGTAGCGACGCGATACGCCGTCCTCGTTCCTCGGACGCCACTCGACGACCGGGCTGACCGGCTCGTTCCTCGCCGGTGGGGACCCTGACGCGCAGACTGCGTCTGCGGCGTCAGCCGCCCACGACCTCGGCGATCGTGGCGTTGAAGGCCTCGAGATCGTCCGGGTTGCGCGAGGTGATGAGGTCCCAGCCGTTGGCGGGGCAGTGGAAGACGGTCTCGTCGACCCACGAGCCGCCCGCGTTGACGATGTCGGTCTGCAGCGTCGGGAACGAGGTCAGCGTCTTGCCCGGCAGAACGCCGGCCTCGACGAGGGCCCACGGTCCGTGACAGATCGCGGCGACGGGCTTCTTGGCCTCGACGAACGCCGTGACGAGCGCGACCGACGCCGCGTCGCCGCGCACGTGGTCGGCGTTGACGGTGCCGCCGGGGATGACCAGCGCGTCAAAGTCGGCCGCGTCGACGTCGGAGACCGTCGCATCGGGGTCGAAGGTCGCGTCCTTGTCGGTGTCGCCGACCATCGACTGCACGGGCTCCAGCTTCGGGGCAACGTGCACGGCAGTGCCCCCGGCCTCACGGATCGCGGCGATCGGCGACTCGAGCTCGGCCTTCTCGACCCCCTCCTGCGACGTCAGGACGGCGATCTTCTTTCCCTGCAGCGTGCTCATGCGTGCTCCTCCCGAGTCGGGTGCGTCGATTGCTCACCTTCGACGCTAACCGCCCGCCACGAGTCCGCACGCCGACACGACGCCATGCGGGAGCGTGAGCCTGGTTCTGCGGCCGGGGTCGTGACGCCGCTCTCGCGTTGCCGGGTTTGTCCCGCCGTGGTTCCGTGGTGTGACACGTCCATGCATCACCGGTTGAGCCTCCAGCCGTTCCCTCGCTCGAGAACGGAACGTGCCATGACCACTCCCACCACCCTCGAGGAGCAGTCGCACCGGCTTCTCACCCAGGCTCGCGACGAGCTGTCACCGCGCCGTGAGGCGCTGCAGAACCAGGTGCTCGAGAACAACCTGGCCCTCGCCCGCCGCCTCGCTCGGCGCTACCGCGGTCGCGGCGTCGCCACGGACGACCTGGAGCAGGTCGCCCGGCTGGGTCTGCTGAAGGCCGTGCGCCGGTTCGACGCCGACCGACACTCCTTCACCGCCTACGCCGTCCCGACGATCCTCGGCGAGCTGCGCCGTCACTTCCGCGACAGCGCCTGGATGGTTCGTCCCGGGCGTCATGTCCAGGAGGTGCAGGCCGCGGCCAACGTCGCTCGCGAGGACCTGCGGACCGAGCTGTCGCGCGATGCGACACCTGCCGAGGTGGCCCATCGCATCGGCGAGCCCGAGTCCGCGCTCCGCGAGGCCGACGCGGTGCTGGGCGCCTTCTCCCCGCGATCGCTCGATGCACCGACCCCGGGCGACGGCCCACCGTTCGGCCACACCCTGGGCTCGGTCGATCCCCGGCTCGAGCTCGCCGAGGACCTGCAGGCCATCCGCCCCACGATCCGCCAGCTCAGCGCGC
This sequence comes from Aeromicrobium sp., assembly GCF_023146395.1. Taxonomy (GTDB): domain Bacteria; phylum Actinomycetota; class Actinomycetes; order Propionibacteriales; family Nocardioidaceae; genus Aeromicrobium. The sequence continues at coordinate 116,993 of NZ_JAGLCD010000010.1, read as the reverse complement.
AGGACCGACAGCTCCTCAGCATGCGGTTCGTCGACGGCCGCACGCAGGCCGACATCGGCCGCGAGCTGGGCATCTCGCAGATGCAGGTGTCCCGCCGGCTGACCGCCGTGATCGAGCGGATCCGGGACGGGATGGGACTGACTCAGCTGGCGAGCTGACCTCTCCGGCGCATGAACCGCCCGCAGCGGGGTACTCCCCGGACGACCACCACGGAAGGAGCGATCATGACCGTCGCACCGCCTGACCCGGCCCAGCCGGTCAAGCCGCAGGAGCCGGGCGTGCCCGGAGCCGAGCCCGTGATCGAACCAGGCCTGCCCGACCCCGCCGACCCGGACGTCGCCCCGGAGCCGCAGACCGAACCGCGACCGGACGGCCCGGCCGCCCACTGAGACCCCCGCTTCACGCATGCGGGGAAGGCCCTGGCCCGATTCGACATCGGGCCAGGGCCTTCGTTCGTCTGTGGACGCGGCCGCGTCACAGACGGTTGAGCACCGTGACCATGTCGTCCTCGGTGTCGCTGCCGATCTTCTCGAACACGAGCTTGACGACCGGGGTCGCCAGCTTTGCGGCTCCGCTCATCTCGATGTCAGCGGTGTACGTGATCTCGGAACCGCTGCCGGACGCCACGACCTCGATCGTGTCAGTCGTGTCGGCGGTCTCGTTGGCGCCATGGAAGACGACCTTCGCATCCGTGAGCTCGGTCAGCTCGTAGACGAGCTCGGTCGAGACGCCAGCGATCTTCGACGTGTTCTTCCAGGTGCTGCCGACGGCGACAGGGCCGTCGTCCAGACGCACACACGTCTCGGTGCCAGGATCCCAGTCCTCGGCGTTCGCGAAGTCCTTGAGGTAGTCCAGCACGACGGCGGGCCGGGGGTCGACGATGAACGTTCTGCTGATGGTGGTCATGACCGAGGAGTACCCGCGGAACCTGCGGGCCAATCAGGTCAGAGCCGCCGCCAGGCGACGGCGATCGCCACCGCGGTGACACCCAGCACCGCCAGCTGCGGCCAGCGTCCGACGAGACCGTCCTTGGCGCGCCCCGCCACGTGGGCGGGCGCCAGGCGGTCACCCAGCTCGTCGATCGTGTCGGCCAGCTGCTCGCGAGTGCGCTCGATGTCAGCCTCGATCTCCCGGGCCGAGGCGCCGGGTCCGGGACGGTCCGTGCCGGTCATGCGTGCTCTCCCTTCGCGGCAGCCAGGTCCTTCTTGACGTTCTCGGCCGTGCTGGGCGGCCCGACCTCCTTGATCTGCGCAAGACCGAGCAGAGCGCCGACGCCCGCGATCGCGAACAGGATCACTGCCACGACCAGTGCGGCCAGCCACACGTCGAGGACCAGGGCCAGCGCGGCGACCGCCGCGGCGACGAGCGCGCCGAGCCCGAGCACCGCGAGCAGCCCGGTGGCACCGAACAGGCCGGCGCCGACGCCCGCATGCCTGGCGCTCTCGCGGAGCTCGGCCTTCGCCAGCTCGACCTCGTCGTGCACCAGGCGGCTGGTGTGCTCGGTGAGCTGCACCGCGAGCTCGCCGACCGTGGCGTCCTGCGGCGCACCTCGCTCAGGCATGGTCGGCCTCCACCGGGTTCTCCGGGGTGCCCGGCAGCGGGTCGCCGTGCGGCTTGGGGGTCCGGGCGCTCGGGGCACCCGGGACCGAGGTGTCGGGGGCCGCGTCGTCGTCGGAGGAGAGCACGTCCTTGACCGTGCCACTCGCCTTGGCGGCGGCCTCCTGGGCCTTCTCCTTGACGACGGGCGCCTGCTGGGCGGCGTACTCCTGGGCCTGGGCCGCGGCCTTCTGGACCTGTGGGTTCGAGCGCACGCCGTCGAACGCGGACACGATCTGCTCGTACCGCTCGCGGCCGGCGCGGGTGCCGAGCACGTAGCCGATGCCGGCGGCCGCCAGGATGGTGGTCTTCCTCAGCATGGTTCCTCCAGGGATGACGCGGTGGACCGACTGCCCACCGGCTTCCTGGGCCGTACCCGCTCCCCCCAGGACCATGCACCGTGACACCGTTCACGGCTCTGACAGACTGGCGACCAGTCGACGAAGGAGTGCACGCCCATGCAGCAGGTCAAGGCCGTCATCGCCCGTTCGAAGGGGGCTCCGGTCGAGCTCGTGACGATCACCGTTCCCGACCCCGGCCCGGGCGAGGCCGTCGTGCAGGTCCAGGCATGCGGTGTCTGCCACACCGACCTCCACTACCGCGAGGGCGGCATCAACGACGAGTTCCCGTTCCTGCTCGGCCACGAGGCCGCGGGGGTCGTGGAGGCCGTCGGACCTGACGTCACCGACATCGCCCCGGGCGACTTCGTGGTGCTCAACTGGCGGGCCGTGTGCGGCGACTGCCGAGCGTGCAACCGCGGGGAGCAGCAGTACTGCTTCAACACGTTCAACGCGACGCAGAAGATGACGCTCGAGGACGGCACGGAGCTGTCCCCCGCCCTGGGCATCGGCGCATTCGCGGAGAAGACGCTCGTGGCCGCCGGCCAGTGCACCAAGGTCGACCCGTCCGCGCGTCCGGCGGCCGTGGGCCTGCTGGGCTGTGGCGTCATGGCCGGCATCGGCGCCGCGATCAACACCGGTGGCGCCACCCGCGGGCGCTCCGTCGCGGTCATCGGCTGCGGTGGCGTCGGGGTGGCCGCGATCGCCGGTGCGGCGCTGGCCGGTGCCAGCCCGATCATCGCGGTCGACATCGATGCCGCCAAGCTCGAGACCGCCCGCACGCTCGGCGCGACCCACACCGTCGACTCCTCGCAGGTCGACCCGGTCGAGGCCATCAAGGAGATCGCCGCCCAGACGTACCCGGGCGCTGAGGGCGCCGACGTCGTGATCGAGGCCGTGGGGCGCCCGGAGACGTGGAAGCAGGCGTTCTACGCCCGCGACCTCGCCGGCACCGTGGTCCTCGTGGGAGTCCCCACGCCCGACATGACCGTGCCCGAGATCCCGCTCATCGACGTGTTCGGCCGCGGCGGCTCGCTCAAGTCCAGCTGGTACGGCGACTGCCTGCCGAGCCGCGACTTCCCGATGCTCGTCGACCTCTACCAGCAGGGACGCCTCGACCTCGACGCGTTCGTGACCGAGGAGATCGCGATCGACGCCGTGGAGGCCGCGTTCGAACGGATGCACCACGGCGACGTGCTGCGATCGGTCGTGGTGCTCTGATGGCGGCCCGCATCGACCACGCCGTCACGGCCGGCACCTTCAGCCTCGACGGCGAGACCCACCAGGTCGACAACAACGTCTGGGTCGTCGGCGACGACACCGAGTGCCTCGTGATCGACGCCCCGCACTCGGTCGACGACATCCTCGCCGTCGTCGGCGATCGCACGCTGACCGCGATCATCTGCACGCACGCGCACGACGACCACGTCCGTGTGGCCCCCGAGCTGCGCGAGCGCACCGGCGCCCCGATCTACCTGCACCCGGACGACCGTCCGGTCTGGGAGCTCACCCACGGCGACGCGATCATCTGGGACCACGACCTCTCCGACGGTCTCTCGATCGAGGTCGCCGACACGGCTCTCACGGTGCTGCACACGCCGGGCCACGCTCCCGGCGCTGTCTGCCTGTTGGCGCCGGACCTCGGTGCGGTGTTCACCGGCGACACCCTGTTCAACGGCGGACCTGGCGCGACCGGGCGCTCCTTCAGCGACCGGCCCACGATCGAGGCCTCGATCCGAGCGAAGCTCTTCGCCCTCCCCGACGAGACCGTGGTGCACACCGGGCACGGTGACGACACCACGATCGGCGCCGAGAAGGCCAACCTCTAGGCCCGCTCGTCCGGCTCCGACTCGTCGGGGACCGGGTTCTCCGGCTCCGCCTCGGGGTCGACCACGGCACCGTCGCTGCGCTGGGCGATCTCGGTCTCGGACGGGTCGGCGTGGAGCCGGACGTCGTCGGGCACCGCGTTGACCGCCATGGCGTCCTCCGGCGTCCAGTCCTTCGGGTCCTTCTGGTTCGGGTCGAGGGGAGTCATGCCGGCGGGGTACCCACCGGCCGCGTGCTCACGCACGGGCCAGCTGGTCGATCCGGCGCAGCGCGATCGTCACCACGGGGACGTAGGCGGGCGCCCAGACCGGGACGCCCATGCTCAGCCGTGTCCCGGCTCCCGACGCCTCGACGGCGTGGGTCGTGGCCGGGATCCCGGCGACCTTCCACGACCAGCGTCGCCCCGGCACCACGGCCGTCAGCACGAACGGCAGCGGCGGACCGACGACCGGCCAGACGCGGCCTGTGGCACCCACCTCGAACGGCCCGTCGATCTCCGCTCGACGCACGCTCGGGCCCCAGCGCGGCCACGCCTCCAGGTCGGTCACCAGCTGCCAGACACGGTCCGGGTGCGCGGCGATCTCACGACGGAGGATGAGCACCCCTCCAGCATCGCCGCCGCGACGAGCGCCCGCTCGTCCACACCTCGTGACGCGCCGGACCCCCGCCTCGGGACGAAGACGGGGGTCCGGTGGTCTGGCCGGTCAGACGTCCGCGGTGACCCGCTCGTCGGAACCCTCCGAGGTGCGTGTCAGGTGCGGGCGGTGCAGGTTCTCGCCCTCGATGTCGACGCGCGGCAGGATCCGGTCGAGCCACGCCGGCAGGTACCACGCCTTGTCGCCCATCAGGTACATGAGTGCCGGAATCAGCACCATCCGGATCACGAACGCGTCGAAGATGACCGCCGCCGCGAGCGCGAAGCCCATCGAGGTGATGATCGGGTCATCCATGAAGATGAAGCCCGCGAACACCGCCGTCATGATCAGGGCCGCCGCCGTCACGACGCGAGCACTGTTGCGGAAGCCGTCGACCACGGCCTCGCGGTACGTGGCTCCGTGGACGTAGGCCTCACGGATCCGCGTGACGAGGAAGACCTGGTAGTCCATCGCCAGACCGAACACCACGCCGATCAGGAAGATCGGGATGAAGCTCACGATCGGCTGGCCCGGGAAGAGCCCGAACAGCCCCTCCTGGAACAGTGCCACGGTCGCGCCCAGCGTCGCCATGATCGAGAGCAGGAAGCCCAACGTCGCGGTCAGCGGCACGAGGATCGACCGGAACACGATCATGAGCAGCAGGAACGCCAGCCCGATGACGATCGCGAGGTAGATCGGCAGGGCATCGGCGAGCTTCTGCGAGACGTCGGTCTGGATCGCGGTCAGTCCCGTCACCCCCACGGTCGTGCCGGTCCCGGACTCGATCCGCGCCTCACCGTCACGCAACGACTGCAGGAGGTCCTCGGTCGCGGTGTCCTCCGCGGCCGACGCCGGCTCGACGAGGATCATCGCGCCGTTCTCGTTGCTGACGGCGACCATCGCGTTCGTGACGTCGTCCTGTCCGCCGGCCCACGCGGCGACGGCCTGGTACGCCGCCTGCCGGTCTTGGTCCGACCCGAGGTCGCGGGCGTCGACGACGACGAGCATCGGCGCGAGACGACCCGGGCCGAACGCCTCGGTCACGAGATCGGAGGCCTCGCGCTGGGTCGTCCCCTCCGACGCCGTGCTGTCGCTCGGCAGCGCGAGGTGCATGTCCTTCGCGGGGATCGCCAGGGCGCCCAGGCCCAGGACCACGACGACGACCGCGACGACGGGGGCGCGGCCCAGGAGCCGGGCCCAGCGGACCCCGTTGTTGATGATCGTGCGGTCGGCCTCACGGCGCGGGCGGTAGTGACGGAAGCTGCCGCCGAAGGCCTTCGACTTGAGCAGCCCGAGGATCGCAGGAAGCAGCGTCAGCGCGACCAGGACCGCGACCGCGACCGTGACGGCAGCGCCGAGGCCCATCGCGGTCAGGAACGAGATGCCGACGACCCCGAGGGCCACGAGCGCGATGATGACCGTCAGTCCGGCGAACACGACGGCCGATCCTGCCGTGCCGACCGCGATGCCGATGGCCTCCTCGCGGTCGTCGGTGTGGTCGAGCTCGCCGCGGAACCGCGCGAGGATGAACAGCGTGTAGTCGATGCCGACCGCCAGGCCGAGCATGCTCGCCAGCGCCGTGGTGCTGGACGGGACCTCCGCGAAGGCCGTCATCGCGGTGATGCCGGCGATGCCGATGCCGACACCGACGCCGGCGGTGAGGATCGGCATGCCGGCGGCCACGAGCGATCCGAAGGTCAGGGCGAGGATCATGATCGCGACGGCGATGCCGATGAGCTCGGCGCTCGCACCGTGCTGCTCGACGACCTGCATGCCGGGACCCGAGACCTCCACGGTCAGGCCCGAGTCGCGTGCGGTGTCCATCAGGTCGAGGACCTCGTCCTGCGCCTCCGGCGACACGTCGAGCACCGTGGGCTCGTCGAACGCGAAGGAGATCGTGCCGATCCGGCCGTCCGCGGACAACGGGGTCGCGGAGGCCAGCTGCGCCTCGGCCGCCGCGAGCGCCGCGTCACGATCAAACGGCTGACCGGCCTCCTGCGCCGCAGCCTGCGCCTGGTCGACTCCCGCCAGGACCTGGGCCTCCAGACCGGCCGCGGCCTCGACGGGTCCGACGACACCCTCGGTGACGTCGGACAGTGCGCCGAGGTCCTGCGTCAGGGTGCTGATCGCTCCCGCGTAGGGCTCGTCGGCCAGCGTCTGGCCCTCGGGCGCGGCCACGACGATCGTGGCCGTCGGGGCGTCGACGGCCTCCGCCTCCGGGAACAGCTCCTGCTGGAGCTCGGCCGTGTCGACGGACTCGATACCGGGGATCGAGAACGAGTTCGACATCGGCTTGGACAGCAGTCCGGCGCCGGCGCCGAGGGTCGCGAGGGCGATGACCCAGGCGGCGAGGAAGATCGGCCAGCGCCGGTAGGCGGTCTTGCCGAGTCGGTAGAGAAGGGTGGCCATGTCAGGGATCTCCTGGGAGTGGTGGCAGATGGGACGAACAGAGGGCGGTGCCCCCGGGTCAGAGCAGGGTCAGTCGGGGTCGGACGGGGTGGGGTCAGGTGCGGGGTGTGGTCGGGGCGTCGCGCAGCAGCTCGACGACTCCGGCGTAGGCACGCCCCAGGTGCTCGACGAAGTCGATGCTGCCGTCGTCGAGCGACTCGTCCAGGGCGAGGTCGATGAGATTGATGGTCAGACGGGTCACGAGCAGGGCCGTCCACGGATCGACCGCGCCCTCGCGTTCGGCGATGACCTCGGAGAACACCTCGACGAGGCCGACGAGGCGCTCGTGCATCGCGGTGTACAGCCGAGCGTCGCTGCGGATCAGCTGCCGGAGCCGCGCCACCTCGGAGAGGGTGAGCTCATCGGCGCCGAACACCGTGCGAAGCAGGTCGATGACGTCGGTCATGAGGTGTCCGGTCGGCCCACCCGCGAGAAAGTCCGCCGCCAGGGCCGGGTCGGGGTCGTCGCCCGGCACGCCGAGCACGGCGTCGATCTTGCTGGGCACGTAGTTGAACAGGGTCCGGCGCGAGACGCCCGCACACGCGGCGAGCTGGTCCATCGTGAATCCGTCGAGGCCGTGCTCGAGGGCGAGGCGCTGCGCGCACTGCGAGATCGCCCGCGCCGTGCGTCGACGCCGCGCCTCACTTGCACTTTCAACCATGGAGTGCATTCTTGCACTATGGCCGACCAAGTGCAATCGGCCGGACGGGTGATTCGGCTCTCCCCTCGCGGACCGAGGAACGTCGCGCCAGGATGTCGAGAAATCTCGCCCTGCTCCGACCCCGGGGTGAGAGCGACCACCGAGGTCGCCGCGAGCAAGGAGAAGTCCATGGCCAAGTACCTGCTGCTGAAGCACTACCGCGGAGCCCCGGCCGCGCGGAACGACGTGATGATGGACCAGTGGACACCCGAGGAGATCTCGGCCCACATCCAGTACATGAACGACTTCGCCGACCGCCGCCGGGAGGCTGGCGAGCTCGTCGCCGAGCAGGCGCTGGCGCCCACGGGGCTGTGGGTGCAGTACGCCGGCGAAGGTCGGCCGCCGGTCACCGACGGGCCGTTCGCCGAGACCAAGGACCTCATCGCGGGCTTCATGATCATCGATGTCGACACCCCGGAGCGGGCCGTCGAGCTGGCCGGGGAGCTCTCCGCCGCACCGGGCAAGAACGGTGAACCGCTCCACGAGTGGCTCGAGGTCCGACCGCTCTACGGCGAGCCACCGCTCGTGCAGGACTGATGGGGACGACCCCGTTCGATCCTGCCGTCGTCCGGAGCCTCGCTCCGGACGTGCTGGCGATCCTCGTCCGTCGCGGAGCCGGTTTTGCGGCGGGCGAGGACGCCGTCCAGGAGGCGCTGGTCGAGGCCTGGCGCACCTGGCCGGACGACCCACCCCGCGACCCCAAGGCCTGGCTCGTCACCGTGGCGTGGCGCCGCCTCGTCGACGCGACCCGGTCCGAGGTCTCGCGTCGCGAGCGGGAGGAGCGGGTCGACGCGCGGCCCGCTCCCGGCCCTGCCGCCTCGACCGACGACTCCCTGCAGCTCTACTTCCTCTGCGCCCACCCGTCGCTCACGCCGTCGTCGGCCGCCGCCCTCACCCTGCGGGCGGTGGGAGGCCTCACGACGCGCCAGATCGCGGAGGCCTACCTCGTGCCCGAGGCGACGATGGCGCAGCGCATCAGCCGGGCCAAGCGCACCGTCTCCGAGCAGCGCCTCGACCGCCCCGGAGATGTCGCCACGGTGCTCCGCACCCTGTACCTGGTGTTCAACGAGGGCTATTCCGGCGACCTCGACCTGGCGTCCGAGGCGATCCGCATGACCCGCCAGCTCGCCGCCGCGGTCGACCATCCGGAGATCTCGGGGCTGCTCGCGCTCATGCTCTTGCACCACGCGCGTCGCGACGCCCGCACCGCGCCGGACGGTTCCCTCGTCCCCTTGGCCGAGCAGGACCGCACCCAGTGGGACACCGCGGCGATCACCGAGGGGGTCGCGATCCTGCAGCTCGCGCTGTCACGTGACCGCCTCGGCGAGTTCCAGGCGCAGGCGGCGATCGCGGCCCTCCACGCCGACGCCCGGGCGTTCACCGCAACCGACTGGGTCCAGGTCGTCGAGTGGTACGACGAGCTCGTGCGCCTCACGCAGAACCCGGTCGCGCAACTCAACCGGGTCGTCGCCCTCGCCCAGGCCGACGGCGCCCGGGCCGGGCTGGCCGCCCTCGCCGAGCTGGACGACTCGCTCCCCCGCTTCTCGGCCGTGGCCGCGCACCTGCACGAGATGGACGGCGACCTCGCGCTCGCGGCCCGGCTCTACGCCGAGGCCGCGACGAAGGCCACCAGCACGGCCGAGCGCGATCATCTGGTGCGCCAGGCCGCCCGCCTCAACGCAGCGACACGGTGACGGCAGTCAGGCGCTGACCGCGTCGCCCACGCTCGTGGCGGGGTCGGCCAGCAGGTCGAGCAGGATCTCCTGGACGACCTCGAGCACATCGGCGTCGGGGGCCACGCTGGCGGCGAAACCCGACAGGTAGAGCAGGTTCTTGAAGAACAGCACGAGGTCCTTCGGCATGCGGAAGCCGTTGCGGGCCAGGACCTGCAGCAGCCGCCCGAGCGTGAGTCCGAGCTGGTCGAACGTGACCGCGCCGCGCGACCTGTCCTGCAGCAGGTCGAGCTCGACCTGGAGCTCGGCGACCAGAGCGTCGATCTCGGCGTCGGCGGCGATCGCTCCGAACGACTGCATCGCCGCGATCTGCCCGGCGGCGTCGTTCATGGCCCACGCGGTCAGGTACTCGACCAGGCCGGCGCGCTGGGCGGAGTCGAGCCGGCCGGCGATGCCGAAGTCGACGAGCGAGAACGCGCCGGTGGCCTCGTCGACCAGGACGTTGCCCGCGTGCAGGTCGCCGTGGAAGACCCCGTGCTTGAGGGTCGCCTCGACGACGCCCTTGATCCCGTGGTGCAGGAGGCGGTGCCCGTCGAGGTCGGCCGCCGGGTCGAGCCGCGAGTACGAGACGCCCGGGAGCATCTCCATGACGAGGACGCGCTCGGTGACCATGCCCGGCAGCGGTCGCGGCGCGCGCATGTGGTCGGCACCGAGCGCCTCGAGCACGGCGCTGGAGTCGACGAGATTGGCCGCCTCCAGGCGGAAGTCCAGCTCCTCGAGCGCGAGCTGGGCGAACAGCTCCACGAATCCCGTGAGGTTCGCGGCGCGCGTTCCCTCGTGCAGCTTCTCGACCGCTGCCGCCGCGATCGCGAGGGTCTCGATGTCGGCGCGGAATCGGCGCCGGAGCCCCGGACGGCGCACCTTGACGACGACGTCGGTGCCGTCGACCAGGCGACCGCGATGCACCTGCCCGATCGAGCCGGCCGCGAGCGGGGTCTCGTCGATCCAGGACAGCCGCACCCGCGCGTCGCCGAGCTCCCGCTCGACGACCTCGAGAACGACGCCCGGCGGCAGGGCGGGAGCGTCGTCGCGGCACCAGGCGAAGGCCGTGACCCACTCGTCGGGGAGCAGACCGTCAGCCGTGGCGATGAACTGGCCGAGCTTGACGTACGTGGGCCCGCCGGCGCGCACCAGGCGCTGCGCACGTTCGAGCGTCCCGGCGCTCGCGTTCGGCGGCTCGACCCGCAGGCCGACCGCAGCCGAGGCGGCGCCCAACAGATGGATCGGCACGTCCGGAGCCGCCGTGCTGACCAGGCGCCACCCCATCGAGAACAGCGACCCGAGAGTGTCGGGCCACAGGCGAGGCGTCGCGAGGCGCTTCGCGTCCCGTGCGACGGCCACCCGCTGCTCGGCCGCCTCGTGGTGCCACTGCAGCGCCTGCTGCGTCAGGCCGGGGACCTCGGCAAGACGCTCGGAGCGGCGGATCAGGGCGTCGATGCTCGGCGGCGGGGGGATGATCATGCCACCGAGAGTGGCACATACCGACGGTATGGCGCGAGGGCTCCCGCGGGTGCGCGTCGTCACGCCACCTTCGGCACACTGGCGACCCACAGGCCTGTGGACGGCGATCCCCACCGGACGCGCTCTGCGCCGAGACTGCCGTCATGACCCCTGAACTCGATCACCCCATCCGCACCGTCCGCGACCTCGCGCAGGTCTGGGAGTTCATCGACGGCGGACACGGCTACGACGCCCCGCAGATGTTCGCGGTCGTCATCGACGCCGACGACCGACTCATACCGACCGTCGTGCAGATCTACGACGAGGAGTTCGAGGACGGCCCCGACGAGGAGGCGATGCGCCAGTTCCTCGCCGTCCACGACGCAGCCCTCGCCGGAGGCGTGTCCGGGGCGTCCGTGGCCGTCATGCGCGCCCGGCCCGGCGGAAGCGCCTTCACAGCGCAGGACCGGGCCTGGTGCGCCATGACCCATCGGCTGATGGGCGAGATGCGGTGCGGGACCCGGCCGCTGTTCTTCGCCACCGACCGGACTGTCGGCGTCGTGCCGCCAGACGTGCTCGTGGGGGCCACCGGGTGAGCCAGCCGCTGGTGGGTACTCCCGTGACATGAGCACCTCCGAGATGGATCGCCTGGTCGAGCTGACCCGAGACTCCCGCTTCTGCATGCTGACGACCCTCGACCCCGACGGCACGTTGGTCAGCCGGCCGATGTCGCGCCAGGAGGTCGACATCTCGACCGAGCTGTGGTTCATCGCCACCCGCGACTCGCGCAAGGTCGAGCACATCCGTCGAGATCCGACGGTGGGCGTCACCGTCGCCGGCGACACGTCCTGGGTCTCGTTGGCGGGCAAGGCCGAGGTCGTCGACGACCTCGAGAAGCTCCGCGAGCTCTGGAACACGTTCGCCGAGGCGTGGATCCCCGACGGGCCCGAGGACCCGAACGCGATCCTGATCCGCGTCGACATCGAGTCGGCGGAGTACTGGGACAACCCCGGCGGGCGCATCTCCACCGTCATCAGCCTCGTGAAGTCCACGATCACCGGCCAGCCCTACGACGGCGGCGACCACGCGAAGATCGCTGACGTCTGAGCGCGCCGGGTCGTAGGCTGACGGCGTGCACCGGATCTTCACCATGGCCGTCAAGGACGTGTACCCGGCCTACGTCGCCAAGGCCGAGCGCAAGGGGCGCACACAGGCCGAGGTCGACGAGGTCATCCGCTGGTTGACGGGCTTCGACGACGTCGAGCTGCAGCGTCACCTCGAGGAGGGCACGACCTTCCTCGACTTCTTCGACGCCGCCGACCTGAACCCCAACGTCGCCCTCATCACCGGGTCGGTGTGCGGCGTCAAGGTGCAGGAGGTCGAAGACCCCCTGATGCAGAAGATCCGCTATCTCGACAAGCTCGTCGACGAGCTGGCCAAGGGCAAGGCGATGGAGAAGATCCTCCGCAGCTGAACGTCAGGCGAGATTCAGCGCGACGGCGCCGCGAACGAGCTCGACGAACGCGTCCTCGTCGAGCGCGTCCGTCGCGCGGATGTCGACGGCGCGCCGGGTGCCGGCATCCAGACTGGCGTTGAACACGTGGTGCGGGTCGTCGATCGACGCGCCCTTCGCGAACGTCACCTTGACCTTGTCCCGGTAGGTCTCGAGGGTGCAGATGAGGCCCCCGAGCGAGAAGGTGGGCACGCCGTCAGGATTGGACGGCTTGCGCCACTTGGTCTCCTCGACCACCTCCGGCGCGGCCTGCGTGATCAACGTGCGGATCCGGTCGACGGTCTCACCCCGCCAGTCGTCGCTCATGACGTCAGGCTAGGCCCGTCCGGCGCGCCCGTCGAGACGTCGCACTTCCGCTCCAACGCCAGCAGAAGACCCTTGCCCTCGAACCCGTGCTCGAGAGCATGGGTGCATGTCCTCCTCGTTCCCGACGTTGCGCGATCTGCGTCGCGTGACGCGCGAAGGCCGAGGCTGCGGAGTGGTCCGCGATGGTCGGCTACCGCGATGGTGCGCTGGCCCGGGTGCGGCGTGATGCGACGCCGATGCGGCAGATGCTGGAGCGCTCGGCAGTCGCGTTGCAGATCGCGGCCGAGACGACCTGTCGGAGGGGCAGGTCGTCAACCGGCTCGCCGCGGCCGACCGGGTCATCGAGCACACCCGAAGGTGTGGACGGCCTTCAGTCGTGGGCACCTCGACGCGGGCCGGGTGCGGGAGATCTCGCTGACGATCGAGAAGCTCCAGCGAGACGACTCCCGCCAACGTCTCGACGACGAAGCCGCCCCCTACGCCCGCACCCACACCCTGGCCGAGCTGCGGCGGTGGTTGCGCCGCTTCGTCGCGCGGGTCGAGGCCGACCTGGTCCGCGAGCGTGCCGAGACCGAACGGACCAGACGCCACGGGCGCGTCGAGCACACCGACGACGCCATGGCCTGAATGCACCACGGGCCGAGCGAAGCGAGGCAGGCGCCCGCGCGAAGCGCGGCAGCGACGGAGTCGCTGATCGGGCGAGCGCCAGCGAGCCCTGCGCCGCTCCGACAAGGCTGACGGCCTCCAGCGGTCCCACGCCCAACGCCGCGCGGACCTGCTGGTCCACGTGCTGACCTCGGCCCCGGCCGACCACCTCCCCGGCACCCCCGGCCTGCGGTGCGACATCGCCGTCACGATCGACGCCGCCATCCTCACCGGCGCCACCGACGGACCCGTCGAAGCCGCCGACGGATCCTGGCAGGTCCCCACCGACTGGGCCCTGGAATCAGCCTTCGCCGGCGAAGCGTTCTGGCACCGCATGCACCTGGACCCCATCACCCACGACGTCCTCGCCCACCAATACGCTCGCGAACCGAGCCGTCGCGCTTGTCCGAACCCCAGGGCGGGCGGAGCCCGCCTGCCGGGCCCTGGCGAGCGCCAGCAAGTCAGGGAGCGAGCGCGAGGAACGAGCGCGTCCCGGCACCACCACGCCTACAAAGGCCACGACATCACCCCCCACCTCCTGGACCACCTCAGACACACCGGCCCCGGACGCACACTCACCATCGAGCTCAACCTCGACACCGCCGCCTAGCTCTTCGCACTGCCCTCGACCTCGTCGGCGACCGTCGAGCGGACATCGGGGCCCGTGCTGTAGGCCAAGGCCTCCTCGGCCTCGACGTGCTCGGGCTCGTCCGCAGCACGCGCGACGCGTTCGGCGACGTCGGCGGGCGTGGGCACGGCGCTGGACGCCGTCTTCTTGGTGGCCGTCTTCTTCGCCGTGGCCTTCTTGGTCGCCGGAGCCTTCTTCGCGGTCGTCGTGGCCCTTTCTGGAGCCGGCTCGACGTTCGTCGCCGCGGGCTTCGGCGCCGCGCGGGGCGGGGTGGGGTTGGGGGCCGGGACGGGCGGGCTGTCGCCATTGCCGCCTCCACGCACGGCCGAGATGACTGACGCGGTGGCGTTCAGCCCGACGTGGAGGGCGCTCAGCGCGCCGTGCTGGGCCATGCGGACAGGGCGCGACAGGACGGAGGGAAGCATCGGGAGGCCTTTCATGGAGGAACGGACGCCGGGGGCGTACCCCGTCCGCGCCGCCTCACGCAGGCCTCAGAGGATGTTGCCGACGAACGGCAGCACGAGCTGGCAGGGCACGGGCCGCGGGTGCGCCGGATCGAGGGCGTTCAGCACGAGGGCTGCCGCCACCGGGTCGGCGACGATCTGGAAGTGCTCGCTCAGATCGAGGCCGCAGTAGTCCTGCACGACGTGGTTGGTCATGCCCGGCTCGATGCCGCTGGTGTACGGGATCACGAGCTCGTCCAGTCGCGTGACGATGTTGGTGTAGGTGATGCCCGGCACAGCGGGGCCGCCGCCGGAGCGCATCTTCTCGATGAAGGGCGAGCCCGCCAGGAGCTGCGGACCAGACGCGAAGAAGGGCTGCAGGGCCGCGTTGATGACCGGCGTGACGCCGAAGGGCGTGCCGATCAGGCTCAGCGTGGCCAGACCGGCCGGGTCGGTGCCGTGCCACAGCGGGGCGATCGAGACGTACTTGTCGATCTTCGGTGCCCCGTCGAGGAACTTGGCGTAGTAGTTGGGCATCAGCGTGCCCTCGGAGTGGCCGACGATGTCGACCTTCGCCGCCCCGGTCGAGGCGAGCACCCGGTCGACGAAGGTCGACAGCTGCGCCGCGCTCTCCTCGATCGGGCCGAAGCCTCCGAACACCTGGTCGTACGGCGGCGACACGATGTTCTTCACCTGGCCGTAGGTCAACGCGTAGACGCAGTAACCCTCGTTGGCGAGCAGGGGGGCGTACGTCTGCCAGTTCGTCGCCTTGCTGCCCGTCAGCCCGTGGACCAGGACGACCGGGTTCGGGTGCGCCGCCGACGGCTGGCACGACCAGTCGTTCGCCCCGGGCGGGTCGGCGTCGATGCCCAGACCGGCGATGACGGCCGGCAGCAGGAACGAGTACGTCACCGGCAGCGGAGGCTTCGGCGCCTCAGCCTGCGCAGGCGCGGCGACCAGGCCCACCGCGAGCGCCGCCGCGGCGAGGACCGTTCCCAGGACTCGAGGTGTGCGCATGGCGAGGAGCCTCCGATGTGAGATGGGTAACACGAAGTTACCCCACCGAGGTCGGATCAGCGACTCTCGATCAGCCGATGACCTCGAGCGCCAGGTCGCGCGCCCGATCGAGCGGCTCGTCCCTACCGAACAGCTCACGGTGCGTGTTCGCCGCGCACAGGAAGGCATCGATGCGGAAGGCGTCATCGGCCGGGTCCGCCGCGCCCGCTGCGCGAAGCTCGCCTTCCAGCAGGTCGAGCCACTCGCGCTTCAACCGGCGCACCGCATCGGCCACGGCGCCGCTGCGCCGGCCGTACTCGGCCGTGCTCGCGACGATGAAGCACCCGCCAGGGAACACGCCGGCTCGCAGGTACGCGACCCAGGAGTCCATCAGGGCCCGCAGCCGCGGCGCACCCGGCTCCTCGGCCCACACCGGAGCAATCACCGACTCGCGGTAGATCTGCCGCGCCTCAGCGACGGCGGCGACCTGAATGGCCTCGCGCGTCCCGAACACGGTGAGGATGCCGCTCTTGCTCACTCCCGCGGCGCTCGCCAGGGAGCCGACCGTGATCGAGTCCAGTCCGTGAGTGGTGGCGATCGCCGCGGCGCGTCGCGCCACGGTGCGGCGCGTGGCATCCCCGCGCGCGCGCCGGCCATCGCGAGCCGATTCTGCTGTCACGCCACCACTGTAAGCGACCGAGTGGACGTGAATCTCCCGGTGCCCTAAGGTCCCACCATTACGTCCGATCGAACGCATAGTTGGGAGAGTGCTGTGACCACTGCCTACGACGAGCTCCTCGAGGAGTCGATCGTCATCGACGCCCCTACCTCGCAGGTCTGGAGCCTGATCGAGGACCCGCGTCGCCTGGCCGACTGGAGCCCCCAGGTGGAGTCGGTCCGGCTCCGCGACGGCTTCGATCGCATCGGCCCGGGCGCCGAGCTCACCCATCTCAACCGCGAAGGGGAGCTGACCTGGACGACCCACAGCACGATCGTGCGGTTCGAGCCCGAGCGCGAGCTGGCGTTCCGCATCACGGAGAACCGTGTCGTGTGGTCGTTCGAGCTCACCCCCACGGCTGCCGGCGGCACCCAGGTGGTCCAGCAGCGCCGCACCCCCGACGGCATCTCCGACTACTCGCTCGACCTCACCGAGAACTACCTCGGCGGCCAGAAGGCCTTCAGCCGGCTCCTGCGCGACGGCATGCGACAGACCCTGGACCAGATCAGGGCCGCCGCCGAGCGCCCGGGCAGGTGAGGTCGAGCCCGGCGCCGGCTACGTGACCTCGGAGCGGCGCAGGGTGAGCAGGCCGACCGCCAGCGGGACGACGATCCAGATCATCGTGGTCGAGCCGAGCATCGCCCACTCCTGGGCGCTGTCCATCGCGCCCTCGAGGAGTGCCACCTGCGTCTCGTTCCAGTCGACCCACGGCTGCAGCTCCTCGAACCACGGACGCACCTGGGCCAGGAGGAGCAGGACGCCCGGCAGGACGAAGGACGCGACGAAGTAGCCCACGATCGCGGCTGCGGAGCTGCGCAGCACGACCCCGATGGTGAAGCCGATGAGCATGCCGATCAGGTTGAAGAGCACCAGCTGCAGCGCCATCGTCACCGAGATGTTCCAGACGGTGTCGACGCCGGCGAGCGCGGAGCCGATCACGTTGCCGAAGGCACCCACCAGGAAGGCGAGTGCGACGGAGCCGACGCCCACCAGCAGGGTCGCGATCGCCTTGGCGCCGATCACGCGCCCGCGGCTCGGCACGAGCGTGAAGGTCGTGAGGCCGCTGCGTTGGCTCCACTCGCTCGTGACCGCCAGGATCGCGATGATCGGCAGGATCAGCGACATCGGGAACCCGCTCGCCCTCGTGAAGCTCTCGTAGGTGACGTCGCTGTCGGGCGCCAGGACGACGACCGATGCGGCCGCCACAAGCGTCAGCACGGCGATGCTGACGAGCAGCCAGAACCCCGAACGGGTGCTGAACATCTTGCGCAGCTCGACCGAGACGAGCCGGGTGATCGGAATGGTCGTGGTGGTCATGCCACGGCTCCTTCGCGCTGGGTGTCGGCGGTGAGCGACAGGAACATGTCCTCAAGTCCGGCGCCCTCGGCAGACCGGAGCTCGGTGAGGGCGATGCCGGCGGCCAGGGCCACGGCCCCGACCCGGGCGGGGTCGGCATCGCTGCGGACCGCGCCGTCACCCGCGACCGCGCTGGGGATCCCGGCGTGCTCGAGGGCACGCACGAGGTCGAGCGGAGCCGAGGAACGGGCCAGCGTCCCGGCAGTCGCGAGGAGCTCGTCCTTGCTGCCGGACGCGACGATCCTGCCGTGGCCGATCACGACGAGGTCGTCGGCGATGACCTCGATCTCGTGCAGCAGGTGCGACGACAGCAGCACCGTGCCGCCCCGTCCCGCGAAGTCCGTCAGGAGGTCGCGCATCCACCGAATCCCGGCAGGGTCGAGCCCGTTGGCGGGCTCGTCGAGGATCAGGACCCTCGGGTCTCCGAGCAGCGCGGTGGCGATGCCGAGACGCTGGCGCATGCCGAGGGAGTAGTTCCGCACCCGGCGCTTGGCCTCTCCGGGGGTGAGACTCACCAGCTCGATCATCTCGTCGACCCGTGCGCGCGGCAGGCCCATCGTGTCGGAGGCGATCGTGAGGGTCTCGCGTCCCGTGCGACCGGCGTGCTGGGCCGAGGCGTCCAAGAGGACCCCGACCTCGCGCCCGGGGTTGGGCAGGGCGGTGAATCGGACGCCGTCGATCGTGGCTGAGCCCGACGTCGGGGCGGTCAGACCCACCATGACGCGCATCGTGGTGGACTTGCCGGCGCCGTTCGGTCCGAGGAAGCCGGTCACGCGACCCGGCTCGGCAGTGAAGGAGACATCGTCGACGGCGGTGAAGCCGGCGTACCTCCGGGTCAGAGAATCTACGGTGATCATGGCTCAACCCTCGCGACATCGCGCCGCGCGCGGATCGGTTGATCGACCGGTCTTGACCTGGCCGAAAGTACGGTTCTCCCCTAGTCCCGAACCCGCCCGGTCTCGTATCCCCACATCGCGATCTCCACGCGGTTCCGGGCGCCGAGCTTGGCCATCAGGCTGCCGATGTGGGTCTTCACCGTGCTGAGGCTGATGTGGAGCTCGGCGGCGATCTCGGCGTTGGTGCGACCCCGTGCGATGGTCAGCAGCACCTGCTCCTCGCGGTCGGTCAACGGATCGATGGGCTGCGCGAGAGGCGCTGCCCGACCTGGGGCCGCGAAGGTCGACAGCAGCCGGCGGGTGATGCTGGGTGAGATGAGCGAGTCGCCTCGCGTGGCGGCCCGGATCGCCTCGCCGAGCAGCTCGGGCCCGGCGTCCTTCAGCAGAAACCCGACGGCACCGGCCGCCAGCGCACCGTGCACGTACTCGTCGAGATCGAAGGTCGTGATCACGACGACCGCGAGGGGATGTTCGACCTCGGGTCCGGCCAGCAGGCGGGTCGCCTCGACGCCGTCGAGGACGGGCATCCGGATGTCCATGAGGCACACGTCAGGTCGGAGCTCGCGGGCCAGTCGCACGGCCTCCTGGCCGTCGCGGGCCTCCCCCACCACCTCGATGCCGTCCAGGGTGCCGAGGATCAGCCGTAGCCCGGTCCGCACGAGGTCCTGGTCGTCGGCGACCAGCACCCGGATGCTCATGCCGGCACCTGGAGCGGCAGGGTCGCGCTGACGGCCCAGCCCCGACCCGGGCACGGACCCGCCTGGCACACTCCGCCCAGGAGGAGCGCGCGCTCGCTCATGCCGGTGAGCCCGAACCCGGCCTCGGGGACGGGGTCGGGAACGCCCGGGTCGCCGTCGTCACGCACGACGAGGCTGACGCTCGACCGGTCACCGGCGACACGCACGTCGACCAGGCTGGCGTTGCGAGCGTGCCGCAGGGCGTTCGTGACAGCCTCCTGGGCGATCCGGAAGACCGCGGCGTCGATCGCCGCGGGAAGGGCGGCCAGGTCGTCCGAGACGGTCACCTCCACGCGCGGTCCGGCGGGCGAGGCCCCGGCCAACCGCTCGAGATCGGCCACTCCGGGCTGAGGGGCGTACTCGACGGGTGCCTCGTTGCGCAGCACGCGCACCATCGCCCGCATCTCGGCCAGCGTGCGCGACGCCTCGACCTCGATGACCTCCAGCGCCTCCAACGGCGCTGCGGGGCCGGTCGTGGCGAGCGCTCGACCCGCCTGGGCGTGGATCGCGATCGCGGACACATGGTGCGCCACGGTGTCGTGCAGCTCCCGCGCCAGCAGGACCCGCTCCTGCGCCTTCGCCTGCACCAACCACCGCTCCCGGGCTCCGTGCTGGGAGCGCACGGCCCACCCGAGGGCGACCGAGGCCACGAGCACCGCGAACCCGCCGATCGCCTCGGCGAACCCGGTCCAGCTGACGACGACGGCCAGGGTGGCCGGGACCAGGATGATTGCCAGACCCGCCACCGCCTCCCGGCCGGACCCCCATCGAAAGAGCGAGTACGGCAGCAGCAGGACGTAGAGCAACGCGTATATGTCGAGTGCCGGCGCGTCGACGGCGACCAGGACGACGTCCACCACCGCGATCAGACCGAAGGTGGCGGCGACCACGGCAAACGGGTGGGTCCGTCGCCACAGCAGCAGCGGCGCCAGCGCGACGACCAGCACCACCGAGAGCACCGGCAGCGGCAGGTCCGGCCGCAGGGCGCCTTCCAGCACCGCGAGGACCACGACGGACGCGACCAGCGCCCAGTCCCGTCCGACCCTGACCGGCGGGGCCGACGGCCGGGGTTCGTCCAGCAAGGACCTCAGTGGAGTACTCACTCGCTCAGGGTAGGGACGCAACGCCGCCAGCGGACCGTCCGAAAGTCTGAGCTGGGGATGACGAAGGCCCGGGACCCCAACTGTCGTTGAAATCCCGGGCCTCTTTGGTAGCGGGGACAGGATTTGAACCTGTGACCTCTGGACGCCATCGGAGGCATCGCGACTGCTACGGTCTCGGGCCGGAAACTACCGATTCACTCGGTGTAGTAAGGGATTCGCCCTCGCTTCCAACCTCAGGATACCCGTCGAGTACCGACTGGGGCGGACCGAATGTGGACACTATCTGGACACCGTCGAATCCCCTTAACCTCGAACTAGTGCGAGGGCAGCTCGCCGGTCAGGCGTCCGTGCCGTTCGGCGCTGGCGTCGTTGAGGCCGACGATCTCGACGGTCTTGCCCTTGCGTTCGTACTTGGTGGTGATGGCGTCCAGCGAGGCGACGGTCGAGGCGTCCCAGATGTGCGACTGGGACAGGTCGATGACGACACGGTCGGGGTCATCGGCGTACTCGAACTGGGTGTAGAGGTCGTTGCTGGAGGCGAAGAAGAGCTCGCCGGTGACGGTGTACACCGCTGTGACGGTCCCGTCCGTGCCCTCGACGAGCTCGCGGTGGGTGTCGGTGAGGTGGGCGACCCGGCGAGCGAACAGGGTCATGGCGACCAGGACGCCGACCACGACGCCGATGGCGAGGTTGTGGGTGCAGACGGTCACGGCGACGGTGGAGACCATCACCATGGTCTCGGACTTCGGCATCCTGCGCAGCGTGGCGGGCTGGACGCTGTGCCAGTCGAACGTGCCGACGCTGACCATGATCATCACCGCGACCAGGGCAGCCATCGGGATCAGGGCGACCACGTCGCCGAACCCGACCACCAGGATCAGCAGGAAGACACCGGCGAGGAAGGTCGAGATCCGGGTCCGGGCGCCGGAGGCCTTCACGTTGATCATCGTCTGGCCGATCATCGCGCAGCCGCCCATACCGCCGAAGAAGCCGGTGATGACGTTGGCGGCCCCTTGGCCCCAGGCCTCGCGGGTCTTCTCGGAATGGGTGTCGGTGATGTCGTCGACCAGCTTGGCGGTCAGCAGCGACTCCAGCAGTCCGACCAGCGCCATCGCCAGGGCGTAGGGAGCGATGATCTCCAGGGTGTGCAGGTTCAGCGGCACGTCGGGGATGAACAGCGACGGGAGGCTGTCGGGGAGCTCACCCTCGTCGCCGACGTTGGGCACGTTGAGCGCCGCCAAGAGGGTGAACCCGGTTAGGGCCACAATGGCGACCAGAGGCGCGGGAACGACCTTCGTGACCTTCGGGAGCCCGACCATGACGGCGATGCCGACGGCGATCATCGGGTAGACCAGCCACGGCACGTCGACTATGTGCGGCACCTGGGCGAGGAAGATCAAGATCGCCAAGGCGTTGACGAAGCCGACCATCACCGAGCGCGGGATGAACCGCATCAGGCGGGCGACCCCGGCGAGGCCGAGGACGATCTGGAAGACGCCCGCGAGCAGCACCGTGGCGATGAAGTAGTCCATGCCGTAGTTGCGGGCGACCGGCGCGATCACCAGAGCGATAGCGCCGGTGGCGGCGGAGATCATCGCGGGGCGACCACCGAGGAAGGCGATGGAGACGGCCATCGTGAAGGAGGCGAAGAGTCCGACGCGGGGGTCGACGCCGGCGATGATCGAGAACGAGATCGCCTCGGGGATCAGGGCGAGCGCGACCACCAGGCCGGCCAGCACCTCGGTGCGCAGCAGCTTGGGTGAGCGCAGGGCGGCGCGCACCGTGGGCTCGGGTGCATGCGTGAGGGTGGTGCTCAAGTGTGGGGCTCCGTTCGTGGCAGCAGCAGGTTGCGTCCATGGCCTCGAAGGCAGGCCCGGACGACTTTGGATCTGGGTTGGGATGGTGCGCACCATGGGGGGGCACGTGCCGGCGTCCTCGCCGGCGGAAGTCTGCACACCACTGTAACCTCACGTAACGTGAGGGTTGAAATCCGAGCGACGTGAGAGAGCCCACCCCGTGACCAGCGAGCCCCCCTCGACCCCCGCCGCCGAGGCAACCCCGGCGGTGATGCAGATCGGTGAGGTCGCCACCCGAACCGAGCTCTCACTTCGCAGCCTGCGGCACTGGGAGGAAGTGGGCCTCCTGCGCCCCTCAGGGCGCACCGATGGTGGCTTTCGCCTCTACACGGAGGCAGACGTCGAGCGGATCATGGTGATTCGGCGGATGAAGCCCCTCGGGTTCACCCTTGACCAGATGAGCGCGGCAATGCGCGACATCGAGGTCATGCGGGACCGTGACGCGGGCGACCGGTATGGGGAGGCACGGGAGCGGCTGACGGCGATCCTGGCTGACGCTGCCGAGCGCCGGGAGAAGCTCGAGAGCCAGCTTGCGATGGCCGACGAGTTCATCAGCCAGCTCGGCCGCGAGCTGACCTGAGCTCCCCGGCTAACTGCGTCCCAGGGACGTCGTCAGCCGCGCGCCTCGGCTCGGACCTCATTAGCCCCAGGTCGCGACTGGAGGTGTACTCCAGCGCCTGGGCGGGGCGGATTTAGCGCTCGATCAGCGTGGACAGGCGCTTGTGGCGGGTCTGGGCGGCGATCCGGTCCAGGGCGACGCCGGCGACAGCGGCGCTGGTGGCGTGCCCGGCGCGCAGTGAGTGCGCGGTGATCCGCTCGGCCGCGAGCCCGGCGGCGCGGGCGCGTTTGCGGAGCACGATCGAGATCGGCTCCCCGGAGATCGGGTCGGTGGTGACCGCCCCGCTGCGCAGGCTGGTGAGCAGTCGCCCGGGGTCGGGTCTGCGGTGGCCCAGCCCGGCGTCGAGGGCGGCGATGGGGTCGGTGGCGACGTGCTGGCCGTGGACGACGGCGACGACCTGGCCGTTGGCGTACTGGTCGGTCTTCGAGCGACGGATGGTCAGCAGGACTCCCCCGGGCCGGAACTCGACGTCGGCCAGAGTGAGCGCGGCCAGCTCGGAGCGCCGCATCGCGGAGGTGAAGCCGAGCAGATGAGCGCGGCGTCGCGGGCACCCAGGGCGGTAGAGCGGTCGATGTGCGCGACGATCTGGCGGATCTCCTCGGTGCCGAGCGGTCGGGCCTGGCGGCGGGGAGCGGTGCCGATGATCCGGCGCAGACCGCGGCGGACCTGCCGAACCCCTTCGGTGAGGACCGGGTCCCTCAGGCCGTGCATCCGGTGGCGGTAGGCGATGGCGCCGCAGGCGAGCTCGATGGTGCCGACCGAGAGGCCGTCGGCGGCGCGTTCGGTGAGGTACGCGCAGATCAGCGCCGGCTCCGCGGGCAGCGGTGTGGCGCCGCGGGTGGAGCACCAGCCCTCCCACTGGCTCCACGCGAACTCGTACACGGTGCGGGTCGACTCGGCATGCGCGGCGGTGATCGCCTCGCTGATCCGGACGGCTTCGTCGACGGTGAGGCCGGCGAGCAGGTCGGGTGGTCGGGCGGCAAAGGTCAGGGCTGGCTTCACCCGGAAGTTGTACGGAGCGAGCACCGCATCTTCGTCGCCGGGTTCACTGCGGCGGTGGCGTCGCCGTCGTCTGGGCCACTCCCCTGGCCGTCCCTGACGAGTGCGGTGGAGGAAGGTGCCGCTCACCCTCGCTCCGCGATGGGGCTGGCGGTCGTGTCGATGAAAGGAGCACGAAGTCGGGAGGTTTACGATTCGAGGGCGAGGATTCGGACAGCGACTTCCGAGATCTTGCGCGCCGTCGCGGTTCGGTCCCACTTGGGCAGGGCCAGATGACTGACCGTCAGGCGCACCATGGTGTCGGCCGCGTCGATGACGTCGTCGGAGGGAAGATCGGGGTAGCTCTCCGCTACCCACCCGGCCAGCGTGTCGGAGGCGAGGTCGAGAAGCCGCGCGGAAGTCGTGAGGAGCGGGAGCATCCCCGTGGACGCATGACCCCCCTCATCGAGCTCACGGTGGGAGATGAGCACCGCCTTGAGCAGAGGGCTGCGTTCCGCCTCCTCCAGGGTGTAGTCGACGGCCGCGGCGATGCCGCGCTTCGCATCACCGACGTGCGCCTCCAACGCCCCCTGGATGCCCTCAAGAAAGCGCGAGGCCTCAGGGAGCACGACGGCCTCCCCGAGGCCGGCCTTGTCACCGAACTCTTTGTACAGAGCCGCTCGTGACACCCCGGCACGGTCAGCCACCTCCCCCATGCGCACCCGGTCCCAGCCGCGCTCGACCGTCAGGTCGTGGGCCGCCTCAAGGACAGCCGACCGCATGTGCTCCCTGAAGCGCTCGCGCATTGAGGGTCCCCGCATGAAAGACAGGCTAGCGATTTCTGTCTCCTTACCGGCTACCGCCACTGGTCTGGACAAGTTGAGGCGCTACTGTGCGTGTTCGTCGGCGAGCCGGTCAACCATTGGTGCGAGGGTGTCATGAAGCCTCTGCGCCGCCGCACGAACGGCCGTCGCCGGCGGCAGCTCTCGGAGGTCCTCGAGGGGCACGGGCTCCCCCACCAGCAGCGTGACCGTACGACGGTGTCCCAGCACGACCTTCCCTTCGTAGGCTGGCACTATCGTCTGAGCGCCCCATTGGGCAACAGGGATCAACGGGGCTGACGTCTCCAGCGCGATGCGCACAGCACCCGACCTGAGCGACATCAGGCGGCCATCCGACCGCTTCGTGATCGATCCTTCTGGGTACACGACGACGAGGTCGCCCCCCGCCACGGCTTCGATGGCGGCTTGGAGCCCGGCTCGGCCGTCGGTACGGTCGATCTCGACGTGACCGGCCGACCGAAACCACCAGCCGACCGCTCGGCTGCGAAACAGGCTTGTCTTCGCCATGAACCGGGGGGTGCGGCCCTGGGCGAGGATCATTTCCGCCAGGAACAGCGGGTCGGCTTGCGAGACATGGTTGACCGCCAGTACCGCGCCTCCCGACCGCGGAAGGCGCTCCGTGCCGCGCCAGTCCGCTCTCCTGGCCAGCAGCAGCAGCGGTTTGCAGACCAGCAGCGCCAGCCACCACGCAGGGCCGCGGGCGTCCGCGCGTGCGCGTCTCACGTCCGCGGACCGACGCGGTTCACTTACGCCCGAGACGAACGGCAGGATTCGCATCGACGTCCCTGCGGCTGACCCGCGAGTCGTTGTTGTACCGAACGGTTGAGCGGTGCCTTGGTGCTCACACGGCCACCTTCGCAGTCAGGGCGGCCACGTCGACCGCGGCCCGTTGGGCGAGCAGACGTTTGCTGGTCATGAAATCCCGGGGACGGTTGACGCAGTCAGCGGCTACCAGCTCGCCCTGCCGGAGGTAGTAGCAGGTGAAGTCGTGGTCACGGGTCGGGTCACCGCTCAGGACGACGTCGTCGTAGCCGGTGTTGAGGCCCGCGATCTGGAGTTTGAGGTCGTACTGGTCCGACCAGAACCACGGCAGCGCCGCGATGACCTTGTCGCGTTCGCAGATGGTCGCCGCTGCGACCTTGGCCTGCTCCACGGCGCTCGGGACCGACTCCAGGCGGATCCGTCGGCCGTAGCGGGGCACGTCCTGCGAAGTGCAGTCCCCGGCGGCCACGATGGTGGGATCACTGGTGCGCGCCTGGGCGTCGATCAGGATCCCGTCGGCCACGACCAGGCCGGCTGCCTCGGCCAGCTCCGTGCTCGGTTCGATGCCGATGCCGATGATCACGAGATCGGCTGGCACCGACTCGCCACTCGCCAGGACCACCCCTTGTACACGGCGGTCGCCGACAAGCGCCTCGACCGATGCATTGTTCCGCACGTCGACTCCCTCGTGTTCGTGGACGCGTGTGAAGAATGTCGACACCTCCGGAGCGCTCACTCGCTCGAGGACACGGTCTGCGGCCTCCAGGACCGTGACGTGGAGCCCCAATGCCCGCAGCGACGCGGCGGTCTCCAGACCGATGTAGCCACCACCGACGATGACGGCGTTGCGCCCGGGGATCGTGTCCTCGCGGATCCGCTCCACGTCCGACGACCGACGCAGGTAGTGCACCCCGTCGAGATCGGCACCCTCCGCGCGGAGTCGTCGGGGGTGTGCTCCCGTGCACAGAGCTAGAGCGTCATAGGCCAAGCGGTCGCCGGTGCCGAGCACGAGCTCGGCCGCCGACCGGTCGATCTCCTTCACGGTGGCGGCCACGCGCTTGATGTCCTGCTTGGCGTAGAAGTCCTCCGAGCGGATGGCCAGTTCCTTCAGTGAGCACTTGCCGGCCAGATATGCCTTCGACAAGGGAGGCCGTTGGTACGGCAGCACCGACTCGTCGCCGACGAGCACGATTTCGCCGGACCAGCCCTCCTGACGAAGGCTGGCGACCAGCTGCGCACCGGCATGGCTGGCGCCGACCACCACCGCGCGCGCTGTGCTCATCGGGCGCCCTTGGGGGTGAGCTCGACCATCAGCTGGCTGATGCCGCGAACGAAGTTGGACTGTACGTACTCCGGCTCCCCGACAACGTCGATCCTCTCGAAGCGCGGGAGCAGCTCCTCCCAGAGGATGCGCAGCTGCAGCTCGGCCAGCCGATTGCCCATGCACCGATGCACGCCGAACCCGAACGCAATGTGATTGCGAGCATTGCGCCGGTCGATGATCAACTCGTCCGGTCGCTCGAACACGGTCTCATCGCGGTTCCCCGACGCATACCACATGACCACCTTGTCGCCCTTGCGGATGAACTGGCCGTTGAGCACGGTGTCGGCCTTGGCGATCCGGCGCATGTAGCCAAGAGGGGTCTGCCAGCGGATGATCTCCGAGACCATGTTCGGGATCAGGTCCGGATTGGCCTTGAGCTTCTCGAACTGGTCGGGAAACCGGTTGAGCGCGAGAACTCCACCACTCATCGAATTGCGCGTCGTGTCGTTGCCCCCGACGATGAGCAGGATCAGGTTGCCGGCGAACTCCATGGGACGCTTGATCAGGTCCTTGGTGTTCTCGTCGCTCTGCAGCATGGTGATCAGGTCGAACCCGGGCTCTTCGCCGGCCGCGAGGCGGGCGGCCTTGTCATGCCACAGCGCGCCGAGTCCACGCGCCATGCCCACCATGCCGCGGAACAGCTCGTCGTTGTCGGAGGGGCCTCCGTTGGCCTGCTCCATCGAGGTGGCCAGATCCGACCACACGACGAGCTTGTGGCGCTGCTCGAAGGGGAAGTCCAGCAGCGTCGCCAGCATGCGGGCGGTGAGCTCGATCGACACGGTGCTCACCCAGTCGAACGGTTCGTTGACGGGCAGGTTGTCCAGGACGTCCCTGACGCGCTCGCGAATGAGGCTCTCCATCTCGCGGAGGTTCTTCGGAGCCACCACCCCTTGGACTGCGCGGCGCTGAACGTCATGCTTGGGCGGGTCCATGGCGATGAACATCGCGATGTCCATGAACCGCGGCGGAGCCCCGATGACGATGAGAGGTTCGGCGGAGAAGACCTCGTGGTTCTTGTCCACCGCAATGATGTCGGCGTGGCGCGTGACCGACCAGAACGGCCCGAAGGGACTGTGGGCCTGGTAATGGACAGGGGCCTCGTCGCGTAGGCGCTTGAAGTAGGAGGCCCAGCGCCCCTGCCGATAGAGGAACGGGTTGCTGAGGTCGATGTCTTCGAGCGCGACTTCCTCGACCGGCGGGATCGGACCTTCGACGAACATCTTCTGCCCGTTCGTACCGGTCAGCCAGCGTCGCCCCTTGTCGTAGAGGTGCGCGGCCTGGACCTGTCGATCCAGCGGGATGGCGGCCTCGACCTTCGTCTTCACTGCTTCAGGGATCTTCATCTCGTCGGACACCTCCTGCTACATCTGGAACTCGGGCAGTTGCACGGTCAAGCCGTCCCATGACTCGGAGACCTTGATCTGGCAGGAGAGCCGAGACGTCGCCTGTCGCTCAGGATTCATCGACAGCATCTCCTCCTCCTCCGGACCGGACGGGCCGACTTTGTCGGCCCACGTGGGATCGACGATCACGTGGCAGGTGCCGCATGCGGCCTCTCCGCCGCAGTCACCATCGATGCCGGCGATGGCGTTGTTCGTCGCGACCTGCATCAGCGAACAGCCCTCATCGAGGGGCGCCTCGCACTTCTCCCCGTCGTGCGACACGAACGTAACCGCTGCCATGTACAACTTCTCCACTCTTGACCGCCGGATAGACATTTCCTTCATGATTGTTGTTGACAACGGCCGGGGCCATGTTGAACCGTCTCACCCTGTTGTGAATTCGGATCACGAGAGGTCGCTGTGTGGAGAGACGATCCAGGCGTCCCAGCTCTTGCCTTCGCGCAGCTGCTGAGCAGTTCGGCGATCGATCAGGACTCCGTGGAGCGGTTCCGCGCCATCATGGCGCGCGAGGGAACCGACGAGCTGACTCTGATCCAGACCCAAGCCCAGGCGCCGCTGCGGTGGTTTCGCGGGGCCTACCCCGAACTCGATGCCGAGCAGGCGACCAGGCTGGGAATCGCCTGCGCAGAACAGGCACAGCTCACGTCCTTCGGGCCGCTGAGCGTGCCGCTGGTCAGCGCGGGAACCGTCGCCGAGGTCGTGCAGCTGCTGACCTACCTCCCGGTGATCACCCAAGCCGTCACCGCCCAGTTCCATCCCCAGCGCGATGACCTCACGATCCGGGTGTCCGGAAACACTGGAGATCCCGACCTGGACTGTCTGGTCGTCACCTACTGCGGACTGGCCCTCATGCGGTTGATCGACCTGCTTGCCGGGGACGCGTCAGAGGTGACGATGCATAGTCGCTGGCCGGAGCCGAAGTCCCTGCCTGCAGGGTCCGAGGCCGGGTCTCGGCTCATCTACAACGCGCCCTTGAACTACCTGCATGTCCCTGCACGGACGCTTCACACGAGCTGCCGCTTCCCCGACCCGCTCGCCTACGAAGTCGCCATCACCCACCTCGATCAGGCCCTCGAACGTCGGGCCGGCACCCCGGACTTCACCCGCAAAGTGCGGGCACTGCTGGACCACGGGCCAGGAGTGAGGACAATCCAGTCGGTCGCGAACGAGTTCTCAATCTCCTCGAGCACCCTCAAACGCCGCCTCGCCGCGGAAGGAACCAGCTTCCGCGAACTCCTCCAAGAGTCACTCCTCAACCGCGCCCAGCTACGGCTGCTCGACCGCTCCACGTCGGTCAGCGAGGTCGCCGCCGAACTCGGCTACAGCGACGTCACCAACTTCTCGCACGCCTTCAAGAGCTGGACCGGCACCTCACCCAGCCACTTCCGAAGCTGCGGGCCGGGAGTTCATGTCTGATTCGACGAAGCAGCCAAAGTCCCCGGTTGGAGTGATGTCTCCGTGGCGCAGATGTACAACTTGTCCCCTCGCCACCCACTCCTCGTGATGTCGGTCAAGCCAAAGCTGTTCGGAGCGTCCTAACAATCAATGGCCTGGGTATCGTCGAAGGCCGTCAATGCCGGGACAATCCACTTCCCGCATATTGCACACGCTGGTGACTCCGCGAGAGTTCTCATGGCTCCGGGCTGCCATCAACCCCCCGATCTCACCAACCCGCCATCCACGGCTATGGCCTGGCCGGTGATCCAGCCAGCATCGTCGGATGCCAGGAAGGCGACCGTCGGGCTGAGGTCATCAGGCTGGCCAACGCGCTTCAGAGCTTGCATTCCCATGACCATCTCGGTCATGGCCTCCATGTTGTCGAGCCCGGCAATCTCGTGGGGAAAGAGTCCAACAAGAATCGCGTTGACCGTGATGTTGTCCGTGCCCAGCTCGGTCGCCAGCGATCGAGTGAAGCCGATGACGCCGGCCTTTGCGCTGACGTAGGGCAAGAAGTTAGGCATCCCGATCATCATGGTGCCCGAGGAGATGTTCACGATCCGTCCGGAGCGTTGCTGCTGCATGGTCGGGTAGACCGCGCGGGCGCACATGAACATGCCCTTCAGATCGACGGCGAGGTTCCGATCCCATTCATCGGGGGTGAACTCTGTCCACGGCTTTTGGATGTTGGCTACGAGGGCCGCGTTGTTGACGAGGATGTCAATGCGCCCGTACTCCGCGCGCGTGTCATCGGCCATGCGCTGGACATCATCCCAGCTCGTCACGTCGACCCTTTGGAAGATGGCCTCGCCGCCAGCCTCGGTCACCGCGTCGACCGTCTTCTGCCCATCGATGATGTCCGTCACGACGACCCGGGCCCCCTCGCGTGCCATGTGCACGCTGTGAGCCATGCCCAAGTATCCGGCTGCGCCGGTCACGATAGCGACCTTGCCCTCTAGCCGTCCTGCCATCGGATCCTCCTCTAGTTTTCTTCTTCGTTGTCCCACGAGATAGGTGGCCTACTTGTCACGGCTCGGCCCGGAAATCGGCTTTGGGTGATGCCGATGAAGATCCGCGGCAGGATCTACCAACGAGTCGTGCCCAGCTCAGTCGAACAGATCGCCCATCAGCGGATCGGTGAGTGTGAGACCGAGGTCTGGTGTGGCAGCGAAGAAGGCGAACAGCATCAGCGCCGCCCCGGCGAGGGAGAGGTCCTTCAAGAACTGTGTCTGCTCCATCTGCTTGCCCTGCGGGTCAGACACGCTCCAGAAGCCGTGCATCACAATCGCGGTCGGGAGGAGGAACGCCACCAGAAGCAACGCACCCAAGTCCGCCCACACGCCCAGCAACACCATCGCGGCGCCCACGATGATCAGGACGCCGGTGCCCAGAACCGACGCTCGGGCGAACGGCACCCCTTTGCTCTGGGCGTAGCCAGCCATCATCTGCGTCTGCGTGAGGTGCCCTACTCCGCTCCCCAGAAACAGGACAGCGAACAATACCCGCCCGCCGAGCACGAACCACTCGACCACGGCTGTACCTCCTCGATATTCGCTTACGAAGCGTAGTTACTATTAGTAATCTACGGCGTAGCTGGCATTCGTGCAATGCTGTGAAGGTGGTGATCGAGGACTTGGATGCGAGCCACTGCCCGCGCTTCCAGGAGTCGATCGAGTTCCTGGGGAGACGGTGGACGTCTGCGATCGTGCGGCCGATGTTCGCCGGCCCGGTCCGCTTCACCGACCTGCTCGACGCGGTTCCGCATCTCTCATCGCGCTTGCTGACTCAACGGCTCGAGGAGCTCTGTCAGGCCGGCGTTGTCGTTCGGCGCTCCGACGATGGCTGCCTGCGCTATGAACTCACCGCCCGGGGGCGCGACCTCAGGCAGGTGTTTCTTGCCGTCGACCGGTGGAACGGTCGGTGGAATGCGGAGACTCCGGAGGGGCAGGAGCGCTAGTTCAAGCTCCAGTCGCGCACCCGGCCCTTGGCTTCGTGCAGCCAAGTCGACCGAGCGGCTGGGCGAGTGGTCAAAGATCCGCTTCGTCGCCTCTGCTTTGGGGCCGCCGTTTCGTCTCGGTTCCTTCCGCTGTCGCGACCGGCATCTCGTGTTGCAGGAAGTGTTCGACCTGCCGCAGCCCGACGTCGATTTCCCGCTGCAGGCGGCGCTCGGTCCGTTGCAGGCGCCGCTCGGCTCGTCGTTGACTCCAGTCGCGGTCCCATTCCTGCCACGCCCGGTATCCCCCATAACCCAGGCACCAGCAGCTGCCGAGGGCGACGAGGCCACCGTAGGTCAACCACATGAGGTACCAGCCTACGTCGAGGAGCAGGCTGGCCAGCGCTTGCCAGTCATTGTGAGCGCGCATCGCGACACCTCCGCCGGACATCGACCCTCTCGATCGTGTGCCTTGCATCGAGCATACATGCCGTCATGCATGTATGTAAGTCAGGGCAGCGTGGTACTACGAGTGCGTTCGCTTGTAGGTGAACGCGGTCCGGAGCCGACCAGAGGGACCACGACCGTGCACCTCATCCATTTCGGAGCACAAGGACTTGGTGTCGTTACGGACGCTTGGGCGCAGCGGTGCTCACGTGGCTGACCAGCGCTCGGCCAGCTCGGCGACGCACTCCTGGGCCAAGGCGATGCATTGGCGGGTCGACTCGAATCTGGCCCGGCCAGGGCTGCCCGGTTCGAGGAGCGACACGGCCGCGTCCAGGGATGCGAGGTAGTGCTCGAACTGGGCGTGCCTGGCGGCGATGAGGGTCGCCCAGACGTCTCCGTCGACAAGTCTGTACACGTCGCCGCGACCAGAAGGTCGGCGTTCCTTGACAACGAGTCCGTGCTGGGTGAGGAACCGCACCGCGCCCGAGACCGCGGCGGGTGAGACCCGCAAGGCAGCGGCCAGCTCCGCTGCGGTGCACTGCCCCCGGTCTTCGGCCATGAGGTGGGCGAGGACCCGGGACGGCATGCGCGGCATGCCGTTGTCCTCCAACGCGCTTCCCAGACGTTCGACCGCCCGCTGGACATCCTGCACAGACGGATCGTATCGAGCCCGCGCGTCGTTGAAGCGCCGACGCGGTCGACCACGGCCCCACGCACTTGCGGCGCAGACTAGGTGCCCGGTGGGCAGTCCATCCGGTTAGTTCCCCACGGGAGCTGTCAGGCAGTGTTGAAGGATGCCGCCGAGTGCCGTTGTGAGTCGGTCGAGGTCGCTGGCGCCCATCGCGTCGACCTCAATGATGTGCCGCGCGAAGATGAATCCGGAGATCTGAGCCATTGCGAGCTCGGCACGCAGTTCGGCGTCGGCCACGTCGAGGGCTGTCGTGATGGGCATCAGTACGTCGCCAACGACTGCCAGACGGATGAGTGTCGCGGTTTCGCGATCGTGACTGGCCGACCGCAGGAGTGCCAGCATCGCGGCACGGTTCCGGGCGTCGGCCAGCGTTTCGAGGACCACCCGGGCCAGGCGTCTTCCCACGGCTGCTCGTTCGCCGTCAAGCACGAGGCTCACGACTTGGGGTGCTTCGATGGGAAGACGCGTCACCTCATCGAACAGGCCGCGCTTGGAGCCGAAGAAGTACGCGATGAGTGCGGGGTCGACGCCCGCCAGTCGCCCGATCGATCTGACGCTCGCACCCTCGTAACCCGATGCGGCGAACTCGTGCAGGGCCGCCGTTGAGATGGCCGCCCGGGTGGTGCTAGGGCCGAGGCGGCGTCCCGTCCGCCCTGACGGCCCACGGCCCTGCGGGCCGCGATCTTCGGCGCCCCCGTCACGCATGGGACGTCTCTCGCCGGCGCTGGCGAGCCGGCAGCGGGAGCGGGCATCGCATGGTCGAAGGTTGATCTGAGCCAGTCGTGCCCATGACTCCCCCAGGCCCGGCCGTCACGGCGTTAGGAGGCTGCGTGGCGCAACGCTGCGAGTGCTCGATCCGCGTGTGCGTCCATCCGCAGTTCGCTGTGGACCACGGTCATGATGTGCCGATCAGGCGCGATGACGCACGTCGAGCGGCGCATCGGCAGGAGTCGGGCGGGGGCGCCGGTTCGGGCTACGCCGTACTTGCGGCAGACCTCTCCGGTCACATCCGCCAGCAGGGGGTAGCCCAGGTGGTTGGCCTCGTCGAACTGACGCTGGCGCTCCACGGAGTCCTGGCTGACGCCCACCAGGCTGGCACCGAGTTCGGCGAACTCTGCGCCGAGGTCGCGGAAGTGGAAGCTCTGTGCGGTACAGCCCGGACTCATTGCCGCCGGGTAGAAGAACATGACGAGGGCACCGTGACCGAGCAGCCCGGTCAGGCTGACTCGGTCTCCCGTCTGGTCGGGTAGCTCGAAGTCCGGTGCCAGTTCACCCACCGAGAGCAGGCCCGTTGCCGCCATTGCGCACCTCCATCATGAGTGAACAGATTGTGGTCGGCCTTCCCGACCTTGCGCCGCCACAGTGCGGTGCTGTCTGTGTGGCGTGCTCGGACATCGAGTGATTGCCGGAGCGCCTGCGTCGCCGTGCCTGTGGCCCTGTCGTCATTCGTCATCGATTCTTCCGGTCATGTCCCGGTGGAAGTGGTCCACACCGACGGTGACGAAGGTGGCTGTCGACGTTGCCACTTGTGCGCCGTTCGCCCCAGCGAGGGTGGCGGTGACGAACAGCCTGCGCCCTTCACGGCCGGTCACGGCTGCCTCCAGTGAGTAAGGCGTGCCGATCAGCGCCGGCGAGAGATACTCGACACTCAGCTGCCGGGTTACCGCGGGCTCGCCCGCCAGGTACAGGAGGAAGCCGAACAGGTCGTCAAAGACGGTCGCGACTGCTCCCCCGTGCACGATGCCTGGCGCGCCCTCATGACGATCGTCGAAGACGTGCTGCGCGACGACGCCTTCACCTCGGCGAGAGACGCGCAGGTGATGACCGTGGGGATTGTCGGGCCCGCATCCGAGGCATTGGCCATGGTGTGCGGGCAGAAGCGCGCCGTCGGGGTGCGGGCCGAACTTCTGCTCCCACGTCGCCAACAAAGCTTGGATGTCAACCACGAGGGTGCCCGGTCAGACGTCGCGTCCAGGCCGACAGAGCCTCGATCTCATGTGCCCGTTGATGAGGGATCAGCAGGCCGCTGACCCCGCGGCCAAGGAGCAGGTCGAGGGTCAAGCGAATCTCCACGGGATCGTCGGTGACGTAGGTGCGGCAGATCTCGGCAAGCTCGGCGTTGACGCGGTCTTCCGCCGGCACCAGCTCCTCCCGCAGGGTGGGGTCAGCACGGGCGGCCACCCACAACTCGAGCGACGCTGCATACAACGGTCCCGACAAGGCTTCCGCCAGAAGTCCCAGAGCAGCCTCCGGCCCCGCAGGCATCGCGTCGCCCTTCGCGCCCAGCTGCGACAGCTGCTCGCGCACGGCCCCCAGACGGAGGTGGGCCAGGTGCTCCACGGCGGCGACCACCAACTGATCACGACTACCGAAGTGGTGCAGCTGCGCTCCACGCGAGAAGCCAGCCCGATCCGCAACCGCTGCGCTGGTGGTCCCGGCGTAGCCGACCTCGGCCAGACAGGCCACGGTGGCGTCCAGCAGCGCTCGGCGGGTGGAGGCTGAGCGTTCCTCTTGCGTCTTCGTCTTCACAGGCACGACACTGGAGCATACATGCACGCACGTATGTATCGAAGGCTTGGGGCCGAGTGCCACTCCGCGCCGGCACTCGCTTTCACGATTACGGAGCACACACGATGGCAGGCAGACTGCAAGGGAAGGTGGCGTTCATCACCGGCACGGGCGGCGGCCAAGGCCGCGCGGCAGCGCTCCTCTTCGCGCACGAGGGGGCGCGCGTGGTGGGTGCTGACGTCAAGCAAGAGGGGGGCGACGAGACCGTCGAGCTGGTCGACGCCGCCGGTGGCGATTCAGTCTTCCGCGTGGTGGACCTCGCCGAGGGGGACGAGGTGAAGAGCTGGCTCGACTGGGGAATCGACCGCTATGGCCAGATCGACATCCTGTACAACAACGCCTCCGCGCCAAAGTTCGCCCCGGTGGAGCACATGACCTGGGACGTGTGGCAGTTCACGATCCGTAACGAGCTCGACCTGATCTACGGGGCATGCCATCACGCCTTCCCGCTTCTCAAGACTCGCGGCGGCGCGATCGTCAACACCGCGTCCACCGCCGGACTCATCGGCTTCGAGTCTCTCGGCGACTTCGCGCATGCGGCGACCAAAGGGGGCGTGATCGCGCTTATCCGCCAGCTGGCGGCGGAGGGTGCGGCGTTCGGTGTCCGCGCCAACAGCATCTCGCCCGGCTTGGTCGCCACTCCCGCGACGGCGCCCATGATGGAGGCTCCGGAGTTCCAGGACACGATGGCAGACCTGCTCCAGAAGCACATGATCAAGCGGGCTGGCACAGCAGACGACATCGCCTACGGAGCCCTCTACCTGGCATCGGATGAAGCTTCTTGGGTGACCGGTGCGAACCTGGTCATCGACGGCGGGCTCACCGCATGGTGACTCGCCTACCAGCGCGCGCCTGGTGACGAGCGGCATCTCGCCCGAGCGAGGCCTCCGTTGGTCGCGACTCGTGCTTCACTGGGCGACAGCGGCGGTGGGACAGGGCCCTGGCGCACCGCTGTAGGCGCCAGTCTCCAGAACCGCGGGACTGGCGCTGCACAAGCAGCGCCTGCGCGGGCACCACCGAGCGCAGTCCCCGGTCGCGACTGGCCTCACTCCTGCGGGTGAGTGCCTTCGCGGGCCCCCCGCCGTGGTTGACCGCGATCAAGCCTGTCCGTCGCGCGTCGCCCGCTCGCCTCGGTCCGGAGGTAGGCACTGGTGTTGAATGCCGCCACTCGTTCGACAGCGGAGTAACGCGACGACCAGCCATGCCTCGAGAACGGGGCTGCTTACGCCCACGAACGTTGCGCCCGCCCTTTGCTCCTGCCTGCTACCTCGTGCCAACCGTCTCAGAGCGCCGTCCCTCATCATCGTGCTCGTGCCGCTCGAGCATCTGCAGCAGGCGGTCGCCTTCGACGTCGAGGTCGGGCAGGATCCGGTCCAACCAGCGAGGCAGCCACCAGGCCCTGTCGCCGAAGACCGCCATCAGCGCCGGCGTCAAGGTGATGCGCACCAGGAACGCGTCGATGAGAATGCCCACCGCGAGGGCGAACCCGATCTGCTTGATCATCACGTCGTCGGTGAAGATGAACCCGGCGAAGACGGACACCATGATCACCGCGGCCGCGACGACTACCCGGCTCGCCTGGTCGAAGCCGTGCACGACGCTGGCTTGGCCGTGGTAGCCGTGCACGTAGGACTCGCGCATCGAGGAGACCAGGAACACCTGGTAGTCCATCGCCAGGCCGTACAGGATCCCGGTGACGATGACGGGGATGAAGCTCATCAACGGTCCGCCGGTGTCGACGCCGACCAGCCAACCGAACCAGCCCCAGGAGAAGACGGCGGTGGTCACGCCGAAGGTGGCCAGGATGCTGAGCAGGAACCCGAGCGTGGCCTGGACCGGCACGACGATGGACCGGAAGACCACCAGCAGGATCAGCAGCGAGAGGGCGACGATGAGGGCGAGATAGACCGGCACGACCTCGGCCAGCCGGTCGGACATGTCGATGCCGATCGCGGTGAAGCCGGTGACGCCCACCACGACGTCGTAGTCCTGGGCGATGGACGAGGACGGGGCGCGCAGGGTCTCGACGAGGTCGGCCGTGGCATCGTCGTCTGGACCGGAGGTGGGGATGACGCTCAGCACGGAGATCGCACCGTCAGGGCTGGTGCCGACCGGCACCGCGGCCACGATGTCGTCACGTTGCTGCAGCTGCTGGGTGACCTCACCGAGGGTTTGCGGGCTGACGGCAGTGCCCTGGGCGGACTCGACGGTCACGAGCAGGGGCCCGTTGAATCCCTCACCGAAGCCTCGGGTGACGGCCTCGTAGCTCTGCCGGGCGGCGGTATCGGTGTTCGCCGTGGCGCCGGTCGGGAGACCGAGATCCAAGCTGGCCGCAGGCACGGCACCCACCCCGAGTACGGCGACGACGCCGAGGACCACCGGCCAGCGGAAGCGCAGCACGGCCTTCACCCAGTGGTCGGCCACGGTGTGGGTTCCCTCTTTCTGCTTGGCGTGTCCCTTCTGCCGCGCCTTGGTGGAGACGATCCGCTCGCCAATGAGTCCGAGCAGCGCCGGGAGCAGGGTCAGCGCGATCAGGACGGCCAGCAGCACGGTGCCTGCGGCTACGAGAGCCATCGTGGTGAGCAACGTGATCCCGATGACGGTCAGCGCGACCAGAGCCACGATCACGGTCAGTCCGGCGAACAGCACGGCGCTGCCCGCGGTACCGACCGCGCGGCCGGCTGCTTCACGCGCCTCCAGCCGCTGGTCGATGATCAAGCGTCGTTGCCGGTTGACCACGAACAGCGCGTAGTCGATGCCCACCGCCAGACCCACCATCAGTGCCAGCACCGGGGTGGCGTTGTTCATCTCGACCGAGGTCGACAGCGCGAACGCGGAGCCGACGCCGATTCCGACGCCGACCAAAGCGGTGATCAAGGGCAGCCCCGCGGCGACGAGCGAGCCAAGGGTGAGCACCAACACCACGGCCGCGACCCCCAGGCCGACGACCTCGGCAGCACCGACCGGGATCTCGATCGCTTTCAGTGAGTCGCTCGGCAGCACGCGAAGGCCGGCTCCCCCGTTCTCGGCGTCCTCGACGACCTCGAGCACCGCGGACACCTCTTCGTCGGTCAGCGACGTCGAGGGCACGGTGAACTGGAACTGGAACAGAGCCACGGGCGCCTGGGTTGAGACCAGCACACCCGGTACAGGGGTGCCGTCGACGACGAGCGGCTGGTAGGGCGGCGGCTCTGCTCCTGGTTGTTCTGGGTTCGTCTGACCCGCGTCCGGAGCCTCCGGACCTGCGTCGGGCTGGTCCTGGCCAGAGGCACCCGGCTGCGCCTGGGCGTCGACCAGGTCGGCTGGATTGACCACCTGCTCCAGGGCGTAGACGTCCTGCACGGTCTGCGCGATGGTGGCGAGCCGTTGCGGCGTGTCCAGCTGTTCGCCCTCGGGAACGGTGAAGACCACGCTGGCCTGACCGCCAGATGCCTCGGGCAGTTCTTCCACGACGCGGTCGAGGACCTGCTGGGCCTCGGTGTTGTCAATCTTCATCTCGGAGGTGACCTTGACCCCGTTGACCACCAAGGCGCCGCCGACCGCGACAAGGACCAGCGCCCAGCCGAGGATCACCGGCCAAGGCTTGCCGTAGATGCCGCGACCGAGGCGGTACAAGAACGTGGACATGCAGGTCTCTCCTCTGGAGGAAGGGGGTGGATCCGGGATCAGAAACCGGTGCGCAGGTGGTTGAAGGCCACGTCGAGGAACTGGTCGAAGTCGATCGAATCAGGACTTACGTCGACGTCCCCGGGAAGACGGACATCCACCGACCCTTCCAGCGCGGCCGAGACCATGCCGTAGAGCGCGCTGAAGAGAAGTGGCACATAGGTCTGGCCGTATCGGTCGCCCGCCACCGATCGCACTCGCTGCTCAGCCTCCAGCCGCATCTGGTACTGCACAGCAAGCACGTGCGGTTGTAACGAGGGGAACCTGTCAGCCAGCCTGATGACCTCGCGCATGCGCGAGAGGCTCTCGGTCGTGAGCTGCAGCTGGAGCACCGCCTGGATCGCGTCGAGCAAGGGAACGTCCTCCGAGACGTCCTCCAGCGCGTCACCCGCTGCGGTGATGCCTGGGTAGGTCACCGCCGCCACGGCCGCCTCCTTGCACGAGAAGTGATTGGCAAACGTACGGCGCGAATACCCCGCCAGCTCTGCCACGTCATCGATCACGAAGCCGTCGAGCCCGCGCGTCCTGGTCAGCACGAAAGCAGCCTCGGCGAGGGCCTGTGCGGTCGCCTCACGTTTCAGCTCGCGCAGTCCCGTTCGCGTCATGTCATCAGCGTGGCAGTTCAGTGCCCAAAAGGCAAAACAGCACATTGGGAACCCAATCGGGGCGCTGCGCGTCCAGATGAGGCGTTCACCGGGGCTCGACCTCGGCAGCCAGCCCGCGCACGAAAGCCTTGAGCATCCGCGTCAGGACCTGGCGCATGGCAGCTTGAACAACGGCAGAGCCTGAGCGTGGCAGAGGGAGGCGTGCCGTCACGGTCATGGTGAAGTCCAGCAGCGTCGACCGATTCCCCTGGACAGGCGAGAGATCGAAACGGCCGTCGGCTCCAGCTACCTCCGGGCGGTCGCCTGGCAGATGGGTGAAGGTGAGGCAGCGCGGCGAGATCCGCCGCATCCGCTCGGTCATCACCGCCCCAATGGTGCCTCCGGGCCAGGCAATGCCCGCGATCTCCCATCGCCAATGATCCTCGTCAAGAACGGTGATGGCGCGAAGGAACGGGGTGTGACGCACCCAGACGTCGGGCTGGAGCAGCACGCTCCAGACGTCATCGATCTCCTGATCGATGACGATCTCCTCGCGACGGGTGACGCTGAAGCTGTTCAGCATGGGGATACTCGCTCTCTCGTGCGGGGACCGAGGCTGCGATCTGCCCGGGTCCTCAGGCCCCTGCCGGGCCGGCGTCGGGCCTCGAGGCGGACTCGCGTCGTCCCAGCGTCCGGTCGAGATATCCGATCACCCGGTCGAACAGTTCTCCCGCGCGGCGCAGGTCCTCGGAGGCGGGCGCAGGGTCGTCGAAGGGAATGAGGTCACTCAACGATCTCTGTCCGGGGAGGTGGTCGTCCGCGAGCGCCGCTGCCACCCGTGCCGCACTGCGCACGACGGCAGGGTCGGCGGACCAGACCATCTCGAAGGTGCGACCCCCGTCCGGGCGTGGGCGGCTCGCTGGCAGCTCCACAGCGATCAGCAGCGCCGGCAGATCCTCCGCATCGCAGATGACGAACCACTCCCTTCTCAGAGGCGATGCCGCAGGCGTGGGGATCTCCATGAGGGCACTAGGCGCCTCGTTCCGTCGGCTCGCCGATGCAACATCGACGAACGCGACCGTCACCTGGGAGGTTCGCGCCAACTCGTTCCACCGGATGCGCGAGGCGCGCAGAAACTCAGATGTCTGGAACCCCCCGAACAGCCGCGGAAGCGCCGCCCGCGCACAGCACTCGTCCTCGATCGCATGGCTCACAGCGGTGAGCGCAGCTTTCGACATCACCCGAGGCGTGAGTTCGGGATGCAGCCGACGCACCTGGGCGAACACGGAGCTGCCGTGACCCGAATCGATGGCAACTCGCCGGACTGCGGCAGCGAGGCCCAGGCCGGCACTGCGGTGCCGCTTCACCTGAAGGACGTCCTCGACGTCACCCTCGGAGAACCGACGATGACGCCCGGCCTCCCGGGCTGCCGACGGGAAGCCGTAGCGCTGCTCCCAGCTTCGCAAGGTGGCGACCGGTACGTCGGTGCGCGCGGACAGCTCACCGATGCTCAGGCTGTGGACCACACCGTCCGACATCAACCGATCCATTCATGATGCGTAGATTGAGTTGTCACTCTTGCATAGATTACTGTCAGACCTCCCGAGGAAAGAGACGCCATGCAGAACCGATCGACGGATGAGGCGCTGGCACGGCTGCTGGGCGCCGGTCGGGCTCGAGCCGAGTTCGTGGGTCCCGAGCAGGTCGCCTTGTGGGACTCACTGCGGTCCGCGACGGAGGGCGGCAGACGGTTCCGCCCGTACCTCCTGATGTCGACCCACGACGCGTTGGGTGGACACCAGGAGGCGGCGGCCGCCGAGGTGGGCGCCGCACTTGAGCTGCTCCACACGGCTTTCGTCATCCACGACGACCTCATCGACGGCGACGTGATGCGCCGGGGTCGACTGAACGTGAACGGTACGTTCGCCCAGACGGCGCTTTCCCTGCATCTGAACTCCGAGGACGCCGACCACTACGGCCGCACCGCAGCCATCCTCGCCGGCGACCTCGCATTGGCCACCGCGATCCGGGCGGTCGCCGTCTGTGGCGCACCCGCACCGGTGGTGCGTCAGCTCCTCGACCTCTTCGACGTCGGCCTGCACACCTCCGCCGCCGGCGAACTGGCCGACGTTCGACTCTCCCTGCATCACGCACGCGCGAGCCTTCAGGAAAGTCTGGCGATGGAGGAGCAGAAGACCGGCGCATACTCCTTCAGCCTTCCTCTGCAGGCTGGGGCACTGCTTGCTGGCGCCGACGAGGACACGGTCGAGCGGCTGGGGCAGGCCGGGCGTCTGGTTGGCATCGCCTTTCAACTCAAGGACGACCTCATCGGTGTCTTCGGTGATCCCGAGGTGTCCGGCAAGAGCGCGACCGGCGACCTTCGCACCAACAAGCAGACGCCGCTCATCGTCCACGCTCGATCAACGCCGACGTGGGCAGACCTGTCGCGCTATGTGGGTCGAGAACTCGACAGCGATGAGTTGCAACGCGCCCGGGACCTTCTGATTGCAAGCGGATCCAGACGTTTCGTCGAGCACCTCGTCGGCGAGTACGTGCAAGACGCGCGGTCGCTCCTGGACGAGGTCGGGCTCCCCACGCACATGCTCGTCGAGGCGCTCGCACAACCCGACGCGCTCACCGGCGGCCCGGGAGCCGCTGCATGACCCCGTGTCGGCGTCGAGATCGGATCGGCAATGTCTACGACGGTGTCGCCGAGAGCAGCGCCGCCGTGGTGATCCGCCAGTATTCCAGTTCCTTCGGGCTCGCCTCGCGGCTGCTGGCACAACCAGTTCGTAGCCAGGTCCGAAACGTCTACGCGCTCGTCCGGGTTGCCGACGAGATCGTCGACAACCCCGACCCCGGTCTCAGTCGAGCCGCCCGAGAGCGCATGCTCGACTGGCTACAGCAAGACGTGAACCACTCTCTCGACGTCGGCTACAGCGGGAACGTGGTCGTCCATGCGTTCGCCCGAACGGCTGTGTCCGTGGGAATTCGTGAGGATCTCGTGACCCCCTTCTTCGACTCAATGCGGATGGACCTGCGCCTCAGCGAGCACACCACAGCATCCTTCGGAACCTACGTGTACGGCTCGGCCGAGGTCGTAGGCCTGATGTGCCTTCGGGCGTTTCTCGCGGCACCGGACGGACCATCGGATCCGGCGGCAGCCTACGACCGGTTGTCGAACGGCGCGCGGCGGCTTGGAGCCGCATTCCAGAAGCTGAACTTCCTGCGGGATCTGGCCGAGGACCACGACCTGCTCGGGCGCGCCTACTTTCCCGGTCTCGACGTCGCCACCTTTTCTGAACGCGACCGTGATCGTCTTCTCGACGACCTCGACGGAGACCTCGTAGCCGCCGCAGCTGCGATCGAGCAGTTAC
This sequence comes from Aeromicrobium sp., assembly GCF_023146395.1. Classification (GTDB taxonomy): domain Bacteria; phylum Actinomycetota; class Actinomycetes; order Propionibacteriales; family Nocardioidaceae; genus Aeromicrobium. The sequence continues at coordinate 74,448 of NZ_JAGLCD010000010.1, read as the reverse complement.
CTCCGAGCAGTCGCCGGGCCGTGGTCGCGGCGCATGGAACCTTCACTGAGCTGTCCACCCGCCTGCGAAGCACACCCCCGTCGGAGATCCGTCGATCCCGGGTGCGTGTGCCGGATGGAGTCAAACTTCGAATCGTCGCGGGTGCGCTCTGGATGGGACACAAGTGAATTCCTCGTTCCCGGATCGGAGTCCTGTGTCTGCATCAACGCCACGGAGCAGCATCCTCGGCGTTGCATTGTTGCGGTTCCCCCGGGGATGCGGCCTGCAGCGCACCGACGCGAACTGCGGAGATCGCGCGTGAAGATCGGGCTGCGCGGCCGTCGAGTGACCTCGCCCCGGACTGGGTCCTCGCTCGAGGTCGTCGTCATCGGTGGCGGCATCGCGGGACTGGCCACGGCGGCCCTGCTTGCGGCGCACGGCCACCGCGTCGAACTGCTGGAGAAGAACGATGAGCTCGGGGGTCGGGTCGGCAGCATCGAGCGCGACGGCTTCCGCTTCGACACCGGCGCTTCGTGGTACCTCATGCCCGAGGTGTTCGACCACTTCTTCGCGCTGCTCGGCACGACCGCCGAGTCCGAGCTCGACCTGGTCACGCTCGACCCGAGCTACCGGGTCTTCTTCGAGCGCCACGGCGACCCCGTCGACGTCCGTCCCGACGTCGCGCACAACCGCGCACTGTTCGAGCGGCTGGAGCCGGGCGCCGGCGAACGCTTCGACGCCTACCTCGCCTCGGCGGGCGAGACGTACGACGTGGCGCTGCGAAGGTTCCTCTACAGCAACTTCGACTCCCCCTCCGCCTTCCTCCACCCCGACATCGTGAGGCGCGCGCCAACGCTGGCGCGTTTGCTGACGCGGTCACTCGAACAGCACGTGGCGTCTCGCTTCGAGGACGAGCGGATCCGGCAGGTGCTGGGCTACCCGGCGGTCTTCCTCGGCTCCTCACCGAACAGGGCCCCGAGCATGTACCACCTGATGAGCAGGCTCGACCTCGGCGATCGCGTGCTCTACCCGCAGGGCGGCTTCACCCGACTCATCGAAGTGATCGCAAACCTTGCTGAGAAGCACGGTGCTCGCCTTCGTACCGGCGCACCGGTCACCCGGGTCCTCGCGGCGGAGCGGGACGGGAGGATGGTCGTCACCGGAGTCGAGCACGGTGGTCCCAAGGGGCCGCGCACGGTCATGGCCGACGTGGTCGTCGGTGCGGCCGACCTCCACCACCTCGAGACCGCGCTGCTGCCACGCGAACTGCAGACCCATCCAGAATCCGCCTGGCGCGACCGCTCCCCCGGACCCGGCGCGGTGCTCGCGATGCTGGGCGTCGATGGTCGACTGCCCCAGCTCCCGCACCACTCGCTGTTCTTCACCTCCGACTGGGAGGCCAACTTCGGCGACATCTTCGGCACACACGCCCGGGTGCCTGAACCCGCGTCGGTCTACGTCTGCAAGCCCTCGGCTACCGATCCCTCGGTGGCGCCCCCGGACTGCGAGAACCTCTTCGTCCTGGTCCCGGTGCCGGCCGACGTCTCGATCGGGTCGGGCGGTGAGGACCGGGAGGGATCGGCACAGGTCGAGCGCGCTGCGGACGCCGCCATCGACCAGATCGCGGCGTGGGCAGGCATCGCCGACCTGCGCGAGCGGATCCGGGTGCGCCACACGATCGGCCCGCAGGACTTCGCGACCCGCTACCACGCCTGGCGGGGCGGCGCCCTCGGCCTCGAGCACACCCTGCGGCAGAGCGCCTTCTTCCGGCCGGGCAACGCCTCCACCAAGGTCGACGGCCTTCTCTACGCCGGCGCGAGCACGGTGCCCGGCGTCGGCCTGCCGATGTGCCTGATCAGCGCCGAGCTCGTGCTCAAGCGGCTCGCCGGTGACCGCTCGGTGCTCCCGGTGAGCCGATGAGCGACGCCCCATGACCTGGACCCACTGGGCGTACGTCGCCATGCTTGCCTTCTGCCTCGCCGGCACACTGCCGCTAGTGCCTGCGTTCGGGCTTTCGGTGCTTCGACAACCGCGCAGGCTGTTGCTGACCATCGGGCTCGCCGGAACACCATTCCTGCTGTGGGACCTCTGCGCCACCCACGCCGGGCATTGGTGGTTCGACGAGGACCAGACCCTTCCGCCGCGCGTCGCCGGACTACCGCTGGAGGAGATCGGGTTCTTCGTCGTCATCCCGATCGTGTCCGTGCTCACCTTCGAGGCCGTAGCGGTCGCCCGCCGACGCGGCCTGCAAGGGGGTGGGCGATGAGCTACACGGCCCTCGCGATGCTCGCAGTGGCGCTCGCCGTCGTCCTCGACAGATGGGTCGCCGGGACACGCGTGACGAGCACCCGGGACTGGTGGTCGGCCTACGCGATCATCGTGTTCTTCCAACTGCTCACCAACGGCTGGCTGACCGGACGCCGTATCGTCCAGTACAACCCCGAGACGATCGTCGGCAACGACCGCGTGGTACGACTCGGCGAGGGTCGCATCCTGTACGCGCCCCTCGAGGACCTTCTCTTCGGCTTTGCCCTGGTCCTCACCTCGGTCGTCGCCTGGGTCTGGCTCGGGCAGCGGTCCCGTGAGCCCGAGCCACACCGGACCAGCGCCGAGGAGCGCGACTCCACGTGAGTATCACCACCACCCGCCTCCAGTCGATGCAGCCCACCGACATCGGCGTCGACGGACCGACACCCTTCGACATGGCGAAGGCCTTCCACTCGGTGCGCCGCGACCCGCTGTCCTTCCTCAGACGGGTATCGGAGCAGTACGGCGACCTGGTGGCGTTCCCGGTCCCCGGCCCGCCTGCCCTGCTGGTCAACGACCCTGACGACGTTCGGCATGTGCTGCAGGAGGCCAATCGCAACTGGGTCAAGAGGACCGTCCAGTACGGCGCCCTGGCGCGAGTCACCGGTCAGGGACTGCTCGCCTCGGCGGAGCCGGCCTGGATCGAGCACAGACGGCTGGCGGCGCCGGCCTTCCACCACCAGCGGCTCGAGGCGGTCAGCGACGAGGTTCGCATGGCTGCTGACCACGCCCTCGTGGAGGGTCTTGGGCACCTCCAACCGGGCGCGAGTGACGTCGTCGACGTCGCGGCGCTGACCCACCACGTCGGGCTGGGCGCCGTGGGTCGGGCGCTCTTCTCTGCCGACCTGTCCGGCCACGCCCAGCGGCTGCTCGATGCGACCAGCAACGCCGCCGGCCTCGTGGTCCGGCTCGGTCGGTCGGTCCTGCCGACGGCCGACTGGGCGCCGACGCCGACGAACATGCGGCTCCGGATGACGCGCCGCCGACTCGACGCGATCACCGCCGACCTCGTGGCCGAGAGACGTGCATACGGTCGAGGCGGCCCCGGGTCCGTGTACGGCGACGACCTGCTGGGTCTCCTCCTCGACAGCGGGCTGAGCGACGCGCAGGTCCGCGACGAGCTGGTCACCATGGTGATCGCGGGTCACGAGACGGTTGCCGCGGCGCTCGCCTGGACCCTCATGCTGCTCGCCGAACAACCGGACGTGCAGGACCGGGTGCGCGAGGAACTGGTCGAGCTCGGCCGCCCGGTCTCGATGCTCGACCACCGCAAGGCCGTTCCCTGGACGCGGGCCGTGGTCGACGAGGCGCTGCGACTCTACCCGCCGGCCTGGGCCATCTCGCGCCGCTCGGTGGGTCCCGACATGATCAGCGGCATCGACGTCCCGGCCGGGACGATGGCGATCATCAGCCCGTGGCTCGTGCACCGGCGGGCCGCGTCGTGGTCCGAGCCGCTCGCGTTCCGGCCCGAGCGATTCCTCGGCGCAGGAACTGGACGAACCGGCTACCTGCCATTCGGTCAAGGCCCACGGCTGTGCATCGGTCGTGAGTTCGCGATCGGCGAGATGGTGGTCGTGCTGAGCCGACTGCTCATGTGCAACCGCGTGTCCGTACCGTCCGATTGGACGCGGCCGCGGCCCGCGGCACTGGTGGCGGTGCACCCCCGCGGCGGAATGCCGCTGCTCCTCACCCGCCTCGGACCGGGCCGTGGCTAACCTCCTGGTCCTCATGCTGGTGACGGCTGCGACGGCCGTGCCGTGGTGGCTGCTGCGCGTCCCGCGCGAGCTGACGACCGAGCCCTCTTCGGTCGCCCCGCCGACAATCTCAGTCATCGTCCCCGCGCGCGACGAGGAGGCGACGCTGCCAGCGTTGCTGGCCTCGCTGGCCGCCTCCGCAGGCCCGGTCGCTGAGGTGGTGGTCGTCGACGACGGCTCGCGCGACCGGACAGCCGCGATCGGCCGGGCGGCGCGCGCCCGCGTGGTCCCGGCTGGCACGCCGCCAGCCGGGTGGACCGGCAAGGCGTGGGCCTGCCACACGGGTGCCTCGATCACCACCGGCGACGTCCTGCTCTTCCTCGACGCCGACACCGTGCTCGCCACCGATGCGCTTGGCGGGCTGCTGCGACTGCACGCCGCGCACGGCGGGCTGATCTCGGTGCAGCCGCACCACCGGGTGGTCCGCTGCTACGAGCATCTCTCAGCGGTCTTCAACGCCGTGGCGCTCCTCGCGAGCGGGGCCTTCACCGGGCGACCGTCCGCCCGCCCGATGGCGTTCGGCCCGTGTCTGTTGACCACCCGCACCGACTACCAGCGGGTCGGCGGCCACGCCACGGTCCGCGCAGAGATCCTCGACGACGTTAGCCTCGCGGTGGCGTACGACGACGCCGGTCTTCCCGTCACCTGCGCGCTCGGCGGGCAGGCTGTCACCATGCGCAGCTACCCCGGCGGCCTGGGGCAGCTGGTGTCGGGCTGGACGAAGAACATCGCCTCCGGTGCCGCCGCGTGCGGGCTGCGCGCTGCGCTCGCGACGGTGCTCTGGATCAGCGCACTCCACGCAGTCGTGGTCGGCACCGTCCTCTCCCTGACCGGGTCATCGCTCGCGGCCGGGGCGCCCCTGGTCTGGGTGGCCGGCTGGGTCGGCCTCGCGCTCGGGCTGCGCGGCGTGCTGCGGCATGCCGGCTCCTTCGCCTGGTGGACGTGGGCAGCCTTCCCGCTGCCGCTGCTGTTCTTCGATCTCGTCTTCGCGCGCTCGGCGGCGCTGACCGTCGTACGTCGCTCAGTGCTCTGGCGCGGCCGGCCCGTCGACCTGCGACGCGACGGCGCACCGTCGCCGGACGGGCCCTCGGGAGGGGTGGCCTGATGCTCCGCCTCGTCATGCCGCAGTGGCTCACGGTCGTCCTCGACGTCCTGGCCTGGGGCCTTTTCCATGCGGCCACCGGCTACGCCGCGCACCGGCTCCCGGCACGACGGCTCGCTCGCGACGGCTGGCTGATGCGGCCCCGACACTTCGAGGACGGCGGGCGGTTCTATCGCCGACGGCTCCGCATTCACCGATGGAAGGACCGACTGCCCGAGGCCGGCGCGCTGTTCGAGGGAGGCGTCAGCAAGCGCGAGCTGCCCTCCCGCGACGCCGCCGGGCTCGAGGTCTTCGTGCGCGAGACCCGCCGCGCCGAGCTCGGCCACTGGTGGGCGATGCTCTGCTCGCCGCTGTTCCTCCTGTGGAACCCGCCGCTCGCCTCGGCGCTGCTGGTCTCCTACGGAGTCTTGGTGAACATGCCGTTCATCATGATCCAACGCCACAACCGCTTCCGCACCCAGGCACTCCTCGCCCGCCTCCATCGCCGCGGGAGCCCGCGGTGACGACCGAGGCTCAGCGACGCACGGTTCACGCTCCGACCGCGGCGACCGAGGGAAGCCCACTGACTCGCGTCGCCGTCAACCCTGGTCGAGCTTGGACGTCCTCGTCGAGCGTGGCATGCGGTTGGAGGACGTGCTGGCCGACGTCCTCGCGCCCGATGCGCGCCTCAGGTCGTCCTACCGGCGTGAGGAAAGCCGGCCGCTGCGACAGCACGCCCGAGCCCGCTCCCCCGGCCGGACAGCCATCGAGGCAGGCGGGTACGTCGGTGCCGTCACCGGCGAGCGGATCTCCCTCGGGCCGCCGCATCGGTCCGTCGCCGGCCTCGCTGCCGGCCGCAGCGAGGGCGACCACCGCGTCGCGCGCCGGCCCACGCTGCGTCAGGAGCACCTCACCCGCGCCCTGCTGAGCTGCACGCGGCACGCACCCGTGCGCCGACCCCTCGTGCCCATTGCCCACCGCGTCCCGAGGCTCTTCAGCGTCACCGTCAACCAGCCCTCCCGACCGATCGAGGTACCGACATGACCACCGACCCCGAACGCCCTGGCATCGCGGCCCCCACCCAGTCAGAGGCCGTCGTGCTCCTCGACGATGACGGCCACGCCATCGGGATCATGGACAAGCGGTCGGTCCATCACGCCGACACCCCGCTGCACCTGGCATTCTCCTGCTACCTCTTCGACGACGACGGCCGTGTCCTGATCACGCGTCGGGCCCTGCACAAGCACACCTTCGCCGGCGTGTGGACCAACGCCTGCTGCGGCCACCCGGCGCCCGGGGAGGCCCTCGATGACGCCGTACGCCGACGCGTGCGGCAGGAACTGGCCGTCGAGATCGAGGATCTACGGCTGCTGCTGCCGGCGTTCCGCTACGTCGCCGAGCAGGACGGCGTCATGGAGAACGAGATGTGCCCGGTCTTCGCGGCCCGCGTCACCAACCCGGCGGCCGTGCAGCCCGACCCCGAGGAGGTCGCCGACGCGTGCTGGGAGTCCTGGCCAACTTTCCGCCACGCCGTCCTGTCCGGGTCGCGAGCGGTCTCTACCTGGTGCCGCGAGCAGATCCGGCAGCTCCCCGCCGACCCGGCCTCCGCGATCGCCGTCGCACGCGACGCCCTGCCGCCAGCCGCGCAGCATCCATGAGATCAGCAAGTCACGACAAGGCCAGTATCGCCGCCCCAGCCCGCGCCCCAAGCTCACGTCCATGCCAGATCGCATGACCCCGGCAACGCGGAGCTTGTGCTCGACGCGGGATGGTCTGAGAAGGTCCTCAACGATGCCGTCTCGGTGTACGCCCTCTTCAACTTCATGAACCGCCTTGTCCGCGGTCTCGGCGTGAACGCCGACGCAACTACCTCGAGGCGTCGGGCGCGGCTGGCCAACGGTGGCTACGGAGCTCAAACGAGCTCCGCGAGCTCACCGGACGGCGAGCAGCGCGACACAGATCTGATGACGCGGGCGAAGGTCAAGCCGACGTCGCGGTTCACCCCAGACGGCCGCGCCTGTGACCACGCCGGCCCAGCCTCCCAGAAACGTAGGTGAGGGACATTCACCCCTCTGCGTGCTGCTCCGTTAGGTTCAGACGCGGCAGCTCTGGAGTTCACCAGGCCCGGCTTCCGTGAGCATCTGGATCCGGCGGGCGTTCAGCGGCGCCAGGACGCGGTCGAGTACCGTCTCCGCCAGTGCCTGCCATCCCCCGAAGTGCTAGTAGATCGCGCCGGGATCGGCGTCCGCCTCCCGCATGATCGAGCGGAGCGAGCCGCCGTCAAAGCCACCGCCTGCAAACTCCCTCTCGGCCGCGTCCAGCAGTGCGTCAACGCCGAGGCTAGGCATCCTCGAGGATCCTCTTGAGTGCTGCGAGGTTTCTCGTGGCGGCACGTCGCATCGCGATCCGGACAAATGGCGCCATAAACCAGGAGAAGCCCTAAGGGGCACCTCGGTTCCGCAATGTAACTGCGGTCGAGCCGTCGGGCAGAGGCTCATAGCGATAGCTGGTCTCCATCGGGAAGGGGCCCTGGGCCGTACGCATCACGAGCGATACGGGCGTGTCCTCGATGACCTCGTAGGTGTAGCGGAGCTCCCTGCCGAGGAAGCGAGCTACGAAGGCGCCCTCGGTCCCGACCTGCAGGGGTAGCGGCGCCTTCCACGCCACGGCCGCGATGTTTGCATACCACTCCGGAGCCCGAGCGGGGTCGGTCATGTAGGCAGCCACCACTGCGGACGGCCGTTCGATGATCTCCGTCACAACAACGTCAACGGATCCCGCGGGCCAGGCATCAGTCACCCGGACGATGGTAGTCCGGTCAAGTGACTGAATGGCAAGACATGAGACCGACTGTAGTCTCCTGCAACAGCACAAGGTCGTCGCGATCGTCCGGGTGGGTGATCACCGGCCCACTACCACCACCCGATGCCAGCCTCAGCGGCTATGCAGTGGGCTCATTCGACAATCAAGCCGCATGCTGGCGATGCGCTTCCCCACGCGCAAGGCCTAGCAGACTTCGGACGCAGCCCCAGAGACAGCGCAGCGCGTACACAGCGGATCCCGACCACCGCGCTGTCAGGACTCGCTGCGGAAGCAACCGCGCCGAGGCGGTGCGCCGCCGAGCGGGCCCGCGCGCGAGACCCGCGCCCGGCTGAGGAGCCTCAACGCTGCCGCCGTCTACAGGCCGCGACGATGGCCTGTCGGTGGTCGAGTACACCCCGCAGCAAGGTCCGAGACGTGCTGGACTACTGGGCCGAGACGTCGTACTCGAGGTCCGATACCGGGCCTGTCGTACAGCCATCCGCGCCGAGCGATCCCGCCGACGCCTCGCGACGATGAAGGTCGCCGGCAGTGCGAAGGCGCCGTTGGGTGCCAGTACCGTGAGGGGGGTGAGGCCGCCTGCAGAGACCACCGCGACCGCCCGTACTGGCACCGTTGACGTGGGTGCGCTGGTGAGCTTTCGAGCGGCGAAGCCGTGACCTGGGCTGACACGAACATCCCGAGCCAGCGTCACGCTGGATCCGGAGCAACGGCGCTGCGCCGGGGCGCTTACGTCACCGGGTTCGTCGCTGCCGGGTTCGTCGGGCGCGCCACCATCGTCGACGACCAAGCCCTCGCCCTCATCTGGCCGGCCGCCGGCGTCGCGTTGTTGTGGTTCCTCGGCGGGCCTGAAGGGCGGTGGTCCTGGGCCGATGTTGCGCTCCTCGCCGCCGCGACGTTCACAGTCAACGGGCTCACGGGATCAACTCCTGCTGCCGCCGGGATCCTTGTCGTAGCCAACGTCGTGCAAGTGGTCACAATCGTTGCCCTAACCCACCGTTGGGCGCCTGAGCTTTCTGGCCGCGAGCAGCACCGCACCCTGGACAACCCCGCCACGCTGAGCCGTTTCATCCTTGCCATCAGCGCTGGCGCTGCGATCGGCACCGCCATCGGAGTCGCCGGACTCGCGGCAATCACCGGGTTCTTCTCGGTCGAGGCGACCCTGACGTGGTGGGGCCGCAACGTGTGCGGCGCCCTCGCCGTCGCAGCCACCGGGATCCTGCTGACACACCGAGTCCTCCAACACCGCGGCGGGCTCCCGTTGCGGCCGTACCCCACCGCGCGCCTGGCGGAGCTCGGCGCGCTCGCTGGGTCCAGCGCACACTTCACGACGTGCTGCGTGATGACGTCGAACCGCACCCGGCGCCCGACACGGTTCGGCTGTTGGCCAGCCAGAACGGCAGCACCCGCTTCGTTCCGCAGCCTCCCTACGCAGAGGATCCGCTGCTGCGAGACACCTTCGATAAGCAGCGCCCGCTGCTTTCCGCCGAGGCCGGACTCACCAAGCTGACTCGGTACCTGTCCCTGACCAGGCTCGACGACGCTGTAAGACCTCAGCGCTGCCGTTCGGGGAGCACCACGATTCGACTTACGACGAAGTGGCCAAGCGCATCCAAGGCATCAAGCCGTATCTGTTCGCCCTGGTGCGGGCGGAGAACTCAAGTGCCGAGAACCGCGTTCGGCCCGCTCTGAGAAGCCTCGAACTGGTTGTTTGCGATCAGCTGCAGCTGAAGTATGACTACGACGGCACAGAGGTGACTCGCGACGACGCCGTCTGCTTCATCGCTAGCCGTCAAGAGAAGCGCGGGCGGCGCACGGTCAACGTCGGTACGGCCTACCTCGAACTCGACCCCACGTCGGGCCAGCCACACTGGTTCCCGCTCGGTCGGCAGCTTGCTCAGTTCCTGAACGTCCCCACGTTGTCGGATGCCTTCACCATGTTGCTCACGGCTGCCCCGGAGGACCGCAAGCGCATGATGGCCGATCGACAGATCCAGGACAGCGATGTCGCTGAGGCGCGCAAGCTCCTGCGGATCACCGCCGACGAAGATGAGGAACTGAGCAACGTCCTCGACAGCTTGGTCCCTGAGCCAGATGACGAAGACCAACGAGAGCCCGCCGAAGTTGCTGCGCTCAATCAAGCTGCCGCCGCGTCGGTCACCGCTAAAGTCACCGGCATTGACGACGAGCCGTCCAAAGGCTTCCACGTCGATGCCGGGTACCGCGGTGACCGCCGCAACGTCGCCGACCCGCTGCGTCGCTTGGGCTTCTTCGTTGAGAACCTCAATAGCGAGACCGAGAGCCCGGTGCACGCGGAGCTATCCGACATCCAGAGGTGGATGAGAGCATTCTCCGGACCGACAGATCAGTGGTCGGTGCGCAAGGCCCGTCGCGAACAAGCGATCCTGAGGGGTGCGCTGGGAATCGGTACCGGCGATGCTTCTCGTCTCCACGCTTGCGGCCTCTGCGAGCGGGATGTTCCGGAGATCCTGGTCGTCGCAGCGCATATCAAGCCCCGTCACCATGCAGTGATGCCGAGCGCCTCGACATCCCCCACATTGCGTTCCCCGCCTGTTTGCTCGGCTGCGACGCACTCTTTGAGCAGGGCTATATCGCTGTGGATTCGGATGGACGGGTGCTCGCCGCCGCCGACGCGCTGACGTTCGTGCAACATCACGGCAAGCGAGCACCCGCCTGGAACCGCAACCGCGAGGTGTACTTCGCGTGGCACCGCGCGAACCGCTTCCGGGCCCGCAACCACGACCCTGACCCGCGGCGCTAACGGACCACCTCGCTAGCGGACGCCAGGACCGGCCGGATCAAGCTCGCCAACGAGCCCACTCAAGCGCTCTGCGGCGACGGCGTCCTTCTACGGTTCGACCGGCGCGTCCAGGTCATCCCCCAGGCTGTCCTCGTCGACGTCGCCATCCTCCTCATCGGCCACCTGCACAACCGGGTCAGTGGCCGACTCCGACCATGTAAGCCCCAGCCAGTCCTTCAGGCGCAAGTACACGAGCCGGAGCAATACCTCGGCCCGGTCGTCCATAAAGACTGGATCCCATTCCGCATCCCGCTGGCCCAACGCGCGGAGATGTGGCATGTACCGGGACAGCGCTGCTAGATCCTCTGTGCTCTGGGCGAACACGATCCCAGAATTGGTGAGAACCGTCTTCGCCTCATCTGCGCTTGGCGCGCCGAGGGCCGAGTACAGCACCTTCTTCTCGGTCCACGGGCGCGAACTAAGAGAAGCGTTTGCAGCCCCGGGCGCGAGGACCAGATTGCCAAGGCGGTGGACAATCTCCTTGTCGCTGTAAAAGTCGGAGTTCCACCCGCTCGTCTCCTGCTGAGGTGCGATGTGCTCGAGGGCCAGGTGTGTCTCATCTGTGATGTCCAGGCAGGTTGTTGATCCTGCTGATGGGTGGGCCGCCGATGGCGGAGTGGGTCCGGTGGTGATTGTAGGAGTGGATCCAGGCTGGCAGGGCTGAGCGGCGTTCGTTCTCGTTGGAGTAGAAGCGGGCGTAGGCCCAGCCGTCGGCGAGGGTGCGGTGGAAGCGTTCGATCTTGCCGTTGGTCTGGGGCCGGTAAGGCCGGGTCTTCTTCGGGACGATCCCGAGCTCGTTGCAGGCCTCGCGCCAGCGGTGAGAGCGATAGCAGCTGCCGTTGTCGGACAGCACTCGTTCGACGGTGACGCCGTGGTCAGCGAACCAGGCCACGGCCCGGCGCAGGACTCCGATCGCGGTGACGGCCTTCTCATCGGTGCAGATCTCGACGTAGGCGACGCGAGAGTGGTCATCGATGACGGTGTGCACGAATGCGGTTCCGATGACTGGCCGGTAGGTCGGGCTCCGCTCACCGGTTCTGGTCGCGGTGGCAATCGCGTTGGCTCGTCCTCGCTGGCGGCCGACGAAGCGGTGCCCGCCTCCGTGGGGGATGTTCGCGAACTTGGTGACGTCGACGTGGATCATCGCCCCCGGGTGCGGGTGCTCGTAACGGCGGATCGGCTCGCCGGTGACCCGGTCGATGTGACTAAGCCGGTTGAGCCGGCAACGCACCAGGACGGCGTGAACGGTGGACGGTGCGACCCCGAGTTGACCACCGATCTGCACCGGACCAAGCCGTCGTCGCCATCGCAGCGCGACGATCCGCCGCTTCACCACCTCGGGCGTGCGATGCGGACACGTCCGCGGTCGGCTCGAGCGGTCGAGCATCCCGGCGGGCCCCTCGGACCGGAACCTCGCGGCCCACTTGCGGGCGGTCGGCACCGAGACCATGAACATCTTGGCCGCCGCCGTGGGTGACCAGCCGTCCTCGACGATCAGTCTCGCGAGCCTCAACCGGGCGCGAGGAGTCAGAGCAGCGTTAGCGTGGGACACGAAGGCCTCCTGGTGCGTGAAGCGGTTCCTAGACAGCTCCACTCTCACCACAGGAGGCCTTCACCCGTCACCCAGGTCGACAATAACGTCCCTGGACATCACACCTAGCCATGAGCCATCACGCCCCGTCGGGCACATGGCCGGGCTCCCGCTCGCGCTGACTGGCGAGCCAGTCGTGCACGTCGCTGACGAAGTAGCGCAATTGTCGACCGACGTGGATGGCGCATGGCCCCTTGCCAGCGAGGCGCCAGTCGTACAGCGTCCTGACCGGCACGTGGAGGTACTCCGAGAGTTCCTCGATGCTCATCAGCGGCTCGAGTCCGCTCAACGTGGGCGTGGTGGTCTCCATGCACCCTAGGTGCGCGGCCGGGTCCGCACAGGACCGCACCTACCGCTTCGACTCCGCAGCGCCTTCGTTTCCGAGGCTCCGGGGAGGTTCGTGGATCGGGTTCTTGGACCGTAAGTGGTACCTGGATCAAATCTCTAAATGCTTTCAGGCTCGGAATCCGTAGATTCCGAGCCTGAAAATTTGTAGCGGGGGCAGGATTTGAACCTGCGACCTCTGGGTTATGAGCCCAGCGAGCTACCGAGCTGCTCCACCCCGCGTCGCCTGCCCCACTTTACAGACCGGTGACGGGAGAGCCAAATCGGGGTGCCTCCGTTACCGTCAGGCGGGTGATCGCAGATCGGTACGAGCTCGACGAAGAGATTGGCCGCGGCGGAATGGGCGCGGTGTGGCGCGGCCGTGACACCCGCCTCGGACGAACCGTCGCGCTCAAGCGCCTCGGCGAGGTCGGCACGGCCGACGGGCCCGGACGCGAGCGCGCACACCGCGAGGCGCTCCTGGCCGCCCAGCTGAACCACGCCAACATCGTCTCGGTGCACGACCTCGTCGAGGACGACGAGGGGTGGACCTGGCTCGTCATGGAGCACGTCCCCGGCATCACGTTGTCGCAGGCCATCGCCCAGGGCTCGTTGCAGACCGAGGCGATCGCCCGCATCGGTCGGCAGGTCGCCGAGGCGCTCGCCGCGGCGCACGCTGCCGGCATCTCCCACCGCGACGTCAAGCCGTCGAACATCCTGCTGACCGAGGACGGCACCGCCAAGCTCTCCGACTTCGGCATCGCTCGCGGCGAGAACGATGCGTCGGTCACGCGCACGGGTCAGGTCACGGGCTCCCCGGCGTACCTGCCGCCGGAGGTCGCCCGCGGCAAGAGCGGCGGTCCGGCCGGCGACATGTGGTCGCTCGGCGCGACCCTGTTCCACGCCGCGAGCGGTCACACGCCGTACGCCGGCGAGGGCGACGGGGTCGCAGTGCTGTTCCGCATCGTCCACGAGCCGGCCCCCCGGCTCACCGGGCGTGGGGAGCTGGCAACGGTCGTCGCCGACCTCATGAACCACGACCCCGAGCAGCGGCCCGACGCCGCCAGCACCGCGGTGGCCCTGGCGGTCATCGCCGGCGAGTCCCGATCCGAGGCGACGCAGGCCATCGGACCGCTGGCCGGAGCGCCCGAGCCCGATGCCCAGGCGACCTCGGTCATCGCCGCGGCCGCAGCGGTGCCCGACAGCCCCACGGCCGCCTACGCCGCCGTGCAGCCGGACCCACCGAACCGCACGCCGTGGATCGTCGCCGGGATCGTCGCCGTCGCGGCCCTGGTGCTGCTCGGGGTGCTGGCCCTCGGCCTGGGCCGGGACGACGCCGGTACGCCGGAGGACGAGCCCTCCACCCCCGCGCCGAGCGAGTCCACCTCCCCGACCCCGTCCACGATCCCCACGCCGACCCCCTCGCAGACGCCGAGCCCGACCCCCACCCCGACGCCGACTCCGTCCGCGACCCCCTCCTCCACACCGACGCCGACGCCAGCGCCCACGACGACCGCCCCAGACCCGGACCCGCCGCCGAGCGAGCCAACAGTCCCGTCCCTCCTTCCGGCGCCCTGACGCCGGGCGACGATTCGGCTCCTCCGCTAGCGTCGGGCGGGTGATCGCAGGACGGTACGAGCTCGAGAGCGAGATCGGTCGGGGCGGCATGGGCGCGGTGTGGCGCGCGCACGACACCCTGCTCGGGCGGACCGTCGCGCTCAAGCGGCTGGGCGGCGTGGGCACCTCCGACGGCCCCGATCGTGCCCGCGCGCATCGGGAGGCCACGCTCGCGGCCCGGCTCAATGATGCCCACGTGGTCGCGGTCCACGACCTGGTCGAGGACGACGAGGGCTGGTCGTGGCTCGTCATGGAGCTGGTCGCGGGGCACACGCTCTCGCAGGAGATCGCTGCGCACGGGGCCCTTCCCGCCGCCCAGGTCGCCTCGGTCGGCCAGCAGGTCGCCGACGCCCTGGCCGCTGCGCATGCCGCCGGGATCGTGCATCGTGACGTCAAGCCGTCGAACATCCTGCTGACCCCCGCGGGCACCGTGAAGCTGTCCGACTTCGGCATCGCCCGCGGCGACGGCGACGACGCCCTCACCCGCACGGGGCACGTCAGCGGCTCCCCCGCCTACCTGCCGCCCGAGGTGGCGCGCGGCGAGACCGCGGGCCCGGCCGGCGACCTGTGGTCGCTGGGCGCGTCCCTGTTCCACGCCGCGAGCGGCCGTGCGCCCTACGCCACCCCCGACGGCGAGGCGTCGAACGCCGTCGGCACGCTGTTCCGCATCGTCCACGACAACCCGCCGCGGCTCGAGGGACACGGGGCCCTGGCGGCCCTCGTCGCCCGCCTCATGAGCCACGACCCCGCCGCACGTCCGAGCGCGGCCGAGGCGTCCGCCGCGCTCGCGCCCCTCGCCTCCGGGATCGGCACGGTCGAGGAGCCGAGCACGGCGGTCATGGACCTTCCGCCCGTGCCACTGCCCCTGCCTGACCTCCCGCCCCCGCCCGGCCGAGCCGCGACCACCCGTGGCCGCCGGCGAGCCCTCGTGGTCGCTGCCGCAGCACTCCTGGTCGTCGCCCTCGGCACGTTCGCCCTGGCGCTGGGTGGCGACGACTCCACCGACCTCGCCGACGCTGCAGAGACCAGCACGGCAGCACCGCCACCCACCGCGGAGGAGATCGACGCCGTCGTGCGTCAGTACGTCACGACGTCCGCAGCCGACCCGGGGGCCGGTTTCGCCCTGCTGACCGACGAGGCGCGCGACGACGTGGGGGGCTTCGAGCCGTTCCAGGCCTCCTGGGCCTCGATGCCCGGTGTCGTGATCGCCGCGATCACGACCGACCCGGAGGCCGGCACGGCCGAGGCGACCCTGCAGTACACCGTGACGTCGACCGTGGAGGTGCCGGCCGGCCCCGAGGAGAAGAAGGGCAAGAAGAAGGACGACGACGAGGATGACGACGACGCGGGTCCCGGCCCGGGCACGCGGACCGAGACCGTGTCGGAGACGGTCACCCGCACGTTGCAGGTGGGCGTGACACGCGAGGACGGCGAGCTGCGGATCGACCGCAGCAGCGTCAGCTGACGACCGCGCTGCCGATCACGGAGTTCGGCCGGAACGACACCGGCCCACCCCGCGTGGTGGGGCGCACCAGGTCGAAGCCGGCCGTGGTGACCACGACCCACTCCTGCGGCGCCTTCGCGTGACCCAGCACCGCCCCACGGGGCGCGTGCTCGCGCACCGCTTCCTCGGCGCACGTCGCGTGGCACGGCGGAAACAGGAACTCACCCGCGGACGCCTCCTCGGCCGAGCCGAGGAAGGCCACGGGTCGCGTGAGCACCTGGGCGCAGATCCCGCAGATGCGGCTCAGGGCGCACCGGATGACGCGAGCCTTCACGACCGCGTCGTGCCGGCCGCCGTCGGCATCATCGACACACGCGAACGGGAGCCGCACCCCGTCGACGACGGGCCGGTGCAGCCCCTCGATCACGCTCACAGGATCGACGCGGCGGCGTTGGTCCACCGCCCCAGCTCAGAACGGCGGCCGGGACGCTCGTCGTCGCGCTTGCGCCCCTTCGGGACCGGCGGCGGCGTGCTGTCGTCCTTCGTACGCCGGTTGGGCAGCGAGAGCTTCAGGATCGTGCGCAGCGTCTGCCCGTACTGGCGGTGGAGCGGACCCGTGGTGTACGGGATGCCGTACCGCTCGCAGAGGTCCTTCACCTTGACCGAGATCTCCGCATAGCGATTGCTCGGCAGGTCGGGGAACAGGTGATGCTCGATCTGGTAGCCGAGCTGACCGCTCATCAGGTGCAGCAGCTTGCCGCCGTCGAAGTTGGCCGACCCGAGCATCTGACGCAAGTACCACTCGGCGCGGGTCTCGTCCTCGAGCTCTTCCTCGTCGAAGTGCACTGCCCCGTCGGGGAAGTGGCCACAGAAGATGATCATGTACGCCCACACGTTGCGCACGAGGTTGGCCGTGACGTTGGCGCTGAGGGTGTGGAAGAAGGCGGGGCCGGTCAGGGCCGGGTAGACGATGTAGTCCTTGAGCGCCTGCTTGCCGATCTTGTCGCCGATCTGCTTGAGCTGCTTCTTGAGCAGCTTCGGGTCCTTCTTGCCCGTGCGGATCGCCTCGATGTCGAGGTCGTGCAGCGCCACGCCGTACTCGAAGAACAGCGCGAGCAGGGCGTTGTAGACCGGCTGGCCGAGGTTGTAGGGCGTCCACTTCTGGTCGCGGCTCATGCGCAGGATGCCGTAGCCCACGTCGTTGTCGTGACCCAGCACGTTCGTGAACTGGTGGTGGATGTAGTTGTGCGAGTGCTTCCACTGCTCGGCCGGCTGGGTCGTGTCCCACTCCCAGTTGCTGGAGTGGATCTCCGGGTCGTTCATCCAGTCCCACTGGCCGTGCATGGTGTTGTGGCCGATCTCCATGTTCTCGAGGATCTTGGCCGACGACAGCAGGGCCGTGCCGAGCAGCCAGGCCGGCGGGAACATGCTGGCGAACAGCGTGATGCGGCCGGCGACCGCGAGCCGGCGCTGCAGGGCGATGACCCGCAGCACGTAGTCACGGTCGGCCTGGCCCCGTGAGGCCTCGACCTCGGCACGGATCTCGTCCAGCTCCCGCCCGATCGCCTCGACCTCGTCGTCGGTCAGGTGGGTGTACTCACGCACGTCGGAGTAAGCCATGGGATCTCCTTCTGGGGTGGGAACGGACTGATGGGTCAGAGTGAGAGCGTGCAGTCGCCGACAGCGACCGAGACGCAGGTCTGGATGTACTGGCCGGGCTCGCCGTGCTCGTCGCCGTTGCGCAGGTCGCGGACACGCCCGGAGGCCAGCGGCACGTCGCACGTGTGGCAGATGCCCATGCGGCAGCCGAACAGCATGTTGACGCCCGCGCGCTCACCCGCTTCGAGCAGGGTCTCGGCGCCGTCGACCTCGACGGTCGGTCCACCGACGCCGAACGTGGCCGTTCCGCCGGCGTCGCCGCCGTCGACGCGCTGGAGCGTGAAGCGCTCGACGTGGATGTTGTCCTCCAGGCCTGCCTCGGCGTAGTGCTCGGTGAAGGCGTCGAGCATCGGCCCGGGACCACAGGCCCAGGTCTCGCGCTCGCGCCAGTCCGGGCACACGTCGTCGAGCTGGTCGGCGGTGAACATGCCGTCGCTGTCGGTGAAGCGCTCGTGGAACGTGAAGGTCGGGTACCGCAGGGCCAGCACCCGCAGCTCGTAGAGGAACATCATCTGCTCCTCGCTGACCGCCGAGTAGACGAGCTCGACGTCGGGCATCTGATCACGCCGGTCGAGCGTGCGCAGGATCGACATGACCGGGGTGATGCCACTGCCGCCGACGATGAACAGCATCTTGGCCGGCGGCGGCTCGGGCACCGTGAAGTCGCCCTGCGGGGCGGCCAGACGCACGATCGTGCCCGGTTCGACGCCTTCGACGAGGTGGTTCGAGAGGAATCCCTCGGGCATCGCCTTGACCGTGATGCTCACGGTCTTGCCCTCGACCAAGGGCGTGGACGACAGCGAGTAGGAGCGCCAGTGGAACTTGCCGTCGACCTCGATGCCGATGCCGATGTACTGGCCCGGCTTGTGGTCGAACTGCCATCCCCAGCCGGGCCGGATCACCAGGGTCGCCGCGCGGTCGGTGACCGGCTCGACCCGCTCCACTCGGCCGCGAAGCTCGCGCGCGGACCAGAGCGGGTTGACCAGGCTCAGGTAGTCGTCGGGGTGCAGCGGCGTCGTCAGCGCCTTGCCCACGCGGCGCACCTGACGCAGCACGCGCGACCTCTCGATCAGCGAGTCCGCCACGTCGACACTCCTTCGCCCAGACCAGTGTTTCCTCACTGTGACACCCGGTTACATCTCAGGCAAGCCGAAATCTGGCGGGTTCACAACGCCGCAGGTCAGAGGGGTCCGGCGTGCGCGACATCACGGGCCGAGGCCCCCGGGGAGCTCCCCGGGGGGCCTCGGTCGTGCCGGGCCTACGACGCCGGCTGGTTGAGCGACTCGGTCGCCCCGTTGATCGCTGCGTTCATCTCGTCGATCTTCGACTGGTAGCCCGAGAGGTCGCCCGCGGCCAGGGCGTCCTGGGCCGCGTTGTAGGCGGCCGACGCCTCGGCGAGCCACTGGGCCGTGGTCTTACCCCCGGTGTCGGCCGGCGGCTGCGCGACGTCGTCGTCGTTGCTCGGCGGCGGCTCCTCGGTGTCCGTGGGGATGTCCGGCGGCTGCAGACCCAGGGCGTTAGCCAAGGCGTCCTCCAACGTCGTGCCGAAGCCGACGTCCTCACCGAACGAGACGGCCACGAACTGCAGGACCGGGAACGAGCCGTCACCAGCACTGCGCTGGATGTAGACCGGCTGCACGTAGAGCAGGGCTCCGCCCACGGGCAGGGTCAGCAGGTTGCCCCGCAGGATCCGTGCCTCGTTGGACTGCGCGAACGGCAGCAACGCCTGCGTCACGGCGCTGTCGGTCTCGAACTGGTTGGCGATCTGCGACGGTCCCGGGACCTGCGTGTCGCTCGGCAGCTGCAGGATCTGCATCGTGCCGTAGTCGTCGCTCGAGGCCTCGGAGTTGACCGACACGAACGACGCCAGGTTCTGACGGCTGTTCGGCAGGAAGACGCTCGTGAGCGAGAAGTTGGGCGTCTCGTTCGCGCCGGGCCGGCTCATCGTCAGGTAGTACGGCGGTTGGAGCACGCCGGAGTCGCCGCTCTGCGTCGGGTCGCTCGGCACGCGCCAGCGCTCGCCGTCCTCGTAGAACGTCTGGGCGTCGGTCACGTGGTACCGGGCGAGCACGTCGCGCTGCACCTTGAACAGGTCCACGGGGTAGCGCAGGTGGCGCAAGAGGTCCTCGCTGATGTCGGACTTCTTCTCGACCGTGTCGGGGAAGACCTTCATCCACGCCTTGAGGATCGGGTCGTCCTCGTCCCACTGGTACAGCACGACGCTGCCGTCGTAGGCGTCGACCACGGCCTTGACCGAGTTGCGCATGTAGTTGATCTCGTCGGACGGCAGCGCCGCCTGGGCGCTGTTCTGCGTCAGCGTGTCCGCGGTGGCCGTGCGCAGCGAGCGGTGCTCGGAGTACGGGTAGGAGTTGCTCGTCGTGTAGCCGTCGACGATCCACACCACGCGTCCGTCGACCACGGCGGGGTAGACGTCGCCGTCGACCGTGAGCCACGGCGCGACCTTCTCGACCCGCTGACGCGGCTCGCGGTCGTACAGGATCTTGGAGTTGGAGTTGACCCGGTCCGAGAGCACGATGTTCGGCTCGTTGAACTTGACCGCGTACAGCACCTGGCGGAACAGGTTGCCGATGCCGACACCGCCCTCGCCGTCGTAGGTGTTCTGTGTGGCCTGTGCGTCGCCGTCGGTGCCGCCGTCGTCGCTGGCCGAGCTGCCACCGCGCGGGATATCGACCTCGATCGGGTCGGCTCCGGCGGGACGTCCGACGATCGAGTAGCTCGGCGAGTTCTCGCCGAAGTAGATGCGCGGCGGGATGTCGGTCTCGATCTGACCGACCGGCGGGATGTCCTGCACGGCCCACACGGGCTCGCCCTGCTCGCCGCGCTGGTTGCCGTACGCCGCGATGACGCCGTAGCCGTGCGTGTACACGGTGTGGTCGTTCGACCACGTCCGCTGGCTCTCCTGCAGTCCGGCGAGATCGACCTCGCGTGCCGCGATGATGACGTCCTGCGGGACGTCGCTGCCGTCGAGCAGGTACCGGTCGACGTCGAGGGTCGACGGCACGGTGTAGTAGCCGCGCACCTGCTGCAGCTGCTGGAAGGCGTCGGAGATCAGCGTGGGATCGAGCAACCGGCTGCTGACACGGGACTCGGCCGATCCGGCGAGCTCCTCCGGCGTCAGCTCGGTCTTGGCGGTGTAGTCCTCGGTCTCGGAGTCCGCCACCCCGTAGGCCTCGCGGGTCGCCTCGATGTTCTTGGCGATGTAGGGGCCCTCGCGGTCGGGCTCGGACGGACGCACCTGGAACGACTGCATCGCGTAGGGCCAGATGCCACCGATCACGATCGACGCGAGCAGCAGACCGGCCAGGCCCAGGCCCGGGAGGGTCCACGACTTCAGGAAGATCATCGCGAAGAACAGCAGCGCCACGACGATCGCGACGATCGCGAGCACGTTGCGGGCCGGGATGCGGGCCATCGCGTCGGTGTAGCCGATGCCGTCGAACAACGAGGAGTTGCCGACCGCGTAGCCGAAGCGGTCCAGGTAGTAGCCGAACGCGCGCAGCAGCAGACCGACGCCGACCAGGACCGACAGGTGGACCTGGGCGGCGCGGGTGACGCGGATGCCGCCCATGACCCGGATGCTGCCGAACACGTAGAGCGTGAACGCCGTGACGACGAACGCGATGATGAGCGTCGTGAAGCCGAACGTCGACAGGAACCGGAACCACGGGTAGTCGAACACGAAGAACCCGATGTCACGCGAGAAGTGCGCATCGGTCACGCCGAACGAGCCACCGGCGCGCCACAGCTGGAACGTCTGCCACTGACCCTGGGCGACCGAGCCCGCGAACGCTGCGAGCACCAGCGCACCGACGATCGTGACCGGGCGCAGGATCGGCGACAGCGCCTGGCGGTACCGGACGGCCGGATCGTCACGACGCGCCGGCGGGTTCTCGGGGCGGAACCGCCACGCCAGGTACGCACTGCCCATGACGACCAGCGCGAACAGCAGCCCGAAGACGGCGAACATGCCGATGCGGGTGAGCAGCACCTTGGTGAAGACGTCGGTGTAGCCGACTGACCTGAACCACAGCCGGTCGGTGTAGATGTTCGTGAAGATCGACCCGAGGAAGATCAGTACAGCCACCGTCACGAGCGTCGGCACCAGCACGCGGCGACGCCGCTCTGGGGCAGGCTGGACGGGCTGGTCGGGGGTACCGAAGATGTCGCTCACAGCGTCACTGGGCTCCTGCGTAGGGATGAGTCCGTGGATCCCGAACTCTACGTCACGGGTCCTCAGCGAGGGTCTGGTCGAGAAGTGCAACCAGTCCGGGCACCAGGTCGGGGCCCTCGAGCAGGTCGGAGTCCGGGAGCTCCTCCCCCGCTCCGCGCCGGCGGACGGCACTGTGCGAGCTGCCGCCGCGCAGCACGGCCGCAACGAGCCTGACCTCCTGGCGGTCGGGGTGCGCCGCGAGCGCCGTGGCGGCCAGGGCGGGGTCGTCGGGCAGCCCCTCCTCGGCCTCCGGAGGCACCATGTAGCGCTCGATCACCGCGGCGCACCCGTGCACCTCGCCCGGCCAGGTGAGGCGCGTCAGCGCGGACTCGAAGTCGTCGGTGGGCACGCCGTCCTGCTCGATCGGCGTGAGCGACCCGTCGGCGCCGTCCCCGACCTGGTCGGCCAGCGCCGGCTGCTTCGCGACGAGCTCGGCAGTGCGCACGAGCGCGAACAGCCGGGGCGGCTGGTCCCACCCGGCCTCGGCGACGTGCTGCTCGACCTCGAGGGCGGCGCGGCGCAGGGGCGAGTCGGGGTGCAGCTCCAGCACGCCGTCGTCGGTGGGCAGGTCGATGTTCATGAGCAGCTCGGGACCTTCGCGTCGGGATCTGCGGCGAGCGACTCCAGCGAGGAGATCGCGTCGTCGAGGGCGGTGATCTTGACCAGGGTCATGCCGAAGTCGTCGCCGTCCGCGGCCTCGGCGCAGTTGTCGGCCGGCACCAGGAACACCTCGGCGCCGTCGGCGTGCGCCCCGGCCATCTTCTGCCGCACGCCGCCGATCGGTCCGACCACGCCCTCGGGCGAGATCTCACCCGTGCCCGCCACCCGCCGGCCGCCCGTCAGGCTGCCAGGGGTCAGCAGGTCGTAGATCGCCAGGGCGAACATCGTGCCCGCACTCGGTCCACCGACCGAGTCGCCCACGTTGTTGTCGATCTGCAGGGGCAGGTCGAAGCTCGCCGCGAGGCTGACGCCGATGCGCGGCAGCTCCGGGTCATCGGCTGCCGGTCGGGTCGTGATCGCGACGTCCTGCGACACCCCGTCACGCTCGATCGCGAGCGTCACCACGTCACCGGGTGTCACCCCCGCGACGGCGTCGACGGCCTCCTGCGGCGTGCCGACGGCCGTGCCGTCGACCGCCTGCACGACATCGCCGCTCTCGAGCAGGTCGGCCGAGGCGCCGTCGTCGGCGACGTCGCCGATGCGCACCTGCTCGGGCACCTCGTAGCCGAGCGCACGGAGCGCCGCGACCGACGAGTTGTCCTTCGACGACGCAAGCTGCGCGGCGGACTGGGCGTCGGACTCCTCGGCAGTCTCGCCCTCCGGGTAGAGGAAGTCCCTCGGCACGACGTTGACGTCCGGGTCGAACCAGGCCAGCAGCGCCTCGCTGAACCCGACCTTGCCGTCCGGGCTCGTGACCGAGACCGTCGTGAAGTCGAGCGCGCCGTCGGTGGGGTACGTCTGGACGTCGCCCGAGATCGAGAGCATGGGCTCGCCGTTGAAGTCACCGAGGGTGTCGAACACGGGCCCCGGCTGGAGCGTCGCGTACGGGACGGGCAGCAGGAAGGCCACGATGGTCAGCACGATCGTCGTGACCGCGGCGACCACGACCGTCACGTACCGGCGGCTCACGGTGGGCTCGAGGCCGATCCACGGGTCGTGATCAGGCTGCGAAGGGGTCAGGGACACGGGCCCACGATAGGGCCGGTCTGGTTGGGACGGCCCCGATATCGTGGGTCCATGTCCGACCATGGCGCAGACCGCCCCGACGACTCCGGCGACGACACCCCGCAGAACCCCTTCGCGGGCACTCCCTTCGAGGCCCTGTTCTCGCAGCTCGGCATGCCCGGGCAGCCCGGTGCGGCCGGTCCCGCCGGCTTCCTGCCCAACGGCCCGTCCGGCGGCGCCGCACCCGACCTCAACGCGCTGATGGCCCAGGTCCAGCGCATGTTCCAGCCGCACGAGGGCACGGTCGATGCCTCCGTCACGCTCGACGTCGCCCGCCACACCACGGCGGCCGCAGGCCCTGATCCCTCCCCCACGGCCGCCGAGGAGGCCGCCGTCGCCGATGCCGTGCAGCTGGCCGAGATGTGGCTGGACCACGCGACCGGTCTGCCGCGCGGCGCCACCACGGCAGCTCCCTGGAGCCGTGCCGAGTGGATCGAGCACACCGCTGACACCTGGCACACCCTGGCCGAGCCGGTCGCCGAGCACGTGGTCGACGCGATGAGCCAGGCCCTGCCCGAGGAGATCAAGACGATGGCCGGCCCGCTGATCGGCATGCTGTCGCAGGCGGGCAGCGCCATGTTCGCCCAGCAGCTCGGCCGCGGCCTCGGCGAGCTGGCCGGCGAGGTCCTCAGCTCGACCGACATCGGCCTCCCGCTCGGGCCCGCCGGCGTCGCCGCCGTGCTCCCGGCCAACCTGGCGTCCTTCGGTGACGGGCTCGAGCTGCGCACCTCCGACGTCCTGCTGTACGTCGTGCTGCGCGAGTGCGCGCACCACCGCCTGTTCGCCGCGGCACCGTGGCTCAAGGGAGCCCTCGTCGCCGCGGTCGAGGAGTACGGGCGCGGCACCCGCATCGACCTCGAGGCGATCGAACGGCGCGCAGCCGAGTTCGACCCTTCCCGTCCGCAGGAGATCGTCGACGCGCTGCAGAACGGTCTGTTCGACCCCGAGCCCACGCCCGAGCAGCAGCACGCGCTCGCTCGTCTGGAGCACCTGCTGGCGCTGGTCGAGGGGTGGGTCGACGAGGTCGTCACGCAGGCCACGCACGACCGGATGCCCGCGGCCGTCGCCCTGGCCGAGACGATGCGCCGCCGCCGCGCCAGCGGCGGGCCCGCGGAGCAGACCTTCGCCAGCCTCGTCGGGCTCCAGCTGCGTCCGCGTCGTCTTCGCGACGCCGTCAACCTCTGGGCCGCGGTGCGCGACCGACAGGGCGCCGAGGCGCGCGACCGTTTCTGGCAGCACCCCGACGTCCTGCCCGCCCCGGCCGATCTCGACGACCCGCTCGGCTTTGCCGAGCCCCGCTCGACGCAGGACGGTGACGACGCGTTCGACGACGAGCTGCGCCGGCTGCTCGACGGCGACGCGTGACCGGAGGCCTGCACGCCGACGCGGTCGCGACGCTGACCTCCTGGCGCGCGCCCAGCCCTGAGCAGGAACGCCTCCGGGAGCTGTACCTGACCGTGCTGGCGCAGCGCGGCGACGCGATGTACCGGTCCAGCCGCCCCGATCACCTGACCGGCAGCGTCCTGGTGTTCTCCGCCGACCACCGGCAGGTCCTGCTCACGCTGCACGCCAAGGCGGGCCTCTGGCTCCAGACCGGCGGCCATTGCGAGCCGTCCGACACGACTCTGGCCGGCGCGGCCCTGCGAGAAGGCGTGGAGGAGTCGGGCATCGACGACCTCGCGATCGACCCCGTACCCGTGCTGCTCTCGCGGCACGCCGTGCCGTTCTGCGTGCCGGGCGGGCACCACCTGGACGTGCAGCTCGTGGCCGTGGCTCCCGGCGGCGCCACCGCCGTGCGCTCGGAGGAGTCTGCGGACCTGCGCTGGTTCGACGTCGCGCACCTGCCCGCCAACACCGACGACGACGTGCGCCACCTCGTCAGTGCTGGTGCGCGACGCCTTCGAGAAGATCACGTGGCCGCTCCGCCCGCGGAGAACGACTGAAAGTCCGGCAGGAAGCGGCTGTTCCCACACCCCGTCCACCGACGCGTCCACACCTCATCCCGGCGATTCCCCCAGGCTGTCCCCAGGTTTATCCACAACGGTGGACAGTTTGTTCGCGAACCCCTTGACGGACCGCCTCTCCCGCCCTATCGCTTCCTGACCCTATGCTCGGATGTGATGGGCATCACAGTGGTGCCGCCGGACGGAGGAGTCGACCATGTCGGAGACCTGGAGTGGTGAGTTCTACTGCGTGAAGTGCCGCGAGAAGCGCGAGGCCAGCGGCCCGATCGAGGTCAACGCGAAGGGCACGAAGCTCGCGAAGGGCGTCTGCCCGGTCTGCTCGACCAACCTGACCCGCATCCTCGGCAAGGCCTGACCCCGCACTCGGACCGGTCGCCTGTGGACGGGGGCGCGCGGCCGGCGGCCGCTGGCCTGAGGCTGGGCCCATGGTCCGACGTCCCGCCCTCGCCCCGGGCACCCACCTGACCCGTCACGACGCCCTCCGCCTGCGCCTCGGCTCGCACCCGGGCGTGGTGGTCGACGACTCCGCGCTCCTGCGCGCCCTCGTGGCCGCGATCGACGGCGTGCAGAGCCGCGCCCTCGTGTGCCGCGCTGCGGCCGAGGCCGCGGGTTGTGCGGCCCGTGCGGCCGACGCACTGCTCGACGAGCTCGTCGCTCGCGGCGCCGTCGTGGAGGCGGCGGACTGGATCCGGTGCCGGGCCCCGCGCGACGAGGTCGCCGCCGCGGTGCTGCGCGGGCGCGACCCGGCCGCCCTCTCGGCTCGTGCCCGCACCGTGCTGTCGGTGCACGCCGGTCCTGGATGTCACGACCTCGCCGACCTCGTGCGCCTGGGCGCCCGTATCGCCGGCGTCTCCCTGCGCGGGGACCGGCCGGCGCACGTGCTCGTCGTCCTGACCGTCGGTGAGCCGCACCGCGACACGATCGAGTCGCTCACGGCCACCGGCGCCATGGTGCTGCCGGTCGTGCTGGACGAGGGGCGCTGCGTCGTCGGGCCGTGGACCAGCCCCGGTCGGACGCCGTGCCTGCGCTGCGCCGATCTCGCCCGCGCCTCCTGGTCCACGAGCTGGGCCGGGCACTGGCCCTCGCTCGACCGCCCGGACCGCCCGCACGCCGTCGGTGCGGAGCTGACCCAGTCGGTCGCGGCCCTCGTCGTCTCCGACGTCCTCGCCGCCTGTGACCGGCAACCGGTCCGGACGGCAGGCGCCCAGCTCACGGTCGGACCCGAGCCGGACCACGCGACCCGGCTCAGCGTCGCGTTCCACCCCGACTGCCCGTGTCACCTGCTGACGGCGCACGAGACGGCATCATCCGTATCCTGAAGGCGTGGCACAGGGCGATGACTCATCGGACGACCGCAAGACGGTCATGCCGGGCAGCGCCTTCGGACGCACCGCCCGCCTCGCCGCCCTGCCTGTCGGTTTCGCCGGTCGCGCCACCTTGGGTGTCGGCAAGCGCATGGTGGGGCGGCCGGCCCAGGCGGTCCTGACCGACGTGCAACGCCGCACCGCCGACCAGATCTTCTCCGTGCTCGGCCAGCTCAAAGGCGGCGCCATGAAGTTCGGCCAGGCCATGAGCGTGTTCGAGGCGGCCCTGCCCGACGAGCTCGCCGGCCCGTACCGCGAGGCGCTCACGAAGCTGCAGGACGCCGCTCCCGCGATGCCGGCGTCGACGGTGCACGGCGTGCTGGAGAACGAGCTCGGCGAGTTCTGGCGCGACCGGTTCACCTCCTTCGACGACACCCCGGTGGCCGCCGCCTCGATCGGACAGGTACATCGCGCGGTCTGGGCCGACGGGCGCGACGTCGCCGTCAAGATCCAGTACCCGGGCGCCGCGCGAGCGCTGCGCGCCGACCTGCGTCAGATCGCGCGACTGTCACGCCTCTTCTCGATCCTCGCGCCGGGCCTGGACGTCAAGCCCCTCATCGCCGAGCTGCAGGCCCGCGTCGAGGAGGAGCTCGACTACTCCCTCGAGGCCGCCTCGCAGGCCGTCTTCGCGGCCGCCTACGCCGACGACCCGGTGTACCTGGTGCCCGGCGTCGTGGCCCACACCGAGCGCGTCCTCGTGAGCGAGTGGATCGAGAGCACGGGATCACTCGCCCAGGTCATCGCGACGGGCAGCCAGGAAGAGCGCGACCTCCGCGGCGAGCAGTTCGCGCGCTTCCTGATCGGCAGTCCACGGCGATCGGGCCTGCTGCACGCCGATCCGCATCCGGGGAACTTCCGCACCCTGGCCGACGGCCGTCTCGGCGTGGTCGACTTCGGTGCCGTGGCGCACCTCGAGCACGGCTTCCCGCCCGCGATCGGCACCCTGCTCCGGCACGCCATCGCCGGCGATGCCGAGGCCGTGACCCAGGGGCTGCGCGACGAGGGCTTCATCCGGCCCGGGGTCACGATCGAGCCCACGACGATCGCCGCCTACGTGGCCCCGTTCGTCGAGCCGGCCACGGTCGAACGGTTCAGCTTCAGCCGGATCTGGCTCCGCGACCAGCTGGCGCGCGTGACCGCACCGGGCGCCGAGGGCATGGGCACCGCGATGAAGGTCAACCTGCCGCCGGAGTACCTGCTGATCCACCGGGTCTGGACCGGGGCGATCGGGGTCCTGAGCCAGCTCGAGGCCACCGCGCCCTTCCAGCAGATCCTGCAGGAAGACCTACCGGGCTTTGCCCACGATGTCGAGCAGTGACTCGCCGAACTCGTCGAGCTTGCGCCGCCCCACGCCACTGATGCGCAACAGCGCCGGGCCGTCGGCGGGCTTGACCTCGGCGATGAGCTTGAGGGTGTGGTCGTTGAAGACGACGTAGGCCGGGACCTTGCGGTCGGTGGCAACCTCGGTGCGCCACGAGCGCAGGCGCTCGTACAGCTCTTCGTCGTACGTGACCGGACAGTCGGCGCAGCGCCCGCGCTTGCGATCGGCCGAGGTGGCCAGCACCTGCCCGCAGACCGGGCACGTGCGCACCTTGCGGTCGGCGCTGCGACTGGCTCGAGCGGCGTGCCCCGCCGGCAGGAGCGGATCGAGGAAGCGGGTGGGGTTGCGCTTGGTGCGCGCGGTGGCGGTGCGGGCCGTGGCCCAGGTCAGGTACAGGTGACGACGCGCCCGGGTGACGCCGACGTAGAACAGCCGCCGCTCCTCCTCGACCGCCTCGGGGGTCTGCGCGTGGACGATCGGCATCATGCCCTCGTGCAACCCCGTGCAGAACACGGCGTCCCACTCCAGGCCCTTGGCGGCGTGGAATGTGGCCAAGGTGACGCCGTCGGCGGTGGGTGCGTGCGCCGACTCGGCGCGCCGCTCCAGGTCGGCCACGAGACTCGCGACGGTGGCCTGCGGGTCGGCCTCGGCGAGGTCGGCCGCCATCGTGGTGAGCGCGTGCAGCGACTCCCACCGGTCGCGGGCCGCGCCGGTGCCCTTGGGCGCCTCGTCGGGATGCCCCATGCCCGCCAGCACCGCACGGACGTCAGCCATGAGATCGCCGGAGTCGGCCGCGACGGCCGCGCCCCGCAGCAGCGTGACGGCCTGGCGCACCTCCGCGCGCTGGAAGAATCCCTCGACGCCGCGCAGCATGAACGGCACACCCCGGGCGCCCAGCGCCTCCTCGAAGGCCTCCGACTGCGCGTTGATGCGGAACAGCACGGCGCACTCGCGGTAGGGCACCCCCCGGCGGTGCAGCGCGACGATCTCCTCGGCGACGGACTCGGCCATCGTGGCCTCGTCGGCGTAGCCGGTGTAGTCGACCGGATCGCCCGCCGGGTTCTGGGGCTGCAGCGTGACGCCCGTGCGCTGGGACCCGCTGAACACCGCGTTGGCGGCCGCCACGATCTGCGGCGACGACCGGTAGTTGCGCACGAGCTCGACCCGCGTGGTGTCGTCGAACCGGCCCGCGAACGTGCGTAGGGCGGCGGGTGAGGCCCCCGCGAAGGTGTAGATGGTCTGGTACGGGTCGCCCACGACGCACACGTCGGAACGTCCGCCGAGCCAGAGGTCGAGCAACGTGGACTGGAGCGGGTTGACGTCCTGGAACTCGTCGACCACGAACCAGCGGTACTGGCTGCGCACCTGCGCGGCGATGCGTTCGTCGGAGTCGAGCATCGAGGCCGTGAAGAGCAGGATGTCCTCGAAGTCGATGACGCGACGCTCGCGCTTGAGCTCCTCGTACGCCGCGTAGGTGGCCCCGACGTCGCCGAGGTCGAGGTCGCCGACGGACCGACCGGCCGCGCGACCGGTGTAGTCGTGCGGGACGACGTTGCTGACCTTGGCCCACTCGATCTCGGACGCCAGGTCGCGGATGATCGCGTTGTCGGCGCGCAGGCCCACCCGGCGCGCCGCACCCGCGACGAGGGCGAACTTCGAGCCGATGATCTCGGGCAGGTCGCCGCCGTAGAACTGCGGCCAGAAGTACCGGAGCTGCCGCAGCGCCGCCGAGTGGAACGTGCGCGCCTGCACCCCCGGGGCGCCGAGCCGCGAGAGCCGCCCGCGCATCTCCCCCGCGGCCCGGGTGGTGAACGTGACCGCCAGGACCTCCTGCGGCTTGTAGACGCCTGTGTCGACGCCGTAGGCGATGCGATGGGTGATCGCCCGGGTCTTGCCCGTGCCCGCGCCGGCGATGACGGCAACAGGGCCCTTGAGGGCGACCGCGACCTCGCGCTGCTCGGGATCGAGCGCGTCGAGCAGAGGGTGGGACGTCGTGCTGATGCTGGGCTCCTGCGAGGAATCAGATGCTGGGGGGCGTGGTTGACTCCAGCGTAGAGGTCGAAGGAGACAGTCCATGAGTGAGACGTTCACGATGTACAGCACCCCGTGGTGCGGCTACTGCCACCGGCTCAAGTCGCAGCTCACGCGCGAGGGCATCACGTTCGACGAGGTCGACATCGAGCAGGTCCCCGAGGCCGCCGCGATCGTCGAGAAGGCCAACAACGGCAACCAGACCGTGCCGACCCTCGTCTTCGCCGACGGCACCGCCCTGACCAACCCGTCGGTCGCCCAGATCAAGGCCCAGCTCGCCCTGGCGTGAGGGTCAGGCCTTTCCGCTGGTTGAGGTGCGAGGAGCTCTCGGCGACGAGCCTCGAAACCTCCGGCACCTGACCGAATCCCGTCGTCACGGACAAGCGGCACGGACCAGAAGCCGATGGCCCGCCCGGCGGTCACCTGACCACATCCCACGGCTTTTGGTGACTTCCCAAGGCACCTGTGCCGTGCTAAGTAACCAGTCGCCGTGGGATGCGAAGACCATGGCGGGAATCCGCGGTGCCGTCACCACGCTGTTCGTCCGAGGCCGCTTGTCCGTCCGGTTCGCTGAGCCGATCCTCGCGTCCCGCTCCGCCCGTCAGGAGCTCCGGAGGTCCACGTCGCCGGAGTCGGACTCGACCGCGATGAACCCCTCGGCGTTGTCACCGCCTGGCTCGAGATCGGACTCCACGCCACCGGACGCCGACGTCGTGACGACGTCGTAGGAGACCTCGCCCTGCGGTACCGCGACGTCGACGTCGCCGGACGTCGTCGTGGCCTTGACGCTGTACGGCTGCTGCGCGAAGGCCAGGTTGACGTCGCCCGAGCCCGTCGTGACACCGAGGTCGACGAGCGCCAGGTCGCGTCCGGTGACGTCGCCCGACCCGGTCCGGACCGTCGCGACGCCGTCGATGCCGGCGAGGTCGACGTCCTGGCCCGTGGCCTGCAGCTCGAACTGGGTCCCCGCCGGCACCCCGATCGTGACGCTGCCGCCACACCCGGGGATCAGCAGTGGCTGACAGCTCGCGGCGAGCAGGATGTCGCCACCGTTCTGCTCGCTGTCGAAGTCGGTGCCCAGCCATCCGCTGACGAGGTCGACGTCGACCGTGATGGTGTCGGCCGTTGCCGGCACGACCGTGACGTCGAGATTCTCGACGACGAAGCGCAGCGGCTCCACGGGGTCCACCGCGAAGGTCTGGGACGTCGTCGAGGTCGACCGGGTGAGCCGCCCGACGCCGAGGACCAGGCCGATGACCAGCAGGACGACAACCGCCGTGGCGGCCACCGTGATGAGGGTCCGGGACAGCGGTGACCGCGGGTCGCCGAGGTCGTCGATCTCGGGCTCGACCGGGTCGAAGCCGCTCACGCGCTCACCTGCACGGGCACGACGTCCGGCGCCCCCATCCGGGCCGCGTCGGCCGTCTCGTCGTCCGGCATCGTCTGGCTCTCGCGCTCGGCCTCGACCCGCTTCAGGTAGTGCTCGACCTCACGCTGGCGCTGCGCCTTGTTCCAGCCGAGCGCCTTGCCCATCAGCTCCGACACCTCCCGGGCGACCTCGGTGCCCCGGTCGAAGGTCTCGAACGAGATGCGGGTGCGACGGGCGATCACGTCGTCGAGGTGACGCGCGCCCTCGTGGGTCGTGCCGTACACGACCTCGGCGCGCAGGTAGTCGTCCGCACCGCCGAGCGGCCTGCCCAGGTCGGGGTGTCTGCCGACCAGGTCGAGGACCTCCAACGCCAACGATCCGTAGCGGTTGAGCAGGTGCTCGATGCGGGAGACGCTCAGACCCGAGGACACCGCGAGCTGGTGGCGCTGGTTCCACAGCGCCTCGTAGCCGTCGGCACCGAGCAGCGGGACGTCCTCGGTGCACGACGGCGGCACCTTGCGGTCCAGGTCGGCACTCATCGCGTGCACGGCGGCGTCGATCGCGTCCTTGGCCATGACGCGGTAGGTCGTGTACTTGCCGCCCGCGACGACCACGAGGCCCTGGGTGCTGGTGGACACGGCGTGCTCACGCGACAGCTTGCTGGTGGCGTCGGACTCACCGGCCAGGAGCGGGCGCAGTCCGGCGAACACGCCCTCGACGTCGTCGTGGGTCAGCGGTTCGACGAGGACCGCGTTGACGTGGTCGAGCAGGTAGTCGATGTCGCTGCGGCTGGCCGCGGGGTGGTCTTTGCTGAGCGACCAGTCGGTGTCCGTCGTGCCGATCATCCAGTGGCGGCCCCACGGGATGACGAACAGGACCGACTTCTCGGTCCGCAGGATCAGGCCGGACTCGCCGCGGATCCGGTCGCGCGGCACGACGAGGTGGATGCCCTTCGAGGCGCGGACGTGGAACTGCCCGCGCTCCCCCGCGAACGACTGGGTCTCGTCGGTCCAGACGCCGGTGGCGTTGACGACCTGGCGGGCGCGGACCTCGATCTGCCGACCGGTCTCGAGATCGGCGACCCGCGCGCCGACGACCCGGCCGCCCTCGCGTAGCAGGTCGACGACGCGGGCCCGCGTAGCGACGTGCGCCCCGTAGGCGGCGGCGGTGCGGGCGATCATCATGGTGTGGCGGGCGTCGTCGACCTGTCCGTCGTAGTAGTGCAGCGCGCCGACCAGCGCGTCCTTGCGCAGCGCGGGCATCATCTTGCGCGCACCCCGGCGCGTCAGGTGCGTGTGGTGCGGCACGCCGCGGGACCGGCCGGACAGCCGCGCCAACGTGTCGTACAGCAGCACGCCGGAGCCGGCGTAGAAGCGCTCCCACACCCGGTGCGTGAGCGGGTAGAGGAACGGCACGGGCTTGACCAGGTGCGGGGCGAGCTTCTCGATCAGCAGGCTGCGCTCGGCCAGCGCTTCCGCGACGAGGCGGAAGTCGAGCATCTCGAGGTACCGCAGGCCGCCGTGGATCAGCTTGCTGGACCGGCTGGAGGTGCCGGAGGCGAAGTCACGCGCCTCGACGAGGCCGACCGAGAGGCCGCGCGTCGCGGCATCGAGCGCGGCTCCCGTGCCGACGACACCACCACCGATCACGAGCACGTCGAGGTGCTCCGTGGCCATGGCCTCGAGCGCGGCCTGCCGCTGGTCCGGGGAGAGCGCTACCGATCGCATGCGCCCAGTCAATCACCCACGGCAGGCGCGCGCGCCTCAGCGCACCGGCCACTGCAGCTCGGTGACCCAGGCGCCGGGATCGTCCATGGGCATGTGGATGTAGACCTCACGGACCGCTGCCCCGCTGGGCTCCAGGCCGTCGCTCGCCATCGCGGCGCCCAGCGCCTGCCACGCCTCGGCCGCCTCGTCGAGCGGACCGAGGTGCTGCGTCACGATCGCGTGCTCCTCGGCCGGCAGGAGCGTCACGGTGTTACCGACGCCGGGATCGTCCCCGGTCGGCAACGGGAACGCCACGTGAACCCCGACCGTGCCATCGTCGTGCAGCTCGTAGAACGCCATGGCCGGGTCCTGCAGCGGTGCTCCCGTGGCCGCGAGTGCCCCGGCCAGCTCGCCGAACAGGGGCTGGACGACCGCGGCGACCTCCTCGAGCGATGCAGCCTCGCCCCGACGCTCAGCGACACGGATCGAGGGCAGGGTGGTGACGGTGGTCTCAGTCATGTCGTGCTCCTTCTCGATGGTTCGGAGACGCCGTTCGACGCGGTCGAGCCGCGACCGGTCGGCCGCGATCTGCTCGACCAGCTCGGCATGGCGCAGGCGCAGCATGCCGCGAAGCTCGTCGGCCTCGAGCGCCTCGTCGAGGAGGAGACGGACCTGGTCGAGCGAGAAGCCCAGGTCCTTCAACGCCACGAGGCGGTTGAGGCGCGCGAGCTGAGCAGCGGCGTACGAGCGCCGACCCGTGAAGGGGTCGACCTCAGCGGGCTCGAGCAGACCCAGGGCGTCGTAGTGACGCAGCATCCGCACCGAGACGCCCCCGAGGCGAGCGAGCTCTCCGATGGTGAACATGTGACCACTCCACCTCCTGACACCGTGTCAGGATCAACCCTGCGCGTCAGACCCAGCCGTGCGTGCGCTCGACGGCCTTGGTCCACTGCGCGTGCGAGACCTCGCGATGCTCGTCGTCCCAACGGGGGGCCCACTGCTTGCTCTCCTGCCAGTTGTCGACGAGCTCCTCGCAGCTCGTCCAGAAGCCCACCGCGAGGCCGGCGGCGTAGGCCGCGCCGAGCGCCGTGGTCTCGGTCACGACGGGGCGGCTGACCTCGACGCCGAGCACGTCGGCCTGGATCTGCATGCACAGGTCGTTGGCCGTGACACCCCCGTCGACCCGCAGGATCGAGAGCTCCAGGCCCGCGTCGACGACCATCGCGTCGACGACATCCTTGCTCTGGAAGCAGATCGCCTCGAGCGCCGCGCGAGCGAGGTGGGCCTTGGTGTTGAACCGCGAGAGGCCCACGATGACGCCACGAGCGTCGGGCCGCCAGTGCGGGGCGAACAGGCCGGAGAAGGCCGGCACGAAGCACACGCCGCCGGTGTCCTCGACGCTCGCGGCGAGCGTCTCGGTCTCGGCCGCGTCCTCAATGATGCCGAGCTGGTCGCGCAGCCACTGCACCGCCGACCCGGTCACGGCGATCGATCCCTCGAGCGCGTAGACCGGCGCCTCGTCCCCCAGCTGGTAGCCGAGTGTCGTGAGCAGGCCGTGGCTCGACCGCACGATCTCGGTGCCGGTGTTGAGCACCAGGAAGTTGCCGGTGCCGTAGGTGTTCTTGAGCTGGCCCGGCTCGAAGCACGCCTGCCCGACGAGGGCCGCGTGCTGGTCGCCGAGGTCACCGGCGAGCCGGACCTCGCCGCCGAAGGGCCCGTCGGCCAGCGTCGTGCCGTAGACCTCCGACGAGGACCGGATCTGCGGCAGCATCTGCTCGGGCACCCCGAAGACCTCGCGCAGCTCGTCGTCCCACGCCAAGGTCTCCAGGTCCATCAGCATCGTGCGGCTGGCGTTCGTGACGTCGATCAGGTGCTGACCGCCGTCGGGCCCGCCCGTGAGCCACCACAGCAGCCACGTGTCGATCGTGCCGAAGATCGCGTGACCCGCCTCGGCGTCCTCGCGCACCCCCTCGACGTTCGCGAGGATCCAGGCGATCTTGCCGCCGGCGAAGTAGGCCGCGGGCGGCAGGCCGGACCGGTGACGGATCAGGTCGCCGTGCTTCTCGTCGGCCTGTGCGGCGATCTCGGCCGTGCGGGTGTCCTGCCACACGATCGCGTTGGTGTAGGCCTGCCCCGTGCGGCGGTCCCACACCACCGTCGTCTCACGCTGGTTGGTGACCCCGACCGCGACGAGGTCCTCGTGGGTCAGCTCGGCGCTCGAGAGCGCCTCGCGGATGCACAGCTCGGTGTTGCGCCAGATCTCGGCCGGGTCGTGCTCGACCCAGCCCGCGCGCGGCAGGATCTGCTCGTGCTCGACCTGGTGCCGGACGACCTCGGCGCCAGCGTGGTCGAACACCATGAAGCGGGTGCTCGTGGTGCCCTGGTCGATCGCTCCGACGTACCGGGCTCGTGCGGAGGAGGCCTGCGTCATGGGGGCAGCCTAGTGACGCAGGCCTCCTTCCGTCAGAACTCAGACCAGCGTGCGGAGCGTGTCGACCAGGGGCGTAGTCGGCCGACCGATCAGGGTCGACAGGGTGCCGGGCGTGGCGGCCAGGTGGCCCGCGGCGATGTGGCCGTCGGTCGCCACGACGAACTGCACGGTGCCCTCGTCGAGACCGGCACCGCTCAGGATCTCGGCGTGCTTCTCGGCGTCGACGTCGAGCACCGACACCTCCGAGCCGATGACCTGTGCGATCGCGGCGGCCAGATCGGCCTGCGACCAGGCGACGTCGCCGGACAGCTCGTAGACCCGCTCGGGGTTCTCGGTCGTGACGACGACCGCGGCGGCCGCGGCGAAGTCGTCACGCGACGCGCTGGCGACCTTGCCGTCGCCGGCGCTCGTCACGACGGCGCCCGAGGCGCGCGCCGCGTCGATGCTGGTGGCGTAGTTCTCGTGGTACCAGCCGTTGCGCAGCAGGCTGTAGGACAGGCCGGAGTCGGCCAGCAGGGCCTCGGTCGCGACGTGCTCGGGGGCGACCAGCAGCGGCGAGCCGTCGGCGTGCAGGACGCTCGTGTACGCGATGAAGCCGACGCCTGCGGCCTTCGCGGCCTCGATCACGTTGCCGTGCTGCACGGCGCGCTGCCCGATCTCGTTGCCCGACACGAGCACGACCTTGTCGACGCCGGCGAATGCGGCGTCGAGGGCGGGGACGTCGGTGTAGGTCGCGACGCGCACCTGGACGCCCTGCTGGGCGAGCGGCGCGGCCTTGGCCTCGTCCCGGACGACGGCGACGATCTCGGACGCGGGGACGCGCTCGAGGAGCTGGGCGACGATGCGGCGGCCGAGCTGGCCGGTGGCTCCGGTGACGGCGATGGTCATGGGGTTCTCCTGAGTTCGAAGGGGGATTCTACTCACCCGAGGTTAGCACTTACTTCTCGTAAGTACTACCTGTGGGTTAGCATGAGCTCAGGAGGTCGACCATGAGTGCACCCGAGTACGACGTGTTCGCGACGCAGTGCCCGTCGCGCGAGACGCTCGAGCTCGTGACGAGCCGCTGGGGCACCCTGACGCTGGCGGCCCTGAACGACGTCGAGAGCGCACGCTTCGGCGAGCTGCGGCGCCGGATCGACGGCATCAGCGACAAGATGCTGTCGCAGACGCTCAAGCAGCTCCTGGCCGGCGGGCTGGTCTCGCGGACCGAGCACGACACGCTCGCCCAGCACGTCGACTACGCCCTCACCGACCCCGGGCGGACCGTGGCCCGCTCCGTCATGGCGCTGGTGCAGTCGGTCTACCGCGTCCAGCCCACGCTCCGCTGACCTGCGCGGTGGAGCGGTGAGTTGTCCACCTTTCGGAACCCTCCCGGGGGTGGGCGGTGAGTTGTCCACCGCATGAGCGCTCATACCGTGGCTGAGCCACCGCCCTGGGTGGAACACTCACCGCCCGCACACCGCGGGGGCTCAGAAGACCCCGGTGACGGCCTTGTAGAGCTCGTTGGCGCCCACGGCGATGAACATGACGGCGCAGATGCTGAGCACGACGTTGCCGAGCAGGCCGTTGCGCCACTCGCGCGGCACCCGGTCGGTGTTGAGCAGGCCCAGAAGCGTGAGCGCCAGGAACGGCATGAAGATCGATCCCAGCACGCCGTACGCCAGGATCACCGCGACCGGCTCGTCGAGGAACAGCAGCGCCATCGACGGGAACGTCAGCCACAACACGTAGGCGCGGTAGTACGTGCCCCGGGCGTGCATCCGCGGATCGTCCTGGTCCAGGCCGCGCGACGTGCCGAGGTAGTCCGCGAACATCAGCGAGACGCCGTGCCAGACCCCCAGCAACGACGAGAACGACGAGGCCCAGAAGCCGAACAGGAACAGCTTGCCGAAGAACTCGCCGTACCGGTCGTCGAGCACGTCCGAGAGGCCGATCAGCGCTCGGTCGCCCGTACCGACGGCGATGTTGCTGCTGTAGAGCAGCTCGGCGCCGACGACCAGCATCGCGACGACGAAGATGCCGGTCATGACGTAGGCCATCGAGTTGTCGAGGCGCATGACGCGCATCCAGCCCGGCGTCGACCAGCCCTTCTCGCGCAGCCAGTAGCCGTACGCCGCGAGCGTGATCGTGCCGCCCACGCCGCCCGCGACCGCGAGGGTGTTGACGAGGCCGCCCTCGGGGATGCGCGGCGCGAGCCCACCCACCATCTCGGGCAGGTTGGGCGTGGCCAGGATCGCCGCCCCCACGACGGTCGTGAACATGATCCCGACGAACGTCGCCATGAGCTTCTCGACCAGGCCGTACCGTCCCAGCCACACGAGCGCGAAGCCGGCCAGGCCCATCGCGATGGCCCAGACCTTGAGGTCGGGACCGTCGGGGAACAGCGCCACGAGCGGGAGCGCCGAGGACGACATCGCGGTCGCTCCGTAGACGACGCCCCAGATCACGATGTACGGACCGAAGTACCACCCGGTCCATCGGCCGAGCGTCTGCCAACCCTGGAAGATCGTGCGGCCCGTGGCCAAGGTGAACCGGCCGGCCCCCTCGACCAGCGCGATCTTGAACAGCGTGCCGAGCACGACCGCCCACAGCAGCGCGTAGCCGAACTTCGAGCCCGCCGTCAGGGTCGCGACGAGGTCACCCGCACCGACACCCGTGCCGGCCACCACGAGCCCTGGCCCGACCAGCTTCCACCGCGCCCTGACCTGACGCGCCTCCTGCTCTCCCCCGTGATCGTCCATCGACCCACCGTAGGTTGAGCACGTGACCAGCACCACCGAGCACCGTGACGTCGTGATCGTCGGCGGGGGCCACAACGCCCTGGTCGCCGCGACCCTGCTGGCTCGCGCCGGCCTGGCCGTGGCGGTGCTGGAGCGCCTCGAGCACGTGGGTGGTGCCGCGGTGAGCGCCCAGGCGTTCCCGGGCCTCGAGGCCCGCCTCTCGCGGTACTCCTACCTCGTGAGTCTCTTCCCCGACCGTCTGCGGGAGGAGCTCGGCCTGCGCCTCGAGCTGCGGTCGCGCGACACCGCCTCGTACAGCCCCTACGTCCGCGACGACGGCTCGCCCGACGGACTCCTGGTCGAGACTGTCGTGGGTGATCCCACGCGGGAGTCGTTCCGACGGCTCACGGGCGGCGACGACGAGCTGGTCGCATGGGAGCGCTTCTACGCCGATGTCGAAGGCCTGGCGGCGGCCGTGGCGCCGACCCTGCTCGGGCCCCTGCCGTCGGTCCGCGACGTCCGCGCTGGCATCGATCCCGCGACGTGGCGCGACCTGGTGGAGCGACCCCTCGGCGAGGCGATCGAGCGCCGGTTCACCGACGACCTGGTGCGCGGGGTCGTGGCGACCGATGCGTTGATCGGCACGTTTGCCTCGCTGCACGAACCGTCCCTGAGCCAGAACCGCTGCTTCCTCTACCACCTCGTCGGGAACGGGACGGGTGAGTGGCGCGTCCCCGTGGGCGGCATGGGGGCCGTCACGGGTGAGCTGGAGCGAGTGGCTCGCGAGGCCGGAGCCGAGATCGTCACAGGCACCCCGGTCGAGACCGTCAGTGCGGGCGAGGACGCGGTGCTCGTGACCTCCGGCGATCGCACCTGGCGCGCCGCGCACGTCCTGTCGGGCGTGGCTCCCGCGGTCCTGGCCGATCTGCTCGGGTCACCCGTCGACACGCGCCCCGAAGGGTCGCAGCTCAAGGTCAACCTGCTGCTGTCGCGTCTCCCGCGCCTCCGCAGCGGACTCGACCCGCAGGTCGCGTTCGCCGGCACGCTGCACCTCGGCGAGTCCTACACCGAGCTCGAGACCGCGCACGCCGAGGCCTCGGCTGGCCGCCTGCCCACCCGCGCCGCGGGCGAGGTGTACTGCCACACCCTGACCGACCGCAGCATCCTCGGCCCCGAGCTCGCGGCCACCGAGGCTCAGACCCTGACCTACTTCGGACTCCACACGCCGCCTGCCACGCTGGGCGATGCCCCGGCAGCGGAGGAGGCCTACGCGCGGGTCGTGGCGGCGATCGAGGAGCACCTGGCCGAGCCGCTCTCCCCTTTGGTGCTCGGCGTCGAGGTCAAGACCCCGAGCGACATCGAGACGGCGCTCGCGATGCCCGGCGGCCACATCTTCCACGGCGATCTCGCCTGGCCGTGGCTGGAGGAGGGCGAACCGGCCGACACTTCCGCGACCCGCTGGGGCGTGGCCACCGCGCACCCGCGGGTGCTGTTCTGCGGCAGCGGTGCGCGGCGCGGCGGTGCCGTCAGCGGCCTGGGTGGCCATGCGGCGGCCGCAGCGCTCGTGGAGCAGCTGGGGCTCGGGGACCTGGACCTGTCGTGAGTCCGCGCTCGGAGGCCGCCCGATTTCAGAACCGGGGCCCCGGCTGGTAACGTTCTTCCCCGCGCACCCCTAGCTCAATTGGCAGAGCAGCTGACTCTTAATCAGCGGGTTCTCGGTTCGAGTCCGAGGGGGTGTACCACTCGCCCTCCGACCTCCGGGTCGGAGGGCGTTTCGCGTTTCTGGGCTGCGGTGCCCGTCAGGCGCGCATGGGGTAGTCGGTTCTTCGCGCGCGTGCGGCGTGGCGGATGGCGCGGAGGTGGTGGCGGGTAGTGCGGCGTCGGGTGAGGTCGATGGGTCTGCCGTCGCGGGTGGACAGGTCGAATTTGCCGTGGCCGAGGGCGTCGATGATGAGTAGGCCGCGGTGGACGAGTGAATGGCAGTTGGTGCAGAGGCCGATGAGTCCGTCGAGGTCGGTCTTGCCGCCGTTGGACCACCAGGTGGTGTGGTGGATCTCGAGGTGGGTGTGGGTGCAGCCGGGTGCTGCGCACTGGCCGTGCTGTCGGGCGTTGACGGCTTTGCGTTGGGGTGGGGTGGCGAGGCGGATGGTGTCGCCGACGTTGAGGATCTGTGCCTGCTCGATGTCGTCATCACTGGTGAGGATGGGGGTGATGTCGCCGGTGCAGGCCAGGTAGGAGAGGAGCTGGGGTCCGATGGGCCCGAAGCCGGTCAGCTCGGCCGGCTCACCGACCGGTTGGGCCGTCCCGGGTTCCGCGGTCATGGCCTCGTGGAGGGTCTCGACCCCCACGATGACCGAGAGCTGGGGGCGGATGCCCTTGCTCGACGGCAGCCCGGATTCGAGGACGGACGAGAGGAGCCGGTCGAGTCCGGCGACACGACGCTCGGCACTGCTGCGGTCGTCGTTCGCGACCGTGGGGATCGACAACGAGTCGAGGACGGCCTTGAGCTTCGCGCCGGTCTCAGTCTTGAGGAACCCCGTCAGGTGCCAGCCCTCGGGCACGGGTGAGAGTTGGAGGTCTTCTTTGGCCATCCCGTTGATCCACGCCTCATCCAACGCCTCGGGGTAGACCGCATCCCGCAGGGCGCGAACCACCCGGCGCAGCTGCACGGGTTCATGGGTGGTCGCGACCGCCAGGAGCCACGGTTCAGCATCGGTGACGATCTCCGTGCCGATGTGCTTGAGCCCGAAGGTGAAGAGCTTGACGTGGTCCAGACGGATGTCACCAGCGACAGCCGCCTCGGCCACGGCGGGCAGCTCACGCATCGTGTGGTCCGCGGCGATCAGGCTGCGGGTGGTGCGGGCGTCGAGGCGCAGGTGGTCCCGCGCCCAGGCGGTGACGGTCGAGGCGCCGTCGAGCTCGTGGTCGGCGGTGCGTTCCAGCTCCGCCAGATGGTGAGCCTTGGCGGCGTCGAGCGCGTCCTGGGCGGTCTGGATCGCGACCAGGGCGGATCGGTGGTCGGTGCCGGTGACGGCGTGCGCGGCGGTACGGAGCGCGTGCACTGTGGGCCCCGAAACCATGATTCGAGTGTAGTCG
This sequence comes from Aeromicrobium sp., assembly GCF_023146395.1. Classification (GTDB taxonomy): domain Bacteria; phylum Actinomycetota; class Actinomycetes; order Propionibacteriales; family Nocardioidaceae; genus Aeromicrobium. The sequence continues at coordinate 33,093 of NZ_JAGLCD010000010.1, read as the reverse complement.
AACAGGTGTTCGATGGCAAGGGGTTGGGGGCAGATTTCCGCTGGGGTTGCAGGTCTTTCTGACAGGCAGTCCGGTCAGATCGGGGCGGGCGGAAACCACCTGCTTCTGGTCGTTGCTGCTTGTACGGGGTGACGGTTCGCGGTCAGCTGTCCGGGGTCTCGATACTGGTCCTCGTCCCTCGGACCAACTCGACCACCGGGTGGGGTGGTGACGGCGCGAGGTCGGCTGTCCGGGGTCTCGATACTGGTCCTCGTCCCTCGGACCAACTCGACCACCGGGTCGGGTGGTGGCGGGGTGCCGTGAGGTGTCGGGGTCTCGCTCCCCCTAGGACTTCGTTCTGGGAGGTACCCCCACGGCCGCTCGCAGAGCTCGCGAGCCACCCGACCAGCAGGGGGCGGGTGGCGACGACCTGCTCTGGTCCTTGCTGCTTGTCCGTCACGACGGCGCGAGGTCAGCCGTGGGGGTCTCGATACGGCCGCTCGCAGAGCTCGCGAGCCACTCGACCAGCGGTGGGGGCCGCGCTCGCGAGCCGCTCGACCGGCGGGTGGCGCTGGCGGGCCACTCGACCGGCGGGGGTGGTTAGCGGCGGTTCCACTCGATCGCGGGGCAGGTGTCCATGACCATCGGCACACCGGCAGCGGCGGCCCGGTCGAACGCGGCCTCGTCGATCACCCCGAGCTGGAGCCAGATGGCCTTCGCTCCCACCTCGATCGCCTCGTCGACGAACTGACCCGCGGCCTCGGACCGGCGGAACACGTCGACCACGTCGATCTCGAAGGGCACGTCGGCGAGGGTCGCGTACCCCTGCTCCCCCAGCACGACCGGCGCGTCCGGGTGGATCGGCACGATGCGCTTGCCACGCTGCTGCAGGAGCGCCGCGATCGAGTGGGCGGTGCGGCTCGTGTCGGTCGACAGGCCGACGACGGCCCACGTGTGCAGCTCGTCGAGCATCAGGTCGACGGCTGCCTTGTCCTGCCAGTTCGCGCTCATGAGGCCACGGTAGGCCGGAACTCCCGGAGCCGCGCGCGCGTTGCGTGATCAGAAGGAGCTGATGACCACGATGAAGTGCCCCACCGACGGAACGACGCTCACCATGAGCGAGCGAGCCGGCGTCGAGATCGACTACTGCCCCGAGTGCCGCGGCGTCTGGCTGGACCGCGGCGAGCTCGACAAGATCCTCGACCGCGCCGCCGCCGAGGTCGCCCCGGCTGCACCCGCCGCGCCGCCGATGACGCCCGCGGCCCCGCAGCCGCCCTACCGCGACGAGCCCTACCGCGACGATCGCTACTCCGGGGACCGCGGCTACCGGGGCGACTCTTACGGCAAGCCGTACCGCCGGAAGAAGAAGGAGCACTGGCTCTCCGAGCTCTTCGACTGAGCCGGGAACACCCCGCCGCAGCTCCCGGTTGAGGATGACATGAAGATCGTGCTCACCGGGGGAACCGGCTACATCGGGTCAGCCGTGCTCGACCGTCTCACGACGGCCGGTCACGAGGTCACGGCGATCGTGCGCAGCGACGCCTCACGCGCCACGGTCGAGCAGGCCGGCGCTACCGGCCTCGTCGGCGATCTGTTCGACTCGACCTGGCTGCGCGAGCAGCTCGTGCAGCACGACGCCGCGATCCACACCGCGGCCGGCAGCGACGCCGACGACCAGGCGCTCAACACCTCCGTCGTCGAGGCGGCGATCGCGGCCTTCGGCGGGACGACCAGCCCGTTCGTGCTGACCGGCGGGGTGTGGACCTACGGCTCGGGCACTGACCTCGCCGAGGACGCCGCAGCGAACCCGGTGCCACTCACGGCGTGGCGAGTGCCGCTCGAGCGACAGCTGCTGGCGTCCGACGTGCGAGCCAGCGTCATCCAGCCCGGCATCGTCTACGGTCACGGAGCCGGCATCCCGGCGATGATCATCAGCCAGAAGTCCTACCCCGGCACCGGCGACCAGCACTGGACCACGGTCCATGTCGACGACCTCGCCGAGCTGTACCTGGCGGCCCTCGACGCGCCCGGCGGCCAGGCGTACCTGGGCGTCAGCGGCGAGAACCCGATGGTCCGCGAGATCGGCGGGGCCATCGGCCCCGAGGTGACGGCCCAGGGCGACGAAGCCACGCTCGAGACGCTCGGCGCGTTCGGCGAGGCGCTGCTGCTCGACCAGCAGGCCTCCGGCGCCAAGGCCCGAGCCGATCTCGGCTGGACTCCGAGCCGTCCCACGCTCGTCGAGCTGCTGCGTGAGGGCTATTCCTCGGACCGCTGAGCCACCAGGCGGTACCCCTGGCCCGGATCGGTCAGGAACAGCACGGGGTGCGCCGGATCGGGCTCGAGCTTGCGCCGCAGCTGCGCCAGGTAGACGCGCAGGTAGTGCGACTCGCGCCCGTAGCCGGGACCCCAGACCTCCCGGAGCAGGTCCTGCTGCGAGACGAGGTGGCCAGCCCGTCGGGCGAGCACCTCGACGAGATGCCACTCGGTGGGCGTCAGACGCACGACCTCGCCCTCGCGCTCGGCTCGGCGCTCGGTCACGTCGAGACGCACACCTGAGCCCGTCACGACGAGCGGGGGCTCCCCCGCTGCCGTGCGCCGGACCGCGGCCCGCACTCGTGCCATGAGCTCCTCCATCTCGAAGGGCTTCGTCACGAAGTCGTCCGCACCGGAGTCGAGCGCCTCGACCTTGTCGTCGGTCTCGTGGCGGGCCGAGAGGATCACGACGGGCACCGCATGCCGCTCGCGCAGCCGTTGGAGCACCGCGAGCCCGTCCAGGTCCGGCAGACCGAGATCGAGGATCACGGCATCGGGCAGACGCTCCTGCACGATCTGCAGCGCGGAGCGGCCGTCCGCCGCGGTCTCGACCTCGTAGCCGCGCGCCCGCAGGTTGATGCCGAGCGTGCGCACGATCGCCGGGTCGTCGTCGACCACGAGGACGAACGTCATCGAAGCCCTCCCTCCTCGCCCCGCGCCGGCAGGTCGACCACGAAGGTCGTGCCGCCGCCGGGCGTGTCGTCGAGCGCGAGGGTACCGGCCATCGCCTCGGTCAGCCCTCGCGCGACGGCCAGTCCCAGCCCGATGCCGGAGCCACCAGGCACGTCGCCGAGCCGTTGGAACGGGGCGAAGACCCGCTCCCGATCGGCCGCGGCGATGCCCGGGCCGGTGTCGGTGACCCGCAGCACGACCCGCGCCCCGACGAGGGTGGCGTCGACCCGCACGGCGGCGGGGGCCGGGGCGTGGCGGACGGCGTTGCTCACGAGGTTGTCGACGACGCGCTCGAGCAGGCCGCCGTCGGCCCAGGCGAGCAGCCCGGGGTCCAGGTCGATCTCCACCCGCTGCGCGTCGCGCGGCTCCAGGGTGGCCACGACGACCCGCACCAGAGCGTCGAGCTCGACCGGTCCGCTCCGGGTGCTCACGGCCCCCGCCTCCAGCCGGCTCATGTCGAGCAGATTCGCGACCAGGGCGTCGAGACGGTCGGCCCCCTCCTCGATCGTGGCCAGAAACGCCTCGGTGTCGTCCGGGCTCCAGTCGATCGCGCCGTTGCGCAGGCTCGACGCGGCGGCCTTGACCGAGGCGAGCGGCGTGCGCAGGTCGTGCGAGACGGCCGCGAGCAGGGCCGCGCGCGCCCGGTCGGCCTCGGCGAGCGCCTCGCGCTCGGCACTCTCGCGGGCCGCCGCCCGCCGTTCGGCCAGGACCCGCACGTGGGCCGCGTAGGCCGTCATGAGCCGCAGCTGGTCGGGCGAGGGCGCGTGGCCGGTGAACACCAGCGAGGTCGTCTCGTCGACCTCGATCGTGGTCCGGACGTCGCCCGTGTCGCCAGCCCCCTCGTCCGACACCACCAGCTCGGCGCCGTCGCGGTCCACCACGGCCACGCGGCGCAGGCCGAACACCTCACGCGCCCGGCCGACGACGTCGCCCACGTCGAGGCCGGCGTGCAGGAGCCCGTGCGCGAGGGCCGACAACGCGTCGGCCTCGGCGGTGGCCCGCAGGGCCTGCGCCGTGCGGCGGGCTGCCAGGTCGACGACCGAGGAGACGGCGACCGCCACCACGATGAACAGGGCCACGGCGTACGCGTTCTCGGCCGAGCCGATGATCAGCGTGCGCAGTGGAGGCGTGAAGAAGTAGTTGAGCGCGAATCCGCTGACGAGCGCGGCGACGACGGCGGGAGCCAGGCCCCCCACGAGCGCGGTCGCCACCACCACGACCATGAACAGCATCGACTCGCTCGGCAGCGAGTGCAGGTCGGGCGTCACGAGCATGCCGGCGGCCAGGGCGAGCGGCCCGAGCACCGCCAGCACGAAGCCGGCGATCCGTCGCCGCACCGCGAGGGCGGGTCTCGCGCGGACGTCACCGCGCTGCCGGCGGGCCTGGTCGTGCGTCACGATGTGCACGTCGATGTCGCCGGACTCCGCGATCACGACCTCGCCGATGCCGGGGCGCACCAGGGTCGAGACACGGCCGCGCCGGCTCGCACCGATGACGACCTGGGTCGCGTTCTCGGCCCGGGCGAATGACAGGATCGCGCCGGCCGCGTCGTCTCCCACGACGCTGTGGAAGGACCCGCCCAGGTCGGCGGCCATCGCGCGCAGCTCCTCGAGCCGGACCGTGGGGTGGTGCACGAGCCCGTCGCCGCGGGCGACGTAGAGCGCCATCCACTGCCCGCCGCCCGTGCGCGAGGCGATCCGGGCCGCCCGTCGCATGAGCGCCTCGGACTCCGGCCCTCCGGTCACCGCCACGACGAGGCGTTCCCGGGCGGCCCACGTCGCGTCGATGTCGTGCTGGGCCCGGTAGCGGGCGAGGCCCTCCTCGACCCGGTCGGCCAGCCACAGCAGGGCGACCTCGCGCAGCGCGGTGAGGTTGCCCTCGCGGAAGTACTGCCCGAGGGCGGCGTCGACCCGGTCGGCCGGGTACACGTTGCCGTGGGCCATGCGTCGCCGGAGGGCCTGCGGGCTCATGTCGACGAGCTCGATCGCGTCGGCCGACCGGACGAACCGGTCCGGCACGGTCTCGCGCTGCTGCACCCCCGTGATGGCCTCGACGACGTCGTTGAGCGACTCCAGGTGCTGCACGTTGACCGTCGTGATGACGTCGATCCCGGCGGCGAGCAGGGCCTCGACGTCCTGCCAGCGCTTGGCGTGCTCCAGCCCCGGCACGTTGGTGTGGGCCAGCTCGTCGACGACCGCGACCTGTGGGTTCCGGGCGAGCAGACCGGGCAGGTCGAGCTCGGTCTGCTCGGTGCCCCGGTACGTCACGGTGCGCCGCGGCAGCACCTCGAGCCCGCCGATCCGCTCGGCGGTGTGGGTCCGGCCGTGCGTCTCGACGACCCCGACCACGACGTCGGTGCCGCGGCCCGCGCGCCGGCAGGCCTCGTCGAGCATCCGGTAGGTCTTGCCGACACCGGGAGCCGCGCCGAGGTAGACCCGCAGGGCACCTCGCCCCGGCTCCTGGAGATCGCTCACGGGATCAGTCTGCTCCCTCGAGGGCGCGGTTGAGCGCCAGGACGTCGACCCGGGGCTGACCGAGGAAGCCGAGCTGGCGGCCCGAGGTGTGGGCCCGCACGAGCCGCTCGACCTCCGCGACCGACAGCCCCCGGTCCTGCGCCACCCGGTCGACCTGCAGTGCCGCGTACTCCGGGGAGATGAACCGGTCCAGGCCCGAGGCCGACGCCGTCAACGCATCGGCCGGCACCGATCCCGGGTCGACGCCCTCGACCTGCGCCACCGCGGCGCGGCGCTGCTCGATCAGGTCGAGCAGGTCGGGGCTCGACGGGCCGAGGTTGGAGGGGCCGGACGCGAGGCCGTCGTCGTCGTTCGCGGACGGACGGCCGTGGAACCAGTCGTCGTCGGCGACCGGGAAGTCCTGGCCGATCGAGGCCTCGTGGCCCGGCACGACCTGACCTGCGGCCCAGATCACCGCGGGGTACCCGATGCCCAGCAGGAGCGTGGCTACGAGGAGCAGACGCGCCCCGACCCAGGCCTGGCGGCCGGTCGACGTGAGCACGTGCGTGAGGTTCGACATCTGGTTCACCCGATTCCCGGAATCATCGACACCACGAGGTCGATGAGCTTGATGCCGACGAACGGGACGACCAGGCCGCCGAGTCCGTAGACGAGGACGTTGCGGCGCAGCAGCGCCTCGGCCGACAGCGGCCGGTACTTCACGCCGCGCAGCGCGATCGGGATGAGCGCCACGATCACGAGCGCGTTGAACACGACCGCCGACGCGATCGCCGACTGCGGCGTCGAGAGCCGCATGACGTTGAGCGTGTCGAGCGCGGGATACGCGGCCAGGAACATCGCCGGCAGGATCGCGAAGTACTTGGCCACGTCGTTGGCGATCGAGAACGTCGTCAGGGCACCGCGCGTGATCAGCAGCTGCTTGCCGATCGCGACGACGTCGATCAGCTTGGTCGGGTCGGAGTCGAGGTCGACCATGTTGCCGGCCTCCTTCGCCGCCGACGTGCCGCTGTTCATCGCGACGCCGACGTCGGCCGCGGCCAGGGCGGGGGCGTCGTTGGTGCCGTCGCCGGTCATCGCGACGAGGCGTCCGCCCCGCTGCTCGGTGCGGATCAGCGCGAGCTTGTCCTCCGGCGTCGCCTCGGCGAGCACCTCGTCGACCCCGGCCTCACGGCCGATCGCGGCGGCCGTCCGGGGATTGTCGCCCGTGACCATGACGGTCCGGATCCCCATCGCGCGAAGCTGGGCGAACCGCTCGACCATGCCGTCCTTGACGACGTCCTTGAGGTGCACGACCCCGAGCGACCGCCTGCCGTCCGGCCCGGACTCCGCCACGACCAACGGTGTCCCGCCGGCGCCGCTGACCTCGTCGACCTGCTCCTGCACCGCGGCCGGGAGGTCGGCGCCGAGCCAGGCCTGCACGGCGGAGCCGGCGCCCTTGCGCAGGGACCGCCCGTCGGCCAGGTCGACCCCGGACATGCGGGTCTGGGCCGTGAACTCGGCGAACGTCGCGCCCGCCGGGAGGTCGCGGTCGTCGGCCCCGCGCTCCAGGGCGAGATCGACGATCGAGCGGCCCTCCGGCGTCTGGTCGGCCAGGCTCGTGAACCGCGCGACGTCGCGCAGCTCGTCGGCCGTGACCCCGGGGGCCGGCCGGAAGTCGGCCGCCCGCCGGTTGCCGTACGTGATCGTGCCGGTCTTGTCGAGCAGCAGGGTGCTGACGTCGCCGGCGGCCTCGACGGCGCGTCCGGACATCGCGAGCACGTTGACCCGGACCAGCCGGTCCATGCCGGCGATGCCGATCGCCGAGAGCAACGCCCCGATCGTGGTCGGGATCAGACACACCAGCAGCGCCACCAGCACGAGCGGCTCCTGCGGCGCGCCGGCGTAGTCCGCCATCGGCGCCAGCGTCACGACCGCGACCAGGAACACGATCGTCAGGGTCGTGAGCAGGATCGACAGGGCGACCTCGTTGGGTGTCCGCCGCCGCTCCGCGCCCTCGACCAGCGCGATCATCCGGTCGAGGAACGTCTCCCCCGGGGCCGCCGTGATCTGCACGACGATCCGGTCCGACAGCACCCGCGTGCCGCCCGTGACGGCCGAGCGGTCGCCGCCGGCTTCCCGGATGACCGGCGCGGACTCCCCCGTGATGGCCGACTCGTCGACGGACGCGACGCCCTCCACGACGTCGCCGTCACCGGGCACGACCTCGCCGGCCTCGACCACGACGCGGTCACCGATCGTCAGGGCACTGCCTGGCACGACGGTCTCGGTGCCGCCCGGCTCCAGGCGCCGTGCGGTGACGTCGTTGCGCGCCGCCCGCAACGAGTCCGCCTGGGCCTTGCCGCGCCCCTCCGCGACGGCCTCGGCGAGGTTGCCGAACACGACGGTGAGCCACAGCCACACGGCGATGAACCAGGCGAAGACCGACGGGTCGGTGATCGCGACCGCAGTCGTGGCGATCGAGCCCGTCCACACGACGAACATCACGGGGCTGCGCCACAGGTGGCGGGGGTCCAGCTTGCGCAGGGCTTGCGACAGCTGAGCCGCCAGCATCGGCAGCAGCGACGAGGTGGTCACGAGAGGGCTCCGTTCGTGAGGGCCTCGGCGACGGGCCCGAGGGCGAGGGACGGCAGGTAGGTCAGGCCGGTCACGAGCAGCACGACCCCGACGAGCAGCGAGCCGAACAGCACGGTCTGGGTCGAGAGCGTGCCGGCCGTGGTCGGCACGGGACGTTGGCGCGCCAGCGAGCCCGCCAGAGCCAGGACGAGGACGATCGAGCCGAACCGGCCCAGCAGCATCGCCGTGGCCAGCGCGAGCTGGAAGAACGTCGAGGTCACGGTGATGCCGCCGAAGGCGCTGCCGTTGTTGTTCGCCGCGGAGGTGAAGGCGTAGACGACCTCGCTGAAGCCGTGCACGCCGGTGTTGCCCAGCGCGTCACGGGTGGACGGCAGCGCGATCGCCACCCCCACCCCGATCAGCACGATCGCCGGCGTGATGAGCGTCGTCAGCGCGACCCACGTGATCTCGGGCCGCCCGATCTTCTTGCCGAGCAGCTCGGGCGTGCGCCCGACCATGAGTCCGGCGACGAAGACCGTCACGACGGCCATCACGAGCATCCCGTAGAGCCCCGATCCGACGCCGCCGGGCGAGACCTCGCCGAGCATCATGTTCACGAGTGCCGCACCACCACCCGCGGGTGTCAGCGAGTCGTGGGAGGCGTTGACGGCGCCGGTCGAGGTGCTGGTCGTCGCGGTCGAGTACAGGATCGAGCCCCACGCGCCGAACTGCGTCTCCTTGCCCTCCATCGCCGCTCCTGCGGCGCGGGCGGCGACGCCCTGACCCGTGGTCTCGGCCCAGGCCGCGACGGCCAGGGAGGCCGTGAACAGCGCGGCCATCGCGCCCAGGACCGTCAGGCCCTGGCGACGGGAGCCGATCATCGTGCCGAACGTGCGGGTCAGGCAGACCGGCACGAGCAGGAGCATCAGGATCTGCAGCAGGTTCGAGAACGGCGTGGGGTTCTCGAACGGGTGCGCCGAGTTCGCGTTGAAGAAGCCGCCGCCGTTCGTGCCGAGCTGCTTGATCGCCTCCTGGCCGGCGACCGGTCCGCCGGGCACGACCTGGCTGCCACCGGTGACGGTCGTGATGGTCTGGTCCGCGAAGCTCTGGACCACCCCCTGCGTGAGGAGGAGGACGGCACCGACGACCGCCACCGGCAGCAGGACTCGGCCGGTCACGCGCACGAGGTCGACCCAGAAGTTGCCGACCGTGCCGGACCGGGAGGCCAGGAAGCCGCGCACGAGGGCCACCGCGACACAGATCCCGACGGCTGCGGAGAGGAAGTTCTGCACCGCGAGGCCGGCCATCTGGGCCGTGAAGCCGAGCGTCGACTCCCCCGCGTAGGACTGCCAGTTCGTGTTGGTCACGAAGGAGACGGCCGTGTTGAGGGCCATGTCCCACGGCATGCCCGGCAACCCGCGCGAGAACGGCAGGTGCTGCTGCCCCATGAGGATCGCGACGAGCAGGGCGATGCCGACGGCCGAGAACGCGAGCACGCTCGTGGCGTAGGAGCGCGCACTCTGCTGCGCCTCGGGATCGACGCCGAGCAGGCGGTACAGGCCTCGCTCGAGGCGGGCGTGGCGCGTGCCGGTCACGACGCGCGCCATGTGGTCGCCGAACGGGGCCCACAACAGGGCCAGCAGGAGGCCCAGGACCGCGATCGTGAGCAGGCCGGAGGTGGTGTCGTTCACGCGCGCCTCAGAACCGGTCCGCCAGGACCAGCGCGACGAGCAGGTACACGATCAGGGCGCCGGCGAGCCCCAGCCAGAGCGCGGAGGAGAGTTCCATGCGCTCATCGCACACCCGCGGCGAGCCCGCTGCGCCGCCGCTGACGGAGCCTTGACCGGTCTTGACGCGATCTTGACGCCGGTGGGGGTGCCCGAGGCGGGCAGCTCCGACGGTCGGCATACTGACCCTCGTCGTGACGCCTGTCGAAAGGGACCTCGTGCGCAATCCCCGTGCCTTCCTCCGCCCCCTCGCCGTCGGCGCTCCCGCGCCCGTGTCGGAGGTGCCGTTCCGGCCCAGCCGGATGATCCACTTCTTCGACCCGAGCAACGAGAAGATGGCCGCGAAGGTGCCGGACATCGCCGCCAAGGTCGACATCATCCTCGGCAACCTCGAGGACGCGGTGAAGACCGAGAAGAAGGAGGCCGCCCGGCTCGGCCTGGTCGAGATCGCGAAGCAGACCGACTTCGGCGACACCCAGCTCTGGGTCCGCGTCAACAGCCTCGACTCCCCGTGGGTCCTGGACGACCTCACGACGCTCGTGACCGAGATCGGCGACAAGCTCGACGTCATCATGGTGCCGAAGGTCGAGGGCGCCCAGGACATCCACTACGTCGACCGCCTGCTCGCGCAGCTCGAGGCCAAGGGCAACGTCCAGAAGCCGCTGCTCGTGCACGCGATCCTCGAGACCGCGCTCGGCGTGACGAACGTCGAGGGGATCGCGGCCGCCAGTCCGCGCATGCAGGGCATCAGCCTCGGCCCGGCCGACCTGGCCGCCTCGCGCCGCATGAAGACGACCCGTGTGGGGGGCGGCCACCCCGGCTACCTCGTGCGCCAGGACCCCACGGGCGAGGACCTCCACGAGGGCCGTACGACGTACCAGCAGGACCTGTGGCACTACACGATCGCGCGCATGGTCGACGCCTGCGCCGCGAACGACATCCTCCCGTTCTACGGGCCGTTCGGCGACATCAAGGACGTCGTGGCCTGCGAGGACCAGTTCCGCAACGCGTTCCTGCTGGGCTGCGTCGGCGCCTGGAGCCTGCACCCCGTGCAGATCGACATCGCCAAGAAGGTGTTCTCGCCCTCGAAGGAGGACGTCGAGCACGCCAAGACCGTCGTCGAGGCGATGGGTGACGGCTCCGGCGCCGTCATGATCAACGGCAAGATGGAGGACGACGCGTCCTGCAAGCAGTGCCTCGTGATGCTCGACCTGGCCCGTGAGCTGGCCGAGCGCGACCCCGAGCTGAAGGAGCTGTACGACCTGTGAGCACCGATTCCGTGGAGCTGCGCCCCCGCCGTTCCGTGCTGTACATGCCGGGGGCCAACGAGCGCGCGCTCGAGAAGGCCAAGACGATCGACGCCGACGCGCTGATCCTCGACCTGGAGGACTCCGTCTCGCCCGACGCCAAGGAGGACGGCCGCGCCAACGTCGTCGCCGCCGTGCGGTCCGGCGAGTACGGCCACCGCGAGCTCGCGATCCGCGTCAACTCGATCGGCACGCAGTGGCACGACGACGACGTCAAGGCCGCCTCCGAGGCCGGTCCCGACGCGATCCTCGTGCCCAAGGTCGAGTCGGCCGAGCAGGTCCGTGGCCTCGTCGCCGCGATGGAGGCTGCCGGCGCGCCGGAGCACACCCAGCTGTGGGCCATGATCGAGACGCCTCGCGCCCTGCTGCACGCCGAGGAGATCGCGGCGGCCCACGATCGCCTGACCGTCATCGTGATGGGCACGAACGACGTCGTCAACGAGACCTACGGTCTGCACGTGCCGGGCCGCAACGCGGTCGTGCTGACCTCGCTCGCCTGGACGCTCCTCGCGGTGCGCGCCGCCGGCAAGGTCATCATCGACGGTGTCTACAACGACGTGAAGGATCCCGAGGGCTTCGAGGCCGAGGCGCGGCAGGGCCGCGAGATGGGCTTCGACGGCAAGACGCTGATCCACCCGTCGCAGGTCGAGCCCGCCAACGTCGCGTTCAGCCCGTCGGAGGCCGACATCGAGCGCGCCGAGGGCATGATCGCCGCCTTCGAGGAGGCCGCCCGCGAGAAGAAGGGCGTGGCCACCTACAAGAACAAGATGATCGAGGAGCTGCACATCCGCGACGCGAAGCGCATCCTCGCCTTCGCGGAGGCCCTCAAGAACCGCTGACCCCAACCCCCGGGCGGTGAGCTAGTCGCCTATTCCACCCGCGGGCGGTGAGCTAGTCGCTCATGGGGAGCCTCCACAGGCGACTAAGTCACCGCTCCCGGGGAGCAGCAGCCGTCACCGCAGTCGCCGGTGGCGGCTGCTGCCGATCCTGGCATGGCAGGGGCGCAGCAGGCGTCGCCGCGCCAGGCGCGCCGGGCCTCGACCAGGGCCACGGCGGCGATCGCGAGCGCGACGACCGGGTCGGCCCAGGTGATGCCCCAGGCTGCGTTGAGCAGCAGCCCGAGCAGCAGCGCGCCCGAGAGGTACGTGCACAGCAGCGTCTGGTGGGAGTCGGAGACCGCCGACGACGAGCCGAGCTCGCGGCCCGCACGTCGTTGGGCGAACGACAGGAACGGCATCAGCATCGTGCTGACCGCGGCCAGCACGATGCCGGTGCGCGACTCGTCGGCCTCCGCGCCGGTCACCAGCGCCTCGATCGCGTGGTAGCCCACGATGAGCGCGAGCCCCACGAACGAGGCGGCGATGACGCGCAGGGCGACGCGCTCGCGCCGCTCCTGAGAGGCGTGGTCGCGTGCGGCGAACTGCCACGCCACGGCCGTCGCCGAGGAGACCTCGACGACCGAGTCCAGGCCGAAGCCGATCAGGGCCGTCGACGACGCCGCGAACCCCGCGGACAGGGCGACGACCGCCTCGACGACGTTGTAGGCGATCGTCAGGGCCACGAGGAGGCGGATGCGGCGCACGAGGGTGTCCCGCCGGGAGGGCGCGGGACCGAGGATCAGCGACACGTGCACGCCCCCGTCGCGCAGTCGCCGTCGCACGACGCCACGAGGTCGAGAGCCACGATGGCCGAGAGGACGCCAGCCAGGGCCGGGTCGGCCAGCTCGTACCGCATCCGCCGCCCCTGAGGAACGACGACCACCAGCCCACACCCCCGCAGGCAGGCTAGGTGGTTCGAGACGTTCGACCGCGTGAGCCCGAGATCGGTCGCGAGGTCGCCGGGGTATCGCGGTGCCTCCGTGAGCGCCAGCAGGATCCGCGCCCGATTCGCCTCGGAGAGGGCGTGGCCCACTCTCTGCACCACGTCGACCCGTGAAGAAAGCGTCAGCATGTAGTGAACAGTACAGCAGTCGCTGACGCTTTGCTCCCCGTGGGGCGGGTCAGGCGGTGAGTCGCTGGGCGGCGGCGGCAATGCGCTCGTCGGTGGCGGTGAACGCGATCCGCACGTGCTGGGCTCCGGCCGGGCCGTAGAACTCCCCCGGCGCGGCGAGGATGCCGCGACCCGCGAGCCAGTCGATCGTGGCACGGCACGGCTCCCCGCGGGTGGCCCACAGGTACAGGGCGCCCCCGGAGTGGTCGATCGTGAATCCCGCCGCCTCGAGCGCCGCACGCAGCTGCAACCGGCGGCGCGCGTACCGCTCGCGCTGCTCCACGACGTGCGCGTCGTCGCCGAGGGTGGCGGCCAGAGCCTGCTGCACCGGGGTGGGCACCATGAACCCGAGGTGCTTGCGCACCGCGAGCAGCTCCCCCACCACGTCGGCGTCGCCGGACAGGAACGCCGCCCGGTATCCCGCCAGGTTCGAGCGCTTCGAGCTGGAGTGCAGCGCGACCAGACCCGTCAGGTCGCCGCCGCAGACGTCAGGGTGCAGGACCGACACGGCCGGAACGTCCCACGCGAAGTCGAGGTAGCACTCGTCGGACACGACCAGGACGTCACGCTCGCGCGCCCAGTCGACGACCTTGCGCAGGTGGTCGACGCCCAGGATCTGGCCGCTCGGATTGGCCGGCGAGTTCAGGTACAGCAGCGCCGGCGTCCGCGGGCCGATCGCCAGCGTGGAGTCGGCGGCGAGCACGTCGCAGCCGGCGTAGCGCGCTCCCACCTCGTAGGTCGGGTACGCCAGCTCGGGGTAGACCACGAGATCGCCCTCGCCCAGGCCGAGCTGGGCCGGGAGGTTGGCGATGAGCTCCTTGGAGCCGATCGTCATGAGGACCTGGTCGCGGGTGACCGAGGCGGCACCCGTGGCGCGCTCGACCCAGGCCGCCACGGCGTCGCGGACCTCGTCAGGACCGGCCACGGTCGGGTAGCCGTGCGCGTCGACGGCCGCCGTCAGCGCCTCACGGGCCACCGACGGCACCGGGTCGACCGGGGTGCCGATCGAGAGATCGACGATCCCGTCCGGATGCGCCGCGGCCCGGGACTTGGCCGCCGCGAGGGTGTCCCACGGGAAGTCCGGGAACCGGGCCGAGACACGGGCCACCCGGGTCAGTCCTGGTTCTGGGGCGGGAGCTCGGCGATCAGCGGGTGATCGGCCTCGATCACGCCGAGCTTCGCGGCGCCGCCGGGCGAGCCGAGCTCGTCGAAGAAGTGCACGTTCGCGTCGTAGTAGCTGGCCCACTCCTGCGGCGTGTCGTCCTCGTAGAAGATCGCCTCCGGCGGACACACCGGCTCACACGCACCACAGTCGACGCACTCGTCAGGGTGGATGTAGAGCATGCGCTTGCCCTCGTAGATGCAGTCGACCGGACACTCGTCGACGCACGCGCGATCCTTCACGTCCACGCACGGCTGGGCGATCACATACGTCACTGCTCTGACTCCTTGTCGACGGTCCGCCCACCAGTATCGCGGCTCGCGGGCACTCCCCACACGTTAGGTTCGCCTGATGGACACCAGCCCCGTGCGCCCGCCTGGGGCAGACGTCGTCGGCCGCCGCGTCAGCGTACGGCACCGCACTCCAGACGGTTCGGCGAGCGACGTCGTCGGGCGTCTCCTCGCGGCCGGGCCGGTCCTGCGGCTCGAACGTCGCGACGGCTCGGTGGCCACGGTCGAGGCAGCCACCGTGATCATCTGGCGGCTCGTGCCGGACCGTCCGGTGCGCTCCCGTCGCGCGACCGCCACGCCGGTCGACCAGCTCGCGCGGATCATGGCCCGCGGGTGGCCCGCCCTCGAGACCGCGCCCCTCGGGGAGTGGCAGCTGCGCGGCTCCGGCGGGTTCACCAAACGGGCGAACTCCGCCGCGGCGTTCGGCGACCCCGGGACCGACCTCGACGAGGCCCTGACCCAGGTGCAGGCGTTCTACGCCGACCGGGGGCTGCGCCCCCTCGTCGCCCTCGAGGCCGCAGGGCCGTGGGAGGCCCCGCTCGCCGCCCGCGGGTGGACGCCCGTCGCGGGCGGCGACACCGCTGCGCTCGTCGCCCAGCTCGACCGGCGCTGGCCGCTGGACGCCGCCGCCGAGGTCGCGAGCGATCCCGACGACGCCTGGCTGGCCGCCTACGTCACCCCCGGCGAGTCGGTCGACCTGGCCCGGAAGGTCATGACGGGCGCGCCGACCGCGGCGCACCTCAGGCTCGACGGGGCCATCGCGCGGGTCGTCGTGACGGGCGAGTGGGCCGGATTGAGCGCACTCTGGGTGCCCGAGGAGCAGCGAGGACGGGGCCTGGCTCGGCGTCTGGTCACGACCTCGCTCGGCTGGGCGGTCGAGCAGGGCGCCGACAAGGCCTACCTGCAGGTCGTCACCGACAACGAGCCGGCCGAGCGGCTGTACCGCACGTTCGGCTTCGTCGACCACCACGAGTACCGGTACCTGACGCTCCCCGAGCCCGGGCCGCCGAGCTCCTGACGGTGTCCCGGCGCTGCGCCCGGACAGGCGGTGGATCGCTCAGGCGGGTGGGGGCCCGCAGACCACGGCGTCGCCCGCGCGGTAGACCGCGGTCTTGGTCTCGGTCTTGACGACCTGCCCGTTCTGCTTGAACGTGCGGGTGACGTCGACGTCGAATCCCTGGATCGCCGCCTGGGGCGAGCACTCCGGCGAGGTGTCGTAGATCGTCGACCCGGAGCGGAAGTTGCGCTTGGACGAGACGCTCGCCTCGATGTCCCAGTACTTCGTGCTCCACATCTCGACGTGCATCGTGCCCTGACGGCTGGAGTTGCTCGGGACGACCCAGGCCTTGATCAGGATCCCGTAGGGGGTCGAGTTCGTGAACTTGAGATCGATCGTGCCCCAGTTGACGGTGGCCTCACGGCCGAGCGGATACCGGCTCAGGTAGAGCGAGTGCGGCTTGTGCTCGTCGTCGTCCAGTCCGGCGAAGAACGCCGCGTTGTAGGTCGTGGTGGCCACCTGCGACACGCCACCGCCGTACGACTCCACGAAGCGGCCGCCCTCGATGACGCCGCCCTGGACGAAGCCGTTGGCCGCCGTGCGCTTGCCAACGACCTTGTCGAAGCTGAACTGCTCGCCGGGCTCCAGGATCGTGCCGTCGATCAGCTCGGCCGCGCGGCCCTGGTTGATGTTGCGGTACTGCGTGTTGGGGTAGTTCGTCTCGAACTCGCTGACCTTCTCGACGATCTGCAGGGCCTCGGCGTCGGCGGTCGTGAACTCGGGCTCGACCGGCTGGGCCTCCACGGGCAGGATCCGCTCGGGCCCCGAGGCGGTCAGCACCGGCAGCAGGTCGACCGCGAGCACATCGGGCTGCAGGCCGATGCCGGGCTTGCCGGGGGTGATGACCGGAACGCCTCCCTCGATGTCGATCGTGGCGTCGACGGCCTTCTCCCCGATGCCGGTCGTGGAGTCGGTCAGCGGACCGGCCAGGGCGGCCGGGTCGATGAACGGCACCATCTCGTCGCCGTCGGTCTGGATCTGCAGGGCCGGGGCGTAGGCCGTGACCGGGAGCTCGACCTGGGTGCCGCCCACGTCGAGGACCACCGGGGCGCTGACGGCGGGAATGGCGATCTCCTGCATCGCCTGCTCGAGGCCCTCGGCATCGACGCCGGGCTCGACGACCGCCGTGGGGATCTCGATCGGGTCGTCGCTCAGCAGGTACACCTCCCGCAGCGCCTCGAGCAGGTCGTCGGACCTGACCTGACGGCCGTCCGCGGGCTGCACGGCGACGGGCTGGGCCTCGGGGAACGTGATGAGCGCCTCGGTGACCGGGATGTCGACGGCCTCGCCGATCCCGGCGCGAGCGGTGTCGAAGAGCTCCTGGTCGACCGTGAGCACGGCGTCGTGGTCCTCGCCGCCGAACAGGGTCGTGACCATGTCGACGGGATTCCAGCTGCGTTGGCCGCCGGCCGCCTCGACCGACCCGGCGGCGTCCAGGGACAGCCCCATGTCGGCGGCGGCGAACGTGAACTGCTGGTCCTCGAGCACGAAGACCAGGTTCTGGTTCTCGCGCGGGCCGAGCTCCTCGGTCAGGGTGGCTTCAGCCGTGGCCGGGTCCTGGCCGCCGACGTCGACCCCGGCGATCGTGGTGTCGGCGGCGAGCCGGTCACCGATCAGGACGTAGGCGCCGACGTAGACGACACCGAGCAGCACCGCGGCGGCCGCCGCCGCGACCCAGGGCCAGCGCCGGCGGCGGCGCGGCTCGTCGCCGTCGGCGTCGGTGGGCGCCGCGTCGACCGGCGGGTCCTGCGGCGGCTCGTCGACCGGTGGGAGGTCGGACGTGGCGTCGTCGTCGACGCCCGCGGCCTCGCGGACCGCGGCATCGGGGTCGACGTACTCCGGCTCGTCGGCCAGCCCGTCGTCGGGCTGCTGCTGCGGCGGTGCCCCCGCACTCTCGTCGCTGCTCATGACACTCCCTGACGACTCTCTGACGATGTCTCCCGCGACCGTGCGATGGCGCCGGAGCCGGCCCAGCATCGCACGGGGAAGACCGTGTTCATCGTCTCAGCCTAGAGTTCTGGAGCACGACCGCCACGAGCAGGGCCAGACCGAGCAGGGTGAACGTCCAACCGACGCGGTCCCCGGCGATCAGGTACTGCCCGCGCCCGGTCGCGCCCTGCAGCACGAGGACCAGGCCCCAGCCGATCATGACCGCCGCGCTGCCGAGCGAGACCGTGCGGTCGGCGAGCAGCCCCACTGGCACGAGCGGCGCGACCGCCAGCAGCAGACCCCACGGGACGTCGACGCCGAGCACGCCGGTGTCGTGCCGGTGCACGAGCGCGCCGAGCACCCCGACGTAGAGACCCGCCAGGACCCAGGCCCCCCGGGTCAGAGCCCGGCGAACAGGTCCTCCTCCAGGCCCGACGCGCCCACGGGGCCGCGGGTGCCGCGCACGAGTCGGTAGTGCTCGGTGCCCCAGGCGATCGTGGCCAGGTCGACCCCCATCGCGAAGAACATGCCGTCCGGCGTGATCTGCGAGGCGTGCGCCCGCATCGCGGCGAGCTTGGCGCTCGTGTGCTCCGGCGACTCGATCACGGCGTCGAGCTGGTCGTCCTCGACCATGAACGGCGGCAGGTTGTCGGGGTCGAAGTCCTCGAAGCCGCCCACGCCCGACTCGCGCATCATCCGGATGCCCTCGCGCATGCGACCGGCCGACATGGCCCCCCAGTACAGCTTGGCGACGTCCCAGGCCTCCCCGAGATCAGGACGGTGGCTGCGGGCGGCGGCGAGGTCGACCGCGTAGTGCGCGACCCGGTGGGCCTGCACGTGGTCGGGGTGGCCGTAGCCGCCGAACGTGTCGTACGTGACGACGACCTGGGGGCGCACCTCCCGGATGATCTCGACCAGCAGGTCGGAGGCCTCGAGGAGGTCGGCGTTCCAGAACGACCGGGGATCGACCTCGTCGGCCGCGGTGGCGTGGCCGTTCTCGTCCCACTTCATGCCCGAGTCGCGGAACCGGCCCGGTCCGCCCAGGATCCGATGGTCGGTGACGCCGAGCTCGGCCATGGCGGCGGCGAGCTCACCCGCCCGGTGCTCACCCAGGCCGTCGTCGCGGTCGGCGGCCAGGTGCTCGAGCTCGGGCACCAGGATCTCGCCGAGATCGCCGAGCGTGCAGGTCACGAGCGTGACGTGGGCTCCCTCGGCGACGTAGCGCGCCATCGTGACGCCGTTGCCGATGGACTCGTCGTCGGGGTGCGCGTGGACCAGCAGCAGCCGGCGGTCGGGAAGGGTCATGGGGTCAGATTAGAGGGCCGGCATGATCGAATGGCGCCATGACCGACGACGCCCCGTCCTACCCCCGGCTCGCCGCCCGCACCCTGCGCTTCACCCTCGGGGTGCCGCGGGCCGTCACCGTCTCGCCCGACGGCTCGACGGTGCGATTCATCCGCACGCCCGACGGGGTGACCCGCACGGGCCAGCTCTGGGAGCACGACGTCGAGTCCGGGGTCGAGACGCTCCTGGTCGACCCCGTCGCACTGCTGGGCGCCGGCGACGAGGAGCTGTCGCCGCAGGAGCGCGCCCGACGCGAGCGCAGCCGCGAGGGCGCCGCGGGGATCGTGGGGTACGACGTCGACGAGACGGGACGCTGGGCCACCTTCGCCCTGTCCGGACGCCTGTGGGCCACGCACCTGGGCACCCGGGCCACCCGCGAGCTCCCGTCGGCCGGTGCCGTGATCGACCCCCGGCTCGATCCCACGGGCCAGCGCGTCGCCTACGCGGCCGCGGGGGGCCTGCACGTCGTCGAGCTCGGCGACGCGGACCACACGACGCTCGCGACGCCGACGAGCGACACCCAGGTGTGGGGGCAGGCCGAGTTCATCGCCGCCGAGGAGATGGAGCGCATGCGCGGCTTCTGGTGGGCGCCTGACGGTCGCTCCCTGCTGGTCGAGTGCTACGACGAGGCCGAGGTCGCGATCTGGCACGTCGCCTCGCCCGAGCACCCCGAGCGTCCCGCGGCGGCCCACCGCTACCCCGCGGCCGGCACGACCAACGCGGAGGTCTCGCTCTGGCACGTGGGCCTCGACGGCGGTCGCACCGAGGTCACCTGGGACCGCGAGGCCTTCGAGTACCTCGCACGGGTCACGTGGACACCGGAGGGGCCGCCCCTGCTGCAGGTGCTGTCGCGCGACCAGAAGCTCTCGCAGGTGCTTCGGGTCGACACCACGTCCGGGACCACCGAGGTGCTGCGCACGCTGCAGGACCCCGCCTGGGTCGAGCTCGGCCCCGGCCCGCGCTGGTCACCGGCCGGCGCACTCCTGACGATCGAGGACGCCGGTGGCTGGCGCCGCGTCGTGGTCGACGGCGAGCCCGTCAGCCCGGACGGCTGGCAGGTGCGCAGCGTCGTCGCCACGCTGGACGACGCGGTCGTCGTGACGGCGTCCCAGGAGCCCACCGAGGTCCAGGTCGTGCGGATCGGCACCGACGGGGCGCTCGAGCCGCTCACGCAGGGACGCGGCGTGCACGGTGCCGTGATCGGCGGCGGCACGACCGTGCTCACCCGCACGAGCCTGGACGACACGCTCGTGCACCACACGGTGCTCCGCGACCACGGACCCGAGGAGACCGTCGAGACCGCGACCCTCACCAACGTCTCGGTGCCCCTGCCCGTGATGCCGTCGGTGCACCTGCTCAGCGCCGGACCGCACGAGATCCGCACCGCCGTGGTCTTCCCCTCGGACCACGAGCCGGGAACCCCGCTGCCGGTGCTGCTGGACCCCTACGGCGGCCCGGGAGCGCAGCGCGTGTGGGCCTCGGCCCGGGCGTTCGCCGAGGCCCAGTGGCTCGCCGACCAGGGATTCGTGGTCGTCGTGGCCGACGGCCGCGGCACGCCGGGCCGCGGGAGCGCCTGGGACCGCGCGCTCCACCACGACTTCGCCGGGGTGACGCTGGACGACCAGGTGGAGGCGCTCGACGCCGTCGCGGCCGCGTTCCCGGCCGAGGTCGACCTCAGCCGGGTCGGCATCACGGGCTGGTCGTACGGCGGCTACCTCGCCGCGCTCGCGGTGCTGAAGCGGCCGGACGTGTTCCACGCGGCCGTCGCCGGCGCGCCCGTGACCGAGTGGCGCCTCTACGACACCTGCTACACCGAGCGCTATCTCGGCGATCCCGCCGAGGTGCCGGAGGTCTACGACCGCAACTCGCTCCTGCCGCTCGCCGCGGGCCTGGAGCGTCCGTTGATGCTGATCCACGGACTCTCCGACGACAACGTCGTGGCGGCCCACACCCTGCAGCTCTCGTCGGCACTGCTCGCCGCCGGCCGCCCCCACACCGTCCTGCCGCTCTCGGGCGTGACCCACATGACGCCGCAGGAGACCGTGGCCGAGAACCTCAAGCTGCTCCAGGTGCAGTTCCTGCGCGAGCACCTGGGCTGACACCGCACAGTCGCACGCACAGGGCCCCCGCACGCACAGCACCCCCGCACGCACAGGGCCCCCGCACCGGTGTCGGTGCGGGGGTCCTGTGACGTCAGGCGTGAGTCAGCCCTGGCGACGCGCCAGCGCCGCGTCGACCTCCGGATCGCCGAGCTGGCCGAGCCACTCGAGCATGCCGGGGTAGGCCTGCGGGTTGCCGGCCGCGGCGGCCCGCGCCTGCGGGTGGTTCTGCACCAGGTCGGCCAGCTCGGCCTGGGAGATCGTGGGATCCGAGGCCCGCTGCACGATCGGGTCGACCGCGACCTGCTCGGTGGGGGCCTCGGCCACCGGGATCTCCTGCGTCGGAGCCGGGGCGTCCACGGCAGGTGCCGGGGCGGGAGCCGCCGGAGCCGGAGCAGAAGCCGCCGGAGCCGGCGGGGTCACGATCGGGGCCGTCGGGGCCGGGGCGCCCGGGAGCGGCGCGCCGGGCGCCGGGCCCGCGGCCTGGGCGTTGGCGAAGAGCTTCTTGACCGCACCGCCGATCGTGCCGGCACCCAGGATCGCGAACGCGACGAACAGCCCCGCGAGGATCGAGCCGAGCCAGGTGTGGGCCGGGATCGAGCCCGCGCTGCCGATGCTCGCGAAGCCGGGCGAGACCTCGTCGATGATCGCCATGATGATCGAGGCGAGGATCCCGAGGACGGCCCAGACCGCAGCCGCGACGAGCGGCAGGGCCTTGGCCCCGGTCGACGACGTCGTGACGAAGCCGAAGACCGCCACGACGGCCGCGAGCACCGAGAGGATGATCGAGACGATGACCGCGGCGCCGAAGTCGTCGGAGGCGATGCCGACGAACACCGCGCCGAGCACGTGGAGCAGCGAGGCGAGGGCCAGCAGCAGGAAGCCCGACTTGGCGGCGCCGGCCAACGAGATCGGGTGAGAGGCCCCGCCCGTGGCGCGCGAGGCTCCCGGGGACAGCGCCGCCGCGGCGGCCCCCACCAGGAGGAAGGCACCGAAGCCCGGCGCCTGGAAGGACTCGAACCCGGCGAACAGCGTCGCGAAGCCCGTGAGCTGCGAGGCGTTCTCACCGTCGATGTGCAGCATCCCGAGAATCAGGACGAGGAGTCCGAACCCGGCGATCAGGGCGATGCCCGCAGGCTTGGAGAGCAGCGCCTGCACGGCGCCGTACGCCAGCAGGACGGTGTAGACGATCGCCGCGATGACGAAGACGATGATCTCCGGAGCCTCGGCGCCGAAGTCGTCGAGGTCACCGATGTAGAGCAGCGACGTGACGAGCGCGAGCAGCGCCGACAGGGCGACGAGGCCGCCCGTGACGTAGACCCAGATCCTGTCGCTCGGGGCGAGTGACGTCGGCGGCAGCTCGTGCTTGCGCGGCTGCGCCACGAGGATCGCGGCGAACAGGCCGATCGCGACACCGATGCCGACGGCGCGCTCGTCAGCGAGGTCGAGAATCACCACGGCGAGGACGCTGACGAAGTAGGGGACGGCGGCGATCAGGCGGATCAGACCGTTGGTGCGGACGTTCCAGGCCTGCCCGAACACGCCGAGCTTCCAGAGGTACGTCGCCCCAAGCGAGACCACGGCGAGACCCGTGGCGACGTCGACGTACCAGAGATTGGCGCCGCTCTTGATGCCGGCGTCGAAGTTCCAGTCGTAGAACAGTGCGGTGACCAGGAGCAGGAGGGCCGCGACGTCGCGCAGGACGTCGACCACCGGGATGCCCGAGAAGGGATTGGCGACCTGGGCCGGAGCGCCGGGAGCCTGCTGGTACTGCGGCTGCGGCTGCTGCGGTGGATAGGGCTGCGAAGTCATGAGCAGCACCCTAGCCCGATCGGGCCATGCAAGCAGTGCGGCGTCCACCACCCGGCATGGGGAGCAGTCCCCCGTCTCACTCCCGCTTGAGCCGCTTCGGGGCATCCGGCAGCGGCGGCCCCTCGACCGGCTCGCCGGGCAGCCGTTCGTCGCCCGGCATCCAGCCGCCGTACACGTCGACCATCTCCACGACCCGGTCGTCGAACGGGGTCACGACCAGGACCCAGGCGCGGTCCTCGGCGTCGTCGTCACCGGCGAAGGCCTCGCGGCGCAGATCGGTGGTGTAGCCCTCGGACTGCAGGGCCTTGACGAGCTCGGTCGCGTCGTCGGCCTCGTCGAAGAAGATCTCGGGTCTGGGTCCTGGCACGGTCTACCTCCGGATGAGCTCGAGCACCTCGTCGCGTACGCGCGCCATCGTGGCCTCGTCGTCGCCCTCGACGTTGAGGCGCAGCAGCGGCTCGGTGTTCGAGGCGCGCACGTTGAACCACCAGGTGTCGGCCGTGACCGTCAGGCCGTCGAGGCGGTCCTGCTCCTGGTCGGCGTAGGTCTCGACGAGACGAGCGATGACCTCGTCGGCGTCGGTGACGGTGCTGTTGATCTCCCCGGACGCGGCATAGCGGGAGAACTGCGCCATGAGCTGCGAGACCGTGCCGTCGGACTCGGCGAGCGCGCCCATGACGTGCAGCGCGGCCAGCATCCCGGAGTCCGCCAGGTAGAAGTCACGGAAGTAGAAGTGGCCGGAGTGCTCGCCGCCGAAGACCGCGTCGGTGCGCGCCATCTCGGCCTTGATCAGCGAGTGGCCCACGGGCGTGCGGATCGCGGTGCCCCCGTGCTCGGTGATGATCTCGGGCACGGCGCGCGAGCAGATCACGTTGTGCAGGATCGTGGCACCGGGCTGCTGGGCGAGGTACCGGGTGCCGATCAGCGCCGTGATCGCCGAGGGGGCCACGAGCTCGGCGCGCTCGTCGACCACGAAGCAGCGGTCGGCGTCACCGTCGAACGCGAGGCCGAGATCGGCCCCGTGCTCGGTGACGGCCGCCTGGAGGTCGACCAGGGTCGAGGAGTCGAGCGGATTGGCCTCGTGGTTCGGGAACGTGCCGTCGAGCTCGAAGTAGAGCGGCACGACGTCGACGTCGATCTTGCCCAGGACGGCGCGGGCGGTGTGCCCGGCCATGCCGTTGCCGGCGTCGACGACGACCTTCAGCCGGCGGCCCGAGACCGGCGCGAGCGAGACGACGAGCTCGGCGTAGTCCTCGAGGAAGTCACGCTCGGTCAGGGTGCCACGCAGCGCCCCGGCCGGTTGGTCGAGCAGCTCCCCGGCCGCCTCGGCGATCGTGCGCAGGCCGGTGTCCAGGCCGATGGGGCGTGCACCCGCGCGGCACACCTTGAAGCCGTTGTACCCGGCCGGGTTGTGGCTCGCCGTGATCATGACCCCGGGCAGGTCCAGCTGGCCGGACGCGGCGTAGAGCAGGTCCGTCGACGCGAGGCCCACCAGCAGGACGTCACCGCCCTGCGCGCGGATGCCGTCGGCGATCGCTGCCGCGAGCTCGGGCGAGGAGTCGCGCATGTCGTGACCCACCACGACCTCGCCCCCGCCCTCGCTGACCCCGACCTCGTCGGCGTAGGCCCGGCCGAAGGCCAGAGCGAGCTCGGCGTCGAGCTGGTCCGGGGTCGTGCCACGGACGTCGTACGCCTTGGTCACGGCAGCGAAACGGGGGTGCATGGGACGGGGTCCTCCTGCGGTCGGCCGACGGGGTGCCACGAGCCTAGTGGTGCCGGGTCGCACCCACTCTGTGAGTCGATGCCGTCAGTCGCGCGGAGGGACCGAGCGGAGCCCGGGCGGCCCCGGTGGCTCGGCCTCGGGGCGAGGCCGCCCCGCCTCGCGGACCGCGTCGGCCAGGGCCAGCAGGTCGTCGCGCGACGGCTCGCTCGTGGCCGTGTCGATCGCGAGCCGGATGACGTTCCACCCCTGCGGCACCGAGAGACGCTGGGCGTGCTCGACGCACAGGTCGTAGGTGTGCGGCTCGGCGGCCGTCGCGAGCGGGCCGATGACGGCGGTCTGGTCGGCGTAGACGTAGGTGAGCGTGGCGACGGCCGCGGCGGGGCATGCGGCTCGGGTGCATCGTCGGACACTCACGCGGCGAGACTACCTCGCGACGCGCGTGGGGCTGGCTAGGCTCGCACCGTGGGTCACCCTCCGCGCGGCACGCGTCGCTTCGTCGGCCCCGGGCTGGATCCGATCGTTCTCGGACCACGACCCGGGCGACTGCGCGACCGCCGAGGCCGGGGCGCCCGCGGACCGCTGGCGCTGCCCGGCCCCCTCTCCCCGGCGAGCGTTCCGCTGCACCGCTCCCCCCGTGACGCGTTCGACCGGATCGTGTCGGAAATCCTGGCCGCGCTCGAACCGCACTTCGTGCGCGAGACCGACGACGTCGACATCGTGGTGGAGGAGGCTCCGCTGCTCCCCCCGGAGTGGGACGACCCGGTCCCGAGCAGCGTCGTGGCCCAGCACCTGACACCTGCCCGGCTCATCTTGTACCGCCTCCCCCTCAGCCGTGGCTGCACGAGCCGGGCCGACCTCGAAGACGCGGTCTGGGACGCGGTGCTCGACGGCCTGGCCGAGGTCTGGCACGTCCCGCCGGACTCGTTGGATCCGAGGTGACTCAGCGCCGAGCGCACCCCAACCGGGGCTCGTGGAGCGGGACAAGCGGCCAACCCGAGGGGTTGAGGGTGCCAGAACACCCTCAGCCCCTCAGATTCAGCCGATCGGCCCCTCGCACCTGCCGTGGCTAGAACCCGGGCTCGACGTTCGGGCCGAGGGCCGTGAGGGGCGCCTCCACGAGGCTGACCAGCGCGAGCAGGTTCGAGGTCCGGTAGACGGCGGTGCCGTGGACCGGGGCATCGGATCGCACCACGACGTAGGCGACGTCGGGAGAGGCGAATGCCTCGGGATCGGCGAGGTCGACCGCTGCGAGGACCTCGTGGCCCACCGTGACCGTCGTCGACCCGACGGAGGTCAGCGTCGCGTCGAACGCCTCGACGGTGACCTGCGCCTCGGCGTCGTCGGCGAGCAGCTGGAGCACGGGCCGCACGGGTCCGAGACCGGTGGCGACCGGGACGACGACCGGACCGGTGACGGCGGGCGCGGCCGTCGCGTACGCGAAGTCACGATCGGACGACGTCACGCGGACGACCGAGAGCACCGGCTCGTCGGAGGTGATCCGGAAGGCCGTGGCCTCGGTGCCCGAGGCCTGCGGTATCGGCACCGCCAGCACCGTTCCGGCCGGCACCTGCACGGCGTCGAGTCCCTCGGGCACGAAGTCGGCGTCCGCCCCGGTCTGGTTGACCGTGACGGTCGCGGCGGTCGAGCCGGGATTGGCGAGCAGCAGCGACCGGGTGCCCGCCGCGGCGACGCCCGGGAGCACGGTCTCGGTCGACGGCTCGCCGGACGAGCTCAGCACCTCCGACCCCGCCAGCACCGAGGTCGAGGTGTCGACCATCGACGTCACGACGGCTCCGCGCGTGCGCGTCACGTGCACCGCGACGTCGTCGGCCCCGACAGCGAGGTCACTGATCGCGATCGTGCGGGTCTGGCCCGGCTCGACCACGATCCCGGTCTCGTCGACCGCGTCGATCGGACCCGCTGGCCCCCACAGCTCGACGTCGACGCTGCCCACGACGTCGGCGACGTTGGTCAGCACGAGCGACGACGCATGCCGCTCGCTGGTGCCGGCGCCCAGGTACCACGAGTCGTCGGCGACCTGCGGGCACGGAGTCACGACCAGACCGTTGCCGGGCGGCAGCTGCCCGGCGGCGTACGCGACTCCCCCGGCCGAGCCCTCGTGGCGCACGATCGCGGCGTCACCCGCGCCGGCCGACGCCGTCCAGGCAGCCGGATCGAGATCGGTCGTGACGGACTCCTCGCCCGTGATGCTCGTGATCTCGCTCGCGCCGCCCGCCTCCGGCTGGCCCACGGACGCGGTCAGCGCACCCTGGAGCGGGCAGGCGACGACCGAGGAGACCAGCGGCACCTCGCGCGGACCGGTGGCCGGCTGCTCGGCCGGGCCGACCACGACACCCACCGCGACCAGCAGCACGCCCACGACCGGCAGGGCCAGCACCTTCAGCGCGTCGGCACCCGCGCGGCGCTGCACCGCACGACGCCGGCTCATGCCAGCACCACGCTGTCGGTCTCGTCGTCGGCCTCGTCGACGTAGGGCTCGGGTTCGGGCCGGCGGCGCACGGGAGCGGTGAGCACGAGCGCCAGGAGCCAGACGAGGGTCTGCACGGCCCCCAGACCCACCCGCCACCACGGCGCGTCACGCGCCGGGTCGTCGGCGTCGCCCTGGACGGTCCAGACCCGCGACGTGGGGCTCTCGCTGCCGGCCGGCTGCATCGACGGGGCCGCGTCGACGCGCGAGGCGAGGCGGTCGTCGGCATCCGGGAGGTAGACGGCGGTGATCCCAGCGTCGAGCAGGACCTGCACGTCCTCGTCCGACG
Organism: Aeromicrobium sp.; assembly: GCF_023146395.1. GTDB lineage: Bacteria > Actinomycetota > Actinomycetes > Propionibacteriales > Nocardioidaceae > Aeromicrobium. The sequence goes on along the minus strand of NZ_JAGLCD010000010.1, from coordinate 5,886 downwards.
GCGAGCTGAGCAGCCGGTCGACCGCGGCCCGGACGTCCTCGGCCGTGTCGGAGGGGCCGATCATCGCCTCCTCGCCGAGCACGGGTCCGCTGCCGCGCACCACGGTGTACCGCACGCCGGCGTCGAGGCTGCCCCGCACGACGAGGGTCGAGCCGTCACGCTCGGCCAGGTAGGCCGGCACGATCTCGTTGGACGCGTTGGTGAGCGGGTCGCTCGAACCCCGCACGAGCCAGTGGACGCCGGCGGCCACCGGGAAGACGAGGGCGACCGCGACGACCGCGGCCGCGAGGCGCCGCGGCAGGAACTCGAGCTCCTCCGAGGCCAGCAGTGCCGCACCGAGCATCGCGCCGAGGAAGAGCCCGGCCGGCAGAGCCAGCGAGGGCGTGATGCCGAGCTCGCCGCTCGGGGTGCCGTAGGTGACCAGGTGACCCAGCACGGCCACGGCCAGACCGACCAGGCCGATGGCCCACGCCCAGCGCACCTCGGCGCGCGTCAGCGCCGGCACGAGGGCCAGCACGCCGAGAACCACGATCGAGACCCCCATCCACCCCGGGGCCGATCCGGCCCCGTCCCAGCCTCCGAGCACGGCCGAGGGGAGCGAGGTGTCGGCGGCGGTGGCGAGACCGGCGTCCCACCACACGCGCACGGGGTTCAGGGCCCGCTGCGCCAGCCACGGCCCCAGCAGCACGGCCGCGACACCGAGCGCGGCACCGACGTGGAGCGCGAGGGTGCGCAGCTCCTCGTGGCCACGTCGCGCGACGAGCACGATCGCCAGGACCGCGATCGTCATCGGCAGCAGAAGCGGGGCGAAGGCCGCCCCCACCGCGACCCAGATGCCCAGCCGCAGCGCGGTCTGCCAGTGCGGCACCGTGACGAGCTGCAGCGCGACGTTGACGAGGATCGGCGCGACGACGAGCCCCAGGACCGTGCCGATCCGGCCCTGGTCGATCGCGCCTCCGGCCGCGACGACCAGGGCGTAGGAGACCGCGAACAGGATGCGGGCGGGCCGCTGGCTGCTGACGAGTCGCGCGAGCCGGTGGGCCGTCAGCCCGGCGAGCACCGGCGCCAGCAGCAGCAGGACCCACACCAGCAGCTCAGGCGCGAACCACACTGGGACCGCGCCGAGGCCGAGCAGCAGCACGTACGGCGGCGCGAGCGCGAGCGACGGCAGCCCGATGTCCTGCGCACCGCGCAGCACGAGGTCCCACCACCCGCCGGTCGTGGGCGGGGCCGGGAGCAGGGCGCCGCCGGACAGGCCCGGCGTCAGGGGGCGAGCGGCCAGCACGGCCGCGACGAGCAGCAGGACCGTGGCGGTCAGCCACGGACGGCGGCGCCAGATCGAGGGGCCCTCCTCGACCTCGAGCTCCTCGCCGTCCTCGGGGTCCGGGGCGAACGTGCGTCGCCCGACCGTCTCGGTGGTCTCCGGGCGCACCATCGCGCGCACCGTCTCGACCAGACCGTCCCACCCGTGCTGGTACGGCTGCCACCACGGCGGGAACAGGTGGGCGATGTCCTCGTGCTGGCGCCGCGATGTCGACTGACGCCAGCGACGCGCGTTCTTCAGGCGGCCGGGGTGGAGGTAGATCGACCGCAGGGCGAGCAGCTCGTCGGCAGCTCCCTCGGGGTACCGGCCGACCAGCTGGGTCACGAACCGCAGCAGCGAGCCGAAGAACAGCCGGACGTACTGCCACGCGAACCGGCGCCGGGACACGTTGGCGAGCACCGTGAACATCTCGGCCCGGCGGCGCTCGTGGTGTGGCGGGTCGCCGGCGCTGCGCTCGCGCACCCGGCGACGGCTCGCCTCGGCGTGGAACACCACGGCGCCGGGTGCCGTGCGGACGCGGTAGCCGGCGCGATTGGCCCGCCAGCCGAGGTCGAGGTCGTCGGCGAACAGCGGCAGCTCGGGGTCGAGGCCGCCGAGCTCGTCCCAGACGTCGCGGCGCACGAGCATGCCCGCGGTGTTGACGGCGAGGACGTCCTCGGCCCAGTCGTGCTGGCCCGCATCGGGCTCTCCCGTCTCCAGGCCGGTCTCCCGCGAGGCCGTGCCGGACAGCGTGAGTCCGACCTCCAGGAGACGGCGGAGCGAGGGCCACTCGCGGATCTTCGGACCCACGATCGCGACGTCGTCGGACGCGGTGGCCTCGTCGAGCAGGCCCGCGAGGGTGCCCGGCGTCACCGTCAGGTCGTCGTGCAGCAGCCAGATCCAGTCGGTGCGGGGCAGCTCGGCCAGGCCGAGCCGGACCGCCTGGCCGAAGCCCGTGCCCGACGGTGCGTACGTGATGCGCTCGCCACCGAAGGAACGGCGCAGCAGCTCGGCCGAGCCGTCGGTCGAGCTGACGTCGACGGCGTGCCAGGCCGTGGGGGCGTGGCTCAACCCCGCCAGGGAAGCCAGAACCTTGGGCAACCAGGGCGCTCCGTCATGGCTGACCAGGACCGCGGCCACGGTGGGTGGACTGCTCCGCCACGCCGCGATCACCTGCTCGTCGTCCACGAGCGTCGACACTACTGGACCAGCGGTTGCCCCTCAGGCGCGCTTCTTGAGCTTGCGCCTCTCGCGCTCGGAGAGGCCGCCCCAGATGCCGAAGCGCTCGTCGTGCTCCAGTGCGTAGTCGAGGCAGGTGCTGCGGACGTCGCACGTCAGGCAGACGCGCTTGGCCTCGCGGGTGGACCCACCCTTCTCGGGAAAGAACGCCTCGGGATCAGTCTGGGCGCACAGGGCGCGCTCCTGCCACAGGAGTTCCTCGGTATCGCCCACCGGTAGGCCCAGATCGAATGACATGCATGTGATTACAGTCCCTCAACTGCCACACGTCAAGCCGAATGGTCAAGATTCAGCCCCTCGACGGCGTGTCGCGCTGACGTTGCGGCACGATGGGTGTCATGCGACTCGTCCTGCTCGCCGGTGCCGCCGGCACGGGCCTCGCCCGGGAGCTCGCCGATCGGTGCGAGCTCACGGTCGTCGCTCCCACGACCCGAGACTCCTGGGCCGACGGCCTGAAGCGCTCCCCCGACATCGACGCCTTCCTCACCGACCCGGCCCACGAACCCACCTACGGGGTCGCCCGGGCGCTCGAGGAGCTGGCCTTCGGTGCGGCGTGGCAGCGCGCGCACGACGACGAGGTCGCGCTGCGGATCATGCGCACCGAGCTGCTCCACGCCGACTTCACGCTGACCGACGCCGTCAGCGCGCTGGCAGCGCGCCGCGACCTGGGATTCACCCTGCTCCCGCTCAGCGACGACCGCGGCGAGATGCGCTACGTCGTCACCGACGACGACGGCTCGCGCGCGGTGCACCACGACGAGTTCCACGCCGGCCTGCCCGAGGGCGACGCCCCCGAGCCCGCGGTCGTCGCGCTGACCTGGGGCGTGACCGACCGCGTCGTCGAGGCGGTCCGGGCGTCGCACGAGACGACCGTGGCGGTGCACGGGGCCGACCCGGTCCTGCGCCACGCCGTGGAGGCCATCGCGGCGCAGGTGCCGGAGGCCCGCTTCGTCGACGTCGCCGACGCGGGCGTCGCCGAGGTCCTGCGCGCGGTCACCGCCCCCCGATGACCCGCACCCTCGTCGACCTCGCGGCCCACGTCGACCGCCCCACGTCGCCCCTCGTCACCTACTACGACCTCGACACCGGCGAGCGGGTCGAGCTCAGCGGCGTCACGACCGCGAACTGGGTCGCGAAGACCGCCAACTTCCTCAACGACGAGCTCGACGTCGAGATCGGCACCCGCCTGCGGATCGGCCTGCCGAGCCACTGGCTGCGCCTGGTCTGGCTGCTCTCGGCCTGGCAGGTCGGGGCCGTCGTCGTGCAGCACGATGCACGGATCGCCGTGACGGGACCCGATCTCGCGGCCGACGAGCCCGATCGCGTGGCGTCGGCGCTCCTGCCGTTCGGCGTCCGCTTTCCGCAACCACCGGCCGGGTTCTGGGACATCGGCGCCGAGGTCCCCGGCCACCCGGACCTCTACCTCGGGACGAACTTCCCCTCCCCCGACGACGCGGCCGTCGACCTCCCGGGCCTGGCGGCGACACACGCCGACCTGCTCGCCACGCCCCCCGACCCCCGACGGCTCGTGCTGACCGAGGGCGAGGTCGTGCGCGACGTCGGGCTCCTGGTCGCCGCATGCCTCGGGGGCGGCTCGCTCGTGCTCTGCCGCGGGGGCGACCCCGAGGCCGTCGAGCGCGCGGCCGTTCAGGAGCAGGCCACCGTCTGGACCCCGACTGTTTGACTCCGGGCCCTAGCGTCCCGTCGCGTGGTGACCACCGACCGTGACGCGCTCGTCACCGCGACGACGCCAGGTCCGGAACCGCTGACCCTGGTGGGCGGCCGGCCGACCCTGCCTGCGTACCTCCGCCAGGTCTGGCAGCGCCGCTCCTTCATCGCCGCCCTGGCCCGGTTCCGGATCGAGGCCGAGAACCAGCAGAACCGCCTCGGCATGGCCTGGGTGGTCCTCAAACCACTGCTCAACGCCGGGCTCTACGGCACGATCTTCGGCGTCCTGCTCGCGAGCGGGCGGCCGCCCCACTTCGTGGAGTTCCTCGTGATCGGCGTATTCCTGTTCGAGTTCTTCGCGACCTCGTTCACGAGCGGGGCGAAGTCGATCACCGCCAACACGGCCCTGGTGCAGAGCCTCGCGTTCCCGCGGATGGCCCTGCCGGTCGCCGTGGTCGTGCAGCGACTGCTGCAGTTCGTGCCGATGCTGGCGATCATGGTCGTCGCGGTCGCGGCGCTCGGCCACCCGGTGGAGGTGGACTGGCTGCTGCTCGTGCCGCTCACGGCCCTGTTCTTCCTGTTCAACACCGGCCTCGCGCTGATCGCGGCCCGGCTCACGGTGCACGTGCGCGACCTGACGCACCTCCTGCCGTTCCTGACCCGGATCACGTTCTACACGACCGGGATCTTCTTCAGCATCGAGCAGCGGTTCGCCGACGACCCGCTCGTGCTCCGCATCGCGTCGTTCGTCCCGCTCCACGAGTTCCTGACCCTCGCCCGCGGGATCCTCCTCGACGATCCCGCCTTCGCGGCGCCCGGTGAGTTCTGGCTCTACGCGACCGGGTGGTCGGTCGCGATGCTGGTCCTCGGCGTCCTGTTCTTCTGGTCCGCGGAGGAGCGCTATGGCCGCACCGACTGACTCCGCCCGGCGACCCGTCGTCGTGGTCGACGACCTGCACGTGGAGTACCGGGTCCTCGCGACCGGCAAGCGCGCTGCGGCGGTGGACGCCCGCGGCGGGCTGCTCCACCGCGGGCGGAGCACCCGGACGGTCCACGCGCTGCGGGGCGTGGACCTCGTCGTCCGCGAGGGCGACAGCATCGGCGTGATCGGTCCCAACGGCTCGGGCAAGTCGACCCTGATGCGCGCGATCGTCGGTCTGACCCCGGCGACCCGGGGCACCGTGCGGGCGGCCGGGCGTCCCAGCATGCTGGGCGTCGGCGCGGCCCTGGTCAAGGAGCTGTCCGGATCGCGCAACATCGTCCTGGGGGGCCTGGCGCTCGGCTTCTCCCGGCAGGAGATCGAGGACCGGCACGACGACATCGTCGCCTTCGCCGGGCTCGAGGAGTTCATCGACCTGCCCATGCGCACGTACTCCTCCGGCATGACCGCACGGCTCAAGTTCGCCCTCGCGGCGGCCCGCGACCACGACATCCTGGTCGTCGACGAGGCGCTCGCCGTGGGCGACAAGGCGTTCCGGGAGAAGAGCGAGCGCCGCATCCGCGAGATCCGCGACGACGCCGGCACGGTGTTCCTCGTGAGCCACTCGATGCGGTCGATCCGTGACACCTGCAGCCGCACGATCTGGATCGAGCGGGGTCGCGTCGTGATGGACGGCCCGACCGACGAGGTCGTCGACGCCTACGAGGCGAACTAGGTGTGATGTCCAGTCACGTTG
>NZ_JAGLCD010000001.1 GCF_023146395.1 Aeromicrobium sp. | reverse complement strand
CAACGTGACTGGACATCACACCTAGCGCCGCAGGCCGAACAGTCCGCCGGTGAGGGTGTTGAGGAGCGACGTCAGCACGCCCTGGAGGCCCGCGAGGGGCGCCGGGGCGGGGCTCGTCGGGGAGGTCTGAGCGGGCGTCGTGACCGTGCCGGGCACCGTCACGCCCGCACCGCCGACGCCCGGCGGCCGCTGGACGAGCAGCTCGACGTTGCGCGAGCCCACGTCGCCCCGCGCCGTCGCGAGATCGGACTGCGGGTCGTTGGCCGAGAGCTCGCGCGAGAGCGCCGCCAACGAGACCGGGTTGTCCAGGTCGCCGTCGAAGGACGCGGGTGCGGCGTGGTCGAGCAGCGTGGTGAAGATCGACCACGTGCCGTCACCGTTGTCGGCGATCTCGATGACCCGGGCCTGCTGCGGGAAGTCGATGTGCGCCGCGGTGTTGATCTCCCAGAAGCCGCCCGAGCCGTCGGCCCGCGGATGCTGGATGACGCGGTTCTTGTGGGTGTGGCCGTTGACCCAGGCGATGACCTGCGGCTTGCCGAGCAGGTAGCTCACGACCGCCGGACCCAGGACCCGCGTCCGGACGTCACCCCCGAGGCCCTGCAGCGGGTTGCCCATCGAGTCCGAGGTGTGGTGGCTGAACACCACGACGGCCTTGTCGGTCGTGGCGTCGACGACCTGCTTGAGCCAGGCGAACTGGGTGTCGTCGAGCGAACCGTCGGAGTACCCGTTGGGGTTGACCGTGTCGAGCACGACCATGCGCACGTTGCCGCGGTCGAAGGTGTAGTATGCCGTCCCGGCCGAGCGGTTCTGCGTCGTGAAGCCGTGACCCACCGGGCTGCCGCTCGTCGCGAAGTGCTCCTCGACGACCTGTTGGCGAGTCAGCAGACGGCGGTTCTGGTCGGCCGTCACGAGGCGGGCCCCCACCCCGAGGTTCAGGCCCTGCAGCAGGATGCCGAGGTCGAGCCGCGTGACGGCGTCGAGCAGGTTCGCCTGCGAGACCCCGAGCGGGGGCGAGACGACCTTGAGGTTGCCGGTCGAGATCAGCCCGAACGGCACGGCGCCGGCCGGGAAGAGTCCCTGCACGAGCCCGTCGTGGTTGCCGAACACCGAGTACCAGGGGACGTTCAGGCCCTCGGCGTCGAACGTGGCCCGAGCGGCGTCGAGCAGACCGGGCACGGTCGGGTAGCCGAAGTCGCCCCGGTAGTCGTCGTCGGCCCGTCCCGTCGGGGACCCGTCCGGATGCCAGTAGTGCGTGTCATACGTCAACGCGTCCTGGTCGGCCACGCCCTCGTACCGGCTCGGGTCGCCGCTGTCGGGGGTGATCGTGCCCCCGTCGAGGACGTCGATGTTCCACCGCACCTCGTTGAGCTGGCTGTTGTCGGAGTTGTCGCCGGTCTGGATCGCGAACTGCAACGGCGCGCCGAGCACCGGTCCCGCGCCGAGCGCGTTGATCGCTCGCACCATGGCCTCGGCCACCTGCGCCGACAGGATCTCCTGCGGGCGGTACGCCGAGCTGAACAGGCCGATCGTCGGGGCGCCCGACGTGCCCGGGTCGTCGAAACGGTCGAACCACTCCAGGCGCGCCGGCGACTGGTGGTCCACGACGTGCACGTCGCTCAGCTGCACGAACGTGGCCTGGTGCACCCGACTGGCGGCCCGCCCGGCTCCCGCCGCGATGCCGAGGTCGGTGCGCACCACGTGCGGGTCCGGAGCGGCGATCACGACGCTGCGGTAGCCCCGCGCGTTCGGGCCGCTCACGGCGAAGGTCGACTGCAGGGTGCTGCGGGCGAGCGTCCCGGACTGCCCCAGGGCCACCCGGGCGGGTGACACGGCCCGAGCGGCGAGCGGCCCGAGGACCTGGCTGCCCACCACGACGACGGCGCCGAGGGCGCCCCTCTGGATCACGGAACGACGGGAGATGTCCACGCCCCCTCAACGGCAGAACGTGACCCAGGTCACGGTCGGCGAGGCGAAATGTTGTCGGTCCGGCCGGTGTCGCCGCGGGCGCCGAGGCGGTCAGGCCCGTCCGCGCGCCGTACCATGAACGGGTCCCACTGCCCCACGAAGAGGTGCTCAGGTGCTGCTCGCCGATCGTCATCTGCCGCGTTCCACGCGCTGACGTCGTCGATCCACCCGCCTCTCGCAGGACGGGCTCCACGGTCAGCGCTCGACTGACCACCTGCGAGCCTCATGTCCTCGACCCACCCCGCCGTCATCCTCGACGGCCTCACCTTCTCCTGGCCTGACGGCACACCCGTGCTGGCCGATGTCTCTGGCACGTTCGGCCGCGGCCGGACGGGGCTCGTCGGCGTCAACGGCGTGGGCAAGTCCACGCTGCTGCGCCTCGTGCTCGGCACGCTCGTCCCCGACTCCGGATCGGTCACGGTCGACGGCACCGTGGCGCACCTCGACCAGTTCGTCCACCGGCTGGCCGGCGCGACCGTCGCCGACCTCCTCGGGGTCCGGGCGGTCGTCGCGGCGCTCGCGGCGATCGAGTCCGGGAGCACCGACCCGGCGCACTTCGACGCCGTCGGCGAGCACTGGGACGTGCACGAGCGCAGTACTGCCGACCTCGCCGGGATCGGCCTGCACCGCCTCGCGCTGGAGCGACCGCTCACGACCCTGAGCGGCGGGGAGATCGTCCTGACGGCCCTCACCGGGCTGCGACGGGCACCGGCCGACGTGACGGTGCTCGACGAACCGACCAACAACCTCGACCGCGAGACCCGGGCGCGCGTGCACGACCTCGTGGCAGCCTGGCCCGGCGCGCTGATCGTGGTGAGCCACGACGTCGCCCTGCTGGACCGGATGGACGCGACCGCCGAGCTCCGAGCGGGTGGCCTCACGACGTTCGGCGGGGGCTTCACCGCCTGGCGCGAGCACCTGGCGAGCGCGCAGGAGGCCGCCGCGCAGGCGTTGCGGACCGCCGAGCAGAAGCTGCGCGCCGAGAAGCGACAGCGCCAGGAGGTCGAGACGCGTCTGGCCCATCGCAGCAACGTGGGGGCCACGGCAGCGCGCGAGAAGCGCGTGCCGAAGATCCTGGCCAACACGCGCAAGTTCCAGTCCGAGAACTCGATGGCCAAGGTGCGCGGCACCCAGCAGGATCGGGTCGACCACGCCCGCGACGCCGTGGCGACGGCGGCCGGCGCGGTGCGCGAGGACCGGACGATCCGCGTCGACCTTCCCGACCCGCGGGTCTCACCGCGGCGCCGGCTCGTCGCACTGACGAGCGGCGACACCATGGTCGAGCTCCGGGGTACCGAGCGGATCGCCCTGCTCGGACGCAACGGCATCGGCAAGACCCGGCTCCTGCGCCAGCTGGTCGACGACGCGGCTCCCGACGGCGGCCCCCACGCGCTCGCCCTCACCGACCGGATCGGCCACCTGGACCAGCGGCTCGACGACTTCGACGACGCGCTCACCGTCCTCGACACCGTCCGCAAGGCCTGCCCCGAGGCCCCACCTGGTCGCGTCCGGGGACAGCTGGCGCGGTTCCTGCTGCGCGACGCCGAGGTGACGCGCCCCGTAGGAACCCTGTCCGGCGGCGAACGATTCCGCGTCGCCCTGGCACGGCTCCTGCTGGCCGATCCGGCCCACGAGCTGCTCGTGCTCGACGAGCCGACGAACAACCTCGACCTCGACTCGATCGAGGCCCTGGTGTCGGCACTCGCGTCGAGCCGCTCGGGACTGCTCGTCGTGAGCCACGACGACGCGTTCCTCGCCCGGCTCGGGATCGACCGCTGGGTCGAGCTCACCGAGGGTGGGCTCGTCGAGGTGTCGGAGCCAGGAGCGGCGGAATAGTCCCCCGCAGCCAGGAGGTTGAATGACCACGTGACCACGAGCCTGTTCTCCCCTGTGACCCTCGGAGCCCTCGCGCTCCCCAACCGGGTGCTGATGGCACCCCTGACCCGCATGCGGGCCACGCCGCCCGGCGACGTGCCCAACGACCTGATGCTCGACTACTACGTGCAGCGCGCGGGGGCGGGCCTGATCGTGTCGGAGGGCACCCAGGTCTCGACGTGGGGCAAGGGGTACATGGACACCCCGGGCATCTACTCCGCGGAGCAGGTCGCCGGGTGGCGTCGCATCACCGACGCCGTGCACGCGGCCGGTGGACGGATCGCCGCCCAGCTCTGGCACGTCGGGCGCGTCTCGCACGAGTCGTTCCACGGCGGCGAGCCGCCCGTGTCGGCCTCGGCCGAGCCGTACCGCAACCGCACCACGGTGCGCGGGGCGGACGGCCGGCCCGAGCGGGTCAGCTGCCCCACGCCGCAGGCCCTGACGGCCGACGGCATCGCGCGGACGATCGAGGAGTTCCGCCACGCCACGGTGTGCGCCCAGGAGGCGGGCTTCGACGCGGTGGAGATCCACGGGGCCCACGGGTACCTGCTGCACCAGTTCCTCAGCGAGGTCAGCAACCATCGCGACGACGCGTACGGCGGCTCGCTCGAGAACCGGGTGCGACTCGCGCTCGAGGTCGTCGACGCCGTCGTCGGCGCCTGGTCCGCCGACCGGGTCGGCATCCGGATCTCGCCGATCGGCTCGTTCAACGGCCTCGACGACCTCACCGGCGGGGAGACCGGGCTGCACCTCGCCCGCGAGCTGGCCACGCGCGATCTGGCCTATCTGCACCTCTCCGAGCCGGACTGGGCCGGCGGCCCGGCGCTCGACGACGAGTTCCGCACCTCGCTGCGCGAGGCGTTCCCCGGGCCGATCGTGGGCGCCGGTGCCTACACGACCGAGAAGGCCGACCGGCTCCTGAACGCCGGACTGATCGACGCCGTCGCGTTCGGCCGCTCCTACATCGCGAACCCGGACCTTGCCCAGCGCCTGCAGCAGGGCGCCGACCTCAACGAGCCGAACCCGTCGACCTTCTACGGCGGTGGCGCCGAGGGCTACACCGACTACCCCGCCCTCGCCTGACCCGCGCCCGACCACCCCTCGAACCACCAGATGTGGACACGTCCGCACCCGATCCGGGCCTGGAGCGGTGCCGACGTGTCCACATCCTGAGGTCCTGCCGGCGTCGGGCGTGCGCTGCCTCAGCCCGCGGGGCGCGGCAGCGCGGCGGCCTTGGCCTCCAGCACGGCTCGCTCGCGCTCGTTGCGGGCCAGGGAGGCGGCGGCGAGCAGCTCGGTCCGCGCCTCGGCGTGGCGCTCCATGCGGGCCAGCAGCTCACCGCGCACGCTCGGCAGCAGGTGCGAGCCCGGCAACGCACCGGCCGACACGAGCTCGTCGACGATCACCAGGGCCGTGGCCGCGTCGCGGGCCATCGAGACCGCCACGGCGCGGTTGAGGTCGACGACGGGGTTGGGCGCCACGCGGCCGAGGGCCTCGTACAGCACCACGATGCGCTCCCAGTCGGTCGCGTCGACCGAGGGCGCGGTCGCGTGGCACTCGGCGATCGCCGCCTGCAACGCGTAAGGACCTCGCCCGCGTCCCAGCGCATCGGCGCGGGCGAGCGCCGCCCGACCGCGGCCGATGGCGCTCAGGTCCCAGCGCCGGCGGTCCTGGTCGGCCAGCAGCACCGGGGCTCCCGCGGCTTCGATCCGCGCGGCGAAGCGGGAGGACTGGATCTCCATCAGGGCGAGCAGCCCCCACGGCTCCGGCTCCCCGGGTACCAGGGCCCCGACGAGCCGCCCGAGCCGCAGCGCCTCGTCGGCCAGCTCGCGGCGCACCCACCGCTCCCCCGAGGTCGCGGCGTAGCCCTCGGTGAAGATCAGGTACACGACGGTCAGCACCGCACCCAGGCGTGCCGACCACTCGGTGTGGTCGGGCACCTCGAACGGCACGCGCGCCTCGGTCAGGGTCCGCTTGGCCCGCACGATGCGCTGCTGCATCGTCGTGGTCGGCACGAGGAACAGCCGGGCGATCTCATCGCTCGCCAGCCCGCCGACGACCCGCAGCGTCAGCGCCACCTGAGCCTCCCGCGAGAGCACGGGATGGCAGGCTGTGAAGACGAGGCGGAGGACGTCGTCGGCGATCGGCTCCCACACCTGCTCCGCCGACTCCTCGAGATGGTGCGCCAGCGCTGCGTGACGGGCGTCGAGCCGCTCGCGTCGGCGGAAGGAATCGATCGCACGGCGCTTGGCCACCGCGGTCAGCCACGCCGCCGCATTCCGCGGGACCCCCGCCTCGGGCCACTGCTCCAGGGCCTCGGCGACGGCCTCCTGGGCCAGGTCCTCGGCCAGCGCGAGGTCCCCCGTCATGCGCGCGACCGTGGCGACGACCTTCGCCCCCTCGATCCGCCAGACGGCGTCGACGGTCCGGGCGAGGCTCCCCGGCGCGGGCGACGACCCCGAGGACCTCATGCGCTCAGTCGGTGCCGAGCTGCTCGCGCCACCCGGCCTCCTTCTGGATGAACTCGTTGTCGGCGAACTCCTCGAAGTCCGACTCGTCGGTGATCCGGCGGATCTCCAGCTTCGACCCCGGACCGAGGGGAGCCCGCTTGGCCCACTCGACCGCCTCCTCCTGGGAGGAGACCGACAGGATCCAGAAGCCGTTGAACAGCTCGTGCACCTCGCCGTACGGCCCGTCGGTGACGATGCGGTCCTCGGTCGAGAAGTCGACCACGACGCCCTCCGAGGGATCGGCGAGTCCGTCGCCGCCCGCCATGACGCCGGCGTTGATCATCGACTCGTTGTACGCGCCCATCGCGTTGATGATCTCCTCGAAGTCCATGTCCTTCGAGGCTTCGAGCGCCTCGGCCGTGCTCCGCATGATCAGCATGTACTTGCTCATGGTCTTCCCCTTTGCGATGTGGGGCGATCGGTTCGCCCTTCACCCTCACGTCGAACGGGACGGCGCCAGATCGACACGGTCACCGGAATTTTTTCACGGAAGGCCTCCCGCGCGACAGCCCCGCGACGTCGCCTATGGCTACTCCCGCGTATCCAGGCACTCTGGCAGGGTGTGACCCGGATCGCAGCAACGGAGCGCGATCCGCGTCCGCACCGAGGGGGATCTGCATGGAAGTCCTGCACACCGCGATCGCGATCGTGCTCGCGATCGGCCTGATCATCGTGGTGAAGGTCGACCCGGTGATCTCGCTGATCATCTCGTCCCTGTACCTGGGCCTGGCGGCCGGCGTCGGTTTCGCCGACACCGTCACGGCGATCACCTTCGGCTTCGGCGACATCATGGCGAAGGTCGGCCTCCTGATCGGCTTCGGTGTCGCGATCGGGGCACTCCTGCACTCGCTCGGGGCGTTCCGCATGCTCGTGCGCGCCCTCCTGCGCGTCGTCGGACCTCGACGACTCCCGTACGCCCTCACGGCCGCGCTGTCGACGATCTTTCCGTCGATCTACGTCGACGTGCAGGTCGTGCTCGCTGCCCCTCTGGCCCGCACCTCGGCGCCCCACGTCGGCCGCAACGGCCTGGCCCTGCTCTCCGGGGCCATCGGCGCCGGCATCTTCGCCGGCTACGTCTTCGTCGTCCCGGGCCTGGCCGCCGTCTCGATCGCGAGCCTGCTCGACGTCAAGCTCGGCGAGTACCTGGTCTACGGGATCTTCCTGGGGCCGATCACCGCGATCGCCACGACGTTGCTGTTCGCCGTCCTGCTGCGCACCCGCTACTGGAACCCCAGGACCGACGAGGAGCCCGAGGCGATCGAGGACGTCGACGCCGTCACCAACGACGATGCCGCGGTCCAGGCGGCCGACGACCTGGACTCCGGCCTGCCGCTGGGCGTGCTGCTCCTGCCGATCCTCGTGCCGCTCGTGCTCATCGCGTTCGGTGCCGTCGCCGACGTCCGCGGCTTCTCGACGCCCCTCATCGGATTCCTCGGCAACGCCACGGTGGCCCTCTTCATCGGACTGCTCGGGGCCTACACGCTCTCGCGCTGGAAGTCGGGCCGGGACCGCACCGACGAGGCGCTCTCCGGTGGCTTCAGGACGACCGGCGAGATCCTGCTGATCACCGGCATCGGCGGATCGCTCGGCGAGGTCATCTCGGCCACCGGCATGGACCAGACCCTCGCCGGCCTGTTCTCGGCGGACGCGGGCGCACCGGTCGTCGTGACGATCCTGCTGGCCTGGTTCATCGCCGCCGTGCTGCACCTGGCCATCGGCTCGGTCTCGGTCGCGGCCATCGCGGCGGCCGGCATCATCGCGCCCGTCGTGGGCTCCACCGGTGTCGCGCCGGTCGCGATCGGTCTGGCGATCGCGTCGGGCGCGATGTTCGCCCTGCAGGTCAACAGCAACTTCTTCTGGATGTTCAAGTCGTTGCTGAATCTGACGACGCAGGGCGCCCTCAAGACCATGACGATGGTCACGAGCATCGCCTCGCTCGTGTCCCTGCCGCCGGTCATCGTGCTCGCGCTGGTCCTGTAGCGCGCTGATGCGTTCCCCCCGCGTCCCGTCCCCCGGGCGAGCTCGCGTCGGGGTGTCATTGATGTTCTTCACCAACGGCGTCCTGTTCGCCGCCCTGCTCCCGCGGTACCCCGAGATCAAGGCCGCGTTCTCGTTGAGCAACAGCGAGTTCGGACTCGTCGTGGTGGCGTTTCCCATGGGGGCGCTGCTCGCCGCCGCGCTCGCCGGACGCGTCATCCGGCGCTTCGGGACCCTGCGCACCAACGCCTCCGGATCCGTGGCGCTCGCGGCGGGGATGGCCATGGCGGGCGTCAGTGCCGATGCGGGCCTGGGAGTCGCGGCGTACGTCGTCGCGATGCTCGTGGCGGGGGCCACCGATGCCGTCGTCGACGCCGCCCAGAACGTCCAAGGGGTACTGGTCGAGCAGTGGCGCGAGCGATCGGTCGTGAACTCGTTCCACGCCCTGTGGTCGATCGGGGCCGCGACCGGCGGCCTGATCGGGGCCGGCGCGGTCGCCGCGGACGTCTCGATCTCGACCCAGATGATCGCCAACAGCGCGATCTGGGCCGTCGTGGCCGTCGTCGCGTGCCGGCTCGCCGTGGTCCCGCCGGACGTGCGGGAGGACCTGCGCGCCGAGCAGGACCGCGCACGGGGTGGGTCCGACGCCTCTCCGCATCGTCCGTGGCGCCTGCTGCTGCCGCTGGTCGCGCTGGCCGTGGCCGGCACGACCGCGGAGGAGGTCGCCAACAGCTGGTCGGTGCTCTACCTGGCCCGCGACACCGCCGCACCGGCCGCCGTGGCGAGCCTCGGGCTGACCGTCGCGATCGGCGCGCAGTTCGTCGGACGACTCCTCGGCGACCCCATGACCGACCGCTGGGGCCGCTCCCCCGTCGCGCGCTCCGGCGGCCTGCTGATCGCCGCGGGCGGCGTCCTGGTCGTGGCGGCGCCCGGGTACCCGCTGGTGCTCGCCGGATTCGCCCTGGCCGGATTCGGCAGTGCGACGTTGGTGCCGGCGGCCTTCGCCGCGGCCGGACGCCTGCCGGGGCTCCCCGAGGGAACGGGCATCGCGATCCTCGGCTGGCTCATGCGGATCGGGTTCCTCGTCACCTCACCCGCGATCGGCGGCGTGTCCGACCTCGTCAGCCTGCAGGCCGCTCTCGGCGTCCTGGTGCTCGCCGGAGCCGTCACGACGCTCCTGGCCCGGCGCCTGCCCTCGACCTAGGCGCCGCCGTCAGGCGAGCAGGCCGACGACCACCGCGACCGTGCCCAGCAGCGGGAGGACGCCCTGGGTGAGCGCCGCACGGCGCTTGTCGGGCGACGAGATCAGCAGGACCGCTGCTGCGGCGGTCATCGAGCCAGCGCCAGCGAGCACCAGGGCCGCGCCGGCGGCCCGCTCATCGGCCGCGACGAGCGCGACGCCCACCACGGTCACGACCACGAGGAACAGGTTGTAGAAGCCCTGGTTGAAGGCCATCTCCTTCGTCGCCTCGGCCTGCGCGGCCGTCGTGCCGAAGACGCCACGGGCCGTGGTGGTCCACGCGACGGACTCGAGATAGAAGATGTAGACGTGGAGCAGCGCCGCGGCGCTGGCGAGGACGAGTCCGGCGATGATCATGGAGAGCTCCTGGGTCGGGACACGCTCCCCTGGAGGCGCGCAACGGGCACCTGGAGCATAGGAGAGTCGCTCAGCGCCAGCGGAACCGCTCGACGACGGCCGCGATCGGCGAGATCCGGACCAGTCCGCAGTACACGCCCAGACCGAGCACGGCGCCGACGACGTTGAAGATCAGGTCGTTCACGTCGGCGACGTGGCCACCGGCCAGGAAGCGTGCCGTCACGAGCTGTGTCCCCTCGATCAGGAGACTGAAGGCTGTCGCGATGCCGACGATCCCCCACCACGAGGCCCGGGGCAGCAGCAGCGTCACCAGCACCCCCACCGGCAGGAACACGACGACGTTCGTCACGGCGTCGCCGAGCCCGTAGTCCGCGAACGGCATGAGGTAGACCGCCCAGTGACCAGGTCCGCCGGGCTTGTCCAGGTAGACGGGGAACACGGTGTTCGCCACGACCCCGGCGACGTACACGCACAGCACCACGGCCACAGCGGCACGGGGGACCGTGAGCATGGCGCGTCGGCGCAGGTGCCACAGCATCGCCACCAGGGAGGCGACGGCGAGGGGAATCACGACCGGGAGAACCGGGACCTCACGAAACACTCGACCCGCTCCTTCAGCTCAGACTTCGCGGCCCATGAGAGGGCCTCAGCCGTGTGGAGCCCTCGATGACGAGCAGAACACAGGCGACTCCGTCGCCGAGGGCCCACGCGGCACAGCAAAACGTCGAGGGCCCCACATGAGTGGGGCCCTCGACGACGAGTGGAGCATAGGAGATTCGAACTCCTGACCTCTTCCATGCCATGGAAGCGCGCTACCAACTGCGCCAATGCCCCGTGATGGGTGACCCGAAGGCCGATCACCAACCTTAGTAGATGCCCCCCGCGAGCACCAAACCGGGTCAGTCGTCGTCGGTCATGACCGGCTCGGGCAACGTGCCCGCGTTCCACTCCGTGAGCCGCCAGTAGCGGTGCTGCGGGGGTCCGGACTCGGTGAGCACCGACCACGAGCAGTTGCTCAGGGCGCCGAACGTGCGCCACGTGGCCTGCGGGAACCCCAGGAAGGAGCACACCCCCGTGCGGATCACGGCACCGTGGGCCACCACGACGAGGGTCGCGTCGGCGGGGAGGCTCTCGAGCTCCTGGTGCAGGGCCGCAGCGAACCGCTCCCCCGCCTCGAGGTGCGTCTCGGTGTCGGGGATCTGGGTCTCGTCTCCGCCGATCCAGGCCCGCATCGCGTCCGGGAACTTCTCGAACGACTCCTGCCACGTGAGTCCCTCACGCGCGCCGAAGTTCATCTCCCGGAACCGCGCGTCGGGCTCGACCTCGACGCCGGCCACCCGACCCAGTGCCTCGGCCGTGTGGCGGGCCCGCTGCAGGTCGCTGCAGACGATGCGGTGCGGCTCCAGGGCCGCCAGGCGCAGCGCAGCCGCCTCGGCCTGCTGCACCCCGACCTCGTCCAGCGGGGTGTCGGTCTGTCCCTGGACCCGCCCGGCGACGTTCCACTCCGTGCGCCCGTGGCGCCAGACGATGACCTGCCGGCTCATCGGTCAGCGCCCGTCATGCGACCGAGAGCTCGGGGCAGTCGCGCCACAGTCGTTCGAGGGCGTAGAACTCCCGCTCCTCCACGTGCTGGACGTGCACGACGATGTCGGTGAAGTCGAGCAGGATCCAGCGCCCCTCACGGGCGCCCTCGCGGCGCACGGCCTTCGCGCCACGCTCGCGGAGCCGGTCCTCGACCTCGTCCTGCACCGCGCGCGCCTGCGTGGAGCTCGTGACCGAGCAGATCAGGAACACGTCGGTGATGAAGAGCTGGTCGGACACGTCGAACGCACGCAGGTTCGTGGCCGACTTCTCGGTCGCGGCGGCCGCGGCGATGCGGGTCAGGTCGAGGGCGAGCTCGGTGGCGGTCATGCGGTGGGAACTCCCTGGTCGGTGGAGGCGTAGAGCTCGTGCTTGGCGACGTACTGGACGACGCCGTCCGGCACGAGGTACCAGACGGGTTGGCCGCTGCGGACGCGGTCGCGGCAGTCGGTCGAGGAGATGGCCAGGGCCGGGATCTCGAGCACCGTGACCCGGTCCTGCGGCAGGTGGGCGAGCATCGACTCGTCCAGGTCGTGCCCCGGCCTGGTGCACGCCACGAACTGCGCCAGCTCGAAGATCTCGTCGTGATCGCGCCAGGTGAGGATCTGCGCCATGGCGTCGGCCCCCGTGATGAAGAACAGGTCGGCGTCCGGGCGCTGCCGAGCGATGTCGGTCAGGGTGTCGA
Source organism: Aeromicrobium sp. (assembly GCF_023146395.1). Classification (GTDB taxonomy): domain Bacteria; phylum Actinomycetota; class Actinomycetes; order Propionibacteriales; family Nocardioidaceae; genus Aeromicrobium. Next base: position 199,048 of record NZ_JAGLCD010000001.1, on the reverse strand, counting down.
CCGTGTAGGTCGGGCCGCTGCGGTCGATGTCGACCCGGCTGACCTCGAAACGCGGGTTCGCCGCCGTCGCGATCACGGTCATCAGGTAGCGGTGCTCGGCCGGCGACACCTCACGGTCGACCTTCTGCCAGGGCTGGCCCGTGGGGACGAAGACGACCTCGTCCAGCCCGAACGTGGCCTGCACCTCGCTGGCGGCCACGAGGTGGCCGTGGTGGATGGGGTCGAACGTGCCACCCATGACACCGACCCTCCGCCGTGGGGCAGAAGGCCGGAGCGGGGCGTGGTTCGTGCTCAGGTGTGCTCGCGGCCCTTGCCGAAGGCCAGCAGGATGAACAGCAGCGAGAAGAGGATGCCGAGCGCCACCGCACCGATGATGTACGGGTTGACGGCGGCTTCCTCGGCGTGCTCGGAGTGCTCGGCAGCGGCGACCAAGATCGTGGAAAGCATGCGCACAATCTACCAGCGCCCTCGGGCCGCCACGCCGCGGTCAGCGCACGTGGCCGTCACCCTCCACGACGTAGGTCGTGGTGGTCATCTCCTGCAGACCCATCGGACCGCGTGCGTGCAGCTTCTGGGTCGAGATGCCGATCTCGGCCCCGAAGCCGAACTCACCGCCGTCGGTGAACCGCGTGGAGGCGTTGACCATGACCGCGGCCGAGTCGACGCCGAGCGTGAACTGGCGGGCCGTCGTCGCCGATCGCGTGACGATCGCCTCGGTGTGGCCGGAGGAGAACCGCCGCACGTGCGCGATCGCGTCGTCGACCGACTCGACCACGCGAGCGGAGATCTCCAGGTCCAGGTACTCCGTGGCGTAGTCGTCGTCGGTGGCCGGCACGACGGCCGGGTCGGTCGCCCGGAAGGCGTCGTCGCCGTGGATCAGGACACCGTGGTCGCGCAGGGCACGGACGACCTCGGGCAGGAACGCGTCGGCGACGTCACGGTGCACGAGCAGCGACTCCGCGGCGTTGCAGACGCTCGTGCGATGGGTCTTGGCGTTGACCACGATGTCGAGCGCCATGGCCAGGTCGGCCTCGGCGTCGACGTACACGTGGCAGTTGCCGGTGCCGGTCTCGATCACCGGCACGGTCGACTCCTCCACCACGGCGCGGATCAGGCCGGCACCGCCGCGCGGGATGACCAGGTCGACCAGGCCACGGGCGCGCATGAGCTCGGTCGCCGAGGCGCGGTCATCGCTCGCCAGGAGCGAGATCAGGTCGGCCGGCAGGCCCGTCCGCTCGATCGCGCCCCGCATGACATCGACGATGACGGCGTTGGAGCGCGCGGCGGACGCCGAGCCACGCAGCACGACCGCGCTGCCCGCCTTGAGGCAGATCGCGGCGGCGTCGGCCGTGACGTTCGGCCGGCCCTCGTAGATCATGCCGATCACGCCCATCGGCACCCGGACCTGCGTCAGTCGCAGGCCGTTGGGCAGCACCGATCCGCGCACCACCTCACCGATCGGGTCCGGCAGCGTCGCAATGTCGCGCACCCCCTGCGCGAACGCGGCGACCCGGGCCGGGTCGAGGCGCAACCGGTCGACGACGTTCTCCCCCGTGCCGGAGGCCCGCGCGGCCTCGACGTCGAGGTCGTTGGCCGAGACGATGCGGTCCGTGGCCTCGACCAAGGCGTCGGCCGCCGCGAGGAGCGCGGCGTCCTTGGTCGCGCGCGTGGCGGTCGCGAGCGTGGCAGAGGCCTCTCGGGCCCGCCGCGCCGTCGCGTGCACCGCGTCGCGGACCGTCGTGGGGGCGTCGTGGGACCGCAGGCTCATGCGCGGATTCTATGCCGCGGCCGTGCGGGCACCCTGCTAGCGGGCTCGGCGCCGCGTCGGCTCGTCCTGCTCCTCGCGGTCCAGGTCGCGGCGGTGCGCCCAGGCGTACGGGCGGTGCACGCCCCGCACGTAGGGCCGGCCCCCCGCGACGCCGGTGTACCGGTCGATCTCGGCCCACTGGGCACAGGCGGCACGCACGGGGCAGCCCTGGCAGATCTCGATCAGCGGGGCCGCCGCGGCCAGGGCCTCCTCGATGGACCGCGCCTCGGTCCAGACCTGCTCGCCCTCGGCCCACTCCAGCTCGCGCCCGACGCAGCTGGCCTGGCTCAGACGCGACGACGCCTCGGCCGCCTGCACATCCCGCAGCGAGGGGCGCAGGGTCGGCCCCTGCCGCTGCCCCGCGGCCGTCACCGCGCGCTCCCCGGTGTCGCCCCCGCCGCCCGGGCGTCGGTCATGGTCCTGCGCACCGTCACGTCGCCCCCCAAAGATCGGCGTAGTCAGGTCTCCCGGCCGGTTGACTCGCGGCGATCCTGCACCGCCCGTTCCGCCCACGACGACTGCGCGGAGCGGCGCTCCTCGACGTTGGACGAACATCCCAGAATCGATCGACGCCCGGCCCGCAGCGCGCTCTGATCCCATGACGCCAGCCGCGCATCGCCGCCGCGCCGTTCGGCGCGTGGCGGCCCCGGGAGGCTGGATCCGCAGGACTAGCGGGAGCGCCGCAGGATCATGAGGTCGTCGCGGTGCACGACCTCGCGGTCGTAGTCGGGCCCGTGATCGGCCACGAGATCGGCGGTCGACCGTCCGAGCAGGCCCGGCAGCTCGCTGCTGTCGAAGTTCACGAGCCCGCGGGCCACGACCGTCCCGGCAGCGTCGACCAGGTCGACCGGGTCGCCGGCGGCGAACTCCCCCGTGACCCCGGTGACCCCGGCGGCGAGCAGCGACGCGCCGCGCTCGGTCAGCGCCCGGACGGCGCCGTCGTCGAGCACGACCGACCCCTTGGTCTGACTCGCGTGCGCCAGCCAGAGCAGCCGCGACGACCGGCGCTTGCCCGTCGTCGCGAAACGCGTGCCCACGTCGCGGCCCTCGAGCGCCGCGGCAGCCCGGTCCGCGCGGGTCAGGACGACCGGGATGCCAGCGGCCGTGGCGATGCGGGCGGCCTCGACCTTGGTGACCATCCCCCCGGTGCCGACCGCCGAGCCCACCCGGGCGATGTCGACCCCGGCCAGGTCGGACTCGTCCGACACTGTCGAGATGGGACGCGAGCCCGGCTCGGCGGGGTGGGCGGTGTAGAGGCCGTCGACGTCCGAGAGCAGCACGAGCAGATCGGCGTGCACGAGGTGGGCCACGAGTGCCGCCAGCCGGTCGTTGTCGCCGAACCGGATCTCGCTCGTCGCGACGGTGTCGTTCTCGTTGACGACCGGCACGATGCCGAGCTCGAGCAGCTTGGCGAACGTCTGGTGCGCGTTGCGGTAGTGGCTGCGCCGGGTCACGTCGTCGACCGTCAGCAGCACCTGGCCGACCGTGAGTCCGCGGACCGCGAACCGGCTGGAGTACTCGGCCATCAGCGCACCCTGGCCCACACTGGCCGCCGCCTGCTGCGTGGCCAGGTCACGGGGTCGCTCCGGCAGGCCGAGCGGCCCGAGACCGGCCGCGATCGCTCCGGAGCTCACGAGCACGACGTCGTCGCCGCGATGGCGAGCCGCGGCGATCGCCTCGACCAGGAGCTCGAGCCGGTCAGGGTCGATGTGACCGTCCGGCGTCGTCAGGGACGACGACCCGATCTTGACGACCACGCGGCTCATCGCGCGTCGGTCTCCTCGTCAAGCTGCACGACCTCCACACCCTCGTCGCTGCCGGAGTCGTCACCGTCGTCGGGCTCGAAGTAGTCGTCGTCGTCCAACACGCTGCGGGCCTGCAACGCCTCGGCCTCGGCGGCTCGTCGGGCGGCCAGGTCGTCACGGCGCTGCCGGTTGGTGCGGCGGTCGTTCTCGTCGAAGCGGAGGTCGCCGCCACGCGGGCCGAGCACCTCGGCGCCGGCCGGGGTCTGGGGATCGAAGTCGAACACCACGGCGCCGTCGTCCTCGGGGCCCGTGCCGCCGATGATGACGTCGTCGCCTGCCTCGGCACCCAGCTGCAGCAGGCGGTCCTCGATGCCCAACCGGTTGAGACGGTCGGCCAGGAAGCCGACGGCCTCGTCGTTGGAGAAGTCGGTCTGACGCACCCACCGCTTGGGCTTCTCGCCCCGGACGACCCACTGGGGGGCGTCCTCGGGGCCCTTGCGCACGACCGTGAACTCGGCGTCGACACCGGCCTCGGCGCGGGGCCGCAGCACGATCCGCGTGGGGGGTGCGTCAGGCTCGGCGTCACGGCGCGACGTGACGATGTCGGCCATCGCGAAGCTCAGCTCCCGCAGACCCGCGTGGCTGGCCGCCGAGACGTCGAAGACCCGCAGGCCCCGGGCGACCAGGTCGGCGCGCACGAACTCGGCGATCTCGGCGGCGTCGGGGACGTCGGTCTTGTTCAGGGCCACGAGCCGGGGCCGGTCCAGGAGATCGGTCTCGGTGGCCTCGGCGTAACGCGCCAGCTCGTTCTCGATGACGTCGAGATCGGTCAGCGGGTCCCGGCCGGGCTCGACGGTCGCGCAGTCGATGACGTGCACCAGGGCCGCACAGCGCTCGATGTGCCGCAGGAAGTCGTGGCCGAGGCCCTTGCCCTCGCTGGCGCCCTCGATCAGGCCGGGCACGTCGGCGACCGTGAAGGTCGTCTGACCTGCCGTGACGACGCCGAGGTTCGGCACCAGCGTCGTGAAGGGGTAGTCGGCGATCTTGGGGCGCGCCCGCGACAGGGCCGCGATGAGACTGGACTTGCCGGCGCTCGGGAAGCCCACGAGGCCGATGTCGGCCACGACCTTGAGCTCGAGAGTCACGCTCAGCTCGTCGCCCGGCTCGCCCTTGAGCGCGAATCCGGGGGCCTTGCGCTTGGACGAGGCCAGCGCCGCGTTGCCGAGCCCGCCGCGACCACCCGCCGCGATGACGACCTCGGTGCCGACACCGATCAGGTCGGCCAGCTGCTCACCCGTCGCGGCGTCACGGACGACCGTGCCGTCCGGCACCGGCAACACCAGGTTCTCGCCGTTGGCACCGCTGCGGTTCGAGCCCGCACCGGGCATGCCCTTGCCGCCCGCGCGCCGGGGCTCGTGGTGGTAGTCGATCAGGGTGGTGACGTCGGCCGCGACCCGCAGGATCACGTCGCCACCGTGGCCGCCGTTGCCGCCGTCGGGCCCGCCGAGCGGCTTGAACTTCTCGCGATGGACCGAGGCGACGCCATGGCCGCCTGATCCGCCCGAGACCTGCAGCGTCACGCGGTCGATGAAGCTGGGGATCGCCATGTCACCTCCTCGGTGTCACACGTGGAAAGAAAGCAGCAGGAGGACGGCCCGCACCTGGCGGACCGCCCTCCTGCCGAAGAGCCTTGCGTCAGCGCCGGATCAGACCGACGACGGGACGATGTTGACGACCTTGCGGCCGCGCTTGGTGCCGAACTCCACGGCACCGGCCGAGAGCGCGAACAGGGTGTCGTCGCCACCGCGGCCGACGTTGGTGCCGGGGTGGAAGTGGGTGCCACGCTGGCGGACGATGATCTCGCCGGCGTTCACCTCCTGGCCACCGAAGCGCTTGACGCCGAGTCGCTGGGCATTGGAGTCGCGGCCGTTCTTGGTGGACGCCGCGCCCTTCTTGTGAGCCATGTGTCAGGTCCTCTACTTGATTCCGGTGATCTTGACCTGGGTGAACTTCTGACGGTGCCCCTGGCGCTTCTTGTACCCGGTCTTGTTCTTGTACTTCTGGATGATGATCTTCTTGCCCTTGGTGCCACCGAGCACCTCGGCCGTCACGCTGACCTTGGCCAGCTTGGCGGCATCGGTCGTGACGGCGTCGCCGTCGACCAGGAGCACGGCGGGAAGCGAGACGGACTCGCCGGCGGCCGAGGCCACCTGGTCGATCTCGATGACGTCGCCGACGGCCACCTTCTGCTGGCCGGCGCCACTGCGCACGATTGCGTACACCACGGGGAATTCCTTCGTCGAAAGCCTTGCGGGACTGATGCGCGCGGACGGCGCATCCGAATCAGAGGGGCGCGTCACGACGATCCGTGAGCACACCGACGGTCAAGTCTACGGAGCCTGACCCTCCTCGGTCAAAACGGGTGCGTCGTCCGACGCCTTCGGATCGGTCACACCCGGCTCCGAGACGGCCTCCGCCGCCGGCGGGGCAGCGCTCTCGTCGTCCTGCGGAGCCTTCTGGTCGTCCTGCGGAGCCGGCGCGGCAGCCTCGGTGGCCGGGGCGTCGGACGTCGGCGCGTCGACCGCGGCGAGCTCGTCGGTGGCGCCGGAGTCAGCGCCCGTCTCGTCGGTCGGCGCGGACTGCTGGCGGGCGCGACCGCCCCGCCGGCGGCCCGTGGCGCCGCCGCTCGTGGACTCGTCGTTCTTGGCGTCCCCATCCTGGGCAGCGCCGTCGGTGGCAGCACCGTCCTTGGCAGCACCGTCCTTGGCTGGGCTGTCCTTGGCTGGGCCGCGCTTGGCACCGCCGTCCTTGACCGAGTCGCCGTCGTCCGCGCGGGACGCGGTGGCGCCGCCCTTGGACTGCTGACCGCCGCCGTTCCCGGAACCGCCCTGGCCACCCTGGCCGCCACGACCGCCACGGCCACCGCGACGACGACCGTCGTCCTTGCGGGGCTCGACCGGCTCGGCGTGCAGCTGCACGCCACGGCCCTTGCAGTGGTCGCAGTCGGTGCTGAACGACTCGAGCAGACCCGTGCCGATGCGCTTGCGGGTCATCTGCACCAGACCGAGCGAGGTGACCTCGGCGACCTGGTGACGCGTGCGGTCGCGGCCGAGGCACTCGACCAGCCGGCGCAGCACGAGATCACGGTTGGACTCCAGGACCATGTCGATGAAGTCGATCACGATGATGCCGCCGATGTCGCGCAGGCGGAGCTGGCGGACGATCTCCTCGGCGGCCTCGAGGTTGTTCTTGGTGACCGTCTCCTCGAGGTTGCCCCCGGAGCCGGTGAACTTGCCGGTGTTGACGTCGACGACCGTCATGGCCTCGGTGCGGTCGATGACGAGCGAGCCGCCGGACGGCAGCCAGACCTTGCGGTCGAGCGCCTTGTGGATCTGCTCGTCGACCCGGTACTCGGCGAAGACGTCGGAGGCCGTGTCCTCGCCGGGCTCCCACAGCGTGAGGCGATCGGCGAGGTCGTGGGCCACGTGGCCGACGTAGCTCGAGATGTTGTCCCACGCCTCGCGGCCCTCGACCACGAGCGAGGAGAAGTCCTCGTTGAACAGGTCGCGGACGACCTTGATGACGAGGTCGGGCTCGGCGTAGAGCAGCTCGGGCGCGCGACCGGCCGCGACCTTGCGCTCGATGTCGTCCCAGCGGGCCTTGAGCGAGGTGACGTCGCGCGTCAGCTGCTCCTCGGTGGCGCCCTCGGCAGCCGTGCGCACGATGACGCCGGCGTCCTCCGGCAGGACCTCCTTGAGGAGCGTCTTGAGGCGCGCGCGCTCGGTGTCGGGCAGCTTGCGCGAGATGCCGTTGTTCTGGCCGCCGGGCACGAAGACCAGGAACCGGCCCGGGAGGCTGATCTGGCTCGTGAGGCGGGCACCCTTCTGGCCGATCGGGTCCTTCGAGACCTGCACCAGCACGGTCTGCCCCGGCGTCAACGCGTCCTCGATCTTGCGGGCCTTGCCGTTGCCGAGGGTCGACCAGTCGACCTCGCCCGCGTACAGGACGGCGTTGCGACCGGCGCCGATGTCGACGAATGCGGCTTCCATGCTCGGCAGCACGTTCTGGACCTTGCCCAGGTAGACGTTGCCGATCAGGGAGGTCTGTGACTCGCGGGCGACGTAGTGCTCGACGAGCACCTTGTCCTCGAGCACCGCGATCTGGGTGTAGGTGTCGGAGGCAGCGCTCGAGCCGGCCCCGGACCCGACGTGCTGACGCACGATCATCTCACGGTCGACGGCCTCGCGGCGGGCCAGGAACTCCGACTCGCTGACGATCGGGGCCCGACGGCGTCCGGCCTCGCGACCTTCACGCCGACGCTGCTTCTTGGCCTCGAGCCGGGTGGACCCGGTGACACCGGTGATCTCGTCCTCGGCCGAACGTCCCTCACGGACCCGGACCACGGTGTTCTCCGGGTCGTCGGCCGAGCCGGCCCCACCCGAGCCGTCGCCCGCCCGTCGACGGCTGCGGCGGCGCCGCGTCGTGCCCGAGCCACCCGTCTCGTCGTCGGAGTCGTCGCCGGCTCCGTCGGACTGGTCGTCCTCGTTCTCCTGCGCGGCGTCGTCGTCGCTGCCCTGCTGGCCCCCGCCGCCCTTGCGCCGACGACGACCACCGCGGCTGCGGCGACGACGCTTGCCAGCGCCGCCGTCCTCGTCGTCGGAGTCGTCGTCCTGGTCGGAGTCGTTCTCGTCAGCGGGACTGGAGCTGTCGTCACGCTCGGAGCGCTCGGAGCGCTGACGCTGACCCCGGTTGCCGCCCGAGGAGCGGTCGTCGTCCTCGTCGTCGTCCTCGGTGTCGGCTGCCGCACGCCGGCGCGCGGGGGCCCGCACGGCGGGCGGGGCCTGGAAGAGCAGCCCGCCGATCCCCGGCGTCACCACTTCGCCTGCGCCGGTCTCCGCGTCGTCCTCGGGGTCCTCGTCGACGGGGTCGACGGAGTCCACGTCGTCGGTCAGCTCGTCGGTGAGGTCGTCCTCGAGCTCGACCTCAGCGTCGTCCGCGGTGTCGACCTTGCTGTCGTCCGTGGTGTCGACCTTGCTGTCGGCCTTGGCGGTCGCAGGGGCCTGACGCGACCGGCGCCCGCCCGTCGGCTTGGCCCGGCTCGTGACACGCGTGCCGCCGGCCTTGGGTCCCTCGACCGCGTCGGTGCTCGACTCGCCCTCGGCTGCGGCCTCGGGGGCCGACGGCGCCGCCTCGCCGGGGGCGGCGAAGATGTCGCCGCTCACCGCCACCGGCGGTCCTGCAGGACGGCCAGCGGCGCGGCGCCGCGGTCGCGACGTCGAGCGGGTGGACCCGCCCTGCTCGGTGGTGGGGGTCGGGGTGGGGTCCTCGTCGAGCATCTGCTCTCCTTCACCTCGGCCGCCCGCGGGCGGTTCGAGGAGTGTCACGGCCCGGCACGCGGGCTCGAAGTCTGGGGCGGTTCCGACCGGGCGGTCGGGGACGGCGGCCAGGGCCGTCAGGGTGCTGGGGTGCGCCGCCGCGGTCGACACCTGGTGGGTGCGTCGCGGTCGAGGCGGGTCCCACCACGATGGTGGTCCTGCGTTCTGTCCGGCCGAACAGCGTCAGTGACGCAGGAACGACCGTCGCCAGTATCGCACAGTCACCTCACGGCCACCGGGACGTCACCTGGATCTCGGTGGTCCCGGGGTCAGGTGAGCGGGTCGACCACGACCCCGTCGACGAGGGGTCCCTGTTCGATGCGCGTCGCGATCGTGGCCCCCGAGACGACGGCCCCGAACTGACGCAACGCGCCGACGACGTCGTCCGGGCGCACCGTCGGGATCATGCTCCGCACGACGACGTCGACCCGGTCGCCGTGCACGACCAGGGTGTCGACCGCGCCCCGGACGTCGATGTCACGCAGACCCCGCTTCGTCATCCGTTCCACGGTCACCGCGGGGGCGGCCAGGAAGCCCGTGGCCGCGTCCTCGAGCCCCGTCGCGCCGGGGATCTCGATGCACCACCGGGACGCCTCGAGCCGGTCGGCGAACGTGCCCGGCGTGGCCGGGACGACCGCCACGATGTCGAGTCCCGGCGGTAGCGCCGCGTCGAGTCCCTCGCGCACCGCGTCAGGGTCGCACTCGCGGGTCAGCCCGATCTCGAGGAACTCGGCCTCGCTGGCGGCGCCCGTGGGGGCCGCGTTGGCGTACGAGATCTTCGGGTGCGGCGTGAAGCCCGAGGAGTAGCCGATCGGCACCTTCGCCCGGCGCACGGCCCGCTCGAAGGCCCGCCCGAAGTCGCGGTGGCTCGTGAACCGCAGCCGGCCCCGCTTGGCGTAGCGGACCCGCAGCTTCTGCACGATCGGCAGCTGCGGGTTCGGCGCCTCGGGGTTCGGCGTTCCCTCCAGGGTGGTGCTCACCCACCCGAGGCTAGTCGAGGTGGACACGGCACCCAGAATGGTGCGGTGACCCGTCCACCGCTGATCGCCACAGCACGACCGAGATCGGCGTGGCTGGTCGGCGCCGCGATCGTGATGCTCGCCCTCAACCTGCGGGTCGCGGTCGGCAGCGTGGGGGTCGTGCTCGATCCGCTGCGGGCCGATCTCGGGATGAGCGCGACGGTGGCGGGCGTCCTGACGACGCTGCCGGTGCTGTGCTTCGCGGTCTTCGGTGCGACGACGGCCCGCGTCGTGCGGGCCCTCGGGCTCGACCGCACGGCAGCGGCGCTTCTGCTCGTCTCGGGTGCAGGACTGGCCCTGCGCCCGCTCGTCGACGCGCCGATCCCGTTCCTGGCGCTCACGGTCGTCTCGCTGGCCGGGTGCGCCATCGGGAACGTGGCGCTCCCCGCCCTGGCGAAGGAGCACTTCCCGGACCGGTTACCCCTCATCAGCTCGCTCTACGGTGCCGCCCTGATGGGAGGCGCGACGCTCGGATCGGTGCTGACGGTGCCGATCGCCGACACGTTCGGCGACTGGCGCATCGGCCTGGGCGCCTGGGCCGTGCTGGCCCTGGCCGCACTGCTGCCGTGGGTGCCCCTCGCGCTGCGCGACGGGCGGGCCGGGCGCCTCGACCGCCCCCGCGGACCCACGCTCGCGCGCCTGGCCCGCAGTCCGCTGGCCTGGGCCTGCGCCGTGTTCTTCGGGCTGCAGTCGGCTCAGGCCTACGCGCAGTTCGGGTGGTTCCCGGCGATCCTGATCGACGCGGGGCTCGACTCCGGCCAGGCCGGGCTCGCCCAGGGCCTGGTGCCTGCGGTGGGCATCCCGGTCACGCTCCTGCTGCCGACCCTCATCCGGCGCACGGCAGATCGGCCCGTGCTGCCCTGGTTCTTCGCGATCGTCACGGCGTCCGGCTGGCTCGGCGTGCTGCTGGCTCCCGCCTCGGCCCCGTTCCTGTGGGCCGCGCTGCTGGGGCTCGGCGGCACCGCCTTCACGTGGGTGCTCACGATGTTCGGCCGCCGGACCGCGTCGGCGGGCGGCACGGCCGGACTGTCGGCCTTCGCGCAGTCGGTCGGCTACCTCGTCGCAGGTCTCGGACCGTTCGGCACCGGGCTCCTGCACGACCTCACGGGCGCGTGGGACGTGCCCGTGATCGTCCTGATGGTGGCCGCCCTGCTGCTGGGACCGGTCGGCATGCTCGTGGCGCGCGACCGGCTGCTCGAGGACGAGCTCGACGGCTCCTAACGACCCCGCTGCGGCGGCTCGACGAGTCCCTCGAGCCGGTCCATCGCGAACGACCCCAGCCCCGCGACGACGCCGATCACGAGCCGGGGTCGGCGAACGCCCCGCCGGCCCAGGAAGGCCTCGAAGCGACGGTCCATCGCGATCGACGCGAGCACGGTGCCGGCGGTCGCGCCCGCGGCCACCGCGCCGGCCACCGCAGGTCCGACACCCTGGCGCGCCGTGGGCGGTGGTGCCGGCCCGTCGGCCGCAGCCTCACGCTCGGCCGAGGCAGCGGCTGCGGTGAGCCGGGCCGCGGCCGCTCCCGCCACGACCGCCGAGGCTCCCGCGACGAGACGCCGGGCGCGCCGGGAGGCCCGGCCGATCGGGATCGCGGACGCGAGTCCCGCCACGACGCTGAACGCGGCGGCGGAACCGACATCGCGGGGCCCGGCGCGGTCGACCGCCACCGGTCCGGCCGAGGCCACGTCAGACCACGCTCAGCGGCAGGAGCTTCTGGCCGGTCGGCCCCATCTGGATGTCGGTGTCCATGCTCGGGCAGACGCCACAGTCGAAGCACGGGGTCCAGCGGCAGTCCTCGACCTCGACCGGGTCGTCGGCCAGTGCGTCCTGCCAGTCCTCCCAGAGCCAGTCCTTGTCGAGGCCGGAGTCGAGGTGGTCCCACGGCAGGATCTCCTCGGCACCCCGCTCGCGCGTCGTGTACCAGGCGAGGTCGACGGGCTCGTCGGCCAGCGCCCGCTCCGCCATGGTCGCCCACCGGTCGTAGGAGAAGTGCTCGCTCCAGCCGTCGAAACGGCCACCGTCGCGCCACACCGCCTCGATGACCTTGCCGACGCGGCGGTCACCGCGGGACAGAAGTCCCTCGACGATGCCGGGCTTGCCGTCGTGGTAGCGGAACCCGATGGCCTTGCCGTACTTCTTGTCCGACTGCACCGAGGCGCGCAGCTTGCGCAGCCGCTCGTCGGTCGTCTCGTGGTCGAGCTGGGCGGCCCACTGGAACGGCGTGTGCGGCTTCGGCACGAATCCGCCGATCGAGACCGTGCAGCGGATGTCCTTGCGGCCGGACGCCTCGCGCCCGGTGTCGATGACGCGCTTGGCGAGCTCACCGATCTGCAGGACGTCCTCGTCGGTCTCGGTGGGCAGCCCGCACATGAAATAGAGCTTGACCTGCCGCCAGCCGTGCGAGTACGCGGCGGCGACGGTGCGGATGAGGTCCTCCTCCGACACCATCTTGTTGATGACCCGCCGCAGGCGCTCGCTGCCGCCCTCCGGGGCGAACGTGAGCCCCGAGCGGCGGCCGTTGCGGCTGAACTCGTTGGCCAGCGAGATGTTGAACGCGTCGACCCGGGTCGAGGGCAGCGACAACGACGTGTTGGTGCCCTCGTACCGATCGGCCAGCTGCGTCGCGAGCTCGCCGATCTCGGAGTGGTCGGCGCTCGAGAGGCTCAGGAGTCCGACCTCGTCGAGGCCCGACTGCTCCAGGCCGTTGGCGACCATCTCCCCGATGCCCTGGAGCGAGCGCTCCCGCACGGGCCGCGTGATCATGCCCGCCTGGCAGAAGCGGCACCCTCGCGTGCAGCCCCGGAAGATCTCCACGCTGTACCGCTCGTGCACCGTCTCGGCCAGCGGCACCAGCGGGGTCTTGGGGTACGGCCAGGAGTCGAGGTCCATCAGCGTGTGCTTGGCGACGCGCTCGGGAGCCGACGGCTCGTTGACCACGATGGCCTCGATGAACCCCTCGGCGTCGTAGTCGACCTCGTAGAACTGCGGCACGTAGATGCCGCCGGTGGCCGCGAGGCGGCGCAGCAGCTCGTGGCGACCACCGGGTGAGCCCTCCTCGCGGAACTCACGCACGATGTCGCTGATCGCCAGGACGATCTCCTCGCCGTCGCCCAGGACGGCCGCGTCGATGAAGTCGGCGACCGGCTCGGGGTTGAACGAGGCGTGACCGCCGACCAGGACGATCGGGTCGTCGTCGCCGCGGTCGACCGCGTGCAGCGCGATGCCGGCGAGGTCGAGCGCCGTGAGCAGGTTCGTGTAGCCCAGCTCGGTGGAGAAGGACACGCCGAGCAGGTCGAAGGCCTTGACGGGGCGGTGCCCGTCGACCGTGAACTGCGGGATCTCGTGGTCCCGCATGACCTGCTCCATGTCGGGGAAGACCGCGTACGTGCGCTCGGCCAGGATCCAGTCACGCTCGTTCAGGATCTCGTAGAGGATCTGGACGCCCTGGTTGGGCAGGCCGACCTCGTAGGCGTCGGGGTACATCAGCGCCCACCGCACGGTGACGGCGTCCCAGTCCTTCAGGGTGGCGTTGAGCTCACCGCCGACGTACTGGATGGGCTTGCTGACCTGCGGCAGCACCGGTTCCAATCGGGGGAACAACGACTCGACGGACATGGGTTCCAGCCTAACGCCGTCGGACCAGCGCCCCGCAGGTGTCTAGAGTCGTCCCATGGGCCTGTTCACGAAGAAGCCTCGACCCCTGACGGTGCGGTACGAGGCGAAGGCGACCGACGGCGGCCTGGACCAGGTGCTCACGATGACCAACAGCACCGACACCGACCTCGTGCCGGTGCTGCGCTTCCGCCCGCTCGACTTCTACGGGCGCGAGCTGCCGCTCGTCACCGTGACGTCACTGCAGGGCCTCACGCGTGGCCAGGTCGTGGTGCCCTCGAACTCGGTCACGAAGGACGTCCTGCGCTTCGAGGGCCCGGGGTGCCGGTCGGTCCGCTTCGTCGACACCGAGGTCGTCGACCTGGTCGAGATCGAGGTCGCGGGCCTCGACACCGAGCCCACGACCGTCATGGTCGATCTCGACAAGAAGGCCACCGCGAACCCCGAGGACTTCTGGGGCATCGGCGTCGCGAACGCCAACGACGCCGAGATGCGCGTGCGGGTCACGCTGGTCGCGCTCGAACCGGAGCACACCGAGAAGGCCCTGCGCGACGCTCCCCGCCAGGCGCTCGACTGGGTCAGTCTCGAGGGCGACGTGGTCCTGGGGGCCAAGGATCACGATGTCGTGTGGCTGCCCGAGGACGTCCGCGGCACGTACCACGCCGTCCTGGGCTCGATCGCCGCCCCGCCGCTCGACTGACGCGCCACCCCCGATCGAGGTCCGCCCCGACCAGATGTGGTCACTTTCACACCTGTAGCGGGCCGATCTGGGTGTTGAAGTGTCCACATCGTGCCGCGGCCCACCTCACCCCGAGGGATCAGAGGCAGTCGGTTCCGTGACGTCGGCGACCTGAGCGTCGAGCACGCGGACGACGTCGGACGAGGACCTCGAGGGCCGCGCGCGCCCGTTCCTCGGTCATGCCCCGAGCGTAGGTGCCCACCCTCGGCATGATTGCCTCCGCCACTTTGCAAAGATATCTTTGCGGAATGCGCACCCGCGTGGTCGACGGAGTCGACACCCTCAAGGCCCTGGCCCATCCCCTCCGGATCACCGCGCTCGCCGAGCTGCGCCGTACCGGTCCGTCGACCGCGAGCGAGCTGGCCCGCGCGCTCGGCGAGTCGAGCGGGTCGCTGTCGTACCACCTGCGCCAGCTCGAGCGGTACGGCTTCGTGACCGACGACGTGGCCCGCGACGCCCGCGAGCGGCGATGGCGCGCCACGGCCCAGCTCACCGAGCTGCCCGCGTCGCTGTCGAACACCGCTGAGGGGCGCGCCGCGATGGCGGTCGTCCGCGGAGTGCAGCAGGAGCACCTCGCCCACCAGCTCGCAGCGCTCGACACCGTCAAGTCCGACGAGCACCCCGACCTCGGACACTCCGACTACCTCCTGCGCCTCGACGACGACCAGCTGACCGAGCTCGTGGGACGTCTGAGCGAGGTCGTGCACGAGTACCTCGACCACCGGGGCGAGCGCCTCGTGGCGCTCCACGTGCTTGCGCTCCCGGGCGCCCCATGACGCTCACGCACCGGTACCTGACGCTCCTGGCCCTGCGCTGGTTCGCGACGGGCCTGATCATCCCCGTAGCCGCCCTCCTGCCCCTGGAACGGGGCCTGACCCTGGCCGAGCTGGGCGTCGCGATGGCCGCGCAGGGCGTCGTCGTGCTGCTACTGGAGGTGCCGAGCGGCGCCCTGACCGACGCGTGGGGCCGGCGCCCGGTCCTGCTCGCGTCCGTGGCCGCCGCAGCAACCGCCTACGCCCTGGTGCTCGTGGCCGACTCCGTCGCGACCTTCGCCCTCGCGTGGGCCGTCACCGGAGTGTTCCGCGCCCTCGACAGCGGCCCCCTGGAGGCGTGGTTCGTCGACGCCGAGCATGCCCGTGGCGCGGCTCACGAGGTGCCCTCCGGGCTGGCGCGGGCCGGAAGCGTCATCAGCGCCGGCATCGCCACCGGCTCGCTCGCGACGGCGGCGCTGCTCTCGGTCGCGCCGTGGTCGACCTCCGTCACGCTTGCGGTGCCCTTCGGCGTGGCGATCGTGGTCGTCCTGGTCCAGGGAGCAGCCGCCGCCTGGCTCATGGACCCGGCTCCCCCGCGCGGGGCGTCGACCGGGGCCGTGTGGGCCGAGGCCCTGCGAGGCGGGGTCGCGACCGTCGCCCGCCCCGGGCTGCGCGGACTCGCCGTCGCGATGACGATCGTCGCGGTCGGCGTCGTCGCGCTCGAGACCTTCATGCCGGTCCGCCTCGCGGAGCTGAGCGGCGACCGGGCCCAGGCCGCGGCCCAGATGGGCGTCGTCGCGGCGGCGGCCTGGGGCTTCGCGTCGGTGGGCTCGGCCGTCGTGAGCCGGATCCTGCGCCGACGTCGTCCGCGGGGCGTGGCCGTCGCCCTGGTCGCGATCGAGGGAGTCGGGCTGCTGGCGATGTCGCTCGCCACGGGTCCGGCGCTGCTGGTGGCCGGATTCTGGCTCGGCTACCTCGTGCACACCGGATTCGGGTCGACCTACAACTCCCTGGTGCACGAGCGGGTCGACGACGCCCACCGCGGCACCGCCCTGTCGATCACGTCGATGGCGTTCCTCGGGTCGGCATCGGCCGCCGGCGTCCTGCTGGGCGTCCTGGCGGAGCACACGTCGTCCTCGACGAGTCTTCTCGTCGGGGCCGGCGCCATGGCGGTCGCGGGCGCGACGATCGCCGCCGCGACCCGGAGGTGAGCCGGGCGCGCGACGATCACCTCAGAGCTGGGGGAACCAGAGCCCGATCTCGCGAGCGGCCGACTCCTCAGAGTCGGACGCGTGCACGAGGTTCTCCCGGTTCGAGAGCGAGAGATCGCCGCGGATCGTGCCCGGATCGGCCACGCGTCCGTCGGTCTTGCCGTTGAGCAGCCGGACCACCGCGATGGCCTCGTCGCCCTCGAGCACGAGCGAGACGAGCGGGCCGGACACCGCGAACTCCCGCAGCGGCGGGTACCAGGGCTGCTCGACGTGCTCGGCGTAGTGGGCGTCGGCCATCTGCGCGTCGATCGCGCGGTGCTCCATCGCCACGATCGTGAGGCCCTTGGCCTCGTAGCGCCGGAGGATCTCCCCCACGAGTCCGCGGCGGACGGCGTCGGGCTTGATGAGGACGAGCGTGCGCTGAGCCATGACCGTAACGTAGCGCCCATGCTCGGGACGCCATCTGGGGACCAGTCCGGCACGACCCGCGACGACCGGGCCTGGTGGCGTGACGCCGTGATCTACCAGGTCTACCCGCGGTCGTGGGCGGACTCCGACGGCGACGGCATCGGTGATCTGCCCGGCATCACCTCGCGCCTGGAGCACCTCGTCGCGCTCGGCGTCGACGCGGTGTGGCTCTCGCCGTTCTACACCTCCCCGCAGCGCGACGCGGGATACGACGTCGCGGACTTTCGCGACGTCGACCCGATCTTCGGCACGCTCGCCGACGCGGACGCTCTCGTCGCCCGGGCGCACGACCTGGGGCTGCGGGTCATCGTCGACGTCGTGCCCAACCACACCTCCGACGAGCACGCGTGGTTCCGTGAGGCCCTCGCGTCCGAACCGGGCAGCGCCGCACGCGCCCGGTACTTGTTCCGCGACGGGCGCGGCGACGCCGGCGAGCTGCCGCCCAACAACTGGCAGAGCATGTTCGGCGGCCCGGCCTGGTCTCGCACCACGAGCCCGGACGGCTCGCCGGGGCAGTGGTACCTGCACCTGTTCGACGCCAGCCAGCCGGACCTCGACTGGACCAACCCCGAGGTCGGGGACGAGCTGGAGTCGGTCCTGCGGTTCTGGCTCGACCGCGACGTCGACGGATTCCGGATCGACGTCGCCCACGGGCTCGTCAAGGCCGACGGCCTGCCGGACGGTCCCGAGAACTTCGACCCCGCGACGCAGGCCACGGCCCTCCAGCCGATGTTCGACCAGCCCGGCGTCCACGAGATCTACCGCGCCTGGCGACGCCTGGTCGACGAGTACGCCGTGCCGGGGGCCGACCGGGACCGGATCCTCTGCGCCGAGGCCTGGGTCCTGCCGATCGACTCCCTGGCGCACTACGTCCGTCCCGACGAGCTGCACCAGTCGTTCAACTTCTCCTTCCTCATGACGCCGTGGATCGCGAGTGAGCTGCGAATCTCGATCGACGAGGGCCTCACGAGCGTCGCTGCGGTCGGCGCCCCCCAGACCTGGGTGCTGTCCAATCACGACGTCGTCCGCCACGCCAGCCGGCTCGGGTACCCGCCCCAGGCGGGACGCACGAGGTCGGAGGGCATCGGCCCCGACGACCCCCAGCCCGACCCGGCACTCGGGCTGCGGCGCGCCCGGGCCGCCACGGCGCTGATGTTGGCCCTGCCGGGCTCGGCCTACCTGTACCAGGGCGAGGAGCTCGGGCTGCCGGAGGCGACGCTCCTGCCCGACGAGGCGCGCCAGGACCCGACCTGGGAGCGCTCGAACCACACCTCCCCCGGCCGCGACGGATGCCGCGTCCCGGTGCCGTGGGAGGCCGACCGACCCTCGTTCGGCTTCGGCCCCACCGACGCCACGTGGCTCCCACAGCCGCAGAGCTATCGGGACCTGGCGGTCGACCGCCAGGACGGCGTCGACGGCTCGACGCTCGAGCTGTACCGCACGCTGCTGCGGGTGCGCCGCGACCGCGGGCTCGGCCGCGGCGAGCTGACCTGGGCCGACGTCGCGCCCGCCGACGTCCTCGCGTTCGAGGTCACCGGCGACGCCGGCGCGACCGCCGTCCTGACCAACCTGGGAACCGAGCCCGTGCCGATCCCGCCCGGCTCACGGGTGCTGGCCGCGTCCGGCCCCCTGCCGGACTCGGCGCTGCCGGTCGACACGACCGTCTGGTTCGTGCCCGCCTGAGCGCTCGCCGATCCCGCTGTTGCGACGACCGGCCGACAGGCATACCGTGCGAGGACTGTGACGGGGAGCACGTTCCCGTGGCGAATCCGGGGAGGTCCGATGAGGGTGCGGCCGACGGCAGGGCCTCGACAGCTCGCGGTGGCGACGAGCCTCGTGCTCGCCGGGACGCTGCTCACGGCCTGCGGCGGTGGTGACGGCAAGCCCACGCTGAACTGGTACATCAACCCCGACGGTCAGGACACGCTGAACCAGCTCGCCGAGGACTGCAGCACCGACGACTACGACATCGAGATCCAGCTGCTCCCCGCCAGCGCGACGGACCAGCGCACGCAGCTCGCCCGTCGCCTCGCGGCCGGCGACAGCTCGACCGACCTGATGAGCCTCGACCCGGTCTTCGTCCCGGAGTTCGCGAGCGCCGGCTGGCTCGAGCCCTTCACCGGCGACCTGGCCGACGAGGTCCTCGACGACGACGTGCTCGAGGGCGCTGCGCAGACCGTGCAGTGGGACGACCAGGTCGTCGCCGCCCCGCAGTGGTCCAACACGCAGGTGCTCTGGTACCGCAAGTCCCTCGCCGAGGCGGCCGGCCTCGACATGAACCAGCCCGTCACGTGGGGCGAGGTCATCGACGCCGCTGCGTCGCAGGACGCCACGGTCGGCGTCCAGGCCAACAAGTACGAGGCCTACGTGGTCTGGATCAACGCCCTGATCCAGGGCGCGGGCGGCAACATCCTGGACCCCGACACGGTCGAGGACGGTCGCGACGCGAAGGTCACGATCGACTCCGACGCCGGCAAGGCGGCCGCGGCCGTGATCCAGAAGCTCGCGGACTCCGGCGCCGCGCAACCCGACTTCACGACCTCGAACGAGGGCACGAGCCTCGGCCAGATGTACCCCGACGACGGGCCCGGCGAGTTCATGACCAACTGGACCTTCGTCTACCAGAACTACGCCGGCGCGGTCGGCGAGGCCGGCGGTCCACCCGACGAGGCCGCCCTCGACGACCTCGGCTGGGCGCGGTACCCCCAGACCGTCGCCGGCGAGGACTCCGCGCCGCCCATCGGCGGCATCACGATCGGTGTCGGCGCCTTCTCCGACAACGTCGACTTCGCCCAGGAGGCCGCGGTCTGCATCACGAGCTCGGAGGCGCAGACCCAGCTCGCGGTCAACGAGGGACTCATGCCGTCGCGGCAGTCGGTCTACGACTCCGACGCCCTGAAGGAGGCCTACCCGGCCGACCTGCTGGAGCTCTGGCGCGACAGCGTCGACACCGGCGGCCCGCGCCCCAAGAGCGCGTACTACAGCCAGATCTCCAGCGCGATCCAGTCGCGTTGGCACCCGCCGACCTCGGTCGACCCGAACACGACGCCGAAGCGGTCCGCCGAGTTCCTCCGGCAGATCCTGAGCGGGGAGGCACTGCTGTGAGCACCACGACCGCGCCCAAGGCATCACGTTCCCAGGAACCCCGGCGCAAGGCGGCCGTGACCGACCGGGAACGCACCGAGAACTCCCTGGCCCGCAAGCTCGTCGCACCGGCGATCGTGCTGATGCTGTTCGTCACGGCGTTCCCGATGCTGCGGGCGCTGTACCTCTCCCTGTTCAGCTACTCGCTGACCGCCCCGGACGATCGCGAGTTCGTCGGCCTGTCGAACTACTGGACCGCCCTGAGCGACGAGCTGTTCTGGCGCGACACGGGCAACACCGTGATGATCATGCTCGTCACGGTGTTCTTCGAGCTCGTGATCGGCTTCGCCTTCGCCCTCGTGATGCACCGGCTGATCTTCGCCCGCGGCCTGGTCAGGACCTCCATCCTGATCCCCTACGGCGTCATCACGGTCGTCTCGGGCTTCGCGTGGCAGTTCGCCTTCTCCAACAGCAACGGCTTCGTCAACGGCTGGTTGCCGTTCATCGGCGACGACTTCAACTGGTTCGCCCAGTACGACTCCTCGATGATCGCGATCATGGCGTCGGAGATCTGGAAGACGACGCCCTTCATGTCGCTGCTGCTGCTCGCCGGACTGGCGCAGGTCTCGGAGGACATGATCGAGGCGGCCAAGGTCGACGGCGCCACGTGGTTCCAGCGGCTGTACAAGGTGATCCTGCCGAACATGAAGGCAGCCATCATGGTCGCGGTCCTGTTCCGCGCCCTCGACGCCTACCGCATCTTCGACAACATCTTCGTCATGACCGCCGGCGCCAACGGCACCGAGTCGATCTCGTTCCTCACGTACCGCCAGGTCATCGAGCAGTTCCAGCTGGGCATCGGCTCGGCCCTCTCGGTGCTGCTGTTCCTGTCCGTGCTGGTCGTGGCCTTCGTGATCGTGAAGGTCTTCCGAGTCAATCTCGCCGACGCCAGGCAGGAGAGCTGACATGGCACTGACGGGCAAGAACAAGGACCGCGTGCAGCGCGGTGGCATGGTGCTCGGCGTCGCGCTCGTGCTCGGCTGGTGCCTGCTGCCGGTCGTGTGGATCATCTCGCTGTCGTTCAAGTCGCAGGCCGCCGTCACGAACGGCAGCCCCGGCTTCTTCCCCTCCAGCGGCGGCGGGGCCGGCTGGGACAACTACCGCGACCTGCTGTTCGACGACCAGTACGCGCAGTTCCGCAGGTCGATCCTCAACTCGATCGGGATCTCGCTGATCGCGACGATCCTGTCGGTCGCGATCGCCACGCTCGCCGCCTACGCGATCGCCCGGCTGGACTTCAAGGGCAAGAAGTTCGTGCTCACGACGGCGCTCGTGATCGCGATGTTCCCGGTCGTCTCCCTCGTGGGACCCCTGTTCGACATGTGGCGCACGATCGGGCTCTACGACACCTGGCCCGGGCTGATCATCCCGTACATGTCCTTCACCCTCCCGCTCGCGATCTGGACCCTGTCGGCGTTCTTCCGCGAGATCCCGTGGGAGATGGAGCAGGCGGCCCAGGTCGACGGGGCGACCCAGTGGCAGGCGTTCCGCAAGGTCATCGTGCCGCTCGCGGCGCCGGGGGTCTTCACGGCCGCGATCCTGACGTTCTTCTTCGCGTGGAACGACTTCGTGTTCGGCATCTCGCTGACCTCGACCGAGGCAGCCCGCCCGATTCCGGCGTCCCTGTCGTTCTTCGTGGGCAACGACCCGTTCAACCGGCCCGCGTCGCTCCTGGCGGCCGGTGCCGTGGTCGCCACGGTCCCGATCGTCATCCTCGTCCTGTTCTTCCAGCGCAAGATCGTCGCCGGCCTGACCGCCGGCGCAGTGAAGGGTTGATCCATGGCCACCATCGAGATGAAGAACATCGTCAAGAAGTACGGCGACGGGTTCCCGGCCGTCAACGACGTCAGCATCGACGTCGCGGACGGGGAGTTCCTGATCCTCGTCGGCCCCTCGGGGTGCGGGAAGTCGACCCTGCTGCGGATGATCGTCGGCCTGGAGGACATCTCCGGCGGCGACATGGTGATCGGCGGCAAGCGGGTCAACGACCTCGCGCCGCGCGACCGGAACCTCTCGATGGTCTTCCAGAACTACGCGCTCTACCCGCACCTGTCGGTCTACGAGAACATCGCCTTCCCGTTGCGCCTGCAGAAACGGCCCGAGAAGGAGATCGACGAGAAGGTCCGTGAGGCGAGCAAGACCCTCGACCTCGACGAGCACCTGGAACGCAAGCCCGCCAACCTGTCGGGTGGTCAGCGCCAGCGCGTGGCGATGGGACGGGCGATCGTCCGCCAGGCCGACGCCTTCCTGTTCGACGAGCCGCTCTCGAACCTCGACGCGAAGCTGCGGGGCCAGATGCGCACCGAGATCGCCCGCCTGCAGAAGAAGCTCGGCATCACCACGGTCTACGTGACGCACGACCAGACCGAGGCCATGACGCTCGGCGACCGCGTCGCGGTCATGAAGCGCGGCATCCTGCAGCAGCTGGCCACGCCGCGCGAGCTGTACGAGCAGCCGGCCAACCTCTTCGTCGCCGGCTTCATCGGCTCGCCCCCCATGAACTTCCTGCCGGCCACGGTCGAGAACGGCCAGGTCACCCTGCCGTTCGGGACCTTCCCGCTCCCGGCGCCGAAGGCGAAGGCCACGGAGGGCAAGGGGCTCCTGATGGCCGGCATCCGACCGGAGCACTTCGAGGACGTCTCGGTCATCGGCGACGACTCGGTCGACGCGGCCCGCACCTTCGAGGCCACGATCGATGTGCGGGAGTGGCTGGGCGACCAGCAGTACGCCTACGTGCCCTACGAGGCCGAGCCCCAGGTGCAGGACCAGCTCCGCGAGCTCGCCCGTGAGGCCGACGGCGACTCGCTGCGCACCCAGCTCGTCGTGTCGCTGGACGCAGCCAGCACGGGCGAGGACGGCGAGCACACGCGGCTGTTCATCGACACCGACCGGATGCACCTGTTCGACCCGTCGAGCGGGGAGAACCTGACCGTCGGGCTCTGAATCGTTGACGACCTCCGTCACCGGCTGCCCGGTGGACGCAGTCTGAGGGATTAAGGGTGCTCGGGCACCCTCACCCCCTCAGATTCGACCACGCAGCAACCACAACCCCTCAGACTCGGTCCCACCTCCGCGGGGAGCCGTCAGGGGACCACTGGGTCGCGTGGACCTACCGCTTGCGGCGCTTGCCCTTGCCGACCTGCTCCATGATCTCGGCGCTCCACTCGTGGTCGCGGATCAACGTGTAGCGCTCGCAGGCGATGCGCAGATAGGCCTCGGTCGGGCGCTCGTGGGGCCCGCGCACCCCGGCCTCCTCGATGAGCTCCACGACGGGGCAGTACTCCTCCTCGTACCAGCGCCGGGCCATGGTCTCCCGGTCCATGTACGCCCCTTCGGCGTGCATGCGCCGGGTCGCCCAGGCCTCGACGTTCTCGGCGATCTCGCCGTACTGGACGGGATGGTCGACCGCGACGGCGGCGCGCGCCTCCCCCGTGAACGGAACCCGCTCCAGCATGAGCCGTCGCCAGTGCTTGAGCTCCAGCTCGTCGCGGGCACCGACCCCGACCGGGGTCAAGAGCGTGTCGACCACCGTGACGCGCGCCTCGATCAGCGTCACCCCGAGACTGTGCGCGACCGAGACCCGGTGGTGCCCGTCGCGGACGAAGTAGTAGTCGCCGACCTGGTAGACCTCGATCGGCGGGATCTCCTCCCCCTTGCGGCTGGCCCGCGCCAGACGCTCCCAGCGCTCGCGGCTGCGGGTCGAGGTGGGGCGGAACCGGCGGTCGAAGTCCTTGACCTTGTCGACCGAGCCCACGATGGCGTCGAGCGGGATGACACGGGTCCCGGCGTAGCGCTCGCCGCGACGACCCAGCGCCTCGACGACCTCGTCGAAGGACATCGCCTGCACGACGTCGTCGGTGGCGCCGCGCACCCGTGCCGCGAGACCGGCCAGCACCTGCTGGCGACGGGCACGCAGGAAGTCGCTCTCGGCGTCGACCCGGGGAGAACCACTCTCGCGCGGCATGTCAGACCTCCAGCAGGCGCCAGGGCACCACGTTCGTGATGGTGGTCGGACCGACCTGACGATCGGCCCGGGGGAAACCGTGGGGATGGATGTGCCCGTGCACGTGCCACCGCGGCTCGAGATCGGCGAGGAGGTCGTGCATCGACTCCACGCCGACGTGCGGACCGTCGTCCTCGTCGCCGAGTCCCCGCGGCGGAGCATGGCTCAGGAGGATGTCGACGCCGCCGGCGCGACGGGCCCGTCGCGCCAGACGTCGCGCGCGCCGCACGTACTCGCGCTGGGTGTACTGGTGGGGCCCTCGGTTGTAGCGGACGCTCCCGCCGAGGCCGGCGATCCGCAGTCCCGCAGCCTCCACGACCCGCACGTCGGCGTTGACCGCGCCGTGCGGGCGCGCGCCGTCGAACACGGGCCCGCCCCAGGCCGATCTCGCGGCGATCTCCGGGTCGTGGTTGCCCGGCACGAACACGACCGGGACCTCCAGGCAGGAGGCGAGGAACTCCAGGTAGTCCCACGGCAGGTCGCCGGCCGCGAGCACCAGATCGGGCCGCAGGGAGCGCACCCTGACGTCATCGACCTGGGGCGCGACCTCGTCGGCGACCGCCAGGACCCTGACCATGGCTCGAGACTAGACCCGCCGGAGGCGGTTCACACCTCTGCGGCGCCGCCGTTCTCCTGGGGTTCCGCGGTCTGCTCGGCCTCGGCGGCCCACCGCGCCCGATCGCTGTCGACCGTGCCCCCGAGCCGGTAGGCGCCCCACCACAGCAGGGCGAAGAGGCCGCCGACGAAGTACATGGCCGGCGCGAGGAGACCGAGGGCGATCGCGGCCACCTGCAGCGCGTGACCCAGTGCGAACCCGCCGGGGCGTCGCAGCAGGCCCGCGACGAGGACGCAGGCCACGGCCAGCCCGAGGCCGAGCCACAGGGCGAGCCCACGGTCGACGTCCTCGACCGTGATCATGACCGGCGTCGAGAGCCCCAGGAGGATCGCCTCGAAGAACAGCATCGCGGCGCACAGGCGCGCCCTCATCGATCGGTCCCCTCGGCCACGGTGGGGACGAGCAGCGTGCGGGCCTCGCCGACCGTGACGACCGATCCGGTCACGAGCACGCCGCCGCTGCCGATCGCGTCCTCGTAGCCCTCCATCGCCTCGGCGAGCGCGATGCCTCGCACGATCGCGTCGTCGAGCTGGGGCACCACCGTGACGCGGTCCTCGCCGAGCAGGTCCTCGGCGATCTCGCCCAGCTCGCTGGCCGGCAGGCAGCGGTCGGAGGAGTTCTGCGTGCAGACCAGGTGCGCGACGACTCCGTCGAGCGCGCGGAGGATCTCGTCGACGTCCTTGTCGGCCATGACGGCGGCGACCGCGACGAGCGGGCTGAACGAGAACTCCTCGCCGATCGCGGCGAGCGAGGCCTCGATGCCGTGCGGGTTGTGGGCGGCGTCGAGCAGCACGGTGGGGCTGCGTCGCACGACCTCCAGCCGCCCCGGGGAGTGCACCGAGGCGAACGCCGACCGGACGAGGTCGGGGTCGAGCTCGCGACCGCCCAGGAACGACTCGACCGCCGCCAGGGCCAGCGCCGCGTTGCGCGCCTGGTGCGCACCGTGCAGGGGCAGGAAGACGTCCTCGTACAGCCGGCCGATGCCCTGCAGGTCGAGCTGCTGGCCGCCGACGGCCACGAGCCGCGCGGCGACGCCGAAGTCGATCCCCTCGCGCACCAGCGTCGCGCCGACGTCGGTGGCCCGCAGGCCGATAACGTCCATGACCTCGGGCTCCTGCTCGGCCACGACGACCCGCGCGCCGGCCTTGATGATGCCGGCCTTCTCCTGGGCGATGTCGGTCAGCGAGTCGCCCAGGTAGCGCGCGTGGTCCATCGCGACGGGCAGCACGACGGCGACGTCGGCGTCGGCGACGTTGGTGGCGTCCCACGTGCCACCCATGCCGACCTCGACCACGGCGACGTCGATCGGGGCGTCGGCGAACGCCGCGTACGCCATCGCGACGGTCATCTCGAAGAACGACAGCGGGTGCGGCTGCGACTCGTCGACGATCTGCGCGTAGGCGGCGACGTCGGCGAACGCGTCGACGAACGCCTCCTGCGACAGCGGTTCGCCGTCGAGGCTGATGCGCTCGGTGACCGACTGCAGGTGCGGGCTCGTGAACCGGCCGGTGCGCAGGTCGAGCGTGCGCAGAAGGGCGTCGATCATGCGCGCCGTCGACGTCTTGCCGTTCGTGCCGGTCAGGTGGACGACGCGGAACGACTGCTGGGGGTCGCCGATCAGCCGGGTCAGCGCCGCGATGCGGTCGAGCGAGGGCTCGAGACGCGTCTCGGGCCAGCGGCCCTGCAACGCGTGCTCGACCTCGGAGAAGGAAGGTCTCATCTCCCCCAGTATCGCAGCCGCAGCCAGGGCCGTCGGACGTCAGCCCACGCCGCCGCGGTCGGCGCTGGTGCTGGGGAGGCCGATCCGCCCGGCGACGCCTGAGCGACGCGGCTCCGCAGCCGACGTGAGCAGGCGCCCTCAGGGAGAAATGCGCGAAATCCCCCATCGCGGAGTGTCGGTCGGGGGCACCATGATGATCGCGACCTGCACCACCGTGAGCGTGCAGCGCGCCGAGAAGGATCTGTCATGAACAGCTCGCCGAGCCCCACCCCGCTCTCCCCGCCGTCCCCCACGCCGTCCCCCGGGCGCTCACGCCGCGGCACGTGGACCGCGATCGTCGCCGGCCTGGTCGTCGCCGTCGCGGTCCTCGGCGGCTTCGGCTCGATGGCCAGCAAGCTGGGCGACGTCCAGGAGAACGACATCGCCAGCTGGCTCCCCGGTGACGCCGAGTCCACCAAGGTCATCGAGCGCACGGCGGGCTTCGCGAGCGACGACGAGTCACCGGCGATCGTGGTCTTCGTGCGCGACAGCGGGATCACGGCCGCCGACGTCGTCACCGTCCGCGGCGCCCTGGCCGAGCTGCAGGACCTCGACGAGAACGTCGTCAGCGCCGTCGCTCCCGCCGTGCTGAGCCTGTCGCCAGCCGAGCAGCAGGTCGCGGCCACGGCTCCGGCCGGTCAGATCAGCGACGACCTGGTCGCCCGGCTCACCTCACAGGACGGCACGGCGCTGCAGCTCGTGGTGACCTACCGCATCGACGACACCGCAGGCTTCGAGCAGCTCCCCGACGCGGTCGACGCGATGCGGGAGGTCGTCGCCTCCTCCACCGGGGGCGGGCTCCAGGGCTACGTCGGCGGCCCCCTCGCCTTCGGCGCCGACCAGGCCACGGCCTTCGCCGGCATCGACGGGATCCTCCTGCTGGCCGCCCTCAGCGTCGTGGTCGTCATGCTGCTGCTCACCTACCGCAGCCCGTTCCTCTGGCTCATCCCGCTGGTCTGCGGCGTGCTCAGCGTCGGCGCCGCCGAAGGCGTCGTGTACCTGCTCGCCCGGTACGCCGACCTCACGGTCAACGGCCAGAGCGCCGGGATCCTGGCGGTGCTCGTGCTGGGCGCCGGCATCGACTACGCCCTGCTGCTCGTGGCGCGCTACCGCGAGGAGCTGCGCAACTTCGAGCACCGCATCGACGCGATGAGCCACGCCCTGCGCCGCGCGGCCCCCGCCATCGTCGCGAGCGGGCTCACGGTCGTGATCGGGCTGCTGTGCCTGAGCTTTGCCCAGATGAACTCCACGGCCGGGCTGGGTCCCGTCACCGCGGCCGGCATCGTGGTGGCCCTGCTCGTGATGCTGATCGTGCTGCCGCTGCTGCTCGTGGTCTTCGGCCGCTGGGTGTTCTGGCCCTTCGTGCCGCGGTTCGGCGACGTCAAGACCGAGGGCAGCGGGCTCTGGGGTCGCGTGGGCACCCGGGTCGCCCGACGCCCGCGCACCGTGTGGGTCACCACGACCGTGCTGCTCGGCCTGGCCTGCGTCGGCATGACCCAGCTCAACTCGGGCCTGCTCTCGAACGCCGACACCTTCACGACCGAGCAACCCTCGATCGTGGCCGACGAGGTCATCGCCGATCACTTCCCCGCCGGCGAGGGCTCGCCGGTGCAGGTCGTGGCCAGGGCCGCCGACGCCGGGGCCGTGGCGGCCGCGCTCGACGACACCGACGGCCTGCAGCCCGCGTCCGCCTCCGCAGCCCCGGGCTCGCCGGAGAGCCAGGACGGTCTCGTGCGCGGCGACGTCGTCTACTTCGAGCGCACCCTGACCGCGGCCTCCGACTCCGAGGCGGCGTACGACACCGTCGAACGGGCCCGTGAGGCGGTGCACGCGGTCGACGGCGCCGATGCCCAGGTCGGTGGCATCTCGGCGATCGGCCTCGACGTTCGTGCGGCCTCGGCGGCCGACAACCAGCTGATCATCCCGCTGATCCTGCTCGTCGTGCTCGTCGTGCTCGGGGTCCTGCTGCGCTCGATCCTGGCGCCGCTGATCCTCCTCGGCACCGTCGTGCTGTCCTTCGGGGCGGCGCTCGGCATCAGTGCCGTCGTGTTCCAGCAGGTCTTCGACTTCGCCGGCACCGACACGTCCTTCCCGCTGTTCGCCTTCGTGTTCCTGGTGGCGCTCGGCATCGACTACAACATCTTCCTCATGACCCGGGTCCGCGAGGAGTCGGTCAAGATCGGCACCCGCCGCGGCGCCCTGATCGGCCTGGCGGCCACGGGCGGCGTCATCACCTCGGCCGGGCTCGTGCTCGCCGGCACCTTCTCCGCGCTCGCCACGCTGCCGATCGTCTTCCTGGCCCAGCTCGGCTTCGTCGTGGCCCTCGGCGTCCTGCTCGACACGATCGTCGTGCGCTCGGTGCTCGTGACCGCCCTGACGCTCGACGTGGGCCGGTGGATGTGGTGGCCGAGCCACCTGTGGCGCACCGACGGCTCGCACCACGTCGCCGACGCCGGGCACGCGGCTGACCCCGTCGACGCCGCGCCCGCGCGGACCGCACCAGAGCACCGCGCGTAGGCACCCGGCACGCCCGGCCGGGTGCCGGTGGCGCCTAGACTCATCCCTTGTGAACAGTGCCGCGAACCGTGTCCCGGAGAAGCCCGTCCTCGAAGGCCTCGAGGAGCGGTGGAGCGGCGTATGGGAGGACCGTGGGACGTTCCGGTTCCAGCGCCCGGCCGAGCGCTCCGCGGTGTACTCGATCGACACCCCGCCACCGACCGTGTCGGGCTCGCTGCACGTGGGTCACGTGTTCAGCTACACCCACACCGACGTCATCGCCCGGTACAAGCGCATGCGCGGCTTCGAGGTGTTCTACCCCATGGGCTGGGACGACAACGGCCTGCCCACGGAGCGTCGCGTGCAGAACTACTACGGCGTGCGCTGCGATCCCACGGTCGCGTACGACCCCGCGTTCACCCCGCCGGAGAAGCCGGACGCGAAGAAGCAGATCCCGATCAGCCGTCGCAACTTCATCGAGCTGTGCAACGAGCTCGTCGCGGAGGACGAGAAGGTCTTCGAGAAGCTGTGGCGCACGCTCGGGCTGAGCGTCGACTGGACCCAGACCTACACCACGATCGGCGAGGCCGCCCAGGTCACGAGCCAGCGAGCCTTCCTGCGCAACGTGGCCCGGGGTGAGGCGTACACGCAGGACGCCCCCACGCTGTGGGACGTCACGTTCCAGACCGCCGTGGCGCAGGCCGAGCTCGAGGCGCGCGACTACCCGGGCGCCTACCACCGGGTGGCCTACCACCTGAGCGACGGCAGCACGACGCACGTCGAGACGACCCGCCCCGAGCTCACCCCGGCCGCCGTCGCGCTCATCGCCCACCCCGACGACGAGCGGTACCGGCACCTGTTCGGCACCACTGCGACCTCGCCGATCTTCGGCGTCGAGGTGCCCGTCATCGCCAGCACGCTCGCCGACCCGGAGAAGGGCTCCGGCATCGTGCACTGCTGCACGTTCGGCGACCTGACCGACGTGATCTGGTGGCGCGAGCACCAGCTCCCCAACCGCACCGTGATCGGTCGCGACGGCCGCTTCCTGCGCGAGGTGCCCGAGTGGATCGCGAGCGACGCCGGTCGCGACCTGTTCGCCGAGCTCGCCGGCAAGACCACGTTCTCGGCGCGCGAGGCCGTCGTGGCCGCGCTGCGCGCCAGCGGCGACCTCGACGGCGACCCCGTGCCGACCCAGCGCATGGCCAACTTCTACGAGAAGGGCGACAAGCCGCTCGAGATCGTCTCGACCCGCCAGTGGTACATCGCCAACGGCGGCCGTGACAGCGACCTGCGCCAGGCGCTCGTCAAGCGCGGCGACGAGATCAGCTGGAAGCCCGGGTACATGCAGAGCCGGCTCACCAACTGGATCGAGGGCCTCAACGGCGACTGGCTCGTGAGCCGTCAGCGCTTCTTCGGCATCCCGTTCCCGGTCTGGTACCGCCTCGACGCCGATCTTCAGCCCGACTACGACGACCCGATCTTCGCCGCCGAGGACACCCTCCCGGTCGACCCGGCGTCGCAGACGCCCCCCGGCTTCGAGGAGTCCCAGCGTGGCGTGGCCGGCGGGTTCATGGCCGATCCCGACGTGCTCGACACGTGGGCCACGTCCTCGCTCACCCCGCAGCTCGTGACAGGGTGGGAGCGCGACCCGGAGCTCTTCGCCGCGACCTACCCGATGGACCTGCGCCCCCAGGGTCACGACATCATCCGCACCTGGCTGTTCAGCTCGGTCGTGCGGGCCCACCAGGAGTTCGACGGAGTGCCGTGGAGCACCGCGGCACTGTCGGGCTTCGTGGTCGACCCCGATCGCAAGAAGATGAGCAAGTCCAAGGGCAATGTCGTCGTGCCCAACGAGATCCTGGACAAGTACGGCGCCGATGCCGTGCGCTGGCGGGCCGCCGGTGCTCGTCCGGGGGCCGACTCGCCCTTCGACGAGGCGCAGATGAAGGTCGGACGTCGCCTGGCGATGAAGGTGCTCAACGCCAGCAAGTTCGTGCTGGCCGCGGAGGAGTCCTACGGTCTGGGCGCCGACGCCTCGTTCCTCGATGCCTCTCGGGTCACCGAGGCGCTCGACCTGGCCATGCTGGCGGGCCTGCGCACCGTCGTCGGCGAGGCCACGGCGTTCCTCGAGGACTACGACTACGCCTCGGCGCTCGAGGTCACCGAGAAGTTCTTCTGGGACTTCTGCGACGACTACCTCGAGCTCGTCAAGGAGCGTGCCCGTCGCGACGACGCCGGTGGCGCGTCCGCAAAGGCCGCGTTCGTGCTGGCGCTGTCGACGCAGCTGCGCCTGCTCGCGCCGTACCTGCCGTACGTGACCGAGGAGGTCTGGTCGTGGTGGCAGGAGGGCTCGATCCACCGGGCCGCCTGGCCCACCGCGGACGAGCTGCCCGAGGGCGCCGACGCGGGCGTGCTCGCGGCGGCGGGGCAGGTGCTCGCCGGCATCCGTGGCGCGAAGTCGACCGCCAAGGTCAGTCAGCGCACCGAGGTCACCGCGGCGACGGCCACCGGTCCGGCCGCGGTGCTCGACCTCGCCGCTCTGGCCCTCGACGACGTCAAGGCCGCCGGTCGCGTGGTCGGCGAGCTCACGCTCTCCCCCGCTGACGGCACCACCGAGGTCACGGTCGAGGCCACGCTGGCGGAGGCGGAGTAACCCCTCCGCTGGTCGAGTGGGAGGCCGCCCGCCAAACCCACTCGCTGGTCGAGTGGGAGGCCGCCCGCCGAACCCACTCGCTGGTCGAGTGGGAGGCCGCCCGCGGCCGACCGTATCGAGACCCGGTCACGTGACCTTCGGGCCCCAGCACCGGACGGTGGCTGAGGGTGTCCGTCACCTCACCACGGTCTCGATACACCGCGCGTCGCGCCCTCGTTCCTCGGGCACTCCGCACGGCACTCGACCTGCGGGTCCTGAGAGTCAGACCGCTCCGCGGTGGTGATCAGGACCCGCACGATGCTCCTCGCAGGTCTGGAACTTCATGGCCTCGGGGTTGAGGCGGTCGATCAGGGCCTGACCCATCGCGACCGCGGTGGTGGTCTGCCCGCTGACGTCGGGGAGGTCGTCGAACGCCAGGCTCATCGCGGCCTCACCGAGGTACTTGGCGGTGCCGCCGTAGCCGGGGTCCTTGCCCGTGACCCGGGTGTGCAGCGTGTCGCCTCCGGCCTGGGCCAGCAGGTCGAGCTTGAACCACGCCTTCTCGCGCTGGGCCTGCTCGGGGCCGTCGCCGGGATCCATGCGCGACAGGAGCAGCTTGCGCAGCGGCGGCACCTGCGCCGTGACGGCCAGGGCCCCGACGCCGACCGCACCAGCGGCCAGCATGCGCGTCGTGCGCACGTGGGCGAAGTGACCGTACGTGAACTCCGGGCCGTACGTCGGGAGCGCGCGGGCCGAGCGAAGCACGACCTGCGGGTCGATCGTGGGCAGCGGCACGGCCCAGCCGGTGTCGTGGGGCGCCCGCCCGAGTCTGCCGGTGCCGCGGACCTTCCGATCAGCCGGACGCTCCTCGGACGCGCGCCGCTTCTTGGCCAGCTTGGCCGACTCCCGAAAGCTCGAGAACTGACCGATCGCCGAGTGGAAGGTGCCGCCCGACGGGGTGATGCCGGCACGCAGATAGGCGTTGACGGTGATCGGGACGTCGTCGGGCAGCTGCTGGACCGTGTAGAGCACCCCGAGGTCGTACGGCACCGAGTCGAATCCCGCCGCATGCACCAGGCGTGCGCCCGACGCCACCGCTGTGGCGTGGTGCTTCAGCCACATGTCGTCGACGAACTGCGGCTCGCCCGTGAGGTCGAGGTACGCGATGCCCGCCTCGGCGGCGGCCTTCACCGCAGGCTCGCCGTGCTTGAGATAGGGCCCCACCGTGGTGACCAGCACCCGCGTGCCCTCCGCGACGCCGCGAAGCGAGCTGGCATCGGTGACGTCGGCCTCGACGAGCTCCGGACGCACCCCGCCGGCGGCCTCGATCCGGTCCGCGGCAACCTCCAGCTTCGCCCGGCTGCGGCCCGCGATCGACCACGTGGCGCCGTCCGGAAGGTGGGAGCCAAGATAGTCGGCGGTCAGGCCGCCGGTGTATCCCGTGGCACCCAGGAGGGTGATGTCGCTGACCATGGCAGAACCGCCTTCGATGGGGAGCCTGACGATGCTACGAGGCCTTCTTCTCCACCTCGTCGCGCGTCAGGATCGTGGGAGCCGACTCACCGCGCACGACCGCGTCGTCGACGATGACGCGAGCGGCGTGCTCGTTGCTGGGGACCTCGAACATCGTCTGCTGGAGGACTTCCTCGATGATCGAGCGCAGCCCGCGAGCACCGGTGTCGCGGCGCAGCGCGAGATCGGCCATCTCGCCGATCGCCGCGTCGGTGAACTCCAGCTCGATGCCGTCGATCTCGAACAGCCGCTCGTACTGCTTCGAGAGCGCGTTGCGCGGCTCGGTCAGGATGCGCACCAGCGCCTCCTTGTCGAGCTTCTCGACACTGGCGATGACGGGCAGACGACCGATGAACTCCGGGATGAGCCCGAACTTCAGCAGGTCGGTGGGCTCGACCCGCGAGTAGATCTTGGCCGGCTCGTGGGACTTGACCTCGACGGTCTCGGCGTTGAAGCCGACCCCGACCTTGCCGGAGCGGGACTCGATGATCTCTTCCAGACCCGCGAACGCGCCGCCGACGATGAACAGCACGTTGGTCGTGTCGATCTGGATGAACTCCTGGTGCGGGTGCTTGCGACCACCCTGCGGCGGCACCGAGGCCGTCGTGCCCTCGAGAATCTTCAGCAGCGCCTGCTGCACGCCCTCACCCGACACGTCGCGGGTGATCGACGGGTTCTCGCTCTTGCGCGAGATCTTGTCGATCTCGTCGATGTAGATGATGCCGGTCTCGGCCTTCTTGACGTCGTAGTCGGCCGCCTGGATGAGCTTCAGGAGGATGTTCTCGACGTCCTCACCCACGTAGCCGGCCTCGGTGAGCGCCGTGGCGTCGGCGATCGCGAAGGGGACGTTGAGCATGCGCGCGAGGGTCTGGGCCAGGTACGTCTTGCCGCACCCGGTGGGGCCCACCATGAGGATGTTCGACTTGGCGAGCTCGACCTGCTCGTCCTTGCTGCGTCCGCCGGCCTGCTGGGCCTGCACGCGCTTGTAGTGGTTGTAGACCGCCGTGGCGAGCGACTTCTTGGCGCCGTCCTGGCCGATCACGTACCCATTGAGGAACTCGTAGATCTCGTGCGGCTTGGGCAGCTCGCCCAGGCTGAGCTCGGAGTTCTCGGCGAGCTCCTCCTCGATGATCTCGTTGCAGAGGTCGATGCACTCGTCGCAGATGTAGACGCCCGGGCCCGCGATGAGCTTCTTGACCTGCTTCTGGCTCTTCCCACAGAACGAGCACTTCAACAGATCGGCCGTTTCACCGATGCGCGCCACGGGTGTTCCTTTCCTCAGCTGTCGTCCAGCCTAGCCGCGGCCCGGGCCGATCGCGACGTGTGTCACGTCGGCCCGGACTGCGTGTCGCTCAGACCGCGGGGACCTTGAGCGTGTCGAGCACCTGGTCGATCAGGCCGTACTCCAGCGCCTGCTGCGCCGTGAGGATCTTGTCGCGATCGACATCGCGGCTGACGTCGGCGGGCTCCTTGCCGGTGGCCTCGGCGATCATCTGCTCCATCAGCTCACGCATGCGCAGGATCTCGTTGGCCTGGATCTCGAGATCGGAGATCTGGCCGCCCGTGCCCTCGGTGTAGGGCTGGTGGATGAGGATGCGAGCGTTCGGGAGCGCGAAGCGCTTGCCCGGCGCGCCGGCGGCGAGCAGCACCGCGGCAGCCGAGGCCGCCTGACCGAGGCAGAACGTCTGCACGTCCGGCTTGAGGTAGCGGATCGTGTCGTAGATCGCCGTCATGGCGGTGAACGAACCACCGGGGCTGTTGATGTAGATGCTGATGTCGCGGTCAGGCTCCATGACCTGCAGGCTCAGGAGCTGGGCGATCACGGCGTTGGCGACGTCGTCGCTGATCGGCGTGCCGAGGAAGATGATGCGGTCCTCGAACAGCTTGGCGAACGGGTCGATGCGCCGGAAGCCGTAGGAGGTGCGCTCCTCCCACTGTGGGATGTAATAACTCATGACCTGATCTCCCTCGCGCTGGCGACCACGTGGTCGATGAAGCCGTACTCCTTGGCCTGCTCGGCCGTGAACCAACGGTCGCGGTCGGAGTCGAGCTCGATCTGCTCGATGCTCTGACCCGTGTGGACCGACTGGAGCTGGTTGAGCTGCTTCTTGAGCAGGATCGACTGCTCAGCCTGGATCTTGATGTCGGAGGCCGAACCACCGATGCCGCCGGAGGGCTGGTGCATCATGATGCGCGCGTGCGGCGTGGCGTAGCGCTTGCCGGGCGTGCCGGCGGCCAGCAGGAACTGGCCCATCGAGGCGGCCAGGCCCATGCCGAACGTGGCGACGTCGTTGGAGATGAACTGCATCGTGTCGTAGAGGGCCATGCCCGCGTCGACCGAACCACCCGGGCTGTTGATGTACAGCGAGATGTCGGCCTCGGGGTTCTCGGCGTTGAGCAGCAGCATCTGCGCGCAGATCGCGTTCGCGTTCTCGTTGCGCACCTCCGAGCCGAGGAAGACGATGCGCTCCTTGAGCAGGCGTTGGTAGATGTGGCCGTCGAGGTCGGACGGCCCCGCCTGCGCGGACATGCGGTGCGCGAGGTGTTGGGGGGCTTCGAGTGGGTTCACGTCACCGACCCTAGTTGGCCGATCGATCCGACACACGCGCCAACACGCCCTGTTCGCCATGGGCGTAGCAGGCCCACCGCGGGCGGGCTCGGCTCAGCGGCCCTCGACCTCGGCCTTGATGCGCTCCAGGGTGGCGCGCATGCCGGCCAGGATCTCGGCCTCGTGACTCGCGAGCCCGCCGAGCATGAGGTTTGCCGTGACGACCGAGGCGATCGTGGCCCGGTGATTCTTGAGCACCCGGGTCTCGGTGACGACCGTGCCGCCGTCGTCGTTCGGCTGCAGGTCGTAGCTCCACGTGGCGCCCGGGCCGATGACCTGGAAGGCGAGACGCCGCCCGGGCACGACCTCCCGGTAGCGGCTCACGGTCGGCCAGATCGCGGCCTTGCGCTTGTTGAGGTTGAGGCTGACGGTGCCGGCCCGCAGCGGCGATCCGAGGAAGGCCTGCTTCCAGGTCTCGTCGCTCCACTCGTTCATGCGGCGCTGGTCCTCCAGCAGGCTCCACACCTGCGCGGGAGTCGCGGCGATGTCGATCGAGGCGACGAGCGGCGCCACGTGCGCGCGAGCCATCAGGCGGACCGGCCCGCGTGCGTCTTCTCGGCCTCGTGCTTGATGCGGGCCAGGGTGTCCTGGATGCCGCGCTCGAGCTCGGCCTCGAAGTTCTCCGTGCCGCCGAGGACGCGCTTGCTCAGGAAGTTCGAGAGGCTCGACACGCCGTTCGGTGCGGTGCGCGACTCGGTCAGGCGCGTGCCGCCCGCGACGGGCTCCAGCTCGTAGGTCCAGATCGTGCCGTTCTCGGCGATCTTCAGGGCGAGCGTGCGCTCGGGCTCGAAGACCTTGACGTAGGACCGCGTGGGCCACACCTTCCAGCCCTGCCGGTTGATGTTGATCGTGCGGGTTCCCTGCGCGACCTCGCCGCCGCGCACGATCATGCGCCGGCACTGCGGGCTCCACTCCCCCATGCGCTTCAGGTCGGAGACGAGGGCCCAGACCACGGCTGGCGGTGCGGCGATCTCGATGCTGTCAGTGATGATGTCACGGTTGACCATGTCCGGAACCTACTCGAATCCGGCCTCACATACCAGCGGTATGCGGACGCTCAGGCCTCGCCGGCCACGATCGCGCGCCGTTCGCGACCCGATGCCTTGATCCAGGTCACGAGCCAGTCGCCCACCTGCGGGTGGTTGAGCAGCGCGAAGTGGTGCGCGCTCGGGATGTACTCGAACCTCGCGCCGTCGACGATCGGGCCGCTGCGTCCGATGCCCGCGGCCGACGAGAAGTGCACCAGCAGATCGCCCAGCACCGCGCTCAGCGGGTGCTTCTGGGTCGCGCCCATCGTGGCCACCACGAAGTGGTACTCGGCGTGGGCGAGCGGCGCCGCCGCGATGCGGTCCAGGCCCCAGCGCGCCGTGAGGTCCTGCCCCTCCCACTCGTCGGCGCTGATGTAGCCGTGCCGCAGGTCGACGATGCCGGCCGAGCGGGTGTCGAGGAGGTGGCCGAACGGTCGCGACTCGGGCAGGAAGCGCAGCACCCGCGAGCCGGCGTGAACGGCCTTCTCCAGCACCGCGCCGGAGTGGGGCGTGCCGAGGCAGACCACGTCACGGACCAGCCCCGTCCACGTGCCACCCGTGGCCGTGGCGTGGTTGGTGGCCGCACGGGCGACGAGGCCGCCCATCGAGTGACCCACGAGGGTCACGCGCGTGACCCGCACCGGCCAGGACTCGACCAGCTGACGCAGCAGGGCGTCGAGGTGCTTGCCGTTCTCGGAGATGTGCAGTCCCGTGTTGTACCGCACGAACACCGGGGTGCCGTCGGTCTCGGCGCCCACCCGCTCGGCGTAGGACGTGCCGTGGGCGCGCCGGCCCTGGTTCCACGACTCGTCGTCCTCGCACAGGCCGTGCAGGAACAGCACGATGTGGCTCGTGGCGTCGCGGAAGGCCTCCGCGAGCGGCCAGCCCGTGACGGGGACGTCGGCACCGTCGACACGGACCGCCATCGTGATGGCCTGCGGGTCGTCCAGGCGTCGCAGCTCGTCGCCGACCATCCCGTTGACCGCGGCCACGACCCCGCGACCGAGGCGCGTCGACTCGACAGGGCGGCCCACCCCGCGTGCGGACAGCGCGCGGACCGAGCCGCTGGAGACCCGCAGCACGCCGCTGATGGCGCCGTAGATCGACGTGGCCACGGCATCGTGCAGCGACTCGGGGACACGACCACCCACGATCCGGGTGGCGCGGAACGCCCGCTCCGCCACCGCGCGGTGCACGTCGCGCACGGTACCCACCAGGAGCCGGTCGCCGTACTCGAGCGCGAGCGCCGCGACATCGGTGGTCCGGGCGGGATCGGTGGGCATGTCACTCAGTGTGACAACTCGCACCACGCGATGCCAAGACGAGACGGACGCGTCGTTGGTCACGGGCCACCTCCGCCGACCGCCGCGCGTTACGGAGCTCACTCCGTAACGCGTGACATGGCACGGGAGATCTCCCGCGCCATGTCACGGTCTGCCGTGCTCAGTCCGTGGCCCGCCCAGCGATGACTCGCCCGCCGGCGTGGTGCAGGTGTGAGCTCAGTCCTGGTCGGACGCGTCGTCCTCGGCGGTCTCGCTCTTGAGCGAGCCGTCGGCCTGGAGCGAGGCGAGGTCGATCTCGGCCCCGGTCGAGTCCTTGACCGTGGCGCCCTCGACGAGCGAGGCGAGCGCCTTGCCGCGCAGCACCTCGCTGACCATCTCCGGCACGTGGTTGTGCTCCATGATGTGCTGGATGTAGGAGTTCGGGTCCTCCCCCGACTGCTGGGCGCGGCGCATGATGTGCTGCGTCAGCTCGTTGTCGTCGAGACCGATCTCGTCGGTCTTGACGATCTGGTCGAGGATGAACTGCGACACGATCGAGTCGTGGACGGACTTCTCGAGCTCCGCCTCGAACTCGTCGGCCGTCTGCTCCTGGTCGTCGAGGTACTGCTCGAACGCGACACCGGAGAAGGCGAGCTGCTGCTCGATCTGCTGACGCCGGGCGGCGAGCTCCTCGGCCACGAGCGTCTCCGGCAGCGGGACCTCGACCTTGCTCAGCAGCTCGTCGAGGACCAGGTCGCGCGCCTCGGCGGCCTGCTCCATGCGCTTGCCGCGCGTGATGCGCTCGCGCAGGTCGGCCCGGAGCTCCTCGAGGGTGTCGAACTCCGACGCCATCTGGACGAACTCCTCGTCGAGCTCGGGGAGCTCGGTCTGCTTGACCTCGGTCACCGTGACGGTGACGTCAACCTCGGTGTCCTTGAGCTCGCCCCCGACGAGGGTCGTGGCGAACGTCGCGGTGCTCCCGGGCTCGAGGCCCGTGACGGCCTCGTCGAGACCGTCGAGCATCTCGCTGCCGCCGACCCGGTAGGGAAGGTCCTCCGCGGTGGCGTCCTCGATGACGGTGCCGTCCTTGTGCGCGGCCGCCAGGCTCAGCGTGACCTGGTCACCCTTCGCCGCGGCGCGCTCCACCCCGGTGTAGGTCGCGAAGCGCTCGCGCAGCGCCTCGAGCTGCTCGTCGACGTCGCTGTCGCCGACCTCGATCGCCGTGACCTCGACCTCGACCGAGGTCAGATCGGGCAGCTCGACCTCGGGACGCACGTCGACCTCGGCGGTGATCTCGATGTCCTCACCGTCGGCGAACTTCGTCAGGTCGATCTCGGGCTGGCCGAGCGGCTGCAGGTCGGTCTCCAGCAGGGCCTCCCGGTACCAGTCCGGCAGGGCGGCGTTGATCGCCTCGTCGAGCACCACACCTCGCCCGACCCGCTGGTCGACGACGGCCGCAGGCACCTTGCCGCGACGGAATCCCGGCACCTGGATCTGCGAGCCGATGGACTTGTAGGCCTTGTCGAGAGCGGGCTTGAACTCGTCGAACGGCACCTCGATGGTGAGCTTGACCCGGGTGGGGCTCAGGTTCTCGGTGGTGCTCTTCACGTGGATGACTCCTGCGGTGGACGACTGTGCGGTAGGTGACGCGGGGCTGCATGAACAGCCGGGCCCGCGGAAAACCTCACGCGGGCCGGTGGCGAGTCTACGGGTTCGCGGGCACGGCCCCGCACGCAGGTCGCGGAGCACGGCGCCAGGCGCACCAGGGTCAGACCGTCTGGATCCGCGAGGATCCGGACCGAAGGGTCCGCGTCGCCAGCCGCCGGGTCGAGGCGTCCGGGTCGGCGCGGTCGCTGACCGCCCACCACTCCATCCGCGCCCCCGCCTCGTCGACCTCGAGCACGCAGTACCCGTGGTCGTCGAGGTTGACGAAGCGGACGTGCGGGTTGAGGTCCATGATCGCCTCCTCCATCGCGACCGACACCGACCGTGGGGCCGTCCCCATGTAGTCGTCGACGTTGTTGCTCGTGACCGACGCGCACACGAACTCGGCCGCGACCGGGGCGCCGTCGGATCCCCGGATCTCGTTGGCCCACGCGGTGTGCACGTCACCACTGAGGAACACGACGTCGTCGATCCCGCGGTCCTCGATGTGCTGCAGGAGGGCGCGACGCTGCGCGGGGTAGCCGTCCCACGTGTCGGTGTTCGGCTCCGCGGGGCCCCACGACATCGGGTCGGTCGTGGTGACGAGCGCGAGCTGTTGTCCGCGGGGGCGCTGCGGCATCAGCATCGGCGCGACCATGACCGGGTTGCCGATGAGCTTCCACCGTGCCGGCGAGGTCGCCAGCTCGCCCGCGAGCCAGGCGAGCTGCTCGGCTCCCGTGAGCTGGCGGTCGTCGGCCGTCAGCGCGGGGTCGTCGTGGTCGACCCGCTCGTCGCGATACCCCCGCAGGTCCAGCATCATCAGGTCGACGAGGGCACCGAACCGGATCCGGCGGTAGATCCGCGTGCCGTCGCCGACCACGGCGGTGCCGCCCAGGCGCACGGGCATCCACTCGTCGTAGGCCCGCTGGGCAGCTTCCAGGCGCTCGGCGAAGCTGCCCTCGTCGGCCTGGTGCTCGAACGCACCGCCCGGGAACCAGCCGTCGGCGACCTCGTGGTCGTCCCACGTCACGATGAACGGCACGAGCGCGTGCAGCGCCTGCAGGTCCGGATCGGTCTTGTACTGGGCGTGACGCGTGCGGTAGTCGGCCAGGGTGACGGTCTCGTGCGGCGGTTCGTGAGCGCGCACGTCGACCCAGTCGTAGCCGTACGAGTACTTGCCACGCTCGTACTCGTACAGGTAGTCGCCCAGATGGATCACGGCGTCGAGGTCGTCGGTCTCAGCGAGGTGCCGGTAGGCGCTGAACCACCCGGCCTGCCAGTTCGCGCAGGACACGACCCCGAACCGCAGAGCACCACCGGCCGCGTGCTGCGCCGGCGCCGTGCGGGTGCGACCCACCATCGAGCTGTCGGGACCGCTGCGGAACCGGTAGAAGTAGGTGAGTCCGGGGAGCAGGCCCGTGACGTCGATCTTGACCGTGTGGTCGCTGGCCGGGTCCGTCGTGACCGTGCCGGAGGCGACGACCTCGCGCAGGCCCTCGTCGGCCGCGACCTCCCAGTACACCTCCGCCGGATCCCCCAGTCCGGAGCCGGGCACCGCCTCGATCGACGGGGTCACGCGGGTCCACAACACGACCCCGTCAGGCAGCGGGTCTCCCGACGCGACCCCGTGCTGGAAGCGGTGGTGGCGGTAGCCCGTCGCGGGTGAGGGGAACGCTGCGGGCCCCACGACCCCGGCGACCGCGGCAAGGCTCATGCCGCCGATCAGGACCTGGCGACGTGTCGGCGCCTCGAACCGCTGCACACCCCCATTGCTCCAGCACCGGCGGACGCCGCGGTGCCGCCCAGGTGAACGTCACTCGACCGGATCCTCAAGAGTCGAGGTCGCGCCCGGACGACGTGCCCGATTCGGGCCCGATTCGTTCCCACCCGATTCGTGCACGAATTCGGCCGGGAACGGTCAGAACAGCCGAGTTCCTGCACAAATCCGGGGCAGACGACCCGGCGATCCGGCGAGTCGGGATGACAGGACCCCGTCGGCGCTGGCGCGCCTCCTCCTCAAATCCCCCCGGCGATCCGGTGAGTCGGGATGACAGGACCCCGTCGGCGCTGGCGCGCCTCCTCCTCAAATCCCCCCGGCGATCCGGTGAGTCGGGATGACAGGATTTGAACCTGCGACCCTCCGCTCCCAAAGCGGATGCGCTACCAAGCTGCGCTACATCCCGTGACAGCGGCCGAGTCTAGACCGACCGCTGACGCCCTAGGCTGCTCGTCCCCGGAACCGCTGCAGGAGCAGCCCCCCGCCGACGAGGGCGAGCGCGCCGGCTGCCAGCAGGGTGACGGCCGGTCCTCCGGTCGCCGGGAGCTGCGACGCGCCGGGCGGCGTGCCGGAGCCGGAGCCCGCGCCGCCACCCACGCCTGCGCCGCCGTCACCCGAGCCTGGGGTCACGGTGCCCGGGCCGGACGGCGTGCCGCTGCCGGGGTCGGTCGTGCCTCCGCCGCCCTCGCCGTCGCTGTCACCATCGCCATCCCCGTCGCCCTCGCCATCCCCGTCACCGTCGCCGTCGCCGTCGACCTGACACGCGGGTACCGTGATGGTGTTGGTGTCGAGGGTCACGGCCCCGTTGCTCGCCAGAAGACGACCCTGGAAGGTCGCGTTGGTGTTGGCGGTGATGCTGGTGTCGGCCAGGACGTTGCCCACGAACACGGTCCCGGAACCGAAGGTCGCGGAGCTGCCGATCTGCCAGTAGACGTTGCAGGGCTGCGCCCCGTTGACGAAGAGCACGACGGAGTTCGACGCCGTCGTCAGCGAGCTCGGCACCTGGAAGACGAAGACGCCGTCCGACCGGCCGCCGCCGTCCAGGGTGATCGCCCCGCTCAGCAGCATGCTGCTCTCGACGGCGTAGATCCCGGGCAGGTAGGGCTCGGTCCGCACGAGCTCCTGCGGGATCGCGGTCGGCGGCAGCGCGCCAGCGGCCGCGTTGTACGCCG
This sequence comes from Aeromicrobium sp., assembly GCF_023146395.1. Taxonomy (GTDB): domain Bacteria; phylum Actinomycetota; class Actinomycetes; order Propionibacteriales; family Nocardioidaceae; genus Aeromicrobium. The sequence goes on along the minus strand of NZ_JAGLCD010000001.1, from coordinate 156,667 downwards.
TGAGCAGATCGGCCTTCGCCAGCTGGGTGACCGCGTCGCCGGCATGGTTCGTCGCGCCCGGGGCGGTGAAGGTGAACGGTGTGTCGGTCGTGATGGTCGGTGTCTCGTGCGAGCCGATGCTCTGCGCCAGGCGCGTGTCACCGGTGTTGGTCACACCGGATCCGGCGAGCACGGAGAACGCACCGGCCGACTGCAGGTCGATCTCCGGGTCCGCGGCGTACGCGCCCGGCGCGCCGGTCCAGCACAGGGCGGCCACGAGGGCCGCACCGATGAGCAGTCGGGGGCGGCGCAGGTCACGACGGTTTTCCCGGCGCACGGAACGGGGAGGACGGAACATGATGCTGGTCGATTCTCACGACCAGGCGAAGAAGGGTCGCGGCTTCTGATCGTCCGTGCCGGCGAAAGGCTTCGCGGTTGGCGGACCACTCCGCAACGGCCAGGACGGGTGATCGGCCAAGGTCGCGGTGAGCGTGCCTGCGCTTCCTCCCGAAGCCCAGCAATGGCGAGAGCGAGCAGGACGACGCATTCACGTCTGGTCGAGCAACGGCCCTTCGTGGCCAGTTTCGCACCGATCGGGCGTACCTGCAGTCTTTTCTGCGCCGGCCTCCGCCGATGCGGTCCCGTGGAGCGGACGACGGGACTCGAACCCGCAACATTCTGCTTGGAAGGCAGAGACTCTAGCCATTGAGCTACGTCCGCGATGCCGCTCGCGCGGCGCCCCCATGATGCCACAGCCTCCGGACGCGACCGAGTCCTGTGCGCCCTAGCTGATCAGCGCCAGCACGGCGACGACCGCCGCCAGCGCCGAGACCACGGAGCCGAGACCCAGCACGACGGCAACTCCGGGCGCGCGCGACTCCTCGGAGGGCTCGGGCAGGGACCCGTCGACCTCGTCCCACGGGTCGTCCTCGATCCACCGGCGTGCCATGCGCGCGTCTCCCCCATCGATCGGTCCGCGCAGTCTACGGCCGGGGAGGGTCACCCCCTGGCCGCGCTCAGGCGCGGCGCTCGATGATCAGGACGGCCCGGTCGTCGCCGCCCTCCGCGACGAGCGCAAGCAGGCGCCGCGGAGCGTTGTCCAGCCCCGCGGCGGCGATCGGACGTGCGACCTCCCGCAGCCACTCGATCCCGGCGCCGATGTCGCGCGTGCGCGACTCGACGACGCCGTCGGTGTAGAACATCAGGGCGTCCCCGTGGTCGAGCCGGCCCGTGGTCTGGTGGAACTCCGGGCGCTCGTCGATGCCGAGCGCCAGACCGCGCGCCCCGTCGATGACCCACTCCCCGGCCACCGCGTCCCACCGCATCGCGGGTGGGTGGCCCGCGTTCAGGATCGAGTACTCCCCCGACTCCAGGTCGACCAGCACGTGAACGGCGGTCGCGAAGCCGTCGTCCCAGCGCTGGCGGAGCAGGAAGTCGTTCGCGGCTCCGAACAGCCCGACGGGCGGGAGCGCGCCGATCAGCCCGCCGAGAGCACCGGCGAACTGCAACGACTGCGACCCCGCCCCGACGCCCTTGCCGCAGACGTCGACCAGCACCATCTCGAGCCGGCGCTGGTCCTTCGAGAGGTTGGCGACGAGGAAGTCGCCGGCGAAGTTGATGCCGCTGGCTGTCTTCATGGCCGACTGGCTGCGCCAGCCCGTCGGGAGGTCCGGGATCGTGCTCTGGGACTGCAGCCGGTCGCGGAGGTCGACCAGCATGGCCTGCCCCAGCGGACCCGGGAGACCGGACCGCTGGCGGCTGGCCTGGTAGAGGATCAGGCTGATCGAGCACACCATGAGCAGGATCGAGGTGGTGCGCGCGGTCGTGAGCGGGCCTTGGGCGACGACCGTGATCGCTCCGAACACGGTCGTGATCGAGACCAGCGTGACGAGCGGCCAGAACCGCAGCAGGAGCATCCCGAGGAGCAGCGGCACGTAGAAGCCGCTGATCGGCATCCGGTTGTAGTCGTAGAGCGAGATCGCCAGGAACGCCACGTCGACCCCCACGATCGCGGCCAGCACCGTGAGCTGCCCCTCCCGGGTGCCGCTGCGCCATCGCACGACCGTGTCGTTGACGTACTCACGCACCGCGCGAGACGCTCCATGAGCCGGTCTGGTCACGGGCTGACACTATCGGCGACCTGGCAGCTCGGGCACCAGAACAACCGACGTTGATCGAGGTCTCGCGTCGCCACCGGCGTGCCGCAGATCCAGCACGGCATCGCGTCGCGCCGGTACACGTAGACCTCGCCGCCGTGGTCGTCCTCGCGCGGCGGACGCCCCATGGCCTCCGGCTCGTGCTCGGGGCGGACAGTGTCGATCCGGCCGCGCTCGACTCCGATCCTCATCAGGGCGGCCAGGTCGTGCCAGATCGCGTCCCACGTCGGGCGGTCGATCGCCGATCCGGGGGTCATCGGATCGATGCCGTGACGGAACAGGACCTCGGCCCGGTAGACGTTGCCGACCCCGGACAGCACGGTCTGGTCCAGCAGCAGCGCCGCGACCGGCCGACTGGACCGGCGCAGGCGCGCCCAGCCTCGGTCGGGGTCGGCGTCGGCCCGCAACGGGTCGGGTCCCAGCCGGGCGATGACCGCGTCGACCTCCTCCGGCATCAGGAGCTCGCAGACCGTCGGGCCCCGCAGGTCGGCCGTCACCGGGCTGCCGGATCTCGCCGAGGCCGTGAGCCGCCACCGGACCTGGCCCACGACCGGGTGCCGCGATCCGGCCTGGATCCGGAACGAGCCGTAGAGCCCCAGGTGCACATGCACCTGCCACGGGGCGTCGAGCACGCTCACGAACAGGTGCTTGCCCCACGCCTGCGCCCCCGCCACGGCGCGGCCGTCGAGCCGACTCGCCGCGAACCGGCCCTGCGGACTCGTGGACCGGACGCGCCGACCCGCGAAGCTCTCGGTGAGGTCGGCCGCGAGACGATGGAGGGTGTGGCCCTCAGGCACCCGCGCCGGGGCCCGAAGCGTCGGGAAACGTGCCCGTGGTCTCGTAGCCGAGCAGCAGGTCGATGCGGCGCTGGTGCCGCGCCTCGTCGCTCCAGGGCGTCGTGAGGAACGTCTCGACGATCGCCGTGGCCTCGTCCTGCGAGTGCATGCGCGCGCCGATCGAGACGACCTGGGCATTGTTGTGCTGACGGGCGAGCGAGGCGGTCTCGGTGCTCCACGCCAGGGCGGCACGGATGCCCGTGACCTTGTTGGCAGCGATCTGCTCGCCGTTGCCCGACCCGCCGATCACGATGCCGAGGGAGCCGGGGTCGGCGGCGACGCCCTCCGCGGCCGCGACACAGAACGGCGGGTAGTCGTCGAGCGCGTCGTAGGCGAACGCCCCGTGGTCGACGGGCTCGTAGCCGTGGTCGGCCAGCCAGGTCAGGAGGTGGGTCTTGAGCTCGAATCCGGCGTGATCCGCCGCGACGTGGACGCGCATGGGGCCCATCCTGTCAGGACGGCGCGCCAGGCGGGCGGCTGGTCCGCAGGAGGGCCGCGACGGTCGCGACCGTGGCGCGGGAGGCGTCGAACACGTCAGGCTGACGCCAGAACCCGTGGACCTGGCCCAGGACCCGGTGCGCCACGACAGGCACGCCGGCGTCGGCCAGCGCGGCCGCGTACGCCTCGCCCTGGTCGCGCAGCGCGTCGTGCTCGGCGGTGACGACGATCGCCGGTGGCAGCCCGGCGAGGTCGGCTCGCAGCGGCGAGACCTCCGGATGATCACCGGCCGCGCCGGGCGCGTACGCCTCCCAGAACCAGGTCATGCCGCTCGCGTCCAGGGCCGCGTTGTCCTCGTCGGGCAGGTCCGCGCGCCGGTCGACCGCGGGGTACAGCAGCACCTGGAGGTCGACCGCCCGGGGGTCGCGCACGGCGAGCCCGGCCACGAGGTTGCCGCCGGCCGAGTCCCCGATCGCCGGCAGCCACGTGGCGTCGACCTCGAGCGCGGAGGCCGTCGCGCGGAGCCACCGTGCCGCCGTCTCGACGTCGTCGAGCGGCGCCGGGTACGGGTGCTCGGGTGCGCGCCGGTAGTCGACCGCGAGGAGGGCGATGCCCGCCGCATCGGCCAGGTAGCGACAGAAGGCGTCGTGGGTCTCGAGGTCGTGCAGCGCCCAGCCACCGCCGTGCACGTAGAGCGCGACAGGCGCACCCCGGTGCGGCCGGTACAGCCGCCCCCCGACTCCCCCGGCGTCGACGTCGGCCACGTGCTCCAGCGCCACCCGGCCGGCCAGCGGAGGCACCGCGGCCCGCATCTCGACCCGCGCCGCGCGGACGCCCTCGACCGACAGCGCGTCGGGATCACCGAGGGAGGCCAGGTACGCCCGCGCCTGGGGATGCAGCGCCATCTAGCTGAAGTCGAGCTCGCCGTGCCGGGTGCGCTTGAGCTCGAAGAAGTCGGGGAACCCGGCGAGCGCCCGGGCGCCGTCGAACACGGTGCCCGCGGTCTCGCCCTTGGGGATCGACTGCAGCACCGGGCCGAAGAAGGCGACACCCGCGATCTCGATGACCGGCGTGCCGACCTCCTGGCCGACCTTGTCGATCCCGACCTGGTGCGAGGCGCGCACGGCGTCGTCGAGCGACGTGTCGTCGGCGGCCGCGGCCAGCTCGGTGGGCAGGTCGATCTCGGCGAGCACCTCGGCGAACAGGTCGGCGTCGAACTCACGACCGTCGTTGTGCTTCTTGGTGCCGATCGAGGTGTAGTACTCGCGCAACTTTGCGGGGCCGTGCTGCTGCTCGATCGCGATGGCCAGGCGCACCGGGCCCCACCCGCGCTGGATCATCTCGCGGTACTCGTCGGGGACGTCGTTGCCCTCGTTGAGCACCGACAGGCTCATGACGTGGAACGTGGTCTCGACGTCACGGACCTTCTCGACCTCCAGCATCCAGCGAGACGTGATCCAGGCGAACGGACACAGCGGGTCGAACCAGAAGTCGACGTTCTCGGCAGCCACGGGTGCTCCTCAGGTAGTCAGGGACAGGACAGGTCTTCTCAGCCCAACACCGGACGGCCCGTGCGCATTTCCTCCACGAGCGCGGCGGCCACCGCGTCGAGCTCTCCGGCGTGCGTGGCGGCGACCGCTCGCTGACGCTGGTACGACGCACCAGCGGAGACGATGTCGGCGACACCGGCCAGCTCGGTGGTGCAGCCCAGGTCGTGGGCGACGGGCTCGAGCACGCGCAGCCAGCGCGCGAGGTCGTCGGTCACGAGCTGCTCGTCAGCGGCCCGGTCGAGGATCAGGATCGCGTCCATGCCGTAGCGCGCCGCGCGCCACTTGTTCTCCTGCACGAACCACGGGGGCATCGTCGGCAGCTCACGACCGGCGTCGAGCTCGCGCGAGAAGTGCTCGACGAGGCAGTGGACGAGCGCCGAGATGCTGAGCACCTCGGTCAGGGTGGGGATGCCGTCACACACCCTCACCTCGATCGTGCCGAACTTGGGGGACGGACGGATGTCCCAGCGGATCTCGTCGAAGGAGTCGATGACACCGGTGTGGAGCATGTCCTCGACGTATCCCTCGAGCTCGGGCCAGGTGTCGAACTGGAAGCCCAGGCCCGCGGTGGGCAGCTGCTGGAACATGAGGGCCCGGTTGGAGGCGTAGCCGGTGTCCTTGCCGCCCCAGTACGGCGACGACGCGCTGAGCGCGAGCAGGTGCCCGTAGTGCCCCAGCAGGGCGCGACTGATCGGCAGGACCTTGTCTCGGTCCTCGATGCCGACGTGCACGTGGACGCCGTAGATCAGCATCTGACGGCCCCACCACTGCGTGCGGTCGATCAGGGTCGCGTAGCGCTCCTTGTCGGTGACCTTCTGCATGTCCCAGCGGGAGAACGGGTGCGTCCCGGCGCACAGCAGCTCGACACGGAGCCGATCGGTGACGGTGCGGATCAGCTCGATGCTGCGCTCGAGGTCCTGCCCGGCCTGGGCCACGGTGCGCGAGACCCCGGAGACGACCTCGACGGTGTTGACGAGCAGCTCCTGGCGGATGTGCGGATGCTGCCCACCGCCGACGGGCGCGACCGCCTCGAGCACGTACTCCGCGACCTGACGCAGGTCGCCGGAGTCGGCGTCGACGAGGGCCAGCTCCCACTCGATGCCGACCGTGGACCGCTCGGAGGCGGCGAAGGGGACGGCCATGGCCTCCATCCTGCCCGACGTGAAGGTGCCTGCTCGCCGGGGACGGACGTGTCAGTCGGGACAAAGTGTGAGGGGTTGCGGTTGCTGGACCACGAGACCTGAGGGGTTGAGGGTGACGTGGGACCCTCAACCCCTCGAACTTCAGCACCACCAACCGCAAGCGATCAGATTCGGTCCGCCCCGCCGGGGTCTGGTCTACGCCACGGCGACGCGGCGCTGACGCGTCCCCGGGACGAGCCCGGCGGCCGGCGGTGACAGAGTGGGCACCATGCCCGGCACCAATCTCACCCGTGAAGAAGCCCTCGCGCGCGCATCGGTCGTGTCCGACCCGACCTATGACGTCGCGCTCGACCTGACCGCCGGCGACGAGCGCTTCGGGTCGGTCACGACCCTGACGTTCTCCGCCACCCCGGGAGCCTCGACATTCGTCGACCTCGTCGACGCCGAGGTCGACGCGATCTCGCTCAACGGCGAGGCGATCGACCCGGCGGTCTACGCCGACAGCCGCATCCCGCTCGAGGGACTGCAGGAGCGCAACGAGCTCGTGGTCACCTCCCGCAACCTCTACTCGCACTCGGGCGAGGGCCTGCACCGATTCGTCGACCCGAGCGACGACAAGGTCTACCTCTACACCCAGTTCGAGGTGCCCGACGCCCGTCGGGTGTTCGCGACGTTCGAGCAGCCCGACCTGAAGGCCGAGTTCACGTTCCACGTCACGGCGCCGTCGCACTGGCAGGTCGTGTCGAACTCCCCCACGCCCGAGCCCGTGCCCGTTGCCGCCGAGGGCACGACACCCCAGCCGGCCAGCACCTGGCACTTCGCGCCCACCCAGAAGATGTCGACCTACATCACGGCGCTCGTGGCCGGCGACTACCACGTCGTGCGCGACACCTACGTGGGCGACCACGGCGAGATCCCGCTCGGCGTGTTCTGCCGACAGTCGCTCGTGCCCTACCTCGACGCCGACGACATCCTGCTGATCACGAAGCAGGGCTTCGCGTTCTTCGAGGACGCGTTCCAGATGGGCTACCCGTTCGGCAAGTACGACCAGCTCTTCGTGCCGGAGTACAACATGGGCGCGATGGAGAACGCGGGCTGCGTGACCTTCCGCGACGAGATGATCTTCCGCAGCCGCCAGACCGTCGCGGCGTACGAGCAGCGTGCCAACACGATCCTGCACGAGATGGCCCACATGTGGTTCGGCGACCTCGTGACGATGAAGTGGTGGGACGACCTGTGGCTCAACGAGTCCTTCGCCGAGTGGGCCGCGCACCACTCCAGCGTCGAGGCCACGCGCTTCACCGACGCGTGGACCGGCTTCACCAACAACCGCAAGAACTGGGCGTACCGCCAGGACCAGCTCCCCTCGACGCACCCCATCGCGGCCGACAACTACGACCTGCACGCCGTGGAGGCCAACTTCGACGGCATCACCTACGCCAAGGGCGCCTCGAGCCTCAAGCAGCTCGTGAGCTGGGTCGGGCTGGACGACTTCCTCGCCGGGCTGCGCGCGTACTTCGCCAAGCACGCCTTCGGCAACACCGAGCTGGGCGACCTGCTGCACGAGCTCGAGGAGGCGTCCGGCCGCGAGCTGCAGTCGTGGTCGGCGGAGTGGTTGCAGACCACCGGCGTGAACACCCTGCGCGCCGAGCTCACGACGGACGACGATGGCGTCTTCACCTCGTTCGACGTCGTGCAGACCGCCCATCCCGATCACCCCACGCTGCGCCGGCACCGCATCGCGATCGGCCTGTACGACCTCGCCGAGGGGCGCCTCGTCCGTCGCGATCGCATCGAGACCGACGTGCGCGACGCGCGCACCTCGGTCGCCGAGCTGATCGGGGTCCGCCAGCCCGATCTCGTGCTGCTCAACGACGACGACCTCACCTACGCCAAGATCCGCCTGGACGACCGGTCGTTCGCCACGCTCAAGCGCGGCATCTCCACGTTCGAGCAGTCCCTTCCCCGGGCACTGTGCTGGGGCGCGGCGTGGGACATGACCCGCGACGCCGAGCTGGCCTCCTCCGACTTCATCGATCTCGTGCTGGCCGGCATCGGCACCGAGACCGACCTCGTCGCGGTCGGCGCGCTCCTGCGACAGGGGCTCGGTGCCGTCAACCTCTACACGCCGGAGGCCGAGCTCGACGCCCTCGCCGGGCGCTGGGAGTCCGGCATCCGCGACCTCGTGCACGCGGCCGAGCCGGGCAGCGACCACCAGCTGGCCCTCGTGCGCGGCTACGCCGGTGCAGCACGGTCACCGGAGCTCCTGCGGACGCTGCTCGCGGGCGAGCTCGAGGGCCTCACGGTCGACGCGGACCTGCGCTGGACGCTGGTGTCGGCCCTGGCCCGGATCGGCCACGCCGACGCCGACGAGATCGCGGCCGAGCTCGAGCGCGACGCCACGAGCTCGGGGCGCGAGCACGCCGCCGGCGCGCTGGCCCTGCGTCCGCTCGCCGAGGCCAAGGCCGAGGCCTGGCGCCGGGCCGTCGAGGACGCGAGCACGCCCAACGAGACCCGCCGCAGCATCGCCGCCGGCATCCAGGTCGCGGGTCAGGCCGAGGTCCTGCGCCCGTACGTCGAGAAGTACCTCGCGATGGCCGAGACCGTGATCGACGAGATGGGCGTCTGGATCGGGCAGATCGCCCTGATCAACCTGTTCCCCAACGCCAACCCGGAGCTTGCGACGCTCGACCGGGTCGACAGCTGGCTGCAGACGACGTCGGCTCCGGCGGCCGCGGTGCGCTACGTCAAGGAGGGCCGCGACGACCTCGCACGGGCCCTGCGAGCCCGGGCCGGCGTCTCGGCCTGACACCTCAGGTCGCCGAAGCCCCCAGGGTCCCGCGCAGCACCGCGCGGGCCTCGGGGGTGAGCAGACCGCCGGCCTCACCTCGCACGTGGTCCTCGGCGACGGCCCCGAGCGGGGTCGACGCATGTCGTCGGGGACGACGACGCCGCCCGGAGCGGGCTCCGGGCGGCGGGGTGTGAGGGGCCGGGGCGCGAGGACCCCGGCAACGGGTCGGACTAGTGGTGGTCGACGTCGCTGGCCGAGACGTGGATCTCGTTGCCCGGCGCCGGAGGCACGTAGTTCTTGCGCGACAGCAGGGCCGTGAGCACCCAGATCACGACGATCATGGCGACCGGGATCCCGCCGAGCAGGACCAGGTAACCGAAGAAGCCCAGGCCCTCCTCGGTCTCCCAGGCGACGGGGGCATCGGCCAGGGCGGCGGCCGGGGCCAGCACGATCATCGTGAGCACGGTCGTGGCGAGGGCGAGCAGGCGCGCGGGGGTCGACATGACCTCATCGTACCGGCCCGTACGCTGGACGACATGCCGGACCTCGACCTGTCGTTGCCCGACGGAAAGCTCTACGAGTACCTCGTGGAACGCCCGACGGGCGTCCTCGTCATCATCGTCGTCGCACTGATCATCCGCTGGCTCGCCAAGCGGTTCATCGCACGCATCGTCCGTCGTGCCAGCCGCGGCGCGGTGCCGAGCGTGCTGGCGAACTCCAAGGCTGGCGAGCTGCTGGCCGACCTGCGACCGGGCGCCTCCGCGCGACGCCAACAACGCGCGTCCGCCATGGGCGACCTGCTCAGCTCGATCGCCACGATCACCATCGTCGCCATCGCCTTCGTCATGGTGCTCGACCAGGTCGGCGTCAACATCGCCCCGCTCCTGACCGGCGCCGGCATCCTCGGCGTGGCGCTCGGCTTCGGTGCGCAGACGCTCGTCAAGGACTTCCTGGCCGGCATCTTCCTGATCATGGAGGACCAGTTCGGCGTCGGCGACTTCGTCGACACCGGCGAGGCCAGCGGCACGGTCGAGGCGGTCGGCCTGCGCATCACGCGACTGCGCGACGTCAACGGCACGGTCTGGTACGTGCGCAACGGCGAGATCGTGCGCATCGGCAACCAGTCGCAGAACTGGGCCCGCACGGTCCTGGACGTCACGGTCACCTACGACGCCGACCTCGCCCACGTGCAGGAGGTGCTCGCCGAGGTGGCGCACACGCTGTACGAGGAGCCGGCCCTGCGCGGGGTCATCATCGAGGAGCCGGAGGTCTGGGGCGTCGAGCGCTTCGACAAGGACGGTGCCGTGGTGCGCGTCGTGCTGAAGACCGCGCCGCTCGAGCAGTGGACCGTCGCCCGCACGATGCGCGAGCGCATCAAGGCCGCCTTCGACGAGGCCGGCATCCGGATCCCGTCCTCCATCCTCGCCACCGCCCCGGAGCCAGAGTGACCACACCACCCGAGTCCGAGATCAGCTTCTACGACGAGATCGGCGGGCGCGCCACGATCGCCCGGATCGTGCATGTCTTCTACGAGGGCGTGGCCGCCGATCCGGTGCTGCGACCGATGTACCCCGAGGCCGACCTCGGTCCCGCCGAGGAGCGGTTCACTCAGTTCCTCGAGCAGTACTGGGGCGGACCCACCACCTACAGCGAGCAGCGAGGCCACCCGCGCCTGCGCATGCGTCACGCGCCGTTCGCCGTCACCGACGAGGCCCGCGAGCGGTGGCTCGGCCACTTCCGCGCCGGCCTCGACGAGGCCCGGCTGACCCCCGAGCAGGACGCCCGCTTCTGGAGCTACGCCCAGCACGCGGCCCAGTTCATGGTGAACACGCCGGGCTGATCCCCGGCCGCGGGCCCTCAGGCAGACGCGAGGCGCTTCAGATAGGCCCGCTCGGCCTCGGTCAACGACCGGGCCTTCTGCGTCTGGACGTCGAAGGCGACGAGCACGGCCGTGTTGCGGGCCAGCACGGTCTCGCCGTCGCGCCACTCACTGGCCAGCGTGAACGACTTGTCACCGATCCTCTCCAGGCCCACGACGACGTCCCACGGCGCTGGACGCCAGACGACCGGCGGCCCGTACTCGACACCCACGTGGGCCACGACGACGCTCCCGATCTCACGAGACTCTCCGGACCGACCGGCCATCCAGATGACACGAGTCTCCTGGAAGTACTCGAAGATCCGCACCGCGTCGACGTGCCCCGCGCCGTCGACGTCGCCGCGCCGCCCCCGGAACGGCACCACCGTGCCCTCCACCTGGGGAGCGCCGAGGTCGACGGGGGTGCCGAGACGGGTGGTCAGTCGGGCGAACACGACGCGTTCACCGTCGGACTCGTGCGAGATCTCCTGGGTCAGCACCGCGCCGTCGAGCCGCTGGTCGACCACGACGGCTCGCCGCGAGAGCGGCATCGGTCGCGCGAACTCGATCTCGACACCGACCGGCGCGAGCCCCTCGTCGAGCACACCGTCCTCGACGAGGGCCGCCCGCGCCTCGGCCGCGTACTCGAGGTACACCACGTTGTTGACGTGGTTGAGCTGATCGAGATCGGCCCAACGCATGGGAAGCCGGTAGCGCGTCATCGGGGGATCATCTCAGCGCCCGATCCCGGGCGCGGGGCACGGGGTCCTCAGGCGCCGACCGTCGGGTCGATCTCGACCACGACGTCACCCTCCTGGACGATCTGGCCCTGCTCGACGCAGATGCGCACGACATGGCCGGTCGAGGGAGCCGTGACCGGGATCTCCATCTTCATGGACTCCAGGATCGCGAGCTCGTCCCCCGCCGCGACGGGGTCGCCCTCGCGCACCACGATCTTCCAGACGTTCGCGACGATCTCGGCGCGCGCCGCGGTCGTCATGCGGGGTCCGCGCAGAGCATGCGAAGCGCGTCGGACAGGCGGCTGCGCGTCTCCTCGGGCACGATGACGTCGTCGACGATCCCCGACTCGGCCGCGACGTACGGGCGCGCGACCTCCTCGCGGTACTGCGCCGCGAGCTCGTCGCGCAGCGCGACGGGGTCGTCGGCGGCCGCGAGGGCGCGGCGGTGCAGCAGCGTCACGGCGCCACCGGGACCCATGACGGCGATCTCGGCGTTGGACCAGGCCCACTGGAAGTCCGCTCCGAGCGACTTCGCGCCCATGGCGATGTAGGCGCCCCCGTAAGCCTTGCGGACCACCACGGTCAGCACGGGCGCAGGCGACTCGATGTAGGCCTTGAGCAGCTTCGCCCCATGGGTGATCACGCCGCGCCCCTCCTCGACCGTGCCCGGGAGGAAGCCCGGCACGTCGACGAAGGTCAGGACCGGGAGTCCGAAGCGACCGCAGAACTCGACGAAGCGGGCCGCCTTGACCGAGGCCTTCGCGTCGAGGATGCCCCCGCGGGCACCCGGCTGGTTCGCGATGATGCCGACCGGCCTGCCGTCGAGGCGACCGAGGACGGTCAGGACGCTCGGCGCGTGGCCGGGCATGAGCTCGAGCCGCTCACCCGCGTCGAGCACGCCGTCGAGCACGCGGTTCATGTCGAACACGACGCTCGCCTTCTCCGGCACGACGAAGGGCAGGGACTCGACTGCGACCGGATCGGGCTCGACCGGCGCCACGACGGGCATCGGCGCGCCCACGTGCGAGGGCAGGAACGACAGCAGACGACGCGTCTCGGCGAGCGCCGCGTCCTCGTCCTCCACCTCCAGGTGGGCGACACCGGACGTGACGGTGTGCAGCTGCGAGCCGCCGATCTCGTCGGCGGTGGCGTCCTCGCCCGTCGCGGCCTTCACGATGTCCGGACCGGTCAGGAACATGTGACCGTGGCCCTTGACCATGATCGTCCAGTCGGTCAGCGCCGGCGAGTACGCCGCGGCACCGGCACAGGGGCCGAGGATCACGGAGATCTGCGGCACGCGGCGCTGCGCCAGGACGTTGAGCGTGAAGATCCCCCCGCAGCCGTGGAGCGCGAAGATCCCGTCCGGCACGCGGGCTCCGCCGGAGTCGTTCAGGTAGACGATCGGGAATCCCCGGTCGATCGCGAGCTGCTGGGCCTTCTGCACCGCGTCGGCGAACACCGCGCCGATGGCGCCCGAGGCGACCGCGGCGTCGTGGGCGATCACCACGGCATGACGCCCGTCGACGCGCCCCCAGCCGGTCAGGACGCCCGTGCCCTTGCCGTCGGCCGTGCGCAACGGACCGATCTCGACGAAGGACCCTGCGTCGACCAGGAGCTCGACGCGCTCCCGAGCGGTGTGCTGGCGGGCGCCACGGGGCTCCACGCGCGCCAGGCGGTCACGGCGACGCTGCGTCAGGGCCGACCGGTGGGCGGACGCGTCGAGTGCTGCGAGATCGAGCTGAGTCACCATGCCTCCAAAACATGAGGGTTTCCTCAAGTAAACCACAACATGAGGCATTCCTCATGTTTGCGGCGGGACGATTTCTCGATCGTGGCGAGCATCACGCCACCCCTCCCCCCGCGCCGCGGCGATGCGCTACGGTGCAGGGAGCCCGACTAAGCGAGCGCTTACCGGGCCCCGTGACCCCCACTTCCCGCACCTCTGAGGAGAACTCGTGACCGAGACCCGCACCGCGATCGTGACCGGCGCCGCTCAGGGCATCGGCGCAGCGACGGCCCAGCGCCTCGCCGCCGACGGCCTGCAGGTGGCCGTCCTGGACCTCGACGCCGACCGGACCCAGCCCGTCGTCGACGCCATCACCGCCGCCGGCGGCAAGGCCCTCGCGGTCGGCGCCGACGTCGCCGACCCGGCCAGCGTGGACGCGGCCGTCACGAAGATCGCCGAGGAGCTCGGCGCGCCGACCGTCGTGGTCAACAACGCCGGCATCATCCGCGACAACCTGCTGTTCAAGATGACCGTCGAGGACTGGGACTCGGTCATGGCCGTGCACCTGCGCGGCGCGTTCAACACCGTCAAGGCGGCGCAGAAGTACATGACCGAGGCCAAGTTCGGTCGTGTCGTCAACCTGTCCTCCACCTCGGCCCAGGGCAACCGCGGCCAGGCCAACTACTCCGCCGCCAAGGCCGGCCTGCAGGGCTACACCAAGACCCTCGCGATCGAGCTCGGCAAGTACGGCGTCACGGCCAACGCCGTCGCTCCGGGCTTCATCCAGACCGACATGACCGCGGCTACCGCCGAGCGCATCGGCGTGCCCTTCGACGACTTCATCAAGTTCAGCGCCGAGCAGATCCCGGTGGCCCGCGTCGGCCAGCCCGAGGACATCGCGCACACCGTGTCGTTCCTGGTGAGCGAGGGTGCCGGGTTCGTCTCGGGCCAGGTCATCTACGTCGCCGGCGGACCGAAGGACTGACGGCCATGAATGACCGCGCTCAGGTCGACGGACTCGATCTGGACGCCGTCGGTGGCTGGCTCGCGCGGGAGGTGCCCGGCCTCCTGGGCGAGCCGCTCACGGCTTCGTTGATCACCGGCGGCAAGTCGAACCTGACGTACCGCGTGACCGACGGCGCGACCGAGGTCGTCGTGCGCCGCCCGCCGCTGGGTCACGTGCTGGCCACGGCCCACGACATGGGCCGCGAGTACCGCGTCATGAAGGCGCTGGCCGACACCGCGGTGCCCGTGCCGGTCGTGCACGCGCACTGCGACGACGCCGCCGTGACGGGGGCCCCGTTCTACGTCATGGCGTCGGTGCCGGGCACTCCGTACTCCCGTGCCGCCCAGCTCGAGGAGATCGGCGCCGACCGCACGCGGGCGATCGCCGATCGTCTGGTCGACACGCTCGTGGACCTGCACGCGGTGGACCCCGCGTCGGTCGGTCTGGCCGACTTCGGTCGTCCCGACGGCTACCTCGAGCGCCAGCTGCGCCGGTGGCGCAAGCAGCTCGACTCCTCACGCAGCCGCGACATCCCCGGGATCGACGAGCTCGCGACCCAGCTCGAGCGCCAGCTGCCGACGCACTCGGAGGGCACGATCGTCCACGGCGACTACCGCCTCGACAACGCCCTGGTCGACTCCACGCCCGACGGGCGCGACCGCATCACGGCGGTGCTCGACTGGGAGATGAGCACGCTCGGCGACCCCCTGACCGACGTCGCCCTGATGCTGGCCTACCAGCAGATGGCCATGTCCGGGGGCGGCGCGGCCGTGACCGACGCGCCGCTCGCCGCGGGCTACCCCACGCGGGACGAGATCCTGCAGCGGTACGCGGCGACGTCAGGCCGCGACCTGGGCGCGATGGGTTTCCACATCGGGCTGGCGTTCTTCAAGCTCGCCGTGATCCTCGAGGGCATCCACTACCGCCACAGCCACGGCCAGACCGTGGGTGGCGGCTTCGACGGGCTCGGCGACGCTGTCGTCGTTCTGGTCGCCGCCGGGCTGGAGGCCACTAGGGTGTGACGCGTGACGGTCGAGATCCTCGAGCCACGCAAGCGCCCGACGCAGGAGCGGAGCCAGAAGAAGTTCGATCTTCTTCTGGCAGTTTCGCGTGAGCTCCTGCTGGAGGTCGGGTTCGAGTCGTTCACGTGCGAGGAGGTCGCCCAGCGCGCCGAGCTGCCGATCGGGACGCTGTACCAGTTCTTCGCGAACAAGTACGTCATCGTGTGCGAGCTCGACCGCCAGGACGCCGTGGCGGTCAAGTCCGAGCTGGAGGCCTTCGCCGGCCAGATCCCCACGCTCGACTGGCTGCGCTTCCTCGACCGCCTGATCGACCACATCGCCGCGCTGTGGGTCGCCGACCCGTCGCGTCGCGCGGTCTGGCACGCCGTGCAGGCCACGCCCGCCACCCGCGCGACGGCCGCGGTCACCGAGCGCGACCTCGCCGCCTCCGTCGCCCACGCGCTCGCCCCCCTGACCCCGGGCACCCCCCGCGAGCGCCGCCGCATCGTCGCCGAGGTCCTGGTTCACGTGACCTACTCGATGCTCAACTTCTCGATCCGCGACGGCCAGGCCCACGCCGAGGCCGTCATCGAGCTCAAGCGCCTCCTCGCCGCGTACCTCCTCGCCGCCGAGGCCTGACCCCGCTGCCCGCCTGCGCCGAGTTACGGAGTCCACTCCGCAACTCGTGACCTCGCACGGCACACGTCCCGTGCGAAGTCACGAGTCTCCGTGCGGAGTGCCATCGTCCCCAAGCCGGCCGCGTCCACAGGCGCTGCCGCGGGTCGCCCCCTGCGGTCCAGGCTTGGCGATCCTGGCGCGATGGACGATCTCGGACACCTGTTCCACGCCGTCGGCGGTTCTCTCGAGCGGCACGAGCTGCACGACCTCGGCTGGACCGACACGGCCTTGCGGCGTGCGCTGCGTGACGGCGACATCACCCGTGTCCGCTACGGAACCTATGCGCACGGCCCGACCTGGCGAGCCTCGTCATCCGTCGAGCGCCACCAGATCCTCGCCCGCGCGGTGCTCGCCAAGCTCGGACGGCACGTCTACGCGTCGCACCACTCCGCCGCCGCCCTGCACGGGCTCGACCTGTGGGGCGTCGACCTGGCCGAGGTGCAGGTCGGACGGCTCGATGGTCGCTCGGGCCGCCTCGACGCCGGCGTGCGGTTCCACTGCGGCGAGATCGACGACGCCGACCTCGTCGAGATCGACGGAATCCTGGTGTCCTCCCCCGCCCGCGCCGCGGTGGAGACCGCGCTGGCCGGCACCACCGCGACGGGTGCCGTCACGTTCACGTCGGCCATGCGCGACGCCGGCGTGCCCGAGGCGGAGATCGCCGAGCTGATCACGGCGGTCGAACGGTGGCCCGGCGCGGTCTCCGCCACTCGCGCGGCCCACCTCGCCGATCCCCGTCTCGAGTCGGTCGGCGAGGTGCGTTCGATGTGCTTCTTCGCCGCGCACGCCATTGCCCTGCCCGAGCTGCAGCACGAGCTCCGCGACGCATCCGGTCTCGTGATCGCCCGGTCGGACTTCTGGTGGGAGCTGTTCTGTCACGTCGGCGAGTTCGACGGCCTGGTGAAGTACGGCCGCCTCAACCCCTACGCCACCGACGTCGGCCAGGTGCTGGTCGACGAGAAGCGTCGCGAAGACGCGATCCGGCAGCGGGCCAACGGTGTCACGCGCTGGACGTGGCAGGACCTGGATCCCTCGCACGAGCGAGGACTCGCGGCCCGTGTCCGCGCGGACCTCGCGCGGTCAGCCCGGTTCGTCCGCCGCGTCATCGACCTCGGCGCCTGACTCAGCACGGCAGGTCGGGACTTCGCACGGCACACGTCCCGTGCGAAGTCCCCAGTTACGGAGTCAACTCCGTAACTCGTGCCCGGGCGGGGGTCAGCGGGTGAGGGTGACGTAGGCGGTCGCGTACTCGGCGTCGTGGGACAGGCTGAGGTGCCAGTGGAGGTCGGGGCCGACGGAGGAGGCGACGGCGGTCGCGACGTCGCCGAGGAGACGGACGGCGGGGCGGTTCCAGGCGTCGGAGACGACCTCGATCCGCCGGTGCACGCCCTCGGGCAGCCCCGGCGGGGAGCCGAACAGCGCGGCCGACCAGGCCTTCACGACCGCCTCCTTCGCCGCCCACCGGGCCGCGAGGGAGGCATCGGGATCGGCCCGCTCGGCCGCATCGGCCCGCTCCCCCGGCGTGAACGCCTCCGCGAACCGCGTGCCGGGCTGCGCCAGCTGGGCGGCGAACGACGGCACGTGGACGAGGTCGACGCCCACACCGAGGACGGTCATCGAGGAACGCTCACGAGCACCCCGGCCCCGCGTAGACGTCACCGACCAGCCGGGCATCCGGATCCTGCAGCAGGGCCGCCTCGCGCGCCTTCACGCCCGAGGCCCCGAGCCGCCGGTCGGCCGGGCGCTGGTAGGCCGGCTGACCCCCGTGCATGATCTCGGCCAGCCGGCGCCGACCCGCGGTCCGCCGCGCCTCGGCGCGCCCCAGGTACTCGACCCGCTGCTCGGCCGGCACCGTCGCCAGGAAGGCGGCCGGGTGCGCCAGCGCGATGAGCCCGGCCACGTGCCCGAAGCCCAGGCTCGTGACGAGCCCCGCCCGCAGGCCCGACGTCGCCAGCGGACGACGCAGCCAGACCAGGTGCTCGTGCTCGGCGAGCACGTCGTCGACACAGTCCAGGCTCCGGTTCGGCGGCAGCGTGCCCGACTCCAGGACCTGGCAGAGTCCGATGAGCTGGAACGCCGCGGCCCCACCCTTGGCGTGGCCGGTCAGCGACTTCTGCGACACGACGTACAGCGGTCGGCCCTCGGCGCGCCCCAGCGCGGCGGCGATGCGCTCGTGCAGGTCGGACTCGTTCGGGTCGTTGGCGTTCGTCGAGGTGTCGTGCTTCGACACCACCGCGACGTCGTCGTGGGTCAGGCCGAGGGCGGCGAGCCCCCGACCGAGCGGCGACCGCTCCCCACCGAGGCTCGCGGCCAGGGCCCCGATGCCCGGTGCCGGGATCGACGTGTGGACCCCGTCGGCGAACGAGCCCGCGTACGCCACGACACCCAGGACCGGCAGACCGGCCGCGAGCGCCACGTCACCGCGGGCCAGCAGGATCGTGCCGCCGCCTTGCGACTCCACGAACCCGCCGCGACGGCGGTCGTTGGCCCGGCTGAGGTACCGGTCCTGCAGGCCCTTGGCCCGCATCGCCTCGGTGTCGGCCGTGGCCGACATGTCCGCGAAGCCGATGATGCCCTCGGCGCTGAGGTCGTCGAAGCCGCCGGCCACGACGAACTCGGCCTTGCCGAGGCGGATCTTGTCGACGCCCTCCTCGACCGAGATCGCGGTCGTGGCGCAGGCCGCGACGGGGTGCACCATGGCGCCGTACGACCCGACGTACGACTGCACGACGTGCGCCGCGATGACGTTGGGCAGCGCCTCCTGCAGGATGTCGTTGGCCTTGGCCTCCCCGAGCAGCGTGTCGACGTAGAGCGACTGCATCGAGGACATGCCGCCCATGCCGGTGCCCTGCGTGTTGGCCACGAGGGCCGGGTGGACCCAGCGCATGAGCTCGGACGGGTCGAACCCGCTCGACAGGAACGCGTCGACGGTGCAGACGAGGTTCCACAGTGCGACCCGGTCGACGGACTCGACCATCTCGGCCGGGACGCCCCACACGGTGGGGTCGAACCCGGTCGGGATCTGGCCACCCACGGTCCGCGTCAGCTTCATGCGGCGCGGCACCCGGATCTCGGTTCCCGCGAGGCGGGTCACCGTCCAGTCGCCGTCCGCACCTTCGGTGATGCGCGTGTGCTCCGCGTCGGCGGCCTTCATGGCCTCCGCCTCGGTGCGCGTGCCGACCGTGAACGTGAGGTCCTGGTCGAGGAAGACGCTCGCGAGCAGCGGGACCGTGTGATCGGTGATCGTCTGGTCGTCGCCGTAGCTGCGCACGCCGACCCGCTCCCGCACGACGTCGTGGTACCGCTCGACCAGGTCGGCCTCGTCCACGTCCTCGTCGGTCTCGGTGTCGACCCAGCTGCCGTTCTCCCACCGGATCAGGCCGGTGCTCCAGGCGATCTCGGCGACCCCGGCGGCGGACAGGCGGTCCTCCACCTCGGCTTCGAACCGCGTGCGCGAGGAACCGTACGGGCCGAGCTCGCCGGCGCCGACGATGACCACGAGGTCCTCCGGGCTCGCCGAGACCTCAGGCCACGAGGGTGCCTCGGCGACCTGCCGCGAGGCGGTCGGCGCCGGGGCGAGGGCCTTGATCGTCGCGACCTCGGGCTCGGCCTCGCCCGCAGGCCGTCCGAGCGAGGCGGCCAGACCCGGCAGGTCGATGTCGGCGCCGGCCAGGCCGCCGGTGAGGTCGCGCTCGAGCGGTGCCGAGAGCGCCTCGTCACGGGCCCGCGGCGTGCACGACTCGAGCAGCGCGGCGGCCATCTCGTCGGTCGCCCAGGTGCGGATCCCTCGCGCCTCGACGGCCTCGACGAGCGGGTCGTTGCCGCCCATCAGGCCCGTGCCGCGCACCCAGCCGATCAGGGCGTGCACGAGGGTCACGCGCTGCGACCACCGCTTCTCGACGCGCCACTTGGCCACGATCGCGTCGAGCGCGGCCTTGGCCTCGCCGTACGCGCCGTCGCCGCCGAACGTGCCGCGGTTGGGCGAGCCCGGGAGCACGACGTGGAGGCGAGAGGCGATGTCGTGCCCACGGCCCTGGAGCGCGAACGCCCCGATGAGCCGCTCGACCGACCACACGAGGATGCGCATGTCGATCTCGTTCGACGGTCCGGCGTCGGCCAGGTCGCCGCGCACCGGGCCGGCCGCGAAGGGCAGCAGAAGCGTGGGCGTCAGGGCCGGCTTGACGACCGTCGAGACCGGGCCCGAGGTGTCGACCTGCTCGCTGACGACCCACGACGCGAGGGCGTCGACGTCGACGAACGAGGCCAGGTTGGCCGGCACGACCCACAGGGTCGCGCCGCCGCGGGCGTGCGTGCGGTACAGGTCGCGGAACGCCGCGAGACGCGACGGACCGAGCGACGACGTGGTCGCCACGACCGTGGCGCCACCGGCGAGCAGCTCACCGACGACGGCAGCGGCGATCGAACCCGGGCTCGCCCCGGTCACGACCGCGACCTCGTCGGCCCAGGGGCCGGTGGAGGTGTCGGTCGCGTCGGCAGCGATCTGCTCGAAGCGGGTCGCGAGGGCCGGGTCGGAGACGGAACCGGCCCAGAAGCGTGCCTGGCGGGCGACGACCTCCCCGGTGCCGGTGAAGCTCCCTCGGACGTCGTCGCCGTGGGCGATGCGCGCAAGGTCCTCGCGGGCCGAGGCCCAGCGGTCGTCGAGCAGCAGAGCGCGACGGGAGTCGAACGCGGGGGCCACGCGCTGCGCCCAGTCGGGGCCGAGCTCGGTCGAGACCAGCTCCAGCACGGCGGCGTCGTCGGCGTCGGCCTCGCTGACCGCCGCAGTGTCCGCGACGTCAGCCAGCCCGAGCCGGTCGAGCACGATGCGGGCGGCCGATGCGAGCGCGCCGTCCGGCCCCGCGATGTGGGCCGTGAGCTCGCCGAGCGCCTCGACGTCGACGGTGCCACCGCTGCCACCGCCCGTGCTCGGCATCTGCACCGTCGTGCCGTTCGAGGCGGCGACCGCCGCGACGGCCGTGTCGATGGCCGCGTCGAGGTCGCTGGCGGAGCCGATCGTCAGCTCACCGAGCTGGCCACCGCGCACGCTGGCACCCTCGCGGGTGTCGAGCGCGACGCGCACCAGCACGTGCTGCGCCCACCCGGCGCCCAGGCCCCAGGTCTGTGTGACACGGTCGGTGATGGCGCCGGGACGCTTGCCGGTCGGGCCGAGCACCTTCTTGAGGTGGTCGCCGATCGCGGCCGACAGGACCGGGCCGAGCGGCTTGTAGCCCCGGGCCAGGCCGTCGACCTGCGCGCCCAGCGTCACGATGTCGGCCTCGGCCGCACCGTCGATCGCCCCCAGCGAGAGCTCCCCGCCGAGGTCGAGCAGCAGCTGGTTGCGGCGTGAGGACGCGCCGTCGCACAGCGACTCGATCGTGTCGGCGGCGCCGATCTGCTCGGGCCGCAGCTTGGTCCACCAGGCGATCAGCACCGACGTGGCGTCCGATGCCGCGAACGGCAGGTCGGCGGCCGTCTGCTCGGACGGACCCCCCGACGCGGCCGGCGCGGGTGCGGCCGGCGCGGCATCGCTCGACGTCGTCTCGGTGGGCTCGTCGTCGACCACGTCGACGTCCGGGACCTCCTCGTCGGTCGAGAACACGACGGCCGCGTCGCGCTCGACGTTGAGCACCTGCACGGTGTCGCGACGGCGCGTGTGCGAACCGACCGGCAGCTTCAGCGTCGAGGCCGCCAGGTTGGCGATCGTCGGCGACTGGCCGACCCCGATCTCCACGAGGCGCTCGACCCCCAGGCCGCCCTCGCCGAGCGGGGCGAACAGCAGGTCCTGCGTCTCGATCCAGCGGACCGGGCTCGCGAACTGCCAGGCGAGCAGCTCGATCAGCAGCGTGCGGCACAGGGCACCCGGACGGGCGCTCCACTGCTCGAAGTCCGCCAGCACGCCGCGCAGGACGCCGATGCCCCGACCCTCCGGGTCGACCAGCTCGGCGACCTCGGTCACGTAGCCACGATCGAGCGTGAACGGGCGCGGCACGAGGTTCGGCACGTAGCGTCCGATCAGGACATCGGGGTCGATCTCCGCGGGCAGCAGCTCGTCGAGCCGCGCCCGGAAGTCGTCGACGCCGCCGTGCAGGACGCGCGAGTGGAAGGGCACGTCGATGCCGGGCACCAGGATGAACGCGCCCTTGCCCCCGAACCGCTCACGCCGCTCGGCGATGTCGGCCTCGAGCGCCTTGAGACCCCGGACGCTGCCGGCGAGCGCGTACTGCGAGTCGCGCAGGTTCAGGTTGACGATCTGCAGGAACTCCCCGGTGCGCTCGGAGAGCTCGTCCACGTAGGCCCCGACGGTCGAGTCGTCCAGGCCGATCTGCGACGGACGGATCGCGGCGAGGCGATAGTCGCTGCGTCCCTCGGCGTCACGCTCGACGAGCGTGTGCATGACCGAGCCACGCTGGAACACGACCTCCACGACGGCCTCGAGCGGGATGACGCCGGAGACCGCGGCGAGCGCGTTGTACTCACCGACCGAGTGGCCGGCCAGCACGGCGCCCTCCACGAAGGCTCCCGTCTCCCGGAGCTCTGCGGTCTGCGCCGACCCGAGCACCGCCATCGCGACCTGCGTGAACTGGGTCAGGAACAGGACGCCGTCGGGGTGGCGGTGCGTGACGCCGTTCGCGACGAGCACGGTCGGGTTGTCACGCACGACCGTCAGGATCGAGAAGCCGAGCACCTGGCGGGTGTGCGCGTCGGCGCGGTCCCAGACGTCGCGCGCGGCGGCCGAGCGCTGGTAGCCGTCCATGCCCATGCCCGCGTGCTGGATGCCCTGACCCGGGAAGACGTACGCGGTGCGCGGGGCGACGGCCCGGGCCGTGGCCGACATCGCGAGCTCACCGTCGCTGCGGACCGTGACCTCGAGGACCTCGGCCCCCTGGTCGAGGGCGACCCGCTCGACGCGGACGTCGAGATCGGCGCCCGGGCGGACCGGGCTCAGGAAGCGGGCGGTCCAGCCCTCGAGCCGGCGGCCCACCGCACGCTGCGCGAGTGCGGAGATCCACATGCCGTGGACGATCGGCGAGCCGAGACCGGCCAGCCGGGCGGCGGCGCTGCTGGTGTGGATCGGGTTGTGGTCGCCGGAGACCGCGGCGAACGCCCGCATGTCGACCGGGGCGCCGACGCGGACCTTGGCCCGGGTGCGTCGCGGGGTGTCGCGCGGGTCCACGAGGACGCCTCCGCCGCGACGGGGGTCGGTCAGGGATCCGGCACCGGCCCTGCCGCGGATCGCGAGGCGCTCGCGGA
The DNA here is from genome assembly GCF_023146395.1 of Aeromicrobium sp. Classification (GTDB taxonomy): domain Bacteria; phylum Actinomycetota; class Actinomycetes; order Propionibacteriales; family Nocardioidaceae; genus Aeromicrobium. The sequence continues at coordinate 133,515 of NZ_JAGLCD010000001.1, read as the reverse complement.
GGGTCGCGACGGTGCTGCCGCCGGTCGTGACGTCGACGTCGATCGTGACGACGCGACCGACCTCGGTGTCCTCCACGCCCTCGAGACGGGCCTCGATGCGCAGCTCGGCGCCCTCGGCCGGAGCCTCGTGGACGGCGATCGCGTGGTCGAGGTGCACCAGGTCGAGCGCGCCCTCGACGACGGGCAGCCCGGTCGCGGTGGTCGCGGCGGTGAGCTCGGCGAAAACGGCCGGCCAGGCCAGGCCGACGAGCACGTCGGGCACGAAGTCCTCGGTCAGCGGGTCGGTGCCGGTGACCGCCGGCGTCGTGACGCCCGCGTGATCAGCGACCAGGTCCCACGACCAGGCGTGGACGAGGGAGTCCACGCCCGATCGCGGGAGGACGCCACCGGCGGCCCCGCGCAGCAGCTCGCTCATGGCGGCTGCGGCGGCGGCGACCTCGACGACCGGCGCTGCGCCGAGGGCGGCACCTGCCGGGACGTCGATCGGCAGCTCCACCGCACGACCGTCGCCGACCGGAACCGTCAGGACCACGTGGTCCTCGTGCTCCAGGAGGGTGGCGCCGGTCGGCGTGTGGTCGGCTCGGGTGTCCGTCGTGACGGTCCACCCCTCCCCGAGACGGTGCACCGGGTTGATCACGGTGCGGCCGGCCCACAGGACGTCGTGGGCGGCGAGCACGAGGCCCAGCACACCCGGGGCCCGGTCGTCGCGGCGGCGACCCGGGACACGGCAGGTCGACCGGCCGGCGGCCAGGAGACCGTCGATCGTCTCGTCCTCGAAGCGCTGCAGCAGCTCGGCGACGGGCTCGTCAGCGCGGGTGATGCCGCGCACCGAGACGGGTCCGGGGATCACGCAGACGGCGTCCGCGCCGTAGCGCGCGTCGTGCGCCTGCCACAGGGAGTCCGAGCGCCACCACCGGCGGACGTCGGCGTCGATGACGGGCACGAACGTGACGGGCTTGCCAGGACGGCGGCACACCGCCAGGAAGAAGCTGACGTCGGCGGGGTGCAGCACGACGTCGTCGAGGGTGGGGTGCTCGGTCCGCAGCGTCGCCAGGGCCTCGGCCGGTGACACGACGTCGGCCGCGCTCGCGAACAGCGTCGGGACGTCGCCGTGGTCGGCGTCGGCCAGGCGCGCCTCGGCGCGGTGCACGAGCTCCAGGAAGCGGTCCCGGAACGAGACGTCGAGCCAGGCCTCGGCGCCCTCGTCGGTGCGCACGGTCGTCAGAGCCGCGAAGCGTTCCAGGAGCGCGCCGTACGACATGTGCGCCACGTCGCCGAAGTACGGCTTCGCGGTCGCGTCGAGCGCCGCGACGATCTCGTCGTGACGCGCCGCCACGGCGTCGGCGTCACCGGCGACCTCGTCGAGCAGGCGACCCGTCCGCGAGGCGGTGTTGTCGATCTCGTGGATGTCGGCGCCGAGCTGGCTGCGGCCGGAGGACATGCCACGGACGGCCTGGCCGGCCCCGATCCAGGCCGCAGTGCCCGGGGTGTCGACGAGCAGCTGCTTGACCTGCGGCGAGGTCGTGGCCTCGGCGGTCGCCATCGCGGCGGTGCCGATCAGGACGCCGTCGACCGGCATGAGCGGCAGGTCGTGACGACGTGCCCACTCCCCGGTCAGGTACGACGAGGCCGCCTCGGGGGTGCCGATGCCGCCTCCGACGCAGACCACGACACCGGGCGTGGCCCGCAGGTCGGCGTAGGTCGCGACGAGCAGGTCGTCGAGGTCCTCCCACGAGTGGTGCCCGCCGGCCTGGCCCCCCTCGATCTGGATGATCAGGCTGGTGCCGTCGAGCTCGGTGTCGGCCAGGGCCTTCGCGATGTCGAGGACCTGACGGATCTGGCGGACCGTGCCGGGCTTGAACACGACGTGCTCGATGCCGACCTCGTGCAGGTCGCGGACCAGCGCGACGGCCTCGTCGAGCTCGGGCACGCCCGCCGTCACGATGACGGCGTCGATCGGCGAGCCGGCGGCGCGCGCCCGCTGGACGAGTCGCTGCTGCCCCAGCTGCAGCTTCCACAGGTAGGGGTCGAGCAGGAGCGAGTTGAACTGGAAGCTGCGCCCCGGCTCGAGCAGGCCGTCGAGCTCGGCCATGCGGTCGCGGAAGATCTCCGCCGTGACCTGGCCGCCGCCGGCGAGCTCAGCCCAGAAGCCGGCGTTCGCGGCAGCGGCGACGATCGCCGCGTCGACGGTCGTCGGGGTCATGCCGGCGAGCAGGATGGGCGACTTGCCGGTCAGGCGGGTGAATGCCGTCTCGAGCCGCACGGAGCCGTCGGGCAGGTGCACGACGGTCGGCAGGTGGCTCGACCAGGGGGTCGGGCGCGTGGGAGCAGCGCCGGGGACGGTGAGCTCGCGGCGACCGCGGCGGGTCGTGACGGTGACGACGCCGACGCCCCGCGGGGTGACCTCGTCGGCCGTGACGGTCGCTGCGAGGGCCGCGGGACCGAGGTCGAGGAGCCAGTCGACTCCCGTCGCGAGCACGTCGTCGAGCTGCGCGACCCAGTCGACCGGGTCGATGAAGGAGGTCCGGGCGAGATCCCGGGCCCACGCGGCGTCGAGGCCCAGCGTCGAGGCCCAGCCGGCCACGAGATCTGCGGCCTCGGCCAGGTCGGGATGATGGAAGGCGACCGCCGCGCCGAGCGGCTCGACGACGGGAGCGAACACGGCCCCGCCCGTGAGCTTCTTGTCGCGGGCGTCCTTCTCGGCGGCCGAGCGGCGCTCGAAGGCCGCCAGCACGGCGGCGAGATCGGCGGACGGGCCGGCGAGCACGACCGAGCGACGACCGTTGCGCAGGCCGCGCACCGCGCGCGTCCCCGGCAGACCCTCGAGGACCTCGTCGACCGCGCCGAGCTCGACGTCGCGCACCGAGACCATGACGGGCGCGTCGGCCGAGCCGGTCAGGCCGCGGCGGCGGGCCACCAGCTGCGTCGCGACACCGCACAGGCGGGCGACCAGCAGGACGTCGGCCTCGTCACGACCCCGCAGGACCTCGACCGCCAGCGCGCCCTGTGAGTGACCTGCGGCGGCACGGGCACCGTGCTCGCCGCCGGGCGTCGGGTCCAGTCCCCAGCCGCGCAGGGCCCGCAGCGCGGCGATCTGGGTCAACGCGATGCCAGGCACCGAGAGCGCAGGCACCGCGAGATCGCCCTCGGACGGGACGGCCGGGGCCTCCGCGTCGTCGTCGCTGTCGACCGACTCCCCGGCCGCCAGGACATCGGCCCAGGCCAGCGGGGTGAATCGCGCGTCGACCCGGGCGAGCTCGCCCGCGACGGGCGCCAGGCGCAGCTCGACGCTCTCGAGGAGCTCCGCGAGCTCGGCGCCCGTCCCATGGTCGCGGACCAGTGCGGCGAGCGTCGGCAGCCAGGCGATGCCCTGACCGCCGAAGACCACGCCGTAGCGGTCGGTACCGGCGCGCAGGTCGTCGAGCAGCGCGCGGACCCGGCCGGGCTGATCGAGGACCGAAGCGCGGTCGTGGACGGGCGGAACAGGCGTGTCGAACGTCGTCACAGAGAAACCCCTCAGGTGCGGTGTGCCCCCATCCTCTCAAGAACGTGAGGGATTCCTCAAGTTTTTCATGAGGGATTCCTCATGTTTCTCGTCACGTGGACAGTCCACTGCTCCACCGCGGCTTCCCGCAGACGCGCCGACGGGCGCCGACCCGTCCTGGATCGGCGCCCGTCGGGCCGTGACACGAAGTGGTTCAGACGCCGCCGGTGAGCAGCAGCCCGCCGTCGATCGAGACCGTCTGGCCGGTGATCCAGCTGGCCTCGTCGCTCAGCAGGAACGACACGAGCGAGCCGATGTCCTCGGGCTCGCCCAGGCGCTTGAGCGGGTACGGCGCCGACACCTCGTCCTCGCGGCCCTCGTAGAGGGCCCCCGCGAACTTGGTCTTGACGACCGCCGGGGCGACGGCGTTGACCCGGATGTTCGGGCCCAGCTCTACGGCCAGCTCCTCGGTCACGTGGATCAACGCGGCCTTGGAGGCGCCGTACGTCCCGATGTTCGGTGCCGGGCGGCGACCCGCGACCGAGGCGATGTTGACGATCGAGCCGCCGTTCGCCTCGAACGAGGCCCGGTAGACCTTCTGCGCCCACCCGATCGCCGCGACGACGTTGGTCGCGAAGATCTTGTTCGCCGCCTCCAGGTCGATGTCGATCATGCGGCCGTACGCCGGGTTGATGCCGGTGTTGTTGACGAGGTGGTCCAGACCACCGAAGGCCTCGAGCGCCACCGCCACGACCTCGCTCTGGTGCGCGTCGTCGCCCGCGTTGCCCGCCACCCAGCGAGCCGTGTCCGGCCCGCCCAGTGCCGTGGCGGCCTCCTCGAGCGCCTCGGGCTTGCGCGCCGTGATGACGACCCGCCCGCCCTCGGCGACGATGCGCTCGGCAACCGCGAACCCGATGCCACGGCTCGCACCGGTGACGATCGCGACCTTTCCGGCGTGCCGAGCTCCGGAGGGGGCGCTCACGAGAGGCGCTCCAGCACCATGGCCATGCCCATGCCGCCACCGACGCACATCGACTCGACGCCGAACTGCTTGTCGTGGTGCTGCAGGGAGTTGATCAGGGTGCTGGTGATGCGGGCGCCCGTCATGCCGAACGGGTGACCGACCGCGATCGCCCCGCCGTTGACGTTGAGCTTGTCGAGCGGGATGCCGAGCGTCTTGGCCGAGCCCCAGGCCTGGACCGCGAAGGCCTCGTTGATCTCGTACAGGTCGATGTCGTCGATGCCCATGCCGGCGTTCTTGAGCGCGGCCGGGATGGCCTCGACCGGACCGAGCCCCATGATCTCGGGCGAGAGGCCCGTGACCGCCGTCGAGACGATGCGCGCCAGCGGGGTCAGGCCGAGCTCCTTGGCCTTGGTGTCGCTCATGATGACGACCGCGGCAGCGCCGTCGTTGAGCGGGCAGGCGTTGCCGGCCGTGACGGTACCGTCGGGGCGGAAGACCGGCTTGAGCCCGCTGACGGCCTCGAGCGTGACCCCGGCACGAGGGCCGTCGTCAGTGGAGACGACGGTGCCGTCCGGAAGGGTGACGGGCGTGATGTCCTTGGCCCAGAAGCCGTTGGCGATGGCCGCCTCGGCGAGGTTCTGGCTCCGCACGCCGAACTCGTCCTGCTCCTGGCGGCTCATGCCGAGGTGCTGGGCGACGTTCTCGGCCGTCTGGCCCATCGCGATGTACAGATCGGGCAGCTCACCGGACTCGCGCGGATCGGTCCAGGTGTCGGCGCCGCCCTCGGCGCGCTGGGCGGTGCGGGCGATCGCGTCGGCGAACAGCGGGTTCTCCGAACCGGGCAGGTCGGCGAAGCCGTTCATGAACCGGCTGACGGTCTCGACACCGCCGGAGAGGAACACGTCGCCCTCGCCGGCCTTGATCGCGTGGAACGCCATGCGGGTCGTCTGCAGCGACGAGGAGCAGTAGCGGTTGACCGTGACGCCGGGCAGGTGGTCCAGCCCCGAGAGCACGGCGACGGCGCGCGCGATGTTGTGTCCGCCCTCGCCGGCCGGCTGGCCGATGCCGAGGTGCAGGTCGGTGATGTCCTTCGGGTCGAGCGCCTCGACCTTCGCGAGCGCGGCCTGGACCATCGCGGCGGCCAGGTCGTCGGGCCGCATGTCCTTGAGCGATCCCTTGTTGGCGCGACCGATCGGCGAGCGGGCGGTCGAGACGATGACGGCTTCGGGCATGGTGTTCTCCTCGGGTCGAGCGGGGTGGGATGTCGTGCGGTCCAGCAGGGCTGACGGTCGGGGCTCAGAAGCCCAGGTCGCGGCCGATGAGCTCCTTCATGATCTCGTTCGAGCCGGCCCAGATCCGCGTCACGCGGGCGTCACGCCACGCGCGGGCCACGCGGTACTCGTTCATGAAGCCGTAGCCGCCGTGGATCTGGACGCAGTGGTCCAGGACCTTGTTCTGCACGTCGGACGTGTACCACTTGGCCTTGGCGGCGTCGATCGCGCTGAAGCGACCCTCGGCATGGGCCACGACGGCCTGGTCGACGTAGGCCTCGGCGACCTCGATCTGCGTCACGAGCTCGGCGATGAGGAACTTGTTCCACTGGAAGCTGCCGATCGAGGCGCCGAACGCCTTGCGCTCGTGGGCGTACTGGATCGTCTCGGCCAGGATCTGCTTGGCGTGCGCGACATTGGAGATCGCACAGCTCAGGCGCTCCTGCGGCAGCTTCTGCATCATGTGGATGAAGCCGCCGTCGAGCTCGCCGACGATGCGGTCGTCGCCGACGCGGACGTTCTCGAAGAACAGTTCGGCCGTGTCGGACTCCGTCTGGCCGACCTTGTCGAGCTTGCGGCCACGGCTGAAGCCCTCGTCGCCCGCCTCGATCGCGAACAGCGTGATGCCCTTGGCACCCTTCTCGGGCGAGGTGCGCACGGCGGTCAGGACCAGGTCGGCGCTGTAGCCGTTCGTGATGAAGGTCTTGGACCCGTTGATGACCCAGCCGTCGCCGTCGCGCACGGCCGTGGTCTTGAGGGCGGCCAGGTCCGAGCCGCCGCCCGGCTCGGTCATGCCGATCGCGAGCAGGATCTCGCCGGACACGACCCCAGGGAGCCAGCGCTCCTTCTGCTCCTGCGTGCCGAGGGCCACGAGGTACGGCGCCGTGATGTCGGCGTGGATGCCGACGCAGGACGCGAGCGCCGCACTGACCTTGCTGAGCTCCTCGGCCAGGACGGCGTTGAAGCGGAAGTCCTCCGCGCCGGCGCCACCGAACTCCTCGGGGACCTCCAGGCCCAGCAGACCGAGCTCGCCGGCGCGGAGCCAGAAGTCCCGCGGGAGCGACTTGTCCTCGATGTACTGCTCGATGTGCGGCGCGACCTTCTTGGCCAGGAATGCGGCACAGCTCTCGCGGAAGGCCTCGTGGTCGTCGGTGTAGATGGTGCGGTCCATGGGAGCCTCTCGGGGCGGAGGGGATTCGTGGGCGAGGCGCTCATTCGGTCGGTCTCGGTTACCGCCGAGTCACTAAGCGCTTGCTTAGCATGCCACCGCTGGTCCATGCTGTCCACCACGCCCCACCCCCTCACCGGGAGAGGACCTGCCATGACCACCACCGCCCGCGACCGGCTGCTCGACGCCGCCGTCGAGGCGTTCGCCGAGCACGGCTTCGGCGGCACGACGACGCGCGACATCGCCGCGCGGGCGCACATGAGCCCGGCGGCGGTCTACGTGCACCACGCGACGAAGGAAGAGCTGCTGTTCGCGATCTCCCTGCGCGGCCACGAGCACGCGCTGGAGGTCCTGGCGAACGCCGCCTCCACGAGCGACTCCCCCGTCGAGCAGATCGCGGCGATGGTGCAGGCCTTCAGCGAGTGGCACGCCCGCAACAGCCGGATCGGCCGGGTCGTGCAGTACGAGTTCGGCGCGCTCTCAGCCGAGCACCGCGCGATCATCGCCGACCTGCGGCGACGCATGGAGCACCACCTGCAGGACGCCCTCGTCGCGGGGGTCGACGAGGGCGTCCTGGAGGTGACCGACGTGCGGGGCACGGCGCGTGCCGTGCTGAGCCTCAGCGTCGATCTGGTGCGGTGGTTCGAGCCCGGGGGCGCTCACACCGCGGCCGAGCTGGGGCGCCTGCACGCCGACCTCGCGGTCCGCATGCTGCGCCCCGGCCCGGCGTAGGCGGGATCAGGCCTGGAGCACGGCCTCGGCGTTGATCGTCAGCGAGATCTTGTCGCCGATCATGGCCTTGTCGGCGCCGGCCACGGGGATGTTGAAGTCGATGCCGAACTCCTTGCGGCTGATCTCGCCCGTGGCCTCGACCCCGACGCGCGTGCCGCCCCACGGGTCGCCGCCCTCGCCGAGGAACTCGACCTGGAGCTCGAGGGGCTTGGTGACGCCGCGGATCGTGAGGTCGCCGTTCACGACGAACTCGGAGTCGCTCTTCTGCGTGACGCCGTTGGTCGCGAACGTCATCGCGGGGTGCGTCTCGACGTCGAAGAAGTCGCTGCTGCGCAGGTGGGCGTCGCGATCGGCGGTGCCGGTGTTGATCGAGCTGAGGTCGACCTCGACGGTGACCTTCGAGTCGGTGACGTCCTCGGCCGTGACGAGGGTGCCCTCGAACGTGCCGAACGTGCCGCGCACCTTGCTCATCAGGTGACGGACCGAGAAGCCGATCTCGGTGTGGGTGGGGTCGAGGTTCCAGGTACCCGGGGTGACGATGCTCATGACTGCTCCTGCGTGGTCTGTGGTTGAGTGTTCAACAAGAGAGACGATATCATGTAATTGACGCTTCAACAACCTCCGTTCTCCGTTAGGATGCCGCCATGGACACGATCACCGACACGCCGTGGCTCACCGAGCCCGAGCAGCGCGTCTGGCGGTCGTTCCTCGGGGCGACGACGCTCCTGATGGACCGGCTCGACCGCGACCTGCGCACGGCGCACGACCTCTCGATGCCCGAGTACGAGATCCTCGTCCGCCTCTCGGAGGCGCCCGACCGCTCCATCCGCATGGCCACCCTGGCCGCGCAGGTCGCGCACTCGCGCAGCCGGGTCACGCACACGATCTCGCGCCTGGAGCGCAAGGGCATCGTGCGACGCACCCAGGCGGTCGGCGACGGACGCGGCGTCTCGGCCGTGCTGACCGACCACGGCTTCTCCGTGCTCGAGCAGGCGGCCCACACCCACGTGCGCGGCGTCCACGCGCACCTGGTCGAGCACGCCTCGCCGGCCGAGTTCGACGTCCTCGGCCGCGTCATGCAGCGGGTCGTCGACGAGCTCGACGACCAAGGCTCTTGCCCCGCCCCCTGACCCACCGCCACCCTGGGTGACCGCCTCCCCCAGATTTGCGCCGAGTTGTGCACTTTTCCACTCGCGAAACCGCACAACTCAGCGCACGACGTTATCCACAGCCGGGCTGAATCCCCAGGGGACTGGCGGGCGCTCCCGTGTGGCCGACAACGGCGACACCGTCGAGGGATGCACCCCATACCCGAGACACTTCACGGTCGCCCCTTCACGCGCCAGGAGGCGCTCAGGCTCGGCCTCAGTGACGGTTCGCTGCGGGGCCGCCGGTTCGTTCGACTTCACGAAGGCGTCTACCGCACCGCACAGACCGAGCCGACGCTCGAGCTACGACTTCAGGCCGCCCGACTCACCCTTCCGGAGCATGTCGCCGTCAGCCACATCACCAGTCTTCGGCTTCGAGGATTCGTCGTCGGGCCACTTCTCCCCCTGCACTTCGCGACCTGTCACCCCCACCAGCACCGCGACCCGGCAATCGCCGTCCACCGTTACCGCCACGAGTTCGCCGTCGACGTGCTGAACGGCTTCATCATCACCCCGCCATCGCGGACCTTCGTCGACCTCGGCACCCAGCTCGACGACCGCCGACTGCTCCGAGTGGGCGACTGGATGGTCGCGCACGGGCTCATCGGACTCGACGAGCTGCGTGACTTCTGCACGGAATCGCACCTCGACGGCGTCAGACGCGCGCGGCGCGTGGCGAAGCAGGTCAGGGAACACGTCGGTTCGGTCCGTGAGTCCGATCTCCGGTGGGCAATCCGACGCGGTGGCCTGCCCGAGCCGGAGGTGAACGTCGACATCCTCGACGAGCATGGTCGCTGGCTCGCGCGAGGTGACCTGGTGTATTTCCGCCAGAAGGTCCTCGTCGAGTACGACGGCTGGCAGCACGACCGCGACGCCAAGCAGCGGCAGTGGGACCACATCAGGCGGGAGCAGCTCGAGGCAGCCGGCTGGCGAGTCATCGTCGTCACCAGCATCGACATGGACAAGCCCCACCTCGTCATCGCCCGGATCCGTCAGGCCCTCGACACCCGGGCCTGATCAAGAAATGCGCCGAGTTGTGCGATTCCACGACCGTGAAACTGCACAACTCGGCGCAAATCTGGGGAACGCGGTCAGTCGCGGGTCAGGCGGCGGTGGGTGACGCGGTGGGGGCGGGCGGCCTCGGCGCCGAGGCGCTCGATCTTGTTCTCCTCGTAGGAGGCGAAGTTGCCCTCGAACCAGAACCAGTTGGCCGGGTTCTCGTCGGTGCCCTCCCACGCCAGGATGTGGGTCGCGATGCGGTCCAGGAACCACCGGTCGTGCGAGGTGACCACGGCGCAGCCCGGGAAGTCGAGCAGCGCGTCCTCGAGGGCCGACAGCGTCTCGACGTCCAGGTCGTTGGTGGGCTCGTCGAGCAGGAGCATGTTGCCGCCCTGCTTGAGGGTCAGCGCCAGGTTGAGGCGGTTGCGCTCACCACCGGACAGCACGCCGGCCTTCTTCTGCTGGTCGGGACCCTTGAAGCCGAACGAGGCGACGTAGGCGCGACTGTTCATCTCGAAGTTGGCGACCTTGATGAAGTCCAGCCCCTCCGACACGACCTCCCAGACGTTCTTGTCCGGGTCGATGTTGGCGCGGGTCTGGTCGGCGTAGCTGATCTTGACGGTCTTGCCGACGTTCAGCGTGCCCGAGTCGGGCTCCTCACCACCGGTGATCATGCGGAACAGCGTGGTCTTGCCGACGCCGTTCGGGCCGACCACGCCCACGATGCCGGCCCGCGGCAGGGTGAAGCTGATGTCGTCCCACAGGACCCGGCCGTCGAACGACTTGGTGAGGTCCTGCGCGTCGAGCACGACGTCGCCCAGGCGGGGCCCGGCCGGGATGTTGATGTCGGAGGTGTCGATCTTGCGGGCCTTCTCGGCCTCGGCCGCGAGCTCCTCGTAGCGGGCCAGACGCGCCTTGCTCTTGGCCTGGCGCCCCTTGGCGTTGGAGCGGACCCACTCGAGCTCCTTCTCCAGCATCTTGGAGCGCTTGGCGTCCTTCTGGCCCTCGATCTTGAGGCGTTCCTTCTTGGTCTCGAGGTACGTCGAGTAGTTGCCCTCGTACCCGTGGATCTGGCCGCGGTCGACCTCGGCGATCCACTCGGCCACGTTGTCGAGGAAGTACCGGTCGTGGGTCACGGCCAGGACGGCGCCCGGGTAGCTCTTGAGATGCCCCTCGAGCCACTGGACGGACTCGGCGTCGAGGTGGTTGGTGGGCTCGTCGAGCAGCAGGAGATCGGGCTGCTGCAGCAGGAGCTTGCAGAGCGCGACCCGGCGTCGCTCACCACCGGAGAGGTGGTCGACCAGCACGTCCGGCGGCGGGCAGCGCAGGGCGTCCATCGCCTGGTCGAGCTTGGAGTCGATGTCCCACGCACCGACCGCGTCGAGGTAGTTCTGCAGCTCACCGGTCTCGGTGCCGAGGGCGTCGTAGTCGGCGTCCGGCTCGGCCATCTCGGCGTACGCGGCCTCGAGGCGGGCCATCTTGGCCTTGATCTCCGCCACGGCCTCCTCGACGTTCTCGAGCACCGTGGTGCCCTCCGTGAGCGGCGGCTCCTGCTGGAGCATGCCGACGGTGGCCTCGGGATCGCGCACGAGATCGCCGTTGTTGGGCTGGTCGAGGCCGGCCATCAGCTTGAGCAGCGACGACTTGCCCATGCCGTTGGGGCCCACGACACCGATCTTCGCCCCGTGCAGGAACGAGAGCGACACGTTGTCGAGGACGACCTTGTCGCCGTGGGCCTTGCGGACGTTGCGGAGGGAGATCACGTAGTCAGCCATGGTGGCTCCAGCCTAGCGAGCGACCACGCCGACCTGGTCGGCCGGAGGGTCAGCCGAGGGCCGCGACGATGCCGGCCCGGTAGCGCTCGTACGCGCTGAGCTCGGCATCGACCGGTGCCACGACGAGCTCGGCGCTGACCTGACCGAGGGCTGCTCGCAGCTCCCGCTCGACGCGCGCCGACTGGCTGCGGGCGACGAACCGGGACGCGATCCGGGCCCCCACGGCGATCACGACGCCCGCGACCGCGGCGACGACGCCGAGCACGAGCGAGAGCGGATGGCCGTCGGCCGGGCCGAAGCCGGACACGACCGGTCCTTCGCCGACCCCCGACCCGACGCGACCGAGCAGCCACCATCCGAGGCCGCCCACGGCCGTGGCGAGCAGGAGCCACTGCAGGGCGCTGACCAGGTGCAGCCACGCGGCACCGCGCAGCGAGAGGCGCGTGGAGGCCACCGCGGACTCTACCGCGTCGGCGACCTGCGAGCCCTCGACCGCGGAGTCGGCGGCGACCCGCACGGAGTCGCGCCAGGGCCGCTCGAGCCCGACCGAGGCCTTCTCGACGAAGACGCGGACGGAGGTCTCGACGGCCGACCGCTGCGGACGGATCGCGTCGGGCAGGCTCGACCGCTCCAGCTCGCGCCGGTCGACGTCGATCCCGAGCTCGCTGAGCGGGTCCTTGCGCAGACCGCCGATCCACCGCGTCAGGGGCCAGCCCGTGAGCCGGACCGCACGCCGCCGGCTCGACGCGCCGACGGCGGCGGCCAGCTGCCCACCACCGACGGCGTCGAACAGGGCACGGACGAGCTCGTCACGGTCGGCCTCGGTGACCCCGGGGACGTTGCTGCGTCCCCCCACGGCCGCGATCTGCTCGGCCGCCGCGCGGATGTCGGCGTCCAGCCGGTCCTTGGCCGAGGCGCGGGCCCGGATGCGGGTCGCGAGCTCGCGTCGGAGGTCGTCGACGCCGTCGCCGCGGGTGGCCGAGACCCCGATGACCGGGACGTCGGTCATGCCGCCGGCCGCCACGATGCGGCGCACGTCCTCGACGGCGCGCCCACGCTGCTCGTACGGGATCCGGTCGATCTGGTTCAGCACGACGAGCGACACGTCGTTGTAGGCGGCCATGGGCCGCAGGTAGCGGTCGTGGATCGCGGCGTCGGCGTACTTCTGCGGATCGAGCACCCAGACGATGAGGTCGGCGTACTGCACCAGGCGATCCATCTCGACATGGTGGGAGACCTCGGTCGAGTCGTGGTCAGGGAGGTCCAGCAGCACCAGACCGTCGAGCTTGGTGTCCTCCGAGGACCGGTCGAGCATGCTCATGCGGGAGACCTGGTGCCGCGGCGGGATGCCCATCCACTCCAGCAGCCCCTGCGCGCCGTCGGGGCCCCAGGCGCAGGCCAGGGCCCACGAGGTCGTCGGGCGACGCAGGCCCACGCCGGCGAGGTCGAGGTCGGTCAACGCGTTGAACAGCGACGACTTGCCCGAACCGGTGGCACCCGCGAGGGCCACGATCGTGTGCTCGCCCGAGAGGCGCAGGCGCTCGACCGCACGACCCGAGAGCTGGTCGGCCGAGGCCAGCACCGACTGCGGCAGGCGGCCGTGGGCGGCGTCGGCCGCGGCGACCAGACCGTCGACCTTGCGGCCGATCTCCCCGATGTCGTCGCGGTAGACGGGGGCGGGGGCGTCGCTCAGGCCGCTCACGCCGTCACCCCCTGGGCGAGCGCGGCGAGTGGCAGCGCCGGCGCGGGATGCGTGGTGGAACGGTCGTTCATCCGGTCGTGCCCCCTTGGCCCGTCGAGTGCGATCCTCGGACGACCCGGGTCTCGAGATCGTCCAGGTGGCGCGCGTACTCGGCCCGTCGGGCCGCGTCACGCAAGGTCTGCTGCGACTCTCGCACGTGCTCGGGGTCCGGCGACAGGGCGGCGAACCGCGCCCGCTCCTCCTGCACCAGACGCATGACCTGCGTCTCGAGCGTCGCCAGGGCGTCCTGCGCGAGCCGCTCGACCACGTCGCTCGACAAGACGGCGTCGAGGACCCGGCGGCTGATGCGGCCGGCCTCCGTGCCGCCGGCGCCCAGCGCGGTGATCATGAGCGAGACCGCGAGCCCCGGGACACCGATCGCGAGCACGTCCGTGGACAGGCGGCGGTCGGCCACGGCGACACGCACCTGCTCGGTGACGTGCTGCTGCCAGTCGCGCCCGACGCGCTCGGCGCGGGCACGCAGATCGCGCGGGGCTCGGTCCAGGCCCGGTCGGGCGGCCACGATCGCCTCGCCCGCCGGGTCGGACGCCCACTGCGCGACGACGGTCGTGGCGGCGGACTCCGCGTGATCGACGATCAGCACCGCGAGGTCGTGCTCGATCGCGGCTGCGACGTCGTCGGCCTTGGACCGCTTGCCCGTCACGCCGTCGACGAGTCGCTCGCGGATGCGCCCCACCTTGCCCTCGACCGAACGGAGCATCTCCCCCGTGCCGACGAAGTTCTGCCAGCGGGCGGCGACGTCGCCGCTCACGAGGCTGCCGCCGGCCAGCGTGGCACGCAGCGCCCGCTCGGACTCGGCGAAGCTGCCGTCGACCGCGGCCCGGAGCTCGTCGGCCGCGCGGACCTGAGACTCGTAGGCGTCGGCGAGGTCGTGGCTGCGCAGGACGTTGTGCCGCACCGCGCCGTCGAGGGTCGACCGCACGATCAGGGCACGCGTCTCGTCGTTGCTGGCGAGGTCGTGCAACCAGTCGACGATCGGCTTGACGGCGTCGGCCGGCAGCAGGCCGTCGGTGTCGACCGGGGTCTCGGGCACGGTGAACAGCGGCGAGTCGGACAGACCCCGGGCCGTCATCATCCGGGCCAGGTGGCCGCGCACCTCGACGATGCCGTCGGGTGCCGTGCGGTCGAGCACCACGGCGACCGACGTGCTGCGCTCGGAGGCCTGGCGCAGGTAGTCCCACGGGACCTGGTCGGCGTAGCGCGCCGCGGACGTGACGAACAGCCACAGGTCGGCCGCCGCGAGCAGCTGCGTCGCGAGCTCCCGGTTGCCCTCATCGATCGAGTCGACGTCGGGGGCGTCGAGGATCGACAGCCCCTTCGGGACGTGGGAGCTGGCCCTGAGCCGCAGTCCGTAGGTCGCGTTGCCCGGCACGTCGGTGCGCGGCAGGTCGGGCAGGATGCGATCGGCCTGGAACCAGGCGCCGTCGTCGGGGTGGTGGGTCAGCACGGGTGAGCGAGTCGTGGGGCGCAGGACACCGGACTCGGTGACGACTTCGCCCACGATCGAGTTGACCAGGGTGGACTTGCCCGCGCCGGTCGACCCGCCCACCACGACCAGGACAGGTGCATCGAGCTGCACCAGACGCGGCAGGACGTAGTCGGAGAGCTGGTCGGCGACCGCGGCCTGCAGGCGCCGTGCCTCGGGAGCGTCGTCGGTGGCGAGCGGCAGCTCGACATGGCGGACCCGGTCGAGCAGCGTGCTGAGCGCGCCGAGGAGCTCGCCGGGGGCGTCTACGCCGACCACGACCACTCCTCTCACGTCTCACCCGTCACACGGTTCGTGGAAAGCCTAGTGGACGCCGGGCCCAGGCGGGCCGGACGACCGCCTCAGGACCAGCGGACCGGCGGACCGGTCAGCATCGGCGGCCCCAGCAGCGGCGGACGAGGCAGCGGGGCGATTGCCGGCGGCAGCTGCAGGCGCGGCCGGAGCGTGTCCATCTCGGCCCGGATCGCCAGGGTGCGCTCGACCCCGTCTCGACCGGGGCGCCCGAGCATCACGGCGTCGTGCACGAAGGCCAGCCGGGTGGCCAGGGCCTGGTACCGGCGCACCACCGCTGCCGCGTCGCGGCCTCCGAGGTCGCGGGCGTGGCGACGCGCCTGGGCGCGGTAGCCGACGTAGGTGAGCCACGGGAGCTCGGCAGGATGGATCCACCCACGGTCCGCGACGTACGACAGCGAGCGTCGCAGGACGACGAACTGGCGTTGGCGCAGCACGATCGCGAGCGTCACGAATCCGGCGAACACGACGACGAGCAGCAGGTAGAACAGCGCGAACCCCGCGATCCCGGCGTAGCTGATGGACCCGTTCCAGAGCCCGTGCAGCAGCATGCTCCCGGCCCAGCCGCCGAGAACCAGCGGCACGCGGGCCCACCAGGAGCGCTGCAGCACGGCAAGTCCGATCGCCAGACCGAGGCTGGCGGTGAACAACGGGTGGGCGAACGGGCTCAGGAGCCCACGGATCGCAAAGGTCGCCGTGGCTCCCTGCGCCCCGCCGAGGCCGAGCTCCGGTCCTCCGAGATAGCTCGCGGAGTAGTAGAGGATGTTCTCGATGAAGGCGAAGCCCAGGCCGACGACACCGGCGTAGAACAGCCCGTCCAGGACGCCGCCGATGACCCTGCGCGCCCGCAGGAACGTGGCCAGCAGGAACAGGCCCTTGGCGGTCTCCTCGACGAAGGGCGCCACGAACGTCGCGGTCTGGCCGTCGCTGAGGTCGAACGTCGAGGCCAGCAGCTCGTTGAAGACCAGGGCGATCCCCACGGCCCCGGCGGCGCCCCACAGGAACGCCGCCACGACGTAGCGCCGAGGCTCCGGCTCATAGCGGTCGATCCACCAGTAGAAGAGCCCGAGCAGCGGAAGCGGCACGACGCCGAGCGCCAGGCCGACCGCGACGGCCCGCGCCGAGTCGGCCCGGTACCCGAAGTAGACGACCAGGGCGACCGCGCCCACCCCCAGCAGACCCGTGCCGACCAGGAGCGGGAGCCGGCCACGCTGGCGCCAGGGGTCCTTCGCTGGCGCCGTCGCGGTGTCAGGGGTCACGTGACGCATCGTAGGCGAGGCTCCCACTACGCTGGTCGCGAGCGCCCGTAGCTCAGAGGACAGAGCAGGAGCCTTCTAATCTCCCGGTCGCAGGTTCGACTCCTGCCGGGCGCGCTCAGGCAGGCGACGCGGGACCTGCGCGCCGGCGCTGACCCCCGCGAGCCCAGTTCCGCCCTTCAGGCGCCGAGGAGGCCGAGCGCCTGCGCGGCGTCGCCGGCCAGGAGGAAGCCGACGATCCCGAACACCCAGCCCGTCATCTCGTCGGCCTGGCGGGTCAGCCAGGCGTCGAGTCGCCGCAGCGACGGTTCGATCCTGGCTCCCAGCGCGGCGCGCGAGACGGCCAGCAGCAGGGCCGGCAGCACCATCACGACCGCGTAGCCGCCGAGCAGGGCAAGCTGAGCGCCTGCGGCAAGGTCCGCGGCGGCCACGATCGCGATGGCCCCGAGGTACGGCAGCATCGTGGGCAGCTCGACCGCGACGGCCACGGTCGCGGTCGCGACCACAGACCGCCGGGCGCTCGATCCGTGCGTGGCGTCGTCGCCGCGCAGCCGGTCGCGCCAGCGCAGCGCCCGGCCCGCGACCCGGCCCATGACCGCGTCGCTGAACGCCACGGCGAGGAGCGCGACCCCGAGCGCGAACTGGAACCATCGCACGGCGTCGACGTCGCCGATCCCCGCGAGCGCCGCGGCGGACGACTGCCCGACCACCAGGAGCACCGCCCCGATCGCGGCGTAGGCCGCCGCGACGCTCGCGAGGAACGTGAGCAGCGGTCGCCACGCGACCGGTCCCGGCCGGAGCACCCAGACCAGCGGGATGACCAGGGTGCCGACGCTCGTGGAGTCGACCAGGGCCAGCCCCGCCAGGACCGCGAGCGTCGTCAGCGCCACGGCTCGCGCCTCTGCGTCAGTCGGTCAGCCAACGGGCGTCGTGGCCGTCGGCGCGGACGTGGGATCCGTGCTCGGGTCGGCCGTCGGGGCCGGGAGCCCCTTCTTCTCGGCCACGGCCGCGTTGATCTGCTCGATCAGGGTTCCCCTGTCGGCGACCTCTTCGTCCTCGATGTAGATCGTCGGCGTGCCCGTGACGCCGCGCTCACCACCGGCCTCCTTGGCCTTCTTGATGCGGTCGAAGTAGGTCTCGTCGTTGATGCACGTCTCGAGGCCCGTGAAGCCCATCGAATCGGCCGCAGCGATCAACGCGTCGTTCTCAGGACCAGCCGTACCCTCAGCAGGCTGGTTCGCGTACAGGTAGTCGTGATACTGGACGTAGGCGTCAGCACCGTACTCTTCGTCGACGCAGATCGCGGCGTTCGTCGAACGCTTGGAGTAGTCGTTCAGGCTGAGGCCGCGCTCGTCGAGGAACGAGAACGGGTGGTACTTGATCGTGATGTCGCCCGCGGCCACCAGCGCCTTCAGCTGCTCGCCGTAGACCTGCTCGAGCGCCTGGCACGCGGGGCACTGGAAGTCCTCGTACAGCTCAACCACGACGGGCTCGTAGCCATCGGTCGGCGCGGGCGCCCCGGCGTCCTCGGGTGTGTAGTCGACGCTGAACGCCTCCGGAGCGTTGTCGCTGCTGATCGTGCTGACCCCGTAGGCCGCCGCAGCCACGAGGACGATCACGACGGCGACGATCGCGCCGGTGATGGCGTTGCGCTGACGCTTGGACGCCTTCTCGCGTTCCTTGCGCATCTGCTCGGCGCGGGCGGCGCGCTGCTGACGGTCTTTGCTCACGAGTGTTCCTCTTCGGGTTCCGTGCCACGCGGCACGAGGTCTGGGCGGGGAGATCCGCGGCTCTTGACGATCGTAACGACCGAGCACCCACCACGAGTTCCCTGTCACCTCGACGCCGCAGGCCCACCGGGTTCGGACGGGCCGCACCCGGGCGCCGCGTAGGGTGATCGACCGTGAACGACTCCTTGGTGTGGATCGACTGCGAGATGACCGGACTGTCGCTGGAGACCGATGCGTTGGTCGAGGTCGCGGTCCTCGTGACCGACTTCGATCTCCAGGTCAAGGGCGAGGGCATCGACCTGATCATCAAGCCCCCGCAGGCGGCGCTCGAGCAGATGAACGAGGTCGTCACGACGATGCACACCTCCTCGGGCCTGATCACCGAGCTCGAGTCCGGTCTCAGCCTCGAGGACGCGCACGCCCAGGTGCTCGACTACGTGCGCGGCTTCGTGCCCGAGCCCCGCAAGGCTCCCCTGGCGGGCAACTCGGTCGGCACCGACCGCGCCTTCCTCGCCCGCGACATGGTCGAGCTCGAGCAGCACCTGCACTACCGGATCATCGACGTGTCCAGCATCAAGGAGCTCGCGCGACGCTGGTTCCCACGGGCCTACTTCGCGGCGCCGTCCAAGGCCGGCCACCACCGCGCACTCGCCGACATCGCCGAGAGCATCGAGGAGCTGCGGTACTACCGGCGGGCCGTCTTCACGCCGGACCCCGGCATCGACTCCGACGCCGCCCGCGCGATCGCGGCGGAGGTCGGCGGCTCGGTGACGGGGACCCTCTGACCCTGCGCTATGCTCTACCTCGCCGTTCCGGGTCCAGCCCGGGGCGCGTGGTGGGCGTAGCTCAGTTGGTAGAGCCCCGGCTTGTGGTGCCGGTGGTCGCGGGTTCAAGTCCCGTCGTCCACCCCGAGAGAACGGTCCTGGCGTGTTCGCCAGGACCGTTCTGCATGTCCGGGGTCGTCCGCGGGTACTCCCGCGGCCACCGATCGCTGCGGGAGGACTCATGACCAGCACGTGGAAGACGATCGGCGGCCTGACCCTCGTGGGAGCCGTCGTGGCCGCGGGCGCCCGACTGCGGCGCGGACAGCCGACCGTCGCGGACGAGCCCGCGACGGCCTCACCCGCCGCTGCTGACCCGGACCGCGACCGGACCCACGACGAGCGCGAGCTGCCGGACTCCCCCGACGACCTCACGCGTGCGTCGTGGACCTACGTGCTACGCAAGACGGCGCGCGAGTTCTCCCGGGACCAGTGCACCGACGTGGCGGCGGCCCTCACCTACTACGCCGTGCTCGCCCTGTTCCCGGCGACCATCGCCCTGCTGTCGCTGGTGGGGGTCGTCGGCCAGGGGCAGGAGACCGTGCGCACCCTGACTGACATCCTGCGGGACCTCGGGGCGACCGGCGTGGCCGACACGCTCGAGCCGATCCTGGCCGAGATGAGCGGGATTCCCGGCGTCGGCGCTGGTGTCGTGATCGGCCTGCTCACCGCGCTGTGGACGGCGTCGGGCTACGTCGGGGCGTTCGGCCGCGGCCTGAACCGTATCTACGAGATCGAGGAGGGGCGGCCCATCTGGACGCGCCGCCCCGCGATGCTCGCGGTCACCGTCGTGACGGTGGTGCTGGCAGCGATCGTGGCCATGGGACTGGTGCTGACCGGTCCCGCCGCTCGGGCGGTCGGCGAGGCGGTCGGACTGGGCTCGACCGCGGTGCTGGTCTGGAACATCGCGAAGTGGCCCTTCATGCTCGCGGCCGTCGCGCTGCTCGTGGGGCTGCTGTACTACGCCACACCGAACGTGCAGCAGCCGCGATTTCGGTGGATCAGCGGCGGTGCGGTCCTCGCGATCCTGGTCTGGGCGGCCGCGTCGGGCCTGTTCGGCTTCTACGTCGCGAACTTCTCCCGCTACGACGCGACCTACGGATCCTTGGCCGGCGTCGTCGTGTTTCTGCTCTGGCTGTGGATCACGAACCTTGCCCTGCTGTTCGGGGCCGAGCTCGACGCCGAGCTCGAACGCGGCCGGCAGCTGCAGGCCGGGCTCGTCGCGGAGGTGGCGATCCAGCTTCCGTTGCGCGACACGCGCCAGATCGCGAAGGCCGCCGAGAAGCAGCAGGATGACATCAAGCGGGGTCGGCGCCTGCGGCTCACCGCCGGGCGCACCAGCGACCCCGTCCGTCACCACCACGAGGAAGGCAGCGCATGAGCACGTCGCGGGAGACCGAGAAGCCCAGCAAGACCGCCAAGATCCTGTACCGGCCCTGGGGCCTCGTGGCGAGCATCCTCGGCGGCCTCGTGGCGAGCAAGGTGTTCCACCAGGTGTGGAAGCGGGTCGATCCGCAGGCCTCGGACGATCCGCCCACGGCCCTGCAGTCGGAGTACCGGCTGCCCAAGATCGTGCTCGCGGCGCTGGCCCAAGGGGCGATCTACTCGGTCGTGAAGGCCCTGATCGACCGCGGTGGAGCCCGCCTGTTCCAGAAGTGGACCGGAGAGTGGCCCGGCGACTGACCCGCCCGAGGCGGTGAGCAGGCAACCTCACGCAGGGGCCTGAGGTTGCTGGCTCACCGAGACTCGATCGCAGCGGTGCATCAACCTGCGGGAGGGCTTCTACCGCTAGGCCGGTGGCAGACGTTTCCCCAGGCCTCAGAACCAGCTCGCCGTGAGGTCCTTGCCGAGCCAGGACTCGATGAGCCAGCTCGAGATCGAGACCCCGCTGGGCGGCAGCAGCAACGTGCCGGCCTCCCCGTAGCGGATCAGCTCGTCGCGGGTCACCCAGGCGGCCTCGGCGATCTCGTCGTGGTCGACCTCGATCGTCGTCTCCGTGGCGGTGCCGAAGAATCCCAGCATCAGGCTCGCGGGGAACGGCCACGGCTGGCTCGCGCCGTACGTGACGTCACCGACCGTGACCCCGACCTCCTCGCGCACCTCGCGCCGCACCGCGTCCTCGAGCGACTCGCCGGGTTCGACGAAGCCGGCCAGGGTCGAGAACCGGCCCTCCGGCCAGGCGGGGTTGCGGGCCAGCAGGGCGCGGTCCTGATCGTCGGTGATGAGCATGATGACGGCCGGGTCGGTGCGCGGAAAGTGGCTGGCGCCGCACTCGGGGCAGTGCCGCAGGTGTCCGGCCTGCTGCACCTGGGTGCGCGCGCCGCAGCGCGGACAGAAGGGCGTCGCGCCCAGCCAGCGAGCGATCGCGACGGCGTGCACCGCGAGCGACAGCTCGTCGGGAGCGAGCTGGGGGGCCAGGACGCGGATGCTCGTCGGGGTCAGCTCGGCGGGCACGCGACCGTCGACCACGACGGCGGCGTGCCGGCGACCGTGCTGCTCGCCGAGCCAGATCCACTCCCCCTCGGGAGCCTCGGACGCCGGCACCCACGCGAGGGCCGGACCGTCGACCGTGGCGACGTGCTCGCCGCCGAGCACCATGACGCGGACGTCGTCCAGCTCACGGCTGTCGGCCCGGTGCAGCGCGGCGCGGTCGTGGCGGGCTCCGTCGAAGGCGAATCGGCTCACGTCGTCAGGCTAGACCTGACGACCACGCGTCCTAGGCTGGGGCGGTGAGCACCCCGCGCCTGAGCCGGGCCGAGCTGGAGTCGTACGTCGGGCGGACGATCCCCGATCTGCGGCCCGACCCGCTCCGCCTGCTGTTCGTGGGCATCAACCCCGGGCTCGTCAGCGCCGCGACGGGCCTTCACTTCGCCCGCCCGGGCAACCGCTTCTACCCCGCGTTGCAGGCAGCCGGCCTCATCACCTCGGCCACGGCCCAGGAGGCTCAGCGCGAGCTGCTGAGCGCCGGCGTCGGCATCACCAACCTCGTCGCGCGGGCGACGGCCCGCGCCGACGAGCTCGACGACGACGAGGTGCGTGCCGGGCGAGCCCGGCTCGAGCGGCTCGTGGCCGAGGCGCGGCCCCCGGTGGTGGCCGTCGCCGGCATCACGTCCTACCGGACCGCGTTCGGCGAGCGGGGCGCGGTCCCGGGTCGACAACCCCTCGACCTGGGCGACGCGGAGCTCTGGGTCGTGCCGAACCCGAGCGGCCTGAATGCGCACGAGACGGTGGCATCGCTCGCCGGGGCCTATGCAGAGCCGGCGCGCGCGGCCGGGGTTCTCACCGGCTGACGGGCGAGCCACCCGCGAGGATCTGCTCGAGCTGCTCGCGGCCTGGCAGGTCGTCGTAGGTGACGGTCTCGCCGAGCCGGACGTAGTGGAACGACGCGACGACACGGGCGGGGTCGACGTCGTGCTGCTCGGCCCACGCGGTGCGGTAGACCGCGAGCTGCAGGGGGTCGGCGCTCGTGGTGCGGTTGGTCTTCCAGTCGACGATCTCGAAGCCCTCGGTGCCATCGGCCAGCCGCGCGGGGAACACGGCGTCGATGCGGCCGATCAGCCGCTGCGCGCCGAGCTGGACCGAGAACGCCTCCTCGACGGAGAACGCCGTGCGATCGGCGAACGGTCCCGCGGCGAACGCCTGCATCAGCGCGGCGAGCTCGGCGTCGTCGGCCACCTCGGCGTCGGCCCCGGGCAGGTCGGACGGGTCGAGGATCGAGCGTTGGGCGTTGACCGGGATCTGCTGCTCGACCCACGCATGGAAGGCGGTGCCAAAGCGCGCAGCGGCCGACGGACGGCGCGGCATCGGCCGGGCGAGGTCTCGGACGAAGGCGGCCTCGTCGCCGACGAGGGACAGGGTCTGGGTGGCCGACAGGACCGACGGCAGGGTGACCTCGACGACCGCGCTCTCGGCGCGCTCAGCCTGGGCGAGCACGAGCTCGAGCTCCTCGGCGAGCTCGAGGTGCGACGGATGGAGGTCGGCCGGCTCCGAGGAGTCGAGGGCGGCCCGGACCTCGGCCGCAAAGGCCCGTCGCTGCTCCATGCCGACCACGGGGTGCGGCCACGCGAACGCGACGTCGTCGACCAGCGGATTGGTCTCGTCGGGAGCCGGCTCCGGCGCCCACACGAGCGGCTCGCCACCGTGCTCGGCGAGCCACACCGCGGCATCGGCGAGAAAGGGCGACGGGTCGCGGGGACGCTTCTGCGTGCGGCCCCAGCGGTGGCCGCTCAGGTGCAGTCGCGACTTCGCGCGCGTGAGGGCGACGTAGGCCAGCCGCACCTCCTCCAGGTACGACTCGCGCAGGGTCGCGGCGCGGTACTCCTTGTCGCCGGCCGTCGTGAAGTCGTGGAGGTCGGCCAGCGTCTCGCCGTCGCCGCGCAGCGCCGTGGGCAGGGCCGAGGCGACCGACGTCCAGCGGCTGCGGGCCGAGCGTGACGGGAACACGCCATCGGCCACGAACGGGACGAAGACCTCGTCGTACTCCAGCCCCTTGGCCTTGTGCACCGTGAGGACCTTGACCGAGTTGGCCTGCGAGGGCGTGCTGACGTCGAGACCGTCGGCGTGCTCGCGCTCGGCCGCGAGGTAGGCCATGAGCCCGCCGAGCGAGGCGTGCGGGTCGTTCGAGGCGTAGCTCGCCACGGCCTCGTGGAGCAGCGAGAGCGTGTCGGTGCCGATGCCGGCGACGTCCAGCTCGACGTCCAGCTGGAGCTCGCGCACGACGCGGTGCACCAGGTCGGTCAGGGGCTCGTGCACGAACCGGCGCAATCGGGCGAAGAAGGCCGCGACGTCGGCGAACCGACGCCGCGCCTCCGCGGAGTACGGACCACCGCCCAGGTCGGCGACGGCCTCGGCGAGCGAGACGACCTCGGTGGGGTCGACGCCGGTCGTGGCGCGGTCGAGGTCGGCGGCCAGCACCGCGTCGAGGTCGCCCGCGTCGGGATCGTCGCCCGTGTGGTGCGACTCGGCCAGACGGCGTGCCCGGCGCCCGAGCAGCGCCAGGTCGCGGTCGCCCACCCGCCAGCGCGGGCCTGCCAGGAGCCGCAGCATCGAGGGGTTGGCGGTCATGTCGTCGAGCACCTCGAGGACCGAGACGACGTCGAGGACCTCCGGCTGCGCCAGCAGACCGGTCAGGCCGACGATCTCGACCGGGACGTCGCGCGAGCGCAGCGCCTGCACGATCTCGGCGTTCTCGTTCTTGGTGCGGACCAGGACGCCGATCTCGTTCCAGACCGGCGGATCGAGCCGGCGACCGGCCCGGACCACGGCGTCGGCGACGGCCTCCACCTCGTCGCGCACGGTGGCGTGCAACGCCACCGTGACCTCGCCCTCGGGATTGCCCGGCGCAGCCTCCAAGGGCCGGACGACGCGGGAGTCGGCGTAGAACTCGCGGGCGACGTGGCCCGCGAGGTCGATGATGCGGTGGCCGCACCGGCGACTGACGGCCAGGGTGAACGGCTCCGTGCGCGGCACGCCCTCGGGGGTGAACTGCTCGATGAAGCCCTCGAGGTTGCCCGTGGCGGCGCCGCGCCAGCCGTAGATGCCCTGGGCCGGGTCGCCCACCGCCGTGACCCGGCCCTGGAACAGCGCCGCGAGCAGATCGCGCTGCGCGACCGAGGTGTCCTGGTACTCGTCGAGCAGCACGACGTCGAAACGCTCCCCCAGCTCGGCGGCGACCTCGGGCAGCTGGGCGAGCCGCGTGCCCCACGCCATCTGGTCGGAGAAGTCCATGACGCCGGCCTCGGCCTTGGCAGCGCGGTAGCGCTCGACCAGGTGGCTCAGCTCGGTGCGCTTGAGCGAGGCGTTCGCGATGTTGGTGTGCAGCTTGAGGATCTTGGGCTGGTTCTGCATCTCGAGCACGATGTCGCGGTCGAACGCGCGCAGGTCCTCCGGCGAGACGAGGTGCTCCGACAGCTGCCCGTCGAGCGCGAGGACGTCGGCGACGAGGCTCGGCAGGTGGGTCGACACGTGCTGCAGGGGTTCGTCGACCGCGCGCAGCATCCGCACCACGAGCTGGTGCCGACGGGCGTCGGTGAGCACCTCGAGGTCGGGCTCGAGGCCCAGGCGCAGGCCGTGCTCGGCGATCAGCCGGCCTGCGAACGCGTGGTACGTGGAGACGGTGGGCTCGCCTCCGCCGTGCCCGACCGCGTGCTCGAGGTCGGGAACTCGCCGCAGCGACTCCCGCACTCGTCCGGCCAGCTCGCCAGCGGCCTTGGCCGTGAACGTGAGACCGAGGACGCGCTCGGGGTCGACACCGACGTGGCCCACGAGCCACACGACGCGGGCCGCCATGACCGCCGTCTTGCCCGAGCCGGCCCCCGCGATGATCGAGTACGTGCCCTCACGGGGAGCGGTGATCGCCGCGCGCTGCTCCGGGCTGAAGGGGACCTCCAGGACGGCGCACAGGTGCTCGACGTCCCGGATCGCGCCGGCGACCGCGGGGCCCGTCACCGGGCCGACCCGATCGTGAAGGTGGTCTTGGCCGGGCAGACCACGTCGAACTCGCAGAACGTGCAGGTGGCCGGCGTGGCGGCGAGGTTCTCCGAGCGCATCGTGCGGACGGCTCGACGCATCAGGTCGTGGACGAAGAACTCCCCCTCCTCGACCGGGGCGGCCTGGTGCTGCACCTTCGGCGCGTCAGGGGCCTTGGCCCCCTCCGGGATGCGCAGCTGCACGAGCTCGCTGCCGCCGACGTCGTGGTGGCCGTCGACGCCCGCCGTGCGCACTGCGAGGGTGTAGACACCGAGCTGCGGGTGCTCGGTGACCTCCGCCGCCGACGGGGCGTGCTTGCTGTTCTTGAAGTCGACGACGTGCACCCGTCCGTCGGCGTCGAGCTCGACGCGGTCCATCGACCCACGGAGCACGACCGGCTCGCCGTCGATCTGCAGCTCGGCGGTGAACTCGTGCTCCGCGGCGATCGGCGTGCGGCCGTGGCTGACGTGCCACGTCGCGAACCGGACGAGCGCCTGGTGGGCGTCGGCCTTCTCCCGCTCGCTGATCCACGCCGTCTCGTGGCCGAGCCGGTGCCACACCGCGTCCAGATGGGCCTGCAGCTCGGCGACGCTGGGCCGCTCCAGGCCGCGCCGGACGACATCGGCCGCGACCGCGTGGACCACGAGACCGAAGCCCTGGGCGGTGGTGGAACCGCGCGATCCCTGGGCCTCGCTGGCGAGGAACCACTTCAGCGAGCAGCCGGTGATGCTGGTCAGGCTCGAACCCGACAGGCCCAGGGGCTGATCGGGGTCGCGCAGCGGCACCTCGGAGACCGTGAGGTCAGCCAGTCCCCACCACGTGTCGGGGTGCGCGGCGCGGGCCCGCCCTGCATCGCTGCGGGCGATGCGCGCCAGCAGGCTCGCGGCCGAGGCCCGGACCGCCGGGTCGGGGTCGTCGGCCGCCCGACGCAGCTCGGTGACGATGCCCCGCAGCGACAGCGGGCGGGCCGGACGCCCCACCGCGGCACCGCGGTCGAACCCCGCGGCTCGGAGCTCGTCGTGGAAGCGCGACGGGCCTCCCGTCTCGTCGGAGCCGGAGTCGACCGCGGTGACCACGAGATGCTCGCGGGCCCGGGTCAGCGCGACGTACATGACGCGGCGCTCCTCGTGGAGGCGCTCGCGGGTCGTGGGGGCCGGCCCGCCCAGGAGATCGGGCCGCAGCAGCGACGGGCGGGCCGCGAGATCGGGCCAGACGTCCTCCTGCACCCCCGCGACCACGACGACCGGCCACTCCAGCCCCTTGGCACGGTGCGCCGTCATGAGCCGCACGGCGGCCGGCCGCGCGGTGCTCTCGGCCATCCGGTCGGCGGGGAGCCGCTGCGCCCGCAGGTCGGCGACGAATCCCGCCACCGAGCGTCGCCGGTGGCGCTCCTCGGACTGCGCCGCGTGCTGGAACAGCGCGACCAGGGCGTCGAGGTCACGGTCGGCCGCGACGCGCTCGCTGCCGCCGGACTCCCAGGCCTGCTCGAGGTGCGAGGGCCAGTCGGTGCCGTCCCACAGGGCCCACAGGACCTGCTCGGGAGCCTGGTTCTCGCGAATCATCTGAGCCGCACGGGCCAGCAACCGCGCCAGACGCCGCACGACCGTCTCGGCCGTGCCCACCTCGGCCCCGGCCTCGGTCAAGGTCGAGACGGCGCGCGCGAGCAGGACCCGGGACGGCGTCTCGCGGTCGTCGGTGCGCAGGCGGCGGCCCAGGGCCCGCAGATCGGGGGCGTCGACGCCTGCGAGCGGACCCGTGAGCAGCGTGTGCGCGACGTCCGGCTCGAGGTCGTGCCCGGACGCCAGGGCGTCGGCGGCCGACAGGGCCCCGAGCAGCACACGGACCGCCGGCTCGGCGACCAGGGGGACCTCGTCGCCCGAGACCTCGCAGGGGACGTCGGCCTCGACGAGGGCACGCTGGAGGCGCGAGAGCTGGGCGGAGGTGCGCACGAGGACCGCCATGTCGGACCACGAACGCCCCTCCTGCAGGTGCTCGCGGCGCAGGACCTCGGCCACGTGCTCGGCCTCGGCGGTCTCGCTCGTGAAGCTGACGACCTCGACCGTGCCCTCGGTGGGCGCGACGCACGTGAGGTCGCGGTGTCGGCGCACGACGTCGACCGGGAGACCGCGGGCCTGGAGCGGCGGCAGCACCGCGACGGCCGCGTCGCGGATGCGCGGGCCGAACCGGCGCGTGGTGTCCAGGACCGCGACCTCCGCGCCGGCGAAGTGGCGGGGGAACAGGGCGACGGCCTCGGCATCGGCACCGCGGAAGGCGTAGATCGACTGGTCGTGGTCGCCGACCGCGACGAGCTGCTGCTTCGGGCCCACGAGCTTGCGCAGCACCTCGACCTGGGCCGGATCGGTGTCCTGGTACTCGTCGACCACCACGAGCCGGAGACGGCCGCGGAGCCGGTCGAGCTCGTCAGGGTCGTCGAGCAGGCCCGACGTGCCGACCACCAGCTCGGCGTAGTCGGTGACGTTGGCCAGGTTGGCGACGTCGCGGTACTCGTCGAGCACGTCGGCCACCCGGGTCCACCACGGACGCTCCTGGCTGATCGCCAGCGCACGGAGGTCGTCAGTCGTGAGCGTGCCCGTGGCGAGCGCCCCGAGGAACGCGCCGAGCTCGGTCGCGAAGCCGCGGGTGCGCAGGGCGGGCCGCAGGCCCGCCGGCCAGGACTCGGCCTCGTGGCCGGCGAGCAGCTCGGCCAGGAACGCATCGGAGTCGGGGGCGCTGAGCAAGGTCGGGGGTGCGCCGACCGACGTGCGGTCCTGGGCCGACTTCAGCACCCCGTAGCACCAGGAGTGGAAGGTGCGGGCCTCGACCACGGCGCCCCCGCCGAGGCGGGCGGCGACCCGCTCGCGCAGCTCTTCGGCGGCCTTGCGACTGAAGGTCAGCATGAGGACCTGGTCGGGCGTGACCTCGCCCGCCGCGATGCGCTGGGCGACGAGCTCGACGACCGTCGTGGTCTTGCCCGTGCCCGGGCCCGCCAGCACCAGGAGCGGGCTCCCCCGGTGGTCGACCACCGCCTGCTGGGAGGCGTCGAGCTCGGGCACCACGACGCCGGCCTGCCGTGGTCGCCGGAGCTCGTACTGGAGGGTCACGCGATCATGCAACCAGACGTCACTGACATCGGGAGCCGCTACCGCTCTGCGTCGTCCCCGGGCGCCACCGCGCGGGTGACGTCGACCCGACCACGCCTGACCGGAGTGCCTTCACGCTGCCACTCCCGCTGCGCGTCGAGCACCAGATGCGCGGGGAGCGAGCCGTCGGCCCGGACGACGCGCCACCACGGGACGGCGTGGCCGTCGCGCGCCATGACGCCCCCGACCTGACGGGGGCCGCCCCGACCGATCTCCTCGGCGATCAGCCCGTAGGTCATGACGTGACCAGGAGGGATCGCCTCGACGATGCGCAGCACCGCCTCGGCGAACTCCTCGCTGGCCACGTCCGGCTCAGTACGAGGGCTGGCTGGGGTCGATCTGGTTGACCCACGCCACGACCCCGCCACCGACGTGCACCGAGTCGGCATAGCCGGCGCCCTTGAGCACCGCGAGGGCCTCGGCCGAGCGCACGCCGGACTTGCAGTGCAGGACGACCTGCGTGTCCTGCGGCAGCTGCGCGAACGCGTTGCCGTTCAGGAACTCGCCCTTGGGGATCAGGATCGAGCCCGGGATGTGGTTGATGTCGCGCTCGACCGGCTCACGCACGTCGACCAGCACGAAGTCGCGTCCGCCGTCGGACCGCTCCTTGAGCCAGCCGTCGAGCGTGACGACGCTGATCGTGGAGTCGGCGGCGGCCTCGGCGGCCTCGTCGCTGATCGCGCCGCAGAACGCCTCGTAGTCGTCGAGCAGCGCGGTCGGCAGCACGCCGTTGGGGTCACGGCGGATCTTGAGCGTCGCGTAGCGCATCTCGAGCGCGTCGTACGTCATCAGCCGGCCGATCAGCGGGTCGCCGGTACCGGTGATGAGCTTGATCGCCTCGGTGACCATGATCGAGCCGATCGAGGCGCACAGGACGCCCAGCACGCCGCCCTCGGCGCACGACGGGACCATGCCCGGCGGCGGCGGCTCGGGATAGAGATCGCGGTACTGCGGGCCCTCCTGGGCCCAGAAGACGCTGACCTGGCCCTCGAAGCGGTAGATCGAGCCCCACACGTAGGGCTTGCCGAGGATGACTGCGGCGTCGTTGACGAGGTAGCGCGTCGCGAAGTTGTCGGTGCCGTCGACGATCAGGTCGTACTGGCTGAAAATCTCCAGGACGTTGTCGTTGTCGAGGCGCTCGTTGTGCACGATCGTCGTGACGTACGGGTTGGTCTCAGCCACCGACTCCGCGGCGCTGACGGCCTTGGGGCGGTCGATGTCGGACTGACCGTGGATGATCTGGCGCTGCAGGTTCGACTCGTCGACGACGTCGTCGTCGATGATGCCGAGCGTGCCCACGCCGGCCGCCGCCAGGTAGAGCAGCGCGGGGCTGCCGAGGCCACCGGCGCCGATGACCAGCACCTTGGCGTTCTTCAGACGCTTCTGACCGATCATCCCGACGTCGGGGATGATCAGGTGACGGCTGTAGCGACGCACTTCGTCGATCGTCAGCTCGTCGGCGGGTTCCACCAGGGGCGCGACCACGGCAACTCCTCAATCGGTCTCGATGTCGCTGGTGTCAACGCCGTCGCCCGCCGAAGTGTTCCGCGAGCGGGGGTGACGCCACCACCAGAATGACTCCATTGTCCCGGGACGAGGCGGACCCGCCGACCGATGTCCGTGTCCTGAGATGACGGCCCAGGTAGCATCGCCGACGTGACCGACGCCCCGACTGTGCCGAGCCAGGACGGCCGACCCCGATCGGGTCGCCTCCCCCGCTCCGCCCGCAAGGCCCAGCTGCTCGAGGTCGCCCTCACGGTGTTCGTCGAGCAGGGCTACCACGCCGCCTCGATGGACGAGATCGCCGAACGCGCCGGGGTGTCCAAGCCGGTGCTGTACCAGCACTTCCCGGGCAAGCTCGACCTCTACCTCGCACTGATCGGCACGGCCTGCGACACCGTCATCGAAGGCGTCCGCACCGCGCTCGCCTCGACGCACGACAACCGGCGGCGGGTCCGCGCCACGATGGAGCTCTGGTTCGACTACGTCGCCCGCGACGACGCCCCGGTCCGGCTCGTCTTCGAGTCCGACCTGACGAGCGATCCGGAGGTGCGCGACCAGCTCGACCGCGTCACGACCGAGTCGGCCACCGCGATCGCCGAGGTCATCCGCGAGGACGCCGGCTTGTCGGACGAGGCCTCGCACCTGCTCGCCGTGGCCCTGGTCAGCATGGGTCAGGTCAGTGCCCGGCACTGGCTCGACTCCGCGTCCACCGTCTCGCGCGAGGACGCCGTGCGCATGCTCGCGACCCTCGCGTGGCGCGGCATCGGCGGCTTCCCCAAGGACGAGCCGCACACGGCCTGACCTGGCCCGGGAATTCCCGCCCCGTCGCCACCGTTTCCACCCACGCACACCCCGAAGAACGGAAGGACCCCTCCATGGAGGTCAAGATCGGTGTCCAGAACGCCGCCCGCGAGCTGTCGGTCGAGACGACCAGCAGCCCCGAGCACCTGCTCGAGGAGCTCGCGAAGTCGATCAAGGACGACTCGCTCTTCACCCTGACCGACGAGAAGGGCACGACGGTCGCGGTCCCGGCCGACAAGATCGCCTACCTGAACTTCACGGCCGACGCCGGCCGTCCGGTCGGATTCGGCCAGATCTCGGCCATGTGACCCAGTCAGGGTGGGACGCTGGCCGTTCCGCCCTGACCCGGGGGTCAGCTGGCGAGGCCGAGGCGGTCCATGCGGGCCGCGTGCGCCTCGGTCAGCCGCGTGAACATGCGTCCGATCTGGGCGAGGTCCAGGCCCGGTGAGTCGACCCCTCCGACGAGCAGCGCGCTGAGCTCGTCCCGCTCGGCGACCACCATCTGGGCCTGGCTCAGCGCCTCGCCCATGAGCCGCCGGCCCCACAGTGCGAGGCGTCCGCCGACCTTCGGGTCGACCTCGATCGCGCCGCGCACGGCGTCGATCACGAACTCGCTCGAGCCGGTGCCGCTCATCGTCTCGAGCACGAGCTCACGTGTCTCGGCGTCCAGGAACGCCGCGATCTCGCGGTAGAAGTCGGCGGCCAGGCCGTCGAACACGAAGGCCTTGACCAGGCCCTCCAGCCAGTCGGCCGGGCGGGTCTTGGCGTGGAACGCCTCGAACGTCGCCGCGAACGGGGCCATCCGCGCGTACGGGTCCTCGCCGAGCTCGACCAGCCGGTCGCGCAGCTGGACGAAATGACCGAACTCCGAGGTGGCCATGGCCGCGATCTCGACCTTGGTGCGCAGGTCAGGGGCCATCTTGGCGTCCTCGGCCAGCCGCTCGCACGCGATGATCTCGCCGGAGGAGAGCAGCCCGAGCAGCTCGACGATGCCGCTGCGGTAGTCGGGGTCGTCGAAGGCCGGGTTGCTCGTGACCGAGCTCGACGAGGGGTCCTGGTCTGCGTCACTCATGATGTCCGCAGCGTAGCGCCCACGCCGGGCGGGCCCGGCGAATGCGGCCCGACCGCCGGCGGGCCGGTACGCTGGGGTTGCCCCTTCGGGCCGTATCAGGGTCGTGAGCACATCGGACGACGTCGTCTGCCCATCACGACATGCACCGATTCATCCCGTTCACCACCTCACGATTCGAGAAGACACTGACTACCTTCACCGATCTGGGCGTCATGCCCGAGATCGCCGACGCGCTCAGCGACGTCGGCATCACCTCCCCGTTCCCCATCCAGGAGATGACGCTCCAGGTCGCCCTCGCCGGCACCGATCTCATCGGCCAGGCCCGTACCGGCACCGGCAAGACGCTGGCGTTCTCCATCCCCGTCATCCAGCGCGTCGCCGCGCCGGCCGACGAGGCCTACGGCGAGCTCGCCGCGCCCGGCAAGCCGCAGGCGCTCATCGTGGCCCCCACCCGCGAGCTCGCGCTCCAGGTCGCGGGCGACGTCAAGCTCGCCTCCAAGAACCGTGGCACGCGCAACCTCACGATCTACGGCGGCGTGCCCTACGAGCCGCAGCTCGAGGCGCTCGAGACCGGGGTCGACATCGTCGTCGGCACCCCCGGACGCATCCTCGACCTGGCCAACCGCCGCGCGCTCGACCTCTCGCACGTCACGTCCGTCGTGCTCGACGAGGCCGACGAGATGCTCGACCTGGGCTTCCTGCCCGACGTCGAGTCGATCCTCGCCAAGACCTCCCCCGAGCGCCAGACGATGCTGTTCAGCGCCACGATGCCCGGCGCGATCGTGTCCCTGGCCCGCAAGCACATGCGGCACCCGATGAACATCCGGGCCGAGAGCTCGGAGTCGAACCAGACCGTGCCCACCACGGCGCAGTTCGTGTTCCAGGCCCACGACCTGGACAAGCCGGAGATCGTGGCGCGCATCCTGCAGGCCGAGGACGTCACGCAGGTCATCGTGTTCACGCGGACCAAGCGCCAGGCGCAGCGACTCGCCGACGATCTCGCCGACCGCGGGTTCCCGGCGGCGCCCCTGCACGGCGACATGGCGCAGAACGCTCGCGAGAAGGCGCTCCAGCGCTTCCGCGAGGGCGGCGTCAAGACCCTCGTGGCCACCGACGTCGCGGCGCGCGGCATCGACGTGGCCGGGGTCAGCCACGTCATCAACTACACGTGCCCCGAGGACGACAAGACGTACGTCCACCGCATCGGCCGCACGGGCCGCGCCGGGCTCTCCGGCATCGCCGTCACGTTCGTCGACTGGGCCGACATCCAGCGCTGGAAGCTCATCAACAAGAC
The DNA here is from genome assembly GCF_023146395.1 of Aeromicrobium sp. Taxonomy (GTDB): domain Bacteria; phylum Actinomycetota; class Actinomycetes; order Propionibacteriales; family Nocardioidaceae; genus Aeromicrobium. Next base: position 100,350 of record NZ_JAGLCD010000001.1, on the reverse strand, counting down.
CCTCGACCTGCCGTTCGAGGACCCGCAGGAGACGTACTCGAGCTCCGAGCACCTGTTCCACGACCTGGGCATCCCCCGCGACGTCAAGGGCCGGCTCAAGCCGGCCTCGCCCCGTCCCAAGGCGGACAAGCCCGCCGGCGGACGCGGTGACCAGGCGGGCCGACGTGGCGGCCAGGGCGCGGGTCGCCCCAGCGGCCAGCGTTCCAGCGGTCCGCGCGACGGCGGCACCACGTCCTCCGACGCGGCTCAGGGCGAGGGCTCGGCGAACCGCAACCGGCGCCGCCGGCGCCGCACGCGCAGCGGCGCGCCGTCCGGTGGTCAGTCCACCGGCGAGCCCAGCAGCTCCTGACGATCCATGCACGACGACCTGAGGCCCGACGCACCGCGTCGGGCCTCAGGTCGTCGCGGACGTCGGCGCGTCAGTCCAGCAGCTGGGCGGCCACCGCACGATAGGCCTCGGCACCCTTGTGAGTGCGGTGCGTCCCGAGGATCGTGCGACCGATCGCGGGCGCCTCGGCGAACCGGATCGACTTCGGGATCGCCGGGGAGATAATCGGCAGCTCGTAGGTGGACCCGATCGCGTCGACGACCGCCTGGGCGTGCTTGGTGCGACCGTCGTACATCGTGGGCAGGACGCCCCAGACCACGAGCCCGGAGTTGATGAACTGCTGCACGTCGCTGATCGTCTCGAGCAGCTGGCCCACCCCGCGGTGCGCGAGGGTCTCGGCCTGGAGCGGGATCAGCACCTTGTCGGAGGCCGCGAGGGCCCCCACCGTGAGCACCCCCAGCGTGGGCGGGCAGTCGATGATGACGACGTCGTAATCGCCGGCGACCTTGTCGAGCGCGACCCGCAGGCGCTGCTCGCGGCCGGTACGGGTCACCAGACCCTCCTCGGCCTGCGTGACCGTGATGTTGGACGGCAGCAGGTGCACGTTGTCGTCGGTCACGACGATCGCGTCGTCGGCCCGGTGCGTGCCCAGCAGGACGTCGCCCACCGTGACGTCGAGGTCCTCGGGGTCGATGCCCAACGAGAACGTCAGACCGCCCTGCGGATCGAGGTCGACGAGCAGCACACGCTGCTCGAGCTCGACCAGCGCCGCGCCGAGGGAGGCGACGGTCGTCGTCTTGCCGACCCCGCCCTTCTGGTTCACCACGCTGATCGTCGTCGTCACGTCGGCCATTGTGCCACTGGCGATGCCGCGGCCGCGGCGTGTGCGGCATGCTGGACGCATGTCCTCTCGCGCTCTCGTCACCGGTGCCACGGCCGGCATCGGCCACTCCTTCGTCCGCGCCCTCGCCGCCCGCGGTGACGACCTCGTTCTGGTCGCCCGCGACACGGCTCGCCTCGAGCAAGTGGCGGCCGACCTCAGGGCCCAGCACGGGGTCACGGTCGACGTCCTGACGGCCGACCTCACGAGTCCGGCCGACGTCGACCGGGTCGCGGCCGTCCTCGCCGACCCGGACCGCCCGGTCGACCTGCTGGTCAACAATGCTGGCGCCTCGTTGGCCGGCTGGTTCGGGTCGACCGAGATCGCCGACGAGGACCGCCAGCTCGACCTGCTCGTGCGCGCGCCGATGCACCTGATGGACGCCGCGATCAAGGCCATGACCCCTCGGGGCCACGGCGCGATCGTCAACGTCACGAGCGTCGCGGCGTTCACCCCACGCGGCGCGTACTCGGCGCACAAGGCGTGGCTCACCAACCTCTCGCTGTGGGCGGGCTGGCATCACGGAGCCTCCGGCGTCAAGGTCATGGCGCTCGCTCCCGGCTTCACGCGCACCGAGTTCCACCAGCGGGGCGAGATGGACATCTCCGGGGTGCCGAAGTGGATGTGGCTCCAGTCCGACCGCGTCGTGGCCGAGGGCCTGCGCGACCTCGAGCGCGGCAAGTCGTTGTCGGTGCCGTCCAAGCGCTACAAGGTCCTGGCCTTCCTTGCCCAGCACGCCCCCACCTCGCTCGTGGCCCGCGCGGCCAAGCGCGGACGATGAGCACGCCCCAGACCCTCGCCGTGCCCGAGGGCGTCGCGGCGACGCGCATCGAGACCCCGCGTGGCTCGTTCGCGGCGCACGTCGCGCGGGTCGACGCCCCGCTCGGCCACGTGCTGCTGGTGCCCGGCTGGACCGGCAGCAAGGAGGACTTCACCCAGCTCCTGCCGCTGCTCGCGCAGGCCGGGTTCGACGCGACCGCCTACGACCAGCGCGGGCAGTTCGAGACCCCCGGCACCGCCGACGACGACTACGCGTTGGAGGCGCTCGCCGCTGACGCCGGCGCCGTGGCGCGGGCGGCGTCGGGCGATCCCGTGCACCTGCTCGGCCACTCCTTCGGGGGTCTCGTGGCCCAGACGGCGGCGGCGAAGCGCCCGGAGCGGTGGCGCAGCCTGAGCCTGCTCTGCACGGGTCCCGGCGCGCTCGGCGACTCCCCGACCCGACCGCTCCGCCACCTCGCCGATGCCCTCTTGACCGTCCCGCTCCTGGAGCTGCACCGCATCGGGGAGCGTGCCGCGGACGCGCCCCGTCCGCCCGAGATCGCCGCGTTCCTCGAGCGCCGGTTCGTCGCGAACTCCCCCGACTCCCTGCGGGCCATGACCCTGCACCTGCTCGAGGCGCCCGACCGCGTGGCCGAGGTGGCCGCGACGGGTCTGCCCGTCTGGGTCGGCTACGGCGAGCTCGACGACGCCTGGCCGCTCGCGGCGCAGGCCGACATGGCGCACCGCCTCGGGGTCGAGCCGACGGTCCTGCCTGGCCTGGGCCACTCCCCCGGCGTGGAGGACCCCGCAGCCCTCGCTGCCGCCTGGCTCCCGTTCCTCACCGCCACCTGACGTTCCGCTCGCGAGAGACTTTGTTGGTGGTCACGAGCGACTTTGTTGCGGCTGATCGCCAACAAACTCTCTCCTGTGCACCAACAAAGTCTCTCGGCAGCGTTCAGCCGAGGAGGCGGTCGAGCTGGTCGGGGGCCGTGAGATGCGCACCGAGGCGGAACGCCGAGCTCTTGCCCGTGCCGTGGTAGTCGCTGGACCCCGTCACGACGAGGTCGAGGTCGGCGGCGATCGCGCGGAGCTGGTCGCGGGCCGGGGCGCCGTGGTCGTGGTGGTCGACCTCGATGCCGTCCAGCCCCGCCTCCTGCAGGCGTCCGAAGGTGTCGGCCGACAGCACCCGGTCACTGCCCCGCGACCACGGATGGGCGACGACGGCACGCCCGCCCGCCGCCTTCACGAGCTCGACCGTCGCGAACAAGGGCGCCGCGTAGCGGTCGACGTAGGCCCGTCCGCCGGTGTTGAGCCAGCCGTTGAAGGCCTCGTCGCGGTGGGCGATGTAGCCCTTCGCGACCATCGCGTCGGCGATGTGCGGCCGTCCTGAGGCCGCGGCGTCGCCGGACTGGGCCGCGACGTCCTCGAGCGTGATGTCGACGCCGTGCTCGGCGAGCTTGCGCAGGACGTCGGGCAGCCGGTTGTCGCGACCGTCGAGCACCCGGCGGAGCTCGGCGACGAGGGCCGGGTGCTCGGGATCAAACTCGTAGCCGAGCAGGTGGACGCTCTCGCCCTGGTAGCGCGTCGAGATCTCGATGCCCCGCACGAGCCGGATCCCGATGCGGTCGGCCTCGGCCTGCGCCTCGTCCCACCCGGTCGTGGCGTCATGGTCGGTCAGCGCCACGACGTCGAGCCGGGCTACCTCCGCCGCGTTCCGCACGAGCTCGGCCGGGCTGTCAGTGCCGTCGGACCGGTTCGAGTGGGTGTGCAGGTCGATCCGCATGGGGTCAGGCTAGCGTCAGGGGGCATGACCGCGAGCCAGCCCGAACCCGACGACCCGCGCGACCGGAGGGGCCCCTCCGACGAAGCACTGCGCCGCATGGCCCAGTCGGTCGCCCGACCGCTGCCGCTGCGGCTGCTGTGGTGCCTGCCGATCGCGGTCGTCGGCAGCGTGGCCTTCACCTTCGGCGTGGCGGTGGCCGGTGGGACGCTCACGACGACGATCGTCGCGATCGGCTTCGCCGCCGGACTGCTCGTGAGCCTGTTCTCGTCGTTCGTCGCGCGTCCTCGAACCCTGCGCATCCACGGCGACGGCACTCCGCGAACCTAGCCCGAGAACCTAGCGCCGCCGTCCCACGTTCCACGTCAGCACGGCCGGCGTACCGCGGTCGTCACCGAGCTCGCTCCACGTCGCCGTGTCGAGCACGAAGTGGCGACCCTCGGCCACTGGCAGGCCCAACCAGCGGGCGACCAGGGCCCGGAGCGAGTGGCCGTGCGCCACGGCCAACGTCGTGCCGCCGGAGGCACGCACCCGTGCGACGACCCGGTCCAGCCGCTCCGCGACCTGCGCGGCGCTCTCGCCCCCGGGCACGGGCGAGGACCAGATGGTCCACCCGGGCACCGTCTCGCGGATCTGCGGCGTCGTGACGCCCTCGTAGTCGCCGTAGTCCCACTCGGCCAGGTCCGCACAGATCTCCGGATCGGCGAGACCCGCGAGCTCGGCGGTACGGCGGGCCCGGAGCCGCGGGCTGCACAGCACGTGGTCGACGGGGAGCTCGGCGAGCACCGGCGCGAGCGCCCGCGCCTCCTGCTCCCCCGCCTCGGTCAACGGCAGGTCGGTGGTGGACGTGTGGCGGCCGGTTCGGCTCCACTCCGTCTCGCCGTGGCGGACGAGGATCAGGCGCGCTGACATGGCGAGTCGTCCCGGCTCAGCGCGGGACGAGCGCCCAGAGGTCGAGATCGAGCAGCACGCCCGGGGCGTACTTGCCGTCCTCGCCCTTGAGCGTCATGGACTCGTCGCGGTCCCGCGTGGCGACCAGTCGCAGCCGCAGGGCTCCGACGCCGGGCGCCTGCGTCTCAGCCGTGTCGAGCACCTCGGACCAGGCGTACACCGTGTCGCCGGCGAAGGCCGGGGCGGTGTGCGAGCCGCCGTTGATCGCGGCGATCAGCTGCGCGTTGGCCAGACCGTTGAACGACAGCGCCCGCGCCATCGAGATCACGTGGCCCCCGTAGACCAGGCGCCGGCCGTCGGGCCGGGCCTGGGTGTTGAAGTGGACCTTGGCGGTGTTCTGCCAGAGCCGGGTCGCCATCATGTGCTCGGACTCGCTCAGCGTGACCCCGTCGACGTGGTCGATCTTCTCCCCGACCGCGTAGTCGTCGAAGCGGTGCGGCTCACCCGCGGCCGCGGCGTCGTAGTCGGAGAAGTCCAGGCCGGCGGGGAGCACGAGATCCTCCGGCGCGACGACGGACGCGAGCTCGGGCACGACCGTCTCGGGCGCGGGGAGCGACTGGTCACGCTTGTGCACCATGACCCACCGGGCCCAGTCGAGCGCGACCTCGCCGCGCTGGTTGACCGCGGTCGAGCGGACGTAGACGACGCCGCTCTTGCCGTTGGAGTTCTGCTTGAGGCCGATGACCTCCGAGCTCGTGCGCAGCGTGTCGCCCGGGACGACCGGCTGGTGGAACCGCAGCTCGGCGTACCCGAGGTTGGCCACGGCGTTGAGCGAGATGTCCGGCACGGTCTTGCCGAAGGCGACGTGGAATGCGATGAGCTCCTCGACGGGATGAGCCGCCAGGCCCACCGCGGCGGCGAACTGCGCCGAGGACGCGATCGCGAACCGCGTGGGGTAGATCGCGCCGTACACCGCACGGTCACCCTCGGTGATCGTGCGCGGGGTGGCGTGCTCGAAGACCTGCCCGACCCGGAAGTCCTCGAAGAAGTGGCCGGGGTTCGTCTTGCTCATGGGGCTCCTCACAGGCGGTGGCGTGCGGCCCCATCATGGCCGACGAGGCGTGCGACCGGGGAGACCGGGTCGCCCGATCAGGCTCGACCGAACAGGCGCGCGCCGTTGTGCCAGAGGACGTCGCGCATCCAGTCGTCACCGAGACCGAGCCGGGCGAGGGCCTCGACCTGGTGGGCGTACGGATACGGGATGTTCGGGAAGTCGCTGCCGAAGAGCACCTTCGCCTGCAGGTCGACGAGATGGTCCACGACCTCGAAGGACGGGTCGTCGTCCCAGAAGTCGACGAACGCCATCGTGGTGTCGAGGCGCACGTGGGCATGGGCCCGGGCGAGCTCGACGAAGCCCCGGGTCTCGGGCGTGCCGAGGTGGGCGATCACGAGCCGCAGGTCGGGGAACCGCGCGAGGACACGGCGCACCGGCTCGACCCCCGTGTAGCGCCCCGGGGCGGGCCCGGAGCCCGCGTGCAGCACGATCGGCACGGCATGGCGCTCCAGTCGCGCCCAGACGGGGTCGAGGAGCGGGTCGTCGGGCGAGAACTCACCCACCTGCACGTGGGCCTTGAAGACCTCGACCCCCTGCTCGAGCGCCTCCGCCACGTAGCTGTCGGCCTCCGGCTCGGGGTAGAACGTCGCCGAGTGCAGCGACTCCGGGTGCAGGGCCGCGAACTCGGTGCACCAGGCGTTCATGAAGGTCGCGACACCGGGCTTGTGGGCGTACGACAGGGCCGAGTAGTGCGCGACGCCCATGGCCCGCAACGTGGCGACCCGGTCCTCGTCGCTCGTCCGGTACCGGACCGGCCACGGGCGGCCCAGCTTCGGGCCTGCCGCGTCGAAGTAGGCCCACACCTTCGCCAGCACGCGCGGGTGCATGAAGTGCACGTGCACGTCGAAGATCCCCGGGAGACCGAGCGTCGCCAGGTACTCCGGGAGCCCGGCATCGGTCGCGGGCCCGGTCGTCGTGGCGGCCCCCACTCCTACAGGCCCTTGAGCTTGCGACCCATGACGTTGCGGGCCTCGTTCAGGGCGTCGCGCTCGCGGATCGTGTGCCGCTTGTCGTAGGCCTTCTTGCCCTTGGCCACCGCGATCTCGACCTTGGCCCGGCCGTCCTTGAAGTACAGGCTGAGCGGCACGAGCGTGACGCCCTTGTCCATGAGCTTGCGCTCGATCTTGTCGATCTCGGAACGGTTGAGCAGCAGCTTGCGGCGGCGCCGGGCCTCGTGGTTGGTCCAGGTGCCCTGCGCGTACTGCGGGATGTGGACCTGCAGGAGCCACGCCTCGCCGCGGTCGATCTCGGCGAATCCGTCGACGAGCGACGCGCGGCCCTCACGCAGGCTCTTGACCTCCGTGCCGACCAGCACCAGACCAGCCTCGAAGGTGTCCTCGACGTGATAGTCGTGGCGCGCCTTCTTGTTCTGCGCGATGACCTTGCGGCCGGTCTCCTTGGGCATCTGTCCATTCTCTCACCTGGACGGGAGGAAGGGGCCGGGCGTCAGCCGATCCAGTTGGCCGGGTTCGTGTGCGAGCCGTTGACCAGGACCATGAAGTGCAGGTGGCACCCCGTGGAGGATCCCGTCGTGCCCACGTAGCCGATCGTCTGACCGCGCGAGACCCGCTGGCCCGCGCTCACCGCGAAACGCGAGAGGTGGTTGTAGGTCGTGACGATGTTGGCGCCCCGGATCGTGCCGTTGTTCAGGATGACCCGGTTGCCGTAGCCGCTGTTGTAGTACTGGCTCATGATCGTGCCGTCGGCCGCGGCCTTGATCGGCGTGCCGCAGGCGGCGCCGAAGTCCATGCCGTCGTGCAGGCGCCGCTTGCCCGTGATCGGGTGGATCCGGTAGCCGTAGGGCGAGGTGATGCGGATCGAGCTCAGCGGGTAGGAGAGGCCGCTGCCGCTGCTGCTGCCGCCACCTCCGCCGCCGCCACCGCCTCCGGACGCCGGCGGCGGGGTGGACCGGGCGATCTCGGCCTGGATCTGGGCCTCCAGCCGGTTGCGCTCGGCCTCGAGCGCCGCGATGTCGGCCGCGTCGGCCGCCACGGCGGCGTCGGCGGCGGACTTGTTCGCGGAGTTCGTCTGCACGAGCTGGGCGACCGAGGCCTCCTGGGCGGCGGCCTGCTGCTCCAGCACCGTGATGTTGGCCAGGTTCGCCGCGGCCTCGTCGCGCTCGACCTTGACCTGGTCGCGCAGCGCCTGCACCTTCTGCTCGTTCAGGTCGAGCATGACGCGCGTCGCGTCGAGCGTGTCGAGCTTGCTCAGCTGGGAGTCGGCGATCGTGTTGTTGATCGCGACCTGCTCGGTGAACTCCGTCGGGTCGGCGCCGCTCACGAGGTCGTTGAAGGCGCGAAGCCCCGAGCCCGCGTCCTGCAAGGACTCGACCGTGAACGCGATGACCTCCTGGGTCGACGCGTCGACCTGCTGCTCGCCGGCCGCGAGGTCGGCCTCCGCCTGGGCCAGGTCGGCCTCGCTCTGGGCGAGCTCGACCTGCTTCTGGGCATCGAGCGCCCGGGCGGCGACGAGCTGACCTCGCACGTTGCCGAGCTGGGCCTGGGCGTCCGCGAGCTGGGCCTGCGAGGCCTGCAGCGCGTAGGCGGCGTCGGCCGCCGCCTTGCTCGACTCGTCGTAGGACTGCCGGGCGCCGTTGATCTCGGAGCTGACCCCGTTCTTCTTGCGCTCGAGATCGTCCTTGGACTCGGCCAGCGACGGACCTGCGAGCGCGGCGATCAGCGCGAAGGTCAGCGTGAACGCCAGCAGAGCGGACCGCGGGGTGGATCTCATAGGAAAACCTCGACCTGGGGAAGTGCCCTGACGGGCAGGCGAGTGCGACGTGAGTGAACCAGTGTGACGAGAGAGACTCTAGTTCACCTTGAGGGTCACGGCTACCCCCGCCGACATCCCGGGCGCGTTGGTCAGACCTTGAGGTACCGGCGCGTGAGCAGCAGGGTGGGCAGCAGCGCGAGGGCGACGGCGAGCAACGAGGTCAGACCCATCACGCCGAGCGCCTCCTGCCAGCGCACCCACGTCGTGATCTGCAGGTTCTCCCGCAGGAAGCCGTAGACCACGAAACCCATGAACGCCGCGATGCCGGCCGAGGCCAGCGCGGCCGAGACGACCGCCGCCACGAGCGACTCCAGGATGAACGGCAGCTGGATGTGCCAGCTGGACGCGCCGACGTAGCGCATGATGCTGATCTCGCGGCGGCGCGCATGGGCCGTCATCCGGATCGTGTTGGAGACCTGCAGGATCGCGGCGAGGATCAGTAGCAGCGCCGTGCCGATCGAGGCCCACTGCAGCTTCTCGAGTGCCACGAAGAGCGGCTTGAGCAGGTCCTCGAGCGAGAGAACGCTGTTGACGCCGTCCATCCCGCTGACCTGGCTCAGCACGCCGTCGTACTCCTGCGGGTTGACCAGCGTGACGAAGTACGAGTCGGCGAAGTCCTCGACGCCGACGACCTCGAGCTGCTTGCGCCCCGTGTCGGAGTCGCCGATGCGCTCCTTGGCGCGCTCGAAGTTCTGCTCGGCCGTGCGCACCTCGAAGCTCTCGACCTCCGGGTTGTCGCGCAGGGCCTCCTCGACGGCTTCCTTCTGGGCGTCGGTGGCGGCGCCGCCGATACAGGTCGGCGCCTTGGACGTGCCGGTGCACAGGCTGACCTGCAGCTGCAGCTGGTTGCCGAAGTACTCCTCGGTGCGGTCGGCCTGGGCCTGGATCAGCAGGCCCAGCCCCGCCAGCAGCAGCGAGACCGTCATCGTGACGACGAGCGAGATCGTCATCGACTTGTTTCGGGACAGGCTGGTGCCCAGCTCCCGCAGCGTGAGATTCATGCGCTCCTCAGCTCTGGTACCCGTAGATGCCGCGGGCCTCGTCGCGCACGACGCGCCCGTCGTCGAGCTCGATGACGCGCTTGCGCATCTGGTCGACGATCGAGGAGTCGTGGGTGGCCATCACGACCGTCGTGTCGGTGCGGTTGATGCGGTCGAGCAGCTTCATGATGCCGACGCTGGTGGCGGGGTCGAGATTTCCGGTGGGCTCGTCCGCGATGAGGATCTTCGGGCGGTTGACGAACGCCCGGGCGACCGCGACGCGCTGCTGCTCGCCGCCGGACAGCTCGTTGGGGAGCCGGTGGCCCTTGCCCTCCAGGCCCACGAGCTCGAGCGTCTCGGGGACGACCTTGTCGATCTCGGCGCGCGACTTGCCGATGACCTGCAGGGCGAAGGCGACGTTCTCGTTGACGGTGCGGTTGGGCAGCAGGCGGAAGTCCTGGAACACGGTGCCGACCTGGCGACGCAGCTTGGGGACCTTCCAGCTCGAGAGCTTGTCGATCTCCTTGCCCGCCACGAAGACCCGGCCCTCGCTCGGCCGCTCCTCGCGCAGCACGAGGCGCAGGAACGTCGACTTGCCGGAGCCCGAGGCACCGACGAGGAACACGAACTCGCCCTTGGCGATCTCCAGGTCGAGACCGTCGAGGGCAGGTCGCTTCTGTCCGGAGTACGTCTTGGTGACGTGGTCGAAGCGGATCACCCGACGAGTCTAGGCAGAACATGCCCAGCGCCCGCGGACCCGACAGTTCCCGCGCGGCGACCGCGCGCACCGCCGGGACGGTCGCGCCCGCGTCGGACGTCCCGGTGCCACTAGGATGCTCGGGTGGAGAGCCTTCAGCCCGCCGACATGGCGCCCGACCGCAATCTCGCCCTCGACCTCGTCCGTGTCACCGAAGCCGGGGCCATGGCCGCCGGTCGCTGGGTCGGCCGCGGCGACAAGAACGGAGCCGACGGGGTCGCGGTCAACGCCATGCGCACCCTGATCAACACCGTCGAGATGAACGGTGTCGTCGTGATCGGCGAGGGCGAGAAGGACGAGGCGCCCATGTTGTTCAACGGCGAGCAGGTCGGCGACGGCAACGGCCCCGAGTGCGACGTCGCGGTCGACCCGATCGACGGCACCACCTTGACCGCCAAGGGCATGCCGAACGCGATCAGCGTCATGGCCGTCGCCCCCCGCGGGTCGATGTACGACCCCTCGGCGGTGTTCTACATGGAGAAGATCGCCGCCGGGCCGGAGTTCGCCGACCTGATCGACATCCGGCTCCCGGTCGCCGAGAACATCGACATCATCGCCCGCACCAAGGGCGTCTCGCACAGCGACGTCACGGTGTGCATCCTGGAACGTCCACGCCACGAGGACCTGGTCGAGCAGGTCCGCGCCGCCGGGGCCCGCATCAAGTTCATCACCGACGGGGACGTCGCCAGCGCCATCAGCGCCGCCCGCCCCGACACCGGCGTCGATCTCATGGTCGGCGTCGGCGGCACGCCGGAGGGCATCATCACGGCGTGCGCCATGAAGGCCCTGGGCGGCGTGCTCCAGACCCGCCTGTGGCCCACGGGCGACGAGGAGCGCCAGCGCGCGGTCGACGCCGGCCACGACCTGGAGCGCATCCTGCACACCGACGACCTCGTCACGGCCGACGACTGCTTCTTCGTCGCGACCGGCATCACCGACGGCGACCTGCTCGCGGGCGTGCGCTACACCAAGGGCGCCGCGATCACCGAGTCGCTCGTGATGCGCTCGCGCAGCGGCACGATCCGCAAGATCCACAGCGAGCACAAGCTGTCCAAGCTCAAGGCCTACTCCTCGATCGACTACGAGCACTGAGGCTCGCCCCGACCTCCCGAAGGGCCCCGCATGACCACCTCGTCCGTCACGAGCTCTGACGAGCTGTTCGCGAGCCTCCCGTCGGGCATCGACCTGTGCCACCAGACCTTCGGCGACGACACCGATCCCGCGATACTGCTGATCATGGGGCTCAGCGGTCCGATGGGCTGGTGGGACGAGGAGCTGTGCCGCCTGCTCGCCGACCGCGGCTTCTTCGTGATCCGGTACGACAACCGCGACACCGGGCGCTCCACCAAGGTGCGCCAGCACGCGATGGGGCGCACCGACCTGGTGCGCGCGTTCCTCGGGGTGCCACCGCTCAAGCTCGGCCCGGTCGACCTCGCGGTCCGCGCGCCGTACTCGATCAGCGACCTCGCGGAGGACGCCGCCGGCCTGCTCGACGCCCTGGGCATCGACCAGGCGCACGTCGTGGGCGCGTCGATGGGCGGCATGATCGCGCAGACGCTGGCGATCCAGGAGCCCGACCGCGTGCTGAGCCTCACCTCGATCATGTCGACCACAGGACGACGCACGGTCGGCTGGCAGGATCCTCGTCTGATCCCGCACCTGCTGAAGCGCACCAAGCCGACCCGCGACGCCTACGTCGCCCGGTCCGTGGAGTCCTCGGCGCTGATCGGCTCGCCCGCTTTTCCGCCGGACCCGGAGGCCGCCCGCCGGCGGGCCGAGATCACCTACGACCGCGGCTACAGCGCGAGCGGGGTCGTGCGCCAGATGATGGCGATCCTGACCCAGCCCGACCGCACGGCGGCACTGCGACGTCTTTCGGTCCCGGCCACCGTGGTGCACGGCACGGCCGACCGCCTGGTCAACCCGTCCGGAGGCCGCGCCACGGCCGAGGCCATCCCGGGGGCCGAGCTGCGGATGGTCGAGGGCATGGCCCACGACCTGCCACCGGCCCTGTGGGACACGCTCGTCGCGGCGATCACCGACACCGCCGCCCGCGCGTCGTGAGGCCCAGCCCGGCCCACGCGGTGACCGACGTCGCGGCCGTGCGCGAGCTCGTGCTCCGCACGGGATTCGCCACGATCGTCAGCAGCACCTCGGCCGGACCCGTGGCCTCGCACTACCCCGTCGTGCTCGAGGACGGGACCGACGAGCTCGTGGTGCTGACCCACGTCGGCCGGCCCGACGAGCGCATCCACGAGCTCGACGCTGCCGCTGCGCAGGGGCGCGAGCTGCTCGTGATCGTGCAGGGCCACCACGGGTACGTCTCCCCCAGCTGGTACGCGCCGGGGTCGTCGCGGGCACCCACCTGGAATTTCACGGTGGCGCACCTGTGGGGCGTGCCGGAGGTGCTGACGCCCGAGGAGAATCTCGACACGCTCGTGCGCCTCGTGGCGCACTTCGAGCAGCACGTCGACGAGCCGATGTGGCTCGACCGCGACTGGGCGGCCCCCGTGGCCCGGGGCACGGTGGGTCTGCGGATCCCGGTGACCCGGTTCGACGTCAAGGCGAAGCTGAGCCAGGACAAGGACCCGGAGTCGGTGCAGCGCGTCATCGACCACCTGCGCGCCCCCGGCCCGTACTCGCACCCCGACCTGGCCGACGACATGGAGCGGACGCGGGACAAGGACTGAGGGGCGAGGCCTGAGGGGTTGAGGGTGCCGGGGCACCCATGAACCCTCAACCTTGCCCCCTCCGCGACCATGAACCCTCAGATTGCGTCGAGCCGGCGGACGCACCACGGCCGCGGGGCGTCCGAAGACGCACCGCGGCCGCGATGGACGTGCGCTACTTCTGCAGGTAGCAGGCCTCCTGGAAGTCGTACTCCTCGGCGGTCGGACCCGTGAAGAAGTCGACCGACGGCGCGATCCCGGTGCTGGTGCCTGACTGCGGGATGCCGAGCTGGGTGGCACGCACCGCAGCCTCGTTGGCGTCACCGGCGTAGTTCGCGCTGCCGTCGGGCAGCATGCCCTCGCTGTCGACCCCGTCGAGCGACGTGGCGGCCTTGAGCAGTCCCTCGCGGGTCAGGTCGCCGTCCTCGATCGCCTGCTCCAGCGCGGCCTTCATGACGTAGCCGCCGGTCCAGCCGAGCGCGAAGTAGTCGTTCGGCGTCGCATCGCCGTTGGCGGTGCGCATGGCCTCGAAGCCGGGGCTGTCGGTGTCCCAGAGCGGGAACGACGTGGCCCACAGGTAGGACGCCTCGAGCGCCGGACCCGCCGGGGACTGCAGCAGCGCCGCGTTCCACGTCGGGATGGAGCCCACGAACTTGCCGGTGAAGCCGGCCTGGACCGCGCCACCCACGACCGCGGCGACCTCGAGCGGACCCGTGGAGATGACCACGAGATCGGCTCCGGAGTCGACGACCGCCTTCACGGCGGCCGCCTGCTGGTCGGCACCGGGTCCAGTCTGGATGTCGGTGAACTCCACTCCGCGCTCCTCGGCGGCGATCCGGGCGCCGACCATCGCGTCATCGCCGTAGTCACCGGGGAAGTGCACCGCGGCGATGCTGTCGGCGTCGAGCTCGTCGACGCCGTAGTCGACCGCGTTCATGGCCTCGGCGCAGTAGCTCGTGCCGATCTCGAGGACACGGTCCTCGAAGTACCAGTTCGAGCCGAGGGTGGCCGGCACGACGACCAGGTTCTCGGCGTCGGAGTCCATCAGCATGGCCTCGGTGGCGACCGTGCCGAGCGACTGCGCCATCGCGAGGACCTCGTCCTTGATCTCGGAGTAGACCTGCTGATGGGTCTCGGGGTTGTAGGCGTTGTCCCGCACGAACTCGGTGACGTTGACCTCGTAGTCGCCGACGCCCCCGTTCTCGTTGACGTACTGCCAGAACGCGGCGCCACCGGCCGTCAGCGGGACGCCGACCCCCTTGAACGCGCCGGTCAGGTCGCTGATCGTGCCCAGGTAGATGCAGCCCTTGGTCTCGTCGACCGCGTCGGGACACGGCTCCTCGGTGACGCCAGGACCGACCGCACCGTCGCCACCGGCGTTGTCGTCGTCGCCCCCGCGCCCGCAGGCGGTCAGGACGAGGGCCGACACCACGGCAGCCACGGAGAGCCGTCGAATTGATCGGTTCATGCAGATTCCTCCATCTTTGACTCGCCCCGACTCAGTAGGAGAAGGGGAAGCTTTTCCAGTAGGTCCGGATCCGGACCCAGATCCCGAAGAGCCCTCGGGGCTCGAACAGCAGAAAGATCACGATCAGCGCCCCGTAGAGGGCGATCTCGACCTCGAAGATGTTCGGGTGCTCGTTCGCCGCCGAGGTGATGAACGGCAGGAACGACGGCAGCTCGGCCGAGATGCGCGGCAGCAGGGCGATCAGCATCGCGCCCATGATCGAGCCCGACACCGTCGCGACCCCGCCGATCAGCACCATCGCGATGAACTGCACCGAGAGGAGCAGGGTGAACCGCTCCGGGCCGAACACCCCGTTGGCGACGAACAGCAGCGACCCGCACACCCCGGCGAAGAACGACGACAGCACGAAGGCGATGAGCTTGTAGCGCCCGAGCTCGACGCCCATGACCCCCGCCGCGACGTCACGGTCACGGACCGCCGCGAGCGCACGGCCGACGCGGGAGCGCGCGACGTTGCGCGCCAGGACCGCCGTGATGACCAGCACGACCAGGAAGAGCCAGTACAGCTTCTGCTCCTGCGTGAACGCACCGTCGACCGTCAGGTCGGAGCCGAGGATGACCGGCTGCGGCGCCTCGCGCCCCACCTGGGCGCCGCCGGACAGATCGCGCCACTCGGTGAAGATGTAGCCGCCGATCACGACGAGGCCGAGCGTCACGATCGCCAGGTAGAGACCCCGCAGCCGGGTGGCGATCGGGGCCACGATCGCGCCCGCCACGGCCGCCGCGATGCCACCGCCGAGGATCCAGACCGGCACGATGTCGACGCCGAAACCGATGTAGCGCCCCTCGGGGTCGCCCGCGATCGCCGAGGCGGCGTACGCGCCGACCCCGACGAAGAACGCGTGCCCCAGCGACACCTGGCCGGCGTAGCCGACCAGCAGGTTCAGGCCGATCGCGCCGATCGACAGCACCAGGCCGGTGCCGAGGATCTTGAGCAGGTCGTCGGACGTGACGAAGGGCAGGATCGCCGCGACCACGACGATCGCGAGCACCCCGAGCTGCTTCGGCCGGGTGTTGAGCATCGCCATGTCCTGGCGGTACGACGTGTAGAGATCGGGACGACCCCACACCCGGCGCGAGCGCGGCGCGGTGGGCCGCGCCGCACCGCGGTCGGACGGCTGCTGGGAACCCTTCTGGGGAGACACCATCGTCATACCCGTTCGACCTCCTTGGTGCCGAAGAGGCCGTGTGGTCTGACCAGCAGCACGACCATCATGAGGACGTAGGGGGCGAGCGGACCGGTGTTCGTGGCCAGGTTCGGGAAGAGGTCGTTGTGGTACGCCCGCACGAGCGACTCCACGACCCCGACGAGCAGTCCCGCCACGACCGCGCCCCCGAGGGAGTCCAGGCCCCCGACGATGATCACGGGCAACGCCGCGAGGGCCACGACCCAGAACGTCTGGTCGATCGGATTGCCGGCCGCCGCGAAGACACCGGCCAGGGCGGCCAGGCCGCCCGCGAGCGCCCACGACAGGGCGAACACCGCGCCGACGCTGACGCCCTGGGCCATCGCGGCCTCCTGGTCGAGCGCGGCAGCCCGCATGGCCAAGCCCATCGAGCTGAACCGGAAGAACAGCATGAGGGCCACGACCACGACGATCATCGCGACGAGCGCAGCGATGTGGCGCTGCTGCACCTGCACGTCGCCGATCGAGACCGTGTCCAGACCCCAGGGGTCGCCCACGAGCAGCGGGTCGGTGCCGACAAAGGCGCCGGCCACGACGCGCACCACGATGTCGACACCGATCGTGATGATCGCGATGACGAACACCGCCTTGCCGACCATGGGCCGGATCGCGATGCGTTCCACCGCGAGCGCCACGAGCCCGATCGAGATCGTGCCCACGATGACCGCGCCGGCGAAGCCGAAGCGCGGCGTCAGGTAGCTCACGAGGATCGCGCCGGCCATCATGAACGCCGGCTGCGCGAAGCTCACGACCTTCATGGACTTGTAGATGATGACGAACCCGAGGGCGAGCAGGACGTAGATCGCCCCTTGCCCCAGGCCGCCGGAGACCGCGGTCAGAAAGCCGGTCATGCCGTGCCCCCCTGCTCCGTGCCGACCCCGCCCGAGCCGACCCCGCCCGAGCCGGTGCGGTACATGTCGGCGATCAGCTCCTCGAAGAGCTGGTTGATGGCCGAGCGCTTGACCTTCTGGGTCGCGGTGAGCTCGCCGTCCTCGTGGTCGAGCTCCTTCGGCAGGAGTCGGAAGTCCTTGATCTTCTCGACGTTGGAGAACTGCTCGTTCACCGTCGTGACGGTGCCCTTGACGAGGTCGCGCACCTCGGGCTTCACGCTCAGGTCGTGGTAGGTCGTGAAGCCGAGCCCGCGGCGCTGCGCCCACTCACCGACCGTGTCGAGCTCGATGCCGATCAGGGCGGTCAGGTACTTGCGGCCGTCACCGACGACGACCGCCTCCTTGATGAAGGGCGAGGCCTTGAGCGCGTTCTCGATCTCCGAGGGCGAGACGTTCTTGCCGCCTGAGGTGATGATGATGTCCTTCATCCGATCGGTGATGGCCAGGTGCGTGCCGTCGACCCACGTGCCCACGTCACCGGTGTGGAGCCAGCCGTCGGCGTCGATGGCCTGGGCCGTGGCCTCGGGATTGCGCCAGTAGCCGGCGAACACCGCGGGGTGCCGGGTCAGCACCTCCCCGGTCTCCTCGTCGAGGCGGACCTCGGCGCCCTCCAGGGGCTCACCGACCGTGCCGAGCTTGACCCGGCCGGGCCGGTTGGCGGTGGCGACGGCCGAGTTCTCGGTCATGCCGTAGACCTCGTGGACCTTGACGCCGATGCCCATGAAGAAGCGCAGCACGTCCGGGGCGATCGGTGCCGCACCGCTCGAGGCGTACCGCACGCGCCGCAGACCCAGGCGGCTCTGCAGCGCCCGGAAGAACAGCGGCCAGCCGATCGCGTACCGGATGCGCGTGCTCGTCGTGTGGGAGCCGCCGTTCTCGACGAGCACGCCGCCGATCTTGTCGGCCTGACCCAGCCAGAACTTGGCGTAGGCGCGCTTGACCGGGGTGGCCGAGTCGAGCTTGATCCGCGCCGTGGCGAGCAGCTTCTCCCAGATCCGCGGCACCGCGAAGAACAGGGTCGGCTGGATCTCGCGCAGGTTCGCCGGCACGGTGTCGATCGACTCGGCGAAGTTCGTCTGCACCCCCGCCCCGGCGTTGAACCACGTGCTGAAGAAGCGCTCGGCGACGTGGCACAGCGGCAGGTAGGACAGCGTCAGGTCGTGCTCGCCGGGGGCGGGGTCGACGAAGCTGCTCTGGTCGAACACCGAGTGCATCGCGAAGGCGCAGTTGGCGAGCGTGAGCATCGCGCCCTTCGGCGGTCCGGTCGTGCCCGAGGTGTAGACCAACGTCATGACGTCGTCGGACTGGGCGGCGGCGATCAGCGCCTCCACCGCGCCCGGATGGGCGGACCGGTGCTGCTCCCCCAGCTCCAGCAGGCTCGACCACGACCGCAGCCGCGGCTCGTCGTAGCGGCCCTCGATGCCGCGCGTCTCGAGGTGGATCAGGTGCTGCAGGTCCGGCGTCTCGGCCGTGACGTCGAGCGCCTTGTCGAGCTGCTCCTGGTCCTCGACCAGGTGGACCTTGGACCCGCTGTGACCCAGCAGGTAGCCGACCTCGGCCGCAGGGTTGGTGGGGTAGAGCCCCACTGTCGTGCCGCGCACCGCGACCGTGGCGAGATCGAGGATGAGCCACTCCGGACGGTTCTCGGACTGGACCGAGACCCGGTCACCCGGCTCGACGCCCAGGGCGAGCAGACCGTGGCCGACCGTGACGACGAGGTCCCAGTACTCGGCCCACGTGATCTCCTGCCAGACCCCGAAGTCCTTGCGCCGCATCGCGACCCCGTGCGGGTGGCGCGCGGCGCGGTCGCGCACGCGGGTGACGATCGTGTCGGCGACGTGCACGGCGTCGGGCGCCGTCTGTACCGCGGTCACGGGCGCACCTGCTCGGCTCCGGCGGCCGTGGCGTCGGTGGGATCGCCGGCCGCGTCGAGCTCGCCGCCGAGGTAGGCCGCGACGACGCGTGGATCACGCTGCACCTGCGCCGGGGTGCCGGTCGTGACCGGGACACCGAAGTCGAGCACCATGACCCGGTCGGCCAGGTCCATGACCAGCGCCATGTCGTGCTCGACCATGATCATCGAGACCCCCAGCTCGCCGCGGATGTCGGAGATGTACCGCGCCATGTCCTCGGTCTCCTCCAGGTTCATGCCGGCCACCGGCTCGTCGAGCAGCAGCAGGCGAGGTTCCATCGCCAGAGCGCGGCCCAGCTCCACCCGCTTCTGCACGCCGTACGGCAGCAGGCCGACCGGCATCGCCCGCCAGGCAGCGAGGTCGAGGAAGTCGACGATCTCCTCGACCGCACGGCGGTGGACCAGCTCCTGCCGACGAGCCCGGCCGATCCAGGCGAGCGCCGAGAGCGTGCCGTAGTGGATGTGCTGGTGCCGCCCCAGCATCAGGTTGTCGATGACCGTCAAGTTCGCGAACAGCTCGATGTTCTGGAAGGTCCGCGCCACGCCACGGCGCGCGATCGCCGCCGGGCGAGCGCCGTCGAGGCGCTTGCCGTCGAGCGTCACGCTGCCCTGCTGGGGCCGGTAGACACCGGAGATCACGTTGAAGATCGAGGTCTTGCCCGCGCCGTTGGGGCCGATCACGGCGAACAGCTCGTCGGGGAGCACGTCGAAGCTCACGCCGTCGATCGCGGTGACCTGCCCGAACCGCAGCTGGACGTCCTCGACCCGCAGGACGGGTTCGCGGGTCGCGGCGTGGGCGCCGGGGGCGCTCGGGGGCGCCGTGGTCGTGGTCATGAGGCCCACCTCTTGCGGCGTCGGTAGTGCTTGAGGTCGCGGTAGCTCGTGCGGTCGCCCTCGGCTCCGAGGCCGAGGTAGAACTCACGGATGTCGTCGTCGGCGAGCAGCTGGGCGGCCGGCCGGTCCATCACGATGCGCCCGGTCTCGGCGACGTAGCCGTGGTGCGCGATCTGCAGAGCCATCGTGGCGTTCTGCTCGACCAGCAGGACGCCCGTGCCCTGGGCGTTGATCTCCACGATGATGTCGCGGATCTGCGCCACGACGAGGGGCGCGAGCCCCAGGCTCGGCTCGTCGAGCAGCAGGAAGCGCGGGTCCGACATCATCGACCGGCCGATCGCGAGCATCTGCTGCTCGCCACCGGAGAGGTAGCCGGCCTGCCCGGAGCGGCGCTCGTGCAGGCGCGGGAAGAGGTCGTAAACGCGGGCCAGGTTCGACTTGAGGTCCTTGCGCGCGACGTGCGCGCCGACCCGCAGGTTCTCCTCGACGCTCAGCTCCTTGAAGACCCGCCGACCCTCGAGCACGTGGCGCACCCCGCGCTTGGCCAGGGCCGTCGGGCTGAGCTGGCTGACGTCCTCGTCGCCGAGCTGCACCGTGCCCTTGCGGATCGACCCCTCGTGGATGTCGAGCATCCCGGAGAGGGCGCGCAGGACCGTGGTCTTGCCGGAGCCGTTGGCGCCGAGCAGGGCGACGATCTTGCCGTCCGGCACTTCCAGGGACACGCCGCGGGCGGCCAGCACGACGTCGTCGTAGACGACCTCGAGATTCTTCACGCTCAACACGTTCGGAGTCCCACCTCTCCCTCGCCGCGTGACCGGCGTCACACGTCGTGGCCAGAGTGTGTCCCACGCCACAGTCCACCCGCAAGCGAATCGCCCGATTCGCGCCAACTTTCTGAAAACACCCGTTGCCTGATGCATCCATCTGGTCCTCGTAGGCTGGAAACATGGGTCAGGTCGTGGTGCGCAGGCGGGCCGACGGAGCCACCGAGCTCCGCGTCAACGGCGTGTTCGTGATGGACGACGTCGAGACGAGCTCCGAGCGTCGCCTCGCCGAGCACGTCCTGGCGGCGGGTGCGCGCGAGGTCCTCGTGGGGGGCCTGGGCCTGGGCTACACCGCCCGCGCCCTGCTCGACGGAGGCGCCACGCGCGTCGTGGTGGCCGAGCTGCACGCCGAGGTCGCGCGGGCCGTCGAGGCCGGCGCCGGCGCCGGACCGATCGCCGACCCCCGGCTGGAGGTCGTGGTGGCTGACATCGCCGAGGTCGTGCAGGCCCAGCCCGCCGGGAGCCTCGACGCGATCTGCCTGGACGTCGACAACGGCCCGGACTTCCTGGTGCACGCCGGAAACGAGGCGATCTACGGCTCCGACTCGATCGCGCGGTGCACCGCGGCGCTGCGCCCGGGCGGCGTCCTCGCGGTGTGGTCGATGGCCGACTCCCCCCAGCTCCGCCGGGCCCTCGCGGAGCACCTCGACGACGTCGAGGCGATCGCGGTGCCGGTGCCGCTGCAGGGGCGCGACGAGACGTACTGGATCCTCTCGGGCGTCGCCGCGACGGCCTGAGTAGGGTGCGGCTCATGACTGAGTACCGCATCGAGCACGACACCATGGGCGAGGTCCGGGTCCCGGCCGACGCTCTCTGGCGAGCCCAGACGCAGCGCGCCGTCGAGAACTTCCCGATCTCCGGCACCCCCATCGAGTCCGCCCAGATCAAGGCCCTGGCCCAGATCAAGGCCGCCTGCGCCTCGGCCAACGCCGAGCTCGGCATCCTCGAGGCCGACCTCGCCGAGGCGATCGTCGCTGCGGCCGACGAGGTCGCCTCGGGCGTCCACGACGACCAGTTCCCGATCGACGTCTTCCAGACCGGCTCCGGCACGTCGAGCAACATGAACACCAACGAGGTCCTGGCGACCCTGGCGACGAGGTCGCTGGGGCGCGAGGTGCACCCGAACGACCACGTCAACGCCTCCCAGTCGAGCAACGACGTCTTCCCGACCTCGATCCACGTCGCCGCGACGGCCTCGGCCACGAACGAGCTCGTCCCGGCGCTGGACCACCTGGCGCAGAGCCTGGAGCGCAAGGCCACCGAGTTCGCCCAGGTCGTCAAGTCCGGCCGCACGCACCTGATGGACGCCACGCCGGTCACCCTCGGCCAGGAGTTCGCCGGCTACGCGGCCCAGATCCGCAAGGGCATCGGCCGCGTCGAGTCGGCCCTGCCGGCGGCGGCCGAGGTCCCGCTGGGCGGTACCGCCGTCGGCACCGGCATCAACACCCCGATCGGCTTCCCGCAGCGCGTCATCGAGCTGCTCGCCGAGCGCACCGGACTGCCCATCACCGAGGCGAGCGACCACTTCGAGGCACAGAGCGCGCGTGACGGGCTGGTCGAGCTCTCGGGCCAGCTCAGGACCATCGCGGTCAGCCTCACCAAGATCTGCAACGACCTGCGCTGGATGGGATCGGGTCCGCGCACGGGCCTGGGCGAGATCAACCTGCCCGACCTGCAGCCCGGCTCGAGCATCATGCCCGGCAAGGTCAACCCGGTGCTGCCCGAGGCCACGCTCATGGTCGCGGCCCAGGTCATCGGCAACGACGCGACGATCGCGACGGCCGGCGCCTCGGGCTCGTTCGAGCTCAACGTCATGCTGCCGGTCATCGGACGCAACATCCTGGAGTCGATCCGGCTGATCGGCAACGCCTCGCGCGTCCTGGCCGACCGCTGCATCGACGGCATCACGGCCAACGAGGAGCGCTGCCTCGAGCTCGCCGAGTCGAGCCCGTCGGTCGTCACGCCGCTCAACCGCCACATCGGCTACGAGAACGCGGCCAAGGTCGCCAAGATCGCCGTCAAGGAGCGCAAGACGATCCGCGAGGTCGTGCTCCAGGAGGGCTACGTCGAGCGCGGAGACCTCACCGAGGAGCAGCTCGACACCGCCCTCGACGTCATGAGCATGACCCACCCCTGACCGCAGGCCGCCCTCAGGCCGCGGGGACGCAATCTGAGGGCTTGTGGCGGCCCCGGAGGCAAGGACGAGGGGTTGCGGGTGCTGGAGCACCCTCAACCCCTCAGACTTCGTCGGCCGCGCCACCACAAACCCTCAGATTCGGTCCCCCCCTGCGGTGGGGCTCGCGGGGGGCGGTCACTCGCGCTTGGCCAGCACGATCCCCTCGTCGGAGTAGACCGTGGTCCACGGTCCGCCGTGCACGTTCTCGGCCCAGGTCGTCGGCTCGAGCGGCGAGCCGATCCCGACTCGGGTGTCGAACAGGACGTACTCGGGCGTGACCTCGCCGATCGTGCCGGTCCAGTAGGCCTGGTGGTCGGTCACGACGTGGCTGAGCAGGGCGATGTCGGTCTCGACCGAGGCGCCCGGCGGCAGCAGCGCGATCGCCTCCCGCGCGGCGGCGGCGCGCGGGGTGTCGCGGTACAGCTCGGGGCTCGCGAGCTCACGCAGCGGGGAGCCGACCAGGAGCAGCGCCGAGACGCCCACCCCGACCGGGACCAGCCACCGCAGTCGTGGCGCCCGGTCGATCGCCTCGACCGCCGCGCAGAACACGACCGGCATCAGCACGAGGGAGTAGTGCCACTCGATGCCCCAGTACGTCGGGACGTCGCCGGCAAAGCGCCACAGGAACGTCGGCACGACGACGAGCACCCAGCGCGACCACAGCGCGGCGAATCCCGTGATCGCGAAGGTCAGGACGAGTGCCCCCAGCTTGGTGCCCGGCTCGGCCAGCACCGTGTCGAGCAGCCCGGTCTCACCGCCGAGGTTGCCGGTGTACGCGTACGCTCCGGCGTCGTTGACGCCTGGCAGCACGACGAACACCGCCACGACGAAACCGACGAGTCCGGCCACCGCGGTCAGCACGCCCAGCCGCCGCTCCCCCACCCACCACAGCAGCGCACCGATGACCATGACCGTGATGCCGAGGTCCTCCTTGACGAGCACCAGCGGCACCGACCACGCCGCGACGGCGGTGTAGCGCCGCTCGACCCAGGCCGCGCCGGCCAGCGCCAGGAGTGGTGCGGCGAACGCGACCTCGTGGAACTCGGCGTCGATCGCCGACTGCACGCCGAACGACGTCGCGCACAGCACGCCGACCACGGCACCGAGCGGTGAGCCGAGCCGTCGCACCGCCAGCGCCGTCACGACGTACAGCGCCCAGGCCACGAGCACGACCTGGGTCAGCAGGAGCGTCCGCGGCCCCGGGAAGAGTCGGTACACCGGTGCGACGAGCGCCGTGACGGGCGAGAAGTGGTCACCCAGGATGTTGAACCCCGGGCCCTTGACGTCGACGACCGGGGCCGCGAGCCGGGAGTACCCCGCGATGGCCTGCTCGAAGATCGCCAGGTCCCACGACCGCACCTCGAAGCGTGCGTGATGCCGCAGCGCGAGCACCCCGTACGCCACGGCCGACACCGTGGCCACGGCCCCACCGACGAGCCTCGGCCTCACCGCGTCAGGTTCTCGCCCGTGTCGGGATCGAACAGCACGACGGCCTCGTGCGGCACGACGACGTGCAACGACTGACCGGCCCGGACCGGGACGTCGGTCGGCACCTGGGCGACGAGGAAGTTCTGGAAGAGGTCGAACTCGAACATCTCCTCGACCTCGTCGAGGACCTCCGAGAGCGCCGGGTCGAGGTCGAACCCGAGGAAGGCGTACTGCGACCGCGCCCGCCACTCGACGTCGTCGACCCGGGTCGTGAACTCGACGCCCCCGACGACGTCCACCGCGCCTCGGGTCGCGTCGAGGCAGTGCTCGGGCCGGATTCCCGCGATCACGACGGGTCGGTCACCGATCGCGCGCTCGAGGCGCTCGTCGACCAGGATCGTGGCGAGCGGGGTCACGAGCTGCTCACCGTCGCGGAAGGCGGGCAGCAGGTTCATCGGCGGCGAGCCGAGGTAGCCCGCCACGAACATGTCCGCGGGGTCCTCGTAGAGCTCCTGCGGCGAGCCCACCTGCCGGACGCGGCCCTGGTGGAGCACCGCCACCCGGCCGGCGAGGCTCAGGGCCTCGTCGACCGACGAGGTCGTGATGACCGAGGTGCGTCCCCGCTCGGTCTGCCAACCCAGGACGACCGATCGCAGGTGCGGCCGGACCCGTTCGGACTGGGCCGAGAAGGGGTCGTCGAAGAGCCACACGCTGGCGTCGCGCACGAGGCTGCGCCCGATCGCGACACGCTGCTGCTGGTCGGTGCCGAGGCGGTGCGGCCGGAGGTCGAGCACATCGCGCAGGGCGAGGTCGTCCACGACCTGCTCGACCCGCCCGGCGAGCTCGGCCCGGTCGTGCTTGCGGCGCAGCGTGGCGGCGAACGTCAGGTTGTCGAGCACGTCGCGCCGCGGATGGAGCGCATGGTCGGCGAAGACCATCGCGACGTCGCGGCGCCGCGGGGCGCGCCCGACGACGTCGACCTCGTCGATCAGGATCTCGCCCGCGTCGGGGGCCTGCAGGCCCACGATGGTGCGCAGCAGGGCCGTCCGGGAGGCCGCCGACGGGCCGATGACCGCGACCGACTCGCCGTCGGCCACGTCGAGGTCGACGCCGTCGAGAAGTGGCGGACCGGTGGGTCCGGCGACAGTGAGGCCGCGCAGCTGCAGGGAACTCATCGGTACGACCCTCCCAGAAGACGGGTGATGGTGCGGGGTGCCACGAGGGCGAGCAGCGCGACGGGCACGCCCCAGCACAGGCCCGCGGCCGCCACGACGGCCCCGCCCCCGGGGTCGCCGGCGCGGTCCAGCAGCATCGCGGGCAAGGTCGTGGCCTGCGGACCGGTGACCGAGGTCGCGAACGCCAGGTCCTGGGCCGTGACGACCACGGTGAGCGCGAGACCCACGAGCAGGGCCGGCCCGACCGTCGGCAGCAGCACGCGCACGAGCACGTCGCGACCCGAGGCCCCGTCGACCCGCGCCGCGTCGACCAGGCTCCACGGGGCCGCGCGGAGGGCCGCGGTGAAGACCCACGTCGCGAACGGCACCGCGATGGCCAGCTGGACGATCGTGACCCGGGCGAGCGGTGAGTCGACGGCCCCCACGCGCAGGACCAGGTCGCCGGCTCCGATCGCGAGCGCGACGGTGGGGAGCAGGACCGCGGTGATCGCCACGACCTGCACGAAGCGGCGGGGTCGCCAGCGCGAACGGGCCAGCAGCAGCGCGAGACCGAGCGCCGGCAGGGCCGCCACCAGGGTGGCCAGCCCCGCGGCCGAGGCCGAGAGCACCGCGGCCTCGCGCAGGGCGTCGTCGTCGCCGAGCTCGCCGAACCCGCTCCCGCTCCACGCCTCGGGCCACAGCGTCGTCGGGGTCGAGCCACCGCCCGTCGCGAGCGAGACCAGCCACAGCAGGGGCACCAGGGTGAAGACCAGGAAGGCCTCGGCACCGAGCACCGCCCACACCGAGACCCGCCGCGGCGAGTCCGCCACCAGGACGCCCCAGGCGCTCGTGAGCATCAGGACGCCGGCCACGACGACCCAGAGGACCTGGTCCGGGGGCGGGATCGTGAAGATCGCGAGATTCGCCAGGCCGAAGCCCAGCACGAAGGCGACGAGCGCCCCCGACAGCCGCGAGCGGACCGACGGGATCGTGGGCGTCATCGGGCCCGCACCAGACGTGCGACACCCAGCGCGAGGCCGGCGACGAGCAGGGCGAGCAGCACGAGCACGACCCCGGCGGCCGCAGCCGGGCCGGTGGCGAAGGTCGCGAAGGCGTTGTCGGCCACGACGGCCGACCCGGTCGTGCGGAACGAGCCGTCCTCGCGCACGAGCCACGGGCCGTCGAGCAGCCGCCACGAGTCCAGCAGCCGGAAGACCACGATCGCGACGAGCGCGGGGGTCAGCGCCGGCCAGACGACCCGGCGCCAGCGCTGCCAGGAGCTGGCGCCATCGGCCACCGCTGCGTCCAGGAGCGGCGCCGGCACCCGCAGGAGCCCGGCGTGCACCAGCACCACGACCAGGCCGGTCGTGCGCCAGAGCTCACCCAGCACGACGCCCGCCAGCGCCGCCGTCGCGCCGCTGCCGTCGATGTCGAACCAGGTCGCGAGGAAGCCGCCGTCGACCGCGGCGCGGCCCGCCTGGGCGCCGACGACCAGGCCGATCCCGGCCGGAACGAGTGCCAGAAACCGCAGGGGCCACCACAGCACCGAGAGGTGCCACAGCGCGACGCCGAACGCCAGGGCGAGCAGGAGCTGGGTGGCCACGAGCACGCCCGTGACCACGGCGGTCGTGGCGATCGCGGTCCACCAGTCGGACGACCCGAGCACCGCGGCGTAGTGGTCGGCGCCGACCCACGGGCCCGTCGAGGTCGGACCGGCGTCGTGGAGCGAGAGCCACACCAGCCACCCCAGCGGCACGAGCACGACGACGGCGAGCAGCACCAGGCCCGGGGTCGCGCGCGCCAGCTGGGCGCGGGTCGCGCGCCGGCGTCCGGCGACGAGCTCGAGCGTGCTCATGCGAGCCCGCCGTCGAGCAGGCGCCGCGCCTCGCGCGACGAGTCGACCGGCGTGTCCGGCCGGACGTCGGTGACGGGTTCCCAGGTCGCCTCGATCGCCGCCGTGAGGAGGTGCAGGTCGGGCGAGACCGGCTCCGCGATCCCCTCGGCGAGCGCCTCGACGACGACCTGGACGTCGTCGCCGAGGGCCTCGG
This sequence comes from Aeromicrobium sp., assembly GCF_023146395.1. Lineage (GTDB taxonomy): Bacteria > Actinomycetota > Actinomycetes > Propionibacteriales > Nocardioidaceae > Aeromicrobium. The sequence goes on along the minus strand of NZ_JAGLCD010000001.1, from coordinate 73,440 downwards.
CGACCTCGGTCGATCCCAGCACCTCGGTCAGGGTCGGCAGACGGCCCGTGCCCGCGACCAGCGTCGCCTGCGCGGGGGCGGCCGTGAGGCACGAGATCGCCTCGAGGGCGGTGTCCTCCTGGGCCGACCGGGTGAGCGCCAGGGCCGTGCCCGCCAACGGCGACCGCGACACCCCGGACGACGCCGACACCATCGGGTACGGCGCGATCTGCAGCTCCCCCAGCACCGGGGCGAGCTCGGGCGAGCGCCGCAGTGAGACGGGTCCGACCAGGAACGCGCCACCGGGTGCCGCGAACGACGCGGCAGCGTCCGGCGAGGGCCCGGACCCGACGACGGACGCGGCGTAGGTGCGAACGACGCTCCCCGCGGCCTCCCCCGCCTCGCCGCCGAGTGCCGCCACCAGATCGTCCAGGTCCAGCGCTGTCTCGCCGGTCGCACCGACCACCAGCGCACGGACCCAGTCGGTCGTGGAGCCGGCGACCTGGAGCGATCCGCCGATCAGCGCCGCTCCGGCGCTCAGCCGGTCCCAGGTCACGGGGGCGGTCATGTCCAGCCCGGCACGCTCGCCGCTCGAACCTCGATGGAACAGGACCTGCGGCTCGTAGGTCCACGGCGCCGCGACGACGTCGCCCTCGACCGTGACGGCGTCGACCGACGCCGCGGTGCGCCCCTGCGTGAGATCGTCGACCTCGCCATCCGACAGATCGGCGAGCAGGCCCGTGGCCGCGACCTCGGCGACGAGGGCGGTGTCGAGTCCGACCACGTCCAGGTCGTCGCCCGTCCTGAGGCGCTGCAGGAGGTCGACGCGCCGTTCGCTCGGGTCGAGGGGCGCCTCGACGAGCTCGAGGCGGTAGTCGCCGCCGGAGTCGTCACTGCAGGTGCGGGCGAGTGCCGCGTACCGGCTCGCCTCCGCGACGTACCAGTGCACGGTCGCGGGTTCGCCAGGACCGGCGTCGCGCGCCCCGGAGCCGCACGCCGCCAGGCTCCCCCAGATGAGCGCGCCCGCCGTCATGGCGGCGACGTGCCCCCTCCCTCGGCTGGTCACGGGCACCACTGTGGCACACGACACGGCCCGTCGAGACTGCATGGACGGGCCGTGTCGTGCGGGCACGCAGGGTCAGAGCGTGACGTCCTCGAGCATCTCCGTCACCAGCGCGGCGACCGGCGAGCGCTCGGACCTGGTCAGCGTGACGTGGGCGAACAACGGGTGCCCCTTGAGCTTCTCGACCACCGCGACGACGCCGTCGTGGCGTCCGACGCGCAGGTTGTCGCGCTGGGCGACGTCGTGGGTGAGGACGACCTTCGAGTTGGCCCCGATCCGCGAGAGCACCGTCAGCAGCACGTTGCGCTCCAGGGACTGCGCCTCGTCGACGATGACGAACGAGTCGTGGAGCGAGCGCCCCCGGATGTGGGTCAGCGGCAGGACCTCGAGCATCCCGCGATCGAGGATCTCCTCGATCACGGCGGGCGACGTGACGGCACCGAGCGTGTCGTAGACGGCCTGCCCCCAGGGCCCCATCTTCTCGGACTCGCTGCCCGGGAGGTAGCCGAGCTCCTGCCCGCCGACGGCGTACAACGGGCGGAAGATCACGACCTTCTGGTGGAGTCCGCGCTCCAAGGTCGCCTCGAGCCCCGCACACAGCGCCATCGCCGACTTGCCGGTGCCGGCGCGGCCCCCGAGCGAGACGATGCCGATCTCCGGATCGAGCAGCAGGTCGAGGGCGATGCGCTGCTCGGCCGACCGTCCGTGGATCCCGAAGGCCTCGCGGTCGCCGCGGACGAGCTGCACGCTCTTGTCGGGCAGGACGCGTCCGAGTCCGCTGCCCTTGTCGCTGAGGAGGACGAGTCCGGTGTGGCACGGCAGCTCGGCCGCCTCGGCGAGCTCGAGCGAGCCGGTGTCGTACAGCGTGTCGAGATCCGCGGCGTCGACCTCGAGCTCGCGCATGCCGGTCCAGCCCGACTCCAGGGCCAGCTCGGCGCGGTACTCCTCGGCCGCGAGTCCGACGGCCGAGGCCTTGACCCGCATCGGCAGGTCCTTCGAGACCAGCGTGACCGTGCGTCCCTCGTCGGCGAGGTTCTTGGCGACGCTGAGGATGCGGGTGTCGTTGTCGCCGAGTCGGAACCCGGCCGGCAGGGAGGAGGCGTCGATGTGGTTGAGCTCGACCCGGAGCGTGCCGCCCTCGTCGCCGATCGGCAGAGGCGCGTCGAGGGTGCCGTGCATGACCCGCAGGTCGTCGAGGTACCGCAGTGCCGACCGGGCGAAGTAGCCCAGCTCCGGGTGGTGCCGCTTGGCCTCGAGCTCGGTGATGACGACGACGGGCACGACGACCTCGTGCTCGTGGAACCGCGTCAGGGCTCCCGGGTCCGCCAGCAGCACGCTCGTGTCGATGACGTACGTGCGTCGCAAGCTCTCGTGGTCAGCCATGGCTGTACTCCCTACCGAGCCCGCGCGCGCCCTGCGCCGGCCCTAGTCGTCGGTGCGAGTGGGGCGGTCAGGCTCAGGGGCGAGCGTCAACACCCTTGCAAGTTACGCCCGCGCCCGCGCCCGGGAGCGCCGACACGCTGAGGCGCGTGTTTCGCCCCGGTGAACACTTGCGGGCGCCCAGCACGGCCCCGCAGCCGACCGCCGCTCGTCGTGGCGGACAAGCAGGCACGGACGAGGGAGCGGGGTGGGCGGTCTCAGCTTCACCTCGCACGGGACATGGTGACTTCCCACGGGACATGTGCCGTGGGAAGTCACTGCCAGCCGTGCCCGGTTCAACGGGTGGCGAACCCGACACCCGTCCAGGTCCATGCCGCTTGTCGGGGACCTCACCGGAGCCGCACCGACTCCGAACGAGCGCTACGCCCCGAAGCGACGCTCCCGGTTGGCGTAGGAGCGCACCGCCCGCAACAGGTCGACCCGGCGCAGGGCCGGCCACAGCACGTCGGTGAAGTAGAACTCCGAGTGCACGCTCTGCCAGAGCAGGAAGCCGGAGAGCCGTTGCTCCCCCGACGTGCGGATCACGAGATCGGGATCGGGCTGCCCTTTCGTGTAGAGGTGCTCGGCGATGTCGTCGACCACGAGGGTGCTCGCGACCTCCTCGAGCGATCGGCCCTTGGACGACTCCTCCAGCAGCAGCGAGCGCATCGCGTCGGTGAGCTCCTGGCGGCCGCCGTACCCGACGCAGATGTTGACCTGCAGCTCGGTGCCGGTGCTGGACTCGGTGGCCCGCTTGAGCCGGGCCGCCGACTCGGCGGGCAGCAGGTCGAGGCTGCCGATCAGGCGCAGGTTCCAGCGGCCGTCCGCGGCGAGCCGGTCGACGAGGTCCTCCACGGCCCGCAGGATGCTGCGCACCTCGTCCTCGGACCGTTGGAGGTTGTCGGTCGACAGCACCCAGAACGTGACGATGCGCACGCCGAGCTCGTGGCACCAGCCCAGGAACTCGTCGATCTTCGCCGCGCCCGCGTGGTAGCCGCTCTCGAGATCTTGCCCGGCATCCTTGGCCCAGCGCCGGTTGCCATCGACGATCGCCCCGATGTGGTGCGGGGTGCGCTCGGGGTCGAGTCGCCGCGCGAGGCGGCGCTCGTACGTCCCGTACGCCAGGGAGCTCAGACCCATGGGGGCTAATCTAACGCCATGCCGGAGACCAGCTCGATCACCGACGAGCCCGTCCTCGGTCGTTTCCCGTCGTCGCTGGAGGAGATCAAGCCGCGACTCCGCGGCTGGCTGCACGCCGCGGTCGCGCCGCTGGCGTTCGTCTCGTTCCTCGTCATGATGGTCATCGCCGACGATGTCGTGGTGCGCGCCGGGGCCGCGGTCTTCATGGTGTCGGCCCTGCTGCTGTTCAGCTGCAGCGCGATCTATCACACGCGCACGTGGAACGAAGAGGCACGGATCGTCTGGAAGCGCATCGACCACGCCAACATCTTCCTGCTGATCGCGGGCTCGTACACGCCGTTCTCGCTGCTGCTGCTCAGCACCGAGCACGCCATCATCATGCTCAGCATCGTGTGGGGTGGCGCGCTGCTCGGCGTCGCGTTCCGGGTGTTCTGGGTCGGCGCGCCGCGCTGGATCTACGTCCCGCTCTACGTGGCCCTGGGCTGGGCCGCAGTCCTGTACTGGAACGAGTTCGTCGACGCGGCGCCGACCGCCGTGATCGTGCTGATGGTCGTCGGCGGTGGCCTGTACACCCTCGGGGCCGTCGTCTACGGCTTCAAGTGGCCCAATCCGTGGCCGCGCTGGTTCGGCTTCCACGAGGTCTTCCACACCCTCACGATCGCCGCCTTCGTCGTGCACTACGTCGGCATCAGCCTGCTCGCCTACAACCAGCGCTGACCCACCCCACCCACCCCCGTACCGCTCGCGAGAGAGTTTGTTGGTGGTCACGAGCGAGTTTGTTGGCCAGTCGCGCCAACAAAGTCTCTCCTCGCCACCAACAAAGTCGCTCGCGAGCGGCAATCAGGTGAGGGTGGGGAGGGCGTCGGGGTCGGTGACCGGGGCCTGGCAGACGAAGCCGCGGCACACGTAGGCGGTCGGGAGGTCGTCGCGGACCGTGCGGGAGGCGAACAGGGGAATCTCAAGGCCGGGTTCTCCACCGATGACGACGGCGCCGGGCGAGGTGAGCGACCACGCGGCGCGCAGCATCTCCTCGCGCTCGCCGGCCGCGCCCACGACGGCGACCTCGACCGGTCCCGCGTGCATCGCTTCGGCCACCGACAGCGCCTGCCCGCCGAAGCGTGGCGCGGCGTGGGCCGTGGGGGCAGCCGACTCGACGGCTCGCTCGGCCGCGGAACGCCACCGGGCGTCGCCCGTGACGGCGGCAGCGGCCAGCAGCGCGCCGGCCGCCGCGCTGACCCCGGAGGGATAGGCGTTGTCGGCGACGTCGCGCGGCGCCAGGACGAGCCCGTCACCGGGCGCATCGACGAAGCCGCCTTCAGGATCGGCGAAGTCCGAGACGACCCGCTCCAGCAGCGCGAGCGCCCGACCGAGCCAGACCGCGTCGCCGGTGACCCCGAGCACCGCCAGGAACGCCTCAGCCACCGCCGCGTGGTCCTCCAGGACCCCCGCGTTGCGGCTGGCGACCCCGTCGCGCGAGGTCCGCACGAGACGACCGCCCGCGAGGTGAACCCGCACGAGCAGCTCGGCGGCCTCGACCGCGGCGGCCGTCAGTGCAGGGTCCTTCAGCAGGACGCCGGCCTCGACCAGCGCCGTGATCGTCCACCCGTTCCACGAGGCCACGACCTTGTCGTCGCGGGCCGGCCGCGCGCGTCGGTCCCGGGCCTCGAGCAACGCCGCGCGCACGCGGTCCCACCGCTCGGGATCATCGGGATCCTCCCGCAGCTGCATCGTCGAGAAGCCGCGTTCGAACGTGCCGGGGCCGGTGACACCCAGCAGGCCCACGGCCCAGGCACCGTCCTTCGCCCCCAGCAGGCGCATCAGGTCGTTCGGGGTCCAGACGTAGTACGTGCCCTCGTGGACCTCGCCCCGCCCATCGGCGCTGTCGGCGTCGAGCGCGGAGGCGAACCCGCCCTCGTCGGTGCGGAGCTCGCGCAGCAGGAAAGCCGCGGTCTCGCGGGCCACGCGTTCGGCCAGCACCGACCCCGTGGCCCGCCACCAGTGCAGGTACACGCGCAGCAGCAGGGCGTTGTCGTAGAGCATCTTCTCGAAGTGCGGCACGCGCCAGTGGCGGTCGACGCTGTACCGCGCGAACCCTCCAGCGAGCTGGTCGTACAGTCCGCCGCGCGCCATCGCGGTGCAGGTCGCCTCGACCATCTCGAGGGACTCGGGCGAGCCGGTGCGGTCGTGGTGGCGCAGCAGGAACTCCAGCACCATCGACGGCGGGAACTTGGGCGCAGTGCCGAATCCGGCGGCCTCGTCGTCGTACGTGCCGGCGAGCGTCGCCGCGGCCTCGTCGAGGTCGTCGGTGGTCAGCAGATCGCCCACGGGGTCGCGGGCGTCCCGCAGGTGCGCCACGACGTCGCGGCCCACCGTGAGCACCTCGTCGCGCCGCTCGCGCCACGCCTCGGCCAGGGCTTGCAGGACCTGGGTGAACGCGGGGCTGCCAGCCGTGGCCTCGGGCGGGAAGTAGGTGCCGGCGAAGAACGGCTCACCCTCGGGGGTGAGCACACACGTCATGGGCCAGCCGCCCTGGCCCGTCATGGCCTGGGTCGCCCGCATGTAGACCGCGTCGACGTCAGGGCGCTCCTCGCGGTCGACCTTGATGTTGACGAAGTGCGCGTTCATGAAGTCGGCCGTGGCGGGGTCCTCGAAGGACTCGTGCGCCATGACGTGACACCAGTGGCACGCCGCGTAGCCGACGCTCAGCAGCACCGGCCGGTCGAGCTCGCGCGCGACGGCGAACGCCTCCTCGCCCCACTCCCACCAGTCGACCGGGTTGCCGGCGTGCTGCTGGAGATACGGGGACTGGGCGGCGGCGAGCCGGTTGACCATGCCCGGGGTCAGGCGTCGCGGTCGGCGCCGGTGCGTCCGGCGGGAGACTCCCCGGCCGACTCCGGCTCCTCGCCGTCCCACGGCTCGCGGGCCCGGCGCGAGACCCGGGCGAAGGACCACATCAGCAGGGCGAGCGCGACGGCCATCGCCAGGAAGATCCCGAGCGCGACCCAGCCGGGCTTGACGATGTCAGGGTCCAGCTCGCGCCGCTCGCCACCGGTGGCGGTGACCAGGGCGCTGGCGGCGTCGAGCATGCTGCTCGCGATGTCGTACATGCGATCAGCGTAGGCCCGCGAACAAGTCGTCCTCGGGCAGGGTCGTGGGCACCTTGCTGTCGACGAGCTCGAAGTCCTCGGTGGGCCAGGCCTCGGCCTGCACCTCCTGCGGCACCGAGAAGAAGAAGCCGTCGGGGTCGATCTGCGTGGCGTGCGCGATCAGGGCCGCGTCCCGCACGTGGAAGTAGTCGGCGCACTCGACCCGCGTCGTGATGCGGTCGTCGCGCAGGCGGTCGGGATCGCGGTCCTTGAGCCACTCGGCATAGGGGTTCTCGAGGCCGCGCTCCACCATGGCCGCACCGATCGCCTCGAGGCGCCCGCGGGTGAAGCCGCCCTGGTAGTACAGCTTGCTGACCTGCCACGGCTCGCCGAGATCGGGGTAGAGCTCGGGGTCGGCCGCCGCCTCGTAGGCGAAGACGCTGATCTCGTGGCACTTGATGTGATCGGGGTGCGGGTAGCCGCCCTTCTCGTCGTACGTCGTGAGGACGTGCGGCCGGAAGGAGCGGATGAGTCGCACGAGCGGTGCGGCGGCCTCCTCGAGCGGCACGAGCGCGAAGCAGCCCTCGGGCAGCGGCGGCTTCGGGTCGCCCTCGGGCCAGCCGGAGTCGACCCAGCCGAGCCAGTCCTGCGTGATGCCGAGGATGTCGCGGGCGCGCTCCATCTCCTCGCGGCGGATCTCGGTGATCAGCTCGGGGTCGTCCTCGATACCGGGGTGCTGGAAGCTCGGGTTGAGGATCGAGCCACGCTCACCGCCGGTGCACGTGGCGACGTGGACGTCGATGCCCTCGGCGACGTACCGGGCCGTCGACGCGGCTCCCTTGCTCGACTCGTCATCGGGGTGGGCGTGCACGTGCATCAGTCGCAGCTGTTCCTCCACGGCCCCAGTATCCCCACGCGAGGAAGGCAGGGGCGTCGCGGGTGGGTCGACCCTGAGACACTGGACGCATGACCGACCTCGCCGACCGCTACGGCACCCGCACCTCGCCGCGCTGGTTGTGGTGGGTCGTCGCCGGTGCCGGCATCGGCGTGGGGATCGCCTGGGCGGCCTGGATCGCCCTCCAGCCCCGCCCGGTCTCGACCGAGGTCTACTCCTTCGTGGCGGTCTCCGACACGCAGATCGACGTGGAGCTCGAGGTCATCCGGCCGGAGCCGACCCGCATCTCGTGCAGTGTGTACGCGCAGGCTCTCGATCACTCCATCGTCGGCGAGAAGACCGTCGAGATCCCGCCGTCCGACCGTGAGATCGTGCGCCACGAGCTGAGTCTGACCACCACGGCCCGCGCGGTCACCGCCGTCGTTCGTTCGTGCGAAGTCACTGACTGAGTGTTAAGATGGGAACTTCACCCCGAGCCGGGAGCTCGGGGTTCCGTACGTTTTGAAGGAGTTCGCCATGACGCAGCCGACTGGCACCGAGACCCTCTGGGTCACGCAGGAGTCCCTCGACCGTCTCCGCGAGGAGCTCGAGCACCTCAAGGGTGAGGTGCGCGCCGACATCACGGCCAAGATCGCCGCCGCCCGCGACGAGGGCGACCTCAAGGAGAACGGCGGCTACCACGCCGCTCGCGAGGAGCAGGGCAAGACCGAGGCGCGCATCCGCCAGCTCGAGGACATGCTCGGGCGCGCCGAGGTGGGCGACAAGCCCGCCGACGACGGCGTCGTCGAGGCCGGCATGAAGGTCACGATCCGGTTCGAGGGCGACGACGACACCGAGTCGTTCCTGCTCGGCTCGCGCGAGGTCCTGAGCCTCGACAGCGCGGTCGACCTGGACGTCTTCTCCCCCACGTCGCCGCTCGGCGCAGCCCTGCTGGGCAAGAAGGCCGGCGACACCGCCACCTACGAGGCACCCAACGGCTCGTCGATCACGGTCGAGATCGTCGAGGCCATTCCGTTCTGAGCTGACCGCAGAGTGACACCGGGGCCCTTCGCCACCGAGGCAGCGGGTCAGACCGACCGATAGCCCCGGCTGGCCAGCTGGTCGAGCACCGTGTCGGCGTGGCGCGCTCCTCGGGTGGCGACCTGGAGGCGCACCTCCACCTCGCCGACACCGAGCGACTCCGAGGCCCGGTCGTGCACGACGTTGAGGATGTTGACCTGCATCGACGCCAGGTCGGTGAGCAGGCGCATGAGCTCGCCCGGGCGGTCGGTGAGGTGGACGCGGAAGCTCAGGAAGCGACCGGCAGCCTTGAGGCCGTGGCGGATGACCTCCAGCAGCAGCAGCGCGTCGATGTTGCCTCCGGACAGCACCGGCACGACCGGGCCCGGGAAGTCGCGCGGACGGTCGAGCAGCGCCGCCACCCCGGCCGCCCCGGCCGGCTCCACGAGCAGCTTGGCGCGCTCGAGCAGGCCGATCAGGGCCCGGCTGAGCGACTCCTCGCTGACCGTGACGACGTCGTCGACGAGCTCGGCCACGACCGCGAACGGCACGGCTCCCGGCGCGGCGACCGCGATGCCGTCGGCCATCGTGGGCAGACCCTGCACCTGCACCGGGGCCCCCGCGCTCAGGGAGGGCACGTAGGGGCTCACCGCGGAGGTCTGCACGCCCACGATGCGCACGTCCGGTCGCACCTCCCGCAGGAGCGCGATGCCCGCCACGAGTCCGCCCCCGCCGACCGGCACGAGGATCGTGCCGACCTCGGGCAGCTGGCGCAGGATCTCGAGGCCCACCGTGCCCTGGCCGGCGACGATGTCGACGTGGTCGAACGGATGGATCATGACGGCACCGGTCTCGGCTGAGTACTCCTGCGCGGCTGCGATGCTGGCCCCGACGTCGACCCCGACGAGCTCGATCTCGGCGCCGTAGCCCTGCGTGGCCTGCACCTTGGGCAGCGCGGCGCCCTCGGGCATGTAGATCCGGGCCGGGATGCCGAGCATCTGTGCCGCCAGCGCGACGCCCTGGGCGTGGTTCCCGGCCGAGGCGGCCACGACTCCGGCCCGGCGCTCGGCCGGCGACAGGCGCGAGATCCGCGTGTAGGCGCCCCGGAGCTTGAACGACCCGGTGCGCTGCAGGTTCTCGCACTTGAGCATGACCTCGGTGCCGGTGAGCTCGCTGAGCCAGCGCGAGTGCGCGAGCGGCGTCTCCTCCGCGATGCCGTCGAGCAGCGCGGCTGCGGACTCGACCCCGGCCCAGGTCGGGGTGGTCTCGCTCATGCCGGCTCCGCCGAGTGCTCGGCGTCCGGTGGCACGTCCTCGGGGAGCCCGTCGGGCTGCAGGGGGTTGCCCGCCTCCTCGGCGAGGTGCTTGACGACCCCGTTGAGACAGGCGACGAGCGGCACGGCCACGAGGGCACCGACGACTCCGGAGACCGTGATGCCGGCCGCGATCGCGGCGATGATCGCGAGTGGGTGCACCGCCACGAGGCGACCCATGAGGAACGGCTGGAGGACGTGCGACTCGAGCTGCTGGACGGCGATCACGACGAGCAGCATGAACAGCGCCGTCCAGGGCCCCTGGGCCACGAGAGCGACCAGCACCGCGACCATGCCGGAGACGAACGCGCCGATGATGGGCACGAACGCCCCGAGGAAGACGATCACGCCGATCGCGAAGGTCAGGGGCACCCCGAGCAGCCACGCCCCGAGCGCGATGCCGACCGCGTCGACCAGGGCGACGATGACCGTGGCCCGCACGAAGCTCGTCAGCGACTCCCAGGCCCGGTAGCCGGAGGAGCTGACCTTGCCACGGGCGTCGCGGGGGAACAGCGTGACGACCCAGGCCCAGATCCGGTCGCCCTCGTACAGGAAGAACACGGCCGCGAACAGGGCGATGAAGAAGCCGGTCACGAAGTGGGCCAGCGAGATGCCGACGGCCGTGGCCTGGTCGATCACGGCCTGGCGCCCGGTGCCGGCGATCGCGTCCTGCACCTGCGTGACGTACCCGTTGAGGTCGTCGTCGCTCAGACCCAGCGGGCCGTTCCGGGCCCAGTCACGCAGCTCGCCGATGCCGGCCACGATGCTCGAGCGGAGCTCGTCGAACTGGGTCGAGAGCTGCTGCCCCACCAGGGTCACCAGGCCCACCAGGGTCACGAGCATCAGGATCGTGACCAGCAGGGTCGCGAGGAGCCGCGGCACGCCGCGCCGCTCGAGCGCGTCGACGACGCCGATCGTGAGCGCCGTGCCGAGCAGGCCGATCGTGATCGGCACCGTGATCTCGGAGAAGTACTGCAGGAGCCACAGCAGGCCGAACCCCGCCGCCGCGATCACGATCAGGCGCCAGGCCCAGGCCGTGGCGATCTCCATCCCGACCGGGACCTGGTAGCGGGCACTCATGGGGTCGACCCTACTCGCGGAACACCGACGCCCCGAACGGCGTTGACGGTGTCGAGACGGAAGGATGGACCCCATGATCTTCGGAACCCGCAAGACCGAGATGCCCGCCCGCGAGGACGCTCTGCCCGGCCGCGCCTCCCGCACCCACCTCGTCGGCGACCGGCACCTCGTCACCGGCAACCCGCTCGAGACCGACGGGCCGGAGGGCTTCGAGGTCGCCGTGGTCGGACTCGGCTGCTTCTGGGGCGAGGAGCAGACGTTCTGGCAGCTGCCGGGCGTCTGGTCCACGACGGTGGGCTACGCCGGCGGGTACACCCCGAACCCGACGTACGAGGAGGTCTGCACCGGCCGCACGGGTCACGCCGAGGTCGTGCGGATCGTCTTCGACCCGAACGTGCTGTCCTACGACGACCTGCTCGCGACCTTCTGGGAGAACCACGACCCGACCCAGGGCATGCGGCAGGGCAACGACCGCGGCTCGCAGTACCGCTCGGTCCTGCTGACCACGACGCCCGAGCAGCAGGCCAAGGCCGAGGCGTCGCGCGATCACTACCAGCAGAAGATGACGGCCAGCGGCTACGGCACGATCACGACCGAGATCAAGCCGCTCGCGGAGTACTACTACGCCGAGGACTACCACCAGCAGTACCTCGTGCGGAACCCGCACGGCTACTGTCCGCTGCACGCGACAGGCGTCAGCTACGCCTGATCACGGCCTCGGCGACCCCCGCCCCGTCCTCCGCACCGGAGGGCGGGGCGCTGCTGTCGGCGCGGACTCGTTCGCTGATGGTGAACACATCTTGCTCAAGGGAATTGAGTCAGTAAGACTCAAGTTGTGACTGGTACCGACCACGGTGGTCGGCCACTACTCATCGGAGGTTCCACATGAGCACCATCACCCGCTTCCGCGGCCGCGACCCGTTCTTCGCCGAGTTCGACTCGCTCGTGCGTTCCACGTTCGGCGGCCAGACCGTCCCGTCCGGCGAGTCCCTGGCGTTCACACCCACCGCCGAGACCGTCCGTGAGGGCGACGACGTCGTGGTCCGGCTCGACCTGCCCGGTGTCGACGTCGCCGAGGACGTCTCGGTCGAGGTCACCAACAACCGACTCGTCATCGCGGGCGAGCGCAAGGACGACCGGGCGGAGGAGTCCACGGGTCGCTCGGTCCGCGAGGTCCGGTACGGCAGCTTCCGCCGATCGTTCGGTCTCCCGGGCCACGTCGGCGCCGACGCCGTCAGCGCCCACTACGACAAGGGCGTGCTGCACGTCCGCGTCGCGGGGGTCTACGCGGGCACCGAGCCCACGCGCATCGCGATCAACGAGGGCCCCGCAGCCGCCGAGGTCGAGCAGGCCTGAGCCCGCGGCGAGCCCCGGCAGCCACGCGACTGCCGGGGCTCGCGCACGTCCGACCCAGATGTGCGCTCAGATGTGCGTTTCCTGACCGGAGGAAGTGCGCATCTGGGCGCACAGCGTCGGGGCCGCATGGCTACGCCGGCGGCACGGTCACGAAGCCCGCGACCGAAACCGAGCGGGGCGGATTCTCCGGCTAGGAGTCACGGCCGGAGTCAGGCCGACAGGGCTCACGCTCGGTGAGGTCCTCGACCCGCGCCACCACGAGGTCGGGCTGCATCACGGTGTCGTCGGCGAGCACGACGTCAAGTGGGGCGAACAACACCTCGAGCGACTCCGGGCACGCCGCATCGATCACGCGGAACAGGTTCCGAAGCGCACGCTGATGCCGAGTCGACGGCGCCGGGCTCACGATGAGCACCCCATCGAGCAGCTCGTAACGGTGCCCGTCATCGGGCATCTCCGCCAGGTCCTCGCGCGTCAGCGCACGACCCCGCGGCAAGCCGGTGGACACCTCGGTCGCCATGACGCTCATGGTAGGTCGCCTCCTCGGTCAAGACCACAGCCAAGCGCCGCCCGCCCACGCGGACCAGCCACGCCGACGTCGCCTGTGGACGACCGCCGCTCAGGCCTGGGCGTCGAGACCGTCCGCGTGAGCCGACGCGTGAGGGCACGTGGCGCTTGGCGGCTCTGAGCCGTCCGACTCCGGATCGCCGTGCGGCCGATCCGGCGCGACCCGCTGCGGCGTGCGCGGGGTCAGCCGGAGCTCGAATCCCTTCGGCACGATCGTGAGCCGCTCGGCGATGTCGAGCTCGTAGTCGGGGTCGCCCGTGATCTCGTAGCGGTGCAGCAGCCGGGCCAGCACGAGGATCGCCTCCTGCTGGGCGAACTGGCGTCCGATGCACGACCGCTCCCCCGTGCCCCACGGCTTGTAGCTGTGGGGCAGCCGGCCGCGGGAGTTCTCGGGCAGGAACCGGTCGGGGTCGAAGCGCTCGGCGTCGTCACCCCACACGGCGGGGTCGCGGTGCACCGCGGGCAGCAGCACGATGGCCCAGTCCTGCGGTCGCATGACGTGACCGGTCGACAGCGTCGTGGTCTCGCGCGGGCCCCGGCCGAAGCCGGGCGCCGTGGGCCACAGCCGCAGCGACTCGTCGAGCACGCGGCGCAGGTAGCGGAACTGCGGCACCTGCTCGAAGGTCGGCACCGTGTCGCGGTCGGGGCCGAGCACGGCATCGGCCTCGGCATGGGCCCGGGCGAGGATCTCGGGGTCGCGCGAGAGGTAGTACAGCGCGAACGACAGTGCCCCCGAGGTGGTCTCGTGACCGGCCACCAGGAACGTGAGGATCTGGTGGCGGATGTTGGTGTCGTCGAGCTGCTCGCCGGTCTCGGGGTGGCGAGCACTGAGCATGATGCCGAGCAGGTCGTGCTCCGAGGGCGGCTGCGCGCGGCGCGTCGCGATGATGTCGTCGAGCAGCTCGTCGACGTAGTCCTGCGAGGCCTGGGTCCGCTTGCGAATGCGCCGCACGGCCAGGCGACCACCCGGCGCGGTGCGCAGCGTCGCGATGCGCTGCCCGCTCTTGAGGGCCAGGATCATCGCGGCCACGAAGGGATGCGGGTCGATGCCGTCGAAGGAGGAGAAGTCGCGGCTCAGCGCGGCCCGCGCCAGCGTCTCGAGGGTCAGCTTGGTCATGTCGCGCGCGACGTCGACCGGACCGTCGAGTCGCTCCCAGTAGGCGAAGAGCTCGTCGAGCGTCTCGACCATGACCGGGTGGTAGGACTGCATCGCCGTCCGGGTGAACGCGGGCCGGAGCAGGTCGTGGGCGAGGCGCCAATTGTGCTCGTGGGAGTGGGCCGTGAACAGCCCGTCGCCCGCGAACTCCCGCAAGGCGTCGACGGCGGGCGGCAGCACCTTGACGAACCGCTGCTCGTCGCACAGCTCGGCCGCGAGCTCGGCGCTCGCGACGAAGACGAACTTCTGGTCGAAGACCTGGATCTCGAAGATCGGCTCGCCGAGCTTCTCGGCGTGACCGACCATGCTCTTCAGGGGACGGGAGGGATCGACCGACCGGCCATCGCCCACGATCGGCAGACGGCCCGGGGGATGCGTGAAGGACTGCCCGCCCCAGTCGTTGTGCATGTCAGAGCCCGGACTTGCCTGACGCCCAGCGCACGACCCCTTGGTACCGGGGACCGGCGGCGCGGACGAAGGCGTCGATGACCTTGGCGTCGGCGCCGATCAGCACACGCACCTTCTTCTTCTCGACCCCGTCGAGGATCACCGTGGCCGCCTTCGCGGGCGTCGTGCGGGCCAGCACCTTGTCGAAGTGGGCACTCATCGCACTCTTCTCGTCGGCGCGCTCGTCGACCGAGGTCGCGTTGCGGACGATGTTGGTCTTGATGCCACCGGGATGGACGCACGTGACCGACACGGGCTTGTTCGCCATCTTCATCTCCATGGCGAGCGCCTCGGTGAAGCCGCGGACCGCGAACTTCGCCGCGTTGTAGGCGCTCTGGGACGGCACGCCGAAGAGGCCGAACACGCTCGAGATGTTGACGACGTGACCGTCGCCCGAGGCCTCGAGGTGCGGCAGGAATGCCTTGGTGCCGTTGACCACGCCCCAGAAGTCGACGTCCATGACGCGCTCGAGGTGCTTGTAGGGCATCTCCGTGACGTTGCCGAAGTAGGCGATGCCCGCGTTGTTGATCACGAGGTTGACCCGTCCGAGGTCGGCGACCACCTCGTCGGCGTAGTGCTCGACGACCTCGCGCTGAGACACGTCGATGACGTCCGACCGGACGGTGCCGCCGAGCTGGCGGACCTGCTCGGCAGTGGCCTCGAGCCCGGCGACGTCGACGTCGCTGATCGCCACGGTCGCGCCCCGTCTGGTCAGCTCCAGCGCCAGGGCCCGGCCGATGCCTGAGCCCGCGCCCGTCACGACCGCGACCTTGCCGTTGATCCAGCCCATGGGTGCTCCTCGGTGCTCCACGTCACATCATTGCGATACCGACGGTATCTCAATGCATGACTGTATGTCGAGCGGTGCGCGACTCGTTCCTCACCGCTTCAGCGGTTCGTTCCTCACCGCTGCCGGGCTGCGCCCGGGCACCTTGCCTCGCCTCCGCTCGGCCCGTGGATCCACGCGTGGCGGACGGAACCCACCCCGTGAGGCGCCAGCGAGGAGGGAACATGCCCCGTGAGGGGTAACCATCGGCGGCCCGGCCCCTCAGGACTTGAGGCGGACGCGGGGGCGGAGGCGGACGTTCGGGAGCTCGGGCGCCGGGATGAAGTCGTCGGCGTGACCCTCGACGCGACCGAACCGACCGCCGACGGGCTGCGACATCCAGTCGTCTCGAGCCTGGACGATCTCGTCGTGGTCGCGGGCGATGAAGTTCCACCACATCACGAGCTTCTCCGTGAACGGCTCGCCCCCGAGCAGCAGCACCGTGCGACCGGGGCCGTCGAGGTGCACCCGGCTGCCGGGCTCGAGGTAGCGCAGGGCCCGGTGGGCGACCGCGATGCCGTCGACGTCGACCGGACCGTCGAGCGCCAGGACGCCGTACTCGAACGACGGGTCGAGATCGAGCACGACATCGGGATCGTGCAGCGAGATCTGCACGCCCACGAGCGGCGTGTGGACCTTCGCGCGCGAGGACTCCCCCGCGAAGTCGCCGACCACGAGGAGGCCGTCCCAGCCCCGCCCCTCGACCCTTGGCAGGTCGGGGACGTGCTCGAAGTCGGCGGGCCCGAGGCGCCGCGAGTCGGGCAGGGCGACCCACAGCTGGACCCCCGACATGGGAGTGGGGTCGTCGGCGTCGCTGATCTCGGAGTGCGACACGGCATCGCCCGACGTCATGAGGTTCAGCTCACCGGGCCGCAGCATGACGTCGGACCCGAGGTTGTCGCGATGGCGGATGCGTCCGGCCATGGGCCAGGTGACAGTCTGCAGGCCCGTGTGCGGGTGCGGCAGCACGCGCATGCGAGCGTCGGTGGGGCCGAAGTGGTCGGCAAAGCACCAGGCGCCGATCGTGGGGCGCGACCGGTGCGGCAGGGTGCGGTGCACGGTGATGCCGCGCAGACCGCCCAGCGGCACCTCGCGCGGTTCCAAGGTCTCGGCGCCGGAGTCGTCCAGCCGCAGCGTCCCGCTCATGCACCCATCGTGTCACCGCGCAGGTGACCGCGGAGCCGTTCGACGTCGTCGACGGTGCCGCCGGCCGCCTGGAACCACCCGTGGACCCCGCCGTCGTGCGCGCTCCAGACCTCGACGACCGAGAGCACGGCCTCCGCCTTGGTCTCGAAAAAGGCCGCCGGGAGCGTCTGCCGGTGGTCGTGGCCCGCGATGGCGGTGAGCCGAGCGTCGATCGCCTCGCGGTGGCGTCCGGTCTCCAGGTAGTCGTCGACGACGTCGTCGACGTCGGCGCCGGCCAGCAGCAGCGCCAGGGCGACCGAGATGCCCGTGCGGTCCTTGCCCGCCGCGCAGTGCACGAGGGCCGGGCCGGGCGAGGTGGCCACCGCACGCACGACGTCGACGAGCATCGGGCCGGCCGACTCCACGACCACGCGGTACAGGCCCGTCAGGTCGCTCGGTCGCGCCGCCCCCGGCCGCAGCGCTCCCAGGAGCGGAAGTCGATGGATCGCGGCGTGGTCGGCCAACGGATGCTCCGGCTCGATCTCGCTGGCCGAGCGAAGGTCGACGACGGCTGTGGGCGGCCAGGGCACTCCCACGGGGGCGAGGTCACCGACAGCGGGTGCGGCACTGCGGAGCAGGCGACCTGGCGCCACGACGCCGCCCTCGACCGGGATGCCGTGCAGGTCACGCAGGTTCGGCACGGTGTCAGGCATGTCACCCATCATCGGTCATGGCGCCGACAGGCCCCGAACGGGCCCGGTCACTAGGCTGGCCCCATGCGTGTCAGTCGACGGGTGGCCACCACCACTGCCCTCGGGACCGCCGGTGCCGTCGGCGCGTCGGTGGGCTTCCTGTTCGGCGAGACGGTGCTGGCGCGGCGGCTCATCGGCGTCACCGACGCCCGCCCGCCGTCACCCGACGGGCTCTACGGCGACAACCTTCCCGGCGAGACCGTGCGCCTGCTGGTGCTGGGCGACTCGGCCGCGGTCGGCTACGGCATGCAGACGCAGATGACCACGCCCCCGGCGCTCCTGGGCTGGGGGCTTGCCCAGATGGTGCAGGGCCCGGTCGAGGTCCGCAGCGTCGCCGTCGTGGGCGCCGAGAGCAGCGACCTGGCCGAGCAGGTCGACCGCGGCCTCGGCTTCGGCGCCGACGTCGCGGTCATCGTGATCGGCGCCAACGACGTGACCCACCTGAAGTCGATGACCCACGCGGTCGACGAGCTCCAGGTCGCCATCAGCAGGCTCGTGGCCGCCGGCACCGATGTCGTGCTCGGCACGTGCCCCGACCTCGGCACGGTCAAGCCGCTGATGCAGCCCCTGCGCAGCATCGCGCGCCTCCAGAGCCGGCGCATGGCGCGCAAGCAGACCGTGGGCGCGATCGAGGCGGGGGCACGGACGGTCTCCCTCGGCTCGCTCCTGGCCCCGATGTTCTCGGAGTACCACGAGCTTTTCTTCGGTGACGACCGGTTCCACCCGTCGGCGTCGGGCTACGCGAGCATGGTCGGCGCTCTGCTGCCCTCGCTCGCCGACGCGATCCACGAGCGGCGCAGCGAGCCGCTCGAGGCGCGCACGGGCGACGCCGAGGAGATGATGCCGGTCACCGAGGCCGCAGAGGAGGCCTCGCAGCGGTCGGGCACCGAGGTGCGCCGAGCCGGTCGTTGGGCCGGCGTCCTGCGGCGCCTGCGCTGACCAGCTGCATCCACGCGGCACGCAGAACGCCCCCGACCGGAGTACCGGTCGGGGGCGTTCTGTCAGGACTGCGTCAGTTGTCGCCGCGCAGGATCGCCAGGATGCGCAGGATCTCGATGTAGAGCCACACCAGCGTGACCGTCAGGCCGAAGGCCGCGCGCCACGACTCACGACGGGGCAGACCGGCCTGCACGCCCTTCTCGATGTAGTCGAAGTCGAGCACGAGCATCAGCACCGCGAGCACGACGGCGAAGGCCGAGACGACCAGGCCGAGGGTGTTGAAGCCACGGATGCCGCCGTTGTCGACGACGCCGGTGAGCGACAGCAGCAGGTTGACGATCGTGGCACCGGCGAAGGCGAAGATCGCGATCGTGACGACCTTGCGGAACTTGTCGGTGACCTGGATGTTGAAGAACTTGTAGGCCGCGAGGGTCGCACCGAAGGCGACGAACGTGCCGACGATCGCCTGGAAGACGATGCTCGTGTCGCCGACGAAGGTCGCGACGATCTTCGAGAACGCTCCGACGAAGACACCCTCGGCGACCGCGTAGCCGATGACCAGGGCCGGGCTGATGACCTTCTTGAAGGAGTTGACCATCGCCAGGGCGAAGCCGACGAGCGCGCCGCCGATCGCGAATCCGTAGGCGGTGTTGACGGCCGACTGGTCGACGACCTGCTGGCCGATCGAGTTCTCGCCGACGAAGATCTGACCGATCACGACCCACGCGACGGCGGCGGCCGCGATGACGATGCCGAGCGTGACGGCCGTCTTCTCGACGACCGAGTCGATCGTCATGCGATCGCTCGACGCAGCGGTCGGCGGTGCGTAGCCGGGCTGGGCGCCGGTGTCGATGGTCCACTGCGACGGGTCGGTCTGGACCGACGACGAGCGGCCGTTGAAGCTCTCGTTGCGGGAGAAGACGGGGTTCGAGCTGTGCATGATTCCCTCCGGGAGGTCGGCTCGCATCATCGAGCCTGATGGGTTCACCCTATACAACGCACGATACCGACGTTTTGCTCCCGCCTGTGCCGTTGCTGTGCGCAACTGATCCGGGCGTCCTGGCGCCCGTTCCGATCGCTCAGGCGCCGACGTCCACCAGGTGGTGCTCGAGGTCGTGCAGCAGGTACTGCACGAGCGTCGCGGTCGTGAACGTCGAGCCGTTGGAGCGCACGGCGCGGCGCTGCCAGTCGCCGTCGCCCACCCGAGCCAACGCCCCGCTCAAGCGGTCGCCCTCGACCGCCAGGTCTCCGGCGACGCGCGCCGGGTCGGCGTGGGCGTAGTCGCCGTCGTGGGCTGCGGCGTCCTGGTCCCAGTTGGCGAAGTGCGCCGGGTCCTCGGCCATCATCTGGTCGATCCGTCCCGTGAAGACCGCGAAGACGTCGCGGACGTGGCACGCGTACTCGAGGTCGGACCAGCGATCGGGGCGCGACCGCCGTGCCGCGTCGGGACGCACGAGCACCCGCTGCCACCGCTCGACGTGCGCACCGATCGCGGAGCCGGCGCCCGCCGGGTCCGCGGCGGCGGCGACGAACCCGCACTCCGGGCACGGCTCGCGCAGGACCCAGGTCCAGTCCTTCTCGTCGGGCTCGATCGCGTCGCTCGTCATGTCGTGGCCTTCATCGGCCCATCGTGACGTGCTGGATAAGGTGCGCACCATGTCCGATTCGGCCGACACCCGTCCAGATCCTGCCGAGCGGCGCTTCCGGACCGAGCCGGTCTCGTTCACCCGGCGCGGTGGCCGCCTGAACCCGCGCCAGCAGAAGGCCTGGGACCTGCTCGCCGATCGGGTCGTGCTCGACGTCCCGCAGGACGGCCCCTCGACGTCGGTGCACCCGGCCCACCGGTTCGACGCCGCGGCGGAGTTCGGCCGGGCCGGCCGGCTCGTGGTGGAGATCGGCAGCGGTCGCGGCGAGGTCATCCTGCACGCCGCCGGCGAGTCGCCCGAGACCGACTTCCTCGGGCTCGAGGTCTACGTGCCCGGCGTCGCGCAGACGCTGATCGGCGTGCGGCACGGCGAGCTCACCAACGTCCGGCTCGCGGTCGTCAACGCCGCCGAGGCGCTCACCACGATGATCCCCGAGGCCAGCGTGGACGAGCTCTGGGTCAACTTCCCCGATCCGTGGCACAAGAAGAAGCACCACAAGCGCCGGCTCGTGACCCCGGAGTTCGCGGCGCTGGCGGCGCGGGTGCTCAAGCCGGGCGGCGTGTGGCGCCTGGCCACCGACTGGGCCGAGTACGCCGCGCAGATGGCCGACGTCGTGGCCGGCTCCCCCGACTTCGAGGGCGGCCCGAGCGAACGGTGGGGCGGCCGCGTGCTGACCCGGTTCGAGGCCAAGGGCATCGCCGCCGGCCGGGAGATCCACGACCTCACGGCGGTGCGCGTCGGCTGAGCCCGACGTGACGTGCTCCCGGTGGGGCTCGAACCCACACTGGGACGGGTTTAAGCCGTCTGCCTCTGCCGATTGGGCTACGGGAGCGGCGTCAGCCTAGTCAAGGCCACGGCCGTCACGACGCGGGCGACGCCTCGGCCGCACTCCGGGCGATGCCGTCGAGAATGTCGCGCTCGCTCACGAGGACCTCATCGGTCGCGAGCGGGGCGAGCTCGAGCAGGCGGTCGAGGATCAGGGCCCCGGCGCCGATGACGTCGGCGCGTCCCGGGTGCATGAAGGGCAGGTGGCGGCGATCGACGACCGGCATCTGCACGAGCGAGAGACAGGCCTCGCGCACCTGGTCGACCGGCAGACGCGCTCCGTGGATGCGCTCGCTGTCGTAGGACGAGAGCTGCAGCGCATGGGCCGCGACCGTCGTGACGGTGCCCGCGACACCGATGAACCGCTCGACCGGCTCCCAGCCGGCGACCGCCGGGGCGAGCAGTGCGTCGAGGTGGTCGACGAGGTCGGTGATCTCGGTGATCGACGGCGGGTCGCTGGCGAGGAACCGCTCGGTCAGCCGGACCGACCCGATGTCGAGCGAGACGGCCGAGCCGATCTCGCCGTGCACACCACGCACGAGCTCGGTCGAGCCTCCCCCGATGTCGACCACGACCGCGTCGTCGGGGCCGAGCTCCGAGGTCGCGCCAAGGAACGAGGCGCGGGCCTCGGCGTCACCCGTGAGGATCTCCGGGTCCTGCCCCAGCACGGCGTGGATCGCAGCCCGGAACTCGCCCGCGTTCTCGGCGTCACGGGCGGCCGAGGTGGCGCAGAACCGGACCACGTCGACCCCCATTTCGCCGATCGTCAGGGCGTACTCGCGCGTCGCGGTGACGGTGCGCTCGATCGCGGCAGGATCGAGCCGACCCGTGCGGTCGACGCCCTCCCCCAGCCGGACCACACGCATGTCGCGGACGACGTCGTGGGCCGTGCCGTCCGGTCCCAGATCGGTGACCAGGAGCCTGATCGAGTTGGTCCCGCAATCGATCGCCGCGACGCGTCTCATGGCGTCCACCCTAGTTGCGGGAGGTCGGGTCGTGAGGTCACCCCCGCGGGTGGCCACGGCTCCGAGGACCTGGAGCGGTCTCGATACGGGCTCTCGTCCCTCGAGCCCACTCGACCACCGGAACCAGCCCGCGACCCGGCCCAGAGGACCTGGACCGGTCTCGATACGGGCTCTCGTCCCTCGAGCCCACTCGACCACCGAGATCAGTCTGCGACCGGCTCCCCGGCGCCTTCGGGCGCGCAGCTCGAGCTGCCCCAGTAGTCGCCGAGCATCACGACGGCCTCGTCGCCGAGCGGGTTCACGCCAGGCCCCTTCGCGAGCGCGTGGCCCACGAGCACGTGCAGGCACTTGACCCGGGTCGGCATGCCGCCGGCCGAGATGCCGTCGATCTCGGGCACGTGCCCGATGGCCTCGCGCTCGGTGAGGTAGGCCTCGTGCGCGCGCTGGTAGGCCGCGGCCAGCTCCTCGTCCTGGCGGAGACGCTGGCTCATGTCGGCCATGACCCCGGCGGCCTCGAGCGTGCCGATCGCCCCGGCCAACCGGGGACACGTGAGGTAGTACAGCGTGGGAAACGGAGTGCCGTCCGGCAGACGGGGCTCGGTCATGACCACGTTCGGATGGCCGGACGGGCAGCGCGACGCGATCGTCACGACGCCACGGGCGGGCCGCCCGAGCTGGTCGCGGACCGCACGGAGATCGACCTCGGTCGGCGGCACCACGCCCGCGGGACGGGTGAACTGACTGGTCACTGGCTCTCCGGCTGCAGGGGCTCGTTCGGGTCCTCCGGGGGCGCCGTGGGCTTCACCGGCTCCTGGCCGGCCACCTTGGTGCTGTCCCAGAGCTTCTCGGACCAGCCCGGTGCCGTCTCGCGGGGCGGCTCGGCCAGCTGCGGCACGTCGCCCTCGACCTGACCGTCGGCGTCGACGACGCGGTAGCCGACCTCCCCGGGCAGCACCCACCCGAACCGGGCGCGAGCCTGCTGCTCGATGTAGGCGGGGTCCTCCCAGCGCGCGGCGTCGTCCTCGAGCTCGGCGATCGCGGTCTTCTGGGCCTCGATCTTCGCCTCGGTCGCGCGGATCTCCTGCTGCTGCTGCCACCAGGTGTGCAAGGAGGCGGTGTACGACGCGATCAGCAGGACCATGACGGCGAGCAGCACCATCGCCCGGGTGGTGAATCGCGAGCCACCGGCACCGTCGGACAGGCGGGGGGCACGCTGCCCCGGACGGCGTGTGGCCGACGACGAGGTCGTCGAGCGGGACGGCCGGGTGGGGCGGCCGGCGGCACCGCGCGCCCGCGAGGCCGGGCCGGAGGTCCTCCCCCGGCCCGGTCCCGTGGATCCGCGCGGTCCCGCCATCGACTCAGACCGACAGACGCGGGAACGACGAGGCGCCGGCGTACACCGCGGCCGAGCCCAGCAGCTCCTCGATGCGCAGGAGCTGGTTGTACTTGGCGACACGGTCCGAGCGCGCGGGGGCACCGGTCTTGATCTGGCCGCAGTTCGTGGCCACGGCCAGGTCGGCGATCGTGGTGTCCTCGGTCTCGCCGGAACGGTGGCTCATCATGTTGGTGAAACCGGCGCGGTGCGCGAGGTCGACGGCGTCGAGCGTCTCGCTGAGCGAGCCGATCTGGTTGACCTTGACGAGCATCGAGTTGGCGGCACCCTCCGCGATGCCTCGGGCGAGGCGCTCGACGTTGGTGACGAACAAGTCGTCGCCGACGAGCTGGACCTGGTCGCCCAGCTCGGCGGTGATCGTGGTCCAGCCGGCCCAGTCCTCCTCGTCGAGCGGATCCTCGATCGAGACGATCGGGTAGGCCCCGACCAGCTCGGAGTAGTAGTCGGTCATCTCCTGGGCGGTCCGGGACTGACCCTCGAAGGTGTAGGCACCGCCGGAGTGGAACTCGGTGGCGGCGACGTCGAGGGCCAGCGCGATGTCGGTGCCGAGCTTCAGGCCGGCCTTCTCGACCGCCTGGGCGATGAGATCGAGCGCCGCGCGGTTCGACGACAGGTTCGGGGCGAAGCCGCCCTCGTCGCCGAGCCCGGTGGAGAGGCCCTCGGCCTTCAGGACGCCCTTCAGCGCGTGGTAGACCTCGGTGCCCTGGCGCAGAGCCTCGGCGAAGGTCGGGGCGCCGATCGGCGCGATCATGAACTCCTGGATGTCGACGTTGGAGTCGGCGTGGGCTCCACCGTTGAGGATGTTCATCATCGGCACGGGCAGCACGTGGGCGTTCGGGCCACCGATGTAGCGGAACAGGGGCAGGCCGGCCGAGTCGGCCGCCGCGTGCGCCG
This sequence comes from Aeromicrobium sp., assembly GCF_023146395.1. Lineage (GTDB taxonomy): Bacteria > Actinomycetota > Actinomycetes > Propionibacteriales > Nocardioidaceae > Aeromicrobium. The sequence goes on along the minus strand of NZ_JAGLCD010000001.1, from coordinate 49,576 downwards.
TGGCCAGCGAGATGCCGAGGATCGCGTTGGCGCCGTAGGTGGCCTTGTTCGGGGTGCCGTCGATGTCGCTCATCGCGTTGTCGATCGCCCGCTGGTCGTCGGCGTCGAAGCCCACGATGGCGCTGCCGAGCTCGCCGTTGACGCCCTCGACCGCCTTGAGGACGCCCTTGCCGAGGTAGCGGTCGCCGCCGTCGCGCAGCTCGACCGCCTCGAACTGGCCGGTCGAGGCGCCCGACGGCACCGCCGCACGGCCGATGCTGCCGTCGTCGAGCGCGACCTCGACCTCCACGGTGGGGTTGCCGCGCGAGTCGAGGATCTCGCGTGCTCCGACGGCTTCGATGCTGGCCATGGGTCTCCTCAGAGAAAGGGGGTCACGTGCGGGGTCCAGCCTAGAGCCACGGGCGCCCCGGACCGGAGAGGCTCGTCGGTACGACGGTCAGGCCGGCGCGTCGGGGAGGCTACGGACGGTGCGGCGCAGCGACTCCTCGGCGTCGACGCCCGCGGCGCGCGCCTCGGCCACGAGCGCGAGCAGGCGGGCGCCGATGTCGCCGGCATCGTCGACGGCATCGGCCACGGCCGGCTCCCCCAGGCGCTTGAGGACCTTGTCGGCGTAGGCCAGGGCCGGCAGCGAGGACGGGATGCCGTCGTGGACGGAGACTCGGCCTCCCCGTTCGCGCTTCTCCTGCGCCTTGACCGCCTGCCACGCCGCGTCGATCTCCGCGGGGGTCCGGGCGGTGCCGTCACCGAACACGTGCGGGTTGCGCCGGCGCAGCTTCTCCGTGATGCCCCGGGCGACGTCGTCGACGTCGAAGCGGTCGGCACCGGCGCGCTCGGCCCCGATGCGCGCGTGGAACACGACCTGCATCAACAGATCGCCCAGCTCGTCGCGCAGCTGTGCGGGATCGCCGGCGTCGAGCGCCTCCAGCACCTCGTGGGTCTCCTCCAGCACGTAGCGCGCGAGGGTCTCGTGCGTCTGCTCGGCGGTCCAGGCGCACTCCCGGCGCAGCCGGTCCATGACCTCGACGAGCTCCAGGAGCGCCTCGCCCGTCCTGCGTGGCTCGTCGCTCATGCACCCATTCTCCACCTGTCCTCACCGCCCGGCCTGGAGCGGGGGCGGCTCAGGCGGCGAGGGTGTCGATCACGGTGCGCGTCCACTCCAGCAGGTCGCGCCCGGCCAGCGGCTTGCCACCGACCTGGGCCTCCCGCGGTCGCGGCACGAGCAAGGTGTCGGTTGTGGGCTTGTAGAGGCTCTTGGGATAGATGCGACGCATCCGCATCTGGGCCGAGTCGGCCAGCTTGATGCCGCCGAACCGGACGTTGGGTCCGGCGCTCGTGATCTCCTCGACACCGGCGGCAGACACCGCGACCCGCAGCCGCGCGACCTCGAGCAGCGTCTCGGTCTCGGCCGGCGGCTCGCCGTAGCGGTCGACCAGCTCGGCACGCAGCTCGTCGATCTCGGCGAGGTCGGCGACGGCCGAGAGGCGCTTGTAGACCTCGAGCCGGAGCCGCTCGCTCGGCACGTAGTCGGTCGGCAGGTGCGCCTCGATCGGCAGCTCGATCTTGACGTCCTTGCGCTGCGGCTCGGTCTCGCCGCGGAACTCCGCGACGGCCTCGCCGACGAGACGCACGTACAGGTCGAACCCGACGTCGGCGATGTGGCCGGACTGCTCGCCGCCGAGGAGGTTGCCTGCACCGCGGATCTCGAGGTCCTTCATCGCCACGGCCATGCCGCCACCGAGCTCGGAGTGCTGGGCGATCGTGGCGAGCCGGTCGTGGGCGGTCTCGGTGAGCGGCTTGTCGGGCGGGTACAGGAAGTAGGCGTAGGCGCGCTCGCTGCCGCGCCCGACCCGGCCGCGCAGCTGGTGCAGCTGCGACAGGCCCAGGACGTCGGCCCGCTCGATGATCATGGTGTTCGCGTTGGAGACGTCCAGGCCCGACTCGACGATCGTGGTGCACACCAGCACGTCGTAGCGCTTCTCCCAGAAGTCGACCATGACCCGCTCGAGCTCGGACTCGCTCATCTGGCCGTGGGCGCCGGCGACCCGGACCTCCGGCACGAGCTCCTGCAGCCGGGCCACCGCCTTGTCGATGCTCTGCACCCGGTTGTGGATGTAGAACGCCTGCCCCTCGCGCAGCAGCTCACGCCGGATCGCCGCCACGACCTGGCGATCCTCGTACGCCCCGACGAAGCTCAGCACGGGGTGCCGCTCCTCCGGCGGGGTCGCGATCGTGGACATCTCGCGGATGCCGGTGATCGCCATCTCGAGCGTGCGCGGGATCGGCGTCGCGGACATCGAGAGCACGTCGACGGCGGCGCGCAGGTGCTTGAGCGCCTCCTTGTGCTCGACGCCGAAGCGCTGCTCCTCGTCGACGATGACGAGTCCGAGGTCCTTGATGTGCACGCCCGGCTGCAGGAGGCGGTGGGTGCCGATGACCATGTCGATCGTGCCGTCGGCGAGCCCCTCCATCGTCTCCTTCGACTCCTTCTCGGACTGGAAGCGCGAGAGCGGGCGGATCGTGACGGGGAACTGTCCGAACCGTTCGGCGAAGGTCGCGTGGTGCTGCTGGACGAGCAGGGTCGTGGGCACGAGCAGGATGACCTGCTTGCCGTCCTGGATCGCCTTGAACGCGGCGCGCACCGCGATCTCGGTCTTGCCGTAGCCGACGTCGCCGCACACCAGGCGGTCCATCGGGACGGTGCGCTCCATGTCGCGCTTGACGTCCTCGATCGTGACGAGCTGGTCGGGGGTCTCGACGTGGGCGAAGGAGTCCTCGAGCTCGCGCTGCCACGGAGTGTCGGGACCGAAGGCGTAGCCCTGGGTGGACTGACGCGCCGCATACAGCTTGATGAGCTCGCCGGCGATCTGGCGGACGGCCTTGCGGGCCTTGGCCTTGCGCTGGGTCCAGTCGGCCCCGCCCATCTTGTCGAGCGTGGGGTTCTCGCCACCGACGTAGCGGCTGACCTGGTCGAGCTGGTCCATCGGCACGAACAGCCGGTCGCCCGGTTGGCCACGCTTGCCCGGCGCGTACTCGATCACGAGGTACTCGCGCGCGGCGCCTTGCACGACGCGATTGACGAGCTCGACGTACCGGCCGACGCCGTGCTGCTCGTGCACGACGGGGTCGCCGGGCGTGAGCTCGAGCGGGTCGACCTGCTTGCGGCGCCGAGCCGGCATCGACCTCGACTGCTTCTCGGCCGCGCGCTGGCCCACGAGGTCGTCGTGGGTCAGGACGGCCAGGCCGAGCGGACGCGCGACGAATCCGTGCGGCAGCTCGGCGCACAGCACGCGCACGACTCCGTCGGCGGGCTCCGGGTCGTCGGCGCCCTGGCCCTCGCCCTGAACGGCCCTGATCTCGGTGCCCGCCAGGTCGACCTCGGCGAGCCACTCGAGCGTGCGCTGCACCTGGCCCTGTCCGGGGACGACGAGCACGACCTCGAGCCCCTCGGTGCGCCAGTTGCGGATCACGGTGGCCGCACCGTCGAGGTCGCCGCGCAGCTCGGGCGCCTCCTCGACCTCCAGGTCCCACTCACCACCAGCCGTCGTCTCGGCGTCGAGGCCGAACGGCGTGATGCCCCACCAGAGGTGCCCGAGCGACACGGTGTGCTCGGCCACCTGGTCGAGCGTGTGGAAGGCCGCCGACGTGAGGTCGATCGGCGCCTCGGCGCCCGTGGCCGCTGCGGCCCACGACGCCTGGAGGAACTCCTCGCTCGTGGCGACGAGGTCGTGCGCCCGGGCGCGGACGCGCTCCGGATCGCACAGCAGGACCGAGGCGTGCTCCGGCAGGAGGTCGACCAAGAGCTCCATCTCGTCGACCAGGACCGGGGTGAAGGACTCCATGCCCTCGACCGCATGGCCCTCGGCGATCTTGGTCAGCATCTCGACCAGGGACGGGTGTCCCTCGGCCAGGGCCTTGGCTCGCGCCCTGACGTCGTCGGTGAGCAGGAGCTCACGGCACGGCGGCGCCCACACCCGCGAGACCGGCTCGAGGGAGCGCTGGTCGGCCACCGAGAACTGCCGGATCTCCTCGACGGTGTCGCCCCAGAACTCGATGCGCACCGGATGATCGGCCGTGGGCGGGAAGACGTCGACGATGCCGCCGCGCACCGCGAACTCGCCCCGCCGCTCGACGAGATCGACCCGGGAGTAGGCGGCACCCGCGAGATCGCGCACGAGGGCGTCGAGCTCGTAGTCGTCACCGACCGACAGCTCGACGGGCGTGAGATCGGCCAGGCCACGGACGTGCGGCTGCAGGATCGATCGCACCGGCGCCACCACGGCGCGCAGCGGCGTGCCCCCCGCACTGGACTCCGGGTGCACGAGTCGGCGCAACGTCGCGAGGCGACGGCCGACCGTGTCGGAGCGCGGCGAGAGGCGCTCGTGCGGCAGCGTCTCCCACGCCGGGAAGGTGGCGACCGCCTCGGACCCGAGCGTCTCGGCCAGCACCGCCGCCGCGTCGTCGGCCTCCCGAGCCGTGGCCGTGACGACCAGGACCGGCCCCGCGCGCCCCGCGAGGGCGTGCGCCACGAACGGGCGCAGGGCAGCGGGGCCCCGCACCGACTGGGACTGCACGCCGTCGGCGCTGTCGCGCAGCGCGTTCGTCAGGCCCGGAAGCCCCGCGACGCGGTCGGCCAGCCGCCGGAGCAGCGGCGCGCTCATCGACCCACGCCAGGGAGGTGGCGACCGGGACCGGGCTCAGCGGTTGAAGGCACTTTGCGTCTCCACGAGTCCGCGGGTGATGAGCGACTCGACCGCGTCGGCCGCCTCCTCGACGTTGACGTCGAGCTCCTTGCGCTCGACGGGCGACCACGACTTCAGCACGAAGTCGTGCACGGTCTGCTGACCGGGCGGTCGACCGATGCCGACCCGGACTCGGTGGAAGTCACCCGTGCCGAGCGAGCTCCGCAGCGACTTCAGACCGTTGTGCCCGTTGTCGCCGCCACCCAGCTTGACCCGCAGGCGGCCGAAGTCGATGTCGAGCTCGTCGTGGATCACGACGTACTGCTCCGGCACGACGTCGAAGAATCCACCCAGCGCCTTCAGCGGTCCGCCCGACTCGTTCATGTACGACCGGGAGCGACCGAGCACGACACGCTCGCCCGCGAGCCTGCCCTCGACGACGTCGGTGCGGCTCTTGCGGTGCGACGACCACTTTCCGCCCATGCGGGCGGCGAGGACGTCGGTCACGAGGTACCCGACGTTGTGCCGGGTGGAGGCGTACGCCGGGCCCGGGTTGCCGAGCCCGGCGATCAGCCAGGTCACTCCGACTCGGCGTCCCCGGCCTCGGCATCGCCCGACTCGCCGGCGTCGCCGTCGGCCTCGTCGTGCTCGATGCCGACCTCGGCCTCGGCCTCGGCGAGCTCCGCGTCGACCTCGGCCGCGGTGGGCGCCGCGGTGACGTTGATGATGAGCAGGTCCTCGTCGACCGCAAGGGTCGAACCCGAGGGGAGCTGCAGGTCCTTCGCGAGCAGCTGCTCGCCGATCTCGACACCTTCGATGCTGACCTCGATCTCGTTCGGGATCGCGGTGGCGTCGACCTCGATGGCGACCGCCGTGTTCTCGACACCGATCAGCGAACCGGGCACGGCCTCGCCGGTGACGTTCAGCGGGACGTCGACGGTGACCTTCTCGCCACGCTTGACGATCAGCAGGTCGACGTGCTCGAGGAAGCCCTTGAGCGGGTCACGCTGCACCTGCTTCGGGATGGCGAGGTGCTTGTCCTGGCCCAGCTCGATCGTGAGCAGCGCGTTGGAGTTCTTCAGCGCCAGCATCAGCGAGTGGCCCGGCAGGGTCACGTGCAGGGCGTCGGTCCCGTGGCCGTACAGGACGGCGGGAACCTTGTCGGCCCGGCGGATGCGGCGGGCGGCGCCCTTGCCGAACTCGGTGCGGGCCTCGGCGGCGATCGTGATCTCAGCCACGGGAACTTCTCCTCGATTGGAACGAATGCGGGGTTCGGGCGGGCCAGCGGCGCGCGACACAGCACTCAGGTCGAGCGCCCTGTCGATCACGGTCGGACACGCCGACCCTCGCCGAGGCAACCTGGCGATCCTAGCGCAGCGACCACCCCGCCCGGAAATCCTGACGAGGCGTCCGGAGTCGACCCCGCCGGCCGTAGACTGCGCGCATGCCGTTGGGAGCGGACGCCGTCCGGGTACCGGTCTCACCGGCCCGACTTTTCGCGACCCAGACCGCGCTGCTGATCGCCGCCGTCATCGTGACGGTCCTGACGTTCGCCGCCGGTCTGCCCACCGCCGACCGGCGTCTGGCGTTCGGGCTGACCATCCTGGTGCTCGTGACCGTGCTCGTCGGCGCTGCGCCGTGGGAGCGCCCCGGGTCGCGCGCCGTCGCCATCGCGATCCCGCTCATCGACCTGTTCGCGCTGAACCAGCTCCGATCGGCCACCCCCTCCAGCGGATTCGGCTTCCTGGTCGTGCTGCCCGTCGCGTGGCTCGCCCTGAACGCGGGCCGGGCCGGCGCGGTCATCGGGATCGTGGGGGCGACCCTGACGGCCTGGGCTCCTCTCGTCCTGCAGGCGCTGGGGTTCAACCCGGGCCAGGTCGGCACCCCGTCGGTCGCCGCGACGGCCAGTCTCAACGTCTCGGTCGTCGTCGTCGGAGGTGTCGTGGCGATGTCGAGCGCCCGCGAGGCGGCTCAGCGACGCCTCCTGGCGACCCAGGCCCGGCGGTCGGCCCATGCCTACCGCCAGGCGCGCCGCGACGAGGGCGTGCTCAACGCCGTGATGGACGCGGTGCCCTTCGGCGTGGTCTCGCTCGATCCCGCTGGCACCTACCGGGGCAGCAACCGGGCCGCCCGTGCCATGATGCGCCACCTGGGGCTCCCACTCTCCACGAGCCCCCAGGCCCTGCCGCTGTACCACCTCGACGGGGTGACGCCCGTGGTCGGCGACGAGCTGCCGCACCTGCGGGGCCTGAGCGGCGGCGCGGTCGACGCCGAGACGTACTGGGTCGGCCACCCCGACGGGACCCGCGTCGCGGTGGAGGTCAGTGCCCGCCTGGTGCTCGACGCCGACGGCACGGTCGACCGTCTGGTCGTGGTGTTCCGGGACGTCGGCGAGTCCATCGAAGCCGAGGCCGCTCGTGACCAGGCGCTCAGCTCGGTGTCCCACGAGTTCCGGACGCCGCTCAGCTCGATCCTCGGCTACATCGAGCTGGCCGCCGACTGCCCGGGCCTGCCCGATGAGGCCGTGGACCACCTCGCGGTCGCCGAGCGCAACACCACGCGGCTGCTCACCCTGGTCAACGACCTGCTCGCCACCCGGGGTCGGACGCCCCACTCGGCAGTGCCGATGTCGCTCGCCCGGGTCGACCTCACCGAGATCGTCACGGAGTCGGCCACGGCCCTCCAACCGCTGGCGGCCGACCGTGTCATCGCCCTGACCCTCGACGCGCCCGACGCGCAGATCGTGACCGGCGACGCCTTCCGGCTGCGCCAGGTCGTCGACAATCTCCTGACCAACGCGATCAAGTACAACGTCGAGGGCGGGTCGGTCTCGATCGAGCTCGTGGGCAGCGCCGACCAGGTCACCCTCGCGATCACCGACACGGGACACGGGATGAGCGAGCGCGACCACGAGGAGGTCTTCCAGCCGTACCACCGCACGGCGGACGCGGTCGTCTCGAGCGTGACCGGCACCGGGCTGGGCCTGGCGATCTCCCGCGAGATCGCCGAGCGGCACGGCGGCACGATCCGCCTCGAGAGCGCCGACAGCGGCGGCACCACCGCGATCCTGGTGCTGCCGCGCGAGACGGGAGTGAGCCGGTGACCCCCGACGCCACGACCGCTCAGTTCACGAGCTCGATCGTGATCGCCGCGATCACGACCTACTTCCTGCTCACGACGGTCCTGCAGTACGACACCAAGGCCGGGCGCCTCATCTCGGTCGCCTACGTCGCCGTCACGGGCACCGGCGTCCTGACCGCCTCGTTGCCGGGTGACGGGACCCAGGAGATCCTGGGCGCCGTGGCGGCCGGCGGGATCACGCTGGCGTTCGGTCTGCTCCGATCCGGTCTGCGACTGCAGCAGCTGGGCCGTTCCCCCCAGGTCTCGTTGGCGATGGGCGCTGCCGCGGTCACGGTCGCCTCCGTCGTCCTCGATCCGGTCGTCGACACCGATTCCGTGCCGCTCGCACTCTCGGTCGTGTTCTCGGCCGCCTTCGCGCTCGCCACCGCGCTCGACTCGCTCCGAGCCCCCGCCGCAGAGCGTCCGTCGGCGCGGGTGCTCCAGGCGGTCATGCTGCTCGTGACGGTCGCGATCGTGGCGACCTCGATGCTGATCGTCGGCGGCGCGATCAGCTGGAACGGACCGGTCGACGTCGTGATCGCGATCGGCACCACGACCGCCTTCGGCGTCGCGGCGCTGTGCATCACCGCCCTGCGCGCCGAGGACGCGCGCTCGACGTGGTGGGGCGACGACTCTCGTGGCATGCTCGCCGACTTCGACGTCCCGGGGACCGGGGCGTTCCGGCGCGACGCGGCCGACCGCATCGAGCGATCGGCCATGACGGGCCAGCCGGTCGGTCTGGTCTGGATCGAGATCGAGGATCTCGACGACCTGGCCGAGGCCTACGGCCCGGGCGTCCGCGACCGCGCGATCGTGCACGTGGGACGGGTCGTCAGGTCCAAGGTGCCGCCGTTCGCGCTCCTCGGACACCTCGGCGGTGGCCGGTTCGTGGTGCTCACGACCGCCCGCGCTCGCCGACCGATCGACCGGGTCGCCAATGCGGTGCGCACGGGACTGGACGAACGACCGGACGACCTCCCCCTGCAGGTCGGCTGCCAGATCGGCACGAGCGTGCAGAGCCTCGGTGCGCCCGGTCTCGAGGCGATGATGGCCGAGGCCCAGTACTGGGCCCGCCGCAATCGCGCCACCCCGAGCCCGTCTTGAGCCAATCCTGAGCCGAAACTGACGCTCCACGGTCCATGCACCTGAGGTGGCGCTGGTGGACTTCTGCCATGCCACGATCCACCGCGCCTGAACGGCACCGGCGATGACCGCCCCCGCTGGCGACGCCGGCTGGGCCGTCGACCTGCTGCAGGGCATGACTGCTCCCTCGACCCGTCGCTCGACGATCGGGTGCATCATCCCGGCCTACAACGAGGAGAGCACGATCGCGGGCGTCCTGGACTCGCTGCTCTCCCAGACCCGGCTCCCCGACGTCGTGCACGTCGTGGTCAACAACACGACCGACGCCACCGCCGAGATCGCCGGCCACTACGCCGGCATGCACGTGCGAGGCGAGGGACCGCAGATGCAGCGCACCGAGATCTTCGTCCACGACATCGGCGAGAACCCCGACAAGAAGGTCGGTGCGCTCAACTACGGCTTCACCCTGGTCGAGGGGCTCGACTACCTGCTCGGCGTCGACGGCGACACGACGGGCGACCCCCGGGCGGTCGAGCTGCTCGTGGCCGAGATCGAGGACGACGACCGGATCGGCGGCATCTCGGCGATCTACAGCATCGACGACACCGACGTCGAGAGCCGGTTCGCGAAGTTCCTGATCGCCGGGCAGCGTGCACAGTTCGCCGCATTCAACCTGCAGAACCTGCTGCGCGGACGCAACATGGCGGTCCTCGGCGGGCAGTACTCGATCTTCGCGGTCGAGGCGCTGCACAAGGTCGTCGAGCAGACCCACCAGCGCTTCCCGTGGGTGCGTGACAGCGAGATCGAGGACTCGCTGCTCTCGTTGCAGATCAAGAGCGCGGGCTACCTCACCAAGATCAGCGCGGCGGCCCGGGCCAACGTGGGCGGCATGGCGGACCTGCGCTCCCTCGACGCCCAGCAGGTCAAGTGGAACACCGGCGCGATCGATCTGATGTGGCCCGGCCAGCGCGGTGACACGAAGGGTCAGCCCTTCCACCCGAATCTGCGACTGCGGTGGTTCGAGAACATCTCCATGGTCGTCAACGGCTTCACCCGCCTCGGCTTCCTCGTGCTGCTGGTCTGCTCGGTGTCGTTCAACGCCTTCGAGTTCAGCCCGCTGTGGCTCATCCCGCCCTTCATCGCGACGCTGCTGAACACGCGCGTGGCCCTGGCGATGCACGACGCGAACCGCAAGGACTATGTGTTCGCGATGGCGCTCGTCCCCGCCGAGGTCTACATGTGGATCCGCCTCGGCCACTTCTCCCGCTCGTGGTTCAAGTTCGCGACCCGGTCCCAGACCGACAACTGGGCGCTGCAGGCCAAGGCCGAGAGCGGGGGCGCCGGCGCGGCGTACCTGATGCCGTTCGCGATCGTCGCGGTCGTCATCGCCGCGTTGATCGCCGCCTGGTGGCAGCTGCCCGACGCCCTGAAGTCCGACGCACTCGTGGTCGGCTGGACCACGTTGGGCATCGTCACGATCGCCCAGACCGCCTGGCTCCTGCTGCGCGCCCTGCGCCGCCACCGCGGGTTCCGCGCGTGAGCACCCCCGCACCCCGCCCGATCCATCCCTCGACTCCCGAGAAGAGCTCCTCCATGCGATCAGTCCGTCCCCGCCACACCCACCGTCGCCGCGCGGGAGCGGCGGTGCTCGCCCTGGGGCTCGCGCTGAGCGCAGCCGCCTGCAGCAGCGAGTCCCCCTCGGGCGAGCCCACCCCGGTGCCCACCCCGACCGCGACCGACACCGGTGCCGAGGAGCCCACGGGCTCGATGTTCACCGACAACGGCACCTTCACGTCCTCCACCTCGATCGACGGCATCGAGTACGTCCTGTCGATCTACCCCACGGCCAGGACCCCCTTCACCCACCAGTGGTATCCCGGTGGCGACAAGCTGTTCACAATGTCGATGACGGCCTACGACACCGACCGCGCCGAGCGCGATCCGTTCGCCAGCAAGCGTGTCGTGTTCCTCGACCGCGTGTCGGTCAGCTCTGTCGCGAGCGACGAGTCGGGCAACACGATCAGCGTCGAGCCCTACCGGCTCGACGAGCAGGCCGCGCGCGTCACACTCGATCCCGAGCCGCTCGCCGATCCGGTCTACGGGATGGTCATCACCTCGCCCAAGGGCGCGTTCGAGCTGCGCGACCAGGTCATCGGGACGCTCGACCCCAAGGTCCGCAAGGTGACGTTGTCGTTCCACGCCACGGTGTGGGCCCAGAACTCCGCCGGCTCGGCCCAGGTCAACCGTCAGAGCATCTCGACCGAGGTCCCGATCGTGATCTTCCCGTCGACCAAGGACACCACGACGGTCGAGAACCCCGACGCCGACTGAGGGGCGCGGCCCGGACCCGCCGCTCCAGCGGAGGGTCCGGGGCGGTGCCGAGATCGATCAGTCGGCGGCGAGGCGGTAGCCGACTCCGCGGACCGTCTCGATCCAGCGCGGGGTCGTGCTCGAGTCACCGATCTTGCGTCGCAGGTTGGCCATGTGGACCTCGACGGCGCGCTTGTCGGCGTCGTTGACGTAGTAGGTCGTGACGTAGCCCTCGCCGCGCAGCGTCAGCACCAGGTCGGCCTTGGACCGCACCCGACGGCCGGAGGCCAGCAGGGCGGCCAGGAGGTCGAACTCGCTGCGGGTGAGGTCGATCATCGATCCGTCGACCGTGGCCACGCGCGTCGCCCGGTCGACCCGGAGCCCCTTCCAGTCGAGCACCTCCTGGCTCGAGCCCTCGCCGGCCGGGCTGATGCCGGCCGATCCCGCCCCGGGCAGGGGCGCGGAGTGCTGGACCGGCGGGGTGGCCGCGGCGGGCGGGGCCTGGTGCGCGATGACCTCGACGGGGGCGGCGGGCTGCTGCACGGGGGTCGGCTGCACGGGCTGCACCGGCTGGGCCTGCGGCTGTGTGGGCTGGGCGGGTTGGGCCGGCGGCTGCAAGGGCTGGGCCTGCGGCGCTGGCGCCTGCTCCACGGCCGGCGTCGCCGACGCCGCGTCGGCGGTGGCTCCCGTCGGCACCGCGCCCGACGCGGCAGGTCGGGCGGCGTCGGACTCGCCCGCCACCTGGCGCGGTCGTCGCAGCAGCGAGTCGACCCGAGCCCGGAGCTCACGCGGGCGGAAGGGCTTGACGAGGTAGTCGTCGGCGCCAGAGTCCAGACCCTGGATCACGTCGATCTCCTCGGTCTGGCCCGTCAGCATGATGATGTAGGTGCTGCTGAACTCGCGCAGCCGCTTGGCCACCGCGAAGCCGTCCATGCCGGGCATCTGCACGTCGAGCGTGGTCAGGAGCGGCTCGTGCACCCGCACGGCCTCGATCCCGTCCTCGCCGTTGCTCGTCAGGATCGGGGAGAATCCGCTCTGGACCAGGATCGTCCGCAGGAGGTTGCGGATGTCGGCATCGTCCTCGATCACGACGGCAATGCGTTGCTCCGCCGTATGCTCCATGCCAGAACGCTAACGAACTCGAGGGTCACCCTTCACGGCGCGGACGCCAGTTGTGACGTCACTCACGCTTTCCGTCGGCGAGCTCGAGGGCACGCTCGAGCCAGAACTGTCCCGCCGCGGGTCCTCCGTGACACGTCCCGTCGCTCTCGCCCGGCGGCTTGATCCACAGGCGCGCGTCCAGGGCCGAGTCGTCGTCGACCGCCGCCGGCCGGACTCCCAGGGTGCGTCCTGGCGGATTGCACCAGTCGTCGGTCGAGCCGGCCCCGTTGCGGCCGGAGTCGACGACGTAGTGCGCCTCCGGCACGACCTCGCGGATCTGCTCGGCGTACGCCAGCTCGTCGGCATCGGTCTGGTAGTTCGCGACGTTGACGCTGAACCCCCGGGCGTCCTCCACCCCGGAGCGCTGCAGGCGCTCGGCCATGACCTGCGGCTCGATCCAGTTCGAGTGGCCGGCGTCGAGGTACACGGTGGCCCGGTCGTGGAACGCCGCGACCGCCTCGTGCAGCAGCGCGTACCGCTCGGCCGGGTTCGAGCACTCCTCGACCGTGGCCAGGGCATCGGGCTCGAGCACCACCGCGACCGTGCCCGAGAGGGCGGCCGCGATCGTGCGGACCCAGATCGTGTAGAGCCCGGGGACGAGACCGCCCTGGGACTCCTCCCCCACGCAGTCGCGATCGGTGATGCCGTAGACGACCAGCACGACGGCGCGACCGTCGGCGCCCGCGAGGACGTCCTCGACGAAGGATCCGATCGTGTCCGGGCCGTGCGCCTCGGGCGTGAGCCACACCGCGGTCGGGGTGTCCGCGAGATCCTCCAGGTCAGCGGCGTCAGTGCCCGACGCGCGGTCGGCGGCCGCAGCGGCTGCGGAACCGGACCAGACGAACAGGTCGCGACCGGCGAAGGGGTTGTGGTCCTGCGGAGAGCTGCGCGTCACGATCACGACCCCGGCCACGACGACGAGCACCGCGATCGACACCGCCACGACTCGCCGGCGGTCGAGGCGCAGCACGGGCAGGTCAGCCCTTGAACAGGCTCGTGACCGAGCCGTCCTCGAACACAGCGGCGATCGCCTGGGCGAACAGCGGTGCGATCGACAGGACCGTGAGCTTGTCGAACATCTGCTCCGGCTCGAGCGGCAGCGTGTTCGTGACGATGACCTCGGTCGCCACCGAGTCGCGCAGTCGCTGGACCGCAGGGCCGGAGAACACCGGATGCGTCGCGAGAATCACGACCTCCGCCGCGCCGTCGGCCATCAGGGCGTCAGCCGCCTGCACGATCGTGCCGCCGGTGTCGATCAGGTCGTCGACCAGGATGCAGGTGCGTCCGGCCACCTCGCCCACGACGCGATTCGCCTTGGACTCGTTGGGCCGGGTGACGTCGCGGGTCTTGTGGATGAAGGCCAGCGGGGCGCCGCCGAGGGAGTTGGCCCAGGCCTCGGCCACCTTGATGCGACCGGCATCGGGCGAGACGACCGCGAAGGACCGGTCGGCGTACTTCTCGCGCACGTAGCGCGTCAGGATCGGCATGGCCAGCAGGTGGTCGACCGGGCCGTCGAAGAAGCCCTGGATCTGCGCAGTGTGCAGGTCGACCGTCATGAGGCGGTCGGCCCCGGCGGCCAGGAACAGGTCGGCGACGAGCCGGGCGGAGATCGGCTCGCGCCCCAGGTGCTTCTTGTCCTGGCGCGCGTACCCGTAGAACGGCAGCACGACCGTGATGCGCTTGGCCGAGGCCCGCTTCAGCGCGTCGATCATGATGAGCTGCTCCATGATCGACTGGTTGATCGGCGCCGCGTGGCTCTGGATCACGAACGCGTCGCAGCCCCGCACCGACTCGTCGAAACGGATGTAGATCTCACCGTTGGCGAAGTCGTACGCCGTCGTGGGCACCAGGTCGACACCGAGCAGCTCGGCCACCTCGCGCGCCAGGGTCGGGTGCGTGCGTCCCGAGAACAGCATGAGGTTCTTGGTCGGCGTGCGCTTGCTCGAGGAGCTCGGCTGCGCGGACGTGGTGGTGGGCTCGATGCTCACTCGCGGGTCTCCCGTGATCGACGTGCTGCCTCGGCGGACGAGGTGCCGGGTCGCTTCGCCTCGACCCACCCGTCGATCATCCTCTGTCGCCCCTCGCCGATCGCGAGCGCCCCCGCCGGGACGTCGTCGCGGAGCGTGGTACCGGCCGCGGTGTAGGCGCCGTCGCCGATCGTGACCGGTGCGACGAAGACGTTGTCGGACCCCGTGCGCGCATGCTCGCCGACCGTCGTGCGGTGCTTCGCGACGCCGTCGTAGTTGGCCGTGATCGTGCCGGCTCCGATGTTGGCGCCCGCGCCGATCTCGGCGTCGCCCACGTAGCTCAGGTGCGGGACCTTCGCGCCGGGCCCGATGTGGGCGTTCTTGGTCTCGACGAACGTGCCGATCTTGCCGCCGGCGTCGAGCAGCGTCCCGGGGCGCAGGTAGGCGAAGGGCCCGACCGTCGCCCCCTCACCGACGACGGAGTCGGACCCGTGGGTGCGTACGACCGTGGCCGCGGCACCCACCTCGACGTTCCGCAGCGTCGTGTCGGGGCCGATCGTGGCGCCGGTGGCCACGATCGTGGCCCCCAGCAGCTGCGTGCCGGGCAGCACCGTGACGTCGGGAGCGAGCTCGACCGCGGAGTCGATCCACGTCGTCGCCGGGTCGACCACCGTCACGCCCTGCCGCATCCAGTGCTCGACGAGACGGTCGTTCATGACGCGGCCGAGCTGGGCCAGCTGCACTCGGTCGTTGACCCCCTCGGTCTGCCACACGTCCTCCAGCACGTGCGCCCCCACCGGGAGGCGGTCGCCGACCGCGTGCGCCACGATGTCGGTCAGGTACAGCTCGCCCTGGGTGTTGTCGTCGCGCAGGGCGGTGACCGCGCGCCGCAGGAAGTCGGCGTCGACGGCCAGCACCCCGCTGTTGATCTCGCGGATCCGGAGCTCGTCCTCGGACGCGTCCCGGTGCTCGCGGATCGCCTGGACCTCGCCGTCGCCGCCGCGGACGATACGACCGTAGCCGGCCGGGTCAGCGAGCTCCGCGCTCAGGATCGTGACGGCGCGGCTCGCGGCGCGGTGGGACTCGACGAGCTCGCTCAGGGTCGCGCTGGTCAGCAGCGGGACGTCGCCGTACGTGACGACGACCGTGCCCGCGGGCGGCGCGTCGAGCGCCTCCAGGGCGACCTTCACGGCGTGCCCGGTGCCGCGCTGCTGGGCCTGGACGACCTGGACGACCGAGGGGTCGATCGCGGTGATCGCGGCCGAGACCTCGTCGCGCCCGTGGCCGATCACGGCCACGGTGCGGGTCGCACCGAGTCCCGCGACGGCCGCCAGGGCGTGACCGACGAGCGGACGGCCCGCGATCTCGTGCAGCACCTTGGGCAGCTCGGACCGCATGCGGGTCCCGGCGCCCGCCGCCAGCACGATCGCCGTGACGGCGGTGGGCTCTGCAGGGGAGTCATGAAGTGGCACGCCCGACAGTGTAGGGACGTCGGGATGCCATCGGGCCGTTGCCGACCTACGCTCGCGGCATGACCCAGCCCCACACCGTCCTGGTCACCGGGGCCACCGGCTTCGTCGGCCGCCGCCTCGTGTCCGAGCTCGTGGAGCGCGGTCACGCGGTCCGCGCGATGACTCGGCGCCCCGAGGCGTACGACGGCGAGGGCACGCCCGTGGGGGCGGACGTGGGCGACGCCGCCTCGCTCGCGGAGGCGCTGGCGGGGGTCGACGTCGCGATCTACCTCGTCCACTCGCTCGACCGTGACGACTTCGAACGCATCGATGCCGACGCGGCCGCCTCGTTCGGCACCGTCGCGGCGGAGGCCGGCGTCCGGCAGATCGTCTACCTCGGCGGCCTGGGGGCGGACGGCGACGACCTCTCGTCCCACCTGCGGTCGCGGCGCGAGGTCGAGGGTCTGCTGGGCATCGGCGGCGTCCCGGTCACGGTGCTGCGGGCCGCGATCGTCGTGGGGCACGGGGGCATCTCGTGGGAGCTCACGCGCCAGCTGGTCAAGAACCTCCCGGCCATGGTCGTGCCGAAGTGGACCGCCACGCGGACCCAGCCGATCGCGATCGACGACGTCATCCGCTATCTCGCAGGGGTGATCGGCCACGAGGACGCGCTGGGGCAGACCTTCGAGATCGGTGGCCCGGACGCCATGACCTATCGCGACATGCTGCAGATCGCCGGCGAGCAGATCCAGGGGCGTCGCACGCCGATGGTCACGGTGCCGGTCCTCTCGCCCGGGCTGTCCTCGCGCTGGCTCGCCCTGGTGACCGACGTCGACGCCACCACCGGACGCAATCTCATCGACTCGATGGGCGTGGAGGTCGTCGTGACCGAGCAGCGCATCCGCGAGATCGTGCCCGGCGACCCGCTCACGTACGAGGAGGCCGTGCGCCGCGCCCTGGCCGAGCGCACGGCCGCCCTGGCCGCCGGGTCCTGACCTCGGCCTGACTCGCGGCCCCACGTCTCAGGCGAACAGCAGCGGAAGCACGAACAGCATCGAGATCGACCACGTGCAGTGCGTGAGGATCGGCGCGAGCACCCCACCGGACGCACGACGCTCCAGACCGACCACGACGCCGAGCAGGATCGCCGCGAAGGCGAGCATGACGTTTCCGGTGCCGAGCGTGGCCAGCACGTAGGCGATCGTGGTCCACGCGACCGGGTTCCGCGGGATGGCGGCGTAGGCGGCGCCTCGCCAGAAGAGCTCCTCGGCGATGCCGTTCACGGCCGTGACGATCACGACGAGCCAGAGCGCACCCTGGTCGGCGAAGTCGGTCACGGAGCGCACCTGGTCGTACAGCCAGGGGATCTCCCGCACCACGAGGCCGCCCACGACGAACAGCAGCGCCAGGGCGAGCCCGATCACGATCGGGGCGACGACCGGGCGCACGGTCACCTCGGGGGTCGGTCGCGACGCGATGCGGCCGACGTGCAGCCGGCCCGACACGAACGCGCCCGCGGACCACACACCGGCCAGGGCGAGCGTCGCGAGGTAGAACCTCACGCTGCCCGGTTCGAGCCGGAGGGACACGCCCAGCAGCACGGCACCGACGACGATCGTGGCGATCACGACCACCTGGCGCCGACGAAGCCCTTCGGCGGTGTCCTGCTGGTCGCGGGGCACGACGTCCCACATCGACCTGCGGACCCAGCGCATCGCCACTCCCCCTCCTCAGGTTCCACCGTCGCGCCCGAATCTACGGGCGACCGCACCGAGCCGCACGGCGTGCCCGCTCCACGTCACCGCCCAGATGTGGACACGTCCGCACGCGATTCGGCTCCCATTGCGTGCCGAAGTGTCCACATCTGGCTGGTCGGGGACGATGGGGGCATGAGCGATCCGATCGACGAGAACTGACCTGGCTCCCCGGGCAGGAGTCGAACCTGCGTCGCTTGTCCTGATTCAAAGTCAGGCGGGCCCTGCCGGCAGACCAACCGGGGAACGTGCGCAGCAAGGCTATCGCGCCGGGCGCGTCGCCACCGCGAACGTCCGGGCGAAGGGCAGCACCGTGCCCCACGGGCGCTGGGGATACGCGGTGCGCAGCTCCGCCTGGTACTGCTGGATGAAGTCCTCGCGCAGGCCGTCGGGCAGGGCCTGGACGTACGGGCGCGCGCCCGTGCCTGCGACCCAGCCCCACACGGCGTCGTCGCCCTGCAGCACGTGGAGGTACTCAGTCGTCCACACATCGGCGGACCAGCCGAGACCCGCGAAGAGCTCCAGGTACGAGGCGGCGTCCGTGCGCGAGAACCGCCGGACCCCGGCCGTGTGGTCGGCGAACGCCGGACGGGCCGCGACCTCCCGCATCAGCACGTGGCTCGGCGCATCCTGGTTGTCCGGAACCTGCACCGCGAAGGCGCCGCCGTCCTGGACCGCCCGGAGCAGCCGGGCGATGACCTCGAAGGCGTCCGGGACCCACTGGAACATCGCGTTCGAGACGATGACGTCATACGGCGCGTCCGGGATCCAGGTGGCGACGTCGCCGACCTCGTAGCGACCATCGGGATCGACCTCGCGGGCGTGGGCGATCATCTCGGCCGAGGAGTCGACGCCGAGCACGTCGGCCCCGGGCCATCGGTCGCGGATGACCGACGACAGGTTGCCCGCCCCGCAGCCGAGGTCGAGGACCCGCGCCGGCGCGGTGGCCGGCACCCGGGTGAGCAGCTCGACGAACGGCCGGCCCCGCTCGTCGGCGTGCCGGAGATAGGTCTGGGGATCCCAGCGGGTCACGCGAGCCCGCCTCGGATCAAGCCCTCCAGCTGGGACGTGAGCCCCATGAGCCGGACGTCGTCGTCACGCTGCCCCACGAGCTGCACCGCGAGCGGGAGCCCGTCGGAGGCCAGACCCGCCGGGACCGACACGGCCGGCACACCGGCGTGGTTCCACTGCACGGTGTACGGGTAGAACGCGTTCATCGCCAGGATCAGACGCAGGGCGCCCAGCTCGTCCCAGCGGCCCACGGGCAGCGCTGTCGACGACATGACCGGCGAGAGGATGACGTCGACGCCCAGGTCGCGGTGCACCTCGCTCGCGAAGCGCTCCCCTGCACGACGAGCCCACGCGATGGCCCGCGGCCCGACGGGCGCGCCGAGCCGCACGATCCCCCGGGTGCGCGGCTCGAGCAGCGACGGGTCGTCGAGCCTGTCGACCGACTGGGCGATGCCGCCGAGGTAGCGCAGCGTCGCCGACTTGGCCCGCAGCCCGTACGGCACGTCGACCTCCACGACGGTGTGGCCCGCCGCCCGCAGGACGCCCGCCGCCCGCTCGAGTGCGGCGTCGACCTCGGGATCGAGCTTCTCGGCGCGGGTCGCTGCGGCGGCGCTGCGGGTCAGCCCGATCCGCAGAAATCCCGGAGCGGCGGTCGCGGCGGCCTCGACGAGCGAGCCGGAGAACGTGCCGACCTGGTCGAGGTAGAGCGCGGTGTCGGCCACCGTGGGGGTCACGCAGCCCTGCGTCGACAGCCCGCACCAGCCGCCCGAGCCGGGAACCGTGCCGTTGGTGGGCTTGAAGCCGACGAGCCCGCACGCGGCCGCCGGGATCCGGATCGAGCCCGCCCCGTCAGAGGCCGTGGCGATGCCGACAGCACCGGCCGCCACGAGTGCCGCCGATCCGCCCGACGACCCACCGCTCGTGCGCCCGGGGTCGATCGGGTTCCGCGTGACGCCCGTGATCTCGGGCTGCGTGAAGCCGACGATCATGAGCTCGGGCAGGGTCGTGGTCGCGACGGGCACCGCGCCGAGCCGGCGGAGAACGGTGACGAGCTCCCCGTCCGCTGCCGCCGCTCGCGTGACGGCCCGGCTGCCGAGGGTCGTGACGTGACCCGCGACGTCGAGGTCGTTCTTCAGGGCGATCGGCACGCCCGTGAGCGGCCCAGCCTCACCGGCGGCTCGACTCCGGTCGGCCGCGTCAGCCGCGTCCAGCGCCTCGTCACGCAGCACCTCCGCGACCGCGTTGATGCGCGGGTTCTCCCGGTCGATGGCCGCGAGCGTGGCCTCGGTGAGCTCGCGCGAGCTCAGCTCACCGGCGGTGAGGAGGGCGGACTGGTGGGCCGCACCGGCGGCGACGACAGCGTCGAGGGTCATGGGAGCACCGTATGTCGCAACTCACACCCAGCGGAAGTATCTCGACATCAAGAATCTTGAGCGCTACCGTCAGAGCATGTCCCCCGGCCCGGATCCCACCCCATCCGCCGGGTCGATCGACGACCCGGACGAGGTCGATGCGATCGTCGAGGCCTGGCACCGCGAGCGACCGGACGTCGACGTCACGCCGATGCAGGTCCTGAGCCGCGTCTCCCGTCTGGCGCGCCACGTCGACAGCGTGCGCAAGGCCGCGTTCGCGGCGCACGGGCTGGAGTCGTGGGAGTTTGACGTGCTGGCGGCCCTGCGTCGCTCCGGCGAGCCCTACGCTCTCTCCCCCGGCCGGCTGGTCGCCCAGACCCACGTCACGAGCGGCACGATGACGAACCGCGTCGACCGGCTGGCCACGCGTGGACTGGTCGAGCGCCAGCCTGACCCGGGCGACCGTCGTGGCGTCCTCGTGCAGCTGACCGGCCCCGGGCGCGAGCAGGTCGACGGCGCGATCGCCGAGCTCATGCGCAGCGAGGCCAGCCTGCTGGAGGACCTGTCCCCCGCCGAGGCCGAGGCCCTGGCCACGGCGCTGCGCACGCTGATGCGCCCGTTCCACACGACCTGACCGGTCAGGGCCCAGGTGGTCAGCCGCCGTTCCTCAGGCAAGGGTCTCGGAGATCTCCAGCCAGCGGTCCTCGAGCTCGGTCAGCCGCGTCGCGACCTCGGCGTGCTCCGCGGCGAGCTCGGTGAGCCGCGGGCCGTCCGAGGCGTGCTCGGCCATGAGGACCTCGAGCTCCTTCGTGCGGGCGTCGGACTGCTTGATCCAGCGCTCGACGCGCGCGAGCTCCTTGCGCAGCTCGCGGTCCTGCTGCGCGTCACGCGCCGGAGCACCGCCGCCGGCCGTGGCACCTGCCGTGTCGGGCCTGGTCGACGACTCCGAGCTGCCCGCACCAGACCCGCCGGCGAGCTGCAGGTACTGGTCGACCCCGCCGGGCAGGTGGCGCAGGTGGCCGCCCACGACCGCGAACTGGTGATCGGTCACGCGCTCGAGCAGGTAGCGATCGTGGGAGACCACGAGCAGGGTCCCGGGCCACGTGTCGAGCAGGTCCTCGACCGCCGCGAGCATGTCAGTGTCGAGGTCGTTGGTGGGCTCGTCCAGGATCAGCACGTTCGGCTCCTCGAGGAGCACCAGCAGCAGCTGCAGACGCCGCCGCTGCCCCCCGGAGAGATCCTTCACGGGCGTCGAGAGCTGCCCCGTGCGGAAGCCGAGCTGCTCCAGCAGCTGGGTCGGGGTCTGCTCCTTGCCGCCGGCCAGCACCGAGGTCCGCTGCCGCGAGATGACGTCGGTGACCCGGTCGTTCGCCACGGCGTCGAGCTCCTGCAGCGACTGGGTCAGCGTGGCGATCTTGACCGTCTTGCCGCGCTTGACGCGCCCACCGGTCGGCTCGACCTCACCGGTCACGAGCCCCAGGAGGGTCGACTTGCCGGCCCCGTTGCGACCGAGGATCCCGGCCCGCTCCCCCGGCCCGATGCGCCACTCCACGCGGTCGAGCACCTGCTTGTCGCCGTACGACACCGAGACGTCGAGGAGGTCGACGACGTCGCGCCCGAGTCGCGAGGTGGCCATCTTGGTGAGCGCGACGGTGTCGCGCGGCGGCGGCTCGTTGGAGATCAGCTCGTTCGCCGCGTCGATGCGGAACTTCGGCTTCGACGTCCGCGCCGGCGCACCGCGACGCAACCACGCGAGCTCCTTGCGCATCAGGTTCTGCCGCCGACCCTCGATGACCGCCGCCTGGCGGTCGCGCTCGACGCGCTGCAGCACGTAGGCGGCGTACCCGCCCTCGAAGGCCTCGACGATCGCGTCGTGCACCTCCCACGTCGTGGTGCACACCGCGTCCAGGAACCACCGGTCGTGGGTCACGACGGCCAGGGCCCGGTCGCGCACGGCCCAGCCGTTGAGGTGGCGCGCGAGCCAGTCGATCCCCTCGACGTCCAGGTGGTTGGTCGGCTCGTCGAGGAACAGGACGTCCCACTCCCCCGCGAGCAAGGCCGCGAGGGCGGTGCGCCGGCGCTGACCACCGCTCAGCGAGCCGATCGAGGCGTCCCAGGCGACGTCGCCCAGCAGGCCCTCGACGATGTCACGGATACGGGGGTCGCCAGCCCACTCGTGATCGGGGCGGTCACCCACGACGACCGTGCCCACCGTCGCCCCGTCGGGCAGCGAGTCGGCCTGGTCGAGGAACCCGACCCGCAGGTCGCGGCGCCACGTGATGCGTCCGGCGTCGAGCTCACGCTTGCGGGCCAGGGCACCCATCAGCGTCGACTTGCCGTCGCCGTTGCGTCCCACCACGCCGATCTTGTCGCCCTCGCCGATGCCGACCGTGACGCCGTCCAGGACACGCTTCGCGGGGACGTCGACCACGACGCCCTCACCGACGATGAGCGGATTCACGCGATGACCCTCGCCCCGGCGGCAGGGCCGTGGGTGTGGATCACGTCGGCACAGCCCGGCGACGCCCAGAGCGCGGCGGTCAGCATCGCCGCGTCGGCGTCGTCCTCGATCAGGAACACGCACGTGGGGCCGGAGCCGGACACGATGCCGGCGAGCGCGCCGGCGTCCAGGCCGATCTGCAGCACGCGATCGAGCTCGGGACGCAGCGAGAGCGCGGCCGGCTCGAGGTCGTTGGCGAGGTGCTCGCCGAGCCGCTCGGTGTCGTGCCCGCGGAGGGCGGCCATGAGCTCGGGGGCGACGTGGGGCACCTCCGGATCGGGCTCGAGCCGGTCGAACTCGGCGTAGACCGAGGGGGTCGACAGTCCCTCGCGTGCCACCACGACGAGGAATCCATAGCGCCCGCGCGACAGCACCGGTGAGATCTTCTCCCCGCGACCGGTGCCGATGCCGACGCCGCCGTGCAGCAGGAACGGCACGTCGCTGCCCAGGTCGGCCGCGAGGTCGGCCAGCGCGTCACGCTCCCACCCGAGACCCCACACGTGATTGGCGCCGACCAGCGCCGCCGCGGCGTCGGCGGACCCACCGGCCATGCCGCCCGCCACCGGGATGACCTTGCGGATCGCGAGGTCGACGCCCCCCGTGAATCCCGCCGCTCCGCGCAGCAGCTCGACCGCCCGCACCGCGAGGTTGTCCGGCCCGACCGGGACGGCGACGGCCTCGTCGCCCTCGCGGGCATCGGCCTGCACGGTCACGGTGACCTGGTCGTCGTCGCGGGCCGTGACCCGCACCGTGTCGTGCAGGTCGAGCGCCATGTAGACCGTGGCGAGCTCGTGGAACCCGTCCTCGCGGAGCGGACCGACCGACAGACCGAGATTGATCTTGGCGGGAGCCCGCACGACGGCCGTGGTCACCGCACCAACCTAGCCGTGGCGAGGAGCTCGAGGGGTCGAGGGTGCCGGGGCACCCTCAACCCCTCAGACTCCGTCGTCCCGAGGACCTCTGACCGCGGACTCCTGACTGCGCAGGGGGCCTCAGTCGGCAGTGGGCGGAAGCACCAGCCCGTCGGCGATCGCGCGGAAGGCGAGGACGTCGAGCTGCTCCCCGCGCGTGCGCGGGTCGACGCCGGCAGCGACGAGGGCGTCCTCGGCCGCGGCGCCGGAGCCGGCGAGCCCCGAGAGCGCCGACCGCAAGGTCTTGCGGCGTTGGGCGAACGCGGCGTCGATGACCGCGAACGTCCGGAGCCGCATCGCCTCGTCGCCGAGCGGCTCGTCGTGACGCCGCCAGCCGACCAGCTCGGACTCGACGTTCGGCACGGGCCAGAAGACGCTACGGCCCACCGTGCCGGCCGCCGAGGTGGTGCCGTACCAGGCGGCTTTGACGCTGGGCACGCCGTACGTGCGCGAGCCCGGCCCGGCGGCGAGGCGGTGGGCCACCTCGGCCTGCACCATCACGAGGGCACGGTCGATCGATCCGAAGCGCTGCAGGACGTTGAGCAGCACGGGCACCGAGACGTTGTACGGCAGGTTGGCCACCAAGGCCGTGGGCGCGGGGCCCGGCAGCTCGTGGACGTGCATCGCATCGGCCAGCACGACCTCCACGTCGCGCCCCGGGGCGTGCTCCGCGAGCGTCGCCGGCAGGAGCGCGGCCAGGACCTCGTCGATCTCCACCGCGACGACCCGGCGTGCCACCTCGGCCAGCGCCAAGGTCAACGACCCGAGCCCCGGACCGATCTCGAGCACGACGTCACCGGGCACGACGCCCGCGACCCGCACGATGCGGCGAACCGTGTTTCCGTCGACGACGAAGTTCTGTCCCCGCTGCTTCGTGGGACGCACCTGCGCCCCCTCGGCGAGCCGACGGACGTCGGACGCGCCGAGGAGGCGCACGGTGTGAGGCGGTCGGTCGTTTATCGCAGACCCAGCTTCGACGAGCAGTGCGGCCACTGGCCCCACCCCGAACGCTGCTGCAGCATCTGGGCGCGCATGGTCTGCTCCTCGGCGGATGCCTCGGACGGCAGACCCGTGCCGCCCACGGAACGCCAGGTGCTGGCGGAGAACTGGTACAGGCCGTAGTACCCGTTGCCGGTGTTCGTGGCCGGGTTGCCGCCCGACTCGCACTGGGCGAGCGCGCCCCACACGCCGTCAGGGGCGACGCCCGTGGCGACCGGCCTCGGCTTGGTGCCGTGCTTCTCGACCTGGGCGACGGGCTCCTGCGTCACGGTGCGCTCGAGCACCACCCGGTCGCGGACCTGACCATCGGCGATCACGACGTCGACCTTCTCGGTGGCCGCACCGGCGACGCCGGGGGACACCACGGACTTCTCGCCCTCGAACGCGTCCGGGTCCTCCTGGACCTGGGTCTCAAAGGGCACCGCGACCTCCTCGGTGCGCTGCTCCTTGACGATGCGCACGACCTGCAGGACCGCGTCCGGGGTGACGTACGCGTCCTTGCCGAGCGTGACCTCGTCGTCGTCGCCGAGCTTGACGTCGGCCTCGTCCAGGACCTCGTCGACCGTGGGGGCCGACGTCTGGAGCTGCTGGGTCTGGCCATCGGCCACGACGGTGAGGTTCTTCGGCGTGCTCACGACGACGTCGAGGCCCTTGCGCGGGATCTGCTCGTCGTGGTCGGCCGAGACGTACGCGTCCTTGGGCGGGTCGACGGCGTGCTCGTCGAGCAGCTCACCGACGGTCGGTGCGTAGGTGACCTGCTCGGTGCTGGTGCCGTCGACCGTGACGGTGACCGGCTTGGCGTACTTGATGACGACCGGGTGGTCCGACGACGGGGCCGAGTCCAGGGCGACGTTGATCTTGTCGGACGCCTTCAGGTCGATGCCCTGGGAGTCCAGGACCTCCTCGACCGTGTCGTCGAACGTGCGGATCGTCTCGGACGTGCCGTCGACCGTGATCTCGACGGTGGTGCTCATCGCGGCGTAGGCCGCGGCACCTCCGGAGAGGACCAGGAGCAGGAAGACGTTGAGGGCGATGACCCAGGGGGCCTTCGCTCCTCCGTCCTCGTCCCGGCGGAACTTCGCCAGGAGGTCCGGTCGGTGGATGCGGGGGTGGGGGAACTTCAAGCTGCTTTCCTCGTCTGTTGGCACACGCTTCACGCGCTCGGTCAGCCGTGCCACCGTAACGACGATTCGGGCGCGGTCAAACCTCAATGCCCGGATTCTCAGGGTTTTCACCTGCTGGGGGCTCGTGGCGCGGCCACGCCCCACCGAACGCGCGGTCGGTGTTGGCCTCGACCTGCCGGCACAGGTCCAGCAGGTCGTCGCCCCGCGTTTCTGCCATGTTTCGCAGGGTGAATGGCACCAGGAACGACGCGTTCGGACGACCGCGATGGGGCTCGGGGGTCAGGAACGGTGCGTCCGTCTCCACCAGAAGACGATCGGCCGGTGTGACCTTGAGCGCATCACGCAGGTCCGGGGCGTTCTTGAACGTCACGGTGCCCGCGAACGAGAGGAACGCGCCGCGTTCGACACACGCTCGCGCAAAGGCCGCGTCACCGGAGAAGCAGTGGAAGATCGTGCGGTCAGGGACGCCCTCGTCGTCGAGGATCGCGAGCACGTCGTCGTGGGCGTCGCGGTCGTGGATCACGAGCGCGCGTCCGTGCTTCTTGGCGATGCGCACGTGCTCACGGAAGGAGTGGTGCTGCGCCTCGCGCCCCTCGGGACCCGTGCGGAAGTAGTCGAGCCCGGTCTCCCCCACGGCGCGCACGGCGGGGTCGGACGCGAGGGCGTCGATCTCGGTCAGCGCGGCGTCGAGGCTCCCGGCCTCGGCCAGCCGGGGCGCCTCGTTGGGGTGGAGCGCGACGGCGGCGACGATCGCGTCGAACTCGCGGGCGACCTCGACGGCCCACCGCGAGTCCTCCAGGTCGCAGCCGACCTGCACGATCCGGGACACGCCGACGGCCGCGGCGCGGTCGAGCGCCTCGGCGACCTCGATCCGGTGACCCCCGCGAATGCCGACGTCGAGGTGGCAGTGGTTGTCGACGACGGGCGCCGGCAACGGCTCCGGAGCGTCGGGCCAGGGCCAGTCATCGGCCTGGCTCGTGCCGTGGCCTGCCACGCTCATGCCTCGTCGAGGTCGATGCGCGGGAACAGCGCCGCTGTCTTGACGATCGGCGTGCCCGGCGGCACCTGGCCCCACCGCGGCACGTCGGCCACGCGCTGGTCGGCCAGGTCGCCGATCGTGGCGCCTCCGACGGAGTCCCAGAGGATGACGGTGGCCTTCGGCATGACCGGGTGCAGCAGGACGGCCAGCGCTCGGAGGCCCTCGACGGTCGTGTTGAGGATCGTGCCGAGACGCTCGCGCTGCGCGTCGTCCTTCGCGACCTGCCACGGCTGCTGCTCGGTCACGTAGCCGTTCAGGCCGTCGACGATCCGCCAGATCGCGGCGACGGCGTC
This sequence comes from Aeromicrobium sp., assembly GCF_023146395.1. Classification (GTDB taxonomy): domain Bacteria; phylum Actinomycetota; class Actinomycetes; order Propionibacteriales; family Nocardioidaceae; genus Aeromicrobium. The sequence goes on along the minus strand of NZ_JAGLCD010000001.1, from coordinate 22,822 downwards.
GTGCGGGGCGATCGCCTCGATCGCGGCGTCCGCCTCGGCCGTGGCCGAGGCGACGAGGTCGACGATCGCACGCTCGGCCTCGCCGTGCTCGCCCGCGGGCGGGAGCTGGCCGTCGAAGTACTTGCCGACCATCGCGGCCGCGCGCGAGGCGAGGTTGCCCAGGCCGTTCGCGAGCTCCGCGTGGTACCGCGCGCCGATGTCCTCCCAGGAGATCGAGCCATCGTTGCCGAACGTCAGGGCCCGCGAGAAGTAGTAGCGGTAGGCGTCGGAGCCGAAGGTGTCGACGATCTGCGTCGGGTGGATGCCGTTGGCCTTGCTCTTGGACATCTTCTGCCCGCCGACGAGGATCCAGCCGTGCGCGAAGACGCGCCGGGGCGTCGGCAGGCCGGCGGCCATCAGCATCGCGGGCCAGATGATCGCGTGGAACCGCACGATGTCTTTGCCGACGATGTGGACGTCGGCGGGCCAGAGGTCCTCGAACCTCTGCGCGTCGGCCGGGTCGGTGCTGCCGTACCCGGCCGCCGTGACGTAGTTGAGGAGCGCCTCGATCCACACGTAGAAGATGTGGTCGGAGTCCCACGGCACCGGGATGCCCCAGTCGAACGTGGACCGCGAGATCGACAGGTCGGTCAGGCCGCGCGAGACGAACGAGACGACCTCGTTGCGCGCTGACGCCGGCTGGATGAAGTCCGGGTTGGCGTCGTAGAAGTCGAGCAGCTGCTGCTGGTACTCGCTCAACCGGAAGAAGTAGTTGGACTCGGTCATGTGCTCGACCCGGGAGCCGTCGAGCTTGGAGACCTGGTGGCCCTCGTCGTCGCCCTCGCCGTCGGCGACGTCGTCGTCGCCCACGAACTCCTCGGACCCGACCGAGTACCAGCCGGAGAACTCGCCCTGGTAGACCGCGCCGTTGTCGTTGAGCTTCTGCCAGAACGCCTGCACGCCGGTCTCGTGGCGCTCCTCGGAGGTCCGGATGAAGTCGTCGTTGGCCAGGTCGATCGTCTCGAGCATGGGCTTCCACTCGCGCTCGACCAGGCCGTCGACCCAGTCCTGCGGCGCCACGCCGTTCTCGTCGGCCTTGCGCAGCACCTTCTGCCCGTGCTCGTCGACCCCCGTGAGGTACCAGACGCGCTCGCCGCGCTGCCGGTGCCAGCGGGTCAGGACGTCGCCCATCGTCTGCGTGTACCCGTGCCCGATGTGGGGCGCGTCATTGACGTAGAAGATGGGCGTGGTGACGTAGAACGTCCGATCAGCCATACCGCGATCCTAGTGAGCGGCCCTGCGTCAGGCGTGGGCCGCGTCGTACACGAGGTTCTTGGGGGCGCCCGTGCTCCGCACGACGGCCGCGATCGCGTCCTTGCGACTCAGGCCCGTGGCCTCCGCCCGGTCGACGAGGTCGGCCAGCACGTCCGGGTCCAGCTCGACCTCGGACGGCGCGGCACCCTCCACGACCAGCGTGACCTCGCCCCGTACTCCCTGCTCCAGGCCCTCGACCCAGACGACGAGATCGTGGGTCGTGCCACGGACGACCTCCTCGTAGGTCTTGGTGAGCTCGCGGCAGACGACGGCGCGACGCTCCGGGCCGAACATCGTGCGCATGGCCCGCAAGGTGGCCTCGGTGCGGTGCGGCGACTCGAAGAAGACCATCGTGCGCGGCTCGTCGGCCACGTCCTTGAGGAAGCGGTCGCGACCACTCGGCTTGCGGGGCAGGAAGCCCTCGAACGTGAAGCGGTCGACCGGAAGGCCCGAGATCGCGAGCGCTGTGAGCACCGCGGACGGGCCCGGGATCACGCTGACCTCGACACCGGCCTCCACGGCCTCCGAGACGAGGCGGTAGCCGGGATCGGAGATGCTCGGCATGCCCGCGTCGGTCACGAGCACGACCGAGTACCCGACCCGCAGCAGGTCGACGAGCTCGGACGTGCGCGACTGCTCGTTGCCCTCGAAGAACGACACGATCCGCCCGCGGGTCTCGACCCCGAGCTCGCTCGTGAGGCGCGCGAGGCGCCGGGTGTCCTCCGCGGCGATGACGTCGGCGCTCGACAACGCCGGACCGAGGCGGCGAGACACGTCCGAGACCTGACCGATGGAGGTGCCCGCGAGGATCAGCATGCCTGCATCGTGCCATCTGCCCAGCCCACCGGCCGGCGGGTGGGCGGTGGGTGGGTGGGCGGTGGGTGTTCCACCGAGGCGGCGGGGCGGTGAGTGTTCCACCGCCTCAGCGCTGGGGCGGTGGAACACTCACCGCCCCAGGGGAGGGAGAGTCCGTCCGAACGCTCATCGGATCCTGTCGGGCACCTGGAGCCGTGGGGTGCTCGTCGTCCACGCCCAGACCGTCCCGAAGTCGGGCGCCGGTCCGTCGTACCCTTGCCCCACCAAGGCGCGGTGCACCAGCCGGGCCATGCGCCGCGGGTTGGCCAGGTCACGCGCGGTGAGCCGCAGGTACGTCCACCCCGCTTCCCGAAGTCGCCGGTACCGCTCGATGTCCCACTCGAACTGCCGTGCGTCGAACGCGTGCTGGCGGCCCTCGTACTCCACGACCAGACGCCAGCGGCGAAACACGAGGTCGCCGATGGCCAGCAGGTCGGGCCCGTCAGTGATGGGGGCGTTGACCTCCGGCGGCTCGAGACCGGCTGCCCGGAGGAACACCCGCGTGCGACTTTCCGGGAACGACGCCGACCTCGCATCGACCCACGGCACCAGGTGCTCGACCAGCTCGGCCCCCGGCCGCCACGGATCGAGGAGAGCCGCCTCAGCGAGGGCCGCGGTCGTCGTGAGCTTCTTCGCGATCAGCTGGTCGGCGGCGGCAATGGCCCAGATCGGAGGCAGCACGGAAGCCGACTGAAGCCACGCCGCGGACAGTGCGACACCCGTCGCGTCACACGGAGGCAGCTTCACGGTGCGATGCAGCATCACGCCGTCGTACTCCAGATGGAGCTCACGACCGATCGTGAAGTGGATCAGCGGGTCCCCCACATCGACCCCCGCGACCTCGAGCCGGGTCGTGTGGCTGAGCACCGCATCTCCGGGAACCGCCAGCTGCGCCGCTGCGATCAGACCCGCCCGGTCGAGCTCGGTCGACGCCAGACGGAACACGCACGGATGGACGCGGACGAACCTCGGGTGGTCGAGCATCCGGTCGCTCAATCCGGCGGCGCGGGCCTCCCTGCGGTGAAAGGCACGGCGAGCCAGGTGGTCGGGGACGGGCGTCGGACGATGCATGGATCACACGCTGGTGAGATCGGTTGCGAAATCGAAGAGCTGTACCCCGACCCGTGGATGGCGCGGACCTGTGGATGCGCGGCGGGCGGTGAGTGTTCCACCGCCCCAGCGCCCAGGCGGTGGAACACTCACCGCCCCTCGTTCGAATGTGGAACACTCACCGCCCCACGCGGCGTCGCTAGGGTGATCGGGTGCGAGGGGTCGACGAACGCGTGTGGGGGTGGCTCGGTCCGATCGGGGTCGCCCTCCTGGCCTTCGTCACCCGGGTGTGGAACGTGGGATCCCCCAACCGCCTGCTGTTCGACGAGACGTACTACGCCAAGCACGCATGGTCGATGCTGCAGGTCGGCTACGCGCGCGAGGCCACCGAGGGCGCCGACGGCAGGATCGCCGCGGGCGAGACGACCCGGCTCTTCGGCGAGCTCCCGACCCAGGTCGCCCACCCCGAGGGCGGCAAGTGGATGATCGCCCTCGGCGAGCACTTCTTCGGTCTCGACGGCTTCGGCTGGCGCATCAGCGCGGTGGTCGTGGGGGCCCTGACGGTCCTGGTGCTCGCTCGCCTGGTGCGGCGCCTGACCGGCTCCACCTGGCTCGGCTGCCTCGCCGGACTCCTGCTGTGCGTCGACGGGATGCACTTCGTGATGTCGCGCCTGGCGCTGCTCGACGGATTCCTGACCTTCTGGATCGTCTCGGCCGTCGCCTGTCTCGTCGCCGATCGCGACCACCTCGCGCGGCATCTCGAGACGAGCCTCGCCTGGCGCCCCCTGCGCCCCTGGCAGCTGCTGGCCGGCGTCTGCTTCGGCATGGCCGTCGCCACGAAGTGGAGCGGCCTGTTTCCCCTCGCGGTCGCTGGGCTCCTCGTGGTCGGCTGGGAGCTCCTGCTCCGCTGGCGCTCGCCGTTGCGCGATCCGGAGGCGCCGCGGGCCGCCTGGTGGGCCCGGGCCCTGGTCTTCGTGGGCGGGCCCGCGTTCGTCTCGCTCGTCGTGGTGGCCCTCGTCGTCTACGTCGCCACGTGGACGGGCTGGCTGATGCACCACGAGATCTACGCCGCACGCTTCGACCTCGGCGACGGCAACCGCTTCAGCCAGCTCTGGCAGTTCCACCTGCTCGACTACCGCTTCCACACCGGCGACTACCTCGCCGGCCAGACCCACCCGTACCAGTCGGACGCCTGGGGGTGGACGATCTTGAGCCGTCCGGTCGCCGTCGACGCGCAGAACGACCTCCCGGCGTCGATGTGCGGCGCGAGCGACGGCGACTCCTGCATCGCGGTCATCACGCTGCTCGGCAACCCGCTCGTGTGGTGGCTCGGCTCGGCCGCCGTCGTGGCGAGCGCCGCGATGTGGCTCTGGGAGCGGTCCTGGAAGCACGGACTGGTGCTGACGATGCTCGCGGCCCTCTGGCTTCCGTGGTTCCGGTTCGACGACCGCCCGATCTTCTCGTTCTACGCCGTGGCGATGCTGCCCTTCCTCATCGCGGCGATCTGCCTCGTGCTGGGCGATGTCTGGCAGAGCGCCGGCCCGCTCGCCCGGCGCGTTCTCGTGGGCGGGGTGCTGGCCTACGTCGCGGTCACGGTGGGCCTGTTCTGGTGGTTCCACCCCATCCTGACCGGCGAGGTCATCCCGCGGTCCGCGTGGGAGGCGCGCATGTGGTTCCGGTCCTGGATCTGACCCCCGTCGTCGCGATTTGCTAGCGTCACACCTGCCCGCACGGGCACCCGGACGAGGCGCGTCGTACCCGGCCAGCGACAAGACGATGCCAAGGAGCGTCGCCATGCCCTGGATCGTCCTGATCGTGTCCGGTGTGCTGGAAGCCGTGTGGGCCACGGCCCTCGGCCGCACGGAGGGATTCACCCGGCTGACGCCCAGCGTCGTGTTCGCCGCGGCGCTCGTCGCGAGCATGGCCGGCCTCGCCTGGGCCATGCGCACGCTGCCGGTCGGGACGGCCTACGCGGTCTGGGTCGGCATCGGGGCCGCGTTGACCGCCGGCTACGCGATGGCCAGCGGCGACGAGGCGGTCTCGGTCGCGAAGATCCTGCTGCTGCTCGGCATCGTCGCCTGCGTCGTGGGACTCAAGCTCGCGCACTGAGCGCCCGCACGCTCAGCCGCGCGCGCCCCTGAGCGCCAGCCGAAGGATCCAGCCGATGTCGGCGGCTGCCTCGGCCGGCGGCTTCGAGGGGCGGGTGATCGCCGACAGGACGAGGCGGACGACGCTCTCGACCGCGACGTCGACCTCGGCATCGGTCAGCGGCAGGTCGAACGCACCGTCGGCGATGCACTGCTTGACCGCCGCACTGGCTGTCTCGATGATCTCGCCGGACTCGACCGTGAGGATCGCCAGGAGGTCGGGGTCGTGCTCGCCCGGCACCGATCCGACGATCGTCCGGACCAGCAGGCTGCGCTCCCCCAGCTCGAGCGCGCCCTCGCAGGCCGCCACGACGGCGTCGACCACATCGGCCTGCCCCGCCATACGATCGCGCACGACCTCGAGGAACCGGGCGAGCTCGCGCATCGCGAGGTGCTCGGCCAGCTGCCGCTTGGTGCCGAGCTCGTTGTGCACCGTCTGACGGCTGACGCCGACCTCGTCGGCGATGCGCGACATCGTGACCGACGACCAGCCGCGCTTCTCGATCTGCGCCTGGGCGGAGTCGAGCAGACGATCGCGGAGCTGGCCCTGCACCGAGGCCCGGAACGTCGTGACGGTCATGCCGTGACCGTACCCGGCACTCGGTCGCGCATCAGCCGACCTGGGTCATGGCGAAGTCGACCTTCGCAGCACCGCAGTCGGGGCAGGTCCAGTCATCGGGGATGTCCTCCCACTTCGTGCCCGGTGGGAAGCCCTCCTCCTCCCAGCCCTGCGCCTCGTCGTAGATGAATCCACACTGCTGGCACTCCCAGACCTTCACGCGTTCTCCTCGTCCCTCTCCCGCTGCAGCTCGGCCCGCTGACGGGCGAGCGCCTGCTCGCGGGTCTCCTGGCTGATGACGTTGCCGTCCTGATCATTGCGGACGAACTCCTCGATCGGGAGGAAGTCGACCTGCTCGCGCACGCCGCAGTCCGGGCAGGTCCAGTCCGGGTCGACCTCGTCGAACGGCGTGCCGGCCGGCCAGCCCTCGCGGGGGATGCCCGCGGCCTCGTCGTAGACGAACTCGCAGTTGGGGCAGATGAACTTCGCCATGTCAGACCGTCACCTCCTCGGGCGTCGCACCGTAGCGGGCGTAGTACTTCTGCTTCAGGCGCGGGTGCACGTTCGCCTGCGTGACGTCGCCGTCGTAGTGCGACAGGACCCGGTCGTCCATGACCTTGCGCCAGATCTGCGGCACCCAGGTGGCCACGATCATGCCGGCGTACCCGGTGGGCAGCACCGGAGCCTCCTTGAAGTCGCGCAACGCCTGGTACCGACGCGTCGGGTTGGCGTGGTGGTCGCTGTGACGCTGCAGGTGGTAGAGCAGCACGTTCGTGCCGATGTTGTTGCTGTTCCACGAGTGCGAGGGGTTGACCCGCTCGTACCGGCCGGACTCGAGCTTGGCGCGCTTCATGCCGTAGTGCTCGAGGTAGTTGACGCTCTCCAGCAGCCAGATACCGAGGATGGCCTGGATGATCAGGTAGGGGAAGATCTCCGGGCCGAAGGCGGCCATCGCGAAGCCCCAGAGCAGGACCGTGAACATCCAGGCGTTGATCAGGTCGTTCTTGAGGCTGTAGGGCGACTTCTTGAGGCGGGCGAAGCGCTTCTTCTCCAGCTCCCACGCGCTGCGCAGGCTGCCCACCACGGTGCGCGGCATGAACTCCCAGACCGTCTCGCCCATGCGGCTCGACGCCGGGTCCTCGGGGGTGGCGACGCGGACGTGGTGACCGCGGTTGTGCTCGATGTAGAAGTGCCCGTACGCGGTCTGGGCGAGGGCGACGCGGGCGAACCAGCGCTCGAGCTCCTCCTTCTTGTGGCCCAGCTCGTGGGCGGTGTTGATGCCGATGCCGGCCACCATGCCCATGCCCGTGGCGAGGCCGACCTTGTCGTACCACGTGAGGTTCTCGGCGATCCCGGGGAGCACCGACGTGGCGAAGGGGTCCCAGCCGAAGATCGTGCCGTTGCCCAGCAGGAAGCAGCCCCAGAGGAAGCCCGCGATCTGCAGCGGGATGAACGCGAACGTCACCCAGCGGTAGTAGCGGTCCTCCTCGAGCGCCTCGATGAGCTCGTCCGGCGGGTTGTTCGGGTCGAGACCCGCCACGAGATCGAACAGCGGGATCAGCACGAACACGAAGAACGGGCCGAAGTACCACCAGACGTGCCACTCCGTCGCGGCGACCAGCCCCCAGATCATCATGGGGATGAGCGGGATGACCGCTCCCATGATCCAGAGGTATCGCTTCTTGTCGGTCCACTCGATCTTCTGACCGTCGACCACGGCTGACACCGTCATGTTGATCTCCTCGGCTCGCTTGACACCAAGGTATGACATGTCAAGCGACTTGACAAGAGTGTGTGATCTGTCAAATGCGCCGAGCGGAGCGAGGCAGCGAGCCACAGATCGCCCGCAACGACACGAACCCGAACCCACCTCCCTCACAGGATGGGTCCGGGCCGTGCCCCCGAGGGAGCGGGTTCATGGGGCGTGGGTCAGTTCTGTGCGTACGCCGACACCACGGCAGGTCCGAGCACGATGACGAACAGCACCGGCAGGACGCAGAGCATCAAGGGAATCAGGATCTTGACGGGAACCTTCTGGGCCTGGGCCTCGGCCCGCATCTTCCGCGCGTGCCGCAGCTCCACGGCCTGGCTCCGCACGACTGAGGAGATCGAGATGCCGTACTCCTCGGCCTGCACGACGGCCCGACAGAAGTTGCGCAGGTCGTCGACGGTCGTGCGGTCGGCGAGGGCCAGGTAGGCCTCCCGCCGCGACAGGCCCACGGTCATGTCCTGCGTCAGCCGCAGGATCTCCTCGGCCAGGGGACCGGAGTTGCGTTCGGCCGCGCGCCCCAGGGCCTGCTCGAATCCCACGCCGGCCTCGATCGAGATGACGATCTGGTCGAGCAGGTCGGGCAGCTCCTTCTGGATCAGGTGCTGGCGCTTGATCGCCAGGTTGTGGATCAGCAGGTCGGGCACGAAGTAGCCCAGCGGGACCATCGCGAGCCCGAACAGCACCAGCATGGCCGACCCGTTCGCGACCATGACCAGGAAGAAGAAGATCCCGAAGGCCAGGCCGATCGGCTTGTAGAGCACGACCTTGTCGAGCGACCACGAGTCAGGCCGGCCCGCCAGCACGAGGTTGCGTTCGACCTTGTCGAGCATCCGCTGCGGCGTGAGGCTGGCGAGAAAGCCGCGCGGCAGGCGGTTGACCGTCATGACGCGTTTGCCCGAGGCCTTCTTCTTCTCGGGGCGTTCGGCGAGGGCGCGGGCGCGACGCTGGACCTCGCCATTGGGGGTCGCGACGACACCGAGACCCACGGCGAGGGCCGAGAGCGAACCGAGCAGCAGGACGGCGGCGATGAGAATCATGACATCTCCTCAGAACTCGATCCGGACGATGGAGCGCATCCAGAAGCCGCCGAGGACGTAGGCCACGAGGCTCCCGGCGAGCAGCAACTTCCCGATCCCGGAGTCGATGAACACCGCCATCTGGTCGCCGGCCACGAGTGTGTAGTAGCCGCCGATCAGCACCGGCAGGGCCATCAGGATCATGGCCGAGAGCCGACCCTCGGCCGAGAGCGAGATCACCTGCATGCGCACGTGCTGACGGTCGCGGATCGTCGCGGCGACCTGGTCGAGGATCTCGTTGAGGTTGCCGCCGGTCTCGCGCTGCGCCCCGATCGCGGCGCCCACCCACCGAAAGTCCTCGCTCTGCATGCGCATCGCCACCTCGTCCAAGGAGACCAGGATGTCGCGACCGACGCGGGTCTCGTTGACCACGCGGGCCAGCTCGGGTCCCATCGGCGCGTCCGACTCCTTGGCCACCGCGTCGAGCGCCCGCGGGAAGCTGTGCCCGGCCCGCAGCGAGGCCGCCATCATCTGCAGCGTGCCCGGCAGCTGGTCGGAGAACCGGCGGCGAACGCGCGCCGTGCGCCACCGCACCGCGATCTTCGTCATGATCGGGACGGCCGCGGCCAGGAGCACGCCGATGACGATGCTGCCGAGCAGCAGCAGGCCGGCGGCGATCGCCACGACCGCTCCGCACCCCATCAGCACCACGAGACTCGGCACCGGCATCGCGATGCCCGCCATCGCGAGCTCCTCGGCCGTGAACAGGCGACCCCCGCTCTGCTTCATGGCCGTGTCGACCTTGCCCTCGACCGCCGTGGCGACGCGATTGAGCACGGTCGGCTGCTCGACCACGGCGTAGGCCGCGACCCGTTGCCGGTCGACGCGCCGCACGGGACCTCCGGAGAGGCCGATCCAGAACGACGTGAGAGCCCCGATGATCAGGAGCAAGGCGAGGACGACCAGCATCGTCACCACCCCCCGTGGTCGGAGAGGTTGGCGAGGTCGAAGTGGATGCCCTCGTCGGCGAACCGCTCGCTGAAGCGCGGCCGGACCCCGGTCGGCTTCGCGTGGCCGAGGAACTTGCCGTGCTCGTCGACACCGGCGGCGAAGTTGAACGTGAACACGTCCTGGAGCACCACGGTGTCGCCCTCCATGCCGAGCACCTCCGTGACGTGGGTGATGCGCCGGCTGCCGTCGCGCAGACGGGCGATCTGCACGATCAGGTCGACCGCGGAGGCTCCCTGCTCGCGGATCGCCCGCAGCGGGAGATCCATGCCGGCCATCAGCACGAGAGTCTCCAAGCGCGCCATCGCGTCCCGCGGGCTGTTGGCGTGCAGGGTCGAGAGCGAGCCGTCGTGGCCCGTGTTCATGGCCTGCAGCATGTCGAGCGCCTCCCCGCCACGGACCTCGCCCACGACGATGCGGTCGGGTCGCATGCGCAGCGAGTTGCGCACGAGGTCACGGATCTTGACCTCGCCGGCGCCCTCGATGTTGGGGGGCCGGCTCTCGAGACGCACCACGTGAGGCTGCTGGAGGTTGAGCTCCACCGCGTCCTCGATCGTCACGATGCGATCCCCCGGCGGGATGAAGGCCGAGAGCACGTTGAGCAGGGTCGTCTTGCCGGTGCCGGTACCACCGCTCACCAGGATGTTGAGCTTCGCGAGCACGCAGGCCTCGAGCAGCCTGGCCATCTGCTCGGTCATGCTGCCGTACGCCACGAGATCGCTGACCTGGAGCGGCGTCTTGGAGAACTTGCGGATCGTGAGCGACGAGCCGTCGACCGCGAGGGGCGGGATGACGGCGTTGACGCGCGAGCCGTCGGCCAGACGCGCGTCGACCAGAGGCGACGACTCGTCGACGCGGCGCCCGATGCGCGACACGATCCGGTCGATCACGCGGCGCAGGTGGTCCTCGGACGTGAACCGCATCGCCGCGAGCGTGAGCTTTCCGCCGCGCTCCACGTACACCTGGTCGTAGCGGTTGACCATGATCTCGGTGACGCTGTCGTCAGCCAGCAGGCGTTCGAGCGGGCCGAGGCCGAGCGCGTCGTTCTCGACGTCACGCACCAGCCGCCGCCGCTCGTCGGGCGAGAGCAGCTGCTGGTCCTCCTCGATGATCTCGGTCAGCTCGTCACGCACGATCTCGTGCAGCTGCTCGTCGGTCAGGGACGAGTCGTTGACCCGCGTGCCGAGTCGCTCGAAGAGAGCTACCGAGGTCCGGGTCTTGATCTCGGCGAAGGCCTCGTTGGCCGCCGACATCGCCGCGATCGAACCATCGAGGTCCGGCGCGTCCTCGACCTCCACGGCCTCGAGCCGGGCCGCACTCATCTCGCGCGCTGTCGCGAGCCGGTCACTGAGCGCCATCAGGCCACCTCCAACCTCTTGTGACCGGGCTTGGACTCCATCTCCCGCGCACGGTCGAAGATCCGCTTCGCCAGGCTGCGGATCGACTTCACGAACGGACCGCTCTTCATGACGGTCAGGACCGGCACCCCGCGGTTGGCGGCCGCCTGCACCTCGGGCGTGCGCGGCAGCACGATGTCGACCGGCAGGCCGATGACGGCCTCGACGTCCTTGATCCGCAGTCCCGACTGCTTGTCGGCGAAGTTGACGGCCACGTACTTCGAGGCGGGCAGCAGGGTGAGCTCTCCGAGCAGCTCCACGGCCTTGCGCACGCTGCGCAGGCACGCCATGTCCATCGTGGTCACGACCACGGCGTCGTGGCTGACCTCGAGCGCCGCGAGCGTCGCGTCGTCCAGGCCGGCCGAGGTGTCGACCACGACGTAGCGGAACTGCGACTGCAGCTGGCGGATGAGCTCGGCGACGTCTGCGCCCGACACGTTGTCGTTCGCGGCGGGCGACTCGGCACCGCACAGCACGTAGAAGCCCCGGTCGTGCACCGTCAGGAACGTCTTGAGGAGCAAACTGTCGCGCCCCCCCGCCTTGAAGGCGTCCTCCAAGGTGTGAGTGGGGTGCAGGTCCAGCACCGTCGACACGTCGCCGAACATCAGGTCGAGATCCACGAGCACGACGTCCATCGGCGACTGCTCGGCCAGGGCCACCGCGAGGTTGACCGAGATGTTGGTCTTGCCCACGCCGCCCTTCGGCGAGAGCACCGTGATGGTGCGGGACGTGAAGTCGACGGGCTGCGACGGGCGCGACGGCGCCAGGCCGGCGGCGTTCGCGCCGCCCTGGCTGTCGAGCGTGGCCCGCAGGTTGGACAGGAACGTCGCGTCCTCCAGCGACGACGCGACGTCACGGATGCCGGCGCGCATGGCCTCGATCAGCACCGGGGCCTCGCCGTTCGAGACGAGCACCATCACGATGTCGGGTCGCACCGCGTGCACCTCGGCCGCCATCGAGATCGACCGCTCGAAGGGCACCTCGTCGGTGAACACCATGACGCCCGGCAGCTGAGCGGCGTCCATGCCCCGCAGCAGACTCACGCTCGGAGCCGAGACCGAGGCCGCGCTCAGAGCCACCGCGCGGTAGCCGATGGCGGCGCCGATGTTCTCGGCCGTCTCGTCGTCCGTGCCGACGACCAGCACGATGCCGATCACGGGGCCACCCCCGTCTGGTTGATCGTGCCGGGGCCGTTGACGTCGGTCGTGTCGTTCTGGAGGGTCATCCAGATCGTGCCGAACTCCGACGCGTTCACGATCTGCTGCGCCTGCAGCGTGTCGACCGCGACCGTCACGAGCGTCCCGGTGGCGGCCTCTGACCCGGCCACACCGGTGTCGACCCGCAGCACCAACAGCTGGTTGATCGGGTTCGAGGTGACCTGGCCGGCCTGGTACGACGTGAACACACCCACGCGATCGCCGACCTTGACGGCACCGCCGACGAACCGCGCGCCGTCGATCTGGATCGTGAGCTCCTGCATCCCGTCCGGCAGCGCGGCGGGGCCCTTGACCGACTCCGGGTCGTCGAACTTCGCTTCGGACAGCTGGTCACCGGCCACCATCGCGACGGCGGTGACCTGCCCTTCGAGGTCGTCGAGCGAGGCGAGCGCGCCCGGGACCTGGACCGACTTGGGGATCTTGACCAGCTCGACCTTGCCGGCGAGCTCGCTGGCCGGCGTCTTGACCGGAATGTCCTCCGTGGCCTGCAGGACCTCGACGGTCTCGGTGCCCTCCAGGGCCCGGTCATCGGCGTTATTGGCGTAGACGACCAGTGCGACGACGGCCAGCAGGGCCAGGACCGCCGCCACGATGATGGCGATGACTTGCTTCTTCATCTCTGCTCCCTCAGATCTGAAGTGGAACCGCCGGCGTCTCCCTACGCCAGCGGGGTGACCGCGCGAGGGCGGTCGGGGACTCGAAGTCCCAAAAAGCTGCCGGGGCGTGGCGGGCAGCTGCCCGCCACGCCCCGGCCAGGATGTCGATCAGGCCGGGGCCGTGCCACCGATGTTCGTGAGAACGGTGGTGAAGGCGGTCCGAATCTGCGTGCCGAGCAGAGCAACGACGGCGACGATCACGGCGGCGATCAGGGCGACCAGCAGGCCGTACTCGACGGCGGTCGCACCCTTCTCGTCACGCTTCGGCGCGGTGGCGATGAACGACAGCATCGTGGCGTAGAGCTTGGTCATGATATTTCTCCCTCAGTGTTGTTCCAGTCACCGTGTGGTGACTCTCCCTGGGAAGAAACGTAGGGGGACTAACGACTCGTCGGCCATAGAAGTTACGGGCCATCTTGGCGTAGTCCGTTGCGACTAGATGATGTGACCCACGTCACCCACCGACGGGGAAGGCGACCTCGTACAGCGCCGGCACGAGCTCGCCGAGCAGCATCACGCCACCGACGACGACGCCGGCCACGAATGCGACCAGGAGCGCGTACTCAAGGGCGCTGGCACCACGATCGTCGGGGCTCGAGCCCTGCGAGGGTTCCATGGGGTCCCTCCTCCCTCGGTCGACTCGACTGTAGACCCGAGCTGGGGCGGTGTCCGCCGATTCGCGCTCCTGCGAAAGGTCCCGTCACAGCCCGGGACTCAGCACGCGCCGCGCACCTGGTCATCACCACTGACCTGGACCTGGTCGCCCGAACCCGGGAGCCCCAGTCGTTTCCGGTGGTTTAGTCCCAAAGGACCAGTGACCCTCCTCACCTCAGTACCTAGTATCGGGCGGGTAGTAGGTCCCGTGAGCGGTGGGGAGACCGCCCACGGAGCACGACCTGCGACCCGCCCCTGAGGAGAGACAGGAGCGGAGCAGACAACACAGGGAGAGTTGTCATGACTCGACGACGCCATCGTGAGGACGGCGTGGCAGCGGTGGAGTTCGCCCTCATCGCGCCACTGTTCATCGCCCTCGTCTTCGGCATCATCAGCTACGGCTACATGCTGAGCTTTCGCCAGGGCATGAGTCAGGCGGCAGCCGAAGGAGCGCGGGTCTTCGCCGTGGCTCCGACGGTCGGCGTCAGCACGACCGGAAGCCTGAGCACGAAGGATGCCGCCATCGCGGCGATCAACCGCAGCCTCAGCTCGTACAGCGTCACGTGCACGGCGGCCGGCACCCTGACGAGGAACGGGGCGACCGTCGGCACGTGCTCGGTCCCGTCGACGGCTACCGCGTGCACGAACAACGCCGCCACGAAGTGCGTCAAGGTCGACCTCCGCTACTCGTACCGGGCGAATCCGCTGATCCCGTCATTCCCCGGCCTGGGCGTCGTCCTGCCTGAGACCCTCATCTACAACACCACGGTGCAGGTCAACTCATGAGGTCTCCGCGACTCTCGCGTCGCCACGATCGGGACGAGAGCGGAGCCATCGTCCCGATGGCCGCCCTTCTGATGGTCGTGGTCCTCGCCTTCACGGCCTTCGCGGTCGATCTCGGGCTGCAACGCGCGGCGGTCCGCGACATGCAGGCCGTCGCCGATGCCGTCGCGCTCGACACGGCCCGCGATCCGGGGCTGACGAGCTGCGACCAGACGGCACTGACAGCAGCGGCGACCAAGAGCCTGGCGCGGCAGGGGACATCGATCGGCCGGTCCTCGCCCTTGGTCGTGACCCCCGGACATCTCGATCCCACCACCCGGCAGTTCGTCGCCGGGTCGAATGCCGGCGCCTGCGACGCCGTCCGCATCGTGGCCGCGACCACGGTCGACTTCGCGTTCGCCCCGGTGATCGGCACCGACTCCGGCCGCGCCTCCCGCGCGGCCGTCGGGTCGACCGACGCGCCCGCCGTCTGCTTCTCCGCGGGCACGACGGCCCTGGTGCTGAACACCAACCAGAGCGCGCTCGGACCGATCCTCAGGAACATCCTCACGATCAACCTCGGACTCGTCGGCTACGACAGCGGTCTCGTCGGCCTCCACGGCCTCTCGATCCCGATCGCCGAGCTGGACACGGCGCTCAAGGCCGGCACTGGTCACGCCCTTGTCGACAACGCGAACGTCTCGCTCGGCGGGTTCCTCCTCGCCAGTGCTTCCGTCCTGGAGCAGCACGGCAACGCGGTCCGGGCGCAGGTGCTCCGGACCCTCGCCGCCAATGTCGGGGCGCTGACGATCAGCGTGACCGACATCCTCAACCTGGGCACAAGCGGCGCGTCAGGCCTGACCACGACGGTCGACGCCCTCGACCTCGTGGGTTCGGCCATCGTGAGCGCCGCAGTGGAGGCGTCGAACGGCAAGAATGCCCTCAACATCTCCAGCCTCGGGCTGTCCGTCGGACCGGTCAGCCTCGCCGACGCCAAGATCACGGTCATCGAACCGCCCCAGATCGCGTGCGGCAAGGTCGGGGTACAGGCCAAGACCGCGCAGGTCCGCGTCGACCTGCAGACCGGACTCAGCACCGGCGGGCTGGGGATCCAGGCGGCCAACCTGTCCTTGGGGGTCAGGGTCGCGTCGGGCACGGCCACCCTGAGCCGGCTCAACTGCAGCGGCAACCCGAGCGCATCCATCGTGGGAGACACCTCCGTGGCGAGTGTCGTCGGCTACGGCGGCACGGGCAGCGCGCGGCTCACGGTGCTGCAGCTCTGGCCGCTGCCTGCGATCCAGGTCGGCCTCACGGGTGGAGTCGCCCAATCGAGCTCCGAGCAGTCGTTCACCTACCCTCCTCAGGCCGATGGGTCCTCCCCCGGCATGCGGACCTACGGCAGCGCGGTGAACCTCAAGCTTCGGATCACCGACGACAGCCTGCTGGGCCTCGGGACCCTCCTCGGTCTCGTCGTCAACCCGGTGCTCTCACTGGCCAACTCGGTCGTCGAACCCCTGCTGGACCCTGTCCTGTCCCTGCTCGGCATTCGCCTCGGAACGATGGACGTCACGATGCTCGGCCGCCCCTCGTGCAACGGCGTTCGCCTGGTCGGGTGAGCGTCCGGACCGTCTTCGTCTCGGGTGAGACGGCCCGGTGCCCTCCGGACACCTATGGTCAGATCGACCTGACGGAAGGTGTGCCGTGGACGACGTGACCGACGCGACGCTGATCCGTCGCGCCCGCACGGGCGACCGTGGCGCGTTCGGCGAGCTGTACGACCGCCACGTGCGCCCCGTGTACTGGCAGGCGTACGCCGTGCTCGGCAACGCTTCGGCCGCTGAGGACGCGACCCAGGAGACCTTCGTGACCGCCTGGCGGCGGCTCGGCGCGATCTCGACCGCCGGGTCGGCGCTCCCCTGGCTGCTGGTCACGGCACGGTACGTCGCCCTCAACGCCCGCCGGGGCACCGTCCGACGCGAGCGGCGCACGACCGAGCTGCCGGACGAGATCGTGGCCGCGGACGACGTGCCTGCCATCGTCGAGGCCGCCGACGTGCGGGCCGAGATCGACCGCGCCGTCGCGGGGCTGGCCGACACCGACCGCGCACTGTACGAGCTGTGTCTCGAGGACGGCCTGACCTACGCCGAGGCCGCCGAGCGGCTCGGCCTGACCCATGCCTCCGTCCGCAACCGGCTCTCCCGCCTGCGCGCCCGGCTGCGTTCCGACCTTCGAGCCCTCCGGGAGACCGCATGAGCACCGGCACCGTCCTCGACGACCAGCGCATCGACGACATCCGCACCCGCGTCATGGCCGATGTCGACGCCGACATCCGCCGGCGCGGCCGCCGCACTCGCGTCGCCGCCGGTGGCGTTGCCGCTGCCGTGGTCGCGGTCGGACTGGTGGTGGGCACCGCCGCGATCACCACCGAGACCGGGGCGACGAGCGAATTCTCGTCGTTCCCCGCACCGGCGTCAGGGCCCGAGATCTCGCCGGACGTCCTGAGCTATCGCGACGACACCCCGGTACCGGCCGACCTCAGCGACCTCACGGCGACCGAGGGCCAGGGACCGCAGGTGCTCCCGGCCGAGCCGGGAACAGCAGCCGAGCGGAGTGTCGTCACGACCGGCGCCGCAGCCGTCGTCGTCGACGACCCGGCGGGCGCCGCCACCGACTTCGGCACGTGGGTCGAGGGCGCAGGGGGCCGGATCGACAGCCGGTCGGACCAGAAGGCCCGCACGTCTCTGACCGTGCGGGTGCCCGCCGGTGGTGTCAACGGCGCACTGGACGAGCTGCGAGACCTGGGCGAGCTCGAGTCGTCGTCGCTCGACCGCGTCGACGTCACCGCCCAGGTCGTGGACCTCGATGCACGCATCGCGGCGCTGCAGACCTCGATCGCCCGCCTCACCGCGATCCTCAGCGAGGCGACGACCACGGCCGACGTCGTCGCGGCCGAGTCGAACCTGACGCAGCGCCAGGCCGAGCTCGACGGGCTGGTCGCCCAGCGCAGTGCCCTGGGGGAGCAGGTCGACCTCGCCTCCCTCTCGGTGAGCTTCGCGGAGACGCCGACGACCGCCACGGTCGAGCCCGACGGCTTCCTCGGCGGTCTGCGCACCGGCTGGAACAGCGTCGTGGGGACCGTCAACGGCGTCGTCACTGCGGCTGGCGTGGCCACCCCGTGGCTCGCGATCGTGCTCGTGCTCGGTGTCGGTGCGTGGGTCATCGCCCGTCGTCGGCGGACGCACTGAGGACGTTCACGGGCTCACCACCCTGGCGGGAGTCGGTCAGTCGATCAGGTCGACCGGGCCCGACGCCACCAGGTCGCCGGACGGAGCCGGTGACCCGTCGCGCGGTTCACGCGTGATCCGGATCTCGCTCGTGGTGCGGGGATCGACCGCGGCGTGCAGCACGACGACGGTGTTGCCTTCGTCGTCCGGATGGAACGTGCCCGCCGAGACCCACGTCGAGCCGCTCTCGTCGCTCAGGAACCACAGCTCGTAGTACTGCTCGTACGGCACGACCGGCAACGTGTCGGAGCTCAGCGTGATGATGCGTCCCTCAGGTGCTGCGGCACCCTCGATCGCGACGCGCGCCCCGGCCGGGCCGCTCAGCTCGGCCACGAACTCGTCCGAGCCGCGAGCCAGGAGACCGTCGTCACCACCACGGATCGAGGTGGCGACGCCCACGCCGATGCCGGCACCCGCGACGACGAGTGCCACGGCTGCGGCAAGCAGACGCCACCCGCCGCGCGCCGGTCGACGACGCGAGGCGGCCACGTGGTCGCGCAACGCGGCCACCTGCTCCGAGGTCGGTCCGGCGCCCGAGTCGGGGAACGCCCGCCGAAGCTCCGCACCGAGGAAGCGCTCGAGCTCCGCCTCGGCGTCATTCATGTCGTCGGCCGGGCCTTCGTCCTCGTGCGTCATGCGTCCACCTCCTCGATGAGCGTCCGGAGGCGCGCGAGCGCCCGGGAATTAGCCTGCCTGACCGCGCCGTGCCCCTTCTTCAGGACCGCGGCCACCTCGGCGACCGAGAGCTCGGCGACCTGCCGGAGCCAGAGCACTTCCTGGTCGTCGACCGAGAGTCTCTCGAAGGCCGTCCGTACCGACCCGACCTGTTCATCGCGCAGCACGTGCTCGAGCGGACCTCGGTCGTCCGCCACCTCGGCCAGTCCGAGCGGGCTTCCGGCGACCGGACGTTCCCGCTCCTGTCGGCCCGAGCGCCGAATCTGCTCCAGCACCACCAGGCGCAGGATCCCGTAGAGCCAGGCCTCGACCCGGGCCCCCTGGTCGGCGAGGTCGTCGATCCGGTCGACCGCGCGGGCCAGGCACTCGCTAACCGCGTCGTGCGGGTCGTAGCCGCTGGGCAGCCGGCGGCGCGCGTACTCCACGAGGCGCGAGTACGACCGTCGGTAGACGGTCTCCCAGGCGTCAGGATCGAGATCGCGGAACCGGGTCAGCAGGTCACGCTCCGACGTGCCTGACTCCACGGACCCGATGATACGCACCCGCGCTGCTCCCTTCCTCCGCCGCACGCTCCGGCACCTCATGCTCGGCGCGTCCGACCACGCCGTCACGAGGTCGGCGTACGTGACGACCAGTCCCCTGGCCCTGACGCACGCCGACCTCGTGGAGTCAGCCCGTGTAGGTGGGCTGGCGGGTGGTGGCCCGCGCCGGAGCCGCCGGCGCGCCACCGTCGTTGCCGGCTCGGTCGCCGCCGCCGTCAGCGGCCGCGCCGACCTCGACGGCACCGGCGTCCGGCGCCGCACCGACCACGCGGGCGAACCCACGCTGATCGGTGTCGAGGTCACCCAGACCGTCGACGCCCGCCTCGATCGCCGGGCTACCGGCTGCGGGCAGGTGGGTCGGGGTCGGACCACCGTTGTCAGCCAACGCCCCGAGCCGCGGGTCGTCGGTCTGCACGTCGCTGTCGTCGTCGGTGTCGACGGCCGTGCCCACGACGTTGCCGCCGAGGGATGTGACGGCGGTGACGGCGTCGTCACCGTCGTTGCCCGACAGGATGCTGTTGCCCAGCGTCACGGGTCCGGCCGTACCGGTCGAGTTGTCCGTGACGGTCACCTGGATCAACGTCGTGGCGTCGTCAGCAGCGCCGGGATCGGTCGCCACACCGCCGCCGACGGCAGCCGTGTTCGCGCTGATCGTGCTGCCCTCGACGGTGAGGTCACCACCGACGTTGTACAGCGCGCCACCCTGGCCGGCGGTCGTGTTGGCGGTCAGCGTGGTGCGCGTGACCGTCATCGTCCCGGTACCGGAGTTCCACAGACCGCCACCCTGGTTGGTGGCGCTGTTCTGGCTGACCAGCGAGGCGTCCACGGTGACCGTGCCGGCACCGGTCAGGTGCAGGCCGCCGCCGTTGCCGGGGCCGGAGCCCGTCGAGTTGCCCTGCAGCAGCACGTCGCTCACCGTCGTGACCGACCCGTCGCCCGTGGCCTCGATGCCACCGCCGGCGCGGACCGCGTCGTTGCCGAGGATGTCGGTACCGGTGACCGTCAGGGTTCCGCCGCCGGCGTTGAGGATGCCGCCGCCCGAGCCAGCTGCACCGTCGGCGCTGTTGCCCTCGATGACCGAGCCCTCGACCGACAGCTCGCCGCCGTCGTTGTGCAGGCCACCGCCGCCTGCATCCGCGGGGGCGCCCGAGGCGGTGTTGTTGCTGATCGTCGACGACGTGACCGTCATCGTGCCGGTGGCCGAGTTCCACAGTCCGCCGCCCTCGTTGGCGGCCAGGTTGCCCGCCACGACGACACCGTCGACGTCGACCGTGCCGGCGCCGGTCAGGTGAAGGCCACCGCCGTTGCCCGGTCCGGCACCCGCGACGTTCTCGCTGAGGCTGCCGCCCGAGATCGTCGTCGTGCTGCCCTCGGTGGCCTCGATGCCACCGCCGGCGCGCACCGCGGTGTTGTTGTCGATCGAGGAGCTCGTGACCTCGAGGGTGCCGCCGAGCGTGAGCACGCCACCTCCGGAACCGGCAGCGCCGTCAGCCTCGTTGCCCTCGATCGTGCTGCCGGAGATCTGCAGCGTGCCACCGTTGTTGAACAGTCCGCCGCCGCCGTCGTCCGCGCCGGCACCGGATGCGGTGTTGCCCGTGATCTCGGTGGTGGAGACCGTCATCGTGCCCGATCCGTTCCACAGGCCGCCGCCCTCGAGCGTCGCCGTGTTGCCCGTGACCGTCGAACCGGTGATCTCGGCATTGCCGGCACCCGTGATGTGCAGTCCGCCCCCGTTGCCCGGCGATCCGCCGGTGCTGTTGCTGTCGAGCGTCACACCGGACAGGTTGGTCGTGCCGACGTTGGCCTCGATGCCGCCGCCGGCTCGCACCGAGGTGTTGCCGGAGATCGTGGAGTTCTGCACCGTGACGGCGCTCTGGTCGTTCAGGATTCCGCCGCCCGATCCAGCGGCGCCATCGGCGACGTTCTCGGTGATCGACGCGTTGCGGACGGTGAGCGTTCCGCCCCCGGCCTCCTGGAAGAGGCCGCCGCCGCCCTGGTCGGCGGTGGCACCGGAGGCCGTGTTGCCGGTGACGGTGGTGCCGTCGACCGTCATCGTGCCGGCGCCGGAGTTCCACAGGCCACCACCCTCGGCGGCCGCGGTGTTGCCCGAGACGGTTCCGCCCGTGATCGAGACGGTGCCCGCGCCGGTCAGGTGGAGACCACCGCCGTTGCCCGGCGCCGCGCCGGTGGCGTTGTTCGTCAGGTCGGTGTTGGCCAGGGTCGTGGTGCTGCCGGCCGAGGCCTCGATCGCGCCACCGGCGCGATCGGCCGAGTTGTCGTCCAGGACGGAGCCGGAGATCGACAGCGTGCCGGCGTTCAGGAAGGCGCCGCCGGAGCCGCCGCCAGCGGCCGACGGGGCGTCACCGGGACGGCCACCGGTCACCGTGACGTCCGAGATGGTCAGGTCGCCACCGGCGAGCACGTGGAAGGCTCGATCGCCGAGGCCCGAGGCGTCGATCGTCGCCCCGTTGCCCTCGATCGTGATCTCGGTCGTGATGTCGAGGTCGCCCTCGGCGTCCGTCAGCGTGTAGGTGGCCCCGCTCTGGAGCGTGATGACGTCGGCCTCGCCGTTCGCCTCAGCCACGGCGATCGCGCCGCGCAACGTGGTCGGGTCGGCCGGGTCGTCGGCGGTGCTCGACGCGGTGAACGACGCGGCACTCGCCGTCGTCGGTATCGCGGTCATGACTCCTCCGACGAGGGCGGCTACCCCCGTGGCGAACATCCATCTGCGCATTGACTTGACCCTCTCGACGTTGGGCAAGGACGGCGGTCGCGCCCTCACGACCTACATGACCGTCGGGGCCGGTTCGTCACACGTGAATCTGCGGATCGTCCACGAGCGGATCACTGACCAGCAGGTTGAGGTGCCGGGTCGTAGCGTGTGGGCCATGACCGAGACCCCCGTGCCGCGGCTGACGCGTCGTTCGCTCTTCGCGGCTGCCGGTGGATTGGCGCTCGTCTCGCTCGTCGGCTGCTCCGACGACTCCGAGTCCGACGCCAAGCCCGGCCCGTCCCCCACCGCCACGAGCGACCCGGACGTGACCTCGGTCGCGACGTCGATCGTTCCCGCCCTCCAGGTGTACGACGCCCCGGGCGATCTGGACACCCCCGGCGGCGAGGGCGCCGAGGCCATGGTGCTGAACCGTGGCGACGAGGCCTCCGGCGAGGTCGTGCTGCTGGCGCTCGAGGTGGGCAGTGCGTGGCTGCACGTCCAGCTTCCGGTCCGACCGAACGGCACGACCGGCTACGTCCGAGCCCGCGACGTCCGGCTGAGCAACCACTCCTTCGCGATGGAGATCGCGCTCACCGACCACGAGCTGGTCGTGACGCAGGCGGGCGAGGAGGTGCTGCGCACGCCCGTGGGCGTGGGACGCACGGATCGACCGACGCCGGGCGGCGACTACTACATCAAGGAGCTCCTGCAGCCACCCGACCCGAACGGTGTCTACGGGCCGTACGCCTACGGCCTGTCGGGATACTCGAACGTCCTGACCGAGTTCGCCGGCGGCGAGGGGGTCATCGGCGTGCACGGGACGAACGAACCGGAGCTGGTCGGCTCCGACGCGAGCTCGGGATGCATCCGGCTGCCGAACGAGCAGATCACCGCCCTGGTCGAGACGATCGGTCTCCCCCTCGGCACCCCCGTCACCATCCGCGCCTGACGCTCCCGTCCGGCGCCACCACCCGACCGGTCGACGACTCCCCTCCACTGGCGAGCACCACCCTGCTGGTCGAGTGCACGCGAGCTCTGCGAGCGGCGTACCGAGACCCCCGCAGGTCACGGCACCCGCCCGCCACCGGCCGGCACCTCCGGGCACCGCCACCTGGCCGGGTCTCGATACGGGCCCTCGT
Organism: Aeromicrobium sp.; assembly: GCF_023146395.1. Taxonomy (GTDB): domain Bacteria; phylum Actinomycetota; class Actinomycetes; order Propionibacteriales; family Nocardioidaceae; genus Aeromicrobium. Next base: position 84 of record NZ_JAGLCD010000001.1, on the reverse strand, counting down.
TCCTCGGGCCCACTCGACCACCGGGGGCGCACCATCCCGCTGGTCGAGTGCACGCGAGCTCTGCGAGCGGCGTACCGAGACCCC